>CAWBAV010000006.1:0-567924 GCA_963786865.1 uncultured delta proteobacterium | reverse complement strand
CGGAACGGTTGAGCATCTGCTCGGCGGCGACGGCTTCGCGGTAGCCAAACGTGGTGTTTGCGTCTGAGTCGTAGCGTCGGAGCGCCTCTGGATCGATCAAGGTTAGATCTGCCTGGCGGCCCTTCTCGATGGTGCCCACGATGGCTTCCATGCCCCAGAACTCGGCGGGAACCCGCGTCAAACGGCCGACGTGATAAGCGACCTGCTCGAGCGAACGCCGCTGCGCGATCTGCAGTCCGCGCAGATTCGAGTCGTAGTACGCCATGTTGCTGAGGTGCGCGCCCGAGTCGCTGAAGCCGGGCATCATCTGTGGGTCGAAGAGCACGCGCGCCATGCGTTCCTCGTCGTCGTTGGCGGCGAGCACGTACCAGCGGAGGTCGGTATCGAAGTGGCGGAGCAGGTGGAGGATGAACTCGCAGTCGTCGCCGACCGGATCCGGGAAGCTTGCGAAGACCTTGGCTTCTTCTTCGTTGCGCGGGCCGTGGCCGGTGCGCGGGATGCGCCCTATCCCGCTCGGTCTGGCCTGCCAATCGAGCAAGCGCTCGTAGATGTCCTGGAGGGTCTCGCCTTCCCAAACGGGCAAGGGCCTCGCGGTCATCACCATGTCCCGAAGGTCGCGGCTGAAGCTGTCGTCCATGATGCGGAGCCAGCGCTTGATGCGTGCGCGGGAGAAGCCCTTCTTGTCGTGCTCCCACATATGGCGGAAGCGTTTGCAATAGGCGGGATCGTTGAGGAGCGCGAGCCGCCCGTCTCTGTCGTCGAGGTCGAGGGCGTTGAGCTCTCGAAGCGCGGGGAGCTCCTCGGCGAGCGGCGTGATCGCGCCGTCGGCATACACGCGGAACGGCGCTGCCAGAGCTTGGAGCCGAAAGTTTCCGTTCACCAGGGGTGAGTTGATGATGCGCGTGAGCGCGACGCCGAGGCGTGCGAGGAAGCGATTGGTCACGACGTCGAGCGCGGCGACGGCGGTTACTTTGAGCGGCTTTCCAAAAAAGCGGCCGCTGCTCAGCATGAACCAGCGCATGACGTTCTGCGGCTTGTCCTTCTCGGGGGTCGCCTGCCAGACCCTGCCGTAGCGTCGCACGATGCTGGTGAGGCGCTTCACCTCGCCGTAACTCGCATGGTTCGCCGGAATTCGCTTCTCTCGATGCGGGTCGTTCGAGAGGTAATGAAACGGCAGCATGTCGGTCGAGAAGCCGGCGTAACCGTCCTTCATGGCCTCTTCGAGGATGCCTTCCATCTTGCGCAGGTCCTCTTCGCTGGCCGGCTCGCTGATCGCGCGCTCGAGCCCCATCGCTTCGATCCGCAGCATCGAGTGCGGAATCATCGGCACGATGTTTGCGCCGAGCGGCATCTGTCGCGAAGTGATCGAGGTATTCCCTGGGGTTGTCCCAGCTGATCTTGTCGGCCACGCGCTCGAGCACGCTCTTCGGAATGTTCTCGACGCGCGCAAAGCAAGAAACGACAGGATCGTGCCCGTCGGCATTTTGACGTCCGAAGGGAACGCCGATCGAGCAGTTTGCCACCACGGCAGTGGTGGTTCCGTGCCGCACGACCTCGGTCAGCCCCGGATCGAGCTCGACCTCGAGGTCGAGGTGCGTGTGAATGTCCCAGAGGCCCGGAGTCAACCAGCGACCCGCCGCATCGACGAGCTCCCTGGCCTCGCTCGCATCGAGGTCCGCTCCAAGCTCCGCGACCTTCCCGTCTTGAACGGCGACGTCTAGTCGCTGAGGGGCAGCGGCACGCCCGTCAAAGACGAGCGCGTTCTTAATGAGTGTGTCCCAAAGCATGTGGATTGGGATGTACAACGTGGTGAGGGGCAGCACCAGTGCCGGTGGCAGTGTCAGCGCCAGAGTCAGTGACTGCGTCAGTGCCAGTGACAGCGCCAGTGTCGGTGCCAGTGTCAGTGCCAGTGCCAGCGCCAGTGTCAGTGTCAGTGTCAGTGTCAGCCGGCAGGAGGACGGCCCTCGGCCGAACCAGCGAGAGGCGGATCCAAGTTGCCGTTGCGGCGGTCACTAAACCGACCTTCTCGAACCAAGGAACCACGACGCGGCCGCGCAATGGGTTGCTTGCGTTGCGGCGGCGCAAGCGCCGGCCGATGCCACGGTAGAGGCGACTCGCGACGAGAACGGCCCAGCGCGCGCGCGCGGGCAGAAATCGCATTCCGGCATCGCCGCTTCGGTAGTAGCGCTCCGCCAGGCCGAGCACGTCGCTCACGACGAGACTCACAGCTTCAGGGTCCGCTTCGCCTTCGACCAGTTGCTCGGAGGTCACGCCGTAGGCCGCCAGGCGCTCGGCCGGAAGGTACACGCGGCCCGCGTCGGCATCCTCACGCACGTCGCGGGAGATGTTGGTGAGCTGCATGGCGATGCCGAGGTGAACTGCGTGGCGCAGGGCGCGCGGGTCACGCACGCCGAGCACCGAGCACATCATCAAGCCCACCGTCCCCGCAGCACGGTAGCAGTAGCGAAGAAGCTCCTGGTCCGATTGCACGCGAACGAGGTCCAGATCCGATCTCATGCCGAGGAGCAAGTCCCGGACGACCGCGAAGTCGATCCCGTTCTCGATGCAAAGCTCTCGAAACCAGAGATAGCCCTCGGGCCAAAGCGACTCGCCGTTCGGCTCCGCTGAGAGGGCCGCTTGAAGCCGATCGAGATCGCGCTTGGCCTCGGGTGAAACCCAGTCGGCATCGACGAGGTCGTCGACCGCTCTGCAAAACGCGTAGAGCCCCGCCACCCGCTGCCGTTGTGCCTGACTCAGAAATGCGGATGCCCAGCGAAAGGAGCGCGCCCGAAACGCCAGGACCTGCCACTGCGCGATCTCGCGCGCGCGTCGCTCGTTCTCACTCATGCCGTCACCGACTTCGGAAGCGCGAGCGTACGGCCCGAGATTTGTGGCTGAGGCAAAACCCGTTCGAGCACCTTCGCCGAGGACAGCACCCCGGGAAGACCTGCGCCCGGGTGGACGCCCGCGCCGACGAAGTAGAGCCCGCCCACGTCCTCGGACTTGTTGTGGAAGCGGAAATACGCCGATTGCCGGAGCGTTGGCTCGGGACCGAACGCGGCTCCCCGGTACGAGCGGAGCTCGCCCTCGAAGTACCGAGGGTCTACGTGGAACTGCGTCACGAGGTTCTCGCGAAGGCCTGGAAGGTGATCGGCGTCGAGCGCATCGAGGATTCGATCCATGTAACGAGGGCCCTCGACGGACCAGTCGATCCCGCTTTGCTGATTGGGGACGGGCGACAGCACGTAGAAGCTCTCGCCGCCTGCAGGTGCCAAGCTCGGATCGGTTCGCGTGGGCGCGTGCAGGTACAGCGAGAAGTCCTCGGTGAGCTTCTTTCGGTCGAAGATGTCGGTGAGCAGCCCACGGTAACGCGGACCGAGCAAAATCGAGTGGTGCGCGAGGTCGGGATAGGTCTTTTGGGTACCGAAGTAACCGACGAAGAGACTCATCGAGTAGCGCTTGCGCGCGACCGAGGCATCGCTGTTCTTCCTCCGCGCAGATGGGTCGATGAGCTTGGTATAGACCATGGCGGGGTCCGCGTTGGCGACCAGGATCTCCGATTCGAGGAAGGTTCCGTCGGCGAGCAGGACCCCCTTGGCCTTGCCGTTCACGACCTCGATGCGCTCCACGGGCGCATTGAGGCGCAGGTCCACGCCCACCTCGCCGAGCAATCGGGTCAGGCCGCTCACGATGGCACTGGTGCCGCCCATCGCGAAGTGAATCCCCCATTTTCGCTCGAGCCAGTGGATCAAGAGGTAGATCCCCGGGGCGCGAAACGGGTTTCCGCCGATCAGCAAGGGCTGGAAGGTGAAGACTTGCCGTAGGGCGTCGTCCTTGATGTAGCGGGCGACAAGGCCGTAGAGGCTCTTGTAAGCACGAAGACGTATGAGATCAGGGACGATGCGCATCATCTCGCCGAAGCGGGAGAAGTCCGCGTCGACGAGCTGCGTGTAGCCCACGTCGAAGATTCGCTGCGAGTGCTCGACGAGCTTCTTGTAGCCCTCTACGTCGGCTGCGTTGAACTTCGCGATCTCGGCGAAGAGGCGCTCGTCGTCCCCCACGTAGTCGAAGTAGCGGCCATCGGGAAACGCGACGCGATAGAACGGATCGACCGGAACCAGCTCGAAGTACTCCCGGCGATCCTTGCCGAAGAGCTCGAAGAGCTCGTCGAAGAGATACGGTGCGGTGATCACCGTCGGGCCGGCGTCGAAGTGAAAGCCGTCGCGTTCGAAGGCGCGCGCGCGGCCTCCGGGCTGACTGCCCGCCTCGAGGACGGTGACGCGGTGGCCCATGGCGCGGAGGCGAGCTGCAGCTGCGAGTCCGCCAAACCCTGCACCGATGACGATGGCGTGCTTACTCACGGTGGGCTCCTCTTGTCAGTGTGACCGGTGCGAGCACTTGCTGAACGAGCTCACCAGCAAGGGCGTGCATCTCGCGAGATTCGCTCAGGACCCGCGACGCGAGAAGCTCGGCGGCAAGGGATTCGATGCGCTCGAGGAGCCGAGTGGTCGCACCGCCCTCGATGAAGCGTGCGATCAGTCGTTCGACTTCGCCGGCGCTCGTCTGGTGCCGCGGTTTGGCGAGCACTTCGAAGACCGCGGCCGCTTCGTCGGGATGAAGATCGAGATGCGTGAGCACCGCTGCGCTGAGACGCCCTTCGTAGATATCGCTACCCGCTGCGCCACGACCTTTCGCGTCGAAGAGATCGAGCAAGTCGTTCTGCAGCTGATAGAGCACGCCGATCGAGGCGAACACCGAAGCCAGGCGTTTCGCGTCGTCGGTCTGCAAGCCGGCTAGCTGCGCTGCGCCCCGCACGGGAAGCGCGAAGAGCGTGCCTGTCTTTCCCGAGGCTGCGTTGAAGTAGTCGCCCCAGCCCTCATCGCCAGCCATGCTCAGCCCAAGCTCGAGAATCTGGCCCCGTGCCGTGCTCTCGGCATATTCGGCCAGGATCTGCACCAGCGCCGCCTGCACTTCGGCGGGATAGCGGCCGAGCGCGCGAAACGGAAGCATCAGAAGGAGATCGCCGGCGTTGATCGCTTGAGCGATGCCATGACGCGCCCAGAGTGCGGGCCTGCCTCGACGAGTTCGGTCGCCATCCTGGATGTCGTCGTGCACCAGCGAGGCGTTGTGAAGGAGCTCAACCGCAGCCGCCCAATCGATGGCGTCCTCGGCGCAGCCACCAAGCGCATCGCAAGCCGCCAGAGCAAGGCGTGCACGCAAACGCTTGCCGCCTGCGTCGAGGTGCTCGCAGACCATGCGTGCGCCCGGATCTTGGATTCGGTCTCCGGCAAGCTCGACCATCCTGGCCTCGACGCGTCCGATGAGGTCGGCATGCTCGAGCAGAACCGAAGCGAGGGCGCGCGCCTGCTGCATGGTTTGAGTTACGCTGAGGGCCGCTGTGTTCATGCTGTTCCTGGGTGAAGAATCGATCTTGCAAGCGGGGCTACACCCGACGATACGCTCGTTCGGAGCAGTCGCCATCGCAAGGAGAAGGGCAGGCTGCGAAACAAGCGGGTCATGACGGCACCCAGCGCTGCGGGGCTCAGGGTTCCGGCTAGGTAGCCGGACCAGGCCTCGGTCGGCAGCCGGAAGAACGCATCGAAGAATCGACCGGTTTCGGCGGTGTTCATGCTGACCAAGCTCTCCAGACCGAAGCCGTAGAGCTCCCAGATCTTTCGCCGGTCCCGGGGCCAAAGTGTCGACATGGCTGTATCGATCGCCGCTTGCCGGCCTACGGTTTCGAGCGCGTCCACGAGCGCCAAGGCGACGGGCTCTGCCTTCCTCGCGATCTGCGACATGAGATAGCCGGACGCGGGGTGCACCATAGATGCCGCTGCCCCGAAGGGCAGCACGTCTTGGCGAGGAAGCGGCAGACCGAGGCCCATCGGTATGACGCAGTGCTCCTCCGCGAGGACCTCGCAGTCTTGGAGCCCAAGCGCGGCGAGTCGGGTCTCGAGGCGCGCTCGCAGCTTGGCGATGTCGACTCCGGGTCGATGCGCAAGCGAGGTCTCTTCCAAGAAGACGCGGTCTTGGTCGAGGGGAAGCGCGTACAGAAAGCTCGGCGGGTCTCCGAGGCGTGGCGATGCGGGGCGGAAGTCCATCAGCACGGCTTCCGCCGGGTCGAAGAGATGCCCCGGCGCATGGATCAGTGCCCCGTATGCGACTTGCAGTGCCGGGACTCGCGCATGGCTGCGCCGAACGAAGCGGCTCCGAGCGCCCGAGGCGTCGATTACGACGCGCGCGCGGATGGTCTTGCCGTCGCGCAGTCGGACCAGCGTTTGCTCGGCATCATGCTCGAGCTCGGTCGCTGCGCCGGCGATGAATCGCGCGCCATGTCGTCGCAGCTCGCCCGAGAGCATCGACTGCAATCGAGCGGTGTCGAGCTTCACGTAGGATCGTTCGAGCTGGCGGGCGCCGAGCGCGGTTTCGACGCGGGCGCGCGGCCAACGCCACTCGACCGATGCGGCCCAGGTCTGCGGAAGCTCATCAGCCCAGAGGCAGTAGTTGGGTTTCCAGCCCGCCTGGGGCTCCGGGGCGACGATTGCCAGCGACGCACCGCGCGCCGCGGAGGCCTCAGCTATGCTGAGACCCGCGGGTCCGGCCCCGAGGACCACAATATCGAATGACCCAGTCATGATTCGCTTGACGTCTACCCCTTATGTGACCAGAACTGACCTTGACAAGACCTGGACATCAGATGGACAAAACGGTTCACACTTCACGCCTTGTGGCACAGTCGTACACGGCGCCAGCGCGCCTATCAACGATGTATCGATGTCGCTGAACGGGCTCGCCGCGCTGCTCGCAATCGGCGTCTTGCTGGGCCTCCTCCTGCTGCGAAGCACTCGCCCCTGGTCGCGCCCTCTGCGCCGAGCGATCGAAGCCCGCCTAGGCGGCTATCGCCAGCCAGCAAATCGCCCCAACCCAAACGCCCCAACCACTCGAAATTCAAAAGAAAATTTGCCCCACCCTGGCTCCGATCCCGCCTCAACCTGGGACGTTTCGTCATCAACCTGGGAAGATTTGGGGGGGGGTCGGGTTGCGGTGCTGGGGGGCGGGCTGGCCGGGATTGGGGTGGCGGCGACGCTTGGGGGGCGTGGGGTTCCGGTCACTCTGTATGAGCGGAATGCGTATTTGGGGGGGAAGATCGGGGCCTGGAAGGTTCCGGTCGGGGACGGAGAGCAGACGGTGGAGCACGGGTTTCATGCGTTCTTTCGTCAGTACTACAACCTCAACCGCTTCCTCGACGGGCTCGGGCTTCGTGAGGGCTTCCGTGAGATCGAGGACTACCTCATCCTCGATGGGCAGGGACGACCGCTGAGCTTCGGCGAGGTGGAGACGGTTCCAGCGCTCAACATCCTCGACCTCGGACGCCGAGGCTTCTACCGGTGGCGAGACGTCATGCCAAAACGCACGCGCGAGCGACTCGACGCATTTCTGCGATTCGACATGGAGAAGACCTACGAAGCGTTCGACGGGATCACCTTCGGGAAGTTCTGCGACGACGCCGCGGTGCCCGAGGAGCTTCGAATCGCCTTTCGCACCTTCGCCCGAGCATTCTTCGCCGACGAAGCCGTGCTCTCGACCGCGGACGTTCTGCGTGCGTTTCACTTCTACTACCTCAGCCACGACCATGGCCTCATGTACGACTACCCGGCCGGTGACTACGAAACCACGTTGCTCGCTCCGATTCGCGCGCATCTAGAAGAGAACCGAGTCGATCTGCGTTTGGGCGCAGCGGTCGACGGAATCGCGCTCGGCGAACAAAAGCGCTACCGGATCTTGGATGAAGAGTACGACTGGGTCGTGATCGCCGCCGACATTCCAGGAATGCAAGCGATCGTGGATCGGTCTCCGTGGATCGCTGAAGCGCAGCCAGAGCTCGCCAAGAACCTGCAGGCGCTCGAAACCTCATACGGCTACGCGGTCTGGCGAATCTGGGTCGACCGCGACGTGCGCCCGGGCTTGCCCACTTTCATCAACGTGGACAGACGGCGCCTGCTCGATTCGCTGACGCTCTACCATCGCATCACCGACGAAGCGCAAACTTGGGTCAAGGAACAGGGCGGCGCGGTCCTCGAGCTCCACAGCTACGCGTTGCCAGACGGCCTCGAGCAGGAGGACGAGGTGCGTCGTGTCTTTCTCGAAGAGCTCGAGTACTACTTCCCCGAGCTCGCCGGGCTCGAGATCAAGGCCGAGGCGCTCCAGGTCCGCCATGATTTCCCAGCGTTTGCCCCCGGACAGCGCGCCCTCCGGCCCGCACCCGAGCTTCCGATCGAAGGCTTGCTCATGGCCGGCGATTGGGTGCGCCTGCCCTACCCCATGACCCACATGGAAGCGGCCTTCACCTCCGGACTGGTCTGCGCCAACGCGGTCTTGAATACCCTGGGCTTGCGCGAGGAGCCGATCTTCACCGTCGCGCCAAAGGGTCTCCTCTCGAAGAAGCAGGCGGCGTAGCCCTCACGCCTGCAGACCAGCCGACATCGCATCGCAAAGAAAGTCGATCAGCAAGCGCACCCGTTCGGGCAGCTGCCGCGTCGAATACACCAGATGCACCGAAGGCGCCGGCAGCACCCAATCGGGAAAAATGCGGACCAGTCGCCCCGTGCGCTCGCCCTCGACGACATGAAGCTCGGGCATGAGCCCAAGGCCCTGCCCTGCGGCAACGAGCTCGACCATCGCGCTGTAGTCGTCGACGCTCACGCGGCCTGAGACCGTGAGCTCGACGGTCTCCTGCTCTTCGCCGCTTCCCTTCTCGAGTCGAAACACCTGGGTCCGTCCGCGCCTGCGATAGAGAACGAAGGGGTGCGCTTCGAGGCCGCTGATGTCGTGGCAATCGATCTCGTGTTGCGGATGAGCAGCGAGCTGAAAATCCGACGGAAGCAATTTGCGCGCGATGAGATTGGGTTCGGTCACTTCGCCTGCACGCAAAGCGACGTCGACACGCTCTTGGACGAGATCGACAAATCGATTGGTGAACATGAGATCGAGCGAAATGTCAGGGTACCGATCGAGAAACCGAGAAAGCTCCGCGATGAGGAGCATGCGGCCGAGATCGCTGGGCGCTGTCAGCCGAATCGTTCCCCGAGGCTCGGTGCTGCTTCGCTCGATCATCGCCACCGCCGTGTCGAGCACGTCGACTGCATCCACCACTGATTCGTAGAAACGGATGCCCTCCGGCGTGGGCGTCACGCGGCGCGCGTCCCGGTGCACGAGCTTGGTGTCGAGCTGCTCCTCCAGACGCGAAAGCCGCCGGCTCACGGTCGACTTGGGGACCTCGAGATATCGCGCTGCGGCCGCCAGGCTATTGCGCCGTACCACCTCCACAAACGTTGCAATATTGTCCCTGTCAGCCCACATGGCGCCTGAAGTTGCGTTAATGCAACTCTACGTCAAGTCGATGCGCTCTGTCGAGGGTGGGCGGCACTCCTTAGAGTCAGCCGATGGCGATCGAGCAATCGAGGCGAGGTGTGCTGGCGACGATCGGTGCCGCAATCGCGGCACTCGCCGCTTGGGGCATTTCGCGCAAGCTGCTCGGACGCGCCGAGTCGGAGGCCAGCATGAAAGCCCAATCGAAGAACACGCCAGCAGGCGCGCGACCCCTTCAAGGCGTGTACCCGCCAGGCCCTGAGCACTGGGTCGGCGACGGCTTCTTCGTGAAGACCGTGTTCTGGCCGCAACTCGGTGCCGAGATGCTGAGCCCGTTTCTTCTGCTCGATCACGCGAAACGGAAGCATTTCGATCCGTCTCCGTGGCGGCGTGGGGTCGGAGAGCATCCGCACCGCGGCTTCGAGACCGTGACCTTCGCTTACGAGGGCGAGGTGGAACACCGGGACTCCGCGGGCGGGGGCGGTCGCATCGGACCGGGCGATGTGCAGTGGATGACCGCGGCCTCCGGGGTCGTGCACGAGGAAAAACACTCCCAGGCGTTCTCAGAGCGCGGTGGCGAGTTCGAGATGGTGCAGCTCTGGGTGAACCTGCCCGCCAGCCAGAAGATGAGCGCGCCGCGCTACCAGCCGCTCCTCGACCGCGAGTTCCCGCGCGTACAACTCGGCGCCGCCGAAGCACGACTGGTGGCCGGTGAGCTCGGCTCCGCGAGAGGCCCGGCCCGAACGCACACGCCGATCGCGACCTTCGACCTTCGGTTCGGTGAAGATGGTACGTCCGAGGTCGAGCTTCCCGCGGGCTGGACGACCCTCGTGTTTCCGCTCGAAGGGGATCTCAGTGCAGGACCGGAGCACACGCCCATCCCTGCACGGCACTTCGGTGTATTCGAACGGAACGCAGCCGGAGCGGTGCAAGTTCATGCCACAAAGGGGACGCGTGCCCTCGTGCTCGCGGGCGAGCCGCTCGGCGAGCCGGTAGTGGCCTACGGCCCCTTCGTCATGAACACACCAGAAGAAATTGGACAGGCCTTCCGCGACTATCAGAGCGGGAAGATGGGCCGTCTGCTTTGACTCCTAGGAAGGTACGAAGATGGGAAAGCTAGTTGACGGCGTTTGGCGCGACATTTGGTACGACACGAAGAGCACGGGCGGGAAGTTCCGGCGTTCGAACAGCGAGTTCCGAAACTGGATCACCCCGGACGGCCGGAACCCGCCGAATGGAAAGGCCTTCGAAGCGGAAGCGGGTCGCTACCACCTTTACGTGTCCTATGCCTGCCCATGGGCGCACCGGACCTTGATCTTTCGCAAGCTCAAGGGTCTCGAGGACATGATCGGGGTCTCCGTCGTGAATCACTTCATGGGCGGTCAGGGCTGGACGTTTCATGAGGGCGACGGCGTCATTCCCGATCCGATCCTGAACGCCGAGTTCCTACACGAGATCTACACGGCGGCCGAGCTGCGGTTTACCGGACGGGTGACCGTGCCCGTGCTCTGGGACAAGAAGACCGAGACCATCGTGAGCAACGAGTCGTCCGAGATCATTCGCATGTTCAACAGCGCGTTCGATCATCTGGGCGCCAAGCCAGGCGACTTCTACCCAGAGCCGCTCCGCGCCGAAATCGACGAGGTGAACGAGCGCGTGTACGCAACGCTCAACGACGGCGTGTACAAGTGCGGATTCGCTACCACTCAGGAAGCCTACGAGGAAGCGTTCGTCGCCTTGTTCGATACCTTGGACTGGCTCGAAGAGCGCCTCGGACAGCAGCGCTACGTCGCCGGCGATCAGATCACGGAAGCCGACTGGCGCTTGTTCACCACCTTGGTTCGCTTCGATGCGGTCTATTTCAGCCATTTCAAGGCCAACTTGCGACGCATCGTCGACTATCCGAATCTCTGGGCGTACACGCGCGAGCTCTATCAAGTCCCTGGCGTCAAGGGCACTGTCAACATGCATCACATCAAGCACCACTACTACGGCAGTCACGCAGACCATCAATCCGACGCGCATCGTGCCCATGGGGCCGGTGATCGATTTCGAAGCGCCGCACCGACGCGACAGCATGCTGGATCCGCTGAGTGACGCCGCTGAGTAGCGCATCGGTCGGTACGCAAACTGCGCTAGGGCGCTGAATTGTGTATCCTTTGGCTCGGCTCGAAACGAAGCCGTGGAGATGCATGTCCGCAGCCGCAACGGCAGCCGAGGGCACCGAGCCCCATTCTAAATCGATCGCGCTCCTCATCGGCCTCTTGGCCGCGACCGTGCTGATCGTCCATGCGCGCAGCTACCCCCTCCTGACCTACGACGACGCGTTCATCTCGCTGCGCTACGCGCAGCGGCTTCTCGAAGGTCAGGGCCTAACCTGGACCGAGGGGCCGCCCGTCGAGGGATACTCAAACCTGCTCTGGGTGCTCGCATGCGCGCTTCTTGCCGCGCTCGGTGTCGATCTCGTCGATACCCCAGTCGTCCTCGGCATCGGCTCGGCGCTCGCCACGATCGCCGCGCTGATCTACGCCTTTCCGCCACGGAGCTGGAGCACGAGCCTACCGGCGCTCGCGGGCTCGATGTTCATTGCCTTGGCGGGCCCGATCGGCCTCTGGGCGGTGACCGGGCTCGAAGGCTGCTTGGTTGCTGCGCTTCTCGCCTGGGCGCTGGTCTTGCTCCGGCCTCTTCTCAATGCCGATGAGCCCGACTGGAGGGCCGTCATTCGGCCGGGGATCCCGCTGGCGCTGCTCTGCCTCACGAGACCGGACGGCCCGCTCCTCGTCGTCGCCGTCTGCGCGTTCCTCCTCCTGCATGCACGCTCCCGGGATGCGCGGGTCCGCGCCATTGCCGTCGGCGTCTTGCCGGGCCTCGTCACCCTCGGACAGATCGGTTTTCGACTCGCGTACTACGGCGACTGGCTTCCCAACACCGCCCGCGCGAAGGTCGCCTTCACGGCGGCGCGCGTCGACAGCGGACTGCAATGCGTGGCGAGCGCCGGACTTTCGTCCTGGGCGCTCTGGGTGCCTGCAGGCCTGGCCTTCTATGCGGCCTGGCGCGCTCCCGCACGGCGCTCGCGGATCTTGCTCGCAGGATTCCTGCTGCTCGTATGGACCGCTTACACGGCCAGTGTGAGCTGCCAGCCCTTCGGCTACCGGATGCTGATCCCGTCGTTCGTGCTTCTTGCGTTCCTGGTCGCCGATGCGCTCGACTGGGCCCAGTGGCAAGGTCGAGTCGCGATGGGGATCGCTTGGGTGGCGAGCGTGGCGCTCCTCTTCGTCTTCGGGCGCGCGCAGCAACACGACAAGAACATCGCGATGGCGCACTGGCGTACGCCTCCGGTGACAGTTGCGGCCGCAACGATTGGAAACACCTTGCGCGGGGCATTTGAAGACGAAGACCCACTCGTCGCCGTCGATGCGGCAGGCGCGATTCCTTTTTACTCGAAGCTTCGTGCCGTCGACATGCTCGGATTGAACGACGCGCACATCGCGCGACACCACGACGAGAGCTTTGGGCACGGCGTGCAGGGACATGAGCTCGGCGATGGTGCGTACGTCCTCTCCCGCGAACCGGACATCATCGTCGCGAGCGTGCTCGGTTCGAGCCGTCTCGCCTTTCGTGGCGGGCGCGAAATGGACGCCGATCCGCGCTTTCACGAGCTCTACCGGCGTGTTCGCGTCCGCGGAGACGAGCCGGTGCCGTTGAGATTCAACATCTTCTGCCGAATCGATGGCCGCGTGGGCGTCGAGCGCTCCCAGCGCCTGGTGGCGATCCCCGGCTACTTCTTTGCAAGCGCCAACGGCACGCAGGCGCAGCTCGACGCCCACCAGCGGCTTGGAACGCGATTTCTCGCCGGCACAACGGGTACGCTCGAAGGAATCGAGCTCCCGGCAGGCAGCTGGCGATTCAGCGCAGTCGGCACGGATGCGCTACGTGTGTCCGCACGCCGCGAATCGGACGGGGTCGAAAGCGCACAGCACGAGCAGGGAGCCGAGCTGGCGCTCGAAGGGCCTGGACGCGTGGAATTGAGCGTTTCGGGAACCCCACCCGCGTTTCTCATCGAAGTGCGGGCCGAGCGCATCGGTGACTGAGCGAGCACTACGGACAGGACGCGCCTTCGAGGTGCTCCGCGAGTCGTTTCCGGAGCGCCTCGTCGTCTGGGTCGGCGAGCCGAAGCGCGGCACAGATCGGCTCGAGCGCTTCGTCCTTCCGGCCTTCTTGGATCAGCAAGAGCCCGAGGTTGTGATGCGACGCGAAGTGCGTCGGATCGACTTCGATCGCTCGACGGTACTGAACGACCGCTTCATCTGCGCGTCCCTCCTTGGCGAGAAACCAGGCCAAGTTGTAATGGGCGAGGCGGTTGCGATCGGTTACCGCGATCGCGCGGCGGAATAGCGTTTCGGTGTTTTGCCAGTAGGCGATCTGCGCGTGAGTGACGACGCTCAGCGCGATGAGAACGACGAAGCCTGCGGTGCCGAGTGCAATCTTCATGGGACGCCCGCTCGGCAAGAGCGAAGGTAGGCCCCAGGCCACCATGATCAGAATCCCAATCATGGGAACGTACATCCATCGGTCCGCCATGGGATGCCCGCCGACCTGAACGAACCCGATGACCGGAGCCAGCGTGATCAAAAACCAAAGCCAACCCACCATCAGATAGGGTCGTTGCCGGCGGCTTTGAATCGCCCAGAACGTCAAGACGAGCACTGCAATCGAGGCGCCGGCCGCCTGCAGGAGTGTCACCGGTTCGAGCGGTGGATACGGGGTCGCCAGATCCCCAGGCCAGAAGACGCGCCTCAGATAGACGAGGTATGCGCGCGGCACCTGGGACAGTCGCTCGGTCCAGGCAACTGGCTCACCGGTCTGCCGCACCGCGTAGACGACGACGCTCAGCGCGGCGGCCATCGCGAAGAGCGGAAGCTTCTCGCTGAGCGGCGGCCTACGCTCAGCGGCGGCTCCATCTTCGCTCTGCCGTTGCAAGGGCCAAATGTCGAGCAAGAGGAGGACGAGAGGCAAGGTCACTAGAACCGGCTTCGACAAGAGCCCGAGCGCAAACGCGACGAGCATCGCGATGTAACGAAGGGTCCCGCCCTTCTTGCGGTACCCGGCATACGCTCCGATGGTGAGCAGCCAGAACGCCGTGCTCAGCAATCCTTTGCGCGACGCGACCCAGGCCACCGAGGACACATTGAGAGGGTGCACGGCGAACACGAACGCCACGAAGGCGCTCGCCCAGAGGGACCCCGTCATCCAACGTAGGAGCGCGAACAGCAGAAGGACGTTGATCGCGTGCAGAACGAGATTGCTGATGTGATGCCCCGCACAAAGAGAGTCAGGAGCGCTTGCCTGAGTCCCGGACGCGCGTGTTGAGGGCGCGCAAGGTCTTGCCGGCCGCCTTTTCGTTCTCACGGCTGAACACCGATGAGGGCAAGGGCATGTCGGGATCGACGTAGATCTTGAAGTCGACCTCGGTTCGGGCGCCACCCTCGACCGGAGTCAGGCGCCAGCTCGCTCTGAACGCGCGCATGTTGCCCTCGAGCAGCTGGGCCTCGATCACGCGCGTCTCGCCCTCTGGCGCGCTTTCGGAAAACTTGAGCTGGCCCCAGAGCGTGAAGGTCCCGGACGCCACGCTGACCTCCATGTAGACCATCGCCCGATTGCCGCGCTGCGTGAGCACCTTGGACGTGGTGAAGTTGGGCATGAAGAGAACGTAGTTGGCGTAGTCGACGACGACCGGGAGGACCTCGTCGATCGGGCTGTCGATCACCGCGATCGCATGACCCCAGGAGATCTTCGAGCCTTCCTCGACGATCTGCGCGGTCCGAACCTCCGGCTCACCGGCCGCGTGGACCGGACTCGTGGCCAAGACGAGCGCCAACGCGCTGAAGCCAAGAGAAGCAAATCGAATCATCCGCGAATTCTGCCTAGGGTCGCTACAACAATCCATTTCCTGCCTCCGGTGAGCGGCAGCATTGCAGAGCCCGTGCCAATGCTCCGATGGGCAAAAACTCCCAGGGTATCCAAGGCTTGCGACGATTCCGTTCACAACGTAGCAGAGCCCGGTCGGTCAAGAATGTCCGACTGGCAACTAGAGTAGCTACCTCGAGGCCGCGCTCGGAAGGCCTTTAGTCGACCGAAACGGAGACGGTGCACTCAGGCGGGGCTCCGCCGCCATTGCCAGCCGTGCCGCCGCCGCTGCCCCCCGCGCTTCCGCCCGTGCCGCCGCTGCCCGCGCTGCCGCCCGTGCCGCCGCTGCCCGCGCTGCCGCCCGTGCCGCCGCTGCCCGCGCTGCCGCCCGTGCCGCCGCTGCCTGCGCTTCCGCGCTGCCGCCGCTGCCTGCGGTTCCACCGCTGCCGCCGCTGCCTGCGCTGCCGCCCGTGCCGCCACTGCCTGCGGTTCCACCGCCGCCGCCGTCACCACCGGTACCACCGGTACCAACATCGTCGACGCAATTCACGTCGATGGTCCAGCTATCCGCGCAATACTCAAACGCGTCGTCGGACACCTCGATGGTGATCTGCTCTTCGCTCGCCTCTCCGCAGGTGAAGACCGTGGCTGCCGCGCTTGCGTCGCCGAAGGAACCACCGGTCGCGGTCCAGCTGTAGTCGACGGGATCGCCTTCTTCGTCACTTGCATTTGCAGATACTTCGAGTGCGTATCCACTTGCGGTCTGAAGTGGCGCAACGATGACCTTCTCGAGCTCCGCGCAGATGTTGAGCTTGCCGTTCACCCGAACGCCACCGAACTGCTGAGATCCCTTGCAATGGAGCATGACCTCGACCTCGGTGCTCACACCGGGGCCCACATCGAAGCTTGCCGAACCGCCGCACATCAAGCTTCCATCGACCGAGCTCGCGACCATCGTGACGATGTAGCCCTCACCGGGAGGAATACCGAAGCTCTCGACCGAAGCGGTGGCGCCGGGCGCGCTCGTGTCGATGGTGCCGCCCATGGGCTCCATCCCGTTGCCGCTGATCACGTACTCGACCTCATCGATAACCGTGCCGTCCGCCACTTCGAGATTGATGCGAAGAGCGGTGAGGCAGGGATCGATCTTGTCGGTGGTGCTGCTGCTGTCGCACCCGAAAGCGAAAACCGAGAGCACGAGTGTCCAAGCAACGATCTGTGGCGAGCTCCAATTCATGGTCGTCTTCTTCCTCGGTACTAGCTCCGGCGGGAGGGCGGGGAAACCGCCGGATACACTGCGGGCGCAGAGGAGCCAGTCTAGCCTCAAGTCGGGTGCGCGAGTCAATCCCCAACTTACGTATCGTTCCAAAATTGTTGGGAGAAATGCATTTGGGCGCGCATTTGTGAGCTTCGTTACAAGCGGAGACGCCGCCTACCCGCGACTCGGCTCGGACGGTAGAATGGCCGGTTCATGCCCGAGGCAAGCGCCCCGAAGAACTGGGATTCTCTGGCCGCCGCTGGGCTCGGCGGAGTCTTTCTGACTCTGTACACGCTCACGCTCTGCCGCACGGTGTATTGGTACGACAGCGGCGAGCTGGTCACTGCCGCCGTAACGCTCGGTGTCACCCACCCGCCCGGCTATCCCCTCTACACCTTGCTCGGTCACGTGTTCACTTGGCTTCCTTTCGAGCCTGCGATCGCGGTGAACTTGATGAGCGCCGTCTTTGCAGCCGTCGCGGTCGCATTTCTATTCCTGACCGGACGGCAGCTCGGCCTCACTCGCGCTGCCGCAAGCTTGGGTGCGGCAAGCTTGGGCGCCGGCGGTTTGTTCTGGGCGAACGCCGTGGTTGCCGAGGTCTACTGCCCCGCCGTCGCGGTCTCAGCGCTCGTGCTCTATCTCCTCTTGCGTGCCCTTCAGGAGGGGCGTTTTCGCCTCGCGCTATGGGCGGCGTTCGCGGCAGGCCTCGGCCTCGGAATTCACATGTCGGTGGCGACGCTCGGCCTAGGGTTCGCGTTTCTCGTCTGGGTCAACGGGAAGCAGCTCTCTCGAATGCTCCAAGCCGGAAGCGCAGCGCTCCTGGGCAGCCTGGTCTTCATCTACGTTCCAGTGCGTGCATCGCAGGACCCACCCCTCAACATTTGCAATCCGTCGAGCCTCGGACAGCTGGCCTGGTACCTCAGCGGAGGGGCCTATCGCGACTGGTTCTCACAAAGCGACGGCGTCCTCGAGCGCCTATGGACGATCGGCGGGTTCTTCCGCGAGCAGCTCGGCTGGGCGGGTCTCGGCCTCGCAGTGCTGGGCGCGCTCTGGCTCGCTCGGCGGCGACCGCAGGCATGCATCGCGCTCGTCTTGATGGCCTTTGGGAACATCCTCTTCTTCTTCAACTACGAGGCGCACGATCTCGAAGTGTTTCTTCTTCAGACGACGATGGTTCTTTGCTGCTTCGTCGGCGCTGGGGCTCAAGGCCTCCTAGATGAAGTCGCGAAGCGGGTTCCGGCCGCAAGGTCGAAGCAAGCCGGTGCGCTGGTCTCGGTCCTGCTGCTTCTGATCCCGGTCTGGCTCGTTTACGGCAACTACGCCGCGGTCGACATGAGCGACTTCGATGAAACGGAGCCCTTCATCGAAGCCGCGATTGAGGCGCTTCCGCCTGATGCCGTCATACTCAACTTCACCACGCCCCCCGAATGGAAACGGTACGCGGTCTTCGGGATGTATGCGCAGCTCGTGGACGGCAAACGTCCCGACGTGACGCACCTCTTCTCGCCCGATCTCAGAGAGCTCGCGCGTGACCTCCAACCAGACGCCCCGATCTTCGTCTATGCGCCAGTCGAGATGCTCGCCTACTTCTTCGAGCTGGCACCCGTGGGCCCGTTTCATCGCGTCGTCGCAGCGAAGCCAAACGCCGCGACCGAGGCGCCACGCAAACGAACAAAGCGAAAGCGCAGTTGTTGGAACTGATGCACGCGGAAACTTTTCCCCGTCGGGCCCGGCCTGCTAGAGGTGCGTGGTGCTGACCAAGCTAGCGAGATGGCTTCGCGATGCTCTGATCGTGCTCGCGATCGCGCTCGGGCTGCTCGGGCTTCTCGAGCTCGGCCTCCGGCTCTACATGGGGCCGCCGGGTTACCAGTTCGACGAGGTGCGCATCGCCTCGCTCGCGCCAAACGCTTCCAAAGTCTACCTGCGCTGGGTCGACGGCGGTCCGCGTTTCGTGCACTGGCAGACCAACGCAGAGGGTTTTCGGGGTCCCGAGCTCGAGGAATCGCCTCGGTGGCGTGTGATCGTATACGGCGATTCCAACGTGCAAGCCCGTTTCTCGGTGCAAGACGAAACGTTCACCGGGCAGATTCGGCGCCTCCTCGAGGACTCCGGCCGCGCTGGGGTCGAGGTGATCAACGCCGGCGTAGTCGGCTACGGCCCAGACCAGAGCCTCCTCAGACTGGAAGCGGAGGTCGACCGGTACGTGCCGGACGCCATCGTCTTCCACATCTTCACCGAAAACGACTTTGGCGACATCGTGCGCAACCGCCTCTTCGAGCTCGACGATATGGGGCGGCTCGTTCGAGCTCCGCACCCGGTGACGGTCGACGCGCGAATGCCCGTGAGCGCCTGGTCGCGGCCGCCAGGGGAGCTGCTCAGCAACTCGATGATCAGCCTTTTCGCCAACGCGTTCGTCCAAGGCCGGGCTCGTGCAAACAACCCTCACCCCGAGCTCGTTCACGACCCGGTGGGGTTTCGCACGAGCTCGCTTAGGCAACACGAGCGCGAGTTCGCGGTCTACCAGGCGCGAGCGCCTCGGGAGTACTCGATGTTCTCGGATCACTACGAAGCGGACATCGCGTTCTCCCCCGAGCTGGAGTCGTCCCAAACCAAGCGAAAGCTTCTCGCTGCGGTGCTCCAACGGGCGAGACGCGTCGCCGCTGAGCACGGGATACCGTTCCTCGTCGTGATTCAGCCCAACTCGCGGGATCTCACCACGAATCTCGCCAACCACTACCAGGCCCTCGCCACGTGCCCGGATACGATCGGCGCAGGCTCGACGATGGGTGGCCGAGATCTGTGAAGAGTCCGGTATCGAGTCCATCAACTTGTTCGATCGTTTCGAATCCGAAGGAAACCCGAACGAGTTGTACTTTCCAACGCCTGATCCGCACTGGAATGAAGCGGGAGAGCGCGTCGCGGCTCAGGCCGTCGCCCGGTGGCTCGACGCGTCGCTGCGCGAGGGCGCCGCGGTGCTATCAGGTGCGCCGCGAAGATGGAGCTCGAACCACTCGATGGGAAGCGATGCCTCGTGACCGGAGGCGCTGGATATCTTGGGCGAAATCTCGTGGCGGCGTTGCGAGCTCGGGGTTGTCCGGTCCACGTGCTCGATAGAGCTCCCTCGCCTGGACAGCAGGAAGGAGTTCACTGGTTTGCCGGCGACGTCCGAAGCTACCCGGACATGCAAGCGGCATGCGAGGGCGTGGATACGATATTCCACACGGCGGCCGTCATCGAAGCGATCACGCACGCGCGACGCTCGGTAGTGGAGAGGATCGAGTCGATCAACGTCGGCGGAACTGAGAACGTCATTCGAGTCGCGCAGGAGAAGGGCGTGCGGCGACTGGTGCATACCAGCTCCATCGTGGCGTCGTTCTGCATGGATGCAGCGGGCAGCGACGAGTCCGCCCCGTACAGCAATTCGCGCGACCTCTATACCGCCACGAAGATCGCCGGCGAACGCGCGGCACTCGGCGCCAACGGGCAGAAGGGACTGCTGAGCTGTGCAATTCGTCCCGGAGGGATCTACGGGCCGGGCGAGCGGCTGACCTACGGGCGCCTGGTCCGTGCGCTCAAGATGGGCGTGCCTCTGGTCGTTTTTGGCGACGGCTCGCGCGCGGCTCGACTACGTCTACATCGACAGCCTCGTCGACGCGGAGCTCCGTGCCGCCGAGCGCCTGGTCGAAGGGTCGCCGGTCTGCGGCCAGGCGTACTTCGTGAGCGACGAGACCCCGATCAACGCCGGTCAGTTCAGCATCGAGCTCGTGAAGAACATGGGCCTCGAACCCCGCCTGGTTCGCGTGCCCGACCCGGTCGCCAGGGGCATGGGCACCGCCTTCGAGCGCATCTATCAACTCTTTGGCGTGGTCAAGCCCTTGTTTACTTTGGCGAACGTGAAGCTCTGCGACATCGACCATTATTTCTCGATCGACAAGGCGAAGCAGCATCTCGGGTATGTGCCACTGGTCGATACCGAAGAAGGCCTGCGCCGCACCGCCGTCGAGGCGCGTGCCTACTACGACAGCCTTTGACCGACTAGCGCCGCGAGACCGGCTGTTCTATTCCGGACGGGCAATGATTCTCACCGAGCAACAGGAAATGGTTCGCGAGTCGGCGGCGCGATTCGCGGAAGAGCGATTGGCCCCCAACAGCCGCGCCTGGGAAGCAGCAGGCGAGGTCGAGCTCGAGCGCCTTGCGCGAGATGGGCGAGCTCGGGTTCATGGGGATGACCGTACCGGAGGCGTATCACGGAGCTGGGCTCGACTATGTCTCCTATGCGCTCGCGTTGATCGAGATTGCGGCCGGCGATGGCGCCGTCTCGACGATCATGAGCGTCAACAACGCACCCGTATGCGCGATCCTACAATCCGCAGCGAGCGAGGCACTGCGCGAACGGTACCTCAAGCCCCTGGCTGCAGGAGAGATGATAGGCGCGTTCGCGTTGACGGAGCCGCAAGCCGGGTCCGATGCCGCGAACCAACAAACGCGCGCCACGCGAACGCCGGACGGCTACTCGATCACGGGGACCAAGCAGTTCATCACCTCGGGCAGGATTGCTGGCGCCGTCATCGTCTTTGCGGTGACGGACCCTTCAGCCGGGAAGCGCGGAATTTCGGCGTTTCTCGTTCCGGCCGGCACTCCGGGGATGAGCGTCGCCTCACTCGAGCACAAGATGGGACAAGAAGCGTCGGACACCGCCCAGCTCAGCTTCGAAGATGCCCACGTGCCCACCGACCATCTCATCGGAAACGAAGGAGATGGATATCGAATCGCGCTGGCCAACTTGGAGGCCGGGCGCATCGGTATTGCCGCTCAGTGCGTGGGTATGGCTCGTGCGGCGCTCGACCATGCTCTGGCCTATGCCAAAGAGCGAACCGCTTTCGGAAAGTCGATCTCCGAGCATCAGGCGGTCGCATTCAGGCTCGCAGACATGGCGACCCAGGTTCATGCCGCAACCACGATGGTGCTCGAAGCCGCGGAGCTCCGTGACGCCGGGCGTCCCTGCCTCGAGCAGGCCTGCATGGCGAAACTGTTTGCGTCCGAGGCCGCCGAGCGCGTTTGCTCCGATGCCATTCAGATTTTCGGAGGATATGGGTACTCTCGCGAGCTTCCGGTCGAGAAGATCTACCGCGACGTGCGGGTTGCACAGATTTACGAGGGAACGTCGGACGTGCAGCGCATCATCATCAGCCGGGAGCTGCTTCGCGGCGCCTGAGCCCTCCCTTGACGCCCGGCGCCGGGGGCGTAGAAAGCGGAGGTGTTTCGCCACTTCGCCATTCGAGATCTGACGATCCTCGTCGCGACAATCGTGCTTTGGTGGATGAGCGTCACGGGCGATTCGGGAACTGAGCTCACCTCGGCGTTTTCGATCGCCGCTGGTGTAGGCGCTGCCATCTCGGCGTACAACCTCCACGAGTGGGGCCATTTGCTTGGCGCGCACTGGACCCAGAGCGTCTACGTGCCCGCGAAACGATGGTATTCGCCGTTCCTCTTCAGCTACGATGCGGAGCGCAACACGCGCGGCCAATTTTTGCTGATGTCCCTCGCCGGCTTCGCCGCGACCGCGCTCTTCGTGATCGGGTTCCTTCTCTGGATGCCCCGCGATCAAGTGGCCGGACGCATCGCGCTTCGCGGAGCCCTCATCCTCGCGGGTCTCACCGCGGTCATCGAGCTGCCGATCTTTTTCCGGGCGCTCTTCGGCAGTAGTGTGCCGCGTACCGGCATGTTCAAGGGTCCAACGGTGGGCGGGCGCGACTGAGGCCTGCAAGTCGGCAGGCCGCTCGGCGCCGACATGCATGCAGGACCGCTGGCACAATCGATGCGCTCGGTTCATTCTCGCCAGCGATGAGCTCAGCGAATGATGCGTTTGTAACGGGTGGAACTGGACTGATTGGACGCGCGCTGGTCGAACGCCTACTGCGCCGCGGTGTGAATGTCACCTTGATGCTTCGAGGCGACGCGGGTGAGCGGCGCAAAACGGAGCTCGATGTGCTCCGGGCGTTTGCCAAGGGCGCTGAGGGCTCGCTCAGCGAGGTCGCAGGCGATCTTTCTCGGCCGGAGCTCGGCCTAACCAAGGCGGGCGCCGCTGCACTCGCTCGTGCGGGTCACTGCTTCAACCTGGCCGCCCTCTACGACATCGAGGCCGACCCCGAAGCGATCGAGAAGACGAACGTCGAAGGCACGAAGCACTTGCTCTCGGCGCTCCGAAGCGCCGGCTTTCAGGGGCGGCTTCATCATATGAGCTCAATCGCAGTCGCGGGCGACTACGCAGGGACATTCACCGAGGCGATGCTCGAAGAGGGCCAAGGGTTTCCTCACGCGTATCATCGGAGCAAGCTCGAGTCGGAGAAGCTCGTTCGGGAGTCTGGATTCGACTATCGCGTCTTTCGCCCGAGCGGGGTGGTGGGAGACTCGAAGACCGGGGTCATGGACCGCATCGACGGCGTCTACTTCGGCTTTGGCGCGATCAAAAAGATCGCCTACGCGCTCCCCGGCTGGGTCCGCCTCCCTGTGCCCAAGGTCCGCGGCGGCTTCAACCTGGTTCCGGTCGACTACGTCGCGGACGCGCTGGCTCAGATCGCGTTCGCCAAAACCGACGCGCGCGTGTTCCACCTCGTCGACCCGAAGCCTCCTTCCCTCACGAAGATGACCGACATGTTCGTGGCCGCCGCGGGTGGACCACGACTGGGCCCAGCGATCGACTTCGCCAAGATGCCCGGCATGAAGAAGACCGGCGCGCTCGTCTCGATGCTCCCGAGTGTCCGTGAGCTCCGCGATGCGCTCCTGAGCGACCTCGGACTTCCCGCAGGCGGACTCGGGATGATGAACATCAAGGCCCGCTTCGACGACAGCAACACGCGGGCTGCGCTAGAGGGCTCGGGAATTCACTGCCCTCCCCTCCACAGCTACGCCAAGACGCTCTACCGCTACTACGAAGACCATCTCGACCCGATGAAGCAGCGGCCGGCACGATACCGGCGGGTCCTCACTGGCAAGGTAGTGCTCGTCACCGGTGCATCGCGCGGAATAGGCCTGGTGGTCGCTGAGATGGCCGCCGAGGCGGGCGCCAAAGTCCTGCTGGTCGCGCGGGACGCATCGAAACTAGAGGAGGCCGTTGCAGGAATTCGCGCGGCCGGCGGCGATGCGCATGCACATGTGGCGGACCTCTCGTCCTTCGACGAGGTCGACGCGCTGGCGGAGGCCGTGCTCGCACAGCACGGCGGTGTCGATGTGCTCATCCACAATGCGGCTCGGTCGATTCGGCGCCCGATCGTCGCCTCGATCGATCGGTTCCACGACTACGAGCGCACGATGGCCTTGAACTACTTTGCACCGGTCCGGCTGACCCTGCGCCTCCTTCCCTCGCTTCGAGAGCGGGGCGGAACGATCTCGCACGTCTTGACGATGGGAGTGCTCATTCCAGGACCGTACTTCGCCGCATACCTGGCCACGAAGTCCGCTCTCGACGCCTTCGGCGACTCGCTGATGTCCGAGCTGCAACACGAAGGCATCCACGTCTCCTCGGTCTACTTGCCGCTCGTGAAGACCGAGATGATGGCGCCTGTCGAGGAGTACGCCGGACGGCGCGACGTCATGACCCCGAAAAGAGCCGCGACGATGATCCTCGACGGGGTGGTCGATCGCCAACGCCGCGTGATGACTCCGGCGGGTCGGTTCTTCTCATTCAGCAACCGAATCACCCCGGCGACCACCAGCCGAATCTTGAATCTCCTCGAGCGAACGTTCCCGATCGGAGACACGCCGAGCGAGTTCCCGATGGAGAAAGCGTTCATCACGAACGCGATCGGCGGAAGCCCGATCTAGAATCCGGGATTGGGGATACCCGGGCCGCTTCTCCGCCAGCACGGCGAGCGCTTAAGGCGCGCGACCCGCGTCGATGCGGATCAGGTGTTCCTTCTGTGCCGGGTCGGTCGTGATGGATAGAACGCCCGTCTCGAGGTCCCAGTCGCTCGACCAGCTTCCCTCGGGATCGCTCACGCTGAGCCTCCAGCCATCCGGGTAGATGCGCGCTTCGGGGATGTAAATCTCGGTAGGCCCTTCGATCCCCGTCGCGTTCGCTGAATGTGAGGCTGAACGCGCGCTGCGCAAGCGTTGTAGCCGAAGTCGGTTGGGTCTCCGGCGATACGTTGCGGGTAGACCCGGACCATGTCGAGAATGTCGTCGGGCTCCCTCCCATCCTCGAAAGCCTCGAAGAAGGAATCCGAAGACCAGCGTGTCCAACCGGCCCAGATTCGGTCGGCCATGGCTAAGACGTCGTGATGGTACGCAGGCGGTCCGGCGCCGAGCTCGCCGATCAGAAGCGGCCCTGGATGTCGTTCCTCGATCTCTGCGCCACGATTGGCTTCCCAGTTCTCGATAGCGGCTGGGCCCTGGTAGTCGCCGTTTAGAAAAAGCGTCGGATCGTAGAAGTGTGGAGCGTAGACGAGACGCCGCTCGCCCGTTCGCCTGTCTTGCACCGGGCCGAGCTCCGAAGGACCGCCCGGGTTGACGACGAACGCCGTGGGCTCGTAGAAGATCCATCCATCGGGGTCGACCTCGCGAATGCGGGCGATCAATCGATCGTAGAACGCCGGGAGCACCGTTCGCTCGAACTCGGTGCGGAGCCTCGAGCCTCCATCGGGCTCGTTCATCAGGTCGTAGCCGAGAACGGCGGGATGATCTCGGAAGCGCTCGATGACGTGCAGCCAGGCAGCCACGTAAGATTCCTGCACATCGGCGTGGGGGCCTTCATTGTCCCAGAAGTTGTCGAATGTGCGCTGGACGGCAGGCTCGAAGTAGTTCGCCCACCAGATCTCCCTCGGTTCGTAAGGAATCCCGTCCGTACGAACCGCCCATTCGGGGGCTCCATCGCAGCAAAAGAACGCAGAGTAGACGTCCTGATGCATGTCGAGGATCGCGAAGACCCCGGCTTCGGCGTACCAGTCGAGCCTCTCTTCGACTCGGTCGAGATAGGCTTCGTCATAGACGCCTTGCTCGGGCTCGATCGCATCCCAAAAGATCAGATGTCGCGACGCGTTGAATCCCCAGGCCCGTTTCATGTGCACGATGAACTCGCGCGTGGTGGATCCGACCCGGAGCGGGTCCGACTTGGCCCCATTTTCGATGTTGAGGCCATGGAGAATCAGCGCTCGACCCTCCGCGTCACGGATGAATCGCTCGGATTTGACTTCGACGCCGCCAACGCCCCCGGCTCCGCCCTCGCCGCCGCTACCCCCGACGGAACCAAGGGGCACTGGCTCGGTGCAACCGAGCACCGACAGGAGCAATGAGACGAGGAGGAGTCCTGGCGCCGCGGTCGCTCGCACCTTCATGTCTGCTTTCCGCCGAAAAGGCCCGAAAAGAAACCCTCGCCGCGCGCCTTACGAAGGAGCCATTGCGCCTTCTTGGCAAGCTGAGGGCCAGGGAGCGCCCCAACGCGAACGTCTAGGATCTCCCCGTCGTTGACGAAGAGCAAAGTCGGTACCGAATGAATGTGGAATGGCTGAGAGAGCGCCGGCTGCTCGGCGGTGTTGATCCGCACGAAGCGGATCGGCTCCTCGGCGAGCTCCTGCGAAAGCGCCTCGAAGGCGGGCGCCATCGCCTTGCAGGGTCCACAGGTTGGGGACCAGAAGTCGATGATCGCGGCGCCGCCGTCCTCGCTCATCAAGTCTTCGAGCTCACGCATGGTCTTGAGGTCTTCAGCCATCTCATTTCTCTCGCATTTCCAGAAGCCTCGCGCCAGATATCCGATCCCCAGCGAGGCCGTTTGGGGCTATGATGCCGGCGGAAACCATGTCCGCCGCCGCCGAGCAAACCAAGCCGAAGTACCTCGAGATCGACCATCCCTGGGTTTCGCACAGGCATGTGCCGATTTACGAGTGGGCTTTTCCGGCCGAAGCGAGCGATGAGGAGCTGGCTGGGTTCATCCGCGCGCGGGAGGACTGGGCAAGCCGGGCCCACTACCCGGTCGCCTGGGTCGTCGAGCTTTCGAATCTCACGACGGCCAGCGCGAAGCAGCGCAGGGCTTTTGCCGAGCACCTACAACGGTTCGAGCCACACGACGTGCTCTGGAATGGGGGCTCGGCGCTGATCGTGCCGAGCGCCTGGCTTCGTGGCCTGGTCACCGCAGTGTTCTGGATTTCGCCTCCGAAGTTCCCTCACCAGGCCTTTGCCAAGCGCTCGGATGCGCTCGAATGGGCGCAGCTTCAACTCGATGCGAAGCTTGCCGAGTGCAGGGCGCACTCCCCGCAAAGCTGATGAAGCCGTTGACCTGGTACACCGGGGACGCGACGTACGACACGGTACTGACGTTGGCGTTCGTGCTCGTTGCGTTGGTCTTCATCGGTGCAGCGATCGTCAAGAGCCCCTACGGGCGCTTCGCCTCGAACAAATGGGGGCTCAATCTCAGCCCGCGCCTCGGCTGGTTCCTGATGGAGCTTCCAGCGACCCTCAGCTTTGTCTTTTTCTACTTCCAGGGCCGCAACCGCTTCGAGATCGTGCCGCTCTTCTTCTTGCTGGTCTGGCTCATCCACTACGGCAATCGCGGCTTCGTCTTTCCCTATCTGATACGGAGTCCGAAAGGCGCCACCGCTTCGTTCAGCCTCGTGATCGTCTTGATGGGCTGGCTGGTGACGACGCTGCACGGTTATCTAAACGCCGTTTTCATCAGTGACCTCGGCACGCAGTTCACCCAGGAATGGTTCACGGACCCGCGATTCCTGATCGGCATCACCCTCTACTACGGATCGTTCGTACTCAACATCCATTCGGACGCGATCATTCGGAACCTCAGAAGCCGCGAGGAAATCGAGCGCGGCGACAAGGTGTATCGCATCCCGAAGGGCGGCCTCTTTCGCTTCGTCACCAACCCCTCCTATCTGACAGAGATCACTGCCTTCACGGGTTTCGCCATCGCAACCTGGTCGCTCGGGGCAACGTTCATCCTGCTGATCACCATCGCGAACCTAGTGCCGCGCGCCTTTCAGACGCATCGCTGGTACCAGGAAAGGTTTGCCGACTACCCGGCTGAGCGCCGCGTCTTGATCCCGTTCATCCTCTGAGCGATCCGGCCCGCGGTTTCCCTGTCTCAGCTCGCGACGCCGAAGCGTCAGTGACGCCTACTGGTCGGCTTTCTCGACGACCAGCTTGTCTGTGCTGGTGTCGATGCGCGCGTGCTTGATGACGAGCTTTCCCTCGGCGATCGCGTCTCGAATGATGGGCCGTGCCTTGAACTCATCAATCCGTTGCTCGCGCTCATCCATCAGACCGATCAAGGCGGGGAACTTCTCGCGTAGCTTGGGATCGGCCGCGGCCGCCTCAGCGGCACAGTCGGTATGCGTCGTGAGGAGAATGACTTCCACCCCATTCAACACGGCGAGCTCGAGCATCTCTTGCTCGGCGGGAGAGAGCACCGACCCGGCCGTTCGAACGACGTAATAGTAACGACGGGTGTCGCCGACCAGCTCGCTCGTGTCGATCCTCGCATCCATGCAGGCGAGGATCGCGACGACCGGATGTCGAGTCGTGCGCGGGAAAAGACCGCGCACACCGGCAGCCATCTCGTTTTGACGCTTGAGCTCGTCCCAGATCTGGTCGGGCGTGATCGTCTCGTCGTGCTCGAAGTCGAACTGGCTGAATCGGTCCTGCAGGCGGTACCCGAGATTCACGAGGGCCCCACCGAGCGTGAACTCGGCTCGCGGGCTGATTATGACCACCGCAATGAGCCCGAGGGCCACCAAAAGAGCGCCTAGAGCGCAACCCATCTTCTTCGTCATGTGCACGAAGGATACCTCAAATCCTCAACTTGCAAGCTCATTTCTCGGCGTCGCCGGCCTCGGGTCGCACCACGAACACGAGACCCACGTTCGCGACCGGTTGGGTCACGTACGAGCGGCCCTCGAACGCGAAGCTGGTTTCGCGCGTGCCGATCGCATCGATGTAGTCTCTGGGCAAGAACACCTCCGCTTGAACCCCAGCGATGAGACCGAACATCTGGAGCCCTAGCTGCGTGCGCTCCTGAAGCTCGCTCACGCTTCCCCGCATGGGCACCATCATGCCGGCGCTGTAGATGTCTTCGCCGTTTCCGGTGACCTCGATCATGAAGGCCGGATGCGACTTGTTTCCGCATCGCAAGCGCTCGCGACCATCGTCGAGATCCACGACGGGCGTATCCTCGCAGCGGGTGAGGATCCACTGGAGCCTGGAAGTCGCAAGAGACCCTTGCTCACCGCTGGCTGACTGACTGCGGTCCTTGAAAAGGTACGCAGCGCCAACCAGCAAGAGGCACACGAGCACGGCGCTGCCGGCGATCTTGGCGAGACCGGGCCCCTGCGACTTCTTCGGCTCCATCGTGAATCGATCGATTGCTTAGTTGACGATCTCGGATGCCGCGGCCTTGCCGCCTTCCGTTCCGCCCGCTTTCACGCCTTCTTTGGCACCGCCGCTCGATGCCGCATCCATGCCGGCCTCGGCGCCCACTTTGGCCCCGGTCTCTGCGCCGGACGAGATTTCCTTTGCTGCTGGGCTCGCGTCTTCCTTGCAGGCCACCGAGAGGCTCAGCGCCAAGACCGCGGTTCCGAGGACGATGTACTTGAGAATTTTGCTCATTTGTCTGTTTCCCTCCTATTTGAGTGGGGCGGAGGCTACCAAAACTTGGCCAGGTGGGATACTTCTCTGTGTCCCATGAAGCCCCTTGGAACCGTCGATACCAGCTTTTTGCTAGCCGAAGACCGCGAGACGCCCATGCACACGGGGGGTCTCATGCTCTTCAGCTACCCCGAAAGCGCCCGCGAAGACTGGTTGCATGAGACCCTCTCTGGGAACGACGACCCGAAGGCGGTGCAGTACCCGTTCAATCAGAAGCTGGCCTGGCCGCTCCGGCGGCTCGGCCTGCCCCACTGGGTGACGGATGAGGACCTCGATACGCACTACCATGTGCGCCACTCGGCGCTGCCAAAACCGGGTCGCTACCGCGAGATGTTCTCGCTCGTATCTCGGCTTCACAGCACGCGCCTTCATAGAGATCGTCCACTTTGGGAGGCGCACATCATCGAAGGGGTCGAAGACAACCGCTTCGCGCTCTACATGAAGACGCACCACTCGATGATCGATGGCGTGGGCGCGATGCGAATGCTGCGCGCATGCCTCAGCAGTGACCCGAACAAGCGAGACATGCCTGCCCCCTGGAACATGCCTCGCCCGCGGCGCGAAAGTATTGCCGCTCCGAATCCGCGGGGGGCGATCGCTGCCACGGCGGGAGCGATGGGCGGGGTCCTCAAATTCGCAGCGGCGGTACGCCACCGTGACAAGCACGGAATGATCGCTCCTTTCCAAACGCCGCTCACCATATTGAACGGCCGGGTCACGGGCTCGCGGCGTCTTGTCGCGCAGTCCTGGTCGTTGCTGCGGATTCGGACGGTCGCCAAGGCGCTGAACGCCACTGTCAACGACATCGTTCTCGCGATGTCGGGCGGCGCGCTCCGGCGATACCTGATCGACCAGGGGGCGTTGCCCTCGGAGCCGCTGACGGCGATGACGCCGGTTTCGTTCAGGCCGGCTGACGCCGAAGTCGAAGGCAATTCCTTTTCCGTGGTCTTCGCAAGCCTTGCAACGGAGCTCGGCGATCCGATCGACCGCCTACGCGCGATTCAAAAGTCGATGGGTGAGGCCAAGCGCTTGCTCAAGAGCATGAACACCGCCGACATACCCATCTTCACGAGCATCGTGGCTCTTCCGGTGCTCGTTCCACATCTGCTTCGAATCTCGGGGCGCACACGGCCCACGTTCAACGTCACGGTCTCCAACGTTCCCGGCCCGCAGGAGCAGCTCTACTGGAACGGCGCGCCGCTCGAGGGCATGTACCCCCTCTCCATCGTGACGCACGGCCAGGCGCTGAACATCACCGTGACGAGCTGTGGTGAAAGCCTCGACTTCGGAATCGTGGCCTGCCGCCGTTCGGTCCCGAGCGCACAACGCCTGATCGACCATATGGACGCGGCGCTCGTAGAGCTCGAGCAGCGAGTAGAGCGATCGTGAGTGTGTATCGCCTTCAGTGGGCTAAGAGGTCGCCAAGAGTGCGGATTCCCCTTCGCCCGGCCTTCTTCAGCAAGCGTTGAAATAGCAGCGCGGTTGCGAGGGCGTCACCTGCGGCGGTGTGTCGCTCCGGCACATCGATGCCATAGCGCTCCACGAGGCTATCGAGTTGGTACGCCTTTCGTTGATCCGCACCCTGCGCTCGGTTCGAGCTCATCAGGCCGTCTTCCACGCGCTGCGCGAGCTGAGCTGTGTCGACTGCAGGGCTCCAGATCTTGGCGCCCCGGTACGGCGCGATGGCTTTTTGCAACATGCGCAGGTCGAAAGCCGCGTGATGCGCCACCAGAACCGCGCTGCCCGCAAACGCGAGGAACTCGGCGGCCGCCAGCTCTTCAGGCAGACCGCCCGTCAGGTCGTTCGAGATCAGGCCATGAATCACGGCGGCGGCGGAGCCCCCCACGTCGGACTGAGTCACCATGGAATCGAACGCATCGTCCAGTTGGATTTCCGGACCGTGCATGCCGACACCAGCGATCGACAGAAGGCGGTTTTTGGCGAGATCGAGACCGGTTGTTTCGGTGTCGAAGACGACGAAGCGGACGTCCGTCAAGGGTTTGTCCTTTGGCGGGCTCGTTCGTTTCGACATGTACTCGCGCAGAGGCTCAGGCCAGTCTTTCGATTCGGATGCCGACGGGATTCCGGGAATCAGGCGTTTGATGAAGTCCAGGAGCACGCGGGCCTCAGCGTAGGAAATCGATGCGGTAGCGCGAGGTCAACATCAACTGCACGTCCTTGACGACGGAAAACGTGCTTCGGAGCGTCTGCCGCTCGATCTTGTTGAGCTCCTTGATGTGCACGTACCTACCCGAAGAGCCGCGATTGAGTCCTTCGAGCGCGCGAATGCGCATGAGAATTTCGTACGCCATCCCCGCTTCTCCGGAGAGGCGTGCGAGATTCTCGTCGGTTTCTGCGATTCGCTCCCAGCGCTCGGCCGTGCTCCCGTAGATGTTGATGCCGAGATCGTAGACCAAGACGCGTGCGGCATCGGCCAACGGCATCATGGCGCGGGCCTTGATGTCGAACGCGTCGCGATGCTCGCCGCTCCGTTCAACGACCATGTTGCGGAAAAAGCTGAGCGGTGGTGGGTTTTGGGTGGCGTTTCTCGCGAAGAACGCGAGGAACGAGCGATCGTCCTTGATTCTCTCGAAGGTGTACGCCTTGAGCTCGGCGGCCAGCGCGTCGTCCCCAAAGACCGGGCGAAAGTCGAAAAAGATGTTCGTGTGCATGACCGCGACGTTCTCCGGCTCGCGAACCCAGTCGAAGAAGTACTGCCGCCAGACCGAGAGCGGTTGGTTCCACTTGGGGTTGCTCGCCATGACCTCGCCTGGGCACCGTTCGAAGCCGGCTGCCACCAAGATGTCCACGACCCGCTTTCCGAGATCGAGGAAGAACTCCTCTGCAGCGCCGTCGTCATCGCCGGGGTCCGCGTACAGGATGGCATTGTCCTGGTCTGTTCGAAGGAGCTGTTCCTCGCGACCCTCGCTACCGAGTGCCAACCAGCAAAACGGGACCGGCGGCTCCTTGCCCTGCTCCGAGAGCGCCGAAAGCGACAATTGAATGGCGCGTCGAATGAGGGTGTCGTTGATCTCCGAGATCATGTTGGAGAGAAATCCCATGCCCACTTCGTCTTCGAGGTACTGACGGAGCAGCTCCTCGGCCTGGTCGCGAAGCGCCCGGAGCCGCTCTTGGGTCTTCGCACGGCCAATCTCCGAAAGAATCACGGTGGGGTGACTGCCCTGCGTCTTGAGGATGTCGTGCTCCGAGACGATTCCAACCACCGGAGTGGAGGCGGTGCCGTCCTCGGTGACCGCGAAGTGATGGAGGTGCTTCTTCATCACGGTCGCGATGAGCGAAGACACCGTCGTCTGGTCGTCGATGGTCAGAACCGGCGAGCTCATGATCTCGGAGATCCGCCCTGAAAAGTCCCGACCCTGGCCCACGACCTTGGAGCGGAGGTCGGAGTCGGTGACGATCCCCAAGGGCCTTCGTTCTTGGTCGACGACCAGAATGGCGCCGACGTTTCGCGCGCTCATCTGCGCAGCCGCCTCTTGGATGGTCGTCTGGGGCGGGCATGTGAGGACATCGCGAACCGGATCGACGCGGCGGGTATCATCGGCGGCGTCTCGCACCTTGTCGTGACGCCGCGCAGCCCGCACCGCCAGAAGTCGATTGGTTTCGAGACGCTGCGGGACGTCGGCGGCGAAGTCGGCCGCAAAGAACAGGGCGACCCTGGGCGCGTCTCGTATCAGCTCGTCGAGCTGGGCTTTCGAAAGCACGTAGAGGAGAGTGTCGTCCTTGGCCTGCGCGCGCCCGCCATACGGACGATCGGCGAGAAGCGCGCGGACTCCGAAGATGTCTCCATCGTCGCAAACGTCGATGAGCACAGTCTGCCCCTCGACTTGCTGACTGATCGCGACCTCGCCCTTGACCACCAAGTAGAACTCCGGCTTGGCTTGCCCGCCTTCCTCGAAGACGACCTCATCGGCTTCGAGGTAGCGAATCCGAATCCCGCGAGCGAGTCGGTCGAGCAGATCCGAGTCGAGCCGGTCGAACGGCGGATGCCTCGACAACCTGTTCGCGACGGTCAAGATCATGGAATCGGACGACATGTTCGCTAGTCCTCCAGGGCGCGCTCGACGATTTCGGCCACGTCTTTCGAGACTTTCGAATGGGAGCCGATACGCTCGAGCTCGGCTTTCATCAAGATGCTCCTTCCGGGTTCGTAGCGTTTCCACTGGTTGAAGCTTCCGACGATGCGCGCAGCAACCTGCGGGTTGATCGCGTCGAGCTCGAGAACCCGATCCGCGATGAATCGGTAAGCGGCACCGTCTGCCCGGTGAAAGCCTATCGGATTGCCGGCCGCGAACGCGTAGAGAAGCGAGCGAGCGCGATTCGGATTGTTTAAGGTGAAGTCGGGATGCCGGAACAGCGCCACCACCCGGTCGAATGCTGACGCAGTGCTCGCCATCGCTTGCATGCGAAACCATTTGTCCAACACCAGCGGCTCGCTCTGCCACCGCTCGTGGAACGCCTCGATCGCGTCCTCGGTTTCATCGCACACGATGTCGACCAGAGATGCGAACGCGGCTTCATAATCTGTCATTCCCGTAGCTTCATCGAACTGGGCCACGGCCATGGCGATCGTCTCGGGCTCCTCCAAAGCGACCAGGTAGCGAAGCGCACGGTTCTTGATTCGGCGACGGTCGACTTCGGTTTTCGAGAACGCGTCGGTGCCACTTTGGTTCTCTTCGTAGATCTCGGTGAGCTCGTGGCGCAACGATCTCGCAAGCTCGCGGATCAAAAAACGCCGCGCGACGTGAACGGCTTCCGGGTCGACGCATCTGCAGGGCTTGGGCCAGAATTTCCTCTGAAGGCAGCGTGAGCGTCAGCGCCTTGATCGAACCATCGAGGCTCGGGTCGGAGAGGACGTTCTGAAACGCGTGGGCGAGGCCTGCGTCGAGCTCGAGCGGACTGCCTTCGGCGACGCGCGCGACTAGACCCAGCAAGACGTGTTTCGCCAAGTCCTGACCGGCCTCCCAGCGATTGAAGGGATCGGAATCGTAGGCCATCAAGAAGGCCAGTTCTTCCGCGTTGCGTTCGACTTCGAGCTTGATCGGCGCAGAGAAGCCTCGCGCGATGGAGGCGGCAGGGCGCTCGGTCACTTGCTCGAAGGTGAAGGTCTGCGCGCGCTCCGTGAGCTGGAGCGTACGGGCTGCGCCGGGAAGATCTCGACCATCGGAACCGAGCAAGCCGACCCGGAGGGGAATGGGTAAGGGCAAGGGATCTGACTGCCCTTGGAGGCGTCGCTGCGTTTGCGTCAACGTGAGCGCAAACGTTTGGGACGACTCGTCCCAAGCTCCTCGAGCGTGAACGTCGGGTGTGCCGGCCTGCGAATACCAGCGCTCGAGCTGGCTCAGATCGGCTTGGTTGGCGTCTGCCATCGCTTGCCGAAAGTCGTCGCAGGTGACCGCCCGGCCGTCATGCGTCTCGAGATAGAGCCGGAGACCCTTTCGGAACCCTTCCTTGCCGAAGAGCGTCTGGTAGAGGCGCACGACCTCTGCGCCCTTCTCGTACACGGTCGCCGTGTAGAAGTTACTCATCTCGATGTACGACTCCGGCCGAATTGGATGCGCGAGCGGCCCCGCATCCTCGGCGAACTGAGCGGTCCGAAGCCGAGTGACGTCCTTGATGCGCTGCACGGCGCGGGACGTCATGTCGGCCGAGAACTCCTGGTCCCGAAACACGGTCAGACCTTCTTTGAGGGTGAGTTGGAACCAGTCGCGGCAGGTCACACGATTCCCAGTCCAGTTGTGAAAGTACTCGTGTGCGACCACGCTTTCGATGCCCTCGTAGTCGTCGTCGGTTGCGGTCGAAGGTTTGGCCAGGACGAACTTCGAGTTGAAGATGTTGAGGCCCTTGTTCTCCATCGCGCCCATGTTGAAATCGTTGACGGCCACGATCATGTAGATATCGAGGTCGTACTCGAGCCCGTAAGTGTCCTCGTCCCACTTCATGGCCGATCGAAGGGACGCAAGCGCGTGCTCGCACTTGTCCGCGTTCTCCGGCTCGACCCAAATCTCGAGCACAACCTTGCGGCCCGATGCGGTCGTGAACTCGCCCCGTTGGCAAACCAAATCCCCTGCCACCAAGGCGAACAGATACGCGGGTTTGCGAAAGGGATCTTCCCATCGAACCCAGTGGCGTCCGTTCGGTAGCTCGCCCTGCCCGACCCGATTGCCATTGGAGAGCAGGACGGGATACTTTGCTCGATCGGCCTCGATGCGCGTCGTGAACCGAGCCATCACATCCGGTCTATCCAGATAGTACGTGATTCGCCGAAAGCCCTCTGCTTCGCATTGGGTACAGAAGGCGCCACTCGAAGTGTAGAGGCCCATCAGCTTCGTATTGGCCGCGGGACGAATCCGCACTTCGGTCTCGAGCAGGAACTGTGCGGGCGGCTCGTGTATCCGCAAGCTCTGCGAGTCTGCCTCGAACTCCTGCGAGTCCAACGCGACCCCGTCGAGCTGAATGTGTCGAAGCTCGAGCTCGTCTCCGTGCAAGACCAGCGGCCCATCGCTCGCCGACGAATCGGGATTCCGCCGGAGGGTCATCTTGGCACGGACGACGGTGTCCTCTGGATCCAGCTCGAACGAGAGGTCGACGGTGTCGATTACGAAGTCGGAAGGTTGGTAGTCCTTACGATAAATTCGGTCGTGGTTGCGGCCGGTCATGGTCGGAGCTTAGTCTAGACCGAGCCCCGGCGAACCGCATTCTCTCAGACGAGCGCGTGAATGATGGCGCCAAGCATGCCGAGCAGGGCGAGGAATCCGACGGTGAACGCCCTAAGACGGTATTTGACGATGTTGGGGCCCGTGTGGATGTACGCGTGGACGATACGGCTGAGGGCAAACAGCCAGGCCAGGCCGAGAGTGACCGGATTTACCGCCCCGAGCTCCCAAATGATCAGGGTCACCACGTAGAACAACACCGGCAACTCGAACTGGTTGCGTATGTTGTTGTTCACCTGGATCACCGAGTCGGGCCATGCGTCCGGATGAAGCGCCCTCTTTTGTCGATCGACGCCTTCTGTCTTGACCGCTTGGACCTTCACGTTCTTGAGGCGGATATAGACGTACGCGGTCAGAGCGATTTGAACCACGACGGGCCAGAGGATGAGATTGGGATTCATGGCTGGCGAAGAATACCGGGTTGACCCGAGGGTCCGTCCAATGGAAAACGACGTCGAGATGAAAAACTTCCAAGACAAAGTGGCCGCCATCACGGGTGCCGGCTCTGGGATCGGTCGTGCCCTAGCCCTCGATCTGGCGGGACGCGGCTGCCACCTGGCGCTCTCGGACATCAATGAAGTCGGCTTGGCAGAGACCGTGCGGCAAATCGGAACGCCCGGCGTACGGGTGACCGCTCAGCCGGTCGACGTGGCCGATCGTCGCGCAGTGTACGACTGGGCCGACCAGGTCGTGGCCGAGCACGGAAAGGTCAACCTGATCTTCAACAACGCGGGTGTGGCGCTCGGCAGCACGATCGAGGGGATGAGCTACGACGACATCGAATGGTTGATGAACATCAATTTCTGGGGAGTCGTCTACGGTACCAAGGCATTCTTGCCGCACTTGAAGGCGAGCGGCGAGGGGCACATCGCCAACGTTTCGAGCGTGTTCGGATTGGCGGGGATCCCGACCCAGGGCGCGTACAACGCTGCGAAATTTGCCGTACGCGGCTTCACCGAATGCCTTCGCCAGGAGCTCGACATGACCGACTGCGGCGTGAGCGCCACCAGCATCCATCCAGGCGGAATCAAGACAGCCATTGCACGCTCTGCGCGAATGAACAGCAATATCGCCGATCTGGGATTGGATGCGGACGGGAGCACCGCAAAGTTCGAACGAGCATTCATCACGAGCCCCGAGAAGGCCGCGCGAATCATCCTCCGCGCAGTCGAAAGGAACCAGCGCCGGGTGCTGGTCGGGCCGGACGCCTACGTCTACGACTGGATGGTCCGACTTCTGCCGTCGCGCTACCAGGACATCGCGACACGTCTGTCGAAGCTCAGCATGCGCTGAGGCTCGGCCGGCCTCACTCGTCCCAGAGGGTCTCGGCTGAATAGGTCTCCCCGATGAACCAGAAGCGTCCGTCCACCATGCGCTCATGTCTATCGAGGGCGGCAATGGCGCGCATGTCCTCGGAAGTCAGAGCTAGCCTGTGTGACGCCCAGTTCTCTGCGATGCGTCCCGGGTTTACGGATTTCGGAATGACGCTCGTGCCACGGGCCAGAGCCCAGGCGATCAGTACCTGCCCCGGTGTCGCTCCGTGCACCTCGGAAATCTGGACGATGGTCGGGTGCCGGGTGAGCAAGATCTCGTCCTTGCGCCCCATCATCGCCGCGGAGTCGGGAGACCCGAGCGGCGAGTAAGCGGTGACTGAAACCCCGAGCTCCTTGCACGCAGCGACCCGCGTGTTCTGCTGAAGATAGGGATGAAGCTCGATCTGGTTGACCGCCGGGGTGACGCCTGTGGCGTCGCGAACGCGAGCGATCATGCGCTCGCTGAAATTGGAAACCCCAACTTGCCGGGCGAGCCCTTGCTCGGAGACAGCGGACATCGCTTCCCAGGTCGCCTCGAGCGGAATCTTGGACAGCGAGATGAAGTCTTGCGGGCCGCGTGGAAGCATCGTGCCGGGCTCGAGGGCTACCGGCCAATGAATGAGATAGAGATCCAGGTAGTCGAGCTGAAGCTTTCGGAGGCTCGTCTCGAGCGCGGGTCGCACCTGCTCGGGCGCATGCGAGTCGTTCCACAGCTTGCTGGTGACCCAAACCTCTTCGCGCTTCGCGTCGCCGGCCTGAAAGGCGTCGCCCAGGGCGCGCCCGACCTCTTCCTCGTTTTGGTAAATGGCGGCGCAGTCGATGTGTCGATACCCGACCTCGAGGGCGGAGCGAACCGCGCCGTAGACGGCCTCCGGTTCGGATTTCCACGTGCCGAGGCCCAGCGCGGGCATCTTCGTTCCGTCGAGTAGCTCCAAGGTCTGCATGGTTCCCTCCGAATCAGCGATCGCCTCGATGCTCGAGCGAGGCGTCGAGCCGAATCATGGGACCCTGATCCACACGCAGGATGCCCTGCTGGGGGCGGTCCAAGTCGAGAGCCATGGTGAGGATGACGCAAAACGCGACGATCAACGGGATCATCGCGCGCGCTCTCTTCGAACCCACCAGCGAGGCCTGATAGCCCATGGTGACCATCCCGAGGGCGGTCACGAAGATGAGCGCGATCCAGACCGGAATCGGAACGTGGTCGTGAATTCCGACCGTGACGCGCTCGGCGTGGATGTTCCTCATGACGCTCAGCGCGTCCATGTAGAACCGGATCTGAGGGTGATCGCGGTGATCGAGCGCCTGCATCCACAGCTCCTGCTGGATCTTCTCGGACCGGGCGATGATCGCCGCAATCGGCACCTCGGGGTTGGCGAACGTGTCGAAGGCCCGAATCCGAGCGTACTCGACCAGTTTCTCGTGCGCCGCGTGGGAGGCGTCTTCCGGCAGAAGCAAGGCGCGGTCGTAGGCGGTCTCGATCGCCCTCACGTCCTCGCGAACCAACTGCTTGCGGTCGTTGTACTTGGTGTGAGCCATGTTGAAGGTGATCGCCAAGGTGAATGCGAGGAGCCCGAGCGTGGCGCCAACGACCGAGCCAACGGGGCCCTCGTGCTCGCGATCGTCTCGCAGCGCCTCGCGCGAACCCAGCCATCGTCCGACGGAGAACGCCAGCCAGGCCACGAAAACCGAGGTACCTAGAACCGCGAAGAACCCGGCTATCGCGACGAGTAGCGGAAGGGTCATGACAAACGATCCATGATTGGACTCAGGCGTATACTCACAGGCGCGAGGCGCGCTAGCAACTTGCCTGGAAGGACGCTGGGAATTCAGCCGAGCATCGCATGCAGTTGCCGCTTCCAGCGCTGCACGAGCTCGTCGTAGTGCGCGTCGTTCTCCCGAAATATTCGCTCCATGGCGAGACCGCGCATGAAGTAGAGCGTCATCTCTACCGCGATTCGAGCGTCACGATCGCCACGGCCGCTGAGCTCCTTGAACGCTCGATAGATCCGGCCGCCGAGGCTGCGCTCGAATGCCTCGAGCTTCTCGAGAAGCTCTGGATCGGTTCGCGCCGCCACCATGAGCTCGATGGTCGCCCAATAGAGCGGGTCGGAGAACATTGCCCAGAGCATGTCGACCATCGTGTCGATCGGCTCTTCGCCCCGGTCGAGGCGAGCCCTCAGCGCTTCTTCGAATTCCTTCGAGCGCTCGTCGGCGAGATGCTCGATCGCCGCGACCAGCAAATCCGCTTTGCTCGGAAAGTGATGGAGCTGAGCTCCTCGGGAGAGTCCGGCGCGCTCGCCCACTTCGACGGTCGTGGTCCGGGGATATCCGATCTCGATCAGGCTCTCGACGGTCGCATCGAGGATTTTGCCACGGGTGATGCGGCGCCGCTCCGCTTGCGGCATGCGTTCGCGCTTCAAAGCGACGCCGGGTCCCGTCTTCTTCACGCTGGGCCGCTCCTCAATCGCGTCGGTACATGGTGACCACGGCTGCGCCGCCGAGGCCGAGGTTGTGTTGTAGCGCGACCCGAGCACCCTCGACCTGGCGATCCTCCGCCTGACCGCGAAGATGCCAAACCAGCTCGGTGCATTGCGCGAGTCCGGTCGCGCCGAGCGGATGCCCTTTCGAAAGAAGGCCCCCGCTCGGATTGGTTACGAACTTGCCCCCGTAGGTGTTGTCACCCTCTTCGATGAACTTCTCGGCTTCGCCTTCCTTGCAAAGCCCCAGGGCCTCGTAGGTGAGCACTTCGTTGGTGGTGAAGCAGTCGTGGAGCTCGACGACGTCGACATCTTCGGGCCCGATTCCGGCCTCCTCGTACACTGCCTGCGCCGCGTTCTTGGCCATGTCGAAGCCGACCATCTTGATCATCGAGTCGCCGAAGCTCGAACCGTAGTCGGTCCGCATCGTTTGGCCTGCGATGTAGACCGGATTCGAAATGCCCTTCTTCTTTGCGAAGTCGTCCGAGCAGACGATCGCTGCCGCGGCGCCGCAGGTCGGAGGACAGCACTGGTAGCGCGTGAGCGGATCGAAAACCTCCGGCGAGGCGAGGATTTCTTCGACGGTGAGCAGATCCCGGAAGAGCGCGTAGGGGTTCTTTGCAGCGTGCTGGCGAGCCTTTGCGTTCACCTTGGCGAACGTCTCTCGCTTGGCACCGTACTTCCAACGATACTCACGACCCGCTCCACCGAACATCTGCGCGGCGGGTGGCGCGGAGGTGAAACCCTGGGTTTCGTTCATCATGTTCACGTGAAGGCCGAGCGGGTTCGGCCGATCGTTCCAGGCGCTTCCGAGCGCACCCTTCTGCATCTGCTCGAAGCCCACGGCGAGGGCGCACTCGACGATGCCGCCCTCGACCATCTGCTTGGCCAGCATCAGGGCACTCGAACCGGTCGAGCAATTGTTGTTGACGTTGTAGACCGGAATTCCCGTGAGGCCGACATCGTAGACCGCACGCTGTCCGCAAGTGCTGTCTCCAAACACATAGCCTGCGACGGCTTGCTCGACCTCTCCGAAGTCGACGCCGCCATCGGCCAAGGCCGCCTTGATCGCCTTGGCGGCCATCACGTTGTAGTCCTCGCTCTGGCCCGGCTTGGCGAACTTCACCATGCCGACTCCGATTACGTTTACCTTGCGTCCCATCGTTGCTCCTTCGCGCTCCTTCGCGCGAGCTTAAATCAGGTCCTTGAGAAAGTTGAGTCGGTGTGCAGGTTGGACTTCGCCATCCACGCGAAGTTTGCCTCGCTGAAAGAGGGCCTGCGTTGTCATCTGACCGCTGCTGAGCTCTGCGAGATCCGCGTCATCGATCGTGATGGTCGTAGTGGCACCGTCGGTTTCGCCCGCCTTGAGCGCTGGCGGCTGGTTCGCGAGATCGACGACCCACTTGGAGTCGGGGTTCCGAACGTAGAACTGAAGCACCGCGCCTACCTCGGTAGCGAGATTGGGTTGCTCCTCGAGTCGCTTCGCAAGCGCTTCGAACAGCTTGGGCGCGAGCGGCTCGCTCGCCTTGGGTACAGCAACCGGCGCCGGCGTTTCAGCACCACTTGCACGGGCGGCTGCCTTCTCGAGGACGAGCTCGAAGGGCATGGCTCCGAGCGCTTCGAGCTTGTTGACGCTCATCATGTCGCCGCCCACCTTGAGCTTGCCGGTCGAGAAGAGCTTGATCGGATCGGCTTCACCTCTTTGGAGCGCGACGTAATTGGCTTCAGAAAGCTGAAGGGTCACGTCGGGCTTCGCCATCTCCCCCGCCCCGGCATTCCCCGCTTTGAGGTCGATCGTCCAGAGGGATTCGGGATCGCTCAGCTTGAGCTGGAACACCGTCTGCGCCTTCTCCGCGATGGCCGGGTTTTCTTTCAAGAAGTGATCGATGGCGGCAATGACGTCGGCGGCGATCGGCTCTGCGGAAGCGGCGGGTGCTTCGGCTGCTGGCGCCGGCGTCTTCTTCTCTTTTGGCTTTGGCAGCTGTTCGAAGAGCTCGATGGCCGCGTTGGAGATCACGAGCCCGTCTCGCTCCTTGACCTTGCATTGAAACACGATGCGCTGGTCGGATTCCTTCCAAATCTCCGTTATGAGCGTGTCGCCAGGGTACACGTTGCTGGCGAAGCGCACCTTGATGCTCTTGAAGAAGTCCGGATTGCCATCGGGGGCGAAGTTCTCGAGGACGCGCCGGCCCGCGTAGCCAAACGTGCATAGCCCGTGGAGAATGGGACGCTCGAACCCGAAGGCTTTCGCCATCGCGGGATCCGCATGAAGCGGATTCCAGTCACCGCTGAGACGGTAAAGCAAGGCTTGGTTCTGCGGAATCGAATCCTCGACGACCAGGTCAGGCTCGCGCGACGGAGGCACGTTGGTCTCCGCGCTCGGGCCGCGGTCACCACCCCAGCCACCGGCGCCACGGACGAACGCGGTCATCTCGTTCTTGATCAATAGATCCCCGTCCTCGTCGTATGAATCGAGGGCAGTCACGACCAGCGCGCCCTTGCCTTTGTCCCAGATGTCTTTGACGATCGCCTTGGTCGTGAGCGTCGCCTTCAAGGGGAGCGGACGAGTGAGCTCGATGTACTGCTCGCCATGAAGAACCCGGTCTAGCCCGTACCTCAGGCCGGGCGCCGTGATTCCCTCCTTCGCAAAGCCTAGAATCGCGGTGGTCCCAGGGATCACGGAAAAGGTCGGCAGGGCCTTCATGCCGCTCCCATGCCCTTCGTAAACGAGCCGAAGCCCTCCCTCGTCCGTTGGATCGATCGCGGCGCCGACGCCGAGCGCATAAATCGCCAAGTCCCGTTCATCGTAGCTCGATGTGCGGTCGGGATAACTGGAGCCAAGTGCCTCGTCGACATCGATGAATTCGTTGCCGCCCTTGCTCGGGCCCGCTTCGACGTTCCGAATGATCGGACCGAGCGACTCCATCACGCTGCTGATGTGCTCGGCATCGCTGAAGTCGTTGATCTGATTCCAACTCGACGCAATGGCCTCGGGTGACACTTCTCGACCCAGGCGGAACAGCTTTCCTTTGGTGCGCTCCCAGCGAAGGCTCGAATAGAATCCGCCGCCCACCTCGAAGACGCCGCCGGTCGTTTCGTTCGCCTCACTACAAAGGTAGGCGACGATCGGAGTGACGTACTCGGGCTTCAGCGAGTCGAAGACCGCCGGAGGGAGTAGCCCTTCGGTGAGACGAGATGCCGCGAACGGCGCGATCGTATTCACGAGGACGTTCTTGCGTTGGCCTTCGAGCGACAATGTGTTCGCGAAGCCGACGAGACTCAGCTTGGCCGATCCATAATTGGTTTGGCCGAAGTTTCCGTAGAGGCCCGCCGACGAGGTGGTGAAGAGAACGCGGCCGTAGCCCTGCTCCGTCATGATCGGCCAGGCGGCCTTGGTCACTTTGTAGGCACCGAAGTTGTGGACGCGGAAGATGATGTCCCAGTCAGCGTCGGTCATGTTCTTGAACGACTTGTCGCGCAGGATGCCGGCGTTGTTGACGACGATGTCGACGCGCCCCCAGCTGTCCATCGCGCTCCGCACGATCGAGTCGCCATCTTCGACCGAGTCGTAGTTCGCGACCGCCTCGCCGCCGGCCTTCTTGATCTCTTCGACGACCAGATCGGCGGTTTCCGCGGACTTGCCTTCGCCGGAGGTCGACCCCCCCAAATCATTCACCACCACCTTGGCGCCGCGTGCGGCCAGCGCGAGCGCATGGGAACGGCCGAGCCCCTGACCCGCTCCGGTCACGATCGCGACTCGCCCGTCAAACCTCAGTTCTTTGCTCATACTTCCTCGACTTCAGAAACAATCAGAGCTGACTGTTTATGCGAAATCGCGCCGCTGTCAATGCCGCAACTGCCTGATGTATTGCAGGCCCCCGGTTTGCCGAGGACGGCGCCTGGGATTCCGGGGCTTCTTGACGGAAGCGGCGCAGGTCATAGACATCGGCAACGTATCCGAGGACATGTGATCCCTGCACCCAACACCCGCATTCGCGTTCGACAGGATGGCCCGGTGCGGCCGGAGGGTACGCATGTCCTTTACTGGATGGTGGGGTTTCGAAGGCCCCGCTGGAACTACGCGCTCCAGCATGCGGCTGCGCACGCGGCGAAGCTCGGTAAGCCGCTGCTGATTCTCGAAGCTCTGAGGGTCGGCTACCCCTGGGCGAGTGACCGACTTCACCGGTTCATCCTCGACGGGATGCGAGCGAACGCGCGGCACTTCTCGGAGCGAAACGTCGTCTATTTTCCGTATGTGGAGAGGGGTGCAGGCGAAGGCAAAGGACTTCTGACCGCGCTCAGCAAGGACGCCTGCCTGATCGTGAGCGACGACTATCCCACGTTCTTCGTCCCGAAGATGCAAGAGGCCGCGGCCTCACGCACCGATCTGCGTCTCGAGCTCGTAGACAGCAACGGCCTCTACCCGATGCGGGCGACAGACAAGGTCTTCAGCCGAGCGTTTGATTTCCGCCGCCACCTGCAAAAGGAGCTCCCGAAGCATCTCGGCGCGCAACCGCTGCCAGATCCATTGGAGGGGCTCGCATCGGTCTCGAAGGACGATGCGCAGACACTGCTCGCGTCAGCGGCGCCAAACTGGAAGCGAGCCTCGGAATCGGTGCTCCGCGGAGAGACGCTAGCCTCTCTTCCGATCGACCACGGCGTGGCCCCGGTGGAGCTGGCGGGTGGTTTTGACGCCGGCGAGGCACGCATTCACGACTTTCTGGCATCGGCGATCGATCGCTACGGCGAAGAGAGGAGCCATCCCGATGCGGACGCGGCGAGCGGGCTATCGCCTTGGCTCCATTTCGGGCACGTCTCGGCCCATCAGATCTTCGACGAGCTTGTAAAGAACGAGGGCTGGTCCAGCGAGCAGCTCGCGCCCAAGGTCAACGGTGCGCGCGAGGGCTGGTGGGGGATGAGCTCGACCGCCGAATCGTTCCTCGACGAGCTGATCACCTGGCGGGAGCTGGGCTTCAACATGTCCGCGCACCGAAGCGACTACGACCAGTACGAGTCACTGCCCGGCTGGGCGCGTGAGACGCTCGAGCAGCACGAAAGCGACGAGCGGCCGTATCTCTATTCGTTGGATCAGCTCGCGGCCTCGGAGACTCACGACCCAATTTGGAACGCTGCGCAGACCGAGCTTCGCGAGACCGGGCGTCTCCAAAACTATCTCCGAATGCTCTGGGGCAAGAAGATCCTCGAATGGTCTCCGAGCGCGCGGGACGCCCTGGCCGTCATGATCGAGCTCAACAACAAGTACGCGCTCGATGGCCGTGACCCCAATAGCTATTCGGGCATCTTCTGGATCCTCGGCCGCTACGACCGAGCCTGGGGCCCAGAGCGCCCGATCTTCGGCAAGATTCGTTACATGAGCTCGGAGAACACGAAGCGAAAGCTGCGGATGCGCGAGTACCTGGAGCGCTTCGGGGACCAGGGTTCCCTGCTTTAGCCGATCGGCTCTTCCGTAGCGCGTCCCGGTACACGTGCGAGGGCGAGGCGGTAGAACTCGTAGCCCCGCATGATCTGACTGACTCGAGGCATGTACCGGGCACGGTAGTCCGCGCTTCCAATGTCCTCTTCGAGCAGCAAGCCGCGCTCGTCGAGGAACTGCGCTAGCTCGGCCGGATCCAAGCCGAACGTCCAGCGCTCGCCAGCGGCTTTCAAAGTTTCGAAGAGGCGCTCGGTCCCCGCGAACGACTTCGGATCGTCGAGCACGGCGCTATGTACGTACGTGAAGACGAGCTGGCTTCCAGGTGCGGCGGACGCGCACCAGCGCAAGGTCGCATCAACGGCGCCCTCGTTCAGATAATTGGTCACGCCCTCCCATAGGATGAGGGTGCGCAGGTCCTTGGAGTAGCCCGCGGCGGTCATCACCTGGCCGAGCTCCGACGACTTGAAATCGACTCTGACGAAGCGCACATGAGACGAAGCCTCCGCGGACACCCGTCTCAGCAATCGTTTTTTCTTCGCAAGCGTGTCGGGATGGTCGACCTCGAACACGGGGAGATCCCACAAGGCGCGCAGCCGATAGGCGCGCGCGTCAAACCCCGCGCCGAGAATGACGATCTGCTCGATCCCCTGTTGGAGTGCTCGTCCGATCGTGTCGTCGATCAGTCGCGTCCGCGCGACAGCCGATGAGCGAGCGCCTGCCCATCGGCTGTCGACGAATCGCGTAACGAGGTCTGCAACGCCCGGCACTCGACAGAGCGACGCAAGCATCGCCAGTTTCGGGCGCAGGAACCGCCGGGCAAAGGGGTCTTCGAATAGCCGTCGATCGGCGGGAAGCGAAGACTCGATCGCCCTGAACAGAGCCACGTATTCTGCAGTTCGACTGGCCTGCCCCGCTTTCACGAGCAGTAGATACCAGATCTAATGCAGATCGCCTGTCAGATGCTGAGTTGGTTGGAGCGGATTGATCTGCACCTTTCGAGGTGGCAAGGGATCCTGACCATGTCGGGTAAGATTCTGATCTACGGGTCCTATGGGTACACGGGCGATTTGATCGCGCGCTTCGCGAAGGAAGACGGGGTCGACGTCGTTCTATCGGGTCGAAATTCGGAGCGCCTTCGCGAGCAAGCGGCGCAATACGGCTTTCAATCCCGACCTGCCGACTTGTCGGACCCAAAGTCCATCCGGCAGGCTTTGAAGGATGCGGATGTGGTGATCCATTGCGCCGGACCATTTGCACACACCTACGAAGCGATGGCGCGGGCCTGCCTCGACACGGGTACGCACTACACCGACATCACCGGCGAAGCCGAGGTCTATGAGGGCTTGTGGGCGATGGATGAGCAAGCCAAGCGTGCGGGGATCATGCTGCTGCCTGGAACGGGCTTCGATGTCGTGCCTTCCGACTGCCTGGCGGCCCATCTCAAAGCGCGCTGTCCGGATGCAACCCATCTCGAGCTTGCGTTTCGCGGGCGCGGCGGTGGTGTCTCGCACGGCACGGCGAAGACCATGGCCGAGAACTTTCATCTCGGCGGGACTGTCCGGCGAGATGGCAAGCTCGAGCGTGTGTCCACGGCATGGAAAACGCGCATGATCGATTTCGGTGACGGCAAGCCGGCTCACTGCATGTCGATCCCCTGGGGAGACGTGGTGACGGCTTACAAGAGCACCGGGATTCCGAACATCTTGGTCTATACCGCCGTGCCGCGGCGTCCGGTGCGAATGCTTCAGCTCGCCCGTCCCCTGCTTCCCTTGTTCGGAACGCGTCCTGTGCAGAGGCTGATCAAGAACCGAATCGAGGCCGCACCCGCAGGACCCGATGATGAGGCGCGCGCGAAAGCCCGCAACGAGCTCTGGGGCGAAGCAAGAGCAGCCGACGGAACGACGGCGGTTTCCCGGCTGCGGACTCCGGAGGGCTACACGCTCACGGCAAAGATGGCGCTGAGCATCGCTCGGAAGATCTGCGGTGGACGACACATTGCCGGGTTTCAAACGCCCTCGACGGCGTACGGCAAGGACCTGATCCTGGAGCTGCCCGGCACCGAGCGCACCGACGCGTGAACGCGCGGCGCTCCGCTGATTGGATGCAAAGCAGGATAGACTTTCTTGGTGAGTGAGTAGATACTCACTTTCATGGCCGCCCCGGAAGAGTCGGTTTCGAAAGGAGATTCTCGTCGAAGCCAGCGGGCCGCGGAGACGCGACTGAGGCTTCTGAGCGCCTCGGCCGAGCTGCTGGCCGAGCGGGGCTACAGCCGCCTTGCGACCGCCGCGATCGCGAAACGCGCGGGCGTCGCACACGGGACTCTGTTCAAGCACTTCGCCACCAAGACCGAGCTGATGGCAGCAACCACGGAGCGGGTTCTGGAAGAAGTGATTGGGGAGTTTCTGAGAATGGCGCAGCAGTTCGCCGGCGAGCCGGAGCCGATCGATCATGCACTCAGCGCCGTTTGGTCCTTGTTCCGAAGTGAGCGTCTTCAGGCGACGCTCGAGTTGTATGTCGCTGCCCGCACCGACGACTCCTTGCGCGACGCCCTCCGTCCGATCTTCACGACCCATCGAAGCGCATTCCTGTCCGCGGCACGTGCCCTTTTGCCTGACAGCGCGGATGGCGCGCACTTCGAGTCCAACGTCACCGGGATCCTCGCGACCTTGCTTGGCGGGGCACTGCTCTGGTCGGTCGTGCCCGAGCCAGAGTTCTTTCAATCGGAGCTCGCGTTTGTCGATCGAATCACTCGCGCAGAGCTCGCACGCCTGGGCTCGCAGAACGGGGAACAATGAACGCAAAGAGGAAACGAGTCACAGGGCTCACGATAGCGCTCTGCATGCTGACCTCCAGCGGAGCATCGGCAAACATCGAGCCTTCCTCGTACGACGCGAAGAGCATCGGTGCGGGCACGACGGGGATGGCATACCTCGAGAACCCTTCCGCGCTAGCGATCAACCCGGCCAACTTGGCAGGAATCGACCGCGGTGGCATGAGCGTCAACATCACGCCAGTCTTCTCCCGTTCGCAAGCGCCGCTCGCCGGACCAAACAGTGAAGTGACCTCGGACCTCGGATTCGGCCCCATTCCCAGCCTCTTTGGAGCGGTGCGGGTCGCAGACCGCGTGGTCCTGGGCTTTGGCGCGTATGCGCTCGGAATCTTCGGCGCGAAGTATTCGAACGTGCAGGATCTGTACGGTGTTTCTGGGGAGACCGGGGACTTCCAAGTCACGTTCGTCTCAGGAGAGGCAGCGGTCGGCGTGGCCATCGAGATCCTCTCCTCGCTCGATCTTGGCGTCACTCTCCGTGTTCCGTTTGCCTGGCAAAACGCGACCATTCCTGCGGAGCTTGGGCCGACGATCGTTCCGGTCACCGCCACATTGGGCGGCGCGGGCTGGCCGGGCGGGCGCATCGGGCTGACCTGGAGGGCAACACCGATGGTGGCGGCGTCGCTGATGTACCGAACGGTCGCAACGAGCCGTCTGAGTGGCGAGCTGAAAACTCTAGAAGGGCTGGACCTCAGCTCGGGCGTGACTGCAAAGTTTTCCACGCCACATGTTCTCTCAGGCGGTGTCGCGTTCTCATTGCTGAGCGGCAAGGCACTCACCGTCGCCGCCGAGCTCCACGTGATGTTCTACGAAGCGTCGAACCAGCGACAGACACTCTATCTGGACGCATTCGCTGGAACCGAGCTCGGTACCGCCGAGATCCCGTTTCTCTGGCAGAACGCGTTCAGTGTCCGCTTTGGGGCCGACTATCAAATCACCCCACGCTTTGCGGTCCGCGCCGGATACGTCCCAAGCTCGTCGGGCACGACGAATGCCGGCGCGCAGCCGGTGACTCCGCCCCCCGCCTGGAGCCATTCCTTTAGCGCTGGATTTGGCGCAAACTGGAAGAGCTTCGCCGTCGATTTTGCCTTACAAACAGCCTTCGCGAAAGCCCACGTTGGGCAGAGCAGCGACCCCGATGCGTGCAGCGGCTTCATTCGCGTCGGCTGCGAAGGTGACTACAAGACGATCAACGGCTCGGCCTCCGTGCAGTTCGTCTACAAGCGCTAGGCGCCCCGAACCATGTTGGAACTCGCAGACGAGCAATGGCACTCCCCGACGAAGCATCGGCACTGGAACGAGTCGTTCTATTTCAACTTCTTCGATCAGGCGACGGGCTGGGCTTGCGCGGCGCGTGTGGGAGTGACACCCCACGCGGGAGAGCGCGACGGCTTCATCTGCCTTTACCTGCCCGATCAGACGACGGGGTTCATTCGTCTGACGGAGCCGATCGGTGTGCTTGGGGACGAGATCCGGGCTGCCGGGATCGAGCTTGGCTGCGTGGAGCCCTTTCACACCTGGCGCATCCGCTACGACGGACCGATTCTACATTTCAGCGAGCCGGCTTCCGATGCTGACCTGCGCCGGACTCTCGATGCCAGCAGGCCGAGCAAACATTTGAAGCTCGATTTGGAGGTCAGCGCGGCACACGCACCCTTCGACTATGACGAGCGCTCGATTCGACCGCGCCCGTTCAAGGAGTTGTCGAGGCGCTCTGCGCGGGAGAAGCCTCTGCGGACGCTGCAGCGGAACTTCCATGCACTCCTCGCGCTTCCATCGATGATGGGTGCGCACCACTATGAGCAGTCCGGAACCGTGCGTGGGACGCTGGAGATCGACGGCGCGAGGGTGAAGATAGACGGACTCGGGCAGCGCGATCATTCCTGGGGTGTTCGCGACATGCGAGCCCCTGCCAGCTGGCGCTGGCTCTCCTGCCAGTTCGGCGCCGAGCTCAGCTTCAACGCGACACAAGTGGACCTGCTCGGGATGCGGGTCCAGGGCGGATTCATCATGCATGACGGCACGGCAGAGGCTCTCACGAGCTGGCGCTGCGAACCAACGTATGGCTCTAGCGCGTTCTGGCCCGACGCCGTGGGGGTCGTGCTCACCGCAAAGTCTGGGTACCAGTTTGCTCTCGAGGCCGAGGTCGTCACACCACTGCCGGTCATCGCAAAGACCGAACGCGAAGACGTCCTGGTGACCGCCGCCCGCGCGAAATATTTCTGGGGAGAACGGGTCGCCCAGGGAATGGTGGAGTTCATGGAGCAGCTCTCGTGAATGTCGTGAACCTTCGCTCGCGGGAGGCCAGATCGCGGACGCTTTGCGGTGGCAAGGGAGCGGGACTCGCCGCGCTGATCGATGCCGCAATGCCGGTTCCGGAAGGATTCGTCGTCACGACGGCCGCATTCACCGAGTTTCTAGCGCACAATGGCCTCGAATCCGCGTGCTCCGAGCTTGATCATGTGGAGCTCCAGCGACGCGTGGAGCTCGGGGAACGGCTTCGGCAGGGAATCTCGACCGGCGACTTCCCTCGCTCGATCGCCGAAGGGATTCAAGGGATGCTTGCGGCAATCGAGGAGCGCGTCGGGCAACGCCCACTCTGGGCGGTGCGCTCGTCGGCCATCGCGGAAGACACGGACCGCGCGAGCTTCGCGGGTCAGTACGACACGAGTCTTGGCGTGGCCGCGAGCCAGATCACGGAGGCCGTGCGGCATTCCTGGCGCTCATCGTTCAGCGAGCACGCCATTCGCTACCGTGCGCAGCAGCGAACCGACGAAAATCGCATGGCGGTGCTCGTGCAGGTCCTTGTTCACGCCGAAACCGCAGGCGTGTGCTTCACCATCGATCCGCTGACCGGAGAGCCTCGCATCGTCATCAACGCGAACTACGGATTCGGTGAGTCCGTCGTCGGAGGTCAGGTGACCCCGGATACGTTCATCCTGGACAGGTTGGACGCGAAGTCCATTCAGGAAATTGCGGGTCACAAGCAAACCCAAACGATCGTGGGAGCAAACGGCATGGAGGCCATCGAGCTCTCCGCCGAGAAGCAAGACTCGCTGTGCCTAAGTCCCGCCGAGGCAACCGAGATCGCACGGCTGGCGCTCTCCGTGGAGAAGCTGCACGGCGGCCCGGTCGACGTCGAATGGGCGTACCAAGGCGGTCGGCTCTTCCTGCTTCAGGCACGCTCGATCACCTCCGAGCGAGCGAGCTCCATCCCCCCACCCAGAACTGGATTCCCGCCACCAACACCCAGATCGACCCGCGGTATCCGCTCTACTCGAACGGCAACATCAGCGAAGTCCTCCCGGGCTGCGTCACACCCTTGTCCTGGGATCACACGGGCCAACTGATCGAGCACGCGTTCCAAACACAACTCGAGGCGCTGGGCGCGATCGATCCCTCGGACGAGGCGCCGAGCGTGCTCGGGTTCTTCTATCATCGACCCTACATCAACGTCTCGCTGCTCCTGGAGGCCGCCACGCGTACGCCGGGCATGACGCCCGACACAGTTCACGAGGAATTGATCGGCAAACCGGAGAGCCGGACGCCGGCTTTGCGCGCGGCGGATTTCTTACCGCACCGCTTCGGCCGTCTTTGGCGGGTGCTCCGTGTCGTGCTGGTTCACGCGCGCACGCTTTCGAGTCGAATCGAAGCCTGCCGCCACAGCGCAGAATCCGATGAGACCCGGGTCTCGGACGCCTGGTTGACGAGCGCGTCTGACGAATTGCTCCTGGAGCAGGTTCGAATGAACGCCGATCTGGCTGCCCCCTCGGTCGTTCATGTCTGGGCGTCGACGCTGGCGTCGGTTGCCTTCACTCAGCTCCGTCGATTCACTGCGCGATGGCTCGGCGATGAGGATGGGGCATTGGCGTCCGAGCTCGTCACTGGAATCGAGCATCTGCCGAGCATCGCACCAGCTCTCGCCCTGCAAGGACTCTGCGAAAAGATCGCTCGCTCCGAAGATCTCGCGATGCTTTTTCGAAGTGACGCGGACGACACGGCAATCCTCGAGGCGCTTCGGTCTGACCCCTTGCACCAGGAGCTCGAGGACTTCCTTTCCCGGTACGGCCATCGAGGCGTTTCAGAAGCCGAGCTCCAGAGGTCGTGCTGGCGTGAAGACCCAGCGCAAGTCGTCTCGCTCATGCGCAACAACTTCCGCCCCGGTGCGGCCACGCCGATCGATGTCTTCGCGCGGCAGCGGCGCGCGCACGAAGCCGCGATGGGAAAGCTCGACGTCCTGAGCGCATGGCGCCGCTTCTGGTTGAGAGCCCTGATTCGAAGGGCCCGGTCGGGTTTGTTGAACCGTGAAACGATGAAGGACTTGGTAATTCGCAGACTCGATCGCTCGAGACGGGTGTACCGCGAGCTCAACCGCCGACTCGTCGCGCGTCACTTGATCGTCTCTCCCGATGATATGTTCTTCTTGCGCTGGTCTGAGCTGCGAGATCTCGTGACCGGGACTTGGAGTGCGAGAGAGGCTGCCGAGCTCATGGAAGAACGGCAACGCGACTACCGATGGTCGCGGCAAGTCGATGTCCCGAAGCTACAGCGTGGGACGCCTCGCGTTCTCGATCCCGAGGAGCTGAAGTACGACCTCGAGCTCGCCGGGATGGGGGTGAGCCCGGGTCGAATCACAGGAACCGCCCGCGTGGTCACCGACCCACGGCACGGTGCCTACATCGAGCCTGGTGAGATTCTGGTGGCGCCCGTCACCGACGTGGCCTGGACTCCCCTTTTCGCGCAGGCCGGTGGGCTGGTCGTCGAAGTCGGCGGGTTGCTCTCGCACGGTTCGATAGTCGCGCGCGAATATGGGGTTCCGACCGTGGTTGGTGTCGCTGGAGCGACGCGCTCGATTCGGACGGGCGACAGGATCAGCGTGGACGGCTCTAGCGGACGCGTGCGCAAACTCGAGGCCGTGGAGATTCGACGGTGACGAAGCGGCGCCTCGAGTCCTTGCGAACGGAGATGCAGAAGTGCACCCGCTGCAGCCTCTGCAAGATGGTGCCGATGCCCACCGTCCAGGATGCGAAGTACGCAAATGCTTGCCCACCGGTGAATGCGAACCATTTTCATGCCTACTCGGGCGGCGGCCTTCAGGTGATGGCCCTTTCGCTGATAGACGGGCGAATCGAAGTCGACGAAGACCTCGCGCGTGTCGCGTTCGCCTGCACGACCTGTGGGCTTTGTGACGTTTCCTGCAAGTTCATCATGGAGGCGGAACGGCAGGACGTGATCTTGGCGCTGCGCGAGCACATCGTGGCGGAAGGCCATGGACCGAAGGCGCACGAAGCGGCGGTAGAGAGCCTGACTCGAACGGGATACGCAAACGGGACGCCATCCGTAGAGCAGTTGGGCTGGGCCAAGGGCCTCGGCCTGAAGACGCTGCCCAACGAGAGTGCCGATGTCTTGCTCTACACCGGAGCCGCCGCGTACACGCACCCGACAGAGGCGCGGAAAGCGAGAAGGCTGGCGGAGCTCTTGCTGGTGGCAGGCCTCGAAGTCGGGATCCTCGGCCGTGAGCCCGATGCGGGTATGGAGGCGTTCTGGACCGCACACCGCGATGCGTTCGAGAAGCAGGCGACCAAGGTGTGCAACCGGCTCGACGAGTCCGGAGTGAAACGGATCGTCGTCACATCCGGCTCGCATCTGGGGCTACTGCGCGGCCACTATCCCCGGTACGCGCGCGCGCCGCTTGCCGAAGTCGTGCATGCAAGCGAGCTCTTGGACGAGTTGCTGCGGAATGGGCGCTTGCAGCTCCCGAAGTCCATCCGCCGCACGGTCACCTATCACGACCCTTGCTACCTCGGACGCCAGAGCGAGCCGCCCCAGCCCTGGTCAGGCGTCGAAAAGATGTCGCATGGAGTACTCACCTATTTCGATCCGCCCAAACCGATGAACTACGGGGTGAACGGTGTATACGATGCACCGCGGCGGGTTCTCGACAGGATCCAAGGTCTCAAACGAAACGAGATGTATCGCATTCGCGAGTATTCGTTCTGCTGCGGCGGCGGTGGTGGTGTACCTGAGTCACATCCAGAGGTCGCCCGAACGGCCGCAACATCGCGCATGGAGGAAGCGCAGGACGTAGGCGCAGAATTGATGGTGACCTCGTGTCACTACTGCGCCCAGAACCTCGAACGCTGGGACTCCGCGGCGTCGATGCCTGTTCTCGACCTGATCGACCTCGTCTACGAAGCTGCCGGGCTCGAAGGAGGCGCACCGTGATCCCCGCCGCCATCGCACCTTCCGAGGTGATTGTGCCCGCTGACGTCGATGCGCTGCGCGCACTCGTGCGAGACGCCAACGAGACGAGCACGAGTCTCGTGGTGGCCTCCTCGGAAGGACCCCACCTCAAAGACGGGTTGGCCTCGGCGGAGTCGCATCTTCGGGTCGACCTCTCCGAATGGAAGCGCATCGATCTCATCGACCGCAGAAACCGCGTCTGCCGCGTGGAGCCCGGAGTGACGTATCCGGACTTGATCGCAGCGCTCGCGCCGCACGGCATGACGATTCCTACGCCGCTCGCTCCACGCTCCACCAAGAGCGTGCTCGCCGCGGTGATGGACCGGGAACCGAGCACCTGGCCGAACAAGCAATGGGATGGAAGCGACCCAGTGGGCAGCACCGAGTTCATCTTCGGCAGTGGCGAGCACTTTCGAACCGGTTCGGCGGGCGGACCCGGCTCGATCGAAGCACAGCGCAAGGCAGGCGGCGCGCAAAAGTTTTCATCGGGTCCGTCGCACACGGACTTCCATCGCGTCTTGCAGGGTGCACAAGGAACGATGGGTATCCTGACCTGGGCCACGCTGAGAGCCGAGCTGCTTCCCTCGGTCGAGGATCCCCATCTTCTCGCCTCGAGCTCCCTCGACGCGCTGATCCCCTATGTCTACGAGGTGCAACGCGGGCTCCTCGGGGAGCAGTCGTTCATCTTGAACGCACGGGCAGCAGCGATGCTCTTGGCGCACGAAGATTTGGCTCGCTTCGACGCTCTCGAGCGCGCGCTCCCAGCGTTCCTCTGCCTCCAGAACATCGCCGGCTTCGAACGTCTTCCCCGGGAGCGACTCGAGTACCAGCGCAACGACATCGACGCGCACGCGCGCGGCCACGGCTTGAAGCTTCAGCGGGCGCTCGATGCCTTATCCGCACGCGAGCTACTCTCTCGGTCTGCCCGATCGTCGCACGAGACAGAATGGCGAAGAGCTCCACATGGTGGGTGTATCTCCATCTTTTTCCTGAGCACGCTCGATCGGGCAAGCGAGTTGACACGAATGGTCGTGGATTGCGCCGCCGAGCACGGCATCGAAGAGCGCGAGCTCGGACTCTACGTCCAGCCGATCGTCCAGAATCACGGCTGCCACATCGAGCTCATCGTTTCGTACGATCCCAGCGCGGGCGATACGAACGAACGCATGAAACACCTCGAGCAAGATGCCGTCGGCCGTCTTCTCGACGCTGGCGCGTTCTTCAGCCGCCCGTACGGCAGCGCCGAGCGGATCTTTGCGAAGAACCCTGCCAACTTTGGACTGATTCGCGAGGTGAAGTCCTTGTTCGATCCCAATCGCATCCTGCATCGCGGAAAGTGGGGGCTCTGACGATGCCGATCGATGACGAGGCATACGAGGTTCTCACTGGAATCGTTGGCGGTGATTGGGTGGAACGCGCGGCCTGCGTGCTCGACACCTACGCGTACTACCAGAACCCGGAGACGATGAATCGCGATGGCTCGCAATGGCTGCCACGCCCTGCCGCCGTAGTCTTGCCCGACACGCCAGAAGAGATCCAAGAGATCATGCGCTTCTGCTCACGAAGCAAGTACATGGCCAAACCGATCTCCACGGGATTCCACACCGCGGCGGCTGCATCGAACGACGATACAATCATCCTCGACCTCAAGCGCATGAATCGGATCGTCGACATCGACGAAAAGAATCAGATCGCAGTCATCGAACCCTATGTGCGTGCGATCGACTTGCAGACGGAGCTCCTCAAGATCGGGCTCAACTGCCACATCATATCCGCGGGTGCGATGCACTCCCTGCTGGCTTCCCACACCGCAGCTTGGGGGTACGGCGTGACCGGCGCGTCGACGAGTTACTCGGGCCGCAACCTGCTCGGTGTGGAATGGGTGCTTCCAAGCGGGGAAATCGTGACCTTGGGGAGCGCGGGCTCGGGCAGCGGATGGTTCAGCTGTGAGGGCCCTGGCCCGTCGATGCGCGGCGTGATGCGTGGCTTTCATGGGACCTTCGGCGGCCTCGGTGTGTTCACGAAGTGCTCGATCAAGCTTTACAAATACGACGGCCCACGGGCTTGGGACTTCGAGGGCCAGTCCCCGAACTACGTACTCAAGGAGATCCCCGAGCGAAGCCAGTTCACCGCCATCGCCTTTCCATCCCGCGATGCAGAGAAGGACGGTGGCTACAAGATGGGAGAGGCAGAGCTCAACTATGGCGAGTTCCGGACCCCGATGTTCTTCACTGCCCTCGGGCTCACCAACAACAACCTCGAGCTCAAGGAAGCGCTCGACAGCGGCCTGTTCCCGAAATTTGCGAACCATGTCTTGTCTTGCGCGTTCTTCGCTGCCTCCGACGGCGAGTTCGCTTGGAAGCAAAAGGCGCTGGCAGAGATCTTGAAGGAAACCAATGCCGCGCCAGTACCCTTCAATCTTTCTGCCTCCGTTCGCTCGCTCAAAGTCGCGGGGAAGTTGCTAGCAGGGGTGAAAGATCCGCTCGCGCCGATTCGAAAGTCCACGCGACTTCAGAAATTCGCCGCATCGTCGAGCTTCGGCGCCGATCAACGCAGAGCGACCCAGTCGCGGCTGTTTTGGTTGCTCGTGCGCAACGCGGTCAACATCCAGTCCGCATTCCGGCCGTCTCAGGGGATGGCTACCATGATGGGCGCATTCGATACCTGGGATCTTGCTCATACCCAGGCCGCGTACGCAGCGAAGGCCAAGCAGAAGTACATCGAGCAGGGTCTGATCATCGCGGATGGTGGTGACCTCGGAGCTGGCGGAACCTTCGAGAACGGTCATCTGGGCTATCTCGAGGGCATCATTCTATACGACCCAAGCAACCCGGCTTCCGTCGAGGCGGTGCGCGATCTGGTCGAAGGCGGTCTTCGCGCATCGATCGACGAAGCCATGGGCGTACCGATCGCGGGATTTGGTGTCAACGCGAACAAGGAGCTCGGCCCCGCCTGCTACCACTACGACCGCTGGGTGGCGCGCCTCAAGGCGGCTCTCGATCCAAACATGGCATCCGACCCGTTCTTCTACTCCGAACCCGAAACCGACGACTGAGCTTCTGATACGCGATGCGTTTGGAAATACGCCGCCGCTTTCAGGCGCCGAGATGTCGCAAACGACGCGGTCACCGGAAGACCCGTGAATTCACGGTTGAAACTAGAACGCGTCCACCTGTATGATTCCCCGCTCGGGAGCTCGTGCACGTCGTGCGGCGCCCATGCAGTGGAGGCGAGCGGTGGCAAACGTCAGTGTGGTTGGAGCAGGGGCGTTTGGCACTGCCCTGGCCCTTTACAGTTTGAAGCTCGGTCACCAGGTGCGTGTGTGGGCCTTTGATGAAGGCCTCCCAGAGCGGGTCGCTGCCGAGGGCGAGAATGCCATGTACCTCCCGGGGTTTCCCGTGCCGAAGGAGATGGTCTTCACCAACGATCTCGCCGAGGCGCTCGACGGTGCAGAGCTGGTTCTGCTCGGCATCCCCTCCGCGTACATGCGCTCCGTCACCGCGCAGGTTGCCCCGCACCTTCCACCAGGAGCCTTGGTCACCTCGACCGCAAAGGGCGTCGAGCGCGGAAGCTTGGCACTGGTGAGCGACGTCTTGGCCGAGACGCTGCCGGACCACGTCGCAAGCTCGACCTATCTCTCTGGTCCGAGCTTCGCAAAGGACATCGCGTCGGGCTTTCCGGCCCAGGTCAGTCTCGCAGCGTTCGACATCGACACCGCGCGCCGCGTTCAATCGATCCTTCATTCACCTCGGCTTCGGGTGTACGCGAGCGACGACGTCATCGGCGTTCAGCTCGGTGGCGCGCTCAAGAACGTGATCGCGGTGGCATGCGGCGCCGCAGACGGTCTTGGCATGGGAGCATCCGCCGTTGCCTCCTTGATGACCCGCGGCCTCGCAGAGCTCGCGCGGCTCGGCGTGGCGCTCGGCGCCAATCCGCTGACCTTCCTCGGCCTCGCCGGAGTCGGCGACCTCACCCTCACCTGCACCGGAGAGCTCTCCCGAAACCGCCAGCTCGGCAAGAAGCTTGCCTCGGGAAAGACAGCCAAAGAGATCCTGGCATCACAGAAGGCGGTCGCGGAGGGTTACTACACCGCCGCCGCAGTTCACACTCTCGCCGCCCGGGAAGACGTCGAAATGCCCGTTTCCGAGGCGGTTTACCGTGTCTGCTACGAGGACGTTCCCGTTCTCGAAGAGGCGACGCGGCTCATGATGCGGGAGCCAAAAGACGAGCTCGAAGGGATCTTTCTCACGCAAGTAGTCGAGCCGGGGAACGAGCCCCTGGCATCGGCCTGCTTCACCCGTACTTGCGTTCGTGCTTCGTCAGTTTGCTCTGGACCTTGGCGAGCGCCTGAAGAATGCGAGCCTGGATTGAGGACCCTGAATTTGCTTTCGCCGTGAGGGCCGCCACATGCGCCGCACATAGATTCTCGGAATCACGCCAGCGTTCCGCGAGCTCCTCGGCCCAGTCCTCGGAAATCCCGAGCCGCGCCTGCCCGCCTTTCGAGCGCTTGCGAAAGGGTCGGATGAAAGCTCAGCAAATCGGTGACACCCAGCACTCGCAGCGGCTTTGGAAACCGGATGTACATCAAGGTGTCGTCCACGTGAATGGTCCTCGATGCGCGGTGAAAAACCAAGACCGATGAAAAATGAACGTTCTCGTTCGAGGAGATGAAATCAACGCCACGCGGCACCGAGAACTCGAAGTCTTCCGCGAACATGCCGTGCAATGCGGAATCCTCCGTCCGTTGCGGTTCCCATCGCAGTTCCGGGAATCGCGACACGTGCCGCGCAGTGCCGTAGAGCCGGGCCTTCGGGAACCGCTCGTGTAGCTTCTTCGCGTAGACGGTGTGGAAGGGGTGCAAGTTCAAAATCGCTTCGATGCTCTCGCCCCCGTCGGTCAGGGCCAGCACCTCGTTCTCGACGGATTCATTCAATCCACAGGAATCGAGAAAGACGAATTTACCGCTCGCCCGCCTGACGAGCGAGGCTTGCGTGCCAATCTCGACGACGCCGCCGATCTTGAATGATCCTCGAATGTTCCAGAAATCTTGGTCGACTTTCGAAATCCGAGGGAGCATGGCGACTCATCTTACGCCACCTCAGCGGTTTGTCAGCGATCAGAACGAGGATTTGCCGTTACACTCCGCTTGACGGCGAAATTCAATCGCAAGAAACGGGATGCTGTTCGGTGGCGCGCCGTGACCGAGCGAGATGCCGCCACGCGAACGCCACAGGGAGCTGGTGGTAGAAGCGTGCCGTCGGATTGAAGGCCAGTTCGGACGTCGTTCGACTCGGCGCCTGAATGCAGGGTGGCGTACATCGGCCACGACGCCTATCCTGCGAGCCGTTCGAGGAGTGTATGCCTGGTGAGCCGCTGATCGCTGTCTTCGTCGATTTCGAGAACTTGGCCATTGGCGCCCAGGTCACGGAGTCGGGCCGTTTCCAAATCGAGCTCGTGCTCAAGCGCTTGTTGGAAAAGGGCCGCATCGTCTATAAGCGCGCCTACTGCGATTGGAGCCGCTATCGACAACGCGGTACGGGAGTTCCACGGTCAAGGGATTGGTCTGGTCGACATTCCCCAGACCCGCATGAGTGGCAAGAACAGTGCGGACATCCACATGGTGGTCGATGCGCTGGACCTCTGTTACTCGAAGGACCACATCGACACGTTCGCCCTGCTCTCGGGAGACAGCGACTTCTCGCCACTCGTGTACAAGCTCAAGGAGAACGACAAGCGCGTCATCGGAGTCGGCGTCAAGAAGTCCACGTCCGACCTTCTGATCGCGGGTTGCGACGAGTTCATCTACTACGACGATTTGATTCGCGCGGCCAAGCCGAAACCAGCCGCGCAGTCGCGGTCCAAAGAAAGCCAAGAGCAAGAAAGACGAGGCGGTCGACATCTTCATGGAAACCATCGAGTCGCTGGACCAGGACTACGACACGCTCTGGGGCTCGATGATCAAGCAAACCCTGCGACGCCTCTACCCGGGCTTCAACGAGAGCTACTACGGGTATCGCAACTTCCCGGACTTGATGAAGGACGTCGAACGCCGAGGCCTGATCGAGCTCGAGTACGACGAGGAGCGCGGCAACTACAAGGTCACGCCGGCGTAGTCGAACGGGTTCGTGCCTCCATGGACCCGGGGACGGACCCCATCGCCTTTCGACGAAAGCCGCCGCGGCGGCCAGGCCGAAATACGACGCGAGAGCCATCAACGCGAACTGCGCGGGCTCCGCGGGCGGCGGCATGAAGAGATTGGTCGACTGAAGCGCCAGCATCAGGACTGCGAAGGTCCAAATCGCCACCGGGCGTCCCGCGTGCCTCGCGTAAATCGCAGTGCCGGCGAACAACACCCCAGCTTCCAACAAGAAGGCTATGACAGGACGGTCCCAGAGACCGAAGCCTACCTTGTGCGCGTCGCCCCAAAGAGGAAGGTCGGCGACGTGCACCAGCAGGTCGACAAACCAGTGCGACAGCACGCAGGCTCCGACAGCGAATCCGCCACGACGGCTCCAGACGAAGCTCGCGAACCAACCGACCAGCAGTGCCCAGACGATCGAGGCCGCGAGGCTGTGGGTATAGGGCATGTAGTAGAGGTCCAGTGGGCTCGATGCTGTGAACCCAGGCGTGATCCGCACCTTCTCGACTCCAGCGATGACGAGCAGCGCCCAGAGCACGTCGACGAACTGGACGGCAAGAAAAAGTGCCCAAAGAGGCACTCCCTCGGAAGCGCGGCGAAGGCCCAAGCTCGGCCCATAGTGTCCAACGAACATTGCCCACCTACCCCTTCTCGTCGTCTGCCGGCATCGTCATTGGGCGGCCACGTACACCGTCTTGGCGTTCGTGCGATTCCAACACGTTGAACGCACGCGAGGCTTCGAAGGAGCTCCGCGCGGTCGTCCAACGTCGTCTGTGCCCAACTCTGGGATGCTCGATGAGCCCTCAGGACGAGAGTCCTCTGCGTCGGACGCGCTCATTGAGGATGGTACGCTCATCTTCTTGCGGGCGACTATATCAGGGATCGACGCTATAGTACTCGGGTGACGACGAGCACGCGCGCTGTGACGGTCGCGCTATCGGTCGATCTCGTGATCGGTACCGCCAAGGTCGTCACCTTCCTGCTGACCGGATCGACTGCGATCATGGCGGAAATGCTCCACTCCCTGGCGGACCTCACGAATCAGGGCCTCTTGGTGATCGGGATCGCGCGCTCGCGACGTGGACCCGATAGCAACTATCCGTACGGATTCGGTCGATCGCGCTACATCTGGGCGCTTCTATCGGCCGCCGGAGTGCTCTTCGTTGGGAGCGGCGTGTCGGTCGTTCGCGGAGTCGAGCAAGTCTGGGCGCCCGAACCGCTGGAGCACCTCGGCTGGGGCTTGGGCGTCCTGGTCGTGTCCCTGGTGGCGGAGAGCATATCGTTCCTCTTTGGTTTGTCCGCGGTTCGGAGCTCGGCCCGAGAGGCGAAGCAGTCCGTGCGGCAGTACATCGGAATAGGACCCGATCCGATGGGGGTTGCGGTGGTGCTCGAAGATGCGTCAGCCGTGTTCGGCGTTCTGCTCGCCTCGGCGGGAATCGCCTTGGCCGAATTCACTGGGAATCCCGCATGGGATGGTGCTGCCTCCGTTGCCATCGGACTGCTCCTCGGTGCGTCCGCGATCTTTCTCATCAATCGAAATCGGAGACTCCTGCTCGGTCCCGCGCCTTCATCGGAGTCAGTGGCTCGAATGATGTCGATACTCGAAGGCAGTCCGGTCGTTTCGAAAATCCACGACGTGAAGGTTTCACAGCTGGGAGCGGACGCGGTCCGTTTCAAGGCTGAGGTCACCTTCGATGGTCGCGCGCTTGCTAAGCGGCTGCTGCAAGGAACCGATCTAGATGCGACCTGGTCTTCCCTGACTGGGCCGGAGGCGCTCGAGCGACTTCTGGTGGAGTTCGGTAGTGAGGTCACCGATGCGATCGGCGATGAAATCGATCGGCTCGAGGCCGAGCTTGCGGAGGCCGCACCGGAGGCTCGGCACGTGGATCTCGAGCCAGACTGAACGCGCCCGCCGCGCTCAGACTTCGAGCCAGACGGCGCGATGATGCTCGAGCACGAGCCCATCGGCGACTGAGCAGCCGCGTCCCCGTCAAATGGTCCAGCGCCTCACCGCCGGGGAGCCAGGGCGCGAGAAAGCGCGGGTCGAGACGTTCGGTCGTCTCCGAGAAGTTGGTCACGACCAGGACTCGCTGCTCCGCGTGGGCGCGCAGGTACGCGAAGATCCGTGGGTTCTGGGTCTCGATGACCTCCATGCCGCCGTCGTAGAGCGCGGGAAGCTTCTTGCGGAGATTGAAGAGCTTCGAGGTCTCGCGGAAGAAGCGCCACTCGATTGTTTCGAGGTCCGCCAGATCTTCCTGAGCCTCCCAGCGCTTGCGGCAGCGATGCACCCAGCGGCTGTCGTTCACTTTCCGCGGGTCGTGAAGGTAGGTGTAGTCGTTGATCATGCCGTACTCATCACCCGCGTAGAGCAGAGGCAGGCCACCGATGCTCACCTGAATGCCCATGAGCAACGTGATTCGACGCACGGCACGCTCGATCAACTCGCTATCGTCTCGCTCGAGCGCCTCCTCGAGTCCCGCGAGTGACGAGAGCGTCCCCGAGATGCGCACATCCCCGGTGAGCGCGTTCTCCTGGAACTTCTTTCCACGCGCATACGACCCTGGAAATTCGCCCGTATAGAACTGATTCAGAAAACGCCGATGGCTCGCCGGATCGATCCCCACGCTTCGGGCGTCGTCGTCGTCGAAGGTCCAGCCGATGTCGTCGTGGCTGCGCAAGTAGTTGACCCAGGCGCAGCCCGCCGGAAGCCGAAAGCGGGTGCGCATCGAGTGCTCGAGGAGCCTCACGTCCCGGGTCGCGAGCGCCTCCCACAAGAGCGCCATGAGCAAAGGATTGTAAGAAAGCTGGCACTCGTCCGGGTGGACGTAACGAATCACCTCGTTTGGATGCACGATCGCCTCGGACTTGAAGAGCAGCGCCGGGGCTGCGATCCGCGCCATAGCGTTGAAAGCGCGGATGATCGTGTGCGCTTCGGGCTGGTTCTCGCAATCCGTTCCGAGCCGTTTCCAGAGAAACGCGACCGCGTCGAGCCTGAGGACTTCGACGCCGCGATTCGCGAGAAACAGCATCTCCTCGGCCATGGCGCGAAACACCTCGGCGTTGGCGTAATTCAAATCCCACTGGTAGCTGTTGAACGTCGTCCAGACCCAGCGCTGGAGCTCGTCGTTCCAGGTGAAGCTGCCCGCCCGCACCTCGGGGAAGATGTCGCGCAGGTAGCGCTGGAACTGATCGGGAAGCTCGCGATCGGGAAACGTGAAATAAAAACCCATGTACTCCGGGTCGCCCGACTTCGCCCGGAGCGCCCACCGGTGCTCGTCCGAGGTGTGGTTGAACACGAAGTCCAAGACCAGGCTGATGCCCTCGTCCCGAAGGACGGCTGCGACTTCCTCGAGCTCCTGCATGGTGCCAAGGTCGGGATTGATCGAGCGGTAGTCGCTCACCGCATAGCCACCGTCGTTCTCGCCGTGGGGAGAAACGAAGAGCGGCATCAAATGCAGATACGTGAGGCCGAGCTTCTTGAAGTAGGGAATGTGGTCCTTGAGCTTGGCCAATTGATCGCTGAAGAGGTCGACGTAAAGGACGATACCGACCATCTCCTGAGACTGAAACCACTCAGGCACTGCTTCGCGTCTTTCGTCGAGGCGGCGTAGACCTTCAGGACGTTCGAGCCAGGACTCGATCAGCGACCGAAGAATGCGCTCGAGCGTATAGTGAAAATCGTATTGCCAGCCATAGAGCTCGTACAGATACGAGAACAAGCGCTCCCACTCGCGATGAAGCCGGTTCTTGAAACCGTGCCAGTCGAACGCCACCGACTCGAGTCGAGCGCCGTACGTCTCTTCCATCTCGGGGAGCAAGCGCTTCAAGGACTTGCGAGCCTGCTCGGGCTTCCAATCGTGAGCCCCGTGGTTCATCGGCTTGCCTGGGACGCCGGCGCAAGCACCAGGCCCGTACGAGAAGGAAGATAGAGGCTGAGGAAGTGGCGTTGGATGCGATCGGCAAGCGCATGATGCGTGATCCCGGGGTCCTGCCGGTCGAACCCTCCGTACGCAGAGCAGTCGGTGTCGAGGACGGTGCGGTATTCCCCAGGCGCTGTGGGATTTGATAGTCGGTGAAGGAACGGCTCGGATGGAAGTTCATCGCGAACACCAGTCCGCAGCGAAGCCAGGCCAGGACCTTCGTGCCTTCGTCGGCGTGGAGGAGAAACTCGTCCTGCCCGTCGGGTATGCCGTACTCCCGCGCCAGGCCCATCAAGTCGCGGTCGAACGCAGCGAGGTGGTGGAAGCGCAGGCTTGGGTCGTCGGCCAAGGGCCACTGGCGTCGCGCATACGCATAGGACCAGTGGTTTCCTTCACGTGGGAAGTCGATCCACTCGGGGTGTCCGAACTCGTTTCCCATGAAATTCAGATAGCCGTGCCCCGCGGTTCCCAAGGTGGCGAGGCGGATCATCTTGTGCAGGGCGATGCCACGCTCGACGGCAATGTCCTTCGCTCGTCACCGACATGCCGTCGTACATGCGGGGTCCGAGCAGACGGAAGATCAGGGTCTGGTCCCCTACCAGGGCCTGGTCGTGGGATTCGGCGTAGCTGATCGTCGACTCGTCGCGCCTGCGGTTGGTCAGCTCGTGCCAGATCCTACCGATCGGCCAAGTCTCGTCCGGGAGATCCTTGGCGAGCTCGATCCAGGTGTCGGCGACCCCCATGGCAAAGCGGTAGTCGAACCCCGCGCCACCCTCTGCACCCGGCAGCGCCAAGCCCGGGAAAGCCCGAGACATCCTCTGCGATCGTGACTGCGCCGGGCACGAGCTCGTGAATCAAGTCGTTGGCGAGGGTCAGATATGCGAGCGCATCCTCGTCGACATCGTCGCCGAAGTAGTCGTCATAGCCGGTGAAGACCCGGGCCAAGCCGTGACCGAGGTAAAGCATGCTGGTAACGCCGTCGAACCTGAATCCGTCCACGCGGAACTCGTCCATCCAGAAACGACAGTTGGAAAGAAGGAAGTGCAGAACCTCGGGCTTGGCGTAGTCGAAACAGCGCGAGTTCCAGGCAGGATGCTCGCCGCGCGGTCCCTCGTGAAAGTAGAGACTCGGGCTGCCATCCTGGGCCGAAATGCTCTCGACCTCGTTTCGGGCAGCGTGGGAATGAACGAGGTCCATGAACACCCGCAGCCCCATTCCGTGTGCCTCGTCCACTAAGGCCTTGAGCTCTTCGGGTGTGCCGAAGCGGGACGAACAGGCAAAGAAGCTCGATACCTGGTATCCGAACGAGGCGTAGTACGGGTGCTCGGCGAGAGCCATGATCTGCACGGCGCCGTAACCCGCATCGCGGATGCGAGGCAGGACGTTCGTCCGGAACTCTTCATAGCTGCCGACTTTCGGGTCTGGCTGCGCCATCCCGACGTGAGTTTCGTAGATCAGAAGCGGCCCGGAGGGATGCTCCGGCCTCGAGTGACGCCAGAGATATGGCTCCGACGGACGCCAGACCTGCGCGTTGAAGCTGCCCGTCTCCTCGTTTCGCACCACGCGGCGGGCCCATGCAGGAAAGCGGTCGCCTCCCCCGCCCGGCCAGTGAACTTCCAGCCGATATGGATCTCCGTGGGAGAGCATCGCCTCGGGAAGCTGAATCTCCCAAACGCCCTCAGCACCTTCGCGGTGAAGCGCGTATCGGGGATCCGTGCGCCAGTCGGAAAACGGCCCCTTGATGTGGATCGACGTCGCGTTCGGGGCCCACTCGCGAAGGATCCAGTAGCCCTCGCGAAAGTGCAGCCCGAAGTACTCGTGCCCAGACGCGAGCTCCGGCAGTTCGAGGCGCCCGTCCGTAATACGGTGCCGCATGGCCTCGGTGTGATGAAGCCGTCGCAAGAGCACCGACTCGATAGGGCTTCAACAGCGGATCCCGCTCCATGAGGCGCTGGACCTTCTCTTCCGGGCTCAGTGGCTTTGATCGGGGCGTGGGTCATACGAGCGGAGTGTAGGGCGCCTTGCGCCGCTCTCCAGGCCGAAAGCATAGGACCGTTGGCCTAGAAGCCAAAACGCATGCCTCGCCATTGTCTGGTACGGTCCGTTCATGAAGAGGTCTTGGAGCTCGTTGGCCACCGTCCTGTGGACGCTGACCGCAAGCGTGAGGGCCGCCGCGGAGGATCCCGGTGCCCAGAACGAAATCGCCGACGCCTTGGAAAACACGCAGGAGCGTGTCGACGTCCTGGGAGCTCGTTTGGCCGAAATTGGAGATCAAGCCATCGAGCTTCTGCCGCTCCTCGGACTGGCCTTGGGCATCGTGGTACTCTTCGCGGTCATCGCGCGACTCGTGACGGGAGGCGATTGGCTATTTCGCTGGATCAGAAATCGATTCCTTCGAGATCTGGTCCGACAGTTCACAGCGATCACCCTGGTCGGCATCGGCGTCCTCGTGGCGCTGGAGCTCCTCGACGCAACCGCGCTGGTCGGTGCAGCCCTCGGTGCAGCCGGAGTCGCGGGCGTCGCCGTGGGCTTCGCATTCCGGGACATCATGGAGAACTACCTGGCTGGGCTCCTGCTGAGCATGAGACGCCCCTTCGCGCCCAACGACTTCGTCGCCATCGACGGCGACGAAGGCCGAGTCGTGCGACTCACCTCGCGCGCCACCGTGCTCCTCACGCTCGAAGGCAATCATCTCCGCATCCCGAACGCCAAGGTATTCAAGGCAGTGCTGGTCAACTACACGAGCAATCCGTTGCGGCAGTTCAATTTCGTCGTCGAGGTCGCTGTAAACGAGGATCTGGTCCGCGCACAGGCGCTTGGAGTCCAGACCCTTGCCAACATGGGTGCGGTCACCAAAGAGCCGCCTCCTTTTGCGCTCATTCAAGAGCTTGGTGCTTCTAGCGTCCCGATCCGTTTCCATGCCTGGGTCGATCAGACGAGCACTGACTTCTTCAAGGCGAAGAGCGAAGGCATTCGATTGGTGAAGTCTGCCTTCGATGCGGAGAACGTCGAAATGCCCGAGCCGATCTACCGCGTGTATGTTCGGGAGACGGACCCGAGCCCATCGCAAGAGGTCGTGCACCAGGCCGAGAGTGTTCGCCGAGAAGGCGACACCGCAGCAGACGAGCGGCTCGACATCCAGGTCGAGGCAGAGCGCGCCGAAGGAGCGCCCGATCTCCTCGACGAAAACGCGCCGAGAGAATGAGCTCAGCTCAGGGATTCATCTCGTACTCGTCACGGAGTGCGTGAACCTCTTCCCAGACGCGTTGATAGCGTTTTCCATCGAAGACCGGCTTGCGAATCATCTTCATGCAAGCCGCCATCTGTGTGTCGTTGCTGGTCGGCTTCGAGTGGAGACTCAACGCATGGCGCGAGAAGTCGCGCACCATGAAGTCGAAAATCTGATCGACGAGGTCGTCGGAGACGTCGTAGATCTTTGCGTTCTCGAGAATCAGCTGGCCATAGACGACCAGCGCGAAGATCTCGCCTCCTGCCAGCAAGAAGTCGATGTCCTTTCGCTGCGCTTCGTCGGGCGGCGCCGCGAAGAGCATCGCTTTGTAGGCCTCGATCTGCTCGCGGAAGACACGGAGGTTGGGGGTGTCACGGCTCGAGTATGCGATCTGGTAGTCGTGGAAACGGATCTTCCCGAGTCCTTTGGTCGGACCTTGATCGAAAAGGAAATCGTCGTTGCGCGCCTGACTTTGCTGGCCGACCTCTGGATAGTCCGCAGGGGCGAAGAAGTAGTTTGCCATGAATTTCACGATGAGCGCGATGTTCACGTGAACCGTGCCCTCGAGCTTTGGTAGGGCTCGAATATCCACCGCGGCCTGCTCGAAGAACATGTCCTTCTCGAATCCCTTTGCGGCGATGACGTCCCACATGAGGTTCATCACGTCTTCGCCTTGTGTGGTCACCTTCATCTTCACCATCGGGTTGTAGAGCAGGTAACGCCGGTCGTTCGCCGAAGCGACTCGCATGTAGTCCGCCGCGCGAAGCGCAAATAGCTTCATGGCGGTGAGACGCGCGTATGCATCCGTGAATAGCTGCTTCACATGAGGAAAATCGGTCACGTACATGTTGTAGAGGCGCCGATTCGAAGCGTGATGAATGGCTTCGTAGAGCGCATGCGTGCACATGCCGATCGAGGCCCATCCAAGGTTGTACTTCCCGATGTTCACCGTGTTGAGCGCGCTATTCCATGCATGGTCGCCCTTGGCGATGATGTCGTTCTCCTCGATCGGATAATCGTCGAGCGCAAACTCCGAGACGTAGTTCTGGCTCGCGCAGACGTTCTTGATCAAGTTGTAGCGCTCGTGCTGGGAATCGACCCCGAAGAAGACGTATTCGCCGGAGTCCGCAAGTTTGCCGAAAGTCGAGACGATTGCCGCCTTGTTCCCGTTGCCGATGTAGTACTTGCTGCCGCTGGCGCTGTACTTGCCGTCCCCGCGCGGGGTGAGGGTCATGTCGGTAGAGTACACATCGGCGCCGTGCTCCTTCTCAGAGAGCCCAAACGCAAATATTCCACCCTGCTCCAGCGCGCGCGCGGCCCGCTGCTTGATCGACTCGTTCTCACTCATCCAGATCGGCCCGAGGCCGAGCACGGTGACCTGGTAGGTGTACCAGTACTGCAAGCCGTAGAAGCCGAGAATCTCGGCGAACTCGCAAATCCGCCAAGTGTCCCATCGCGAATTCGGCGCGCCGTGGTCTGCCGGCGTGCACATCGTCGCGAAGATCTTCTCCTCTTTGACGAAATCGAGGAAGTCCGCGTACCAGACCCGTGCGTGGTAGTCCTCTTTGATGCGCCGCTTGCCCTTGCGCTCGAAGAACTCGATGGTCTTGAGCATCACTTCACGTGAGCGCTCGTCCGGATAGGGGCGCTCGTGCTTTTTTGGATTGAGGAGGATCATAGTCGCTTTCTGATACCACGACGCCCGCACTCGGTGGAGGCTTTCTAGCTCAGTGCCGCAATTGCCGCACGCATATCGTCGGGCACGGGCACCTTCTCGCCAGTCCGGTAGTCGATGAGCACGATGACCGTAGTGCCACGGGCGACCGGGGTTCCCTGCAGGGTCGCTTCGTTCTCCATGACCAAGCTCGTATTGCCGATGCGCTGCACGCGGGCGCCCACGATGACGGTGGCCGGGTACTCGACCGGCACGAGATAGTCACAGCTCGTCGTCGCCATGATCGGGCCAACCTTCTCGGGTCGGTTCGGGCTGATTCCGATGCGCTGGAAGAACACCATGCGCGCCGACTCGAACCATCGGAAATAGACCGTGTTGTTCACGTGGCCGAACGCATCTAGGTCGCCCCAGGCGACTGGGATTTCGAGCTCGACGGGGTAGCCATCCATCGGTGAAACCTATCTCTCCGGCCGAGCCTTCGCCAGCCGATCATGCGGGTTGCATCCGGCCGTGGTCGGAGTGTTGGTGAGCGATTTCTGTGCCCGCGACGATGTCTTTCCAGAAACTACGTGTTTGTAGTGACTCGCGACTTCATCTTGTGTTTTAATGGCAGCGTCGTAGCGAAGGAATGATTTCATGAAACACGCCCTGACCATCTTGCTCCTCGTCCTCTTCTCCCTCCCTCTCACCGCAAGCGCGGAAGACGTCTGCCCCGAGTTCGTCAACATGGTCCGGGTGATCAGCGAAGACGGGAAGACGAGCACGGAGCTTGGGATGGAGAAAGCCGTCGCGAAGCAGAAGAAGAAGGGCATCTACAGGGGCTATGACCAAAGCGTCCGCCTCGAGGCCCCAAACGCAAAGGTCGACGTCAAGCCTTCACAGTCTTTCGCCTTCAAACCCTTCAACGCTGAGATCCACCCTGCCCAGCAGATCAAGCTGTATCCTTTCAACCCGAAGAAGGACTACAGAGAGCTCGCCGTAGGCGGGACGAACATGTGGGGAGGCAGCAAGAACAAGAAGTCCGCCGACAACTCGATCGACCTCACGTTCTCGAAGATCAGCGACGGCTGCTACAAAGTGACCCCAGAGGTCACACTTCCCAAAGGCGAATACGCCTTCAGCCTCGGCTCGGTCGGCCTCGGCTCATCGGCAGACGTCAAAGGCACCAACGCCGGCTGGGGCTCCAGCGTCGAAGGCCAAGTCTGGTTCGGTTTTTCGATCAAATAGCGACCCTTCCCCCAAGGGTTTGCCAGAATCGATCGCTCCGAGGCACTCTCCGCTCGACGCGTCCCGTGCGGATCTCGGAGGCGCGCAGCACTGCCCTTCTACCGGCGGGTCTTGCTTTGTCGAACCTAACCGACCCGGTGCCGCGCTGGATCGAGAGAAGGCCATCGCAGTGCCCACCGTCGTCGCCGCTCCAGAATTCGACACCCGCAAGGAGTCGTACGCCAATATGAACGATTGGCTGAACGTCCTCGTTGCCAAGCGGATCGCTCAGGCCGCCACGGATGGAGAGACGCTCCCCGAGGAGATGGCCTGGGTGGCCGAGCACGACCACTCCGTCTACCAGCGGCGGTTCAAGCCCTTCGTCTTCCTCGTCCTGGCCACTTGCATCTACGGCATCGTGCAGGCCCCGAACCCTCTCGCCCTGCTCGCGACCTTCGTCGTGATGTACTTCTATATCGACTTCTATAGTGGCGTCCTGCACGTCGTCCTCGATAACCCACGCTTCGTCCGCCTTCCCGTGATCGGCGTCCCCTGCGTGGAGTTCCAGTGGCACCACACCTTCGCCTACGACATCTCGACTCGGCGCCTCTTGGATGTCTGGGGTGACCTCAACGTCTTGCTTCTCGTCAAGTCGATCTTCCTTTTTGGCATCTGTGGGTTCACCCCAGTGGCGTTCATGGTGGCTGGTGTTGGATACTCATTCGGCTACGCGAATCAGCTCTCGCATCGGCTCACGCATACCGCGCCGCGACGTCGCCCGAAGATCGCCGTCTGGCTTCAGGAACATCACATCTTGCTTCCGCCCGCGGTGCACCAGATCCATCACGCGAACTACGACCAATCGTTTCCGGTCCTCAACGGGCACAGCCGGGGCCTCATCCAGGCCATGCTACGCGTCGTCCCGAACGGTTTTCCCTGGCTGGTTTTTTTCGGGATCCTGACAGCCCTCGACCTGGTGGCGATGGTCTGGCTGATCGAGCGGGTCTGGCCTGCCTGACGGAGGCGCCCGTCAGAAACGCTCGGTCTTGCGACCCGTTTTGTGAAGCACGCCGTAGAGATCCTTGCGGCGGTCGGGCCAGGTCCGGACGGTTCCGGTGCCCTCGGTACGGCGTAAGAGTGCGAGGTCGAGATCATGCACGATCATCGTCTCTACGTTCTCCGTTCCTTCAGACGCGATGCCGTCGCGGGCGAATTGAATGTCGGAAGGCGTGAGGATCGCAGCTTGACCGTAGTGAATGTCCGCACCCTCGACCTGCGGCAAGTTGCCGACCGCTCCCGCCATGACGACGTACATGTGATTTTCGATGGCCCTCGCCTGAGCGCAGGCTCTCACCCGAACGTGACCGGATCGAATGTCGGTGTTGTACGGAATGAACAAGACGTCTGCGCCCTTGGCCTTGGTGATGCGCACCACTTCGGGGAACTCGACGTCGTAGCAGATCGCAATGGCGATCTTGCCACGGTCGGTCTCGAACACGTTGATGTCCCTGCCGGCCGTGATACCCCACCAGCGCGCCTCCGAAGGGGTGATGTGCATCTTGTACTGCTTGTCGATTCGACCATCGCGATGGAAGAGATAGGCGATGTTGTAGAGACGCTTCTTCTCGACCGCTAGGTGCGTCCCGGCGATGATGTTGACGTTGTATTGAATCGCCATGTCGGTGAAGAACGACAGGTATCGCTGGGTGAACTGGTCGAGGGCTCGGGCGGACTGCGCGGGGTTCGGGCCGGTGACGAGGGCGAGCAACTGGGTCGTGAGAAGCTCCGGGAACAACAGGAAATCGACCCGATAGTCCGCGGCAGAATCGATGAAGAACTCGCACTGCGTCGCAAACTCCTCGAAGCTCTTCACCGTGCGCATCTGATATTGAACCGCTGCAACGCGCATCTCGCCTGCGGCCCTGCGCCTCGGGTCGGGAGGGACGAACGACGGATTGCGCCACTCCATCAGCACGGCGTGACCACTCGATGCCGTGTCGCTCGGCAAATAGTCCTCGATCACCTCGCGAGCGACGAAACCGTTCGCGATTTGAGCGAGTATCACCGGATCGCGGATCTCCTTGCGCAAGACCTTCGCGAGATACTCTTGCGGCGATATCTCGTCCGCATAGCGGCTGTAGTTTGGCATGCGGCCACCAAAGACGATGCCCCGCAAGTTGAGACGCCCGGCCAATTCTTTTCGCTCGTCATAGATGCGGCGGGCGAAGCGCTGTCCGCGGAAGTCGGGATCGACCGCGATGTCGATGCCATAGAGTGTGTCACCATCGGGATCGTGGGTCCGGATCATCCCGCCCTCGCACACGTCGTGGTACGTGTGACTCGACGAGAGATCGTGCAGATTGATGATGAGCGAGCCAGACGTGGCTACGACGCGTCCATCGACTTCGACGCAGAGCTGTCCCTCGGGAAAGAGATCGAGCTGACTCGCGAACTGCTGGAAAGACCAGGACTCGAGGTTCGGGTAGGCGCCGCTGTGTACGCGCTGCACGTCCCGGAAATCCGACTTCTGCAACTGCCGGACGACGACCCTGCTCTTCTTACCTCGTGACTGAGTGTTCGATGCCATAGAGGACGCTAGCAGGGCTCGCGGGCGGAGTCATGGCCGACGACGGCCTCATTGCCGGGAACTTCGCACGGGGACGATAGCGAGCGTCGACTGGGACGCGAAGAAGCCTATGCTCAGCCCATGGAATCGCCCTCCCTCAACGCGCCACTGCGCCATGCCACCGCGCTCGCGGAGGGCGACCGAATCGCGCTCGACGCCTTTCAGGCGCGGGCGCTGCGCCGTCGCGAGATTCGAGAGAAGGAGGCCTTCACCATCGTGGACCGCGCAGGAGATTTCTTTCGCGCCTCACTGAAAGTATTGAAGAAGGGTGGCGGCGAAGCCCTGGTCTACGAACGGATGGCGGGCTCTACGGAGTCGCCCGCGGAGATCACCCTGCTCTGCGCCGTGCTCGCGAGGCAGCGCATGCTGGTCGTAGTCCAGAAAGCCACCGAGCTCGGGAGCGATGCGCATCGTCCCGGTGCTCTCGGAGCGCTCGGTGCCACGTGAGGGTCTGGATCATGAAAAGGCCCATGCCTGGCCGAAGCAAGCGCTGCGCGCCGCGCGTCAATGCCGACGCGCGAGCCTTCCCGAAGTGCGGGAACCCATCGAGCTCGCCTCCATCCTGGAAGATGAGTGCTTCACCGGGGCAGACCTCCGCGTCTATCTCGACGATCGGCCCTCGGGTGGGCGCGCTCTCGACGACGCAGCTTCGGGCGCGGACCGCGCAGGACGTTCGCATCGTCTTCGCAGTCGGTCCCGAAGGAGGCTGGAGCGACGAGGAGCGAAGCATGCTCGAGGCGCGTGGGGCTCGCCCCCTTCGGATGGGAGGACGCGTTCTGCGAGCGGAGACTGCCGTATTCGCTGGTCTGACCCTCCTCCAGCACGCCTACGGAGATATGTAGACACCACCGAGGCGTCGAAGCCGATTTCGCTCCCTCACCGCGCTTCGACGACTCGAAGCTTCAGAAGGTCGCTCGAAAGCGGCGGCGTAGTGATGGTCAACTCGGCTCCTGAGCGCGTCCAACTCGTATAGATGTCCTCGCCTGCATAGACGCGATAGGCGCCGTTTGGATCGAGGTTGGAGACGACGATGTCGGTTGTCTCAGTGGTCACGCCCGCACCGTTGACCGTTACGTAAAGAACCGGCTCCGCCCAGGTTGCCTGGTTGATGAAAGCATCTGCATTGGAGACGTGTTTGACGAAGGGCTGAGCGTAAAAGTCTGGACCCCGCGGATTCTCGACGACGGAGCGGAAGTTGTTCTCTGCGCTAGTCGCTTCCGCCCAAAGCGTGAAGCCATTCGGAAAGACCATGAACACCGGCCATTCGGAGCGATTGAGGAAGCCGTACTGGTTGCCAACCCAGATTCGTTCACCCGCCACGGCATCGAACCCCTTGCGCAGCAAAGCGTAGTTGTCCGCATCGCCCATCTCTCGTGTCAGGACTGCGGCGTAGCCAGTGCCGATCATGTCGACCAGGGTCAGCGACTCGACCGCTCCGTTGCGGTTGCTTCCGAAGCTCACGATGCCGGTACCCGGTTCGATGACCTCGACTGCATTGCGGATGAAATCGGGATAGTGCTGTTCGACGAAGTCCGGAGCAAAGCCGTGCATGAAATGATGTGCCCAGGACGAATATGCGCCTGGTTGGACCTTGTCGAATTGCGGCTCGGCTTCGTATGGCTTGTAGCGGTTGTAGTAGTACTTGGTGTCGGGATCGAGCATGTGCTCGCCGTGCCATTCGACGAAGCGGGTGTTGGCCTCCCCAGCGTCGATTCCGATCGAGTCGGGAAGTATGGCAAACGCGAGCTGAGCGATCGTGTTGCAGCAAGTGAACACCCATGGCGTTTCGCAACTAACCGAGTAGAAGTTCTCGCCATTGCTGTCCTGGTTACTCAGGCTCTGCTGGTAGATGTCCTGCGAGAGCGCGGCCAGGTTGGTGGTCCAGGTCTGGGACCCATCCTCGGTGGTGAGCTCGACGTCGTTGTCGAGGTATTTACCGTCGCCAGCCTGTCGCTCGTAGAACGCCATCAGCAGCTGCAGATGGCCTGTGTACATGATGTTGTACGGGTGTATGGGGTTGGCCCCGCCCCAGTCGAAGCCCAGCTCATCGCCCCGCATCCAGTAGTCCCAGACCAGCGGATTGAGGAGCTTCTGGATCATTCCGTCGATCGTTTCGATGTGCCGCTCGCGATAGGCGGGCGTCATCTCGGCGAGCATGGAGATGCCGTAGCCGGTGAACGCAATCGTGTAGCGGTGCATGTTGACCGCACCACCAGGCGCGCCGCTTCCCGCTGCCGCGCCAAAAGGAATGTCCGGTCCCCAGTCCTCGCTGTTGATCGCATCAGGCGGCGTCACCGAGATCGAATGGATGTAGTTGAACATCCCGAGCTGCTCGTTGGACACGAATGGGAGTTGCTCGAAAGCTGCAACGGATCCGGATTCACTGAAGTCGGGGGAGCTGCCCGACTCGGTGCTCCCGCAAGCTGCCGCAAGAACGGTTGCCAGCACGCTCGCTACAAAGAAGACTCGTCTCGAAAACCTCATGGCACCTCTCCTCAACAGTCAGGCTCGACGGCGAGCCGTATGGTATCAGCCAGCCGCTGTCAACGGTGCACCGAGTTTCAACCCCGAAATCCGGTCTCTTCACGCTCTGCTGCTGATCGCCGCGCTGAGCGTGGCCTCCGTGGCGCTCGGTTGCTCCAAGGAGAGCGGCGTATCCCTGCCGGTCGTTGCGGAGCTCCCGGATTTCTCACTGGTCGACCAGGATGGCCAGCCGTTCCTGCGGGAATCGATACGAGATGGAGTCTGGGTGGCTGCCTTCGTATTCACACATTGCCGGGCAACCTGTCCGCGCCTGACGGCTCAGATGAAGAAGCTTCAAGGCCGGCTCACCGATGTGCCCGGTGCGCGATTCCTCTCCGTGAGCGTCGACCCGCGCAACGACACTCCCGAAGTCATCAAGGCCTACATGACGGCCAACGCTCTCGACGAAGACAACTGGAGGTTCGTGACGGGAACGGAAGACGCCGTTCAAGACTTCGTGATCGGTGGCTTCAAAGTGGGATACGGCCGAACGCAATGGTCGCCCGAGCTCACCCACTCGAATTCGTTCGCCCTCGTGGACAACCGAGCCCGAATTCGAGGTTACTACCGCTCCGACGATGAGGGGCTCAGCAAGCTCGAGGGTGACCTGCGCGCGCTTGCAGGCGGATCCTAGAAGCGCGAGGCCGTGATCTCGATGTCAGCGTACTGCCAAGCCGTCTTGAAGCGAACCAGCACCTCCGCGGCTTCTTGCGCCTTGCCTTGTGCACGAAGGCTCTGGGCCAGCCCGAATAGCGACCAGCCGTTGTCGGGGAATCGAGCAAGGTCCTCTCGATAGACCTTTTCTGCGGCGCGTGCACGGCCTGCCTCGAGCAGAACGGCCCCGAGGTTGTGGCGAACCGGGTAGAACCAATCGGGTGGCTCGCCGTAGATCAAGCCGTCTTCGATCGCGATCGCTTTTCGGAGCTCGGCGACGGCTGTCTTGGTGTCGTTGCGTGCCGCGGCAATCTCCGCATGGAGCACTGCCCCCGCGATCTCCGCCAACGAGCTCATCGGATTGAGGCCCCAGATCCGCAACGGTTGGAGGCGTGGATCGACCGCGATCGCGCGCACGCGGTCGAGCTCTGCCCTGGCTTGTTTGAGTTTCCCCTCGCGCGCGTACGCGATGCCACGCGCGTAGTGCCAGACCGCCGTGGGATAGAGCAGGTCCGCGTCGGGAGCGGGCTCACGCAGAATCTCGTCCCACTTCCCGAACCGCACCAGGGCGTAGTAGGGAATCGCGGAGAAGTGCTGAAGCATCGCCAGCTCAGGTTCGCGCATCAATGAACGGTCGACGTGCGCAGCGGTGTGACGTGCGGCAGCGATCGCGTCCGCGCTACGCCCCTCCATCGTCGTGGTCGCCCAAAGGAAGTGATGGTTATGCGGCACGTAAGCCACCGGGTAGATGCCCTGTGCGCGGCATTGTGTGACGTAGTCGTTGTCGGCTGTGACAGCGAGCTCGTTCGCAAGAGAGCCATCGTGGTAGCGCCCGACCCGAATGTAGATATGCGAGGGCATGTGTACCAAGTGGCCGGCGCCGGGAACCACACGCCGCAATCTGTCGGCGGGAGCGACTCCGCGCTCTGGCTGCTCTTGCTCGACAGCGTGAATGTAGAAATGATTCGCGCCGGGATGATCGGGGTCGTTCTCCAGTACGAAATCGAGCGTCGCAAAGACCTCTTCGGTGAGCGGCTTGGGTTTCCCGTCCTCGGTCCAGTACGCCCAAGGCATCGTATCCATCATCGCTTCGGCGAAAAGCGTTTGAATCTGGAGGTCGTCAGGAAACCGTCGGGCGACCGTTCTCATCGCGTCGGCGTACGCATGGTCGAGCGCCGTGCGCTCCGACGGTGGCGATGCCGCGTAGCGGGCGCCAAGCGCCTCGATCAAGGCGCGTTCCTTTTCGCTCGCCCGAGGCAACCGCGCTTTGGCCTCTTCCAAAGTCTGGTAGGCCTCTAACTCTCGCTCAGGCGTCGGCACGGGGTCGTTGATGTTGGGTCCGAGCACCAGCGCCGCGCCCCAGAAACAGATGGCACAGTCGTCATCGAGTCGGGCTGCTTCGCGAAACGAGCGTTCGGCTTCCAGGTGATTGAACCCGTACGCAAGCGTCAGGGCTTGGTCGAAGTAGCGCTGCGCGAGCTCCGAATTGGTGGTGACCGCCCAATGCAAGTCCCCCATGCCTTCGAGGAGCGGCGCCGTCGGTTCCGACGGCTTTGGGATCGATGGCGTGACGTTCGGGGACGACGCGCAACCGAAGGTGATCAGCAGAGCGCAAGAAAGCGTTGCGAACCGACGCAGTCCATGCATGGCAACCTCCTCGAGGCCCTTTTACCAAGATGCGATACCCCCGTCACCCCCGGGCCGCATCGGACTGACAAAGAAGAAACGGGCTGACGACTCAGTCGCCAGCCCGCTTGTCACCTCATGCTTTGCTTACCGCGTTTATGGACAGGTCATCGCGACCTCGGTGAGCACCTTTGCCTGACTCGGGTAGACGGCATCTGGAAACTCGAACGCGCAGTCTTGATCGCTCGCGTCGGTGGCGCTCGGCATGACGTTGGCGCTCACGTCGACGTTTGCGAAGATGACTTCGCTTCCGCCGCCGGCGAGGAGCATGTTGCCCTCCACCGGGTTTCCATCGCCCGCGTCGAAGACGAACGCGAAGCCGTAGTTGACTCCGAGGTCTGCGGTCTCGCCGCCGACGGCGACGTCCTCATCGTAGATGACCGCGACGAGCCCTTTGGAGGGATCGGCGGTTTCCCCCAAGGCACCGGCGACCTGACCGACCAAAGCGTCGGGAAGGACCTCGAGCTCTACCCCACTCCCGCCGCCCGCGGGGACGACGCCGGCCTGTAGATCACCCCAATGACCGGTCGCGGTCGCGAGGATCGTAGTCGTGCCGATTGGAGCCTCGATCGAAAACGAACCGTCGGGTCCGCTGGTCGTCGAAAAGGAGGTCCCGGGAATCGAAACCGTGGCCCCGGCGAATGTGACGGAGTCACCTTCGGTGGCCGCGTACACGATGCCGCTCACCGTTGCCGTTGAAGCTCCACCTGTTCCACCACTGCCGGCGGTTCCGCCACTGCCCGCGGTTTCGCCGCTGCCGGCAGAGCCCCCGCCACCGCTGCTCACATCGTCACCACAACCAACAAGGCTGAGGGTCAACCCAATACTCAAAACTAACCAGACGTACTTGCGCATATTTCTCCCCTGAGCCGTTTAGGGCAGCGACGACGAACGAGGATCTGCAAATTTGATTCTCAGAACTCGATTCGTGGCTTGCGCGGCCGATTCTCGGGGCTTGCGCGGCCGCGAAAATCCTCAGAGGACGGGGCCGACGGTCGCGACGCTGTTGTTCCACAGACGCCGTGATATCGACCAGGACCCCACCGTCTCCTTGGTGACGAGCTGCGAGCTCGCGATGTACTCCTGCTGTCGCTGTCGAACATCGGCCGTGAGCACAGGATCGTAGAAGAGGATGTTGTTTTCGTAGTTCAAATCGAAGCTTCGGCGGTCCATGTTCGCCGAACCGATCAACGTGACTTTTCCGTCGAGCGTGAGCGATTTCGTGTGCAGTAGCCCGCCCACGTACTCGTAGATCTTAACCCCTGAAGCGAGAAGGTCGGCGTAGTAGCTACGGCTCGCGGCGCCAACGACCCACGAATCATTTCGTGCGGGAAAAATGATCGTCGTATCCACCCCACGAAATGCGGTGGTGCACAACGCAGTCTGCAGAGACTCGTTGGGCACGTAGTAGGGAGTGGAGATGACGATCTCGCGACGCGCGGCGAACATGAGAGCCTCGAACGTCTCCGGCATCGCCGAGTAGCGCACCGTTGGGCCGGTGCCGATGACTTGTGCGGGCACTCCCCCAGAAACCGGCATGGAGAGTGGCCTACGCAGGAGCTCGTCCAGCTCCTCGTCGACGTAGGTCATCCAGTCAGTTGCAAAGAGGAACTGGTTCTGGCGTGCGATCGGGCCCTCGAAGCGCATCACCGCGTCCACCCAGGGCGCATACTTCGCCTTCACCAGAAACTCCGGGTCGGCGCAGTTCTGGCTTCCGCAGTAGGTGATACGGTCGTCGATGACCACGATCTTGCGATGGTTCCTGAGGTCGACGCGGCCTTTGAAGGGCAGAAGAAGAAGGTTTCCAATAGGCAATCCAGCCGCGACCCGGACTCCCGCCTCGCGCATGGCCCCCCAATGCGCGGAGCGGATCAACGTGCGGGAACCCACGTCATCGGCCATCGCGCGGCAGGTGACACCGCGGGCGGCGGCTCGCTTCAATGCCTCGATGACCTTGCGCCCGTTGTTGTCCGGGAGCCAAATGTAGAACAGGACATGGACATGATCTCGAGCGGCATCGATGTCAGCCACCATCGCGTCGATCGTGGCGTTGGAGTCCGGAAGCAGGCGAGCGCTGTTACCCCCGACGGGGTGGAATCCACTGATCGAGTGCCCGAGATCGAAGAGATGCCTGTAGATCCCGGGGACCGATGCGGCAGATTTCGCCGCGTCCGATGTCTCGGAACCCGGAGCTGGCGGCACGCGAGCAAGCACGGCGCGCAGCCGTTCCACACGGCGACGGCCGATGTTCACCTCGCCGAACAGGAGATAGGCGAACAATCCAAACAAGGGCAGCACACCGACCACGAGCACCCACGCAATCCGGGCGGCGGGGTCGCGATGGGGACGCAACAGAATGCGTACGACGACGGCGACCTCGAGCACCACGACGATTGCGATGGCGATCAGCGAATGGTTGAATGCGTCGGTCATTTTTCGCCTTGTACCATATCCTCCGAGGGAACCCTTTGGATTGCCTCGAATGTCTCCCCCAAACCCGGTGGTCCCGTAGAAGCATACCCATGAGTTCCGAAGGAGAGCTGAAGATCAAGGGTCGCCCCATCGCTTGGGTCTTCGGCGTCCTGCTCATCGTGGGGCTCGCCATCGAGGGCCATCACCTCGCCGAGTACGTTCCCCAAGCCGAGCATGCCATCGAAAAGCTCGGACCCTGGGGGCCAATCGTCTACGCAATCACGATCATCATCTTGCAGCCCCTCTTCCTTCCGAACTTCATCTTCGGTCTGATCGCCGGGGCGGTCTTTGGGCTATGGAAAGGTTACGTCTATTATTTTGGATCTGTCTACCTGGGCAACATGCTGGTGTACGTCATTGGCAAGCGCCTGCTGCGTGCGCCCGTCCTCCGTGAGCTCGAGCGAAGACCGAAGATCCGCGACGCGGCTACTGCCGCAGGTTCAGGGGGACCGGGACTGGTGTTCTGGCTGCGCATGATTCCCACGAATCCCGCAATCCTCAGTTATGCGCTCGGCGCGCTCCGCGTCCTGCCTCGTTCGGTGGCGATCGGCACACTGGGCATCGCTCCACACATATTCGTCGACGTCTATCTGGGCACCACCGCTGCGCACGTCACCGAGATGGCCGGACAAGGCCATACGAATTGGGAGGCCAAAGGCATCGGTTTGCTCGTCGGACTGGTTGCCGTGGCTGCCGCGACATGGCGCATCACACGCATCGCCCGTGTCCGAATAAGAGCCGCACGAGGAACGCGCCCGTAGGGGCCATCAGCTCCACACGCGAGCGGCCGCATCTCAGATTCCGATGTCGGTTGGGTCGGTGGTCGTTTCATTCGATCGTTGACAGGCTCGGAGCAACACCGCACCCATCGCAAGGTGCCTGACGCCCGCCTCCCACTCGTTTCTTACACTCGTTTCTTAGCCAGGAGATCTCCATGTAATCCCGTTGCCTTAGCGTTGCCGCCGTCGTTCTTTGCCTTCCGTTCGCGCTCAGCATCAACGGCTGCAGCAGCGACTCTTCGCCTAGCGGCGCGGGCGACGCTAAGGGCTCCGGCGGAGGCGTGCCCAAGTCGTGCGCGGAGGCAGCCTCCGACGGAGTGCGCGAATGCATCAGCGGCGTCAGCGCTGCATGGGCGTCGTGCTACGCCGATGACAACGAGCCGTGCGGCTCCGACGATGCCAACGTGGTGACCGCGCTGGCCGCACTCGAAAGCACCCTCGATGGCAACTGTGCCGATGGCGAGTTCCTCTCCCTGTCTGTCGACGCGCTGATCGGCCGACTTCAAAATTCCTGTCGCTCGGAGGCCGATGCGATCGCATGGCGTACGTACGGCGGACCGCAGGGTGCCGTGTACCCCGACGCGAGCAGCGGCAACAAGAGTTACTTGGAGCGCTCTTTTCGTGATGCGAAGAACTGAACGTCTAGAACCACTACGTCGTTGGACACGTCGGTTCAGAGCACGATGGATGCGATACCCGTCAAAGGCTCCGCGTGTTGCACATTCCAATAACCCGCCTCCCAACCGACGTCGATCATCCCTCGTTGGGGGTGCTCGCAGAGAGCGCTGGCACAAAATCGCCGTTCCTCATCCGCTGCGTTTTTCGGTACGCTCGGTCCGTGGAATGGGTGCAGCAAGAGCAAGACCGAGAAGGGGTCGGAAATCGGTGGCCTGAACAAAGGCTGTTATCACTGCACGACAGGACAGCTTCGCGGCCCACATGAGCAAGGCTTCCTGGCGGACTGCAGCAAATCCTGTCCGAAAGTGGCGATTGATTGCATCAGTCACCTTGTGATATTCGCAACGCTCGTGTTGCTGAGACCGGCCGGGCTTCCTCCGGGATTCGTGGCGTAATGGAGAGTGGAGGTGATCATGGGCACTTATGTTGTTTTGAGAAGGCTGTGCGCTTCATGTGCGGTGGTCCTGAGCGCGGTACTTGCCGTCTTTTTTGCCAGCGGAGCGCCCGCAAGTGCGAATTCGGGGGTTAGGCAAGCGTGGTTGGACTTCTATGATCCCATCCCGATCCCCGGGGGCGCGAACTGCCAGCTGTGCCACCGAGACCAGGGAGCAGGCGAATGGAATGGGTACGGCTGGGATATCAGGCTGGCAATAGATGACCTGACCTGTGACGGCGCCGACGGGTCCATTCCAAATGGCACTGTCACCTACGATGAGGCGGTTCCCTGTGTGGAGGCCCTAGACTCCGACTTTGATCCCGGCAGTTTCTCGAACTTAGAGGAGATCGAGCTCGGCACACAGCCAGGTTGGACCGACGGCCCGAACAACACCATCTTCACTCTAACCTCGGAGATCCCCAATCAGCAACCGCCCGCAGGCATCGACCCGTATGACCCCGACGGGACCGGCGGCACCGGCGGCACCGGCGGCACCGGCGGCACCGGCGGCATGGGCGGCATGGGCGGCCCGGGCGGCACGGGCGGCACGGGCGGCGAGGAAATGTTTCCGCCAGGCCAGTTCAAGCGAGGCACGATCGTCGTCAGCCCGGGCCAGTCGATCCAAAAGGCCATCGATCGAGCGCAGGAAGGCACCCGAATCTACGTTCTCGCCGGCGACTACACAGAACCCAACAACACGACGAACGGACTCAACATCACCAAGAGCGGTATCCACCTGATCGGGCAGAGCAACCCGCAGAAGCGCGTACGCCTCTTGGCCACCAACGGGCAGCGCAACGGTATTGTCGTCGTGCCGCCAGAAGTCTCAGAAGCGGCCCGGCCTCACCGGCCCAATGCGGCCAAGCTCAAACGGACCGACTGCATGGGCTGTCATACGGACATGGGACCGCCCTTTCCCCTGTATCCGGATGTGCCGACGGTCATCCCCATGGACACCGATCCCTGGCTCCACGACATCGTGATCGAAGGCATCACGGTCGAAGGCTTCAGTAACAACGGGATCTTCACCGAGCACGTCGACGGCTTCGTATTCGACGACGTCGAATCGATCAACAACAGGAACTATGGAATCTTCCCCGTCCTGTCGAAGAACGGTGTCATCAAGAACAGCTATTCCACGGGCTCAGACTTGGATAGCGCACTCTGGGTCGAGACTTCGGAGAACGTCTTGGTCCAAGGCAACGTCGTTGAAAACAGCACCAACGGCATCGAGGTTTCGAACAGCGACGACGTCCTGGTCGTCGACAATGAAATGCGAAACAACGCGATTGGCGCGGCCATTCTGCTGCTGCCAGACATTTACGACAACAGAGACAGCGCCAAACGCATCGACCTCCACAACAACTGGATCCACGACAACAACAATACAAACGGCGCCCGGCCGGGTTCCATTCTCTCCTTCATCCCGAGAGGACAGGGCATCCTCTATGTGGGAGTGGACGAGTCGGTGGCGTCTGGAAATCTGATCGAGAACAACAACTTCGTTGGGATCGCCGTCGTCGACTATTGCCTCCCCTTCCAAGGGACTCCCTATGCTTGCGATAGGGACGGCGACGTGACCCTCGAATTCCTTCTCGACCAGGCCGCCGAGGACAATCGCATCGCGGACAATGAGCTCGTGAACAATGGAACGATGCCGGATCCTGGTCCGTTCCAGGAGTTCGCGGCCGAACTGACCTTGCTCACGCTACCCGCGAGCTTCGTTGGCCTTCCCGGCGACGACACCCCGTACCACGGCAATTGCTACGAGAACAACGAACCGGAGGACGCGTGGTTCTTCTCCCTGTTCGATGCAACGATTTACCAACTCACTGGAACGAACCCACCACCTTGGACTCCACCACCGTGCCAGTGAGCTGAAGCGAACTCGGCGACTTAGCACGCCAGCCCGGGTTGGCGCGACGACCCAACCCGGGCTGGCGTGGCGGAGAACCTATTCGCCACCCAGATGGCTGCCCTCGAGAGTCGCTGCGCGCGATAGGCACAGCCACGGTGAGCAAGAGGTGTGGTTGGTGCTCGCACAGGGCTTGTAGACCGCGCTACGACGCTTCCCGCAATGGTCTGGCCATCAGGTTCGCCACTTGCCTCGGTGTCGGGTTGGTAGTGCTGTGTTTATGCCATCTCCAGGCAAGACAAGGACGCCGTACAAGCGCTCTGCGAGAGCGAAATCGAAACGCGCACGAGGATTGTCTCCAAGCGGGCGCCATCATCGCCCGTCGGGGGGGCGATATGCGTAGCCCTATCGCACTAGGTCCGGATTTTCGGAGCGGACGACGCGGCAACGGCCAAGAGATGACGAGGGAAACGCTAGGCGAAACGGCAAAGCGACTTTTTGCATTCAGGCATCGATGACGGCGCTCCCAAACCAGACGAGAAGGCGTGACGACCTTCGGGTTATGCACCCGCAAGGTCGCGTCCCTGAGGCCCGTTACGAACAGCGTTATTCGGTGGAGCTTGGCATGCCGATGAAGGTGGTGATTGCTGCGTAGCTTCTTGACCCAGTAACCGGACTTGCCCGCATCGCCATCTTCACGGGCCGTCACACCATATCATTCGATTTCACATCGCCACAGCAACGTGAGGGTAGCTACAGCGTTTCTAACGCGGGTGAGCGCTCCGGAGGCAACGCTAGGGCAGCAAGGGAAGCATCCAGCTCCTTGCACGCCGCGCTGCGATAGACCTCTAGGGCGTTCGAATAGCTTTCGGTCCAGTCGGCATCGGCGGCATGCATTCTCTGAGCTTGCGCTGACGGCCCGGGTGACGTGGGTAGCCCGCAGCCTTCGCGAAGCTCGTCGCAACACGCATCGAGAGCCGCACGGAGTGAGCCTGTCTCTACTTCGATCTCGGATCGCGAAGGCTCCCGCCCCACCACTTGCCGAGCAGTCAATGCCTCGAGATCAGCAATCGTTTGGCGGACGACGGGACGGATTGCATCAAGCCGGAGGATCTTCCAAGCGCTTCGCAAAATGGCACCTATCCGTGTGTCGCTCACAAAGGCACAGTACCACGTAATGTGCGGCAGCGCCGGGGAAGCCCAGACCGGTCGAGTCGCGCCGGATTGAAATCGGCAAGACAAGCCGGCAGCCCCGTGCGACAGTGCGCTTATCCGGCGGCGCGCCATCTGGAACTCGCTTCCGAGCATAGGAGGTGCACCATGGGCGACAAATCCCCGAAACAGAAAAACCGCAAGGCCAACCAGAAGCAACAGACGAAAAAGGACGACAAACAGCGCCAAGAGGCAGCGTCTGAGGTCAAGAAGGCAGCACTCGCCGGAAAGAAGTGAGTGCCGACGGCGAAGGCATGAACAAAGACGAAAACCCTGGCGCAGTCCAGCGCGTAGCGCTGCTTGGAAACCACCTTCCGCGGCAGTGCGGGATCGCCACGTTCACGACGGACCTCGCCGATGCGATCTCGTCGACGTTCCCGGGCATCGAGTGCGCGGTCGTCGCGATGAACGACGCTGGTAGACGCCACGCCTACGGTGATCGAGTTCGATTCGAGATCGCCGAGAGCGATCTCGCGTCGTACCGCCGCGCGACCGACTTCTTGAACGTGGGCGGGTTCGACGTTCTGTCCCTCCAACATGAGTACGGCATCTTCGGGGGCAAGGCGGGCAGCCATGTCCTCGCGCTCCTCAGCAAGGTGCGCATGCCGATCGTCACGACGCTTCACACCATCCTCGGCGAGCCCACTTTGGAACAACGCCTCGTGATGGACGAGGTCACTCGGCTCTCGAGCCGTTTGATCGTGATGAGTCACTGCGGCGGCGAGCTCTTGCGCGAAGTGCACGGGGTGCCGGCCGAAAAGATCGACTTCATCCCTCACGGCATCCCGAGCTTGCCGAGCAGTTCGGCCAGCAAGAAGCGCCTGGGTGTCGAGGAGATGTCGCTGATCCTCACCTTTGGCCTCCTCTCTCCGGACAAAGGGATCGAGTACGTCATCGATGCGCTCCCCGCTATCGTCGCGCGTCACCCGACCGCGACCTATGTCGTCGTCGGCGCCACGCACCCTCACGTGAAGGAGTGGCACGGCGAGGCCTACCGGCGCAGCCTCGAGCTGCGGGCTCATAAGCTAGGCGTGGAGGAGCACGTCGTCTTTCACGATCGCTTCGTGAGCGCATCCGAGCTCGCCGAATTCTTGGCTGCGACGGACATCTACATCACCCCATACCTGAACCCGGAGCAGATCACTTCCGGGACACTGGCCTACGCGTTGGGGAACGGAAAAGCGGTTGTTTCGACTCCTTATCGATACGCGCGCGAGCTCCTGGCGGACGACCGCGGCCTCCTCGTCCCGTTCAGAGACTCGTCTGCGATAGGAGCGACGGTGAACGCGTTGCTCGACGATCGCGCGGAGCTACAAGCACGAGGCGCGCGCGCGGCCGAATATGGGCGCAACATGGTCTGGCCCTCGGTTGCGCGGCAATACCTCACGAGCTTCGAGCGGGCTTACCAGGAAAGCGCGACCTTGCGCCGCTCTTTCATCGCGTCGAGAACGGTCACGGAACGCTTGATCGACCTGCCCGAGATCACTCTCCAGCACCTGCGCGCGCTGACGGACGACACTGGCATGCTCCAGCACGCTCTATTTTCCGTTCCACGCTACGACGACGGGTACTGCCTCGACGACAACGCACGCGCCCTACTCCTGACGTCCTTGATCGAGGACGCGGGCACCGACGATCGACCGACCACTCGCGCTTTGTCTTCGCGCTATCTCGCATTCATGAGTCACGCGTTCAATCAAGACTCGGGACGGTTCCGGAACTTCATGTCGTATTCCCGGGAATGGCTCGAAGACTGCGGCAGCGAGGACAGTCACGGTCGCGCACTTTGGGCGCTCGGCGCCGTGGTGGGTCGCGCTCGCGAACCTGGGAGTAAGAGCCTCGGCAGCGAGCTGTTTCACGCTGCGCTGCCGGCGGTCAAAGAGCTCGAGAGCTCGAGGGCTTGGGCTTTCGCGCTCCTTGGTATCCACGAATATCTGCGCGCGTTTCGGGGAGAGAGCGCGGTCGAGGTATTGCAAAAGCAGCTATCCGAGCAGCTCCTGTCGAGATTTCAGACCCACGGCGCTGACGACTGGCCGTGGTGCGAGGATGTCATCGCATACGACAACGCGCGCCTGCCGCAGGCCCTGATCGTCTCGGGCAAGCAGATGGGTAATCGAGAAATGGTCGCGGCCGGACTCGAGTCCCTCCGATGGCTCAACGAGCTCCAGCGCTCGGAGGAAGGCTATTTCGCCCCGATCGGCTCGAACGGATTCTACCCGCGACACGGCGAGAGGGCGCGCTTCGACCAGCAGCCCCTCGAGGCCTGCGCCACGATATCCGCGTGCCTCGACGCGTGGCGCGTCACCGGGGACGAGGAATGGCCACGCGAGATGTGGCGCGCGTTCAGTTGGTTTCTGGGTGAGAACCAACTGCAAGCGCCACTCTACGACCCCACCACCGGGGGCTGCCTCGACGGGCTCCACCCAGATCGACCGAACGAAAACCAAGGGGCCGAGTCGACACTCTCGTTCTTGATCGCGCTCACCGAGATGAGCGCGCTCGACTCGGAGAAGCAGCTGCGCGACGAGAACGCACGCTCCTCTCCAACCGGCGAAGGCACCGGGTGACGTCGCCTTCGCTCGACGCCCCGCCCGCGCTCCGCGTGGCGGTGCTCGCCCCGATCTCTTGGCGCGTCCCTCCGCACCACTACGGACCATGGGAACAGTTCGTCTCTCTCTTGACCGAGGGTCTGGTGCAGCGTGGATTGGACGTCACCCTCTTCGCCACCGCCGACTCGATCACCAAGGCTCGGCTCGTCGGGATCGCGCCACGCGGATACTCCGAAGACGTGACCATCGACGCGAAGGTCTGGGAGTGCCTGCACATCTCCGCCGTATTCGAGCGCGCCGCCGAGTTCGACCTCATCCACAATAGCTTCGACTTCTTGCCCCTCAGCTTCTCTCGGTTGGTGGACACGCCTGTCGTCACCACGATCCACGGTTTTTCCTCCGAGCGAATCCTCCCCGTCTATCAGAAGTACAACGGGCGCACCCACTACGTCGCCATCAGCGATGCCGACCGACACCCTTCGCTCGAATACGCGGCCACCATTCACCACGGTATCGACATGGGCGCGTTCGCGATCGGTACCGGCCCACGCGACTATCTCCTTGTTCTTCGGCCGCATTCATCCGGACAAGGGCACGGAGGAGGCCATTCTCGTCGCTCGGCGCGCAGGTCTGCCGCTCGTGATCGCCGGCATCATCCAGGATCGAGGCTACTTCGAGCGCGCGGTCGAGCCTCACGTCGACGGCGAGAGGGTGCGTTTCGTCGGCGCGGTCGGGCCCGAGGGGAAGAGCGAGCTCCTCGGCGGCGCGCGCGCCCTGCTCCACCTCGTGAGCTTCGACGAGCCGTTCGGCTTCAGCGTGGTCGAGGCGATGGCCTGCGGGACCCCGGTGATCGCCAGCCGACGCGGATCCATGCCGGAGATCATCGCGGAGGGCGTGAACGGCCGCCTCGTCGACTCGACCGCCGAGGCCGTGGAAGCCGTAGCCGGGATCGCTGAATTGGACGCCGAGGGCGTGCGCGCATCGGTCGAGCGCCGATTCGACAAGGACCGGATGGTCGACGAGTACATCGCGGTCTACCGGCGCATCCTAGACGGCTCAGCGTCCAAGAGCCCCGCGTGAGCGCAGACCTGCGCTCGACCGGGTACGCGCCCTTTCGGCTCGGCGTGAATTACTGGCCGGCTCGGACGGCGATGGGCTGGTGGACCGCATTCGACCCGGCGGAGGTTGCGGCGGACTTCGGTCGCATCGCAGGGTGCGGATTCGACTCCGTCCGCATCTTCCTCACCTGGGAGGACTTCCAACCCACCCCTTCGCGCGTCGACTCGACGATGCTCGATCGCCTCGTGACGACGCTGGACCAGGCGCGCAGCGCCGGACTTTCGGTCATGCCTACGCTCTTCACGGGCCACATGAGCGGCGTGAACTGGATCCCTTCCTGGGCTCTCGGTGAAGAGGCGGGCGACGATCGATTCCGCGTCGTCTCCGGAGGCCGAGTCGCGGCGTCGCGCCTCGCGAACTGGTACTCTGACGCGTCCATTGTTCGGGCGCAGTCGTCGCTCGCACGTGAGCTCGCCGGCGCGCTCGCAGGGCATCCGGCTCTCTGGGCATGGGATCTCGGAAACGAAAACTCGAACTGCGCAGTCCCCCCGGACAAAGGCTCCGCCCGCGATTGGCTCATGCGAGTGACGGACTCCATCCGGGGCGCCGACGCCGGCGCGCTCGTCACGCTCGGGCTCCACATGGAAGACCTCGAGCAGGACCGAAACCTCGGCCCGAGGGAGGCCGCCGAGGTCTGCGACTTTCTGCAGATGCACGGATATCCGGGTTACGCAGCCTGGGCGGACGGCCCCACCGACGAGCGGGTCCTGCCGTTCCTCGCTCGCTTGACGCGATGGCTGGGCCGCGGTGCCGACGTCCTCTTCGCAGAGTTTGGTGTGCCAACCAGCAGGCGTGGTGAGGCAGACCATGACACCGGCATCGACGCGTCCGGGCCCGCCCTCGTCGAAGAGCAGCGGGCTGCTTCGTACGTCGACCGGGCCCTAGGCGCGCTGCGCGACTGCGGTGCCACCGGCGCCATGCTCTGGTGCTACTCCGACTACGCGGAGGCCATCTGGGGACTTCCCCCGCTGGATCTCGCGGTCCACGAGCGATCGTTCGGGCTATGGCGTGCCGATGCCTCCCCGAAGCCGGTGGTGGCCGTGGTGGACGCGTTTGCGAAGCGAGTCGCCACGACCGACGCCGGCGCTTCCATCGCGGACTCGGCCTGGATCGACATCGACGCGGCTGGATTCTACCGCGCACCTTCGTCGGAGCTGCAGCGCTTGTACCGACGCTACTGCGAGGCGATGGACGCGTGGGACGGTTCGCGCGCGACCGTCAGCGACCCCGGGTGAGCTCCGCCAGAAGGTCATCGAGGCGAACGGTCGCGATGCGAGTACCGATGTCGGCAAAACCGTAAGGCAGCACGAGGAGCCCGCCTGAAATCATGCTGCCGCACGAGTAGACGACGTTGGGGACGTAGCCGTCGCGTTCGTCGGCCGCGGGCTCCAACAGAGGCTCGGTGAGGTGACCGATGACGCGTGCGGGGTCGTCCTTGTCGAGCAGGATGGCTCCAATAGCGTACTGTCGCATCGCGCCGACGCCGTGCGTGATCACGAGCCAGCCCGCATCGGTTTCGAGAGGAGATCCGCAATTGCCGAGCTGCGTGATTTCCCAGGGACGCTCGGGCCTCTGGATCGCCTCGCTCTGGTGCCAGAAGCGGACGTTGTCCGACCACATGAGGAAGTTGTTCTCGTTGTCCAGCCTGGCGAGCGCAGCATAGCGCCCGTCGATCATCCGGGGAAAGAGCGCAATGCCCTTGTTCCTGGCGGACGGGCCGTTCAGCGTCGCGATTCTGAAAGTCACGAAGTCGGCTGTTTCGATCAGCTGCGGGAGGATCTGATAGCCATCGTACGCGGTATACGGAGCGAAGTACGTCACTGTTCCGTCGTCATGGGTGAAGCGGACGAAGCGAGCATCCTCCATCCCGTGACTCTCGGCTGGGCCAGTCGGAAAGAGGACACGCTCGGAGATCTTCGAGTCTGAGGCGAACGAGCTCTCGTAGTTCGAGGACGCAAGCCAGTGGATCGTTCGGGTGACGTGCGCGGCATCGGGTCTGTGATGGTGTTGCCGGTCGACCTCGCGGATCATGGTCTCGAGCTGGTCCAGGTTAAACCGCTCGGGAAGCGCGTCGAGCACGGTAGCGGCGATCTCGTTGTAGATGTCGAGCTCACGAAGTTTGCTGTGGAAGCTGTGCTTCTCGTAGACCGGAGCTCGGTGGCGCGCCGTGCTGGCTCGCCGACTCGGCGCTTCCATCCTGATCTGGCCGCCTGCGTCGATGACACCCGAACGAAACTCGATCGACGAGATGTGCCCTTCGCCGATGGCCCGCAAGCTCAAAACAAAGCGCTGCTCACCCGTAGCGAGGCCCGCTTGGTCGGGCGCCGGCACGATCGAAGGATTGCTCAGCGCGGCGGACTCGATCGAGTACTCGTGGGTGAAATAGGCGCCGATCAGCAGCCGGCGCTCCGCCGAGACCTCGTCTGTGCGCGCGAGATGTCCCGCCGCGACGGCCACGAAGTTCGCCTCGAATACCGACCGCAAATCGACGTGGCGTGAGGAGAATCGCGCTTGCGTCGTGCTCAAGCTCGTCGTGACCTCCGACTCGGACAACGCCAGGATCCGGGACAGAATGCGGTCGACACGCGAGCGTCCGTCCACCGAGTGTTCGCTTCCGGGCGTGAACGGTTTCGTGATCACCCGGGTCGGATCGGGCACCAACCGCGCGGAGGTCCTCGTGACGGGGATGGTGCGCATCTCGACAGTGTCCTCGCACGGACGAGGGGTGGCCAGCCGAAACGTCGAAAGAGGTGTTTGCGTCGCGGCGCAAACCAACGGGCGGGCGCGAAGATTCTGGAGTCGCCCACGAACGACGAGCCCATACTTGTTCCCACCGATGTCGAAGGTGACCGGGTCGTCCCAACTGTCAGGGCACAAGCGCGGCGCGACCTTCGGGTTGAACACCCGGAGGGTCCAGTCGTTTCGCGCAAGCAAGGATCGAGAACCCAAGGGTTTTGGCGATTCACGAATCGCTTTGCTGGTGCACCTTGGTTTGTCCGGAGACCGCCATGGCACCCTCAGGCCACCGAACACAAAAGAAAGGCACTTAGCCAAATCACTAAGTGCCTGACTTCCTTAGTTGCGGGGGCCGGATTTGCTTGCGGTTGTACGAGGCCGCAACGGAGCGGACGCGAGTTCGCGGAGGCGACCGAGTACGTTCGCACTGAATCCGGCACAAAACGGAGAAAGCCGGCTCGAAATGAGCCGGCTTTCGACCATGGTTGCGGGGGCCGGATTTGAACCGACGACCTTCGGGTTATGAGCCCGACGAGCTACCAAGCTGCTCCACCCCGCGGCAGAGGCGGCCACTATAGTCACGGCCTTTGACTTGTCAAAACGAGCGGGCGCACTAAATTTTCTCGATGATTTCGGGCGTTTTCCAGCGGGGGGCCGCACTGCTGTTGGGGCTATCACTGCTGGGGCTCGGATGCGAAGGGGAGGCCCCGGCGAAAAGCGATGCCAACGGGCCTCCGCCGGCGCGTGTCTGGGTCGACGAAGTGCGCACTGGGAGCGTGCAAGCGGAATGGTCGTTCCTCGGTGACGTGAGCGCCCTGCAGCATGCACAGCTCGCGGCAGGCGCCTCCGGGGAAGTGCGTCGCGTGCTCGTGCGCGTCGGGGACCGCGTCAAGAAGGGCGACTTGTTAGTCGAAATCGACCCATCTCTCGCAGCCGCGCGCGTCCGGGCTGCATCCGCCTCGAAGGAAGCGGGCGCAGCGCAACTCGAGCGGGCGCAGCGCGACGCCGAACGCTTGAGCACGGCAGGGCCGGACATCGCTGCGCGCGCCGAAATCGAACAAGCCACTTCGGAGCGCAAGCGTGCTGCGGCGGAACGTGGGCGGCTCAAAGCTGCGGAGGCGGAAGCCCGCGCCCAGCTCGGGCGCCATCGCATCACGGCGCCCTTCGATGGAGTCGTAGCGAATCGTCGAGTCGACCCTGGTGACTGGGTCGACCCGGGAGTCGAAGCGATCGAGCTCGTCGACGATCGTGATGTCGAAGTCCTCGCGTCGGTTCCGCCCGAGGTTGCGAGCTTCCTCTCGGTCGGCAACAAGGCAGAGCTCAGACGCAAGGGCGACACGACGCCGGCGACCATTCGGGGCATCGTCCCGGCGCTCGACAGCGAGTCTCGCACCGTGCGCTTGCGCCTGGTACCGGACGCACCGCCGGTCTGGCTGCTGCCCGGCGCCGCGGTGGACGTGATCATCACCGTAGAACGCAGCGCAGAGGGCGGGCTGGTCGTGCCGCGCGATGCATTGGTGTATGGGATCGCGAAGACGCAGGTGGTGAAATCAGTCGAGGGGAAGGCGGCCCCGATCCCGGTGGAGGTCCTTGCGCGCGGGCGAGAGGCGGTTCTGATCCGGGCCGAAGATCTAGCGGCCGGAGACTTGGTGGTCACGCGCGGCAACGAGCGCGTGTTCCCGGGGCAACCCTTGATCGTGCTGGAAGACTGAGCGTGTGACGCACGACGACGAGCATGCGCCCGAGCAACCGCCCAGCGGGCTTTCGTGGCTCGCGATCCAGCGGCCGATCACGGTCATCGTGGGCATCGTGCTCGTCGTCCTATTCGGCGCCCTCTCGGTCATGGACTTGCCGATCCAACTCACACCCGACATCGCAACGCCGACCATCAGCATCAACACCGTTTGGCCCGGTGCCGCACCGGTGGAGATCGAAACCGAGATCCTCGAACCTCAGGAAGAGGTCCTCAAGAACGTCCAGGGCCTGACTCGCATGGAGTCGAGCGCCAGCATGGACAGCGGAAGCATCACGCTCGAGTTCGAGGTCGACACGGTCATCGAAGAAGCGCTCGTGCGTGTTACCAACAAGCTCAGCCAGGTGGCGAGCTACCCCGAGGCCGTGCGCGAGCCGGTGGTCGAGACCGCCAATAGCGCGGGACCTCCGCTCGCCGTCGTCGCCATCCGGGATCCCAACAAGGGCAGCGTCGCGGCCTATCGAACCTGGGTTCAGGACGAGATCCTCCCCGAGCTCGATCGCATCCCCGGGGTCGCCGGGATCTTTTTCATCGGAGGCCAGGACACCGAGGTTCACGTGCTCTTCGACGCGCAAGCCCTCGCCGCGCGCAGTCTCTCGGTGCAAGGAGTGGCGGATCGGGTGCGGAGCGAGCTTCGCGATCTCTCGGGGGGAGACGTGACCCTCGGCAAGCGCCGCTATCTCGTGCGCACGTCGATCGCGCCAAAAACGCCCTCCGCTCTCGAAGAGGTGGTGCTCGGTGCGAGCAGCGACGGTACGCCGATTGTGCTCGGCGACGTGGCCACGGTGAAGCTTGCGCTTCGAAAACCGGTTGGCGTCGCGCTGGTGCAAGATCGGCCCGCCATGGTGATGCTGCTTTCGCGCGAGGCGGGCACCAACGTGCTCGAGGTCACACGCGAGGTTCACGACGTCATCGAGCGTCTGCAGATCGAAAAGTTCAACCGGGAAGGTCTGCAGATCGAAATCCTGGCGGACCAAGTCGAGTACATCGAGGGCGCGCTCGACCTGGTGGAGCAGAACCTGCTGCTCGGCGCGATTCTGGCAGTCGTAGTCCTCTTCCTCTTCTTGAGGACATTCGGCGCCTCAGCGGTGATCAGTGTTGCCATCCCGGTCTGCGCGTTCGCGACGGCGCTCGGGATGCAAGCGCTCGGCCGCACGATCAACGTGGTGTCGTTGGCGGGCATCACGTTCGCGGTTGGAATGGTCGTGGACAACTCGATCGTGGCGCTCGAGAGCATCGACACCTGGAGGACCCGTGCGCCGAACACGAAGCTCGCTGCGTACCGGGGCATCCGCGAGGTCTGGGGCGCCCTCGTCGCGTCGACCGCAACGACGGTCGCGGTCTTCATTCCGATCGTGCTTTGGCAGGGGGAAGTCGGTGAGCTTCTGCGGGACGTCGCGGTGGCCATCGCCTTGGCGGTTTCGGTCTCGCTCGTCGTGTCGGTGCTCGTCATCCCGAGCCTCGCGGCCCGCCTTCTCTCGCAGGGTAAGACCCTCGACATCGGCGGTCTCACCGACTTCGGCCGGAGGTTCCGCTCTCGGGTCACCGAGCAAGTGCGCTGGCTTTGCAGCTCGACGCGGCGCTCGGGCGCCACGGTGGCAATCGCCATCATCGGCTCGGTACTGGTGACCTGGGCGCTCGTGCCGCCCATGGAGTACCTGCCGACCGGTAATCGCAATCTCGTTTTCGGCATTCTCGTGCCGCCGCCCGGCTACTCGATCGACGAGCTCGAATCGACCGGCAATCGGCTTCAGAGCGAGATGGCCCGCTACACCGGCCAGGAAACCGACGGAGAAGCGAACATCAAGCGCAGTTTCTTCGTCGGAAGTCCGGACCGGGTCTTCGCGGGCGCCGTGGCCGAGCACGACGAAGACGTCGGACGCATGCTCGATCTCATACGGCGCGTGCAGGCGAAGATCCCGGGTATGATCTCATTCGCCACGCAGGCCTCGCTCTTCGGGCGCACCATCGGCGGAGGCCGTGTGGTCGAGATCGACGTTCAAGGCCCGGACTTGCCAACCTTGACCGCCATCGGCGGCCGCCTCTTCGCAGATCTTCGCGTCGCATTGCCAGGCGCACAGATTCGACCGGAACCGAGCCTGGACCCGGGCGCGCCCGAGCTCCAGGTCATCCCGAGGCGGAAAGAAGCGGCCCGACTTCAGATGGGAGGGGCCGAGCTCGGGTTGGTGGTGGACGCTTTGATCGACGGGTCCATCATCGGTGAGTACACGCCGACCGGACAGCCCAAGCTCGATGTCGTCCTGCGCGCCGTGACCGACGAGCATCAACTGCTCCCCGATGCCGCCGCCCTACTCTCCGCTCCGGTCGCCACTCCAAGCGGCCTCACCGTCCCGCTCGGCGCGCTCGCTGAGATCGAAGAGGAGCTTGGCCCGTCGGTCATCCGGCATCTAGAGCGGCGCCGCGCGATCACGCTCAACGTGTCACCTCCGGAGAACCTCGCGCTCGAAGACGCGATCGACACGATTCGCAACGACGTCATCGGCAAGCTCGAAGCCGAAGGTGCGATCCCGGCCGGAGTCGAGCTCTCACTGAGTGGAGCCGCAGGCAAGCTCGAGCTCGCACAGAAGCAGTTCGGCAACATCCTCTTGCTGGCCGTGATCATCTGCTTCCTCTTGATCGCGGCGCTCTTCGAGGATTTCGTATCTCCGATCGCGGTCTTGGTGAGCGTGCCCTTGGCCGCCGCCGGTGGGGCTGGCGGCCTCTGGCTGGTCAACGCCTTTCTTGGCACGCAGCCGCTGGACTTGATGACCGCACTCGGATTTCTAATCCTCATCGGCGTGGTCGTGAACAACGCGATTCTGGTCGTCGACGGTTCGATCGCCCGCCTGCGCTCGGGCTCGAGTCTCAGCGACGCTGTCCCCCTCGCCGTCGAAGCGCGCGTTCGTCCGATCTTCATGACCACCGCGACCTCGCTCGCAGGCCTCTTGCCGATGGTGATCTTCTCGGGTTCGGGCTCCGAGCTCTATCGCGGCGTGGGTGCGATCGTCCTCGGTGGCCTGCTGCTTTCGACCGTGCTCACGCTCTTCGTGGTTCCGAGCGCATTCACGCTTCTTTGGAAGCTCCGTGGGCACGTCGATACGGATTCAGAAACTTCTTCTTGAGCTCTTGGAGCTCGTCTCGATTGAGCTCTCGATACTCACCGGGCCTCAGGCCCTCGATGCTGATGCCTGCGAAGGATTGGCGTGCCAAGCGCATCACCCGGCGATGAATCGCATCGCCCATGCGATGGATCTGCCGGTTCTTGCCCTCGGTGAGCGTGAGCTGAACCCAGGTGTGGTTCCGCTCCTGGCGCAGGACGAACGCTTCGGCCGGTTTCGTCCGATAGCCGTCGTCGAGCTTCACGCCATTTCGAAGCGCATCGAGCTCCTCCACATCGAGATGGCCTTGGAACTTCACGGCATAGACCTTCGGCACACGGGCGACCGGACGGAGAAGCGCGTCGATCATGTCGCCGTCATTGGTCGCCAGGAGAGCCCCGCTCGTGTGGTAGTCGAGGCGGCCAACCGGAACGACGCGCTCGGGGATCCTTCGGAGTATGTCTGCGATGGTCGCCCTTCCCTCCGGATCATCGAGCGTGGTCACCATTTCCCGGGGCTTGTGGATGAGGTAGTAGACCGGCTTCTCCGCCACGAGCCTCTTCCCGTCCACCTCGACGCGGTCCTTGTACGCATCGACCTTGGTTCCAAGCTCCTTCACGATGCGTCCATTGACCCGCACCCGCCCGGCTAGGATGAGCTCCTCGGAAGCGCGCCGAGAAGCCACGCCTGCGCGTGCAAGGACCTTTTGAAGTCGTTCCACGGGCGGAGCCTAGCATCTCCGATCGTGAACGCGACGCGGAGTACTTCGTTCTCTTGACAGCAAGAACGACAGGACGTCAGATGGCAGGAACTTCGTAAGGAGGCTCCCATAGCCAAGAAGACACATCGAAAACACAGGCGCGCCGTAATTCGGAGGAGGCGTCGGGAGACCTTGGGAACGCCTCCTGGAAGCATCATTCCGGGTCCTGGCGTACCGCGGCCCGAGGTGCACGTCATCGCCTACGGTCCCGATCGCGTCGATGAATACTCGGTAGGACACGTCTCCGAGTTGAAGTCGCTCCGGAACGGTGTTTCCGTGGTCACTTGGATCAACATCGACGGACTCGGTGACTCGGAGACCTTTTCGCAGCTCGGTCAAATCTTTGGGCTTCACGCCCTGGCACTCGAGGACGTCGTCAACGTGCATCAGCGCCCCAAGTTCGAGGCGTACGAGGGTACGGACTTCATCGTACTTCGGATGCCATCGCTCGATCCGAGCATCAACCTGGAGCAGGTGAGCATGTTCGTGCGCGATCGCGTGGTGATCACCGTACAAGAAACGCCCGGTGACTGCCTCGATGGTTTGCGCGAGCGAATCCGAAACAACAAAGGCAGAGTCCGGCAACGCGGAGCCGCATATCTCGCCTACGCGGTGGTCGATGCCATCGTCGAGAAGTTCTTTCCGGTCGTCGAGCACTACACCGACCGTCTAGAGGACCTCGAGATCAGCGTCCTCGCGAACGATACTTCGAACGTCGTCGCGGAAATCCACGCCATTCGCCACGACTTGCGCACCCTGAGGCGTGCGGTCGCCCCCACGCGCGAGGTCGTCAGCGCCATGGATCGAGCCGAGGTCGGTAATCAAGGAGAAGACATCCATGTCTTCCTTCGCGACTGCCACGACCACACGATTCAGCTACTCGATGCGCTCGACACCAACCGCGAGCTCGCCTCGAGCCTGATGGATCTGCACCTTTCGAACGTGAGCATGCGGATGAACGAGGTGATGAAAGTCCTGACGATCATCGCCACGATCTTCATGCCCCTGGGTTTCATCGCGGGGGTGTATGGGATGAATTTCGACGGAGGGCTTTCGCGCTGGAACATGCCGGAGCTCCGGTGGAGGCTCGGCTACCCGTTCGCGCTCGGACTGATGGGACTCACCGCGCTCGGCCTCGTCTTCTTCTTTCGAAAGAAAGGCTGGCTCGGCGAACGCAGGGCCCAAGCCGAGCGTGCATCGAGCAACAACGCCGACCGGTGACGGCCCCAGACGCTCTCGGAAGAAGCTACTGGCGGACCGAGTCGCCGGGGGTCTGTTGCTTGGCTAGCGCCGACGTCCGAAGTCGCTCTTCGTCGCGGTCCCAGCGATCGACCTTTCCGTCGCCGTCGATGTCGGTGCCAATCCGGACGGTGCGGCCATCGGCGTAGTACTCCCAGCGATCGGGACGCCACTCGGCATCGGTGCTCCGGCCGGCCATGTCGCGCTCTGCCCTTACCGGTTGGCCGGCTTCGTAGAAGATTCTGGTGTCGATCGTTCCGTTCCCACTGGTGTCGATCTCTTGAAGACTCACGCGGCCGTTGCTGAACTGCGTCACCTCATCGATTCGTCCGTTGAAGTCTCTGTCGGCCTCTTCGCGCGTCGGACGGCCGTCATCGGAGTAGAGCCGCACGATGTCCTTGCGTCCATCGCCGTTCAGATCGGCCTCTCGACAGACGAGAACCAGACGCGCAAGCGTCCCCTGGCCGATGGTCTTGAAGAGCTTTCGCACATCGGGCGTGCTGTCACCGGAGGTGTCGTACTCGCTGACCTCGTAACCAGTGCCAACAGCCTTGCACTGCCCATCGTCGGCAACCTCGCCCCCGCTCGTGGACGCGGCCTGATCGCTCCCAGGGCTCGTCACCGGCTTGGGGTCCTTGGCACCGCAGCCGAGTACCAGCAGACCGCTGAGCAAAAGAATCCAATGCTTCATCGTTGGCCCCTCTCGCACCGCAGCGCATCATCGGCCGGCCCCATGCTCTGCAGAGGCATGTCCTGACTGCGATCCGGCTCTCCATCCCCGTCGTCGTCATACTTGGTCAAGACGAGCTTGCCGTTCCGAAACGAATCCCACTTTTCGACGCGACCGTCGCTGTTGTCGTCGTACCGAGCCTCGGTGATGAGGCCCTGTTCGTAGCTTTCCCAAACGTCGACACGCCCGTTGCGCTCGCGGTCGCGCTCGGCTCGAGTGACCCAGCCGTTCGCGCACCAGAGCCAGGTATCAATCGTGTTGTCGAAGTCCGTGTCGAGCTCCTTTCGTGCCAGCTCGCCGTTCTCGTAGAAGGAAAGCTGGTCGAGTCGCCCGTCGAAATCGAAGTCGTGCCGCTCCTCGCTGACGCGCTTGCCATCGTCTTCGTAGAATCGTTCCACGTCGATCTTGCCGTCGAAGTTCATGTCGGCTCTCATGCACAGCGGACGGCCGTTGCGATTCACATGTTCAATATCGACGCGCCCATCCTGGTTGACGTCGGTGGCCGTGACCTGATTCCCCTTGCACACGCGAGCCTCGGCCATGGAGCCACGGGGCAGCGTGCTCGACGAGCCGCCCTTGCAGCCCTGCGTGAGCAGACATGCCAGAACGGCAAGCCCAACCCGCGCATGCGCGAAATTGCTCATGTTTGCGGTCACTTCTTGGGTCCCCCAGAACCGTATTCTTATAAGAATAAGGTTGATCGGCAGCCCAGCGCAAGTCTCTGACCAGCTCGATTGACAATATATATGGTGCCATGTAGCTTCATGCCACTTCTGAGGTCCGAATGGCGCGCAAGAAGATCTCCACGACGGTCTACATCACCCCCGAGCAGAACGAGCGGCTCAAGCTGTTGCACGAACGCACGAAAGTGCCGGTGGCGGTGTACATCCGCGAAGGGATCGATCTGGTCTTGGACCGACATCAGGATGAGCTTCCCGGGCAAATGACGCTGGATGCCGCGCCGCCCAAGAAGGGATAGCAACGGCGCATTGCTGCTCCGCGGGTGCAAGGCTAGAGAGGTCGCACTTTGTCGCAAGATCTCCAGCACATCCGTAACTTCTGTATCATCGCCCACATCGATCACGGCAAGAGCACGCTTGCCGATCGGATTCTCGAGATAACGGGAGCGGTCTCGGCTCGCGAGCAGAAGGCCCAGCTCCTGGATCGGATGGACCTCGAGCAGGAGCGCGGCATCACGATCAAGGCCCAGGGCGTGCGGCTTCCTTACAAGGCCCGCAACGGGGAGACGTATCAATTCAACCTCATCGATACGCCGGGCCACGTGGACTTCAGCTACGAAGTTTCACGTTCGCTTGCCGCCTGTGACGGTGCCCTCTTGGTCGTCGACGCGACCCAGGGTGTCGAAGCACAGACCCTGGCCAACGTGTACCTGGCCGTGGAGAACGACCTCGAGATCATCCCGGTTTTCAACAAGGTTGACCTGCCGAGCGCGGACGTCGACCGGGTTCGACGGGAGGTTGAAGACATCGTCGGGCTCGACTGCTCGGAGTTGCTCCCCTGCAGCGCCAAGACGGGCATCGGGGTTGCCGACATTCTAGAAGCGGTGGTGAAGCGAATACCGCCGCCCGAAACCGATGACAGCGGATTTCTTCGCGCCCTGGTGTTCGACAGCTGGTACGACAGCTATCGTGGCGCGGTCTGTATGATCCGGGTCAAAGACGGGACCGTCCGCAAGGGGGACAAGGTGCGTCTGATGGCCACCGGCGCGGAGTACGAGGTCACCGAGCTCGGCGTCTACACGCCCTTTCAGAGCGAGCTCGACCACCTCGGACCCGGGGAAGTCGGGTACCTCGCCGCCAGCATCAAGTCACTTCAGGACGCCAAGGTGGGGGACACCATCACACTGGCGAAGAAGCCTGCCCGAGAACCCTTGGCAGGATTCAAGCTGATCAAGCCCATGGTGTTCTGCGGAATCTTTCCTACCAACAGCGACGAATACACCGAGCTTCGCGACGCGCTGCAAAAGCTCAACTTGAACGACGCGGCGTTCGTGTTCGAGCCGGAGACCTCGGACGCTCTTGGTTTTGGGTTTCGCTGTGGCTTCCTCGGGCTGCTTCACATGGAGATCATCCAGGAGAGGCTCGAGCGAGAATACGACATCGGACTGATCACGACTGCTCCGAGCGTGATCTATCGGGTGACCACCGAGGAAGAAACAATCGAGATCCACAACCCATCACAGATTCCCGACGGTCGCATTCGCATCGAAGAGCCCTACTTCACGGTCTCGATCCACGTACCGGTGGAGTTCGTCGGGGCCGTCATCAAGCTGTGCCAGGACCGGCGCGGGGAGCAGCAAGGGATTCAGTACGCATCGCCGGAGCGGGTGATCATCACGTATCTGATGCCTCTGGCCGAAGTACTCTTTGATTTCTTCGACAAGCTCAAGAGCGCCACGAGGGGTTATGCATCGATGGACTACGAGCTCGCCGGCTACCGTGAGAACCCGCTCGTCCGTCTCGACATGCTTCTCAACGGTCAGAAGGTCGACGCGCTCAGCGCCGTGGTGCACAAGGACAAGGCCTACTACCTCGGCCGCGCGCTAGCGGCCAAGCTGAAGAAGATCGTCCCTCGTCAGCAATATGAGGTGATCATCCAGGCCGCGATCGGCTCGAAGGTCATCGCCCGCGAGACGGTCCGCGCACTCCGCAAGGACGTCACGGCGAAGTGCTATGGCGGAGACATCTCTCGAAAACGCAAGCTCCTCGAGAAGCAAAAAGAGGGGAAGAAGCGAATGAAGGCGGTTGGGAGCGTGGAAATCCCGCAGGACGCCTTCCACGCGATCCTCAAAGTCGACGACTAGGCTCGGCGCGCGCTAGCGAATGAGTCCGGAGGTATTGGCCACCTGAATCTCGAAGCTCTCATCCACTCGGATGGGTTCCTCCCCGTCGACCGTCTTGACGATGATGCGGTCCTCGGTGCTGCCGTGCGCAGACGCGTCCGATTCGAGCGCATCGAGGTCGAGAACGATCTGGCCGTTCGCAAGAGAGCTGATCGACTCCACGGAAATCTCGACGCCATCTTCGGGGAACGAAATGGTCTGTGGAAGAGCGCGTTGCTGAACGGTCACGTTCAACATGAGCTCATCACCGACCCGATCGACCAAGGTGTACGTGTTCACCTGCTGGATCTCGAAGCCGTATGCGTCGATGGCTCGCCGAGTCTCCCAGCGTGCTCCGAGACCGATCGGCTCCTCCGGGAGCAGGACTCGGGACAGTGTCTCGCGCGCATTGACGATCATCCGAAGCAAGCGCACCGGAACGTCCGAGCGTTTGGTCCGTGCATCGAGCTCGCCCGCGAGCATTCGTCCACGGTCGTCCACCTCGATCCAACCGCCTATCCCGTCGATGATTGCAGCGCCATCTCGAAGCATGTCCGCCATCACCGGATCGAACGCGGCTGGAACGAGGGCCTCTGCGTTCACCACGTCGAGCTTGAACTTCACGCCTCGCTCGGTCGTCTCGGCCGGCCCGGATACGATGTCGACGCGAAGGCCGGGCAGGACCGAGAGCGCGGTGCCATCCGGGCTGGTCGCCAAAGTCCTGACCCGAAAGGTCGTGGTCGAGCTGGTGGTCTTCCCAGGGGGTATTTTGTAGCGAACCCGGTGACGCGGTCGATCGCCCTGGTCGAGCATGCGAACGCCCGTGTCGACGTCGGCTGCGGTTTTCGTCTCGTTGCAGCTGGTGAGCGTCAGGAGCGCCGTTGCGAGGGCGAGCCCGCGAATCAATGAACCCCTCATCTTGAACCCCTAGTTCTCCGCAAAGACGGTCTTCCAGTCATGCTTCATCGAAACGACGACCCAGCCCATCGAGCCGGCTGCATCGAGGCCTCGGTCCAGTCTACCTACGTTGCTTTCGCGATCGTAGGCATATTCGCGCTCCGCGTCGTCGTGACGCAGCAAGAGTCCGAGCCGTGCACCACCGCTGCCCATCGTCGTCCATTCGAGCATCTCGAAGTCGCCATCCGAATTGCCGAACGCGAGGATCGGCCGGCGGCCGATCTGCTTGTGGATTCCCACTGGCTTGCCCGCTTGGTCATCGATGAAGTCGATCTGAGGAAGCCGCAGGAGCGTGGGCGTCCCTCCCTGCACTTCGTACCGAGTCTCGATCGACGAGCCCACCACGCGCTCAGGCGGGATGCCATAGGTCTGCTCGGTGTAGGCGCGCATGAAGTCGGCGCTCCCACCAGAAACGATGAAGGTCTTGAACCCGTTGGCTTCGAGGTAACGCAAGAGCTCGAGCTGCGGTTGATACGCTAGCTCTGTGTAGGGCTGTTCGAATTTCGGATGGCGCGCGTCTCGAACCCATTCCGTGACGATTGAATCGAAAAGCGTGGCGCTCATGCCGGTATGGGAAGCAACCACGATTTCGAGAATGCCGCGCCTCCCGGAGGCCGCGAGCGCCTCTCTGTCTCCCTCGAGAACCGCCTTGAACGGCTCTTGCGTCCTCCATTCGGGGTGAACCTGCGCGAGGTCTCGGACGCGGTGCAGTGCAAAGGCCATTTCGGCATACATGGGCTGCTCGACCCAGAGCGTGCCGTCGTTGTCGAATGTCGCCACGCGCTCTTCGGGCTCGGCGAAGGCAGGATCGTGAGGGTCGGTGACCGCGCGAACGAAGTCGACGATCGTCGCCTTGTTTGGCGTGTCGTTCCAGGAGGGGAGCGGGTCGACGACGGCTTCCGCCTCGACGCTCGGCTTGTCCGTCCGAGGTCTCTCGGACCCGGCGCAACTCGCGACCAACCAAACCGACAGAAGCAGGGCGAAGGTCCGCGGGAGAGCTCGGGAACACGTCATGGCGCGAACTCTAGGCGTGGGCCTGATGTGCGTCCAGGACTCGGGCGACTCGAACCGAACGAATGCGAGGTTGGTCCCAATCGACGAAAGCGCCAGCATGAAACACCGATCGCGGGGCCTGCGGAATCGGGAAGCAGCGCCTGTGACGATTCATGCACCGCTGCGAGGCGCCAGCGAGACCAGGGCTAGGCCAGCGCGCGCGCAGGCGCTGCTGCTTGGGCTGTTTCGGGCCCTTAAAAAGGGTCGCCCGGTCGCTTGGAGGGGGGGAGATGCGACCGGGCGAGGACAACCGGCGGACTTATAGGGGGGGTTCCGCCGGCTAAACTTTTTATTTTGAGCTTCGAGGACGCCACCGTCCTCCTGTATTAAAAGTTAGATACCAGCACGGGGACCGTCAATGGCAGGTCCCTCGCCGAGCGGAGTTTTCCGGTACATCAGCTTACAGTTCGGTCCGAAAGAAAATGCCGGCCTGTAGCGCCTACAATACCACCAAATAAATCCGCTACCACGTCAGCAAGCTCGGGCGATCGACCGGGCACGAGCGCTTGGTGAATCTCGTCGGAGAGTCCCCAGAGCACCGAGACGAAGACCGCGAAGGCGGCCGTCCTCCAGGCGGGCGCCAAGGGCCAGGTGCGCGCCGACGCCGCCGCGCAGAGCCAGCCGAGGACGCCATACTCGACGAAATGGATCCCTTTGTCCCGGAGTGGAATGTGCACAAGGCCCGGCACCCGAACCTCGAAAGACGAGATCACGAAGATCAACGCCATGTAAAGAAGCGCAAGACGCCAGATCCGCAAGCGCGTCCAGAATAGATCGCCGTTCAGCTTGCGCCTCCGACATCGAGCTGAGAAAGGCGCCTGCGCCGGCCACTCGCGGACTGCCCTTTGGCGCCGCTCATGTACCCGGAAAGGCTGTGGCGGAAGGGCTGATCGATCGTCACCCTCACGAGCTCGCCGCTCGGATCGTAGCCCTCGGGCGCGATGACGTGAACGATCTCGTTGCGCTCGCTTCTTCCCGCGAAGCGCCCCGTATCTCCTGGCGATGGCCCTTCGACAAGGACCTCGAGCTCGTGGCCGAGCAAGGAGCCCAAATGGGCCTGTTGCTGCGCATCGACTAGCGCAAACAAGCGAGCGAGGCGTTCATCTTTCACTTGCTCGGAGACCTCGTCGCCCAACTTGAGCGCCGGTGTGTACGGACGTGGCGAATACTTGAAGGCGAAGGCGGCCACAAACTCGACCCGCCGCACCAGCTCGAGCGTGAGCTGGAAGTCTTCCTCGGTTTCGCCGGGGAATCCGACGATGAAGTCCGTGGAAAGCGTCAACCCCGGCTTTGCTTTCTTGAGGGCGTCGGTCCGCGCAACGTACTCATCGGCCGTGTAGCGTCGCGCCATGCGTCGGAGCACGCGGTCCGATCCCGACTGCACGGGCAAGTGTACGTGCGCGGGCAAGACGTCGAGCTCGGCGTGCGCGGCCACGAGCTCGGGCGTGATGTGCCGTGGGTGCGGCGAGGTGTAGCGCAGGCGCGCGAGCTCGGGGGTCTCCCGGGCGATGCGCCGGAGCAGCTCGGCGAACTGCGAGCTGGAGTCCGCCATCTTCGACTCGGCTCTGCTCGCTTGCGCTTCTGCGCCGGGTTCGTGCCATGAGTTGACCGTCTGTCCGAGCAGGGTTACCTCCCGGACGCCGCCAGCCACCAGGTCTCCGATCTCTCCGACGATCTCGTCGGCTGCCCTGTAGCGCTCGGACCCTCGGGTATGAGGAACGATACAGAAGGTACAGCGCTCGTCGCAGCCTTTCATCACCGTCACGTAGGCCGTGATCTCCCGGCGATCGGCCTGCGGCTTGGCCCGGAGGAATTGGGGGTCGTCCATGTCGAACACGGTTCGCGTGATCGGTGGCGCACCCTGCTCTACCTCGCGGATCAAGGCGGGAAGCTCCGGGATGTTGTCCGGACCGAGAACGATATCCACGAAGGGCGCCCTGCGAAGGAGCCGCTCGCCCTCTTGCTGCGCAACACAGCCCGCAACCGCCAGCACGGTGCCCCGACGAGCCTCCTTGAAGGGCCGGAACGTCCCGAGAAGGCTCATCAACTTGTGTTCCGCCTTTTCGCGCACACTGCAGGTGTTGACCAGCAAGAGATCGGCCAGCGCCGGCTCGCTCGCCTCCCGATAACCGCTCGCCCGCAGGACCTCCTCGATCCGGCGGGAGTCGTGAACGTTCATCTGGCAGCCGAAGGTCTGGACGAAGTACTGCTTCATGGGCTCTAGGTCGATAGCTGTAGCAGTCTGACGGGCGCTCGCCAAACAGCCGAAATTACGTCGTTCGCTGGCGGAATTGGGGCGCTCCGCGCTACAAGCTTAACGTAGATGGCTTGCCGGCGATGCATCTGCCTCTTGCTCGTGCTGGCGAGCGGCTGCAAGACGATCCCAGAGGATGCATACGGCATCGATCGCATCCGTTTCACCGGCATGGAGAAGCTGGACCCGGACGCTCTCGAAGCCTGCCTCGCGACCCAGGAGCGCGAGCGCGTCACGGTTTCCTTCGGCACCAACTCCGACCCCGAGTGCGGCGTCCCTCCGTTCGACGGAAAGAGGGTTTCGTTCAATCTCTGGAGCAAGCTGCGCAAAGGCTGGCCGACGCTGGATTCGGCCGTGTTTGAACGAGATATGCAGCGGGTGGAGCGCTGGTACCAGGCGCGCGGCTACTACGATGCTGCGGTGGTCAGCACCGAGCTCAATCCGGCCTCCGCTGCCGGAGACGATCGAATCGTGGTCCCCCCAGGAGGCGAGGCTCCTTGCGAGAGGGAAGGCGAGAACGAGGGCTGCAAGCTGAGCATCGCGATCGAGGTCGAGGAAGGCGACGCCGTCTTGGTCAGCTCGATCACGGTGCGCGGCCACGAGGGTTTCGAGACTGGCAAGCGCGACCGAATCGAGAAAGCAATCGAGCTCAAGGTCGGAGAACCCTTCGACGAAGCCATCTACGAGCGAAGTAAGCGTGCCATTCGACGTCAGCTGCAAGAGGCGAGCTATGCCTGCGGCACCGTTTCAGGGCGCGTCGAGATCGACCGCGAGTCTAGGAAGGCGTTCGTCGAGCTCCTGGTCGAAGGAGGGCCGACTTGCGTGCTCGGCGATATCACGGTGACCGGCAACGGTGAGCTGCCCGGTGACACGATCCTCGCGGTCGCAAACCTCAGGCCCGGCCAAACGTACAGCTCGAGCAGCCTCGCGGACGCCCAGCGAGCGGTCTACGCGCTGGGTGCGCTCGCATCCGTGGATGTGACCTCGATCGCGCGGCTCGACGAGGAAGAGCAGTGCACCGGCGTCGTCGACGTGAACATCGCGGTGGAACCGGGCCGCGAGATCCGTTGGGGTATCGGCGCGGGCGTTCAGAGCGGCACGATAGGCACCCTCACGCTCGAGCAGGACACCCGGATCTCCGACGTGCATTTGTTTGGGCTCTTCGAGCACCGAAACTTCATCGGCGGATTCCGGCGCCTGCGCATCGAGGATCGTCCCAAGATCGTCGCCCTCGATCCGTTCTTCCGGTTCGGGCAGGGGTTCATCTTCGGCAACGAGCTTCGCGTCGAGTATCGGCGGCCTGCGTTCCTCGAAGCGCGCACCACGGCCGGCATCCAGTTCCGCCACGACTGGGGTCCGGATCCGTACGAGCTCTTCCGTCGCCACGATTTCCAAGTTCGCGGAAGTCTTTCGCGACCTTTCTTCGATGGCCGCCTTCTGCTCGTGGGCGCACTCAACTACGATACTTACCTCGTCGTCGATCAGGACCCTCGGTTCCCCACGAGCTATCAGGTCGTGTTTTTCGACGAAAGCGTCGTGGTCGACCTTCGCGATGACTCTCGAACGCCACGCAAGGGATTCTTTTTTCAAGTAGCCGGTCAGCAGTCACCCGCAGCGCTGCAACGCTCGTGGCAGTACGTCCGTGTCACACCCGAGGTTCGAGCCTACGCCCCGCTTCCGCTCTCTTCGACGCTCGCATTTCGGTTTGGCATCGGCGCCATGTTCCTGTTCGCGCGAGACCGCGGTCGCCTCGACCTCGTCGGCCAAGAGCTCGGGCCGCAGAACTACCGCCTCCGTTCGGGCGGTCCGACGAGCCACCGCGGCTTCTTCGGTGGGTTTCTCGGCGACCCGGGGAACATCGACTCCCTCAACCGCGAGGGCTACGACGCACGAAACGACGGCGGCCTCCGGCGATGGGAAGCCGGTGTCGAGTGGCGCATTCCAGTCACTCGAGCCTTCGCGACCGCGCTGTTCATGGACTTCGGTGACGTGAATCGCGGGCAAGAGTTTCGCTTCAATTACATCCGCGCCGCGGCCGGTTTTGGCTTTCGCTACCAAACGCCCATAGGCCCGATTCGCCTCGACTTCGGCTTCCTCATTCCGAAGTGGCAGATCGTCGGTGAGCAACCCCCGCCGAACGCGTACAACATCTTCCGCTTCATCAACGGAGGCGTTCCCGGTGCACTTCACTTCACCATCGGAGAGGCGTACTGATGCGTTGGCTCTTGCGCATCGTCAGTTGGCTACTGGGTTGGCCCATGCTGGCGGTCGTATCAGTGCTCGCGAGCGTTCTCTTTCACCTCGACACCGACATCGGCCGCAAGATCGGCAGAGACATGCTGAACGAGTTCGTGTCGGACCAAATGGCCGGCACGCTTCACGCGGGCTACATCACCCAACTCCGCCTTTGGCGTACGATCGTCAAAGATACGTTCGTGTATGATCCTGATGGCAGGGCGATCATCTATGGTGAAACCGTCGAGCTCGGCATCGACCCAATTGCGGCGCTGCGCGGCCGACTTCGTTTCTACTACGCGGACCTGACGAACGGTTGGGTCGACTTGGTGGACGACGGCGAAGGTGCGCCAACGTTCCTGGCCGCGTTCGAGGAAGCCGATCCGACGCCGCTCGTGGGTGAACCCTTCCACGCCATCGTCGACAACGTAGAGCTTCGCAATCTCGAAGTCAGCGGCGAGTTGCTGGGACTCGAAGGCCTCCGAGTCGTCGACCTGGATACGAAAGGACGCATGGAGTTCTACTGGATAACGGACATCGAGGTTTGGTCTGCCGATGGCCGGATCGTGAGTCCGTTCCCCTTCGAGGGCAGTCTCGACAACTTGGTCGGTAGCGTCCACACGGATGCCCGGGGAACTGAGGTGACGGCCGAGGTCAGCCGCAGCAACCGGGAGCGTGCGACCGCGGAGCTCGTCTACCGCCCGCGAGAAGGCAGTGCGCCGGAGGACCCGTTCGATCTCGACCTTTTCGTTCGCGTCGAACCGATCAGTGCCGAGACGCTCCACGACGTCGGCTTCGACTGGGCAGAGTCGCTCAAGGGGGAGGCTACCGGATGGGTCCGTCTCTGGGGGCCGGCGGGCGACTATCGCCTGCGAGCCGATCTGGACACGGCCGGGGGACGCGCGCGGATCAACGGTGAGCTGCCCAGCGAAGGCGCCACGCGGATCGCGATCTCCAGCTCGCGGGCAAAGCTAGCCGCGGTGATTGGGGGCGCGCCCGACGTCGAAGTCGGCGGAAAGCTGGAGATCGTCAGCGACCCCGCGAACGAAGACGTGCTCGGCATCGCGGTCGAAGCCGATGGTTTCGAGTACGGAGAGTTCAACGTTCCCCCGTTCGTCGCAAAGGTGAGAACGCGTAGCGACGGCATCGACGTCGACTCGGTGCGAAGCGAGTACGCAGGCGGGGACCTCATGCTCAGTGGGCACGTCGAGTACAGGGGCGTCTCCGAAATTCATGCGCGCGGATATGTCCCCGAAGTGAGCGCAGACCCCAACTTCCAGAAGTTCGCGCCGGACGTGGCGGGCGGTGCCGAGTTCGACCTTCACATTCGACAAGCGGTGGGTGGCGATTTCGAAACGAAGGGCTCCGTCCGATTCGACGACTTCGACTACGGCGCGCTAAGCGCACACTTCTTGATTCTGAAAGGTCGCGTCTGGGGCGACCCGGCGAAGCCCAAGCTCGACCTCGAGCTGGATGGAGCCGCCGTGCGCGTGGCGGGATATCCGCTCGGCACCGGAACGGCGACGATCAAGGGTGGTCCGGAACGATATACCGCGGAGGGCGAGTTCGACGCGCAGGGCGACCGGCACGCGTCGTTTGACGCTCGCGTCGAGGTCACCGGCAACGTGTATCGACTTGACGTGGACACGGTCGAGCTCGCCGTAGGCGACTTGTCGTGGCGAGGCTCCGTGAAGAACGCGGCCTTGGACACGGACAAGGGGATCTCCTTCGATCGAATCCTGATGGGCAAGGGATCACAGCGGCTCGAGGCTCAGGGCGTATGGCTCTTCGACGGACCGGATGACATTCGCGCGGACCTCGAGGACTTCGACCTTGCCGTATTGCGGATCCTCTACCCGTCACGGGCGCCCGATGTCGCAGGAAGAGTCGACCTCCACTTCGAGTTTCGTGGTGATCTCGACGAGGACCCGACGATCGTGGCCGAGGGCACTTTGACCGAGGCCGACCTCTGGGATGTCGCGCCTGTCGATGCAGCGTACCTAATTCACCTCGAAGAGGGAGTGCTCGACGCCGACGCCCAGGTAAACTTCGGCGGCCGCGGCAATTTCACGTTGAGCACGACGGGGTTCGTCGAGCCGTTGCCCAAGGGTATCCTGCAGTCGCTGCGCGAAGGGGTGTACGAGACGACGCTGAGCACGGCTGCGATGGACCTCAGATTGCTCGAGTTGCTGCTCGAGGAGAAGATGCCCAACGTGGAAGGGTATGCGGATGCCAGTATTCGGTTCTCCGGACCCATCGACGCATCTTCGTTCGAAGGAGACATCCACGTTCCGAACCTGAGCATCGACGGCTGGGGCCCAGTGGACCTCGCGTCGGACTTCCGATACGAGTACGGAGCACTACTCGCCCAGGTTCGCATGGCGGACGACAACGGCGAGCTCGTCGAGAGTGAAGGCAGCTTGCTGGTCGACTTGGTGCACTTGGCTCGAGCGCCAAGCGAGGCCGTGGAAGCGCTCGCCACCTCCCCATGGCGTATTTCAGTGCGCGTTCCGCCACGTCGTCTGAGTGCGTTTCCCGAGAAGCTGAGCAAGAAGGTGATTCCGGACACCGACCGCTTGCGAGTCGCCGCGAGCTTCACGCTCGCAGGCGGCGCCTTCAAGACACGTGGCGACTTTCATTCGAGCTTGGATTGGATGGCTGACTCCGCCGAAGGGCTCTGCGGTGGCGACGCCTACCCCCGCGCAACGCTGCGAGCCCAGCTGAACGAGGGCGTCACCAAAGTCTCGATGGAAGGTGTGGTGGGCGAGCAGCAAGTGCTCGATTTGCAGGCATCCATCGAGACACCGTTAGGGGACTGGCTTGGCAAGGCCGAGATCCCCTCCTGGCCTGTGACGCAGATCAGTGCCGACTTATACGACGCACCCACCGAGAACCTGCCGTACCTCTGCCGATACGCAGCCGGGGTTCTATCGGCACAGCTCAAGGCAAGAGACTTGTTCGGCGAGGACCCGAAGCTCTCTTTGTCTTTGAAGACGGACGACCTCCGCGCACGAAGACTCGAACCGGCACGTCGGACCGGAACGGTCAACACGATCGTAGAAACACCTCCGGCGAGCGCTCGTATCTCGGGTGGGTACGAGGACGGTCTCGGAGAACTCGACCTCGATATGCAGTGGTGGAACGGCGGATCGACGGAGATCTTGGCAAGCGTACCATTGCGCTGGGACAGCCAGACTCCGATTCCCGCTCTGGCCGATCGGGGCGAGATCGAGGCGACGGCGAACTTCGACCGGATGCCGCTTCAGGCCGTCCTCGCTTGGATGGCGGGCGTCGTCAACGTGGAAGGAATCCTCCAGGGAAGCGTCACGGCGCAAGGCCGCGTGCAGGATCCGCGCTTGGTAGGAAGCGTCGACCTCTCGGACGGGCGAGTCGACCTTCGGAGCGTCGGGCAAACTCTCGAGGACGTGACGGGTCGTGCGATCTTCGACGAGGACGGCGTGATGATCAGCAACCTCACCGCGACCGATACTGGCGGCCGAGCAAAAGTCGATGGGAGAGTCGGCTTCGAGCGGTTCAAGCTCAACAAGCTCGACTTCGACGTTCATACGACGAGCTTTCCGCTACGTCAGGAGGGCTCAATATTGGCTCGTGTGGAAGGCGATGGCCGGCTTCGGGCGCAGTTCGAAGACGATGCGCTGATTGGGGAAGTCCGGCTCCGCAAGTTGGAAATTGACATCCCGGAAAACACGGCCACGCCGCTCGATCTCGAACGCCATCCCGACGTGTTCTTCGTCGGAGAAACCGAGGAACCGGTTCGACGAGCAGAAGCATATCGCGTCGAGCTGAGCATCATCTCCGACGACAAGTTGATCATTCGCAGCAAAGACCAGGGGTTCTTCGTCGAAGCGAGTGCCCACCTGAAGACGATCCTGACCGACGAAGTCGCGGTTGCCGGCACCGTGAATCTGCACCGCGGTAACTTTCGCGTCTTCGGCAAGCGCTTCGAGGTACGCTCTGGCAGCATGATTTTCGATGGCGGGCCCGAGATGGACGCGAAGGTAGACTTGGTCGCGCGGCACACTCTCAGGGGAAGCAACGACACGGTGACAGTGGTCGTATCTGGCCGCCTGAGCGACCCGACCATCGAGTTCACGTCGAGCATTCCCACTACGAGCGAAGCCCAAGTCATCGCGCTCTTGGTCACAGGCACCACACGGCAACAACGCGGCGTCAACACCTCCACCGCGCAGGCATCACAGGAAACGACGAACTTCCTCACTGGCGTGGCCGCAGGCCTCTTCTCGGCATCCTTGCAATCCCAGTTCGGCGGGCTCGCGCCGACGTTCGGGATCACGCAGGGGCAAGCAGCCGCGGACGACGTCGCGAGCGACACGGCGGTTCAGGTCGGATTCAACGTGAATAGCGTGCTTCCCGACAACGTTCCGATCCGAGGGCTTTACGTCGAAGGGCAGTTCGTCGCGCGGCGCAATGAAGGCGGTCCCAACACCACGGCCCAGGCCCAGCGTCCTGGATTTTTGATCGAAGCCCTTTGGCCACTAAACTTCGTGACGACGGGGACATTTGCTCCGCCGTCGAACTGGAGTATCGACGTCACGTGGGAGCCTTGAATCGACCATGAGCCGCAATCTATTCGGAACCGACGGAATTCGCGGCTTAGCCAACCGCGGCGACATGACGCCGGAGGTCGCGTTCCGCATCGGTGCGGCAATCGCGTACCAAGCCGGAAAACGCGTGAAGCACGTGCCGAGGATCGTGGTTGGCAAGGACACGCGCCTCTCGGGATACCTCTTCGAGACCGCCGTGGCCTCTGGGATCTGCGCCCTTGGTGGAGAGGTGCTCCTCTCGGGGCCGCTTCCGACGCCCGCCATCGCACACCTCACGACGAGCATGCGCGCAGACGCCGGAGTCGTGATCAGCGCCTCGCACAATCCGTATCAAGACAACGGCATCAAGATTTTCGGATCCGATGGTTTCAAGCTTCCCGACGAGGTGGAAAAAGAGATCGAGACCCTGATCTTCGGCTCTGATCTCGACGAGAAGCGCCCGACGGGAACCCGCGTAGGGCGCGCTGAGCGCTTGGACGATGCGCCGGGACGCTACGTCGCGTTCGTCAAGGCGTCGTTTCCAAACGAGCTCACCCTCGAAGGGGTCCAGATCGTGGTCGATGCCGCGCACGGGGCCGCGTACCGAACGGCGCCGCTCGTCTTTTCCGAGCTGGGCGCCACGACGCATACGATTGGGGTCCGACCAAACGGCAAGAACATCAATCACAAGGTTGGTGCCTTGCATCCAGATGCCTGCGCACGCGAGGTCCGTAGACGCGGAGCGGACATCGGAATCGCCCTAGACGGAGATGCGGACCGCATCATCATGGTCGACGAGAAGGGCAACCAGATCGACGGCGACGCCATCATGGCATTGTGCGCGACGCGCATGCTTCGCGCGGGTCGCCTTCGTCGTCGCACGTTGGCTGCCACCGTCATGAGTAACCTCGGCCTCGAGCGCGCGATCGAAGCCGACAAGGGAAAGCTCCTGCGTTGCGACGTAGGCGACCGTTACGTGGTCGAAGCGATGCGCAAACGCGGCCTCAATTTCGGCGGCGAACAATCGGGGCACCTGATCTTCTTGGATCACGCAACGACGGGTGATGGCCTGGTGGCGGCAATGCAGGTCCTGGCCATCGTGCTGCGAGAAGGACGCCCACTCTCCGAGCTCGCCTCCGAAGCGATGTCTCGCGTGCCGCAGGTATTGGTCAACGTCACTCTGCCAGACCGGAGGCCCCTCACGGAGATGCCAAAGACGAGCCGCGCGATTGCGCGCGTGGAGAAATCACTCGGAAGAAACGGGCGTGTCCTCGTGCGCTGGAGTGGCACCGAGCCGAAGCTTCGGGTCATGATCGAGGGCCCTGAGCAGGACCGCATCACGAGCATGGCAAACGGCATCGCCGAGCAAGCCACGGAAGAGTTCAAGGTCGCTCGCTAGCGGAGTGACCAAGGACGACGGTGACGGTGGCCGGCACGACTTCGAGCACTTCGACCCCATCCGGCAAGCCTCGGAGCTCCACTGGCACCGACCGAGTGCCCTTGTCGTCGGGCGCGGCGATGACCGTGGCGATCGCGAGCACGGATGCGGGGTTCAGCTGATCGACTAGCGGCTCGGGGCCGCGCACGCGGACACTGACCGCCTGGGGGCGCAAGGAACGAGGCACGACGCCCTCCGCATCGACCCTCAGTGGCGAAAGCACTCGTTCCTTCGTCTTCTGCTGGACGCGCAACGTGACGAGAACCGTCACTGGTTCGAAGCTCGTATAGGCCGGCGCCCCTACCAAAGGAATTTCGCGGTGGACGATGCCCTCTTCGAGGGCCTCGACATCCAGATCCATCGAACGCACCGTTCGCATCGAGTTGACCACGTCTCGCGGCCCTTCGACGACGATGGTTTCTGGAAACACCTCGGGCTTGCTCGCCCACTCGAGCCCGGCGCGAAGCTCTCCGTCCAGGAACACCTCCACCGGAAGATCACGGACGGCACGCGGAACCCATTTGAACACCAACGAGGGCGGAACCACCCCCAGCACGGTGACGCCGGTCGGAAGATCGAATACCTCTTTTTCGAAGTAGTACTGGGGTTCCTCCCTAGTCTTGAGCTCCACGTCGACCGGAGGCAGGTTCTCCTGCCTGATCGCATTCAGCCGCGCACGACTACCCTTGAGCCGCACGCGCACTCGATCCGGAACCTCCGTCACGAGAATCATGTCTTTCGCATCAGGCGGCGGTTGAACCACGACGTCGACGTACACGTTGCGCTCCATGTCTTCTGCGCCGTGCACCAGCGAGAACATGAGAATGGCGATGCCGAGCGCGCTGGCTTTCAGCCCGAGGTTCGCCGTGAAGAGGAGCCGAATGGCGTTGAGCGCGTCGACGAAACCGCTCACGAGCTCTCCTCGGCCTTCTTGACGTTGATCACGGCTTCTGGATTCTGGGAACGGCTTGGCTCTGGAGGCGCCATCGTGCTGCGCCGGTCAATCGATTTGCGGCGATTTCGCTTCGGCGCGTAGAAGAGCCCATAGAGCGCATCGCGGAGGGACGCGACGTCCAGGTTGCGAACGATGTTCCCGTCGAAACAGAGCGAGATCGCACCTCGTTCTTCGCTGACTACGACCACGACCGCGTCGGTCTCCTCGGTGATTCCGATGCCGGCTCGATGGCGTGCGCCCAACGAGCGGTCGCCGCCGGCCGTACCTGCCATGGGCAAGAAGACGCCGGCTTGCCAAATGCGCCCTTCGCGCACGACGACGGCACCGTCGTGCATCGGGTTCTCGAAGCTCGGCACGAAAATGCTGTGCAGGAGCTCTTTGCTCACCGCGGCATCGACCTCGGTCCCGCGTTCGATGAACTCATCCAGCGCGGCGCTGCGCTCGAATGCGACCAAGGCGCCAATGCGTTTCTGCGCAAGGGTGCCGGCGGCCTTGATCACTTCCTCGATCGTTTGGGTTTCCTTGGCTGTGCGCTGCCCACGAAGCAATGGTCTGCGGCCCATGCGCGCCAAGGCGCGTCGAATGTCCGATTGGAAGATGATCACCACGATGACCGCGAGATAGGCGAGCACCGAATCCAGGATCGTGGTGACGGTCACCAGCCCGATGCGACGCGCGAATAGGTAGCCAACGAAGACGAGACAGAGGCCGATGGCAACCTGCATCGCTCGGGTGCCCCGCAAGATGACGAGCGCCCAGTAGATCAGCACCGCGACGATCCCGATGTCGAAGCAGTCGTGGAGAACGTCCCACGGATTTCGGCGGAAGAACCCGAAGAGACCACCGCTTAGGTCGGTGAGCACCTCGATCATGGCGCTCCACCTCGAAGTGTCTGCAACGTCTCGGAGAAACGAACGAGTTGACTCATCACGCGCACGTCGTGCACGCGCACGGCATCGACTCCGGCAGTCGCGCAGATCGCGACCGCGGCGGCGGTACCCCCCAGCCGATCGTCGGGCCGCGGGAGCTCACCGCCGGAATTCGGCGCAAGCTCGGCGATGAAGGATTTCCGCGAAGGCCCCACAAGTACACGGTATCCGGTCTTTCGAAAACGCCCAAGAGAACTTAGTAGCATCGCGGACTGGTGGGCCGTCTTGGCAAATCCCAGCCCGGGATCGAGCCAGATGGACGCTCTCGGGACCCCTGCACGCTCCACGCGTTCAGCTCCGGCCAAGAGCTCGTCGAGCACCTCGTCGACCAGGTTCTCATAGTCGGTGTTCGGCGAGCGCAGCTCACCCCGGCCTCGGTTGTGCATGATCACGTACTCGGCGCCGGCCGCGCCGGCCGCTTCCGCAAGCCGGGGGTCCTCTGCACAGCGAACGTCATTCACGATGCGTGCACCTGCCGCTAGGGCCGCCGCTGCGACCTCGGCCTTGGCCGTATCGACCGAAATTCGCGCCCCCAGCTCATTGGCGAGGACGTCGATCACAGGCACCACGCGCCTGATCTCTTCGCTCACGGGCACCTGCTCGAAACCCTTGCCGTACGTGCGTCCTGCGGGTCGCGAGGACTCGCCCCCGACGTCCAGAACGTGAGCACCGTCCTCGAGCAGCTGGCGCCCCTGGGCGATGGCGGCTCGGGGGCTTGAGTACCTCCCGCCGTCGCTGAACGAATCTGGCGTCACATTGATGACGCCCCACAGCTCGGGCATTGCGACCTCCGTCACCTAGCCTGCGCTGGGAACCTCTCGCGGACGGGGCTGAAAGATGGCGCCCTTTCGCTTCTCTTCGCTCTCGCGCCGCTTTTCCGCGTACGTGGGAACACTTACGACGACCGGTGGCGGCAATTCGTTGCCGGACATGATCGCTTCGATCTCCTCGCGCCCGAGCGTCTCACGCTCCAGCAAGGCCTCCGCGATTGCATCGAGCTCCGGCCGATGCGCTTCGATGACCACCTTGGCGCGCTCGTACTGCGTGTGGATGATTCGGCGAACCTCGTCGTCGATCTCTTTGGCGGTCTCCTCGGAATAGTCCTTGTGATAAGACTGGCCGAGAAAGCCCGTCTCCTCTTTCTCGACGTACGAGAGAGGACCGAGACTCGTGCTCATGCCCCATTCGGTCACCATCGAGCGCGCGAGCTGGGTGGCCTTCTTGAAGTCGTCCGAAGCGCCGGTGGTGAGCTGTCCGAACACGACCTCCTCCGCGAGACGCCCGCCGAGCGCCATGGCGATGCGGTCGCGTATCCATTCGGCGCTGTAGCTCTGGCGGTCTTCTTCGGGCAAGGCCATCGTGAGGCCCAGTGCGGGACCGCGCGGGATGATCGTGACCTTGTGAATCGGGTCGTGGTTCGGAAGCATCCAGGCGACGAGTGTGTGACCCGCTTCGTGGTACGCCGTCGTCTTTCGCTCGTGCTCGCTGATCACCATCGAGCGGCGCTCCGAGCCCATCATGACCTTGTCCTTGGCCATCTCGAAATCAGCCATCGAAACGAGCTCTTTGTCTTGGCGGGCAGCCAGGAGCGCGGCCTCGTTGACGAGATTCTCGAGGTCGGCGCCAGAGAAGCCGGGCGTGCCCCGGGCGATGATCTGAAGCTGCACGTCATCCCCGAGCGGAACGCGCCGAGTGTGCACCGCGAGGATTCCCTGGCGGCCATTCAAGTCGGGACGCGGAACGATGATTCGGCGATCGAAGCGACCGGGCCGAAGAATGGCCGGATCGAGGACGTCGGGGCGGTTCGTCGCCGCAATGATGATGACACCTTCGCTCGACTCGAAGCCGTCCATCTCGACCAGGAGCTGGTTGAGCGTTTGTTCGCGCTCGTCGTGTCCGCCACCGAGACCTGAGCCGCGATGGCGCCCGACGGCGTCGATCTCGTCGATGAAGATGATGCAGGGCGCATGCTTCTTGCCCTGCTCGAAGAGGTCACGAACCCGGGAGGCGCCAACACCGACGAACATCTCGACGAAGTCCGAGCCTGAGATGCTGAAAAACGGCACGCCGGCCTCGCCAGCGATCGCGCGTGCGAGAAGCGTCTTGCCAGTGCCCGGCGCGCCCATGAGCAAGACGCCCTTGGGGATTCGGCCGCCGAGGCGCTGAAACTTCTTCGGGTCTTTGAGGAAGGCGATGATCTCTTCACAGTCGTCCTTGGCCTCGTCGATGCCAGCAACGTCTTTGAAGGTGACTTTGTTCTGTGATTCGTTGAGCAGACGGGCGCGCGACTTGCCGAAGCTCATCGCCTTGCCGCCGGAGGCCTGAAGCTGACGCATGAAGAAGAGAAGGATGCCCACGAGGAAAATCATCGGAAGCCAGGTCACGAGAATGCTCGTCCAGAGGCTGTTCTGATCTTCGGGCAGGTACTCGACGCTCACCTCGTTATCGAGCAGCTGCTGGTTGATCTGCTCGCCCATGATGCCCACGGTGACCTTCTCGTTGCGTGCACCGCGCTGGCCTTGCTCTGCGCTTTCATCGACTGACTTGAGCCAATAGGTGTACTCGCCGCTGTTGTCCTGAGGGCGAATCTTGACCTTCTGAACTTTGCCACCCGAAACGTCGGTGACGAACTCGCTGAACGGAACGCTCCTTGGCTGCTCCTCACGCGCGACGAAATTGAAGATCACGATACACATCAGGATCACGAGGACCCAGAAGAGCAGTGTTTTTTGGCTTTGCTTCATATGATAAGGCGGGACGCGGGGCCGAGCTTTCGGACTAGCGTGGAGCCACGGCCCCTTCCATCTTTGTGAGGCCGCGGAGGCCGATTGGCAACCATCGACCCGCCGGAAGCTCAGGAACGATTGCTACGTGTTCTACGATGCTCACGATATTCCAACGAAAGCCCGCCGCTGCGGCGACAGACCGACCACCCCGATCCTAGCAGGACCTCCCCTCCGGCCGTAAGTAGTCGGCCGAGCTCGGTCAAATGGCTGCGACTGCTGCTCAGGCCGGTTTCCCTCGAGATCCAGGCGCGAAGCCAGCGAATTCGAAGCGGAGGTGCGAGCGCCGCGAGCGCGTCGGCAGGGATGAAGCGCTCGCCGATCGGAGGCAGCTCGGGAAGCTGTCCATCGAGGTACGCATTGACCTCCGCAGCCTCGTCCCTCAGCGCGCTCAGATGCTCGACGATTCGCGGATCCTCTCGGAGGAGCGCCGGGAGCACCTCGTGACGGATTCGGACGCGCTCGAAGGCGCGCTGGTGATTCGACGGGTCGTCGACGAATGGGAGCGCATGCTCGAGGGCATAGGCGCGGACCTCGGAACGTCCGCAGTCCAGGAGCGGCCGGACGACGCCATCGGCTCTCCGGGGCTCGATTCCGCTGAGCCCACGAAGGCCTGCACCCCTGAGCATACGCGCCAAGACCGTTTCCGCCTGATCGTCCCTGGTGTGGCCCACCGCGATGATCGATGCGCCGCGCGACGCCGCGATCTGTCTGAGCGCCTCGTAGCGAAGCAGTCGCGCCTCGGCTTGAATCGAAGTGCCTCGCCCGGTCACTTCGACGCGCGATGGATAGAAGGGAACTCCCAGCTCCTGAGCGAAGGCTCCGACGCGGTCGACCTCCGAAGCCGATTCGGGACGAAGCGCATGGTCGATCGAGCTTGCCGAGAGCGTGATCCCGAGCTCTCGTCGGAGCTGGTGGAGCACGTGCAGGAGCGCCGTCGAATCGGGGCCGCCGGAGCATGCGACCAGAACGTGGTCACCGACCTGCAGCAGCTCGCGCTCCCGCACGGTCCGTCGCACCTTCGAGGAGATCATGCGGAGACGCTAGAACACGCCCGAGGCCAGGGAAAGGCTCATCTCGGTTCGATCCCGGAGGCGGCCCATTGTGGCCGTTTCCCTACTCTGCGGGGCGCGCCTAGAAACGGATACGGAGGGCATGGCAACGCGGAGTCCGGAACGGGAGCGTCGAAGGAGCCCGGGCCCCGCTTCGGCTGTCTCGAAGGCGCGCTGCTCCTTTTCACTTCGTAATTGTATCTGCGGTTGAGGATCCCAACGACTTTGCCGCTCCGCGCGAACGCCCTTCACGGTGACGAGGATGGCTGGAAGCACACCTGCCAAACCGACGACGAGCGCGGCGACGGAACCCTTTTCACGATTTGGTTTGTCGAGGGCGAAGTAGCCGGCAAGCGCGCCGCCCGCGGCGCCCACGGTTGGAAATACCGCGAGCGACCAGGGCTCGTTCAGCCCAGAGACGGAGGGAATGATGAGGCCGAGCTCGGCGCCGACCAGGCCCAAGCCGATCGTGCCCTTGGGTGTCGCTTCGACATCCGTGGCCTGAGCTGCATCGGACTGCGCCCGGACGTAGCTCGGAGAGACGGACAGTGAAATCACCGCCAGCAACGCAAGCACATACGCGATCCGTTCCAGGCTCAAATCCCCCTCCGACCGTGCCTCCGCTCACATTACACGCAGTCCGAAACCGCGGCAACCATGCGATGTTATTCGGGGAATCATTTGCCTTGAATTCGAGGAACCGCCGCCCAAAACTCCGCGGATGCAGGACCGCGACTATCAATCACTGCTCGTGGAGCAGGACGGGCACATCGTCACCCTGACCTTCAACAATCCGGAAAAGAAGAACCCCCTCAGCCAGGATTTGGTCAACGAGCTGCTCTACGCGCTCGACGACGCAGAGGCCGCGGACGACGTACGGGTCATCGTCCTGACGGGGGCAGGAAACTCGTTCAGCGCCGGCGCGGACCTCAAGGGAATGAGCGCCGAGCGCGGAAAGCTGGAAAAAAAGGGTGAGTTCGACGACCTGTTGCTTCGCTTCGACACGCTGCAGAAACCTGTCGTCGCCCGCATCCCAGGATATGTGATGGGCGGCGCCATGGGCATCGTCGCCTGCTGTCACTTCGCCATCGCCTGCGAAAGCGCGATCCTCGGAACGCCGGAAATCAAGCGGGGCTTGTTTCCCATGATGATCATGGCGGTTCTGCAGCGGGTGATTCATCCGCGTGACCTACTCGCGCTCATGCTTTTGGGGGAGAAGATCAGCGCACGAAAAGCCAAGGAGATCGGCTTGCTCAGTGAAGTAGTCCCAGACGACGCGCTCGACGCTCGCGTCGCGGAGCTCGCCGGCCAGCTCGCCAAGCAGTCGCCCAACGCGATGCGGATGGGGCTCAACGCCTACAACGAGCAGCGCAGAATGCCGTTGGAGGACGCACTGCCCTACCTCCGTGAGCAGCTCTACGCAGTGCTCGGAAGCGAAGATGCCAAGGAAGGTCTGGCTGCGTTCTTTCAGAAGCGCGAACCGCAGTGGACCGGACGCTAGTCGAGGACATCCTGGACGAGTAGCTCGACCGATCGACCGCCCATCCAATGATCGGGTTGAAACTCGCCGACGAGTCGGAGCTGATCTCGTCCTTCGACCCGGGAGAACATTGCTGGGGCGAACGCTCGCACGGCCTCCTGACCGATACGAAGCTTGAGCTTGCCGTGCGTGCGCCCTTCCCCCACGCCGGTTGCCTCGACGACATACGCATCGACCAGGAACGTCGGCGCCGGGTAGCCCTCGCCAAACGGCCCGAGGCGCTGCAGGTCCTCGACTGAGGGAGCTCGAAACGCTCCTCCGAGCGCCACGTCGACCTCACGCGACCCGAATTGGCCGGAACGAGCGCCCTCGGTTGCCGCAAGGAACGCGGCGCGAAAAGACTCGAGGGCGCGTCTCCGCAAAGAGAGGCCCGCCGCTGCCCGATGGCCGCCCCACGCGCTCAGATCCGATGCGCATCGTGAAAGCGCCTGATACACGTCGAAGTCCTCGGTGGTGCGAACGCTTCCGTGCCCTTGCTCTCCGTCGAACGAGATCACTGCAACGGGCACGCCAAACGCGTCCACGAGTCGGGCAGCGACGATTCCGACGACTCCCCGATGCCAGGACTCGCTCGCGACCACCAGGCCGCCTTCCGACCTGTCACCGTAGACCTCTCGCACCTGGGCGTGCGCTTCCTGAGTGGCCCGATCGGCAAGGGCCTTGCGCTCGTCGTTCTGCGCCTCGACCTCCGCCAGCAGCGCCCAGGCCTCCTTGGGCGTCTTGGCGCTGAGAAAGCGAAGCGTGAGGTCAGCTACCCCGAGTCGACCTGGGGCGTTGAGGCGCGGCGAGAAGCGAAAGGCGACGTCGCGCGCAGTGAGCTCAGCGGATTCCGGAATCTTCGCCGCCATTCTCAGCGCCCGGAGGGCGGGCCTACTCGTCGTCGAGCCGATCGACTTCAAGCCCGCACGAACCAAGCGGCGGTTGTCCCCAGTCAAGGGTGCAAGGTCGGCAATCGTTCCGATCGCAACTAGGTCGAGCCAGGCGCGCAGGTCGAGATCCGCTTTCATCTCCGCGCGCAGCGCCGCTCCGAGGGAAAAAGCGAGACCGGCACTGCAAAGGCCCTTGTATGCGAATCCACAGTCCGGGCGGTTCGGGTTGAGGAACGCGAACGCCGGTAGAGGATCCTCGGGAACCAGATGGTGGTCGACGACGATCACGTCGACGCCGCTCGTGGTCGCTCGAACGATGCGCTCGTGGTCGCTCGAGCCGCAGTCGCAGGTGACGAGAAGGTCCGGAGCCTCCTCGAGACAGCGGTCGAGGGCCAGCTCGCTGAGACCGTATCCCCCTTGGAAGCGATTCGCGATCAGCGTGCGCACCTCTCCGCCGAGCGCGCTGATCACCTCGCTGAGAATCACCGCCGAGGTGGTCCCATCGACGTCGTAGTCACCGAAAACGACGATGCGCTCCCCGGCGCCAATCGCGCGGGCGATGCGCTCGGCCGCGTGCGAGCGATCGGCCATGGGGCCCGGAGCGCTCAAACCGCGGAGCGTCGCGCCGAGAAACGTCCGAGCGTGCTCCACTTCGCGAATGCCCCGGTGCAGAAGCACCTGGGCCGCACTGAGCCCGAGCCCCGAGGCCTCGGCAAGCATGCCCGCCGCCCGCTCATCGGATGGCCGCACGCTGTACCGGTTCATCGGACTAGCTCCGCGAGCGATTGAAGAAGCGCCGGTCCATCAATTCGGTGATGGGCGCGGCCACGAAGATCGAGGATATGGTGCCGATCGTGATGCCGACCCCCAGCGCGAAGGCGATGTCGGCGATGACACCTGTGCCGAGGAAGAAGAACGCGGCAACGGACAAGACCGTCGTGAACGACGTGATGATCGTTCTCGAAAGCGTCTGCGAGGTGCTGACGTTGATCAGCTCGCGTAGGCTCTTGTCACGAACGCGAACCATGTTCTCGCGGATTCGATCGAAAACAACGATCGTGTCGTTGATCGAATAGCCCATGATCGTCAGAAGCGCGGCAACGGTCGTGAGGTTCACTTCCTTTTGCAGGAGGACGTAGATGCCGAGCGTGATGAGCGCGTCGTGAAGCATCGCGATCACGCCACCGGGCGCGAACCTCAGGTCGAAGCGAAACGCCACGTAGAGCATGATGAATGCGATCGCGTAGAGCAAGGATTGGATCGCCGCGTCGCGCAGCTGCTGGCCTGCCTTGGGCCCGACCCACTCGACACGGAGCGCACCTTCGGGCGCGCGGTCTCCGAACTTCTCTCGAAGCTGGGCCGCCAGCTCGTCGGCGACTCCAACGAGGTACGCCTCGTATCGAGTGTCACGGCTGCCCGCCAGCAAATTGATGGAGCGCACGCGCGCGCCGCCCGCTTCGAGCGCCTCCTGAAGTTGCTGCTCGTGGACCGGGCCCGAGACACGAAGCGTGATCTTGTCCCCGCCCGGCGAAACCTTCATCTCGTTGATCGTGTCTTCGCCGAGCAGTGCCGCTGCCGACCGGCGAATCTCGTCGATCTGCTCTTCCGCCAACGAGGACACTTCTTGGACCCGAATGATGTACTCGTTCGGGCTGCCCTCGACGCTGATCACGTCCGGGCGGGAGTAGCCCGAATCCTCGAGCGCTTTGCGAACTTCGTTTGGCGTCGTGTCGCCACGGAAGGCGAGCTGAACCTCGGTTCCGCCGGCGAAATCGATGCCGTAGTTGGGCCCCGGGTAGAAGAGCGAAACGAGGCTCAGAGTGGCCATCAGAGCGAGGACCGTGATGACCGGCCCGCGGTACTTCATGAAGTCGAAATAGCTGCCGGGTTTGATGAATTCCATGTCAGCCCACCCGCAGTCGCTGCACGCGCGCACCGCGCACCAGCCAATCAAAAAGCACCTTCGAGCAGAACGTGCCCGTGAATAGCGAGGTGCCGATCCCGATCAACAGCATGGTGGCGAAGCCCTTGATCGGACCGGTGCCGAACTGCCAAAGGACTATGCCTGCAATCGCGGTCGTGAGCTGGCTGTCGAAGACCGCCGAGTACGCCCTGGCATACCCCTGCTCGACTGCAGAGCGCGGAGACTTGCCTAGCCTCAGCTCTTCGCGGATACGCTCCGTGATGAGGACGTTCGCGTCGACCGCCATACCGACGGTGAGTGCGATGGCGGCGATACCGGGCAGCGTGAGTGTCGCTCCGATGCCGGACATGGTGCCGAGCAGAAGCTGCAAGTTGAGGAGCACCATCGCATCCGCGACGAGGCCTCCGACCTGGTAATATGCAGCCATGAACACGAGGACGAGAAGGATGCCCACCAGCGCCGCGATTGCGCCTTTTTGCACCGAGTCCTGACCCAGCGTGGGACCGATGAGCTGCTCGTTGGCAGGCCGAAGCGGAGCGGGAAGCGCGCCGGCCTGGAGCACGACGACCAAGTCCTTGGCTTCTTGGAGCAGCGTATTCCGATCGAGGTAGGCGCCTAGCGTGATGCGGCCGCGCGCGCCGATCTGGCCCTGAATGACGGGCGCGGATTCCACCCGGTCGTCGAGAACGATGGCCATGCGTTTGCCGATGCTACGGCCGGTGAGATCGCTCATCCGTGAGGCGCCGCGCGTGTTCATGGTGAAGTCGACCTCGGGGCTACCGCTCTGCGGGTCGAAGCCGACGGAAGCATCGTCGAGATCCTCGCCCGTGACCTCGGCGACCCGGTACAGGTAATAGGTGCGCCAGCCCTCGCCTCCGCGTTCGGGGTCCGGTTCCTGACGGCCGATGACGAGCTCGTGGTCGTCGGGTACCGCAAGGGTCGCGATGTAGTCGCGCAGGCGGTCCCGAGCGTCCGCGCCGAAGGCCTCCGCGAAAGTCTGGGAGTCGGCGTTCAGGAACACGCCCTCGGGCGGCGCCGTGTACATCGCGCGCGAATCGGACTCGTCGTCGACGATTTGGAACTGCAGCTGGGCGGTGCGGCTGATGATCGACTTGATGCGCTCGAAGGAGCTTTCCTGTGCGCCGGGGATCTCGATGATGATGTCGCCGTCGTTCGGCCGGGCGATGACGGTCGGCTCTAGAACACCGAGACTGTCGATTCGGTTGGTGATGGTGCGCTCGGACTGCCTCACGGCCGTTTCGCGCATGTTGGTGAGCTGCTCCTCGCGCATGTGAAGATCGACGACGAGGTCGCCCACGCCGCTCGCGACGCGAAGGTCACTGAAGTAGTCCTTCACCCAAGTCTTTGTGAGCTTCTGGGCATCTTCTTGGTTGGAAAACGTGATGCGAACCGCCCGCACCGAGTCGTCGTCCTTGTCGACACGCTCGACCTTGCAACGTTGCTGAATCGCAGCAAGCGTGGCCTTGTCGATGTCGTCGACTTCCTCCTCGGGAACGATGCCAATCAAGACGCCGCATTGACGCTGCACCTGCTCGGCGATCCGGTCTCGGCGGTCGCGAATGTATTCGTCGACTTCGACCTCATACATCAGCCGGAGGCCGCCCTTGATGTCGAGGCCTGGGTTGATCTGATTCTCGAAGGTCTCTTTGACGATGTCGGGGCATGGCACCCATCGATCCACACTCGGCCAGAGGGCGAGAAACCCCAGGACGGACGAGCCGACGACGATTGCCAAACGAAAATACCAGCCTCGATCCATGATCCTCGCCTGTAAGCTCAGCTTTTTTGTTCGGGGGTTTGGTCCAACCCAGCAATGTGGCTCCGCAACACCTTGATGCGCGTGCGGTCCGCGACCTCGATCGTCACGTCTCGCTCATCGAGGGCAGTGATCTCGCCGAGGATTCCGCCGTTCGTGCGAACGACGTCGCCCTTCTTGAGGGCTCCCATCATGGCTTCGTGTTGCTTGGCGCGCTTCTGCTGCGGTCGGATCATCAGAAAGTAGAGCACCGCGAACATCAGAAGAAGCAGACCGATTTGTTCGGTTCCGCCTCCGCCGCAGCCCATGGGACCCGGCGCTGGCCCGCCTCCGCCCGTTGGCGCTGCGACGGGACCGCCGCTGACCTCGGGCTGAAGCAAAATGTGAAATAACGAGTAGAGCACCCTAACCTCAATGCGCGCAGAGCCCGGATGCACATTGCTATCCAGGCTCCTGAAGCGCCGGCGTTTCTACTCCATGGCCCCAACCAGGTCAACTCACGGTAATTGCGGATTTATGCTACAACCCCGCGGCCCCCGATTGCGGGGGTGTGAGGAGCAGCGATGGTCGACAAAGTGGACAAGATCTGGCTCGACGGGAAGCTCATTCCTTGGGAGCAAGCGAACGTCCATGTACTGACGCACACCCTCCACTATGGGCTGGGCGTCTTCGAAGGGATTCGCTGTTACAAGCTAGAAGACGGGCGAAGCGCGATCTTTCGTTTGGAAGAACACATTCGCCGCCTGTTCGATTCTGCACACATCTGCATGCTTCCCATGCCGTACAGCCAAGCAGAGATCGTCGAGGCATGCCTAGAAACCGTGCGGACCAACGGGCTCGACGAATGTTACCTGCGGCCAATCGCGTTCATGGGAGACGGCGAAATGGGGCTTGGCGCGAGGTCGAACGCGACCCGTGTCTCGATCATCGCCTGGCGTTGGGGCGCCTACCTCGGCGAGGAGGGCCTCACACGCGGCATCCGCGCCAAGGTGAGCTCCTTCCAGCGGGCGGGCGTCAACGCGCTGATGTCCAAGGGCAAGGTCAACGGCCATTACGTCAACTCGATTCTCGCAAAGCGCGAAGTGCAGGCCATTGGTTACGATGAGGCGATCATGCTCGACTCGCAGGGCTATGTGTCGGAGGCCTCCGGCGAGAACATCTTCGTGGTGCGCGACGGAGAAATCGCCACGCCGCCGCTCGGAGTATCGATTCTCGGCGGGATCACCCGCAACTCGGTCATGCGTGTGATGCGAGACTTGGGCCTCATCGTTCACGAGCGCCTGATCTCCCGCGACGAGCTCTACATTGCCGACGAGGTCTTCATGGTCGGTACCGCGGCCGAGGTCACGCCCGTGCGCGAGCTCGACGATCGCAGCATCGGCCAGGGCTCCCGGGGCCCGATCACCGAGCAGGTGCAGAGCGCGTATTTCGACGCAGTGCGCGGCAAGAACACCCCCGACGCGAGCTGGCTCTCGATCGTTTAGCACGAGGCAGCGCCTTCGCTGGCGCTGGGACGATCGGAGGGCGGCTCGCGACGGGCGTGCTCGCGATTGGGGCCCGCTCGAACAGACGCCGGGACGATCGGAGGGTGGCTCGCGACGGGCGTGCTCGCGATTGGGGCCCGCTCGGCCGTCTCTCTACGGCTCCGTGCGTCTCGCCTCCCGCCCAATCGCTGCGCTGCCCATCCCGAGCCGTTCGACGGAACCCCGCGTCGTGTTCGCCTGTGCCCCGTTGTGCGGGCTCAGTCCTCGAGGACGCTCTTGTGAATGATGATCCGACGGCAGTGCGGGCATTGGTGAAGCTCGTCTGCGCGCCGTAGGTCAATCGTCAGCTGCGCGGGCAAGGCCATGCGGCAGGCCGGGCAGTTCACGTCCGTGATGATGATGACCGCGTTCGGAATGCCGGACTTGAGGCGTTCGTACCGCTTGACGACCGTCTTGGAGACTTTGGCGGCGAGCACGTCGCGACCGTCGAGCAACTTGGAGCGCTGGTCCTCGAGCTCCTCGATGCGGGCTCTCGAAGACTCTTCGTCTGCCAGCAATGAGCTCTTCGTCGCCTCGAAGTCTTTTTCACGCTCTGCAAGCGAGGCCTTCTTGGCTTCGATCGCCTGCGCGATCCGACCAAGCTCGTCTTCGCGCTCCTTGATGGCGCGGCGGTTGGCTTCCACCTCTCGTTCGGCGGCGTCGGCTTCGCGGATGCTAGATGACTGGGCGATCTTCTTGCGAGCCCGCTGAAGGCCTTCGCCCCGCTCCTTGAGCTCAGTGCTCTGCTGCGCTTTGAGAGCCTCGGCCTCGGCGAGTTGCTGTCGCTCCTGCGAGAGCATGGTCTCGAGCATCTGGACGCTATGCCGGAGCTCTTCCAATCGTTGCGGAATCTGCTTCAGCTCGGCGTCGATGTCCCGTGCCGAGTCATCCATCTCAGCCAGTTTCGCAAGCGCTACGAGCTCTTCGCGCAAAGACTTCCTCCCCGTTTCAACAAGCTGGCGGGGCTCTAGCGTGCCTTCGCGGAGGGCGCAAGAGCACGGAAAATCGTAGTAGGCCCACCTGGACTCGAACCAGGAACAACCCGGTTATGAGCCGGGGGCTCTAACCAATTGAGCTATGGGCCCTTGGAGCACTTCTAGCTTGATACGCAGCTGAGCGCGAATGAAAGGTACTGGAGCATGCGACGGAGTCAGCGGAGGACGGCTCGCGACGGGCGTGCTCGCGATTGGGGCCCGCTCGGCCGGCTCTCTACGACTCCCAACGTCTAGCCTCCCGCCCAATCGCTGCGCTGCCCATCCCGAGCCGCCCTCCTCCGAACGCACCCAGTGCCGCCGTGCCTGCCGCTGCTGAATTGCCCGGCTTTTCTGGTGCGAACTTCCACGGCGACGAAAAAGGTGTCGGACGGTACGATGAGCGCGAGCTCTGGAGGGTGTGTCTATGCGTTGTGAGGTCTTCTCCACCGTCGGCCTGGTCTTTCTATCGCTCCTCGCGAGCGCTCTGCCGGCCGCCGCAGACGTTCTCGACATCGTCGAAGCCGTGGCGGCGCCCTTGCTCGAGGGAACGGTGACGGCGGCAGGGCAGCCGGTGCATGGCGCGATCGTGACGGTCTTCAGCGAGAATCGAATGCGTAAGCAGACCGTGTTTACCGACGCGGAGGGGCACTACCTGATCGTCGTGGGGTTCGAGGGAGCGCTCCGCGTTCGTGCGCGCGCGCCCGGGTTCGCCGATCAGAGCCAAACCGTGAATTTGGATGATGGACTGCGGCTCAGGGTCGATCTCGCGCTGAGCCCTTTTCAGACGAAACTCGATCGCTCGAATGCCCTGCCCGCCTCCGCGCATTTGACGCAGCTTCCCTGGAAGAGCGAGGAAGAACGCGCACCGTTCATCGCCCAGTGCAACTACTGCCACCAAGTCGGAAACCCGCTGACGCGCGGCAAACGGGACGCGGGTTCCTGGAAGCAATCGATCGAGAAGATGGAAGGCTACATGGCGATCGTCACCGACGAGCAAGTGGAGCGCTTCAGCGAAGTGCTCGCGGAGGGCTTCGATGGGAAGCGGATCGACGTGGTTCAAACCACCGACGCGAGCTCGGAGCTGGCGGACGCGAAAATCGAGGAGTGGCTGGTCGGGGACGGGATGTCGTTCATCCACGACGCCGACGTGGGGCGTGACGGTAAGCTCTATGGGGTCGACGAAGGGCACGACGTCATCTGGGTGCTCGATCGGGAGACCCATAGCGTCGAGAAAATCGCTCTGCCCGATTCGGAGCTCCCTGTTGGAGGGTTGCTCTCGGGGGCTGCGCTACCGATCGGGATCTTCACGGGGAAGCACGGTCCGCACAGTCTGGCTCAGTCCGAGGACGGGCGTTTCTGGATTACGACGGCGCTCTCGTCGACGCTCATGTCGTTCGACCCCGAGACGAAAACCTTCGAGGTCTACGAGATCGGTCACGGGGCGCTCTACCCGCATACCGTTCGTATCGACAGCAAGGAGATGGTCTGGTTCACCATCGCGATTTCCAACCAGGTCGCACGCTTCGACCCGAAGACTGAGACCTTCACCGTCTTGCAGCTCCCGCACAACGGGTTTTGGCGCTGGGCGACCGATACGTTCTTTCCCCTTCTGCTCGAGTACGCGGCCCGGACGCCACGCGGAAACAAGCACATCGAGCTCTCGCCGCACAAGATGTTCGACGGAATCGAGTATCAGGATCTTTTCAACCTGCCGTACGGGATCGACATCCATCCAAAGGACGGCGGCATCTGGTACGCCAAGCTCTGGGGCGACCGCATCGGCCACATCGACCCCGACACGCTAGAGATCACCGAATACGAGACTCCGGTGAAGGGACCGCGCCGCCCGCGCTTCGATGCCGATGGGATCCTGTGGATTCCCGCGTTCGACGAAGGCGCGCTCTTGCGCTTCGATCCGACGAATGGAGAGTTCAAGACCTACCCACTGCCCACGCTCTCACCCGATGAATATGAAACGCCCTACGCTTTGAACGTTCATCCGGTGACCGGCGAGGTCTGGATGACCTCGAACATGTCGGACCGGATCCTGCGCTTCATTCCAAAGGAAGAGCGATTCGTCAGCTACCCGAGCCCCACCCGGGTCACCTGGCTGCGGGACTTGGTGTTCACCGAAGACGGCAAGGTCTGCTCGAGCTCATCGAACCTGCCGGCGTACGCCATCGAGGACGGGGTGCCCTCGTTCATCTGCGTGGATCCAGTCGGGGGGCGGGTCGACCGGCTGCGCGCAGAGACGACCGACGCTGAGCACTGACGCTGAGCACTGGCGCCGGCGCTGGCGCTGTGGAGATCGGAGGGCACGGCGGAATGCGATGTGGGGTTCCGCCGTGGCCCGTTCAGGTGTCCATGAAGCTTCGGAGCTGCTTCGAGCGGCTCGGGTGCCGTAGCTTTCGGAGGGCCTTGGCCTCGATTTGGCGGATTCGTTCGCGCGTGACTTCGAAGTCCTGGCCCACTTCTTCGAGCGTGTGGTCGCTCTTTTCGCCGATGCCGAAGCGCATGCGGAGGACTTTCTCCTCGCGAGGCGTCAACGTCTTGAGGACGCGGCGGGTCTGGTCCTCGAGGTTGCCGCCGATCACGGCTTCGACCGGTGAAACGGCGTTCTTGTCCTCGATGAAGTCACCGAGGTGGCTGTCCTCCTCTTCGCCGATCGGGGTCTCGAGACTGATCGGCTCCTTGGCGATCTTCAAGACCTTGCGGACCTTCTCGAGCGGCATTTCCATGCGCTCGGCGATCTCTTCGGGATCGGGCTCGCGGCCGAGCTCTTGCACGAGGTATCGCGACGTTCGGATCAATTTGTTGATCGTTTCGATCATGTGGACCGGAATTCGGATGGTTCGGGCCTGATCGGCGATCGCCCGGGTGATGGCTTGACGGATCCACCAGGTGGCATAGGTCGAGAACTTGTAGCCTCGCCGGTACTCGAACTTGTCGACAGCTTTCATCAAGCCGATGTTGCCCTCCTGAATCAAGTCCAGGAACTGCAAGCCGCGGTTCGTGTATTTCTTTGCGATCGATACGACGAGTCGCAGGTTCGCCTCGACCAGCTCTGCCTTTGCACGCTCGGACTGCCGCTCACCCTCTGCAAGCGCCCGGTACGTGTCGCGCAAACGCTCGACCGGCTGCCCCATGTCTTCTTCGACATGAACGATCGTCTTTTGGGCGTCACGGATGTTCTCCTCGGACATGAGGATCTGCTCCTCAGAGCCGTACTTTCGCTGGACCCGCTTCTCGACAGCCTTGCTCTCCTGCATGTCGCGAACCACGCGCTGCATGTCCTTGTACTTGAGCCCGCCGACGCGCGCTTCCGCCTCGTTCATCTCGCGCTCCGCGCGCTCGACGCGACGCGTGTACGCCTTGATCTTCGAGACCACGCGGTCGATCTGCTTCTTCGTGAGATTGAGCTCACGTAGAAGAGCCACCCGCTCATGCACGTGCTTATCGAGCTGCGCGTTGTAGTGCTTCTTGCTTCGGTCCGAGACCTTGCGCTTGCCATCGAGCTCGGTCCGTACCTTCGCCATCGACGACTCGATGCGCTTCACCTTGTCGAACACCTTGAGGGCGCGAACCTTGGCGGCTTCGAAATCGACCTCTTCTTCTTTGTCCAGGTCGCGGACGACGTCCTTGATGCGCAGCTTGCCCCTGCGAAGGCTCTCGCCGATCTCCAAGATTTCGGCCACGCCCACGCGGGAGTTCAAAATCACTTCGAAAATCTTGTTTTCGCCGTCCTCGATGCGCTTGGCGATCTCGACCTCGCCTTCACGGGTGAGGAGCGAAACCGACCCCATCTTGCGCAGATACATTCGAACCGGGTCATTCGACTTCTGTGCGTAGTTGTCGTCTGCAGGAGGCGGAATGGTCGAAGGGCGTCGCGTGGAGCTTCGAGTGGCAGCCACGGGCACTTCGCTCGTGCGGCTCTGACCTTCGGGCGCTCCATCGACCACGTCGATGTCTTCGCTATCGAGCCAAACCATCAGGTCGTCGATCTGATCGGAGGTCACCATGTCGGGCGGAAGAGCTTCGTTGAGCTCGTCGTATGTGAGGTGACCTTGCTGGCGGCCACGCTCGAGAAGCACCTGCACTTCCTTGCGTTCGCGACCCTTGACCTTCGGCACTACGCGCGAAACGGGTTCGGACTTGAACTTGGACTCGTTCGATTCCTCGTCACGCACTGAGCTCTTGCTCGCCATCTTCACCTCTGCTTAGTGTTCGATTTGAGTTTGTGAGCGCTGCGCGTTAGCTCCACAAACTCTCGAGTGAGCCCCGCCGCCAATGCGTCGTCGCCCACCCGGCGTGCTTCGACGATGCGTTGCTGCAAACGGGGCAGCTCATGTTCGATGTTTTTACGTTCGAGCAGTGGAAGGCCTTCGTCGAGAATTTGACGTGCATCTTCCAGGCTGTGCTCTTGCACCGCCAACTTCGCTTCCAACCACGGCCTGAGTTGGTTGTCATGCAACTCATCGAGCAAGGCCGTGACATCGAGCGATCCCTGCATATCCACCATCCGCAAGATAGAATCAAAGATGGCGCGAAGATCAGGGCTCGTCAAAAGCTTCGGAAGCTTCTGCACGCTCGCTTCATGCAACAAGCTCGGTTGATCGATGAGAACCGAAATCAACTTCGACTGTAACTCCGACACTGGGGTTGCAATCGGCTGCTGCACTGCGTCACGACTCGCTGTCGAACGAGTGCCGCTGCGACCGAGGCCTCGACGCAGCTCGCGACGAACCAAGACCGTGTCCGCGATCCCGAATTTGCGGGCAACGCGTTCGACGTAGAGCCCGCGTTCGATCGGGCTTTCGACCTTGGCAAGAATCGGACCAAGTCTTGCAATCGCATCGGCTTTCGCTGGCGGGTTGGGCGCCACCGTCGCCGCGGCATCGTCGATTAAATATTCGATAATGGTGGGCGCGCTCACGATCCGAGCGCGCAAGGCGTCCGCGCCCTGCTGCCGAAGAAAGCTGTCCGGGTCCTCGCCCTGCGGCAGCGTGACCACGTGGGCTTCGAGACCGACCTTGCCGACCACCGCATGGGCTTCGCGCACGGCCTTGCGGCCCGCCTTGTCGCCATCGAACAGCAGAATCACCTTCTGGGCGAAGCGTTTGAGCAACCTCGCATGCGCTTCGGTGAACGCGGTGCCCATCGGTGCCACGGCGTTCCGAAATCCTCCTTGATGAAGAGCGACCAAATCGAAGTTGCCCTCGCAGAGAACCGTCGCGTCTTCACGTCGGATCTCGACGCGACCTTCGTGCAGGCCGTAGAGGACTTCGCCTTTGTGATAGAGCGGGTTCTCCGGGCTGTTGAGGTATTTGGCAGGCGGCTCTTCGTGCTCTTCCATCGAAGGAACGGGAGACAAAGCGCGGCCGCTGAACGCCACGACCTTGCCGTGCACGTCTGCGATGGGAAACATCAGCCGATGGCGAAATCGATCGTAGTGACCGCGGCCCGAGCGGCGCGGAACGATCAGCCCTGCGGCCTCGGCGTCCGCTGGCGAAGCTCCGCTCTGCTCCAGAAAACGAACCAGTGAGTCCCAGCCGTGCGGCGCGTAGCCGAGACGAAACTCGCGTGCAGACTCCTCCGAGATGCCGCGGCTCAGGAGCTCGTTGCGCGCAATGGCCGAGTCGGGATGCGCTGCCAACTGCGCGACGTAGAACTCGGTCGCCTTCTCCATGAGGGACGCGAGCCGGTTCAACTCCTGCTTGTTCCGTTGGAACTCGGCCTCGCGCACTGGATCGTAAACCGGGAGATCGACGCCGGTCTGCTCGGCGAGGTCGCGCGCGACTTCAGGGAAGGTCTTGCCCTCGACGTGCATGAGGAAGGAAAAGATGTCGCCCGAGGCCTTGCACCCGAAGCAGTGGTAGAAGCCGCGGCTTGGGTGCACGTAGAACGAGGGGGACTTCTCGTTGTGAAAGGGGCAAAGGCCCTTGAGGCTGGTGCCCGACTTCTTGAGCGCGACGTAGTTGCCGATCACGTCCGCGATGGGGGCGCGCTCGCGGATCTCAGCAATCTTGTCTTCGGAAATCACCGCCGCGCCTCACCCGTGCTCGCCGTCCCTGCGAGGTGACGAGAGTGTAGGCTTCGCCTGCTTCTTGGCAAGCGCCGCTTGCCGCTGTAGTTGTGGCGCGATGGCCGAGCCGCGCGCATCGCTACGACAGATCTTCTGGGTGTACGCGCTGGTATGCGCGGCGGTCTTCGCGCTGACGCGGCTCGAGTCGAGCGGTGCGCTTGGCCGATACGTGCACCTCTTGGTGGCTGCGATCTTCTTGTTGACCGCGATCCGGCTCACACGCGTCGAACCCCAGCACTACGGAGTTTCGCTCGGAGGTCTGCTCGAGCCAGCCACGGACGACCGGCCCAAAGGACCCCTCGGGCTCTTCGACCTCGGTCGCGCGATTGTCGGTGCTCTTCCGTCGGCTGCTTTGGAGCTCGGTGTTGCGTTCGCGGTGGCAGCAATCGTGTTTCCGACTTATGCGCTCGGCTTCTACGCCTGGAATCAGCCCGTCCAGCCATTCTCGCTCACCTTGCCGCCCAGCCTTGCAAGCTTCGTTCTTGCACAGCTCGTGGTCGTCGCCCTTCCCGAGGAAGCATTCTTTCGCGGTTACGTGCAGACCGCGCTGAGCGATCTTCGTGCGAAACGGCTGCGGGTCCTCGGCGTCGCGCTCGAGCCGGGCGCCTGGCTTCTCCAAGCGGTCCTGTTTGCGGCGATTCACTTCATGGTCGAGCCGCACCCTGCCCGGCTCGCGGTGTTTTTTCCCGCGCTGCTCTTTGGATGGACCCGAGCCTGGCGCGGAGGGATCGGCGCCGCACTCGCACTTCATGCGATGAGCAATCTTTATTCCGAGATTCTGGCGCGGAGTTGGCTATAACTCCCACATGCAGATCACTCCGCCGGCCCCAACCATCCTCGCGGAAACGGTTCGCCGTGCTTTGTCCGAGGACATCGACCGCGGAGATGTGACCACCGAAGCCTGCGTCGATCCGAACCAGATCGGGGCTGCCACCCTTCGAGCACGCGAGCCCCTCGTCGTCTGTGGGCTACCGGTGGTCGAGGAGGTCTACGCGCAGCTCGACCTCTTGGTCGACGTGGAAACCCTCGTCGAGGACGGTGACCGCGCGGAGGCGGGCAGCCCGCTTGCTCGGATCTCGGGCCCCGCGGCCTCGATTCTCCTCGGCGAACGGGTCGCCCTGAACTTCATGCAACGGCTGAGCGGGGTTTCGAGCATGACGAGGCGATTCGTCGACGCGCTTCCGAAGGGCTCCCCAACGCGCATCACCGACACTCGCAAGACGACCCCGGGCTTGCGTGCGTTCGAGCGATACGCCGTGCGTTGCGGTGGCGGGTACAATCACCGGGAAGACTTGGGAGCCGCGGTTTTGATCAAGGACAATCACATCGCGGCCGCGGGGGGTTGCAAAGAGGCGATCGAGCGCGCCCGCGCCTACGCTCCACATACCTGCCGCATCGAATGCGAGGTGGATACGCCGGCCCAGCTCGAAGAGGCGCTCGCCGCCCGGGCCGACATCATCATGCTCGACAACTTCGACGACGACGCCGTGCGCAGCGCTATCCGTTCGATCGCGGGACGGGCGATCGTCGAAGTCTCGGGCGGCATCACGCTCGAACGCGTCAAGAACCTGGGTGCGCTGGGCGTCGACGTCATCAGCGTCGGTGCGTTGACGCATTCGGCGCCATCCTCTGATCTCGGCCTCGACTGGAGCGAGGCGTGATCGAGGACCTGCGGGCCGAACGGCTTCACGAGCGAATCAGCGGAACCTGGGGCCGCTCTCTAGAGCTACTCGAGAGCACCGCTTCGACCATGGATGACGCATCGGCGGCCGCAGCGAAAGGGGCCGCCGATGGGCACGTGGTGCTGGCCGATCAACAGACCCGGGGTCGGGGCGCGCACGGGCGGCATTGGGACTCGCCGCCGGGCTCGGATCTCTACTTCTCGGTGGTGGCCAGGCCTGCGGTGGAGCCGGCATCGACGGCGCTCGTCACGCTTGCAAGCGGGCTCGGTGTTCGTGACGCGGTCGCGGGCTTGCTGCCCGAACGCTCGGTACGGGTGAAGTGGCCCAACGACGTTTGGATCGGAAAGCGCAAGTGCGCGGGCGTGCTCGTCGAGAGCCGGACGGTCGGCATGAGGATCGACTCGGTGATCATCGGAGTGGGCTTGAACGTGAATCGATTGCAATGGCCTTCGGACTTGGCCGATACCGCTACATCCTTGCGGGCGGAGCTCGGCGGCGAAGAGCCTTTCGACCGGGTCGAAGTTCTTGCGACGGTCCTCTCGAACATGGAGCGCTGGGTGAAGCGATTCATTCGAGACGGCGCACCGGTCGTGGTGAATGCCCTTCGGCCGCGGCTCGCGCTCCTCGGCGAGCGAGTACGATGGGAGGAGGGCGTGGGCTCATTCGATGGCATCGATGACGACGGCGCCGCGCGGGTACGAACCAAGAACGGGCTCGTTTCTCTGCACGCGGCTCACCTCGAACCAATTTTGGACTGAGGCCGGCGCTTGCCAGCTTGCGCGTCGCGCACCAGAACTCGCTCATGAACCAAGCGCGCGAGCTCGAATGGCTGACCCAAAACGTGGGCATCATCGCCCTCGGCGATCGCGCGATCATTTCGGTTGGCGGCGACGATGCCCGCGATTGGATTCAGGGTCAGGTCACCAATCAGGTCGAAGGCGTGCCAGCGGGCGGCTCCGTATACGCGTTCGTGCTGACGCTCAAAGGGCGGACGCTGGCGGATGTCTACGTACTCTTCGGTGACGACGAGATCTGGCTCGACGTGCCCAAGGCGCAGGTCGAGGCGCTGCTCGCCCGCCTGGACCGGTACATCATCATGGAGGACGTCGAGCTCGAGCACCGCCCCGACCTCGGCCTGCTCGCTGCGGTCGGGCCGCGGGCTGGCGAGGTCGGTGAGGGAGGCTGGACCGCGGATCGGCTGGGTGTGGGCGGTCGACAATGGGTCGTCTCCATGGAAGCGCTGAGCTCGGAGCGCGATCGATTGATCGCGCGCTGCCGCGAGCTCGGAGGCGGCCTCGTCGGTGAAGAAGCCTGGAGGCACGCTCACGTGTTGCTCGGGCGTCCGCTCTTCGGGGTCGACTTCGGCGACTGGACCTACCCTCAGGAAACGGGGCTCACGGAGCTCGCCGTGTCCTTTAAGAAGGGTTGCTACATCGGCCAAGAGACCGTGGTCATGCTCGAGAACCGGGGAAAGGCCCCGAAGGTGCTCTGGCGCTGGGCGATCGACGGGCGCGAGGCGCCGGCCGCCAAGACTCCGATCGTGCATGGCGAGACGGCGGTGGGCGAGATCAGCTCGGCAGTGACCGAGGGCGAAGGCAGCTTGGCGCTCGGATTCCTGAAGCGCGGCCACGAAGGACAAGGACCCGAAGGGTTTTCGGTCGCGGGCCGGGCGGCCCGGCCACTGGGTCCGGTCACTGGCGGCCCCCGAGTGGGAGTTTCCTCCGCATGACGCAACGGAAGCCGCGCGCTGGCGCGATACCTCCCTCGACCTTATAGTAAGCGGAGAAGGAACATCATGCTGAACCTAACCCCCCGAGCTGCAGACAAAGTCAAAGAAATCCGAGAGGCCGAGGGCCTGGCCGAGCAAGGGCTTCGAGTGCGCGTGATCGGTGGTGGTTGTGCAGGGTTTTCGTATGATTTGTTCTTCGAGGACGAGACGACGGAACTCGACCAGACGTTTACCTCGCATGGCATCCCCATCTACGTGGACATGATGAGCGCCCAGTACATCGAGGGAACTGAGATCGACTACGTCGAAGGGCTGCAAGGTGCTGGGTTCAAGTTCGTAAATCCGCAGGCGAGCCAGACCTGCGGCTGCGGCTCGAGTTTCGCCACTTAATTCCTGAATGATTTCATGATTGCTCGACCTTGGGGCGGTTTTCGCTTCGAGGGTGACTTGTTTTCGTTGCACTCTTGTCTATGTTATGACATAGATTACCTAGACAAACGGTAGACATGGGCGCTTGACACGAAGGCGTAACGTAACGTAACGGTAGAGCGCGCATAAAGGAAAACGTCATGCAGTCATCCTCCTCCCTCGATCGATACATCCAACAGGTTCGGGCCATCCCCAAGCTGTCCCGAGAACAGGAGCACGAGCTCGCTCTTCGCGCGCTCGAAGGTGATCAGAAGGCCTCCGACCAGCTCGTCGAAGCCAACCTCCGCTACGTGATCGCCATCGCGCTTCAATATCGACGCTACGGCATCAAGCTCGGCGACCTGATCGCCGAAGGCAGCGTCGGCCTGGTGACGGCGGTCCGCAAGTTCGATCCGCACCGGGGGACTCGATTCGTGACCTACGCCGGTTATTGGATTCGCGCCTTCGTGCTCGAGGCGGTGGTTCGCTCGAGCACGATGATCGGAGCGGGTTCGGGTCCGTTCCGTTCGAAGCTGTTCTTTCGGCTTCGTCGCGAGCGTGCTCGCCTCTCGAACGTGATCGCCGATCCGGACGACTTGATCGAAGCGCTCGCGTCGGAGTTCGAGACGAGCAAGGCGAAGATGACCGACCTCCTGCGGCGACTGGACCAGAGAGAGATCTCGCTCGATGCACCTGCATACCAAGACTCCGACTCGACTCTCGTCGAGATGCTTCCGGGAACCTTTGAGCCGCAGGATCAGGTCCTCGCCCGCGAAAGGCGTCAAAGCGGAATTCAGCTGCGGCTCGAAGGCGCGATGTCGCTGCTCGATGAGCGCGAGCGCCTCATCGTGGAAAAGCGCATCCTGAGCGACGATGCGGCCTCGTTGGCCGCGCTGGGTCGAGAGCTTGGCGTGAGCCGTGAGCGCGCTCGTCAGCTCGAAGCACGAGCCAAGAAGAAGCTTGCAGACGAGCTCAGAGACTTGGCCCCCGCCGCCTAAAACCCCTGCTCAAATGTACGGTGGTCCCTCAGCTCATGTAGGCCGATGCGATCTCGGCTCAGCCGGGGTAGCATGTGAGCTACCATGGGGTTCGACAACGGGGAAATCACGGCACTCCGCCGGGATGCGACGCAGGAGTTAGGGCAGGACGACCTCGTCCGAGAGCCTGAGGCCGGCGGTCCCCCTGCTCTACCGCCTCGGAATACCCCCGAGGTCCAGCGCCGTTCCGGTCAGACGCCAGCGGACCGAACGAGGCGGGCGCGAGATTGGATCGAGGAATGCGAGACCGAGCTGCGCGGGCAGCCCGATGCTCGCCGCGCGGCGCGCTTGTATTTCGAAATGGCGCGAACGTGCGAGGGGCCGCTGAACGACGCCCGGCGCGCCGTCCAATACTACCAAGCAACCCTGAAGCACGCGCCCGACTATGTTCCGGCGATTCGCGCAGCACGCCGGCTGCTCCTCGGCGCACGGATGTTTACGGATGCGCTCGCGCTGTTCGACGCGGAAGCGCGTGTCACCCGGCAGCCTCGTGAAAAGGCGACGTTATACCTACTGAAGGGCCGTTTGCTCGAAGATGTTCTCGGCAACCGCGACGCTGCGGAAGAAGCCTATCACACGGCGAGAGCGCTCGACCGCTCGCATGCCGCGATTCTTCGTGCGACGGAGCAGCGCTCGTTCGCAAAGCAGACGTGGCTGGAGGTGGACCGGACACTTGCCGAGCTTGCGAATGCCTCGGCATCCAGTGATGAGCACCGCGCGGCATTGATCATCCGCCGCGCGCAACTGCTCGAAAGCCGACAGCAGCGTCCCGAACAGGCCGCCGAGCTGTACGAGACAGCGCTGCAACTCGACCCGAGCGCGGTCATCGCAATCGACGCGTTGAAGCGCCTCTACTACGGTCAGCGTCGCTGGCGAGACCTGATTCGCACGCTCGAGGCTGAAGCGAATCTGGCCGGCGAGCCTGCCCTCAAGGCGTCCGCGCTCTACCGCGCTGCGCGCATTCATGCCGAGCTCCTCGGCAATCGTGACGAAGCGATTCGCGTACTCGAACAGGCGCAGGCTCTGGAGCCGACCGACCCCCTCATTCTGGGCGAGCTCGCACGGCACTACGAAGCCGGGCAACGACTTCAGGCCCTCGTCGAAACTCTGGAAGCGCTCTGGCACGCCAGCGACGACGAGGCCGAGAAGCTGACCTACGCACAGCGTGTCGCGCGCCTATACGAAGAAGATCTCCGCGACGTGGATCAAGCGATCGCCTGGCACGAGCGGGCGATCGAGCTCAGTCCCACGTCGCTCTCGAGCCTACAGGCCCTGAGCCTGCTGTACCGGGTGCGGGGCGCCTGGCCGAAGCTCATCGAGATGTGTCTTCAGGAGGCACGCTACACGACCGACGCGGAGAGGCGCGCGGATTCGCACGCGCGCGCTGCCGAGATCTACGAGACGAAGCTCAACGCCATCGACGACGCGATCGAGCACTACCACCGCGCGCTGAATGCGATGCCCGACCATCCCACGGCGTTCAAGGCTCTCTCACGCCTGCTCTCGGACGTGCAGAAGCCGAAAGACTTGATTCAGCTGTACGAAAACGCCTTGGACCGAGCTACGGGAACGCGGGCGGTTTCTTATCTGCTGAAGATTGCACAGATCTATGAAGACTTACTCGGAGAGCACGCGCTGGCGGCGCAGACTTATCGGCGGGTCTTGCAGCAGGATTCGAGTCACTTGACCGCGGTTCACGCCTGGCAGCGGTCGGCGGCTCGCGCTCAGCGACCTCGCGAGCTTCTCGAGGCCCTCGACTACGAGATCGAGCTCACCGTCGAGCGGGACCGGCTGGTTGCGCTGTTGCATCGATCCGGCGAAGTGCTCGATGAGCAGCTCGGGGACAGGGACGGAGCGATCGCGCGCTATCGTAGAGCTCTCGAAAAGGAACCTCGCCACGTTCCGACGCTCGCGAGCCTCGGACGCATTTACTATGCGGCGGGTCGCTGGAACGATCTGCTCGACGTGTACGGTCAGGAGCTTCGCCTCACATCCGGGAAACAGCGGCGGGTGGCGCTCCTGCAAAAGATGGCCGAAATCTCGCGCGACCGACTGGGCAGTGACGAGGACGCACTCCGCTACCACCGTGAAGCGATCAAGGTCGACCCCGGACATGCACCGTCGCTACAAGAGCTTGCGCGCCAGTTGCGCGAGCGCGGGAATTGGGAGCAGCTCGTGGATGTGCTCGAGCTCCAGCTGCGTAATGCCGGCGCAGCGCAGCTCCGTGCTCGCGCCGCTTTCTTGCTTGGGCAAGTGTACGAGGAGCACCTCGGCGACCGAACGAAAGCGGTGGCGTCTTACGAGGCCGCGGTGAGCGCGGACGCCAGCTACAGGCCCGGGGTGGACGCTCTGGCGAGAGTGCGAGCTGAAGCCCAGGACTGGCCGCACATGGTGGCCGACCTCGAACGCGAGCTGAAGCTCACCCGGGCGCCCACGCAGCGCGTGGCGCTGTTCGCGCGCAAGGCCCAGGTCCTCGAATGGCAAGACAAGCATCGACAAGCGATTCAAGCATGGGAAGAGGTGCTGGCGATCGAGCCGAAGCACCTCGGCGCATTGCTCGCGTTGGAGCAATTGCACCGGCAGGTTGGAGCCTGGGAGTCCCTGTGCAGCGTGTACGCGACCCAAGCCGAGGTCATGCAAGACAGCAGCGGTCGCGTCGCTGCGCTCTACGAGCTCGCGCGGCTCTTGGAGCATCAAGGGCTCGGTGAGTACGACGCGATCGTTCGGGCATACCGGCGCATTTTGGAGATCGCTCCTGCGGACCTCGGTGCATTGATCGAGCTCGAACGATTGGCAGCGGGTCGACGAGACACCGACCTCTTGCGCGAGGTGGACGTGCTGGTTGCGAAGTCGACGCACGACCCGACTGTGGCCGCCGCGCATCGAGCGCGCTTGGCCGAGCTCGTGGAAGGCGACGAGGACGGTCAAGCGGTCGAGCAGTTTCGCGCGGCGGCGATGGCCGACCCGTATCACATCGGCGCCGCACGAGGACTCACACGAGTCGCAGAGGAGACCGACGATCCGGCGGCTCTCGTGGACGCGCTCATTCGCGAAGCGGAGGCGGAGCGCGATGCCAAGGCCGCGTCCGATCTCTATGTCCAGAGCGCAACCGTTCGCCTGCAGCGGATCGGAGACCATGACGGCGCAAGACGCGACTTCGCGCAGGCTCTCGAGCTTTGGCCGGACTCGGTCGAAGCAGCAAGCGGCTTGATTGAGGTGCTCACGATCGACTCGGACTGGTCGTCGCTGGTCGATCGGCTGTCGCAAGCTGCCTCGGCAGCGGGCTCGGTGGAGCGCGCGAGCTCTCTTTGGCTGGCGGTGGCGCAAATCCAGCGCGAAGAGCTCGACGCGCTTCCGGCCGCGATCCGCACCCTGCAGCGCGTGCTCAAAGTCCAGCCCCGTCACCTCGATGCATTGGAACGGCTTGCCGAGCACTTCCAAGCCAATGGGTCCTGGCACGAGGCTGCCGCGACCCTGGAGCAGCTCCTCTCGGCAGCGCCCGAGAACAGCCGTCTGCGAAGAGGGCTTCTGAGCCTCGCCCGGATTTATCGGGAGCACCTCGAAATGCCGGAGAAGGCGCTTCGACATGTCGAGGCTGCCTTGGCCGCCGAGCCCACGCATCCCGCCGCCCTGCACGAGCTTTCCTTGACGCATGAAGCGCTCGGGCAGCTCCCCGAGGCGTTGCAGGTTGCGCGACATCTTCTCGAAAGCAGCGACGGCAAGGAGCGCGCGGATGCTCTGATTCGGCTTGGGCAGCTCGAGCATGCAACCGGGAATGCCGACGAGGCGAAGGTAGCGCTGCGGCGCGCAGTCGAGCTCGAAGGACCGGGGAGCGCTGCGGCGTACGCATTGGAGCAGCTCTGCGAGAGGCCGGAGGACTGGCGAACCTATGCGGACGCCCTCGGTCGGCACGTCGCAACGGACGAGGCGGGGCGGGCCCGTACCGCGCTCGAAGTCGCGCGCATCTTGAGTGACCACTGCCGCGACGAGCGCGCGGCCATCGCTGCCCTTCGTGGAGCTCTCGAACAGGGAGCGGCCAACGCCGACATTCGACGGGAGCTCGCGGTCCGTCTTCGAGCCCGCGGCGAGCAAGCCGCTGCGATCGAGCAGCTTCAGGCCGTGCTTTCCGTCGAGCCGCTCCGTCAAGAGATTTGGCGCGAGCTGGCGATCAGCTACGAAGCGGAGGCCCGAGCGCGCGAAGCGCGAATCGCAACGCTGCCCCTGCTCGCCTTGGCACGCGACGACGAAGTGGATCGAGAGCGAGCGACGAAGGTCGAGCCTTGGCCCGCTCGGGTGCGACCCCATTCGCTTCGGAGCGCGGTTCTCGAACGACTGGGAACGCCGCGCGCCGAGGACGCCGCGGCCGGTGCGCTCCTGGCTGCGCTGAGCCCCGCCCTGGCCAAGCTCTACCCGCCCGATCTCGAGAGCTACGGGCTCGCGACACGCGATCGGCTGCCGACGGAAGCGAACCACCCGCTCCGCGACATCGCGAACAGCATTGCGGCGGCGCTGGATATCCGTAACTTCGATCTCTTTCTTCATCGCGTTCGCAACCGCGGAATTACGATCGAGCTCGGGGTTCACCCGGCGGTCCTGGTTCCCGCCACCATCATGGAGAAGGACGCCTGCACCCAGACCTTTCTGCTGGCGCAGCCGATGACCCAGATCGCCCGCGGATATCAGGCCATCGACAAGCTCACGCCGCGCGAGCTCGACGTGCTCCTGGCGTCGGCGGCGCGAACGGTGAAACCGGATTTCGGTTCCGGGCTGACCAGCGAGGAATTTCTCAACGAGCAGACCCGACGCTTGCTGCGGGCGATCCCGCGGCGTGACCGCAAGCTCGTCCGGGACGCCGCCCTCGCGTACTCGCAGGCAAAGCGAGTGAAGTTCGACCGCTGGGTCAACGCAGCGCAGCGCACCGCGATGCGCGTGGCGCTACTCCTCTGCGATGACCTCGACCCGCTCGTGCAAGACGTGCGAAGCCGGATCGCGCCCGAGCGCGAAGCAGAAGGCGAAACCTTCGAGACGCACCCGGCCTTCATCGACGCCATGAAGTTCTGGGCGTCTCCTGCAGCCATGCACCTTCGCGAACACATGGGAATGCTCCCGCGCTGAGCCGGGGACGAGATCTCAAGCACGGTCTCGCGTCTGCCGGTCGATCCGGTAGACGAGCCAGGCAAACGCAGCGAGGAGCAGCAGGCCCGTGACGAGACCCGAATAGAAGGCTGGACTCGAGAAGAACGCGGTGAGGCCGTAGTCACGGCTGAATTGACGGTACGAGCCGACGACCGAGAGCCTGCGCCAGATCGAGGGCCAGATCGCGAAGGCCACGAAGAGCAGTCCCGCGCTCAGCCGGCGAACCAGCGCGTCCCGGGACGCCCGACAGAGCGCGGCACCCAGCATGAAGCCGAGAAAAGCTGCGCCGAGCACGAGCAAGCCGGCGACGAGGCCCCAGAACCAGGGCGCCCGGCTGGTGTCGATCCAGTAGAAGAGAAACCAATCGCCATGAAATACGTAGAAGTAGATGGCCGTTGGAACGAGGACCAGGGCCACGAACAGGGCGTAGGCCAGGAATGCTTCCATGCGCCAAATCGGGTCCGCGCTATGCCGGATCTCATCGCGCCCGGCATGGGCCGAAAGGGCTCCAGTGGCGATCGATATGAGTAGCAGGAAGAGTAGCGGCACGATGTTCCCCCGTGAAATGCTACGTCCCCGCTTCGTGGACGGTCAACCAATCGAGCACCATAGTTCACGGATGCGCAAGCAGGCCTGGGTCGGATCGCTGGTGTTTGTGGCGACTTTCGCGCTGGAGACGCATGCATTCGCCGACACTTTGAGCGAGATCACGGCGCCGTTTGCCGATGCCCTGCAAGGCGGGAGCTACTCGGGCGCTCTGGGACTGGTCTTCGTCGCGGGCCTGGCGACTTCATTGACGCCATGCGTGTATCCCATGATCGCGATCACGGTCAGCGTCTTCGGCGCGCGACAGGCGGAGACCCGGGCGAGGGCGGCGCTTCTCTCTACGGCGTTCGTCCTGGGGATCGCGGCCCTCTTCACTCCGCTCGGCGTGATCTCCGCGTTGACCGGAAGCGCATTTGGGAGCGCGCTCGCAAACCCTTGGGTGCTCGGGGCGCTGGCCAGCCTCTTCGCATTGATGGCCTTGAGCATGTTTGGGCTGTTCGAGCTCGGTCTCCCGTCCGGTCTCCAGAACAGGCTCGCCGAGGCGGGTGGCTTTGGTCTGCGTGGCGCGTTCGTGCTCGGCTTCGTCAACGGTCTGATCGCGGCCCCCTGCACCGGGCCCGTGCTGGCAGTCCTGCTGACCTGGGTGGCGACCACCGGAAACCTGGCGTTCGGCGCACTCGCCTTGTTCGTCTATTCGATCGGCATCGGCGTGCTGTTCTGGTTCGTCGGCACGTTCGCCATCACCTTGCCGAAATCGGGGCACTGGGTCGAATGGACCAAGAGCGCGTTTGGGATCGCGATGCTGGCCTTGGCGTTCTACTACCTGCGCGGTGTTCTGCCCTACCCGCGTCCCGCGGTGCGCGAGCAGCTCTGGCTGGCGGTGGCGTTCGGCCTTCTTGCGGGCGGCGTCCTCGTCGGCGCGATTCACCTTTCGTTCGCGAGCGGTGCATGGAGCGCGACGTTTCGGAAAGCGTTCGGGATTGGCGCCTGCGTCGCAGGCTTGCTCGGCATCGTCGGCTGGGCCGAGGCGCTTCCGGCCGGTGAGCACATCCGATGGCTCGAGAGCTTCGAAACCGGCAAGGCGAAAGCCGTCGCGGAGGGGAGTCCGATGCTGGTCGACTTCGGCGCGGACTGGTGCGGCGCCTGCCAGGAGCTCGAACGCGACGTTCTGAGCGACCCGCGCGTCGTGTCAGAAGCCAGGCGTTTCGTGACGGTCCGCATCGACCTCAGTACAGACCAGGCCACGGACGACGAATGGGCGCTGCTCAAGGCTTACAATCAGCCTGGTCTGCCCCTAGTCGTACTTCACAATAGCGATGGCTCCGAGGCCTCGCGCATCACGGGCCTGGTGGAGAGCGAAGAGTTTCTCGGCTTGATGAAGTCGGTTCGCTGAGCACGATCGGTCTGTGTTAGTCTTCGCCAAGGAGTGATTGGATGAAAAAGACCACCATTTCGAGACGAGAGATGCTCGGTGAGACCGTCCGCCTGGTCGTCGTGGGGTCCGTTCCGATCTTCCTCAACGCCTGCACGAAGCCGGAGCTGCATTGCCAAGACGTGAGCGCGCTCAGCGAAACCGATGCCGAGTTGCGCAACCAGCTCGAATATCGGGACGACTCGCCCTACGGTGAAAAAAAGAGCTGTTCGAGCTGCGCTTTTTACAAAGCAGGTAAGAAGAACGAATGCGGCCAATGCACCCTGGTCAAAGGGCCGATTCACCCGCTCGGGTATTGCAACTCCTGGTCCGCAAAGGCTTGAGTCCCTGAGATCATGGCATTGTTCGAGCTACGCGGTCTTCGGAAGGCCTTTGGACGACAACGGGTCCTCGATGGGCTCGACCTCGACATCGTCGAAGGAGAGGTCGTCACGATCATCGGCGAGTCCGGCTCGGGGAAGAGCGTTCTGCTGAAGGCCATGATGGGGCTCATCGAGGTCGATGCGGGCACGATTCGATTCGGCGGCGAGGACGTGACCCATCAGACCGAGGCCGAATGGACACGAACGCGGCGCCGAATTGGCATGCTGTTTCAGGAATCCGCGCTGTTCGATTCGCTCGACGTGTACGAGAACGTCGCGTATGCGCTGCGCGAACAGACGTCGATGAGCGAAGACGAGATCGTCCAACGCGTGGCCGAGACGCTCGCCTTGGTCGCGCTACCCGGGATCGAGTCGATGGCTCCGTCCGACCTCTCTGGCGGCATGCGCAAACGCGTCGCGCTGGCTCGCGCCGTGGCGGTTCGGCCCGCGGTCGTCTTTTACGACGAGCCGGCAGAAGGTCTGGACCCGATCAACGTGACGCGAGTCAACCGGCTGCTTCTCGGGCTTCAAAAACGTCTCAACGTCACCTCGGTCGTCGTGACGCACAACCTCAAGGCGGCGTTTGCGATCAGCGATCGGCTCGCGCTCATTCACGACGGCGTGGTTGCGGTCACGGGCTCACCCGAGGCGTTCCTCGAGTCGGACGACCCAGTGGTGCGGGAGTTCATCGGCGAACGAATGATGCGAGTGCTTCGTGCGGGTTGAGTTCGTCGGGGCGGTCGGCGGCAACGTGACCGGCTCACGGCACATCGTGCACACGGAGCACGCTCGCGTACTGCTCGACTGCGGTTTGTTTCAGGGACGTCGCGCAGAAACGATCGAACGCAATCGGAGCTTGGGCTTCCGCGCGAAAGATATCGACGTGGTGGTGCTCTCCCATGCCCACATCGATCACTCGGGCGCCCTCCCCCGTCTCTATCGTCAAGGTTTTCGCGGGCCGATCTACTGCACCCCTGCGACTCGGGATCTCTGCGCGGCCATGCTCGAGGACTCGGCGGAAATTCAAGCGCAGGATTCGGCCTACATCAATCGCAAGATCTCGAGAGAGGGCGCGAAGATGGATCCCGTCGAGCCGCTCTACGAGCAGAACGATGTGGTGGGGACGCTCGAGCTCATGGTGGGCATTCCGTATCATCGGCCTCAGAAGATCGCCGAGGGCGTCGTGCTGACCTATTACGACGCCGGGCACGTGCTCGGAAGCGCGATGGTGGCGCTCGATGTCGACGTCGTCGGAGAGACTCGACGCCTGGTGTTTTCGGGCGACCTCGGGCGGCGCAACATGCCTCTGCTGCGCGATCCGGAGGTTCCCCCGAATGCGTCTTTCCTCTTGATGGAAAGCACGTACGGGGACCGGACGCACGATCCGATCGAGCTCATGGAGGAAAAGCTCCTCGACGCGGTCAGCCGAACCGTCGAGCGTGGAGGCAAGGTCATCGTGCCTTCATTTGCGCTCGAGCGTGCGCAGGAAGTCGTCTACTCTCTCAAGAAGCTCAAGGATCGAGGGCGCTTGCCGGATGTCCCCGTCTTCGTAGACTCGCCCTTGACCGTGAAGATCACGGACGTGTTTCGAGTTCATCCGGACTGCTTGGATCGGGAAGCACAGAGGGTCTTGCTCCAAGGGGGATCTCCGTTCGACTTCGAAGGGCTCCGCTACGTTTCTTCGGTCGAGGACTCGAAGGCCATCGACCAAAGCGAAGAGCCTTGCATCATCATTGCAGCGAGCGGAATGTGCGAATTCGGGCGGGTCGTCCACCATTTGGCCAACGCCATCGGGAGCCGCAAGAACACCGTGCTGATCGTCGGCTTTCAAGCGCAGCACACACTAGGACGTCGCCTGGTCGAGCAACAGCCCCGGGTGCGAATCTTTGGCGTGGAGCGTGAGCGACACGCGGAGGTCGTGGTGCTCAACGGGTTCAGCGCGCATGCCGGCCAGGACGATCTTCTCGAGTACGCAGAGGCTGTGCGGAATGCGGGCCCACTCCGGCAAGTCGCTCTCGTTCATGGCGAGGATCAGGCTCGGAAGACGCTCAAGGGGCTGCTCGAAGAACGCGGTTTTCCGAGTGTCCAAGCGCCGGACCGCGGCGATTCGCTCGATCTCTGAGTCCGGAGGCCTTGACCCCGAGCGCGGTCTACGCGCATTCTCCGAGCGCGTGAGAAACGAGGAGGGTTCATGAGCAAAGGCATGATCGGCTGCGGGGTGATTGTGGCAATCGCGTTGGCACTGCTGGCCACGGGCGTCGGTAGCTACAATCGTTTGGTCGAGCTCGACGAAGGCGTGGACAATGCCTGGAGCCAGGTCGAGAACGTCTATCAGCGGCGCGCCGATCTGATCCCGAACTTGGTGGCGACCGTCAAGGGCGCGAAGGACTTCGAACAGGAGACCCTCACGAAGGTCGTGGAAGCGCGCGCCAAAGTCGGCCAAGTGAATCTGAGCTCTGCGCCGGATGCCGAGCAGCTCGCCGAGTTCGAGGCTGCGCAGTCCCAGCTCTCTTCCGCGCTCTCCCGACTGCTGGTGGTGGTCGAACGCTACCCCGAGCTCAAGGCAACCGAAGCGTTTCGAGACCTTCAGGCTCAGCTCGAAGGGACCGAGAACCGGATCACCGTCGAACGAAAGCGCTTCAACGATGCGACGCTGGACTACAACAAGGCGCGACGGCGCTTTCCGACGATTCTCCTCGCGAAAATCATGGGCTTCGACGACAAGCCCTACTTCGAATCGACGCCCGGGGCGGAGGAGCCGCCCAAGGTCGAGTTCTAGCTCCCGCCGTGCAGGGGCGAATCGAAACCTTCTTTTCCGAGGCCGATCGTGAGGCGATCCGGGCCGCGACCACGGCCGCGGAGCGGAACACCGCCGGAGAGATCCTGGTCTACGTGGTGGAACGCTGCGACCCCTACCCCGAGCTCGCGTGGAAGGGCGCACTGATCGGCGGGGCGATCGGTGCGGTGTCTGCGGCCCTCGGCACTTGGTGGTTCGGAGGCTGGGGGGCAGCGGATCACCTCGGGATCTTGATCGGCTTGCAAGTCGGTCTCGTGCTCGGCTGGGTTGCGAGTCGCTTCGAGCCCGTCGCTCGCCGCTTGATCGGAGATGATGTGCTCACGAGCCGCGTCGAGGGGCGTGCCGCCGAAGCGTTTCTCGCGGAGCAGGTCTTTGCGACGCGCGAGCGAAGCGGTGTTTTGATTTTCGTCGCGCTGTTCGAGCACCGAGTCGTCGTTCTCGCCGACCAGGGGATCGACGCGCGCGTGGAGGAGAACGCCTGGACTGCCATTTCGGACGAAGTGGCGGCCGGGGTGCGGCGCGGAAGGCCCGCGAAGGCGCTGATCGCGGCGGTTCAACGTTGTGCGGATCTTCTCGTCGAGCACGGGATGTCCCCCAGCGACTCGAAGAACGAGCTCTCGAATGAGCCGAGGTTTCGTCGTGAGTAGACTGGGAATCGTGCTGGCTGCGCTCGTGCTCGGCTTCATGCCGACGGTGGCATCGGCGCTCGAGGTTCCCGCGCTCAGCGGCCGCGTCAACGACTATGCGGGGATCATTTCGCCAGAAGCCGAGGCGAGAATCGAACAAACGCTCGCGGCGCTCGAGCGAGACAAGGGCGCTCAAGTGGCCGTTCTCACCATCGACTCGCTCGATGGGGAGTCGCTGGAGGAGTACAGCTTGCGCGTCGCGGAGACTTGGAAGCTCGGGCGTGCCGAGCAGGATGACGGGGCGCTTCTTTTCATCGCCAAGAACGACCGCAAGATGAGACTCGAGGTCGGCTACGGGCTCGAGCCGTATCTGAGCGACGTCATGTCGAGGCGGATCTTGGATCAGATCTTGAGGCCGAGCTTTCGCGCGGGCGATTTCGACGGAGGCATCGAGCGCGCAGTCGGGGCAATCGACGGGCTGATCCGGGGGACGAGCACGCTTCCCGCCCCGGAGCCGAATCCGTTCGAGGGAGACCTGCCGACGCGGATGTTTGGCCTGCTCTGGTTCTTGTTTCTGATGCCGTTCGTTCTCGTCGTGCTCGGCACGAACCCCTTTCAGTGGTTTCTCTACCTGTTCCTGATTCCGTTCGTGTTCGTCGGTGGCCTGACCCTCGTCGGACCGAACGCGAGCCCGGTCTTCGTCGCAACCTGGCTCATCGGGGCACCGATCGTCTGGTCGTTCTTCGGCCGGCGGCGAAAGAAGCAGAAGCCGGGTGCGCGGAGGCGCGGCGCGGGATGGTCCGGCGGCTCCTGGTCGTCGGGCGGTGGAGGCTTTTCGAGCTCGCGCGGAGGCGGGTTCTCCGGAGGCGGGGGCAGCTTCGGCGGCGGCGGATCGTCGAGCAGTTGGTGAACGGCGGCCGCGCGGCTGCTGGGCTCTAGGGATCGCTGTCGAGACGTCCGTGCCAGTAGACCCAATTTGCCCAGGCCTCGGGGATCGAGCTCGCAGGGTCGACGCGGAATGCAATCACCGGGAGCCACGTGGGCTTGACCGGTGGCCGCCTCAAGCGAAGACCGGCCTGCCTGGGCGTGTGATTGCCCTTCTTCTCGTTGCAGCTGTAGCAGGCCATCACGATGTTTTCCCAGTTGGTTTTGCCGCCTTGCGACTTGGGAATCACGTGGTCGTAGGTGAGGCCGCGGAGACGATGGCGCATGCCGCAGTACTGGCATTTGAAGTCGTCGCGCATCGCGACGTTGATCCGCGAGAACTTGATGGCGCGCTTCCGGCCCACGATGTTCCGGAGCAGGCGAACGACCGCGGGCATCTTGATGGTGATGCTGACCGAGCGAATGTCCTCGTCGTACTCCTCGACGACCTCTACCTTGCCGTCGAAAATCATGCAGACGGCGCGCTGCCAACTGATGATCCGATGGGGCTGATAGCCCTGGTCTAAGACAAGGGTGCGCATTCCGTTCGAGCATCCGTATAGCGCGAACGGGCGAAGAAGTGAACCGGTCTTCGATGGCGAATTGGCAAAATCTGCGATCTTTGGACTTGGGGCTATAGGACTCACGCGCATACGGAGAACGATGTACGCCGGTGTGAAATTCGAGATCATCGAACACGGTAGCGAGAGCTACTTGGCGGCCGTGCGGCTTCGGGACGCGATACTCGTGAACCCGGCCGGCGTCGTGACGACGGCGGAAGACGCGGCGGCCGAGCGCGATTGATCCACGTGGCGGGGTTGCTCGAGGGAGGTCGTGGCCACCTGCCTTCTCTCCCGAAGGCGGGGCGATTCGAATGAAGCGCGTCGCGGTCGCTTCGAGCTTGCAAGGTGGGGGGCTCGGCACCCGCATGCTTCGGTTCTGCGAAGATCACGCGCGGGCGATTGGGGCCTCGGAGCTGAGGGCGCATGCGCGGGAGACGGCGGTGCGATTCTACGTGAAGAACGGCTTCGCTACGGAGGGGGAGTATTTCGAGGAGGCGGGGATTCCGCACGTCGTGGTGCGGAAGCCCTTGTAGCCGAGTGCGACGTGGGTGCATTTGACATGCAGCCGTCGCGTGCGTCGAATCTCGATCACGATGGCCCAGGGGCGCGCAGCCATTGCGCGCCCACGGCACGAACGCAAAACCTGCGTCCAGCTTCGATTCTTCGAGAAGGAATTACGTATGGACCGGTGCGGGATGGCAACCCTACGTTCGTTATGAGTGAGATTGGAGGTTGTCATGCGGTACTTGTTTGGATTCATGTGGGTGCTGGCGCTGGGTTCTGTGGGTTGTCCGGACGACGAGAGCGGCGGCAACGACTACGCCAAATGCGAGGACGCCGGGGACACCGTGTGCTCATCAGCGGTGGTCAATGACATCGAGCGCTGCGAGCCGAGTGAGGGCTGGGTATTCGATGAGAGCTGTTCCGAGCAAGATTTGATATGCGCCGTGGTCCAAGAAGCAGGTTCCTTGATGGCCGAGTGTGTGGAGGGCTCCGGAGGAACCGGCGGCGCGGCTGGCACGGGCGGATCTGGTGGCACCGGTGGCACGGGCGGAAGCGGCTCTTGCGCGGAGGTCGACATCCCAGGCGAGCCCAACCTAACGGGCACGCTGAACATCTCACCGACGGTCGCCAGCTTCGACGAGTTCATGACGGTCACGGTGGGTGTCGATGCGGACACCAGTGAGGTGACTGCGTCGCTCCTGAACGCAAGCTCCGGCGTCCCTGCTGGTTTTGGGTTCGCGTCGACGAGCGGAAACGAAAACGTCGCCGTCATGCTCCTCGTCGAGACCACGGCACAGCCGGGCTCTCACATTCTCGAGGTCGAGCTGCGGGCAGACCCTCAGAATCCACAGGACTACATTTTGTACGCCCCCGGGGACGGCAACACGTACGTCAGAATCAAGGTCGAGAACAGCGTGCAGGGACCCGAGATCCCAACGTCCTGTCTCGAGGTGAATGCGACCATCGAGTGAGTGCAGCCGTCGCCTGCACCGAATCGCAATCGTGATGCTCCACCGGCGCGCGCCGACTGGGCGGCTACGACCCAAACGCAAAACCTGTGGCACGGCTGGCATGGACGGCGAAGGCGGTTCGGGCGGTTCCGCTGGAAGCGAGGGCACTGCGACACTCTCCGTTTGGAGATCAGCGGAGCGGCTGATGCTTTTCCAGACGCGGCCTCGCCGGGGGCGAAGCCACGTGACAAAAAAGGGGAGGACCGAAGTCCTCCCCTTTTTTGTTTTACGTGGCGTCCCCGGGAGGATTTGAACCACCGACCTTCGGTTTAGGAAACCACTGCTCTATCCGACTGAGCTACGAGGACTTTAGGGGGCTGCCTATAGCACGCGGCACGCGCGGCGCGCGAGCGGTTGACGTCGGAGGCGCTTCTGTACTAGGTGTGATCGGCTCAGGAGTCGGATCATCACTGGAGAAAGACGATATCCCGCGCCGTTCATCGCCGTGTCGAATCCGACCGCGACGGAGGACAAGCCCGAAGAGAGGCGGCTGGAAATCAGCGGCCGGGATTCGAAGCGTCCGAGCACGCTTCCGGACGACCTGCTCTTTCGAAGCGACGAGGAGGCCGCGCGACGCTTGGCGTTGAAGAGTCTTGCGGCGGCGCGGAGCGCGGAGCGCCGGCTGGATGACCGCTTCGATAGAGCGGCCTTGCACGAGTTCCGGGTCTCGATTCGGCGGCTCCGTAGCCTCTTGCGCGCGTATCGCCCGCAGCTCGAGACGGCGATCCGAGCGAAGGACCGCAAGCGACTGCGAGCGATCCAGCGAGCTCACCGGAGCTGGACGAGAGGCCGACGTCGCGCTCGACTGGCTCACGAAGCAGCATGCGGACCTCGCTCCGGAGCACATGGCGGGCCTGAACTGGCTCTCCGCGCTCCTGCTCGAGAGGCGGCGGAAGTGCGCGGACGATCTCGACGCCGAAGTCCGGGCCGAGTTCAGGCGCACGGCCGAGAAGCTCGAAGAACGGCTGCCTCTCATGCGAACCGAACAGAACCTGCTCGCGGAAGAGCACCATGCGACCTTTGCTCGGACGCTCGCGAACTTGACCGAGGCACACGCCACCGACCTTCTGGTGAACCTCGGTGAGATCGCGAGCATGGACCAGGCCGCCCAGCTTCACCAATCGCGTATCGCCGCAAAGCGGCTCCGGTATCTCCTCGAACCGGTGCGCGCCTACGCAGCCGGAGCGCAAGGGGTCGTCAAACGAAGCAAGCGGCTTCAAGACGTGCTCGGCGATCTGAACGACATCTACGTGCTGATGCACGAGATCGAGCGATCCTTCGAGACTTCGATGCAGCACAAGGCGACTCGTGTCCGCGACTCGCTCCGTCGAGGAGACATCGAGCGCGCGAAACGCGAAGCGTCGGTGAGTGAATGGGCCGGTCTGGTCGAGCTCTACGACCGGCTCGAGAAAGAGCGCCGTGAGGTGGTTTCCCAAGTCCGCGACCGTTGGCTCGGCGGCGAGCTCGACGACCTGGTCGCGAGGGCGCGCGAGCTCGCACACGAGCTCCGCGTCATCGACCAGGCCCCGCGCCCCTGACCTTCAGTAGTCGAGGATCGTGATGACCGGGGTCGGGGCGAGCTTCTCGATACCATCGAGATCGACCAGGTGGATCAAGAACACGAAGGCCGCGACCTCGGCGCCGCTTCGACGGACCAGCTCGCCCGTAGCGCGCGCCGTACCTCCCGTGGCTATCAGGTCGTCGACGACGACGACGCGATCTCCAGGGCTCAGCGCGTCCTGGTGGATTTCGACGGCATCGCTTCCGTATTCGAGATCGTATTCGGCGCGGTAGGTGGCTGCGGGCAGCTTGCCCGGCTTTCGAACCGGCACGAAACCGACGCCGAGCTTGTCGGCCAGGGCTGCGCCGAACATGAAGCCGCGAGACTCGATGCCGACCACTGCGTGGACCGACTCTCCATCGAGGGCCTCTGCCATCAGTTGAATCGAGGTGCGGAAGGCCTCGACATCGGCGAGCAGCGGCGTGATGTCCCTGAAGAGGATCCCCTCTTTCGGAAAGTCGGGGACCTCACGGATTCGCCGACGCAAGAGCTCGAGCCGATCCTCGCTCATCGATCCTCGGCGGGGCCGGCCAGGTACGCTGCAACGCCGAGATGGTCGGGCTGGGTGGCCTCGATGCTGAGGGGCGTGATCGAGATGAAGCCTTCTTCGAGCGCTTCGGTGTCCGCGCCCTCGACCGGCTCGCTCGTCGCGCCGCCGGGGCCGCCGATCCAGAGGTAGTGACGCCCGCGCGGATCGTCGCGCACTTCGACCTCGTCCGTGTACAAACGAAAGCCGAGCCGAGTCGCGCGAATGCCCTTGGGAGGAACCGAAGGGAAATTGATGTTCAAGAGAACGGCCTGCCCCGATGGTGCGGTCGTCGAAAGCAACTGCTTACAGAAGCGCTTGGCGTATTGAGCGGCTCCTTCCATGTCGGACGAGGAATTCGAGAACGCGATGGAGCGGACGCCTCGAAGTGCACCTTCGCGAGCCGCCGCCACGGTGCCCGAGTAGTGCACATCGTTGCCGAGGTTGGGACCGTGATTGATTCCCGAGACGACGAGATCGGGCGTTCGGGGGAGCATGTCTTTCAAGAAGAAGGCGACGTACACGCAGTCGGCTGGGGTTCCATCGACGGCCCAAACGTGCTCCTCGATTTCGTGGAAACGGAGCGGATGGTGCAGCGTAATCGAATGGCTCTTGGCGCTCTGCTCGGTCTGCGGCGCTACGGTGTACACGTCGGCAAACGACTTCAGCGCGTTTCGCAGTGCGATGATACCCGGCGCGTCGACGCCATCGTCATTGGAAACCAATAGAAGGGGTCGGTCCGACATGCGATGAACGACCTATCGCGGTTGCTCCGACGGAGCAAAGGGAGGGCAAAGGGAGAACCGGCGGGCTTTCGCCCTCCGGTCCGCCGTGGTCGGGGCGACTGGATTTGAACCAGCGACCCCCTCACCCCCAGTAAGGTGCGCTACCAAGCTGCGCTACGCCCCGTCCACCCTCTATTCGAGGGCACGCGACTCTAACCCAGGACGACCAGAACGCAAACGAAAGAGGAGCCGAAAACCGGCTGAATCGACCCGAATGCGGGCAAAAAAGGCCCTCAGACCTCGGGGCCGCGGCTGACCGTGCTCGGGACCACTTTGTGAACGGTCACTTGCATGGGTTCGGTTTCCGCGGGTGCGCTCTGCTCGACGGAAAGACCCTCGAGAAGCTCCGCGAGCTGCTGCCTGAGCCCGAGCAACTCGGCGCGCAGCGCCACTTCTCGCTGCGCACGCGGCTCGGGCGGACTCGTGCGCTGGTGACGGCCGAGCTCGCGGATGCGCTTTCGCGCGCCGGGGATCGTGAAACCTTCGTCGTGAAGGAGTTGGCGAATGAGCATCGCTAGCTCGACGTCGCGTCGGCTGTACTGACGATGCGCGCCGCGCGTCTTCTTGGGACGCAGGGCTGGAAACTCGGATTCCCAGTAGCGAAGCGCGTGCGGCTTGACGCCTACGATGTCCGCGACCTCGCCGATCTTGAAGAACAGTTTATCAGGCAGTTGAGTTCGCCTCGTCATCGTTCAGCTCAGAAACTTTCTCGCGAACCCGCTCCGTCTTCGTCGCTACGGTCCGGGTTGAGCACGGTTTTGAGTACTTGACTGGGCTTGAACGTCAGCACGCGCCGCGAGCTGATCGGAATGGGGGCGCCCGTTTGCGGGTTTCGGCCGATGCGTTCCTTCTTGGCACGCACCACGAAGTTTCCGAAACCAGAGATCTTTATTTTCTCCCCTTCGGCCAACACGTCTTTCATCGTGTCGAACACGGCTTCGACGACTTCTGCCGCTTCCTTCTTCGAGAAGCCCCCAACCTTCTCGTAGACGGCGTCGATGATTTCCGCTTTGGTCATTCGGTCTATTCCTCCAGAGGCCCGGTATGCCGGAGAGAACCACAAATCGGGTTGAATCTCAAGGGTTTGGCGGCTCGTGTTGTCTAGAAAAAGTGCTTATTCTCACACATCATGAGATATCTCTCAGCGGATGGTTGCTTCGAAGCGATCGCGTGCAAGCTTGGCGAGCGAGTCGTGGACCTCATCGACACGCTTGTCGGTCAAGGTGGCTTCGGGATCGCGGTAGGTCACGCGGAAGCCGAGGCTGCGATGGCCGGCCGGGATCTGATCGCCGCGGTAGAGGTCGAATAGGCTCACGGACTCGGCCAAGCCCCCAGCGGCCTCTCGAAGGGCGGCGGCGATCTCGCCCGCGCTGAACTCGTCGCGTACCAGCATGGCGATGTCGCGCGCGACTGCCGGGAACTTGGGTAGTCCCTTGGCCTGGGTCGGGCCGAGCTCCTCGAAGAGAGCATGGAGGCCCTTTGCATCGAGCTCTGCGTAAATCACCCGGCCGATGAGGCCGAGCGCGTCACCCACGTCGGGATGGATCTCGCCGACGAAGCCTATGGAACGCCCGGCAAGCGTCACCAGTGCCGATCGCTTCGGGTGCAGGAAGCTCGGAGCTTCGCCGGTGAGGAGCTCGGGCAGCTGCCCGAAGACGGCGTCGACGACCGCTTCGACGACACCCTTCCCGTCGTACAAGTCGAAGGCCTCAGCGCCGCCGATCCAGCCGGAGCGTTCGCCGGCCAAGGCGATGGCGAGAACGGTGTCCTCTCTTGGGAGCACCTCATCGCTGGGGGCGAAGGTGCGAGCCAGCTCGAACAGCCTGACCTCGCTCGCGCCGTGTCGCTGGGCGCGCGTCGCAGCGGCCGTGAGCCCGGGCAGCAAGGAGGTCCGCATGACCGAGCGCTCTTCGGAGAGCGGGTTCGCCAGCGGGATCGCGTCGGTGGAGACCCGGGCCTTGCGAAGCTCGTCGACGGACAAAAATCCGTAATTTACGGCTTCATAGAGCCCTGACGCGACGGCCGCGCCACGCAGCCGGTCGAGGAACTTGAGAAGGCCCGAGGTGCCCGTCTCCGATGGATGAACCCGTGGCACCGCGGTTGGGATCTGTTCGTAGCCCCGAACGCGCGCGACCTCTTCGATGAGATCCACCTCGCGCGCGAGGTCCGGCCGCCAGCTCGGGGCCTGCACCGTGATCGAGGCATCGCCCCTCTCGACGACGCGGCAGCCTAGGGATTGCAAGATGCGAAGGCTCTCCTCTTTCGATACGGGCGTACCGAGCAGCCTCGCGGCTCGCGAAGGACGGAAGCGGATCGACTTCGGTTCAAAGGGGGTTGCAATGCAGTCGATGGCCGTCGTTGCGGCGGCTCCGCCACCGAGCTCCGCGATGAGCGATGCGGCGCTGGCGAGGACACGGGGAATGGCCTCCGGGTCGACTCCGCGTTCGAAGCGATGACTCGAATCGGTGTGCAGCCCGAGCCGCCTCGAGGTGCGGCGAATGGAGCGAGGGTCGAAGTAGGCGCACTCGATGAGCACGTGCTCGGTGTCGGGGCGAATCTCCGTGCCGAGGCCTCCCATCACACCGGCGACGGCAACCGGACCATCCGCGTCGCAGATGAGAAGATCGTCGGCGGTGAAGCTGCGCTCGACGCCATCGAGGGTCGGCATCGTTTCACCCTCGCGCGCCGTGCGGACGACGACCATGGGCCCTCCGAGCCGCGCAAGGTCGAAACCGTGAATGGGATGGCCCCATTCGAGGAGGATCAGATTGGTCGCGTCGACCACGTTCGAAAGCGCACGAAGCCCAAGATTGTGCAAGCGGTAGCGAAGCCAGAATGGCGATGGCGCAACTTTGACACCGGACACGAGCGCAGCGCCGTATCGTGGGCAGCGGTCGCCGTCGACGATCTCGACCGAAATCGTGGGGAGCTCGGGGGTCGGCACCTGCTTGCTCTCGTCGTCCCAGAGGGGCTCGAGCTCGCTCGTCGGCTCGCCGGATGCGAACGCGCTGCCGGCCGTAAACGTCCTTTGCGGGCTAGCGGCTCTTCGCAAGCCGGTGTCGGTGCCAAAGAGAACTCCGATTTCCCGAGCGATTCCGATGTGCCCGAGGCAATCGGGGCGATTGGGGGTGAGACCGATGTCCAAGATGACGTCGTGCAGGTCGAGCGCATCCGCCGCGCCGGTTCCAGGCAGCGCCTGGTTGTGCGACTCGAGGACGAAGATCCCCTCGCTGTCCGATCCGATCTCGAGCTCGGCCTCGCTGCAGATCATGCCGCTCGAATCCACGCCCGCGACTTTGCGCGGGGCGATCTCCATGCCGTTCGGCAAGACGGCCCCGGGGCGGGCGAACAAGACGCGGCCACCTGGCTCGGGCACGTTGGGCGCACCGCAGACGACCTTGTGCTCGTCTTCGCCATCGAAGACGGTGACCAGGGTCAGCTTGTCCTTCTTTGGATGCGGGCTCTTGGCGCGAACCTCGGCGATGACGACGCTGGAGAGGTTCTTGCCCTTCTCTTCGAGTGCCTCGACTTCGAGGCCAGCGAGTGAGATGCGTCGCGCAACCTCGGCGACGTCCGCGTCGACGGGGCAGAGCTCTTGCAACCAGCGAAATGAAACCAGCATCGCTCTTCCTAAAACTGCGACAAGAACCGCACGTCGTTCTCGTAGAGGAGCTTGATGTTGGGGATGCCGTACTTGAGCATGGCGATGCGGTCGAGCCCCATGCCGAACGCAAAGCCGGTGTACTTTTCGGGATCGTACCCGACGTTCTCGAAGACGACCGGATGAATCATGCCGCAACCGAGGATCTCCATCCACCCCGTGCCCTTGCAGACGCGGCACTCGGCCGTGCGCGCACGGTCGCCTTCCCAGGCGCGACAGAAGACACAGCTCATGTCGACTTCGCCCCCCGGCTCGACGAACGGAAAGTAACTTGCGCGAAAGCGAACCGCGATGTGCTCGTCGAAAAGGCGGCGCAGGAAGAGCGTGAGCACGCCCTTGAGCTCGGCAAAGGTGACGTCTTCGTCGACCAGGAAACCTTCGAGCTGAAAGAACATCGGCGAATGCGTGGCGTCGTCGTCGCGACGGTAGACCGCGCCCGGCGAGACGATGGCGAGCGGGGGCTGACGCTTGAGCATCTCACGGATTTGAATCGTCGAGGTCTGCGTCCGAAGGAGCACGGCTTCGGCGTCCGCGGGGCTCTTGCTCTTGATGAAGAACGTGTCTTGCTCGTCGGTGGCGGGATGATCCGGCGGAAAACCGAGCTTGTCGAAGCAATTTTCGTAGAGCTCGACCTCGGGGCCGTCGGCGATGTCGAAGCCAAGCGAGACGAAGATCTCCAGCACTTCGTTTCGGACGCGCGTGATCGGATGAAGCCGGCCGGGCAACTGCCAGCGCCCCGGGAGGGTCACGTCGAGCGCCGGGCCGGTGAGCTCCGCTTCGCGCGCGCCACGGTAAATACGATCGAGCGCCTCGTCGAAAGCCTGCTGGATCTCTTGCTTGAGCGCGTTGGCGGCCTGGCCGAGCTCGCGGCGGCGCTCGCCCGGCAGCTTCGGCATGAGCTTGAGGAGCATGGTGAGCTCCCCCTGCGGACCGACATAGCGGCCGTTGATCAGACGAAGCTCGGGCTCGTCGCCCGCCGCGCGCAATGCTTCGGCGAAAGCACCACGGACTTCGGCAAGCCCGGCTTCGAAGGTCTGAACCGCATCAGGCTCTGCCATGGCGCGTCCTGACTATGTTAATCGATGGCTTGAACGACTGCTTTGAAACCGCCCGGATCGGCGACTGCAATCTCCGCGAGCACCTTGCGGTCGAGCGCGATGTTCGAGCGCTTGAGGCCCGCGATGAACTGGCTGTAGTTCAGCCCGTTCGTGCGCGCGGCGGCATTGATGCGAGCGATCCAAAGCGCGCGGTACTCACGCTTCTTGGTGCGGCGATGCCGGTATGCATCCTCCCAAGCATTGTGGACCTGCTCGATGGCGACGTGGAAAGCCTTGCGGCGGGCGCCGTAGAAGCCCTTGGCGTGCTTGAGCACACGGTTGCGGCGACGGCGGGCTTTGAAGCCTCGTTTGACTCTGGGCATCTGCTTGTCTCCTTCGAAGTCTTAGAGCTCGTAAGGAAGCAAACGCCGGATGCGTGATTCGTCGGTGGAATCGACCATGGAGTTCTTCTTGAGCTTCCGAAGTCGATTCGCGGACTTGCCACGCATGATGTGCTGCTTGCCGGCCGTGGAACGGCGAATGCGCCCTCCACCGGTGACCTTGAAGCGCTTTGCAGCAGCACGCTTTGTCTTCATCTTGGGCATTTGACTGTCCTCGCTTGAAGCTCCCTCACCAGCGGAAACCGCGGCGGGGGAGCGGAGAGCAGCGGGTCTAGCGCGTGCTTCACCTCAGTCAAGGGGACATGCCAGCCCGACCCCGAGGGGCCAGATTTTGAGCTATCGTTGGGAGGATGGCGGCCGGCGACTCCAGAAACATGGCGGTTCTTGGGCTCGGAGGAGCCCTCGTTCTGGCGCTCCTCGCGATTGCTTTCCTGCTTGGGCGTGAATCGGCTCGGACCTCGGCAGACCCCGAGCCCCTCGCCGAGACGGAAAGTCCGTTTCCTCCGATCGTTCCGCCAGCCGAAAAGGAGGCCCCCGAGACGCGACCGGATTGGCGGGCGCTCGACTGGGAGGAGCCCACGGCGGACGCGGCAAATCAGACGGGCGCGGAAACGGCCGAGCGCATCGAGCGGCAAGCGGACGGAACGTTCCTTCTCACCAACAGCAGGGGCGAGCGCGAGGTTCCGACCGAGTCGCAGGATCCTCAGGCGGCCCAGAGCGCAGGCACGGTATCCGCCTACTTCCGACAGGTCGACGCGATCCGGTCGGAGCAAGGCGCCGGCGATCCGAACGCCTTCGCGATGGGCCTCATCAAGGCCGGGCTCGCAGGCTCCACCTCGGGGTTCGACCCGCTCATCGACGACACCGAGCGCATGGAGCAAGAGCTGACGCAGATACGCCCGGCGCCGGGGTGCGAAGAGTACCATCAGGCAAGCATCGATGCGCTCGCCGAAGGGCGCGAGCTGCTGGGCGATTTGAAGACGGCGATTGCGAATCGCGACATTGAGGGACTCACCACGATGGCCCGACGAGCCGGCGAGCTCGAAGCCAAGGCCAAGTCGATGGACGCGATGAGAGCGCAGATCGAAGCCGGCGCGCAGCGCTAGGCGCGTGCCGCTCCGAATCGAGGCATGGGTCTCACCGTGCCTGGGTGACTTTGACTCGGGGAGTCAGGATCGCAGTCATGGCGCGCCCCTCGAGTCGGGCCGAGGTTTCCACGGCTCCGATGTCGGTCACTGCCTGGACGATGGCCTCGATCTGACGCTGAGCCGTTTCGGGGTGCGTCATTTCACGCCCGCGGAAGCGAACGGTGATCTTCACCTTGTTGCCGTCCTCCAAGAAGCGGCGCACGTGCTTCGTCTTGAACTCGAGATCGTGCTCGTCCGTCTTCGGGCGAAGCTTGATCTCCTTGAGCGCGATCTGCGTCTGCCGCTTTCGGGTTTCGGCTTGCTTCTTCTTCTCTTCGTACTTGAAGCGTCCGAAGTCCATGATCTTGCAGACGGGCGGGGTGGCCTTCGGGTTCACCTCGACCAGGTCGAGGTCGAGACTCCGCGCCATCCGACGAGCCTCGTCGGTGTTCATGACTCCAAGCATGCCCCCGTCAGCTCCGATGACTCGGACCTCGGGCACTCGAATGCGATCGTTGATTCGCGGTCCAAAATTCCGCGGACGTTCGCGCGATCCAAAAGCCGGTTTAGCGATGACTCTCTCCTCTTGTTGTAGAAACGGATGACGACGGCGGTTGGTTCTCCCTCGTGAGACGCTCGATGACTTCGGACAAGGGGATGAACCCCAGGTCCTCGTTCTGGTCTCGCGAGCGGAGCGCCAGGCCCTGCCCTTCGACTTCTTGTTGGCCAATCACGCCGAGATACGGAATCCGCATCATGCGCGCTTGGCGAATCTTTGCGCCCAGCTTGTCGCTGCTGAGATCGGTGGTGACCCGGAAGCCTCGTTCTTGGAGCTCATGCTGCACGTGCTCGGCATACTCGTTGAACTTCTCACTCACCGTCAACAGCGCGATCTGCTCTGGAGCCAGCCAGACCGGGAAGGAGCCCCCGACATGCTCGGTCAGCACGCCGAAAAAGCGCTCGATGGACCCCAAAATCGCCCTGTGGAGCATCACGGGCCGGTGGGTCGTGTTGTCGTCGCCGACGTAGCTGAGGTCGAAGCGCTCCGGCAAGTTGAAGTCCGCCTGGATGGTGCCGAGCTGCCAGGGACGCCCGATCGCGTCCTTTAAGTGGAACTCGATCTTCGGACCGTAGAACGCGCCCTCCCCCTCGGCGATTTCGTAGGGCAGCTCCTTGGCCTTGACCGCTTCTTCGAGGGCTTCCTCGGACTGGTCCCAGACCTCGTCGGCGCCGAGTCGCTGCTCGGGGCGCGTTGCAATCACGATGCGCACGTCGGTGAACCCGAAGTCGCGGTACGCGTCGTACACGAGATCCAAGAAGCTCTTGATCTCGTCTTGCACCTGTTCGAGCGTGCAGAAGATATGGGCATCGTCCTGGGCAAAGGTGCGAACGCGCGTCAGCCCTTGCACCACACCGCTGCGTTCGAAGCGATGGAGGCGCCCAAAGTCGGCCATGCGCATCGGAAGGTCGCGATAGCTTCGCTTGGTCATGCCGTACATGAGGCAGTGGCTCGGGCAGTTCATCGGCTTGACGCCGAAGCGGAGCGACTCGTTGAAGGCTTCGGCCCAGTCTTCAGCGCTCTGCGGTGGCTTCTCTTCGACCCGCTTCTGGAGCTTTTCGAGGTTCTCGGAGGTCGCGGCCATGTACATGTTCTCGGCGTACGACGGAAGATGCCCCGAGGTGTGAAAGAGCTCGTTGTCGAAGATCTGCGGCGTGATGACTTCTTCGTACCCGTAGCGCGCGTAGAGCCCGCGAACGTAGGCCTCGAGTAGATTGTAGATGGTCGCGCCGCGCGGCAGAAAGAACGGAGAGGCCGGCGCATGCGGATGAAACGCGAAGAGCTTGAGCTCCTTGCCGAGCTTGCGGTGGTCGCGCTGCTTGGCTTCCTCGAGCTGCTTGAGGTGCGCGCGCAACGCCTTGGGCGACGCGAAGGCCGTCCCGTAGATGCGCTGAAGCATCGGGTTGCGCTCGTCTCCTCGCCAGTACGCGCCGGCCACGCTCGTGAGCTTCACGGCTTTCAGGAAACCGGTGGACGGAACGTGCGGCCCTTCGCAGAGGTCCACCCAGTCACCGTGCCGGTAGAGCGAGATCGGGTCTTCCAGGCGCTCGAGGTGCTCGAGCTTGAAGCGTTCGTCGAGCGACTGCAGCAGAGAGCGCGCTTGCTCGCGAGTCACGACCTCGCGGCGAAAAGGACTGTCCGCTTCGACGATCTCGGCCATCTTCTCCTCGATGGCCCGGAGGTCCTCTTCGGAGAACGACCCATCGGGCCGCGCATAGTCGTAGTAGAAGCCGTCCTCGGTGGCGGGTCCGAAGGCGACCTTGGTGCCAGGAAAGAGCCGCTGCACGGCGTCAGCCATGACGTGCGCGCTCGAATGCCGAATCACCGCGAGGGCGTCCGGATCGTGCGCGCCGATCGGCTTGACCTCCGACACGCCCTCGGGAAGCGGCGTCAGCAGATCGTAGAGCTTTCCGTCGACCCGGGCGGCTACGGTGTCCTTGGCGAGCGCGCCGCGCTCCTCGAGCAGCTCGCGCGCGGTCCGCGCTGTCGCTTGATTCGTCATCGGTCGCGGGACCGAAGTATGTAGCTCGAGCTCAAGACCAATGTTCTCCAGGACGTCGGCCACGGGGTTAGCTCATGGCGCCCGGGGATGCAATTCGCGGGCCTTCGGCGATTTCTGGAGCCGCCCGAGCCCCATCATCCGCATGCCCTCGTCGTTCCGCTCCGTGGAGTAACCACGCTTCCAGAGGAAGAACTCACCCTCGGCGGCAAAGAAGCCGTACTCGCCGCTGTCGAGGGCCTCCCGGAACTGCTGCTGCGCGACCTTGTTGTGCTTGATCTGGGACTTCTTGACGAAGAGGAAGTCGGCGTCGTGATACCCGTACCGCAAGGTGTGACAGAAGCGTCGGTCGCTCAGGTGCGGCGCTTCCGTGTCGGTCGCGGCGAGGCTCGCGTCCGGTGGCAGCAAGGCGGCCAGCTTTCGGAACTCCGCGAGCTGCTCGCGGTCCTTCTCGTTCATGTCGAATCGAATCCCGCCGAAGCTGGTTTGAAAGGCTGGGCTCTCGAAGACCGAGCCGAAGTGAACGCTGGTGATGGCGGTGACGAGGAGGATGGCCATGGCGTTGCCGCTGAGCGCGTTGCGGCGGCCGGGCTCCGCGAAACGATCCCGAAGAACGACGGCGGTCCCGAGAAACAAAGCAGGCCCCCAGTACGCGCTGTACTGGAACGAAATCGAGTAGGCGGGTGGGTACTCGGTCGCGAGGAGGGTGAACGCCGCAGCGGGCAGCCCGGCCACCCAGGCAAAACGGTGCCGAAGCGGCAAGAAGAGTAGAGGGACGAAGAGCTGAAGGATGAACACGAGCTTCTTCGGGTCGATGAGCGTCTCGAACCCGTAGGTGGGATTCGTGAGCAGCGTTTGAAGCACGCCCCCGAAGTTTCGCTCCCCCTCCGGCCAGAGCTCCTTGTAGATCCAGGAAAAGGTGGCTCCCTCGCCCAGCGAGGGCATGAAAGCGAACTTCACGAGCGCGAAGTAGAGGAGACAGACGAGCGTGAAGACGAAGGCGCGCGTACGGCGGACGCCGCTCAGGAAGAGCAGCACGCCGCCGCCGGCCAGCATCGCACCGATGTCCTCGCGCCAAGCCAGGGCCAAGGCGGTCACGAGGACGAGAGACCGTGTCCGGTCGGTATGGAGAAGGTAGAAAACCCACGCGATGAGCACGGGTGCGGCGGTGAGGAAGTGGAAGTCGAAGAAGACCGCGCCGTGAATCGGAGCATAGAGTCCGTAACTGAGACCGAGCGCGCAGGCGACCCAGGCGCTTCCAACGATTTCACGGACCATGAAGTAGATGGCGACCGGCGTGCCGGCCACCAGGAACGCCTGAATGACGAGGAGCGTCTCTGCGTGAGGATAGAGCGCGTAGATCGGAAGCAGTAAGGGCGCCGCAAAGGTCGCGTGTCGCGCGAGGTGATTGCCCTCGGGTCCGTACGCCGGGCTCGAGTAGAAGCCCTCCCCGTGCATCAGGCTCCACATCATGTTGTCGAAGATCGCGAGGTCGTAGGACGCCGATTCCATGCGGTAGTGCCGCATGAGGGAGTACACGGCGAAGTGCACGAAGAGCGCGAGCGACGCGGCGAGGACCAAGGTGAACGGCACCCAGCTTTGCGATTCGGCTCGGGCCAGGGGCGAGGCTGGCATTCTCGCCTTGTCCCTCTCGTCGAGGAAGCCGGTGAAGAAGATCGCGGCGAGCAGGCCGATCACGAGCGCCCAAAGGAGGACCGTGAGAGTCGATCCGGAAAACGCGCTTCGAAGGAGCAATGGAGCGCAAAGGCCGAGCAAGATCAGCGGGGCGGCGCGCCGACCCCAGGATGCGATGGTCCGCGAGGTCAGGGCGAGGGGCTGCTCCTTGAGCCATGGAGCGGACGCGAGCGAGGGAAGCGCGAAGGCGACCAGCATCGAGGCCGTGAACCATCTTCGGTGCGCAAACGAGAGCTCGTTCTTGGTGAGGAAGCCCGCCAGGTCATCGAGGAGCAGGAGGTTCACGACGAAGCAGAGGCTCATCGCAGCGCCTCCGAGCAGCACGAGACCCAGGGCAAGCTGGGTCAGTCTCGGCCAGGGGATCTCGTCGCGTCTCATTCGAACCTCAGACTCGTCGCAAGGCCCATCGCCGTCGAGCCTCAGACCCCATACGCCCAGCGAATCCGCGCCAGGTCATAGGGAACGCTCAGGGCGTCGCGAAGCCGGATTCTCGAATCGCCCTTTTCGACCCAGACGCTCAATGGATGCTCGTAGACGATTTGGTCGAACTCCTCGCGTCCGACGAGCCTGCGTAGGCGCATCAAGATCTCGAGGTCGAAGAGCCAGCGCGTGAGAAACGGCTCCGAGAACAGGCCCGATACGAGATCGCGTGCAAACAACTTCGCGCCACATTGCGTGTCGTAGAGGGAAATATCAAGGGTCAGCGAAGCGAGCGAGGCGAACGCCCTGCCCGCATAGTGTCGGGCGGCGTTGCGCTCGATGGCAGCGCCAGCACGTTGCACGCGGGCTCCGAGAATGACCCAGTGCTCGGGGCTCGCGGCCAGGAACATCTCCTCGAGGACTTCGGGCGGCGTCGCGAAATCGGCATCTAGGTAGGCGACGAGCTCGTAGTCGCGCTCGAGACTCTGGAGCACGCCCCTGCGCACGGCCTCGCCTTTGCCGACGTTCTGCTCGAGGTCGAGGATGTCGATGCGCTCGGGGTGCTCGCCTTGTAGCTCCTTCAGGACCGAAATCGTGTCGTCCGCGCTCCCGTCGTTGACGAAGCCGATCGAGGCCCAGGGGCTCGCTTCGATGAACGCGGCAACCTCGCGCCTCGGAAGGCGAGCCGCTTCGTTGTAGCAAGGGATGACGACGTGGGTTTTTTTCATCTGGCCCGCAGGGATTGGCCCGGCATCTCGGAGCCCTAGTGCGAGCTGCGGGATTGCACCGTCCACCCCCATCGTGTCAAGGCGCCCCGTGATTGGAGGCCGGCCGCGCGCGCAACAGAGCTGTCTTGACAGGGTTCCGGCGAGCGTTATCCCAAAACGATGAAGGCCGTATGGATCCCCAAGCACGGAAAGCCCGATGTGCTCGAGCTTCGCGAGAGCGCAGACCCTAGCCCGGCGCCGGGCCAGGTGCGGATTCGCGTGCGAGCCGCTGGAATCAACTTCGCCGATATCATGGCGCGGCAGGGGCTCTATCCGGATGCACCGCCTCCGCCCATGGTGGTTGGGTACGAAGTGTCCGGTGTCATCGACGCCGTCGGCGCGGGCGTGTCGGAGCGAAGCGAGGGTCAGCGCGTTCTGGCGATGACTCGATTTGGCGGATACGTCGACACCCTCTGCGTCGACGCGGCGCAAACCTTCGTCATGCCCGAGAAGATGACCTTCGAGGAAGGCGCGGCGATTCCGGTCGCGTACCTCACCGCCTATCACATGCTCTTCAACGTGGGCCGCGTCCGGCCCGGTGACCAGGTCTTGATTCACCAGGTCGCGGGCGGCGTCGGAGCGGCCGCGACTCAGCTCTGCCGGTCGGTCGGTGACGTCACGACGTACGGCACCGCTTCGAAGCGCAAGCACGAATGGGTGCGCAAGAACGGGTGCACGCACCCCATCGACTATCACTCCGTCGACTATGCCGACGAGGTTCGAAGGCTCACCGGCGGCCGCGGGGTTCACCTCGTGCTCGATGCGCTCGGCGGCAAGGATTGGAAGAAGGGCTATTCCCTGCTTCGTCCCGGTGGATTGCTGGTGCTCTTTGGCTGGGCGAACATGGCCAAGTTCGGCAAGCGGCGCGTGACCCACGTGGCCGGCCAGCTCGCGAATCTGCCCTGGTGGACGCCGATGACGCTGATGAACGAGAACAAGGGCGTGGCCGGGGTCAACATGGGCCACCTCTGGAACGAGCGCGAGCTCACCCGCGACGCTTTGACGGCCGTGCTCGCCCTCTACGAACGGGGCGATATTGCGCCGCGCGTCGACCGGACGTTCCGGCTGGCGCACGCGGCCGAAGCGCACGCGTACATCGAGGCCGGGCAGAACGTCGGCAAGGTGCTGCTGACGCCGTAGCGGTGGTGTCCGCGCTGGCCCGGCGCGGGGGTCGCGACCGGCACCGAATCTGATATGGGAGTCGGGGAAACGATGAAGGCAATTCTGCACGACCGCTACGGCTCCTTCGAGCTCCTCGAGCTGAGGGACATCCCCAAGCCGGAGGTCGGCGACCAGGAAGTCCGGGTACAGGTTCGCGCCGCCGGCCTGCACGTCGGTGACTGCTTCAGTGTCCGAGGCGCGCCCTTCGTGATGCGATTCGCGACCGGGCTGCTCAAACCCAGGCACGGAATCCCCGGATTCGACGTCGCAGGTCAGATCGAAGCGGTCGGGAAAAACGTCACTCGCTTCCGAGTGGGCGATGAGGTGTTCGGCGCCTGCCACAGCGCCTGCGCCGAGCTGGTGTGCGTCGAACAAGACAAGCTTGCGCACAAACCTCCGAAGCTCAGCTTCGAGCAGGCGGCGGCCTTGCCAACTTCCGGGCTCGCGGCGCTGCATGCTCTTCGCGATGTGGGGAAAGTGCAGCCCGGGCAAAAGGTTCTCATCAACGGTGCCTCGGGGGGCGTGGGGACTTTCGCCGTCCAGATCGCCAAGTCCTTCGGAGCAGAGGTGACCGGCGTCTGCAGCACGCAGAGCTTGGAGCTGGTTCGCTCCCTCGGTGCGGACCACACCGTCGACTACAGCCGCGAGGATTTTACCGTCGGGGAACAGCGCTACGACCTCATCTTCGACAACGTGGAGAACCGCTCGCTGTCGGACTTGCGCCGCGCGCTCGCCCCGAAAGGGATGCTCATTCTCAACAGCGGGACCGGAGCGCAGGGGATGAAGATGATGGCGCGCCTCATCAAGCCGCTCGTATTGTCACCGTTCGTGAGCCAAGACTTACGCCGCTATCTTTCGGTTCCGAATCACGAAGACCTGAGGCTGCTCGGGGAGCTCGCCCAATCGGGAAAGCTCCGTCCCGTCATCGACCGGACCTACCCGCTCGACCAGACCGCGGCGGCCCTCGCCTACATCGAGCGCGGGCACGCGCGCGGCAAGGTCGTCGTCCGCGTATGAAGCTGGCGACCCGGCTCGGAGGCGCAGCCGTCGCCGCCGCTCTCCTCGTCGCCGCGCTGATCGCCGTATCGCCGCATTTCCTGATCGGATTTCCACGCGGGCACAGCGCCAACGTGAACCTCTTCTGGTACGAGCCCTTCAGCGAGCAGCTTTTCGCCGGCGAGCTGCTTCCGCGCTGGCTGTTCAACTACTGGGGTGGGTTGGGCGCTCCGGTATTCTACTTCTACGCGCCCTTTCCGTATTACCTCTTCTCCCTCGCCGATCTCGTGCTCGTCGGCACATGGGGCGATTTTGCGGTGCTGAGCGTGGGTCACTTCCTGCTGTACTTCCTTTCCGGTGCCGCGTTCTACGCGCTGGCAAGGAGGCACGTCGCTCGCTTCTGGGCCACCGCGACGGCCATCGGATACATGCTCGCTCCCTACCACTACATCGATCTCGAGCGCCGCGCGGCCATGGGCGAGGCCTGCGCGTACATTTGGATTCCACTGATCCTGAGCGGCGTGTTGAAACCGACAAAGACATGGCGCAGCACGATCCTTGCCGCGATGGCGTATGCGGGCCTGCTGCTCTCTCACCTGCCGAGCGCGCTGCTGGCGGCTCCGGCCATCGTCCTCTTCTCCGTTCTTTCGAGCGAGCGCCCCGAGCGATGGCGTGCATTCGGACATTCCGTAGTGGTGGGCGTCTTGGGCGTCGCGCTCGGCGCCTTCTACGTCCTTCCGGCGATGATGCTGCGCGACACGATGGCGTACGATCCATGGATCACCGGGCAGGGTTGGTACAACGTCGCAACCCGTTGGCTGATCGGAAGCCCGGATCTCCCGGGATTCGGCCGTCTAGTGTACGGAGTTCTCGGAGGCACATCCGCGTTCGGGATCGGCTCCTGGGCGGTACATACCGTCTTGCGCAAGAGCCGATTCGGCATCGCGCTGGCACGCCCACCAAGGCACCTGACGACCCCAATCATCACCGTGCTCTGCTCTTGCTGGTTCCTGATGTCGGTGCTCTCGTGGCCGCTCTGGGAGTACCTACCGTTCCTGTCCCAGGTGCAGTTCCCATGGAGAATGGGCGTGCTCGTCGACGTTTGCAGTCTCCTCCTGGTCGCGCTCTTCGCGCCTCCGGTCATCGAAAGCGCCTTCGCGGCGCTCGGTTTCGAAGGACGACGCCGCAGGGCCCTCGAGGGCGCATTCTGCGCGTTGGCGCTGGCGGTCCTGGCCGGGCTGGTGATCCACGTCCATTTTCCAACGACGGTGCAGGCCAAGACCGACATTGCGCGGATCCCGGCACTCATCGAGTATCGCCCGCGCTGGCTCGTCGAAAGCCCAACCTACCTCGGCGCTAGGGCTGTCGCAGAGCTCCGAGACATCGACACGGCACCCCGAGCGCATGGCGAAGGCATCGCGCGTTGGGAGCGGCGCGTGAACCGTCTACAACCCATCGCTGCGCTCAGGGCGTTGCGGCGCGACGAGTCACTCCGCATCGAGTCCGACGAGGTCACTCGATACACGATCTCGGCGCTGCTCGACTTGCCGGCGAGGATCCGGGTGAAGAAGGTCTACTACCCCCACTGGCGGCTCATCGACCAAGCCGGCGAGGAGGTGGAGACTCATCCAGACGAACGAACCGGCCTTCTCAGCTTCGAGCTCCCGAAGGGTCGACACGAGCTCACCCTGGAGCGGCGTCTCTTGCCCGTGGAGATAGCGGGAATTTTCATCTCGCTGTTCGCTTTGCTGATGTTCATCGTCGCGGGCACGACTACCGACAGCGGAGGCACTCGCGCAGTCCGGCAAACGTCGAGTCGCCAGTGCATATCTGGCCCTTTGGGCCGGTCCAGACCCAGCTAGAGGTGCCAGCGAAACGCGGTTCCGCGAACGTTCCGGAAAACTCCTCCGCGGTGGTTCCCCCCTCGTCCGGATAGCTCGCCGACCAACTCAATTGTGTACCCACTACGGAGACAGGCACGTCCGCTGCGAAAGCAGTGTTCCACAGATAGCTGTTTGGACTTCCGGTCGGCAGGACATTGACGGGATATTGCTCCGCGTAGACGTACACCTCGCCCGAACAGAGCTCCGTCACGTTCGATGCGACGTTGTACCGCCCGCAAATCGGATCGATGGTGACATGGGTCTCCCCGGTCGCAACTTCGACGAGCCCGTTCGCTAGCGCCTGTAGCTTGACCGTCGCCTCACCCCCCCATGCACCGACCACGAGCGGATTTGGGGTCTCGGGCCAGGAGTAGAGGCCTACCAACCCGGCACCGTCTAGCGAGGTCAAACTCACGAGCACGTTGGAGGGAATAGGCACCGGGGTCCGATTCTTATCGAGGCCGGTGAACTTCAGCTCCACATCTTGCCCACCACAGAGGAACACGGCCTCCGGGTCCGTCTGAATGTAGCGAATACCGCAGTCCTTCGCATCGGCCATCGCCGTTTCCAGAAGCACAGACTCGTCCGCGAGGAGCTCGAGGGGACTCAAATCATCGAGCTTCGCCGTCCAGCCGATGCACTCGATCAGCTCATCGTCGCTCACCTGCCCGTTGCTGCACGCCGCGTCGAGCATTTGGAAGCGATTGAGCGCGACGTGGTAGAGGTCGTTCCAGCTGACGGCGGCGAGGTCGCTCGGGTGAGCGCACGTGGACTTGCGGTCATACCCGCAAACCGAAGCTGGCAGCGGCAGCAGGCACTCGTCCGCCCCGGGAAGGTAAAGGGCATAGTGAGCGGAATGCTGGCTATATGCCTCCAGCTCCCACCGATCGTTGATACCGCGTGAAAGCAGCTCCACGCAGTCGGTTTCGGATTGTATGTAGGCTAGCAAACCGCCCCGATCGGCTGGCGCGGTATACCAATCCGCCAATACGCTGCAGAGCTCCGTCGCCATGTAATCGTAGAAGAATTCCCAGAATTCATCTGGATCCGTCCAGCGTCCAGGGTCCTCTGCCCTCATGCAGTAGGCCGCTCTGCCCCGAATTTCCATGCGGGCCGCGGCCTGCGCAGGGAAATCGAGCAAGCGAGCCCAGCTTGAATCGGCGATTCTGGCTTGCTCGCATGATAACCTCAGCGCGACGGCTGCCGAGAAATGCGAGATGGGAAGCTCCAGAGTCATTCCCTCGACGTTGACTAGGACGAGATCCACCGCACGCCCCGCATCATCCGTGAGCACTCCCATGAGCCCCGGCTCTTGAACGGCCGCTACGGTCATGGTCAGGGTGGCTGGGATCACGAGATCGAGCCCGCTGGGGGCCATGTGGACACCCGCAATGGCCTCACCACCCGACGCGACCATGTCGAGCAGCGGAGTCAACGTGATTTGCGTCGCCTCGCTCAGCACGCCAGCGGGAAACGCCAGCGAGTATTCCACATCGTTGCCCACCACCTGTACGACACCTCCGCTCGCATCGATGACGGCGTTGCTAGCTGCGGAGGTGTCGAGGCGGAAGGATACATCGAGCACCGTTGGAAGCGGGGTACCGCCTGTTCCGCCGTCACCTCCATTCCCGCCGGTGCCGTTCGATCCCCCGTTGCCGCATCCGGTGATTAGAAACGCGCCCAACCCCCCAACGCACACGACAAAAGGCAGAGTACGCATCACACACCTACTTTTCAGAGGACCGAAGCCCACCTAAGGTCCGGCATGAGCAAAGCGCGTGCCAACTCCGAAACCTTTGTTTTGTTGAATTTGCCCGGGCGGAGCCGCGCACGTTCTGCGATGCCGGGACGCAACGGGTGCGCTCGGTAGGACCGCCCCCGTCCGTGCTACCGTGCGCCCCATGGTGAAACTCATCCTCCGCGTCTTGCTCGTGCTGCTTGGGATCTTCGCCGTGCTGGCCTTGGCCTTGCTCGTTCGCTACGGCGGCGGCGAGCCCTATCCCGATTTGAGCAGCACACCGATGTTCGATGAGAGTGCGCTCGAAGTCGCCGTGACCAGCCCCGAACCCATCGGTAACGTGGCGGTCTCGGCCGACGGTCGCGTGTTCTACACCATCCATCCGGAAAGCCGTCCGAGCGGAGCGAAGCTCCTCGAATGGGTCGACGGAGCGCCGAAGCCGTTTCCCAGCATGGAAGCCCAGGCGCTTTTCGAGACACCGCTCGGAATCGTCGTCGACCGGCAGAATCGACTCTGGACCATCGACCATGGAAACCACGGGACGGGCACGGCCAGGCTCCTTGCGTTCAACCTCGCGACCGGTGCTGTCGTGCACTCCCACGACTTTCACACCTCCGTCGCCGAGCTGGGCTCGTTTCTGCAAGACTTGCAGGTTGATTCCATGGGGAGACACGTGTTCATCGCCGACGTGAGCTTTTGGCGGAAGAACCCGGGCCTCGTCGTCTACGATGTCGAGACCGGCGTAGCGAGGCGCGTGCTCGAAAGCGATCCATCGGTCACGCCGCAGAGCTGGGTCATTCGCAACCCGACGAAGTTCATGAAGTTCTTCGGCGGTCTCGTCGTCCTCAAGCCCGGCGTGGATGGCATCGCCATCAGCCGCGATGACGAGTGGATCTGACGACGGCGCAATGGCTCACGACACGATGTATCGCGTCGCGGTCGCTGACCTGCTCGACGAATCCCTGAGCCCTGAAGCGCTCGCCGCACGCGTCCAGGCCATGGGTCGTAAGCCGCTCAACGATGGTCTCAGCACCGACCTCGATGGGAACCTCCTCATCACGGACGTCGAGCATGGCGCTGTTCTCCGCATGAACCCGGAAGGCACGCTCACCACCTTGATTCGCAGTACCCGGATCCGCTGGGCCGACGCCCTGAGCTACGGACCCGAAGACTGGCTCTACGTCGCCGACAGCGCGATCCCCGACCAGATGCTGCGCTCGAAAGCCCACATGGCGGCCGCCGCTCCGTATCGTATTTTCCGCTTCAAACCGGGCGTCGTGGGCGTGCCCGGGCAATGACGATACGCCGGGCGTTGGCCCGTGGAGACCTCGGCGAGCCGTCCTAGACAGGCTGGTCTGAACAATTACATATGGACAGAGAGCGGAATCCGACGACTCTAGCAGTGTGGATCCCGTTCGAGCCGCGCTGATCGATTTTGCGGAGGCCGCCTACGACCTCGAGCCCAACCGGCACGATTGGCTGCCAAGGCTTCTCGAAGCGGGGGCTCCTGTTTTCGATCACGGTCTTGGAGTCTTTGCGCTCACCTGCCTGCGACCGCCGGAACCGGGATCTCTCACGATCGACCAGATGCACTTGGCGTCGGCTCCCGCCGACTTCGCCGAGCGTGTCATGCGGATGCAGACCGACACGCCGTCCGACGTCGTCTGGTCGCTGAGCCGCCCCGCGATGCCGAGGACGATGAGCGAGGCCGCCGGCGACGATTTGGACGCCTTTCGTCTCATCATGCGGGTGTTCGACTTCGCCAAGGACGGAATCGGAATGTCCGCCTTCGACCCCGACGGTCGAGGTGTGTATCTCATCGCGGCGCTTCCGAAGGTGACCACGCTGACCCCGCACGAGCGCGAGCGCTGGCAAATGCTCGCCGCGCATTTCGGAGCGGGTTATCGACTGAGGCGTGCACTCGAGGATGTCGCGAGCGCGCCGCCGACCGAGCTTCCGCACGGAGCGGAGGTCGTCGTGGACCCAAAGAATTTTCGGGTGACCCAAGCCGAAGGGAGAGGGAAGTCCGCGGCTTCGCGCAAGGCCTTGCGCGAAGCCGCGACGCGCATCGACAAGGTCCGGGGCAGCATGCGGCAGGACGATCCCGAGCAGGCCTTGGCGCTTTGGAAGGCACTGGTGCGCGGCCGCTGGTCCGCGGTCGACTGGTTCGATTCCGATGGCCGGCGGTATGTGCTCGGCATCCCGAACGATCCTGGGGTCACCGATCCTCGAGGCCTCAGCAAACGCGAAAGGCAAGTGCTCGACTACGTGCTCCTCGGGATGAGCAACAAGCTCGTCGCATACCACCTGGGTCTTTCGAGCGGGCGCGTGTCTACCGTGTTGAGCTCCATCATGCGAAAGCTCAAGGTGCGAACGCGCGCCGAGCTCATCAAGAAGCTCGGCGATTTCAGCGCCGCGAACACATCCTGAGCCGCCGTGCGTCTTCCTTCGCTCTCGTCGCCGACTCAGCGCTGTTGCTGGCTGGGGGCAATCGCCATGCCGACCGTGCGGCCGACCTCGGCAACCTCCAGAGACCACGTTGAACATGCTCAAGAGCGCGAGGATCGAAGTCAGCGACGCGATGCGCGCGCTCGATAAGGACGTTTCCCCGGCGAGCACGGTCGCCGCGATGATCTCCCCGAGCTTGTTGGCCTTGCCTGGCCCATAGCAATCCCCGACCATGTTCTGTCCAGCGGCGTCTTCGGACTCTGCATGCGACCTCAGTCGCACGCTTCGCTCCCAGCGGCGCTAGTTAGTTCATCACCGAAGGTCGAGTTGAATTCGCGGAGCTCGGCCTCACGTTCGTTCAATCGGCGAGACCAGTCCGAGAACGACCGATGCGCACGCTCCCGCTTGCGACCGATTCAAGCACGACGGTTGGGCGAGCTGCTTCTCCAGCTTCGCGATCGCAAGGTCCCCGTGAGCGATGCCGCGGCTCTCCCTAAGTCGTCGCAGCGAAGACTATTGCATTCGAGAGATCGTCTGCAAATCGGGCAAGATCCGTCAGTGTGACGAACGCCGTCGCAAACGCGTCGTCGTGACTCCAGAATGTTCCTGGACGCAGCAGCGATGAACAACCTCAACTACCACCTCGAGCACCACCTCGTGTCGCGGATCCCCTGGTCCGATCCGTCGAGCTCCCGCTCGAAGACTCTACTCCGTCAACCGGAGGAATCGTTTGAAAGCGGACAGTCCTGAGATCGTGCATTGTGCCCGGTGGATATCGGTTGTAAATCGATGCCGTGACGCTGCTGATTAGTCTTGGAGTTGTGGTCGCTCTGTTCGGGGTCGCGGTTCTCTATGTCCGCACGCTCGACGCAGAGCAGAAGAAGAAGATCAAGGACCGCATGAACGACGTCTTCTACTGGGCCGAGGCCAAGGGACAGTTCCCACGAGCACCGGCATTCATGACGGACTTTCATCGTGACTACCCGCAATTCAAGCTTCTCGAAGACAACTACGAAGTCGTTCGCGACGAGTGTGAAGCGCTACTTCGCATCAAGGATGAGATCACCGACATCGAGGCCCTGGGCGGAGACTACACAGCAGGCGGCATTCACTCGATCAAGTGGAAGACCTTCATGCTCAAGTCGGGCGAGTTTCTCGAAGAGAATTGCAAGCTCGCGCCTAAGACGACCGAGATTCTCAGAAAGATGCCAGGTATCTACACGGTGTTCTTTTCGATCATCGATCCCAAGCAGTACGTCACGCCGCACTGGGGATACTACAAGGGGTTCTTGCGCTATCACCTCGGCGTGATCATTCCGAACGACAATGCAAACCACGAGTGTTGGCTTCGCGTTAATCCGGGGGTGCCCCGCCAGATCACGGGTGACGAGCGCCCACTGGTAGAGAATGGCGAGAAGTACTATTGGCACAACGGTGAGGGCGTCGTGTTCGACGACACCTACTTGCACGACGCCATGAACGACTCCGCCGAGGTTCGCGTCGTCATGTGGATCGACGTGCGGCGCAAGATGCCTTGGTGGCTACAGGCGTTCAACATCGCCTGTTTGTTCGTGGCGCACCGCGACGCCTCGGTGAAGCGAATTCGACGGAACGCCACCGTCGCGGCGGGACACACCTAGGCCACAAATTTTTGCTCAGCATCGGGCGGACAGTAACGATGAATGCCCTTTCGGCTTCGCCGTGCTGCGCACTGCGGCCAAGAACCGCGCCAAGGGCTCGTGATCTCCAGCTCGTATCCACGACGATGAAGCGATACCCGAGCTCCGTCTCCATCAAAGAGGAGAGATAGCCTCCAGCGCTCAGCGCGAGGAACCCCGCCCCACCCTCGCCGCATACAGCCGTCTCCTTGCTCGCGGCGCACGCTCCAGATTCGTTGCAAGATGGGTCTCCATCGGAGTCGGGAACAGCCGGAGAGCCAACCAGCGCACACGAGGCCGAGGACGGTGATGCGCAGGGTCGTCCCTGAATTTCCACCCGTTCCCTTAGTCATGGCAATGCCTCGTTCGGCTGACGGGAAGGATCTTCCATGAGGTCCGCGCACAAAGACCAGCGGTGCTCGACGATGAAGTATGTGTTGGCAAACGCGCAGTCGACCGAGAACCACCACTGTTGGCCCTCAACGGGATCCACTAGACACAGGGGCGGGCGATCCGGCTCGGGGTCGGCACAGCCGTCAGGCAACTGGCTCTCCGGGGCGCAACCGACGACCCATGGAACGCCGTCCGAACGGCGCGCGATCGCGGGGGCGCAATCTGGGCCACAAGGCCAATCGTCGTCGAAGGTTCGTCGCGTGCAGGGGACCGGGCGCAAGATCGGGCAGCCGTCCGCATCCGCGCCGATCACAATAGGCTCGACGGGTTCGTCGACTTCAACCTCCCCGCAGAAAAACCAGCTGTCGGGTGGCTCTGGCTCCGGGTCGGACATGGCGGCCTCGTCGCCGCAACTCCCGACGAGGCTGACTAGTACAAGGCAGGGAAGAGAGTGCGTGGCGTGTATCGAACCGATTCCCGCAGGACGGATCATGGCTGCCCCGTCCCATTGCAGACGGGAGGGCCGGCCGAGCACGGGAGCACCAGATCGAGGACGGTGTCTGCCTCGATCGTGACGTTCTGGGAACCCAGGCAGAGCACTTCCCCGTTGCACGCAAGCCTCAGCGTCAGTGTGCACACGCCGAGCGGCAGGTCGAAGACCCCTTGCCACATGGTCTCGCTATCGTTGCCACTCTCCAGCTCGAGCGCACCCGAGACGTAGACGTCCGGAGTAGCCTGGTCCGACGGCTCCGTTTCGGTGTAGCAGCCGAAGTCGGCGTCCATGCGTGCCAGCTCGAGGTCGCCGTACACGGTGTCGACTCGGAGCGTCGTGTTGCCGAAGGGGGCGCTCTTACACATTCCGTCGTGGGCGATCCGCTGACCTGAGCTGCTTGCCTGGCACCAGCCCTGATACGTGACCCCATTGCATCCGCAGACCGGCCTGCTGGGAATGCCGGTCGCGTGATCGATCCCAGAGAGGCACGGAAGCGCCAAGATCGGCTTGCACGTACCTTCGCTATCGCAGGCCCCTTCGCCCTCGCAGTACTCGCCGTCGGCGCAGTCGTCATTGGAGAAGCAGCAGTCCGGGGTCACGCACGTCTTCTGTGCTGTGCCTTCGCTCGTGGATTCGGGTTCGCCGCAACCGAATACGAGCGCGATGCTCAATAAGCAAGTCAGGGATCCAAATCGCACGCTATCGTTCTCTCTCGACCTGCCTGGCGAGGGAACGGAAACCGTACCGCACTGTTCTCGCTTTGGCAACCACGGTCCGGCGCGTTCGGAACAGCACTCGCGCCGAGTCCCCAACCGCCGTGGATTCCTTGGTCGGTGATCAATCTCACAACAGTTCTGAGGAACGACAGGCGCGGAAGCTATCCTGCATTGATGCGCTGATGTCCTAGGAGGATGACGAGCTGAGCAAGAACAAAGCACAGAAAGGTCGCAGCGTTGAAAAGTCCGAACACCGTGAACGGGAGACCGACCGCGATAAGTAGCCAAGCGAGGAGAACCAGCGGGTGATCGCGGTCTTCCAAAGAACGAAATCGACTGAACTAGCAGCCCACCCAAAACGGCACCGACAGCCCAGTCGGAGCCCAGAGATCTTCTCCCCGTACTAGCCCGAACCAGATGGCAAACAACGACAAGAACGCCAAACCGGAAACGCTGATACCCGCCCGCCAAAGCCATTTCTTCGCTGTGCTGCTCATATCCCACCAGTACCATGACAACCGGCGATTCAGACGCTTTCTGCCAGGCTGCCTCAGCCTTCCCCCGGGCCGCACTCGTCGCTTTGCATGGTCTCGCCCGTGGAGCACGAACTACGGCGCGTGTCATCGGAGGCAGCGCGAGTCCAGTGATGCCTCTCCGGCAAAGTCTGGACACACCAGTCTCCGGTAAAGCCGGATCGATTCATTCGTGCCATTCCTTTGGGTTGTTTCTCCATCTACCTAGATCAACATGAGCTCTCTGAATTTGCGAATTGTGCGGCTGAGAAAGCCTGTCAGTTTCGCAACCGTGCGCCCTCACCGTCCGCTTAGGAGTTCCCGCTGGGAAGCACCCGCGACGATGGGGGTATGGTACCCTTGGCGCATGAGGCGTCTCGTGACTGCCGCTGTATTCTTCCTGGCCGCGTTCGGCTGCTCGTCGGAGCCGCCGCTGGTGGACGCTACGTGCACGAGCACGCAAACCTGCAGCGAGACCGTGTGCCCGGAGCTTTGCGGAGACGGCGGCGAGGTCACGATCGCGAATTGCTTCCATCCGCCCTGGTCGGGTGCCCGACCGATCCCGGCGACTGCAACTGCCGTTGCGAATATGAGGACGCGCGACCGACCTGCTTCGCTTCGGGTCAAGAAGGCCATGGCTTTCCCCGATTGATCGTGACGGACACGGTGTGCGTTGACGGCCGTCGATCGTGGGACGAGTGCGGAGCGGCATGCGAAGCGGCGTGCGTCTGGGGTTTCCCACCCATCGAGTTGAGATGTCCTGTCTCCGGCGGGACCACAGTGCATTGCCAATGCCTCTGCGAGTCGTGCGAATTCACGGGGTAGCAACACCCTGCGCCTCCTCAGAACTTCCTCGAGCGCGCCATCGTTGATGTTTCCGTACTCGGGGTCAATCTCACAAGCAGCTCGAGCTCGGTGCACTACCGTGCTGCCCGGCCATTCGAGAGGTGGCCTAGTGACCCTCCGACTCGCCGCTTGAGCGCGTCGGAGTAGGGGCCTTCAGCGAGCATGTCCGGGTCGTGGTTGCTTTCGAGCAAGAGCGTCTGGCACCCGTCGAGAAAGCGGTTCAGTACTCTGGTAACGTGTCCGAGGTCCGTCACCAAGCCGACTGCCCCGCCAATTCAAGCTGCGATCCAAGATGGACGTACAAGGGCGCCAATACGTTTCAAATGCTACGGTTGGCGGCCTACTATCACACCCCGAGCGATCACTCATACATCGCCCAGGCGCGCAGAGATCGGGCAGAAGCGATTTTCAGATTCGTGCGCCAGGACCGCTTCGATACCACCCCCGCCTGGAGTCTTGGAAGCTTCATCCTTATGAACCTGATCCCCGATTACTACCTACAGGTGGCGATATGCTCCGAAGGTCCTTACAACCCAACGCCCTGCCTCATCTGCTGCTAGCCGCAGCTATCGGTGTCGGTTGCGGCGCCGCATCCGTGGGGTGCAACTCGCCAGCTGATTCGGATTCGGATTCGGTTGGTTATCTGGGCTACATCTTCACCGAGAGGTTTGACGATGAACGGAGGTGGCTCAACCTACCCACGACCCCGGACTCAATAACAGCGTGCTACTACCAAGAGCTGCCACCGGTCGAGGATGCTGACTGGAGAGTGACGGAGTTAGACCCGGAGCTCCAGCGTGCCGCTGCGGAGCTCATCGAAGATCAGGCGGCTTTGGAGCACTATGAGGCGGACACGGCCGCGTCTAAGAAGCAAAACCGACGCGTTTGCCTCGAGCGCCCTGGCCAGTCTGACTTCTGCTACTTCCCGGACATCGCAGTCTCTAGAATCGACGCGTTCCTATGGAAGTTCTGGCTTGGCCCCGAAGTGACGCTCTCCCGGCAGAGCTTGGAGTTGATTGAGGCGCTCCGAGCAGCGCATGAAGAGTGCTGGACGAAAGGGACCCCTGCGCCCGACTACGGAGGCGATAGCTAGCGCGGACGCCGCATGGTCGACCTCAGACCCGGGGAATGTCGAAGCTCCCCCATTCGTAGATAGTAAGCCGGAGTGAACGGTTGTCGAGCGGCGATCTCACTTTGCGCGTGCGAATAAGCCGAAGGCGTTGAGCGCGTCAATCAAGCGCGGCGTCGCGAACGCCAACGACGTCGCGCGCTGCGCTTGCAGTTTTGTTAAACAAAACTCTTCCTTGCCCGCACAAGTGGAGTCACATTCTGACCAACATTGTCACCGACTGTCACTCGTTGGCACTGAGAGTCACAGCCGAGACGCTCTCTGTCACGAACGACAACAAAGGACATTGAGCGCAACAATGTGTCGCGCCCTGCGCCACCCCGTGCACTTCCGGGGCACTGCAAACGACAAGCGGTGTCAGACAAACCGGGGGGCATCACCTATCCAAGTGACTCGCCAACACTCCGACAGGCATCGATCGGCGCGCATAGAAAAAGTTTTTTTGTGCGGCATTCCCTGTGAATCCAAGCCGATACGCGTCCGGTGGAGCTGTTTGCGCCGCGAGCCGCGCAACTTTTCGGGGGGCAAAACCGATAACAGAGATCGGCGGATCGGCGCGTTGCGACGATCACAGTCCGCGAAGAGAAGGCGATGGGTCAATATGGATCACAGCCGATGCTCAAGTGAGGAGGACGCAACGCTTCCCGCCACCAGAATCATGACAAGTACGTTCACATCTCCCCTTGCCACTCCGGCCGAAGCTCGGGCATACCTGAGGCTCAGTCGGAAGAGCTTCGACCGGCATGTGCGACCGCAGCTGAATGCCGTGCGCTTGGGTGGACGCGTGTTCTACGAATGGAAGGAAATGGAGCAATGGGTCGAAAAGCAAAGGGTTGGTCCATCAGCCCCGACAGGCGGACAGGAATCTACACGGTCCGCTTCACGCACGCCGGAGCGCAAGTCCACCGATCCACGCGTACAAAGAATGCTCGCCAAGCTCAGGTCGAAGCAGAGAGAATCTACGCCGAGACTGTTTCCGGTCGACGATCTCCCACAGTAGGAACGAACAAGACGCTCGAGCTCCTGTTCGCCGAGTGGCTGGTCGACTTCGAGGTGGAAGCCGCAGAGGAGACGGTCGGATTCTACACCGACCTTACCTCCCGAACGTTCCTACCGTTCTTTCGGACGGTCGACGCTCTGACGACCTGCGGGGCCGATGACTATCGCCGCCACCGATTGCGCCAGGTGGGCCGTGGCACCGTGGTTCGTGAGCTGACGGCGCTCCGCTCGTTCGTGGCCTGGGCATCGCGGAAGAGGTACCTGACCGAAGCGGTCGAGGTACGCGACCCGGGGCGCAACGTCGTCGGCACGCGCGTTCTGCAGACCGAGCGAGTCGAGCTCACCGCGGACGAGGTCGAGGCGCTGATTCGCGCCCTGCCCGTTCGGACTCGGTACGGCCATTCTGTGCGGGCGCTCTTCACCACGATTTGGGAGACGTCCCTTCGCATCGGAACCATGCAGCGTCTGCGCGTGCCCGAGCACTATCGCAAGGGCGCCACCGGCCTCCGCATCGGCGAGCGCATCGACAAGGCCCGGTATGCCCGGAAGATCCCGCTGACGCCCCGAGCACGGGCATTGCTGGACGATGCCTGCCCCGAGAAGGGCCTCCTCTTTGGCGAGTACGACTACCGCCGGACGCTCCGCACGGCGGCGAAGAAGGTCGGCATCGAAACGGCGCGGCGCAAGCACCTGAGCGCCCATGACATCCGCCACGCCGCGGTCACCCACGCACAAGAGGTCTCGCAGAACATCGCCGGCGTGTCCTACATGGCGGGGCACAAGAGAACGGCGACGACGGCCGCGTACACCCACCCCAACTACGCCGCAGGGCTTGCGATCCTCGGTGCGCGATTCGGTTTTCTAGACACCAAACTAGACACCGGTCGCAAACCAAGGGACCGCGAAACGCCGTTTCCCTTAGTAGGCACGGGCAGGATTGAACTGCCGACCCCTACCGTGTCAAGGTAGTGCTCTCCCACTGAGCTACGTGCCTGTTTATCAAGTCCACCTTGGTGGAAGCGGCGTCTTAACCCCCACCCTCAGGGGTGTCAACCCCGTAAAGCGGCACTTCTCGGGGCCCGTCGCTGCACATCGCATGGCGCGGCGCCCTTCGCTCCGCCCTTTGCTTATTGCGGGGCCCGCTGATAAGTGGAGCGTTCGATGAGCGCCGATCCGCCGAAGGAGAAGGAGCCGAGCGGGCTCCGTCCGTTGCCGTCGGTCAACATGGCGCTGCTCCCAAACGAGCTCCGCGCTCAGCGGACGCGGCGACTCGTCGTGAGCGCGCTGGTCGGCGCCGTCGTCCTCGGCGCCCTGCTTCTCTGGATCGCGCGAAGTGTCATTCCGCAGACCTGGGCATGGATGGAAGACGCGCTCGGTCGGCAAGACGCAAAGCTCGCAGCCGACCTCGGCGTTCCCGAAGGACTCGCCCCCCTCGACGCGGACGCCGGCACTCGACGAGACCCTCACCGAAGCCGAGGCGCTCGCCATCTCCCGCTCGCGACCGAACGCGCGCTACGAAACCCCGTTCGGTACCGTTCCGAGCTTTCGCGGCGCGCTGCTCAACGCAGGCCTCGAGAACGACGAATGCACCGCCATCGAGCAAGCCCTGCAGCACATCGTCGACTTCCGACGTTGCCGCCCCGAGCACACCCTCGTCGTGGAGCGCGACGAGAACGCGGATCTCAAGCATTTCGAGTACCACCCTTCCCCGACCGAGTTCGTCGTGGTCTCACGCGGCGAAGATGGTTCCTTTCGCGCCGAGCAGATTCGAAGTCAAGGTCGAACGCACACCGATCGCGCGAGCGGCATCGGTGGAAACCTCGATCGGAGACGGCCTGGTCGGCCTCGGGCTTCCCGCAGGGCTGGCGACGTTCTTCGTCGAGGCATTCGAAGGCCAGATCAACTTCGCCTTGCAAGCGCGCAAGGGCGACGTGTTTCGAATCATCGTCGATGAGGAACGCGTCGACGGGGAGTTTCTTCGCTACGGCCGGGTGCACGCGCTCGAGTACGACGGGCAGCGCACCGGCAAGAGTGCAAGCGTTCTACTACGCGACCGGCGCAATTCCACGGGCCAGTTCTACGACGACACGCGGTCGCGCCATGCAAGGCGGCTGGCTCCGGACACCGCTTCGCTACGAAAGGCTCTCGTCGGGTTTCAATCCGAGGCGCTTCCACCCGATTCTGAAACGAACGATGCCGCACCTCGGAGTCGACTACGCCGCGCCCACGGGCACGCCGGTCTGGGCAGCGGCAGACGGACGGGTGGTCTTTGCAGGACGCAAAGGCGCGAATGGAAATCTGGTCATCATTCGTCACGGCGGCGGATTCGAGACCGCCTATGCCCACTTGCTCCGCATCAAGGGCGGCATCCGTCCTGGCAAGTTCGTGAAGCAGCGCGAGCTGATCGGCTTCGTCGGCTCGACGGGACGCTCGACCGGTCCGCATTTGCACTTCGGTCTCAAGAAGTACACGCGCGCCATCGATCCGCTGACGGAGCTCAACGGTCCGGGCCTTCGCATGTCCGCACGCGAGCTCCCCGCATACAAAGACACGATCGCGAGTTGGCAAGCGCAGTTGGGCAGCATCGACGACGCACCACAGCTCGTCGCCGGCGCCGACGAACCGCTCGTCGAGCAAGTCGACGAAATCATGGACTGAGGCGGGAGCGAGGGTTAGGCTGCCGCCGGTGTTGAACCGGTCCGTCGCGCTCGAAGGCCTGGTGCTCGTTGCAGTCCTCTTGCTGACGGTTTGCGGCATCGGGTCGTTCGGGATTTGGGATCCCTGGGAGCTCGCCGTGGCCGAGGCCGCCCGCAATCTCTCGGCGAGCGGCGCCGACTCCGCTCTTCACACGCCACTCACGACCTGGCTCGTAGCGGCGGCGTTCGACGCGTTCGGCGCTCACGAATGGTCTGGACGGCTCCCGGGGATCATCGCCGCCATCCTCAGTGGAGTCCTCGCCTTCGTACTGCTCGCTCGACCGTACGGCCGGCGCACGGCGATCATCGCCGTCGCAGTCATGGCTTCCACCCCGATGTTCCTGCTCAACGCGCGCCTGCTGATGGGCGACGCGATTGAAGTCTTCACCCAGACTTCGGTCGGCCTTGCCGCCCTCGCCGCCAGCTCCGAATCATCTCGGCGCCAACCCGCACCCCTCTCCTCGTTCTTTCTCGCGCTCACCGTGCTCCTGAGCACGCTCTGTAGCGGCGTCCTTCTCGGGCCGCTGCCCCCGGTTCTCGCCGTGAGCGCCTGGATCCTGCTCTCCGACGAAACCGGAACGGGCACCAGGCTCGCCCGTTGGCTCCTGCCCGCGCTCGGCCTGCTCCTCGTCGCGGGCGTGCTGAACGCGGCGTTTCTCGACGACCCGGGCTTCAGCTACTGGCTCGGCGGAGGCGCGATCGGAGGCAACCCACCGAGCTTCGACGAGGCGCTCGAGCTGATTTTTCACGGCTTCGCCCCCTGGAGCGCGGCGCTCCCCCTGGCCGTGATCTGGGCGCTGATTCCCAATGCCAGTCGAAGCCGTGACGCGCAGCGCATCGGCCTGGGTGCTGGTTCTCTGGTCCGCGTTCTCGTTTGCGTCATGGACCCTCTTCGCATCCCGCTACGGTACGCCGCCATACCTCGCGTCGGTTCCTCTGGCCGCGCTGATCGCGATTTGGATCGGTGAGCTCAGCCGCGAGCCCCGCACACACTGGACCTCTGCCGTCGTCGTCGCCCTTCTGATGGGACTGCTGATCCGTGACTACGCGCTCTACCCGGAGAGTGCCCTTCGCGCCCTCTCCGCCGAAGGACTCGAGATTCCGGGGGTCTACGCTCCAGGCGGGCAATGGGCTCTTCTCTTTTCGTTCGCGGCGCTCTTGATCGGCCTCGGTCTCGTGAGCCACGGATCGCTCGTACGGCCACGCCCCGTCGCAGCCATCGAATGGCTGCAGTCTCTTTGGAACAGGGGATGGGCCGAGCGCCTCTGGCTTCTCGTCGCCGCGCTGGCGCTCGCCGCCTGCTTCACGTTCGGTTTGCTCTGCATGGTGCTCGACCTTCGAATCGCGTCGATCGTCGTTCGAGTCGGTCGCGTCGCCTTCTTCGTCCCGTTCATCTTGGGGGGACTGGTCTTCGGACTTCCCTGGTTGCGTTTCGCCTTCGCACGCCTCGGAACCCTCCGGTTCCTTCCGGCGCTCGCGGGAGGATTGGCCGTCGGCGCATTCGTCGCGTTCTCGTTTCAGCCCGCGCTCAGCGCACACTTCTCCCCCAAGGCGGTCTACGATGCCTATACCGAGCTCAGCGAGGGCGAGTCCGATCCATTGGCCTCGTACAATTTCCCTTCCGCCTCTGCGCACTACTACACCAGCGCACCGATCGAGGAGATCGACGGCGCCAAGGCGCTCATCGAGTTCCTCGGCAAGCCCGGACAGCGCTGGGTCGTGATGCCCGCCGAGCAACTGCCCGAGCTCGATCGCGCATATCGCCAAGAGACGGGCGAGCACTTGTACGTGGCCGACGCGCGCAACGCACGGCTCCTCCTGATCGCCGCGCGTCCGATCGAAGGACGGCAGAACGAGAGCTTTCTCGCTCGCGCCGTCCTCGACGAAGCGCCCGACCCTCAGCACCGGGTCGGCGCCAACTACGACGACGCCGTAGAGCTGATCGGATATGATCTCGAGCTACCCCAGGGGGACTCGGTCGGCGCCGGTCAGAGCTTTCGCGTGACCTGGTACTGGCGAGCGCTCGGCAAGGTACCCACGGGGTACGAGGTCTTCGTGCACATCGACGCGCACGGCCTTCGCCTCAACGGAGATCACATCCCGGTCGACGGACGCTACCCCACGAAGCTCTGGAACCAGGGAGACGTCATCGCGGACAGCCAAGAGCTGATGGTCCCCGCGAACTTCCGTACAGGTGACTATGTGATGTACGTGGGCCTCTTCAGCGGAAGCAAGCGCCTCGAAGTGAAGTCGGGCCCCAACGACGGCGTCGACAGGGTCGAGGCAGGAGCACTGCCGGTTCGCTAGTCCGCGCGCGAGCTCGAAAACACGGACGCGGCCAGGTCGAGGCCCCCGGCGAAGGCGCTCTTGGATGCTGCAGAATCCGATTCGCTCTTCGCGGGACTCGCCGTGATTCGGGAAGGCCGACCCGCGTACTGCGGGGGTTGCGAAGGGGCGGCCCAACCCGCGATTGTCCGGCCAGGATCGGAAACCGGCTCCCATGCCTCTCCGACGCCAACCGGCACCCCCGTGAGCGTGCGTTGATCGAGAATGAACGCCTCCTCCGCCCGCAGACAGCGCATGCTCTGCGTGAGACGGCGGCGCTCGTCGGTCCGCAAGGCCTCGAATTGGACCCCCATACCGACGGCGGCACGATCACCCTGCCTTCTTTGGAGCTCGACACGCTGAACGCGACCTGCGACGTATAGGGGCTCCTCCCAATCGGGCGGATAGAAGGTCAGCGTCACCTCGGTCCCGATCTCGAGAAGTAGATCGGTCTCGATCCAAAGCCCCTCCTCGCTCACGTCGGTGACCCGGTGTGCAATCGCTTCGCCCCAAAGCTCGGAGTAGACCTCGCATTGGAGATCCACGAGACGTCGAACGACCCTTCGCGCCTCGCGTTTAGCCCCGAACTGGCGAGCTGCCATACCTCCGCTTGTATTCGAGGCGGCCCTCACGCGGCAAATTACGGGTCGAGGTCGACGCGCTGCTCGGGCTCGAGCACGTAGCGGGTTTGATCCCATCGGCCCGGCGTCGCCGTCACCCGGCCGTCGCCGACCTCGAACATCCAAAGGCCCTCTCGGCCCTCGTGCGTCGTGCTTCCGGCGCAGCACAAGCTGAGCGGAGTCTCCGGCACCCGCACGTGATACCGCCAATGAATGTGACCGTGCACGATCACGCCGCGTCGCGCCGCCGCGCTGATCGCCAAGAGCTCGTCCGCATTCTCGAGGCCGTGTGCCGGCCGGTCCGGTCTACCGCTCGCGAGGCGCGGTGCGTAGTGCGTGGCGATCATCACGAAGGGATCGAAGAGACGCGGATCATCCAGAATCCGCACGAGCGCGTCGAGTTGCTCATCCGGAATCCGCCCGCTCGAATACGTAGGCTTGGGATTGGCACGTGCGCTGTTGATCCCAATTACCGCCAAGCCGTCGGCGGGGAACCAAACTTGCGGCCAGACTCCGTCGACCGCGTATTCCGGAAGCTCGGTTCTCATGAAGCTCCCGAAGTGCTGATCGAACCAGCCCGCCTCGACGGTGTCACGAAGGTACAAGTCGTGGTTGCCAGGCACCGTGAAGAAGCCGAGCGGCGCATGCGTGAGCGGCTCGATGATCTTCCGAGCGTATCGGATCTCGGGCTCGGTTCCGAGCGCCGTGTAGTCGCCCGTGCAAATGACGAGGTCGACGCCCTGCTCTTTCGAGAACTCGGCCAACGCCTCCACCTTCTGCACCGCGTCCAAGAACACCTTGCGGCGACGGAACTGTAGATTTGCCAGACCGACGATGCGCTTGTTGAAGAAGCTCTTGATCGGCACCCCGGCAAACCCGTCTTCGAGGTGGACGTCGCTGACGTGAAGAACCTTGGTTACGGCCATTGTGCGGGCGCCCCGAGCCCTTCGGCTTCATCGAGGCCAAAACGAACGTTGAGGCACTGAATGGCTTGGCCGGATGCGCCCTTCACGAGGTTGTCGATCGCGCTCATCGCGATGAGGGTCCCACTGCGCGGGTCCTGCGCGTAGCCGAGATGCACTCGATTGGAACCACGCACCCAGAGCGTGTCCGGGTGCTGTCCTTCGTCGAGCACATGAACCGAAGGTGAGCCCGCATAGAGATCTCGCGCTGCTTGCACGCAGCTCGCCGCGCTCACGTCGGGACGGCTTGGCTGCGCGTAGCAGGTCGCGAGAATGCCCCGAGTCATTGGAAGAAGATGGGGAACGAACGTAACCTGAACCGGCACCCCGGCAATGCGGCTCAGCTCCTGCTCGATCTCGGGTCCGTGCCGATGCACTCCGGCCTTGTATGCGCGGACCCCTTCCGCGGTCTCCGAGAAGTGCGTCGTGGTCGAGACTGCGCGCCCCGCACCCGACACTCCGCTCTTCGCATCCACGACGATGCCATCGAGGCGGGCAAGCCCGTTCTTCAGCAAGGGCGCGAGCGCCAGGGTCGATGCGGTCGGGTAGCAACCGGGGACCGCGATCAGATCCGCGTTGCGCAGCTCATCACGATGGAGCTCGACCAGGCCGTAAACGGCCTCGGACAGGCGCGCAGGGACTGGGTGCTTGCCGTACCATTTCTCATAAACGGCGAGGTCGTCGAATCGAAAGTCCGCGGAGAGGTCGAGCACGACGGTCCCTCGCTCGCGCAACGCGCCCACCGCATCGGCGCTGGCCGAATGAGGCAAGGCGCAAAACGCCACGTCTGCCTGCTCGGCGATCGCATCGGGCTCGAAGGACTCCACCGCTCCATCCACGATGCCGCGCAGGCTCGGCAGAACGTCGGATACCTTCTGGCCTGCCGTCGAGCTGCCGACGATCGACACCAGCTCCAAAGAAGGATGCCCTAGGATCAAACGCACGAGCTCGGCACCGGTGTAACCGGTCCCACCAACCACGATCGTGCGTATGGGCTTCGAGGTCATTCGCTCAACTCCTTCCTGATACTGACATGTGCGTGGTCTACGGCATTAAGCAAAAAAGCCGCGGCACTGAACGCGCCGCGGCTCGAGATTGGTGATTCGAGGTTCTCAGCGCTTCGAGTACTGGAACTTCTTGCGGGCGCCCGGCTGACCTGGCTTCTTGCGCTCCTTCTTACGAGCGTCGCGGGTGAGGTACCCCGCCTTCTTGAGCGTCGGCTTGTTGTTCTCGTCCATTCCGACGAGGGCCCGCGCGATGCCGTGCCGAACGGCTGTGGCCTGCGAGGAGACGCCGCCGCCTGAGACGTTGACTTCAACGTCGAACTGCCCCTGCTTGGAGAGCGCGGCGAAAGGCTGCATCGCGACGATCCGAAGAATCTCCCGCGGAAAGTAGTTCTCGAACGCGCGACCGTTGACGGTCACGTTGCCCGCGCCGGCGCTCAGAAAGACGCGCGCGATTGCGTTCTTTCGCTTTCCGGTTCCGTAGTTGCGTCCGTCGATGACTTTAGAGTGTGTCATTAACCAAATCTCTCGAGATCAAAAGGGAAAGGGCTGGGGTTGCTGGGCGATGTGGGGATGCGTCCCCTCTGCATGAACTTTCAGCTTCCGGAACATCTGCCGGCCGAGGCTGTTCTTCGGGAGCATACCCTTGACCGCGCGCTCGATGACGAACTCCGGCTTGCGCTTGATGAGCTCGCCGTAGCTTTCCGAGGTGAGGCCGCCCGGATAGCCCGAATGACGGTTGTAGTACTTGTTCGCGAGCTTGTTGCCCGTGAGCCGCACCTGAGCCGCATTGATGACGATCACGAAGTCACCCGTATCGACGTGCGGGGTGTACTCTGGACGGTGCTTGCCACGAAGGACGTGCGCCACCTTGGACGCTAGACGGCCAAGCGGAAGACCCGCCGCATCGACGACATACCATTTGCGTTCGATTTCAGACGCTTTGGCACTCTGGGTAGCCATGAGATTCGCTCCTAAGACCCCGTTTCGGGGCGCGTTTCGTAGCCGCCGGCCCCATCGGTGTCAAGCAGGCAGGGCATGATACTCGCGGCCGGAAGGCCGGGGTTTTCGGCGGGATTGCAATCGAGCACCCACTCGGGCCTCGAATTGCTATAAACTGGTAAACGGTGAGAATTCCTATTCAAACGGGCAATGGCGATCGCCTCGGGTTCGGCGGGGCCAGGATTGCTTGGGCGCTGCTCGCCGCGGCGCTCTTCTCTGCGGCCGGATGGGCGCACGCGCAAACCGGAGCGATCCGCTGCACCGTCACCGAGAACGGAGCGCCGGCCCGCGGCACCTTCGAGGCGGCGCAGTCGGGGAAGCAAGTCGGTGCCGGATCCTGCGGCGATCCACTCGCACTGCCCCCCGGCCGATACGAGGTCAGCGTGACGCTGGACGGCGCCCTCGACAGTCCCACCAAGACCACGAGTGTCGCTGTGACCGCAGGCAAGACCACGCCCCTCACGACCGACTTCAAAACCGGCGTTCTGGAAGTGCAGATCGAGTCGAAAGCTCGAGGCGGCACGGCCCAGATCACGGTCAGTCGCGGCTCGGAGCGCATCGGCACTCTCGGCAGCAACGTTCCTGCACGCCTCAGCGCGGGCACCTACGCGGTCGTGGTACGGCTCGGAGGTCAGGAGCAACGCTACGACGTCGACCTCCGGCCGGGCCAGCGCCGCCTCGTCCGCGCCCAATTCTAGGGGCGATTCTGCAAAAAACCGGAATAAACGCCGAACTGCGTATACTCGACCCGATCTTGCACGCTGCTAGGGTCTGACTCAGGGATGTCGAACATGCCGGAGCTTGCGCGGCGTTCACCAACGCCGGCGCCGTATTCGCCCAACGCGATCCTGCGCTGGCTCTACCGGCGCTTTTTTGCCCATATCCGCGTGGACGAGAACTGGAGCCGCGGCGTGCGCGAAGCCGCGAGCAAGGGTGTCGTCGTCTACGTGATGCGCTCGCTCTCGTTCCTGGACTTCATTTGTCTCGACTTCCTCTTGAAGAAGTTCGGCCTGCCTCTGGTTCGCTTCGTCAATGATCTGGGGCTCTGGATCCTCGAACCCTTCGGCAAAGGCGAACGTCGACTGAGCTTGCGCCGGCAGATCCCGGAAGCCGAGGCCCTGCAGCAGACCGTAGGCGATGGGTACAGCGCCTTGCTGTTCCTGAGGCAACCCCCGCAATTTGGCCGTCAGGCGCGGCGCGGCCGGGAGCTCGAGGTGGACCTGCTTCGGACGCTGGTGGCAAAACAGAGGACTTCGGAGCAACCGATCCTCCTCGTTCCGCAGACGTTCATTTGGAGCAAACAAGCCGGATCGGCGAGCCCGGGCCTGCTCGATCTTCTGTTCGGCCCCGTGCAATGGCCAGGCCGACTGCGGGTCTTGTTCCAGTTCCTCTTGAACTACCGAGACGCAAAACTGAGGTCCGGAGATCCATTCAATCTCCAGAACTTCCTCCGAAAGAACCCGGACCTCAGCGACGGCGAGGCTGCCGACAAGGTCCGCTACGCCCTGCTTCGCCGCATGGAACGCGACCGTGCGGTCATCATCGGCCCGATGAAAAAGACGACCGCGCGCATTCAGGACGAGCTACTGCGCAGCCCGCGGCTCAGGTCTCACATTCAGCGATATGCCGACGAAAAGGGTATTTCGTACGCGAAAGCGGAACGTGTCGCACGCAAGCAGCTCCAGCGACTCTGCGCAAAGCAGAGCATCTTCGTCGTCGACCTCATGCACCGGTTTCTCACCTGGGTCTGGTCCAAGATGTACGACGGCGTCGTCCTCGACCGCGAGGGCCTCGAGCGCGTTCGGGAGGCTGCGCGTGACGCCTCCCTGGTGCTCCTTCCGAGTCACAAGAGCCACATCGACTACCTCGTCTTGAGCGACATGCTCTACGGACACGCGATGATGCCCCCGCTCATCGCTGCTGGCGACAACCTCAGCTTCTGGCCGATCGGGGTCCTGCTCAGACGTGGAGGCGCGTTCTTCATCAGGCGGAGCTTCCATGACGACTCGCTCTACCCCGAATTGGTGGAGGCCTACCTTCGCAAGCTCATCGCGGAGGGGTTTCCGATCGAGTTCTTCCTCGAGGGCGGCCGCTCGCGCACCGGCAAGGCGCTTCCGCCGAAATACGGCCTTCTCTCGATGGTGTACGATTCGGCCGTCAAGCTCCGCGGCACCAAGGTCAAGCTGGTTCCGATTTCAATCGGTTACGAGCGGATCATCGAGGAGCGTTCTTTCGTCCACGAGCTTTCCGGCGGAGACAAGCAGTCCGAAAACGTGGGCGACTTGATCAAGAGCTCGAGCGTTCTGCGCTCGAAATGGGGCCGTCTCTACGTTCAGTTTGGCGAGATCATCGACTTCGATGAGTTCCAGAAGCAATCGATACGGCGCGTCGGTCAACGAATCTCACACCCCGACGCGAGTCCTGCCGGCCTGAAACGCGCCGCCGTCCGAGCCCTGGCGCACAAGGTCATGTACTCGATCAACGAGGTCACCGTCGTCACGCCGGCGGCCCTCGTCGCCACCGCACTGCTGAGCCACCAGAAGCGCGGCATGACGAGGGCCTCTTTGCTGACCGCGTGCCAGGACTTGCTCCTCACCTTGGACGTCGAGCACGCGCGAATCGCACACCAGCTCCGCATCGGAGATGAGCGAATCCGCGAAGACACCATCGACGAGGCGCTGCGTCTGTTCCTCGACGCGCGTCTCATCGTCTCGCACGACACCGGACCGGAGCCGATCTACACGATCGATTCGGAGCGTCGACTCGCGCTCGAATACTATCAGAACACGATCATTCACTTCTTCGTTCCGCGGGCTCTCGTCTCGGCGGCGCTGCTGATCAACAAGGAGCAGTGGGCCCAGATCAGCCGCCTGAACGACCGGGTTCAACAGCTCTCGAGGCTCTTCAAGCACGAGTTCATCTACCGAACGAATGCGACGTTCGACGAGATCTTCCGAGACACGCTTCAGGAAATGGTGCGCGTCGGCGAAATCGAGCTGCGCGGTGAGACCGCTCAGGCCACCGAAGGCGTGATGCGGCAACGAGTCGAGCGATATGCGTTCATGCTTCAGACCTTCTTCGAGAGTTACCTCCTCGCGCTTCGCGGCGCCGAAATCGTCCTCGACGGACCGATCCCCAAGAAGGATTGGTACAAGCGGACTCTCGCATTGGGGCAGCAGATGTATCTCGCCGGCGAGATCGAGCGTCGCGAGACGCTTTCGAAATTGAAGCTCGAGACGGCCCTCAAGGCACTCGAAGACTATCGGCTCATCCGGCTCAACGGCGACATCCTCGAGCGCGGCGACGGCGTCGAAAGCGTGGCAGACCTTCACGCGCTAGAGCCGAAGCTCACGGGCTTTCTTCGCTGACGACTCGGGGCGGGTGCTCGACCAAACGCTGCACACCTCTTGCAAGACGCATTGCTCACACTTGCTCGGCTCGGGGCGACTCGGGCATTCTCTCGAAACGCCGAGGTGACAGAGCGCGAAATCGTACTTGACCGGATCGTCCGGATCGAAAGTCCGGAGCACGGCCGTGATCTCCTCCGCCGTCGCCCAACTCGCCGAACGTCGGCTCGTGAGCCCCAGGTTGCGACTGATGCGATGAACGTGGGTGTCGACTGGAATCAGCAGCTCGGAAGGCGAGATGGGCCAGAGTCCGAGGTCTACTCCGTCGGCGGGCCGAATCATCCATCGTGCGTAGAGCAGCAGGCGTTTGCACGCACTGCCTGCCCGTGGATCGCTGACCAGATGCCGCAAGTTGCGGCTCGTCGATTCGCCGCGGAGCGCGGCGGCGAACCGAGACAAGCCCTCGCGGAAGTCGCCACGGCTCGCTCGGTGGAAATGAACGAAGGCATTGCCGAGGGATTCGTGCTCGCGGACCAGCCGTCCCGCTCGCCAAAGCATGGAAGCGAGATGCTCGGCGCGATAGATCCGATGGATGAAACCGTGGAGACGACGACCCAGCTCTGCCTGGTCGGATTCGACCAGCAGCGCGGCAGGTGCCGATCCCAAGGTCACGAGCACCCGCTCGATGCTTCGTCTGGCCGCCACGGCATTGCCAAAGGCGAGGCTCGCTGCGACGAGGCCGACGATTTCCTGATCCCGGGGCTCATCGTACGCGTGAACGAAATCGACAGGATCTCTGCGCCGGGTAGACTCTGCATCACAACTGGCGAGCAGCTGGTCGAGGCGTTCGCGGATACCGTCCACTTCGCTGGGGTCCTTGCTATATTGCCGAGCCTACTGCAATGACCAGACGGAGTCTCCATGGACACGGCCGCGAACCAGCCTCGATTCGACGAGCGCTCGTTCTCAGCTGCGTGCTCGCCTCCGCCTCCGCGATCTCGCCAGGCTGTGCGCACGAACCGTCCAGCCCGGGACGAACCACGTCGCAAGCCGAGCGCGGCCCGCGTCTCGACCTCGGAATTCGCCTCACGGACGGCCGATGGCTCGAGCTCATGGACCTTCGCGGAACCCCGGTCCTCGTTTTCGTCTTCGCGACTTTCGACGCCGTGAGCCAGGCATCGCTGAAGTCGCTTCGGCCATTCGTGCCACAGCACCCCGGGCTCGTGGTCGTCGGCGTCGCGGCTCAGCCGCGCGCAGAGCAATTGGTCGACGCCTGGGCCTATGCACTCGACCCGCCCTTCGCGGTCGGCGCCGATCCGTACGGGCACGTCGAACATGGGGAGAGCTCCCTCGGAAAGATCGAATCGGTGCCGACCTACATCCTCTATGATGCCGACGGCCGTGAAGTCGATCGCAAGACGGGCCTGCTGAGCGAAGGCGACCTGGACCGGTTCGTCGCGCCGGTCATGGAACACGCGAACTAAGCGATTCCCTGATCTCGCCAGAGTGCACCGAGCTCGGCACCGAGGCGATCGACGACGAGCTCACGAACCGCATCGGCGGATGCACAGCCGAGCGCCTCGAACGCAACGTCCGTCGCGACCCCGAGGTCGAGATTGCGGATGATTGCCCGCGCCAAGGGAAGCACGCGGACAGGAACGGAGATCTGCCGGTAACCGAGGCCCAGCGCCAGGCCGAGGGCGACGGGGTCGGCAGCCATGTCACCGCACATCGAGCAAGGGAGCTCCGCTTCGTTCGCAGCTTTGACCGTGTGTGCGAGGAGCTGGAGGACGGCTGGGTCGAACGGATTGGCCCGAGAGCTACCGTCTCGGCGGTCGAAGGCCAGGGTATAGTGCGCGAGATCGTTGGTTCCGGCCGCGAAGAAATCAGCGTGCTCGGCAAATCGATCCGCAAGCAGAGCGGCGGCTGGAACCTCGACCATCATGCCGACCGAAATCGGCGGGAATCCGGAGATCTCCTCGCCGAGCTCGGACCTGCACTCCTCGACCAGGGCGCGGGACCGAAGAAACTCGGAGACGGTGGCGACCATCGGAAACATGAACGCAACCGCACCCTGCCCGCTCGCGCGAAGAACCGCTCTGATCTGCGTCTTCAGCCAGCGCCGCTCGTGCCGCTTCAGGTCTCGCTCACGAAGACGCTTGTCTCCCCTCCAATCGAAGGCTCGAAAGACGACTCGATGCGGAGCCATGGCCGTGACCACGCTCCGATACACCTCGAGCTGCTCCTCCTCGGACGGGGGCTCAGCGCGGTCGAGACACATGAACTCGGTTCGGTAGAGGCCGATCCCCTCGGCACCGTTTTCGAGAGCTGCCTCGACTTCGCTCGAAAGCTCCATGTTCGCAGTGACCGAGATGGGAGCCCCATCCCGCGTGACGGCAGACGTCGCGCGCTCGGCCTGGAGGAACGCCAAGAAGCGATCGCGGCGACCTTCGGCGGCCCGACGTTCCTCGGCGGAAGCGCCCACGGTCACTTCGCCGGAGAACCCATCGACCACCACCATCTCGTCGTCGCTGATCTCCATGGGCAAAGAACCGACGCCAACCACGGCCGGCACGCCAAACGTGCGCGCAAGAATCGCGGTGTGGCTGCTACCCGCACCCATCTCCGTCACTAGGCCAATGGTGGGCGGTGCGAGGAGATGCACGGCATCCGCAGGTGAGAGATCGTGTGCAATCAACACGGTCGGACCATCGACCGGTGCATCATGGCGGCCCTCTCCGGAAAGATGACGAAGCAGGTGCTCGCAAACGTGCTCGACGTCGCGCGCACGCTCTCGAAAGTACGGTGAGCTGTGTTCGAGCAGCGGCTTCTTGAGGCGGTCCGCCACTCGCGACACGGCCCATTCGGCATTGATCCGCTCATCGCGTATCGCGTTGGAGATCGATTCGATCAGCAGCGCATCCTCATGCATCAAGAGGTAGACGTCGAGAATCGGTGCGAACGTCGAGCCGTGCTTCTGCGTGAGATCCCGCTTCGCCATCTCGATCTCGGAGCGAGAATTCGAAACGGCCTGTCGAAAACGTTGGCACTCGGAGGGCACTTCACTCTCTGCAACGCGTCTGCGCGGGTGACTGCGACGCTCACGACCGATGACGCGCGCCGGTCCGACGGCAATGCCGATCGAGGCAGCGACTCCCTTGAGCTTCGCGGGCCGAGTCATGGGGTTTCCCCGAAGCCCGCAGCGACCAACGCGCAAAGCGAATCGAGCGCAGCAGCGGCATCCGCTCCCCAGGCTCGAATGCGGATCTTCGCCCCTTGCTCGCCACAGAGGAGCAGGACACCCATGATGCTCTTGGCGTCTGCGACCTGATCCCCTTTGCTCACCTCGATGTGCGATTCGTAGCGATTTGCGAGGTCGACCAACTTCGCGGCCGCTCGCGCATGAAGACCCAGGCGATTGACCAGCTTGACGGTGGCGCTGAGTGCTTCGCTCACGACGCGACTCGCCCCACGTCGCGGTGCGAGACCACCACCTCGTACCCCTCGCCGAGCTGACGGGCGAGCTCCTCTGCCAGCGCTACCGAACGATGCCTGCCCCCCGTGCATCCGAGCGCCACCGTGAGGTATGCCTTACCTTCGCGGGCGTAGTGCGGAAGCGCAAAGTCGAGCAGTGACCGCAAGCGTCGGAGAAGCTCCTGCGTTTCGTCTGCTTCGAGCACGTAAGCCGAGACCTCGGGGTCCATCCCCGTCTTGGGGCGCAAGGCATCGACGAAATGCGGGTTGGGCAAGAACCGAAGGTCGAAGACGAGGTCGGCGTGCACTGGCACGCCATACTTGAATCCAAAGGAAACCAATCGCACCACCATCGAAGGGCGCCCCGCATCACGTCCGATGTACTCGATCAGGTGATGCCGTAAGTCGTGCACGCTGAAATCGGTCGTGTCGATGACGATGTCGGCGCGCGCGCGCAGCCCAGCTAGGCGTTCACGCTCGCGGACTATGGCTTCGTGCAGATCTCCCGTTCGAGCGAGCGCATGCGGTCTCCGGGTCTCGCTGAACCGTCGAACGAGCACGTCGTCGGCACAATCGAGGAAGATCACTTGCACCAGGTGGCCCGCGCGCTCCAGCTCGGAAAGCGTTTCTTCCGCGCGACTCAGGAAGCCGCCGGTGCGAACGTCGATGCCGAGACCGACGCGCCCGAGCTTGCCTTCCTGCCCCGCCATTCCGAGGAGCTCCGGCGCCAACGCTGGCGGCAAGTTGTCGACGCAGAAGAACCCGGCGTCCTCGAGAACGCGAAGCGCCGTGCTTCTGCCTGCGCCCGACAGACCCGTTACCACCACGACCTGGGTTGCTTCGCTCATCGCGCGGGTTCCGAGTCGGGGTCCTCCGTGTCGCCCATCAAGGTGCTGATGAATTTCTGCGCTCCATGATGACCCGATGCCTTGAGGATCTGATTGCGCGCGGCAACCTCCAAAATGACCGCCATGTTGCGCCCCGTGCGGACGGGGATTCGCAACATGGGAATCGGAATTCCACAGATGTCGATCGTGGCCTCATCGATGCCGAGCCGGTCGAAGGGCTCCTCGTCACTCCAAGGGCAGAGCTCCACCACCAGTTGGACGGTCTTCTCGGATCGCACGGCGTTCGCCCCGAAGAGATCGCGGACGTTGATGATTCCGATGCCACGCACTTCGAGATGATTTCTGAGGAGGGGCGGCGCGCGCCCGAGTACCTGCTCGGAGGGCAGCAGCGAGAGGATCACCTGGTCATCCGCCACGAACCGATGGCCCCGCTCGACTAGAAACAGCGCACACTCGCTCTTCCCGATGCCGCTCGGCCCAAGGAGCAAGGTCCCGATCCCATGCACGTCCATCAGTACCCCATGCCGGGTTTGGGATGGCGCGAGGATTCCATCGAGCACCAGATGGATCGACTGAATCGCACGGCTGGACCGGGGGGCTGCCACCGCCAGAGGCGTCCCGGTCTCCTGCGCAGCCTGGATGAGCGCTTTGGGAGGTTCCACCCCTCGGGTGACGACGACCAGCGAGAGGCCCAAATCGAAGAGCCGCGTGACGCGCCTGAGCTGCTCGTCGGGCGACAGGGTTTCGAGGAACGTGATCTCGGTCTCACCCAGAATCTGAACTCGAGTCGGCACCACGCCGTGCGTATGCCCAACGAGTGCGAGCCCGGGCTTCTGCACACGCGGATGGTCGATGGAGCGCTCTTGCCCCTGCTGACCCGCAATCAAGCGCAGTATGGGCTTGAGTCGGGGCTCGTTCAGGAGACGCGCAACGGTGATTCCGCGATCGACCCGCATGCTGGCAAGGCCGCCCTGCCGCGAAGAGGAGGATTCAGTCACCGCCCCATCATACGCCAGCGATCCGCGACTGTCTGCCATCACTACGCCGTCAAAGCGCGATACGCCTCGGCGGGGTCTACGGCTCTCAGAAGTTGCTCCCGCTTCGCCTCCATCCGAAGAAGACGAGATACGCCAGCCAAAGCGGCCAGGTGCTTCTGCGGCATCGACTTCGGCCCTATGATGCCCACCAGAATCTTCACCGGGAGCTGGTCGACGGCGTCGAAGTCGACACCGCTCGGACAGATTGCCACTGCGGCCCGCAACTCGTCGACCCCATCGTAGCGACCATGCGGAATCGCCACCGCGCTACCGATTCCAGTGCTCGCCAAACGCTCGCGGTCGACCAGAACGTCGTAAACGATCTCTTCGTTGATCTCCCCCTCCGGCATCGTCAGCAAGGAGGCAACGGCTCGCAGCGCGGCTTCTTTGTCCGGAACGATGAGCCCGGTTCGTACGCGCTCGGGATGAAGAAGGTCGGCGAGCATGACGGGCAGGCGATACTCCAGCCGCTGCTCTCGCGCAATGCGGATCAGTCTTCGGGGCGCCGGAGGGTGTCGCCGCTATGCCTGCGACGGTCGGTCTCCGATGCCTTGGTCTCACGCACCTGCCGGTCGATCTTGTCGACGACCTGATCGATGGTCGTGTACATGTCCTCGGACTCACCGTGACCAGAGTACTGGTGCCCATCGCCGGTCAGGTTGAGATCGACCCGGTGCAGGTGACGCTCCATCGAGAAGGTGAACTCGGCATGCAGAGGCGCCCGCATGTACTTCTGAATCTTGCCAATCTTGTCGGAAGCGTGGCTCTTGATGGCGTCCGAGGACTCCATGTTGCGAAATGTGTAGCTGATACGCATCGAACCTCCAGAGACTAAAAGTACTTCTTCCGTTTTGATGAGCTGAGTATCCCGAGCATCTCGCGATACTTCGCGACCGTTCGGCGGGCAATCTTGATATCGTCTTGCGCAAGTATTTCAACGATTCGCTGATCCGACAACGGGGCTTTCGGGTCCTCGCCCCCAATGATGCCTTTGATCGCTTGTTTGACGCTTTCCGAGGCTATGTCGTTCTGGTGATCACGCCTTATGGCGCTGTTGAAGAAGTACTTCAACTCGAAAGTGCCACGGTGCGTGTGGACGTATTTGTTACTGGTCACGCGGGAAATCGTGCTTTCGTGCATCCCGACCGTTTCGGCCACGTCGCGCAGAATCATGGGCTTGAGGTGTTCGATGCCCTTGTCGAAGAAGTCGTGCTGCTTTTCGACGATGCACTCGGTGACCTTGACGATGGTCTTGCGGCGCTGGTCGATGCTGCGAATCAACCACTGCGCACTGCGAAGCTTGTCTTGGATGTACTCCTTGGCCTTGGGGTTGTCCGCCATCGCCGCACGATAGAAACCGCTGATCTTGAGCTTGGGCATCCCGTCGTCGTTCGCCACGACGTAGTACTCGTCCCCCACGCGGTGAACGTAGACGTCGGGAATGATGTAGCGGGGTTCCTCGGTTTGGAAGCGTCGAGCGGGACGCGGTTCGAGCTCGGCGATGATCTGCGCGACGTCGTATACCTCCTCGAGGCTGCAATGACAGGCCTTCGCGATGGCCGGGTAGTGCCGCTTTTCGAGATCACCGAGATGGTCGGTGATGATCCGAAGCACTAGCTCGTCCATGCCGAAGTGCTTCGCTTGAATCAGCAGACATTCCTCGAGTGACCTCGACGCGACACCGATCGGATCGAACTGCTGAATCATCGCGAGGACTTCTTCGGCGTCCTCGGGATCCAAATCGGCTTCCGCCGCCAGCCGGGGCACCACCTCGTGGGGCGCCAACCCTTCGATCTTCAGATATCCATTGTCGTCGAGGTTCCCGATCACGAGCGACAGCAAAGCGGCGCTCGTCCTCGACGAAATCTCCCATGCGAACCTGCCAGCCGAGGTGGTCATCGAGGTTCTCGGAGCTCGATACCGTCGCTTCGATGCCGGGCATCTCCTCGTCCGTCCCGCGACGAATCGAGGGCATCGGCGCCTCGTTCGACTGGTTCTCGAGATAGCGCTCCCAGTCGATTTCATCCTTCTTGGCCTCGTGGGCTTTGACCTCGGCCGACGGCGCCTCGTCGACGCTCGCGCTGGTCGAGTCGCGCGCCTCGATCCCCTCTTCGAGAACCGGGTTCTCGAGTAGCTCCTCCTGCACGAGCTCGGTCAGCTCCATGCGCGACATCTGCAACAGCTTGATCGCCTGCTGAAGTTGCGGCGTCATGATGAGCTGTTGCGATAATTTGAGTTGCTGCTTGAGCTCCATCCAGGCCCTGCGCCCCCAGAGGGGTGCGTCGACCTCGAGTATAGACGCCTCGGGCGCCGAGGGAAACTCGACAACGAAGGGTCGCGAAACCTTTCCGTCTCGGGTACTCTGTCTGGGTGGGGACTGCTCGGCCTAGTTCGAAGGCGGTCGTGGTCGTTGCCGATGACGATCTGGCAACGCGCGAGCACGTCTCTCGAATCCTCCAATCGAGAGGATTCGGCGTCGTTCTGGCCGGCAGCGGCCAAAAGGCAATCGACGCCGTTCGCGCCCAGCCCGTCGATCTCGTGCTCCTCGACGTCAACATGCCCGGCCTCAGCGGCATCGATGCTTGCAGAGTCATCAAGACGATCACCAAGGACCGCTTCGTCCCCGTGATCCTTCTCACGGCCCCCGGAGATCTGAGCGCGCGGGTCCAAGGCCTCCGAACCGGGGCGGACGATCACATCGCCAAGCCGCTCGACGACGAAGAGCTCCTCGCGCGGATTGAAAACATGCTCCGCGTCAAGCGCACGCACGATGACATGCAGTTCGTAAAAACCGAGCTCCATTACACATCACTGCACGACCAACTGCGTGCGATGCCGGATCACCGCTATTTCCATGAACGCCTGGAGAGCGAGTTCGACGAGGCGCAGCGGCATCTGGATCCACTGGCGTGCTGCATCGTGGCCGTCGACGACTTTCGGGCGCTCGTGACCGAGCATGGGGCCGATCTTGCCGCGCAAATGCTCGATCAGGTTTCGGATCGATTGGAGCGCACGATCCGCGCAACGGACATCGCCGCGCGATTCCGTACCGCCGAATTTGGTCTCTTGCTACCCAACACCCGTCCTGCGAGGGCGCTCACCTTGGCCGATCGCATCGTCTCGGAGATCGCGTTTCGGCCATTGGAGCTGAACGGCTCCACCTTGGAGATCACGGTTTCGATCGGGGTCGGCCTTTATCCGAGCGGAACCATTCGCTCACACAGCGAGCTCCTGGACGCGGCCAGCATCGCCGTCGCTCGTGCGCGGGTCGCAGGCGAAAATCGTGTCTGCGTCGTGCAGCAGCAAGGGTATATCTTCCGCCCTACGCTTCCGGGCGCGGCCTAGGGCCGCCCAGCCAAAAACTCCCCAAGGCGGCCGCTGCGAACCCGGCGATCATCAGCCAGAGGCCCCATCGCCACTCGAGGTCGGTGCTGAACGACTCGGCTAGCATCCCGATTCGGCGGCCCGTGTAGAGCAAAGGCAGGATCCCCCCAGGGCGAGCCCAAATACAGCCGCGCGCCCAGCGCGCATCGCCGACCTGGTCCTCCGGCGCCACAGAATCGCGAGGATGGCCAGTGCCGCAACGGGTGCGAGCCAGAGATTGCCGGCGCCCTCCATCGCGACCTCCAGCGCGGACTCGACGACCTCCCCGTAGCGCACCAGTGGCACGAGAAAGCCCAACAGCGCCAAAGAGACGCCCAGCAGCACGGTACCCCGACCAAGTCGTGGGTCCGCGAAGAACATCACGCCTTGGAGCCGACGATCGCCGCTGCGCGGAAGCTCGTCGATGGGAACCAGCGTGAGATCGTGCTCCGGGCAGTCGCTGCGTCCCTCGAAGCCATCGCGACAGAAAGGGCAGAACAGGATTTCGATGGGCTCGGATCTTGCTGGGGCCGGTGGCATGCTTCGATCGGGATCGTCGTGCGTTATTACGGTGTTCGTGTTATTCGCTGTTCGGGGACATGGAGATTCGGGGAATCACCAAGGTCGATTACGACTATATCATCTCGGTCCTGGACCAGTGGTGGGGTGGTCCAGCTGGCAAACGGGCCGATCCGATGTTCTTCTACGAGTTCGGCGAGCATGCTCTGGTCGCTGAACGCGACGGACAGCTGATCGGGTTTCTCTTCGGCGTCATGGTTCCTGCCCCGTCGGCCACGGGCTACGTGCACCTGGTCGGAATTCACCCGGATCACCGTCGTCGCAGCGTCGGGAAACACCTCTACGAGAATTTCTCGGAGCGGTGCCGGGCTGCCGGAATGAAGCGCATCAAGTCCATCGCGTCAGCCGGACACGAGGGCCCCGTCCGCTTCCACGAATCGATGGGTTTCGAGAGCTCCGAAGTCGCGGACTACGCGGGCCCAGGCCGCTCACGCGTGGTATTCGTCAAGGAGCTTTGACGCGACCGCGACTCCCGGTATTCTGGAGCGAAGCAGGCAGGCGGGGAAATCAAGCATGGCTTACTCATCAGCGGCCGAGGCACGACAGGCTCGTGAATCGCTCGGAAAAGCGCTCGAGGCGCTTCAAAAAGACTCGGAGGTTCCCGAGGAGGTTCTTGGACTGACGCAAAACGTCGCGAAGTCCATCGGCGCCCTCTTCGAAGCAGAGTACGCATCGACCGAGGTCGACGGAAAGACCTGCGTGAAGAACGCGCTCGGCACGCTCAGCCAAACGCTGGCACTCCTTCAAGACGTGAAGAGCGAGCACGAAGGCGTTGAAACCGCGACGGAGAGCATCGCCGACGTCATCAGCGTTCTCTTTCCGCTCACGAACAAGCCGAGCGTGGCTCCGCTGAGTCGCCCGCCCGAGTCGGCGCGTCCCGCCACGCGCCCGCAGTCCGTGCCCGCGTCGAGTCGCCCGGCCTCGAGTGTACGGCCGCTCAGCCAACCAGCTTCCGAGCGGCCGCAGTCGGGCAGACCGCATTCGGGTGCGCCCCAGCCGATCCCCACTTCGCTGCTGCCACCGCCGGCTCCGATTCCCACGGGCGAGCGACAAGCGGTCGAGGCCAACCTCGGCGCGACCACTCAGTCGAACTTCTACGTGGGGTTCAGCGGCGAAATCGCTCATGGAGGGGTGTTTCTGGCCACGTACGAAGCGCTTCCAAAAGACACCTCGGTGCGAATGTTGGTGACCCTTCCCGGTGGCTTCGAGTTCGAGTGCGACGGTTACGTGCGCTTCGTTCGCGACCCGATGGATTTCATGTCCGAGTCGGAGCCTGGGATGGGCATCCAGTTCGAAGACCTCTCAGACGAGGCACGAGACTTGGTCCTGCGCTTCGTCCGCAAGCGACCGCCGATCTTCTACGACGTCTAGCCCGGCGTGCTCAAAGCTCGCCGAGAAGCTTACTCATCGAGGCTTCATCTACGGGGGTGAAGGCGTAGGCCTCCATTTCCTTGGAGCTCACCCATGCGTAGTCGTTGACGGCACGACAGTGAAGCTGGTCGCTCAGCAACTCGCACTGATAGAGATACAAGTCGACCGCGTATCGCTCGTACGGATGATTGACGAACGATATCAACTGCCCGACCTCCACGGTCGCGCCGAGGCGTTCGCCGACTTCGCGCGCCAAAGCGGCTTCGTCGCTCTCACCGTCTTCGACTCGCCCGCCGGGAAAGTCCCAAAGCAAGGGAAGCACTGCGCTCGCGCGACGCTGCGTTATCAGATACCGCCCGTCTCGTTCCACGAGGGCGGCAACCACTCGAATGGTCTTCATCTGCGACGACACGGGCAGGATATAGCATCCCGTCCGCCTGGTGCTTAGATTGGGTAATTGTGAACGATCTCTCGGGCCGGCCGTTCGACGTTGAGCACGGGGCTGGTGATGAGATCCCGGCCTGCCGCGATGAAGAACAGCGACTCGCCGACCGTGGGAAGACCCTCCGACGCGCTGATCGCGCCATTGTCGTGGAACTTCAGGCCTCCCGAAACCGTGCTGCGGAGCGCGAGATGGCCGCCGAGCCACTCGCCGCTGCGGCGGTCTCGAACGCCGACGCAGACGTTCCGACGAACGTGGTATTCACTGTTGCGAGTCACGAAAATGCGATGAATGCGTCGTTCTTTGCCCAAATAACCCATCAGAAACCTCCCGGGGCGCTACCATAGGATTCGGTGTCACCTTACATGTGGGATAAAGTAGGACCAAGAAATTGGCGGCGCCCTCTCGTCCTTCAAGCGGACAATTTCACGCCCCCATCGCGGACCCCTTGGGGAGGCCGCCGGATCAGCGAAAAGTTGAAGGCAAACGTTGGCCTGCGGGATCACGGCCCGGTGGGCGAAGCCTGGGAGCTTTCGGTGGAGCCCGATTTCCCGAGCCGCTTGGTCGATGGGCCGACGCTCGATGAAGTCCTGCGCGCCGACCCCGCCCTGCTCGGGGTCGAAGCAGAGCTCGGCTCGACCGCTCTTCTGGTCAAGCTGGTCGACGCTGCCGACGAGCTCTCGGTGCAGATCCATCCGAGCGACGACGACCCGAAGCTCGCGGCCGACGAAAGCGGAAAGCCCGAGGCCTGGTACATCATCGACGCGGATGAGGGCGCCGGTCTCTACCTCGGCTTTCGCGACGGAGTGTCGAGGCAGGACGTCGAAACCGCGATCGACGAGGGAGGAGCGGTCGACGCGCTGATGTCGTTCGTGCCGGTGTCACCGGGCGATGTCTTTCTGATCGAGCCTGGAACGCCGCACGCGATCGGCAAGGGTGTGCTCCTTCTGGAGCCTCAGCGCGTCGCTCCAGGTCGTCGCGGCCTCACCTACCGCTACTGGGATTGGAATCGCAAGTACGACAGTGCCGGTCGCATCGACCCCGGGGGAAAACCGCGCCAGCTTCATCGGAACCGCGCGCTCGATGTGACGCGATGGGACAGTCCCCGAGGCGCAGCGCTTCTGGCCGCGGTGCGCCACCGCTCCGGACCGGCACGAACCGATGACACGGCGCAGCTCGAGATTATCGCTAGCGAGGCAGGCCCCGCACGGTCAACGCGGTTCTCGTTGCGGCGTCTGTCTGGAACGGGACAGCTCGAGCTGGACGCGGAGAACCGCCTTCGCTCGCTCACGGTTCTCGCCGGACGAGCGCGACTCGATGACGGTGCAACGCAATGCATTCTGACGACCGGTCAAACCGCCGCGCTCCCAGCATGCCTCGGACCGTTGCAGATCGAGCTGGAGGCAGCACATGCGGTGCTCTGCGCATTGGCTTGACCCCGGAATGCACGCGTTAGAGAGTGCCGCCCGTTGACTGAACCGAACGCGCCGCCGAACGTTTCGATCGTCATCCCCGTGTACAACGAGGAGGCGATTCTGCGCGCTGCCGTGGTCGACCTGATCGACCGACTCGGCGCGCTTTCATGGTCGTACGAGCTGATTCTCGCCGAGAACGGTTCGACGGACCGGACCTCCGAGGAGGCGCTCGCTCTCGCCGAGCGTTTCCAGCAGATCGTCTGCCTCCACACGGACGAACCCAACTATGGCGCTGCGCTTCGCGATGGAATCCTCCACGCGAAGGGCGAAATCGTCATCTGCGACGAGATCGATCTATGCGATACGGACTTCTACCAGCGCGCGATGGCGCTGCTCGAAGATCGGTCCGTCGACTTCGTGGTCGGGTCGAAGGTCATGGAAGGAGCGATGGATCAACGACCTCTGTTCCGCCGGCTGGGCACCGTCGTGATCAACGGGATGCTCCGACTCGCGCTCGGGTTCGAGGGAACGGACACCCACGGACTGAAGGCATTCCGGCGGGAACCCGTTGCGCCGGTCGCTCGAGCATGCCTGGTCGATCGCGATCTGTTCGCCTCCGAGCTGGTGATCCGGACGGCGCGTGCGGGCCTTTGCGTCCGCGAGATCCCCGTTCGTGTTCTGGAGAAACGGCCTCCAACCGTGGGCTTGGTGAAGCGCGTTCCCAACGTCTTGAAGAACTTGGCCAAGCTCTTCTTCGCAATTCGGATCAAAGGGTGACCCTCAGGCTCGCATCGATATCGATCGACTTGGACGAGATCCCTCGTTACGCGGCGATCCATGGCATCGAGCAGCCGACGGGTCCGGAAGCCCATGCGGTCTATGACGCGGCAGTGCCTCGATTGGAAGCATGGCTCGACGAGGAGTCGATCCCAGCCACGTTCTTCGTGATCGGGGAGGACCTCGAGCGCGACGAGAACAAAACGACCGTCGCCAGGCTCCATCGTGCGGGACACGAGATCGGGAACCACTCGTATCACCATCACTATGACCTCACCCGGCGCGCTGCTGCCGAGGTCCGCGACGAGATCGAACGCGGGGCAGCGATCATCGAGCTGGCCTGCGGAGCGCGGCCCTCGGGTTTTCGCGCGCCCGGCTACACGGTCAGCGATGCGCTCTTCAGCGCGCTCGACGTGGCGGGCGTCACGTACGATTCGAGCGTCTTTCCATGCGCGAGCTACTACGCGGCCAAGGCTCTCGCCCTCGGCGCGTTCAGGGCGATCGGGCGCCGGAGCGCGAGCGTGCTCGATACGCCGGCGGTCTTGCGAGCGCCGCGGCAGCCGTATCGTGTGGGTCGCCCGTACTGGCGAAAGGGCGATGGAATTCTCGAGCTTCCGATCGGTGTCACGCCGCTGCAAATGCCTTTCATCGGCACCTCCCTCGTGCTCGGCGGAGACCGAATGGCAGAACGGCTCAGCAAGCAGATGCTCGGACGGGAGCTGATCAACCTCGAGCTCCACGGCCTCGACGCGTCCGACGCGGTCGAGGACGGCATCGAAACCCTGGCACGGCACCGCGCGGATCTGAAACGCAAAGCATCCGAGAAGCTCGGCGCGATAGGGCTCGCTCTCCGCGTGATTCGCGACGCGGGTTACGAGCTGGTCACGCTCGAAGAAGCCGCACGGCGATTTAGCGATCGATCCAACCCGTAGACGTCTTGTTTTGGACGGCGCGAACGGCAAGCTCGTCGGCGTGCTCGTTGAGGAGGACCCCTTCGTGGCCGCGTACGTGAAAGAGCTTGGCGTCTGGCTGCGCGCCCAATGCCTCGCGCACGGCGGCAACGAGCTCCTTGTTTGCTTTGGCCTTCCAACCCTTGGTGAGCACACCGATCGAGTACGTCGAATCGGTGTAGAGCCGGAGCGGTCTGCCCAGCTCTTGCGCGAGCTCGGCGGCGCGAAGTATGCCGGTGAGCTCGGCGATGTTGTTCGTCGCTTCGCCGATGTACTCGCTCAGCTCGCGCCGTCGATCTCCCCAGAGCGCGACGACGCCAACTCCAGCGGGGCCCGGGTTCCCACTGCATGCTCCATCCGCGTACACGAGCAGCTCGTCCCCTTGCGGCGATTCCGGCGCCGAAGCGGAGCCGGCGGATTTCTTCGAAGGCTTCGACTGCTTCTGGACGGATTCGCCCGGGCCGCAATACGAGTCCTGCTCGATCCCAGGCTCGCCCGCGAGGGGCGTCAGGTTCGAGGCCGCGGCGAAGTAGGCGCGCCCATCGTTGGGTTTGTATCGAATTTCGACCCGGCCGCCATTGGAAACCAAGTTCCCGCTCTCGTCGCAGCGGGCGAGAACTTCGGCATTGCGCAATCGCATTCGGCGCCACGACATGGGCAGGCGTTAGCACGAGGCCTTGCCCGGGCAAAAGAACTTCCTACCCTCGAACGATGTACCGCTCGCTCAAAGTGCTGGCCCTCGTCTCGATCATGATGGCCGCCCTGCTATTTGCGGCGATTCGACATGGACGGTCCCTGCGCGCGCGCCAATCGCTGGAAGCGCTGCCAAGCACGGCCCGAGCGCTCCTGCAGCTCGACATCCGCGCATTGGAGCGCACCGAGGCGGCTCGGATTCTCGTCGAGGCCTTCCTGCCCGACGACGCGCTCAGCGAGATCGAGGCGGTCTGCAGTCTCGATCCACTGGCCACGTTGAGCGACGCCACCCTATGGGTCCGCGGGCCCGACGAGGAACCGTTTCAAGCGATCGGCTTGATGTTGCGAGGACGCAGCGTCGATGGAGAGGCGCTCGCCGCATGTCACCGCTCGCTCGTCGAAGGACGGGCCGGCTCGGTACTGCGTCTGGACAGCCCCGCCGGTCCTTTGCTCTCGAGTCGCGATGGTCGGAGCGCGATCGCCCTACTCGATGAGCGCACGATCGTGACCGGATCGATCGCAACGGTGAGCGAAGTGATGGAGGTACGACGAGGTGCGGCGCCGAGCCTCATCGAACGGGCCACCCTGTCGCGATTCTGGCCGACGCTGAGCATCGGAGCCGCGATCGCGGCGATCGTCGAACCACCGGAACACTGGAAGTCGGCCCTCGCCGCGGCGACGAGGTTTGGGGGCAAAGCGTCCCCGCTAGACGACGCGCAAGCGATCGCGGTCTCCGTGAAATCAGGCAGCGATGAGATGCTGGAGCTCTACCTCGAAATCTCGAGCGAGGAGCAGGCCGAGAAGAACGCCGAGCTCATCGAGGCCTGGGTCGCGTCTCCCCCCGTTTCGATGGAGCCGCTCTGGCGGGAGCTGCTGCGATCCGCGCGCGTTCGACGTCGCGCCCGGATCATCATGGTAAAGGTCGACCTGACTCGTCTTCGGAGCTCTCCCTAACCTCGCTCGCGCCGGGGTTTCGTCCTACGAAAAACTCCGATTGGCGGTAACGTTCGTCGACTCGCATGACGAGGATCTTGGTGACGGCCGCCGCGGGTACCGCGAGCAGGACCCCCGTGAAACCGAGGAGCTCTGCGCCGACCAGAAGGGCGAGCAGGACCGTGATTGCGGAGATCCCGACCGTGTCACCCATGATCTTGGGAGTGATCACGAAGCCTTCCAAGCCCTGAATGATCGCGTGTACCCCGAGCACCCAGAGTATTTGCGTCCAACCCTGCCAATCGAGCGCGGTCATCAGCAGAGCAGCCGCCAGCGCGAGCGTGCTCCCCACGTACGGAATGAATGAAAGGACCCCGGCCATGAGCCCGATCGGCAGCGCCAGCGGCACTCCAATGACGCCGTAGCCGAGCGAATAGAGCCCCGCGAGAATGGCCATGACCGTGAACTGGCCGCGGAAGAACTGTCCGAGAACGGCATCCACATCGCCGAAGAAGCGGTTCGTCTGAGGCCGAAGTCGCGGAGGAATCAGATCTCCAGCCTTGGCGACGAGCGCGTCGAAATCGTAGAGCAGATAGAAGGCAAACACCGGAACCATCAGCGAAGCAACGATCGCCGCGAGGGCCGAGGCCGTTCCGCCGAGGAGTGATTTCGCAAGCGCGGTCGCAGGCGTGTAGCCCTTGGTCAGCACCGACTGTAGGTCGAGGTGAAGCTCTTCGAACGCCTCGCCCACGGAGGCCGGAACACGCAATCCGTACTCCGCGAGAACCGGCTCCCACTCTGCGCGGCTCCGGGCAACGAGCCCTGGGAGGCGTCGCACGAAGCTCGCGACCTCCTCGTAGACCATCGGGACCAGCACCAAAATGGAAAACACCGAGATCGCGAAGAGAGCCGCAAGGAGCAGCGCAATTCCCACCCCGCGGCCGATGGCTCTGCCGCGTAGCGCACGGCTCTGCTCGATTCGGTCGACCAGGGGATCGAGCATGTACGCGATGAGAAACGCGAAGAACACCGGGGCCAAGACGCCACGCAGCGTGTAGAGCAGCCATCCGACGAGGAACGAAGCTCCGAGCCAGAGAACCCATCGAGGAATCCTGTCACGCTCCGACATGCCTGCCTCTTAGCACGAGGGTCACGCTTGCCGCCTGAAGCAGTCCGGCGCGATTTGCAGGCGCCGTCGCGCCGGCTCTGTGGCGTCGATGAATCGCGTGGTCACTGGATCGTGGTAACCGCTCGCGAGCTCCAAGGCCGGGTCGTCCTGCCGATAGAACTCCCCAATCCGACGCATGCAAATCTCGCGAACGTATTTTCCAACGATCGAAGCGAGGGCCACCGGAAGGTGACGCGAGTCTGCATCGATCTCGAACCGAACCTCGCCCAAGCGCTCGATGGAATACCTTCGCTGCCCGCGGCGGTTCGCGAGCTCCTGGACTCGGCCGGGCTCAAAGCTGGAGAAGCGCGACTGGTAATCGCGAATGCCGCCGATCATGCCGCAAACGGCCAGTAGCGGTGCGCCATGGCGGCCCTGCACCGAGGCGATCAGCTCCTCGAAGAGCTCGAGGTCCACGGCAAGCTTGTTACGGCCTGCGGCCAGCTTCTCGTTGAGCAGACCGGCACAGACCACGCGGCTTTCCACGTCCACGATCCGAAGCCTGGATCGGCCGACCAGGCGTTCGAGCAAGCCTTCGCCGAAGGACGCGTCACCCCCGAAGCCGGGTAGCGGAAAATCGACGGCCCAGCACTGGGCAGCGCTCGACTCATCGGGACAGCAGCCCCGAAGGCGCTCCGCGGTCCCCGGCGAAACCCTTCTGAGTAGCTCGTCCGCCGAGCCTGGCGTCCCAAGGCCGGTTTGGCTGAGTAGACCGAGGGCGACCGATTCCATGAACCCCAAGCGGCCGAATCCGCCGGTTTGCTTGCTGTCCGTCAGGCCAAGGGCCAGGCCACGCTCCGAGAGGGACGCCCTGTCGTACCGGGGCGTTTCCAGCGCTAGGGAGGTCGCCACCATGGGCCCCAGCCTGGGCCCTAGCCCGTTCTCGTCGACCCCCATGACCAGCATGTCCCGCATGTACCATGGCCGTCGAATGCCCTACCAGGGGTGGAATGTTGGCTGCCTGGCCCAATCACGGTAATATTATGGTGTCGTGGTATCTCGAACATACGCCGACTCTGGGGATGAGGAACAAATGGTGAGGGAAACTCCGATCGCCCAAATGGTGCGGGAGGCGATCGAAACGGTCGCCACCCCGGAGGTACGACTCCGGATCCTCCACCGCGCCCTGCACATGGCGCGAGAGCACGAGATTCCCGCTACCGGTGAGCCGCTCCAGCGCTTCATCGACAAGCACCTCCGAACCGCCATGGCCTTCTACGTAGGCGACGAGGCGAGCGACGCGGTCATGCAGAATCTCGCGCCCATGCTGACGATGGCAGACAGGGTGAGCGCTCAACCACCGCGCCAAACCGTTCGCGCAGACGCCACGCGCAAGCTGGGCCGTGATCGCCAAGACTCGGGAGTGACGCAGCGTGCCCCGAAACCCTCAACGGAGACGGATACGTCGAAGTACCCGACCATGCAGCCGCAGGGCTCGGCCCTGCCCATGGTCTTCGTGGCGACCCGCAGTCGCGAGCGCTGCGCCAGGATCGCCGACAAGGTCGGAGACTCCGCAGCGGTTCAACAGATCCAAGACGTGGTTGCGTTTCTAGACAACCTCAAGGCGACCGCGTCCCTCAGCCCTCTGGTGGTGATCGACTGCGTCGAAGCATCGGTGCAACCGTCGACGATCGCGACTCTCGCCCACGAGCTTCCGAAGAGCTCCGCCGTGTTGATCTGGGGTGCGACCGAGCAACACAGGGATCTCACCGACCTAGCGACGCACGACCGCGGATGGCTGCGTTGCGGTGTCGAGGCGACGCCCGACGACGTCGCGTCCCTGATCCACATGCTCCTCGGTGAATAGCCAGCGAATCAAGCGCTCATCGCTCGCCGCCGGAGTTGCCCCGATCTCTTCCTTGCGCGCGGGATCGCTCAGCCAGGGCCAGAACGGCGCTTGCTCCTCGCAACCGAAGTGCCGCTCGTTCTCCCCGCAACCGACGCGAAGATGGAAGTGATCTCGATGGGAATCGCCCGTCGACGGTTGATGAAGGATCCAGGTCGCTCGAACGATGGCCTGCGGCGAGCGTTCATGGCGCGCTGCATAGCGCAAGAGCCTCGCCTTGAGCTCGTTCGAGCAGAAGAGCCATTTCACGCGTGCGCGCTCGTCCATGACGAGCGTTCGAACGAGGTGCCAATTGCGCGCCTCGTCGAAGCCAAAGACCCGTCCGTTGAGCGACGCGAGGCCAAATCGGTCGAACTGAAGCCAGCCGTCGCTTGGTGCCGTGACTCCACCGGTGTCCTCGGCAAAGAATAAGAGATCGACATCTCGCCCCACGCGGTGGGTGCGATGTCGCGAATGTTGTCCCCCGTTGGAATTCGACAGATCCCCGACACGAAGCGGGTGTCCGCCGGGAAAGGCGCGAGCCACTTCCTCGGCAGCGCGCCCGATCGCAGCGACCAGCGTGGGAGTTCCGTACCGGCTGCCTTCGCCCGGGCGTATGCGTCGATATCCAGGGCCTCGATCCTCCAAGCGGACTGCATCGCGGAGGTATCCGTGGTCAGCGGTACCTACGGAGATCGCCTGGCCCACCGGCAGAGGCTCGGCGATGCAGGAACAGATCGCCGCGATTCCTAGAACGGTGAAAAACCTAACCATTCCAAAAGCATGATAGCGCATGGTTCCGCTTGACGTCGCATACCGGCCACGTAACTTTGCGAATTGACGATGTCCGAGCAGAACGAAGGATTCATGGATCGCCTGAGCGCGCACCTCGACCGCGGCTGGGAGCTGGTTACGCAGGGCGACTTGAACGGCGCCATGGCGTCGGCCGAGCAGACCCTGGAGCTCGACGGCGATTCGCCGGATGCGCACAATCTCATCGGCTACATCCATGCAGCCAACGGCAACCTCGACTTGGCGCTCGAACACTACCGGCAAGCCATCGATCTCGACGAGCACTACCTCGAGGCCATGCTGAACGCTGCCGAGCTCTTGATTCATCCCCTTGGAAGCTTCGCCGAAGCGATACGCGTGCTCGATCAGGCGCTCGAAAGCTGTGAGACGGCAGATGACATCGCGGATGCTTCCGTTCTCAAGGTCGACGCACTGCTGCAACAGGGCGACCATGCCGCCGCCACCGAGCTCTTGCTGGGTCTTCCCGAAGGGCCTTTCGAAAATCAGCAACTCGACTTCTTGATCGGCCGGGCGCACTTCGAGCTCGATCAGATCGATGAGGCGGCAGCTCTCATCGAACGGGCCGCCGAGCCCTCGGACGCATCGCCCGACGTGTTGTACTACCTCGGACTCTTGCGCGACCGCCAAGACCGCCCTGATGAAGCCTCGCTTGCGTTCTTGAAGACCCGCCATCTCGACGGTCTGCTGCCGCGAGCTCCTTGGTCTCCGTCGCACGCAAGGTTCGAAAAGGTCGTGCAGTCGGCGCTGCGTGAGCTGCCAGAAGAGCTCAAGCAACGGCTCGAAGGGAATCTCATCATGGTCACCGACCTACCGGGTCTGGAAGTCGTGGCCGAAGGGGTAGACCCGCGCACGCCGCTTCTGCTCGACGAAATGGCAACCAACGCTGGAGGCGAAGAACAGCGTCGCCTCTTCGTGTACCAGCGAAACATCGAACGATTGATTCGCCACCCGCTCGGCTTGCAAGAAGACGTACAGGAGATTCTGCATCGCGAGCTCGAAGCCCATTTCAACAGGCCGCAGGACGTTCCCGCAGGAACGAAATACACGACGAAACGTCAGGCCTGAAGCTCGGACGGAACCCCCGCAAAGGCCTGCCAAATTCGCTGCATGTCGGGTCGCACCGCCGCCTCGACCACGATGCGTTCAGAGCCGGACAGAGGCGGGAAGCTCACACGAGCACAGTGAAGCATCACTCGGCGGGCGGTGATGACGACGCCGTCCGGCAACACGGCTCGCCGCTCGCCTCCGTACGCGGGATCCCCGAAGAGTGGTGCGCCAGCCTCGGCCGCGTGCACCCTCAGTTGGTGCGTTCGTCCCGTCTTTGGCATCAAGCGAAGCAGTGTCGCTCCCGGTCGGCGGGCCGCCACTTCGTATCGGGTCATCGCGTGGCGCTCGCCGGGACCCGACCCGGCACGGCGATGCTTTGGGTCACGGGGGTCGATCGAGATCGGCCAATCCCATTGTCCCGCATCGTCCGCGAGCTCGTGAATCGTAATCCCGAGATAGACCCGCTCGTAGGTCCCGGACTTGCGCGCATCGAGTAGGTGCTGGTTCGCTTCGCGGTTCAGCGCGAACGTCACCAGACCACTCACCTGGGAGTCCAGCCGGGACGTGGCATGCGCTCGAAGCTCGGGGAATCGTTCGGAGACCCAGCGAACCAGCGAAGGCTCGGCTGCCGTCGGCGCGGTCGTCGGAAGGCCGGGCGGCTTGTGCACCACGAGGAGATCCGTGTCGCGATGAATGATTTCAGGCTCGATCGTCTCAGTGCGAGCCAACGAGGATCTCCACGGTCCCGGCGTCCCCGTCGAGGCGAACGAGATCACCATCACGAAGAGACCGAGTTGCATTGCTCACGTTGACCACAGCCGGTACCCCATACTCCCGCAGGATGATCGCCGCGTGGGAAAGCGGGCCCCCGAGCTCGGTGATCACACCTGAGGCCGCCAAGAACAAAGGCGCCCAGCCAGTGTCCGCTGCGGCCACGACGAGAATCTCGCCCGTCCGAAAATCGGCGGCCTGAGACGGCTTGCTGAGAAGTCGCACCTTGCCCTCCGCGATGCCACGGCTCGCCGCGAGGCCGCGCAGCCGCTTGGTGGCCGTTGCGACGCCGAGGTCGTCGGGCGGGAAGCCGACGAACGTAGTCGGTGGCTCGGGCAAGGCCTGGTTCCGTTCGTACTCGAGCCGTCGCCGTTGGACTCGAATCGCGACGCGCTCGTTTTCGTCGTAGAGCACGCGACGAAGCTCCGCCATCGTGAGGAAAAACGCTGCATCGGGACCAGCCTCGGGCTCGCGCGCTTCGATGCGGCGAGAGGCCTCGAGCGCGACGCGACGAAACATCCCGAGAACCTCTACGACGTGGCCGCGCAGATGCTCGCGCATCCTCGTGTAGCGACGGACCAAGTCGAGCAACTTGGTCACCGCCGGTCTAAACGCGAAAGGCACGCTCTTCTGGAGCTTCCGTTCTGCATCTTCGCGCCTTTGCCGCAGGTCCCGCTCACGCGCGTCGAGGTCGACGGTGTTTGCAAGATGCGAACGAAGGGTAGCGAACATCAGTGTCGGGTCTTCGGACCATCGCGGTGCTGCGATCTCGGCTTCCCGTATGCCGCGATACCCGTAGTCCTCGAGGAAGCGATGGAGCGCATCTCGCGTGCGTCCCGGAGGCAGATTCGAAACCCGGAGCTCCGAAAGATTTGCGTCGCGAATGAGCGCCGCCAACTCGGGTTCTTCCGCGGCGAGCCGAGCGATCTTGCGTAGAACGAAACCAGGCCGTGCGCTTGCCACGTCCTCGAGGCCGGAAAGGAGCTCGCGGTAGAAACCAGGACCGAGGTCCTGAGCAAACACACGCAGTAGACCGATCAACAAGAGCACCGTGGTCAGCAGGTTCGCATAGGCGGTCAGCATGATGGAGCCGGTTTCGTCGAGGAGATGCTCCACGTCGCCCAGCATCCGGTCGAGACCGCTCGGCTCGAGAAGTCTCGGGTCCGTCCCGTTCATCCGCACTCGTTCGTCCGCGAAGTAGGCCTCGAACTCTTCGATGCGAGCCTTGAGCCGGAAGTTCTCCCGAGTGTATCGCGACACCGTCTGTGGCAACCGCAAAAAGAACCCGGTCGAGCTACGCTCTGCAACGACCTCGTCGAGCTCCGAGGCGTACTGTCCACCACCGAGGCGGACGAGAGTCGAAGGATGAAGCCACGGGATCTGCGCCATGATGGTGCTGAACTCGGTGAGATTGATGTAGATTCGGCCCCGGAAGTCGCCCACCAGCTCCGCGTCGCGCGGCACCGTGCAGCCCATCGCGCCAAAGGCTCGGCGGAAACCGAGATCGCTGAACTGGCTCAGCACCGACCAGGTGAAAGGCGTGGCGACCCCCGGCAGCGCCTCACCGACGTTTGCGTTGCTCCAGACGATCTTGCGACGATCGATTGGCCTGTCGCGGCGCGACCCGCGACGGCTTCGCACCTCGGAGACGACGATGGGGCGCGCCTGAAGCACGTACACTTGCTGTTCGGCGATCGCCCACTCCACGTCTCGGGCATCGCCAAAGTGTCGCTCGATTCGGTCGGCGAGCTCGCTGAGGTGCAGAAGCTGGGGTTCACTCAGGGCCGCGCGTTCGCGCTCGGCCGGGGCGACCGCGACCTCCTTCACGCCACCCGAGCTCTCGAGCACAGTCTGCTGGGCTTTGTCTCCGATGATTCGATCACGGAGCTGACCGGTGGCCTTGTCGACCCGATAGGTGTCCGGCGTCACTCGGCCATCCACGACTGAAGATCCGAGCCCGTACGCCGCATTGATGACCACCTCACCCGCATCACCGGTGAGGGGGTTGGCCGTAAACAGGACGCCCGAGATCTCCGCGGGAACCATGGCCTGAATGACGATCCCGACCGACACCGGAACGTCCTCTCCGAGCGCGCGCAAGTACGAAAGCACACGCGGCCGGAATGTGCTCGCCCAGCAAGCCTTGATCGCATCGAGAACCTCGTCCTCGCGGCTCAAGTTGAGCAGGGTCAAATGCATGCCAGCGGCGGAGGCGCCTTCCTGATCTTCGTGCAGGGCCGAGGAGCGAACGGCGAAGCTGGTCGCGCCCTCGTCCTGCATGGCGAGCACCGCATCGCGCACGCTGCGCACCACGTCTTGTGGTAGCGTGGCTTCACGCACGCGCTCGGCGATCGTCTGAAGTCGTGCATCAGGCACGTGCGGGCTGCGCAGAAGCGCTCGCGGTCGATCGGAGATCTCCAATACGCTCGAAAAGAAAGAGTCGCCTACCCATCCGGGCATCGCGTAAGCCGCGGGCACCGGAAACCCCGCTCGAGCAAGCGCCGCCAGGCCGCGGGCTTTGCCACCGTAAGCCGAAGCCCTCCGGGGAACGACCGATTCGATTCGCTTGAGTATCCGCGGCATCCCAACCCGCGAGGTCTAGCGCACGCCGGGACAAGGGGCATGTGGGAGTCATGGACGCGAGGGTGGCGCGGCGCTATGAAAGCGCAGTGCGGGACTTGGACGACGATCATTTTCATGATCAATGCGGCGTGTTTGGCGTGTTTGGAGCCGGTGAGGCCTCGAATCTCGCTTACCTCGGCCTGCACTCGTTGCAGCACCGAGGCCAAGAAGCCGCCGGGATCGTTTCCAGCAACGGCGGTCAGCTCTTCGTGCATCGAGGAATGGGACTCGTGCAAGATGTCTTCACCGCCGACCAGATCCAAAAGCTGCCAGGAAGCAGCGCCATCGGACACGTTCGATACACGACCGCCGGCGGAAGTCACATCAAGAACGCACAACCCTTGGCAGTCGATTGCGGCCATGGCTCGATCGCCGTCGCCCACAACGGCAATCTGACGAACGGTCTTGCGCTTCGGCACCAACTCGAACAAGACGGTTCGATCTTCTCGTCGGACAGCGACACCGAGGTGCTGGTTCATCTCATCGCACGCTCCAAGGCAGAGACGATGGTCGACCGCGTGGCCGACGCGCTGCACCAGGTCGAGGGCGCGTACTCGCTGGTCTTTCTCTCGCCCGAGGAGCTCGTCGCGGTGCGCGACCCGTACGGATTTCGTCCTCTCTGCCTCGGAAAGCTCGACGGAGCGTACGTCATCGCTTCGGAGCCGCCGGCGTTTCAGCTTATCGGCGCGAAGTTCGTTCGCGACATCAATCCCGGGGAGATGGTCGTCATCAACGAGTCGGGGCTTCGGAGCCTTCGACCGTTTCGCACCGACGCTGCGCGCCGATACATGTGCATATTCGAGTACGTCTACTTCGCCCGCCCCGATGCCTCGTTCGACGGGATCAGCGTGTACGAGGCCCGCAAGCGCATGGGCCGCGCCCTTTATGAAGACCAGCCGGTCGAGGCCGATCTGGTCGTCCCCGTTCCCGACAGCGGGGTCGCGGCCGCCCTTGGCTACGCCGAAGCCTCAAAGCTTCCCTTCGAGCTCGGTCTCATTCGGAGTCACTATGTAGGCCGCACCTTCATCGAGCCGGCCCAGTCGATTCGCCACTTCGGCGTGCGTCTCAAGCTGCACCCGGTCCAAAGCCTCCTCGAAGGAAAGCGCGTCGTCGTCATCGACGATTCGATCGTGCGTGGCACCACGAGCCGCAAGATCGTAAAGATGATCCGCGACGCCGGCGCCAAAGAAGTTCATCTGCGAATCAGCTCGCCACCGACGATTTGGCCCTGCTTCTACGGCATCGACACACCGACACGCGAAGAGCTGATCGCCGCACACAACTCGGTGGACCAGGTCAACGACTACGTCACGGCAGACAGCCTCGGCTACCTCTCGCTCGAGGGATTGAAGCGTGCGGTCGGCGGCGAAGGCTTCTGCAGCGCCTGCTTCAGCGGACGCTATCCGATCCCCGTCACCGACGACATCACCCTTCGGCGCCAGCTCCCACTCGTTGGCGTCTGACCGCGTCGATGCATGGCGGCTGGCTAGTGCGCTTCGAACCAGCGAAGAATCGCCGCGTTCACTTCCGCAGGTCGCTCGAGATGCAAGAAGTGCCCAGCGTCGGCGAGCTGCAACGTTTCGAAGAGGGCGCTGTAGTACTGACCTTGTCCATCGGCGAGCTCCGCGCCGATGCATCCGTCGCGCTCTCCATGCAGATAGAGCGTCGGCACCATGATGGGCCCCGCGCCGAAAGTCGCACGAATCTCGCGAATTGCTCCGGGTGATTTGAGCGCGCGATAATACTTCAGGGGAGCGGGCATGCTGGACCCTAGGCAGAGCTTGAGCTCCTCGAAGTACTCTTCTCCTGGTTCGAAACCCGGCGACCAGGCCGCCCAGAGACGTTCGATGAGACGGTAGCTCCGAAGCTTGAGCGCCCAATTGGACGCCCACGGGATTTGGAAGAAGCCCATGTACGCGCTCTTCAGCAGTTGTCGTGGATGCCGCCCCAGGTTTGCTTCGAACGCCAGCATGTGAGGAACGGCAAGCGCTGCCGAAGCGCGAAATTGCTCTGGCCGTTGAGCGGTCACGAGCTGGGTGAGGATGGCGCCCCAATCGTGCCCTACGATTCGGATCGGCTCAGAAGGGGAAAGCTCTTCGATGAGCGAGAGGATCGTGCGGCTGAGCGCGGGAACATCGAACGGCCCCTCGAGCGAGGAAGGCGCGTATCCGGACAGCCAAGGACGGATCACGCGGTACCCGGCTTGGACGAGGCGCTCGGCGAGGAGCTCCCAGGTGCGCGGGATGTCCGGAAACCCGTGCAAACAGAGAACCAGCGGAGCGCCCTCATCGCCCGATGAGAGGTACGACAGCCCGGTTCGTTCGGAGCGCATGCGTTGCATCGAATGAAGCCTACGAGAAAAAGTCCGCGATCGACTCCGCAAGACGTCGAGCGAATGGTTCTTGCACGATCAGGTCCTGCCGCGCCTCGATCTCGAGGGCGCATCGACCGTACTCGCGTGCGTGAAGCACCGGTGAATACGCGAGCCCCAACTTGCCCGACCAGGGCTCGTTGGGCGCAGCGTGGAAACCGGCACGTTCGAGATGGCGTACCAGCCGGTGCGCCGGCTCCTCGTCGTGGTCGAAGAGGACCCCGATCTCCAAGACGCGCGCCTCGCCTTCGTAGCTGTCGGTGAACGTGTGTATGGCGAATACGGTGTCGGCGCGACTCCGCTTGACCATCGAGCGGACCGCCGCGTGGTACGGATGGTAGAATCGATCGATTCGTCGTTTGCGCTCGGCTTCGAGCAGTCCTTCGTTCAGATGCACGGTCTTGCCATCGGCGTTCTCCCGGAAGAGCGTCTCCGAATCGAGAGGGCGATTTGGATCGATCAGCAAGCGGGAAAAGCGTGAGAGCACCGCGGGCGCATTCATGAGACGCGCAACCCTTCGCGTGAATGCAGCGGCGCCGAGGTCGGACGCCCAGTGCGTATCGACCAACCAGCGGTCGTCTTCCGGCCATTGCCACGGCTCGGGCAGCTCAGCCGACGCATGCTCGCAAGTGAACACCAGTCGTCCCTCGAAGTCGCCATCGATCTCTTCCGCCGCTTGCTGTAGATTCATCGGTCGAATTGTAAGAGAACTCTCCAAAAGTCGAGCAGCGCGATGACACTGAACGATTGAGCGGTATACTCGAAAACAAGCCGCAGGGGGACGGTGAAAGGAAAATCAGCCGTGCCGCACCCTGACGACGACCCGGAGCTCCCCGGAAAGCCAAGGCGACGGCCGAGTCATTTCCGAAAGAAACCACGGGACACGACCCGCAAGGTCGTTCGAGCGCTCCGTGATCCATCCGCTGCCCCGAGCGATTCGAGTCACGTTGTGCAGGGTCGGCGGTTGCGACAAGAACAATGGCGCGACGTGATCAACCCAGCTCCCGCCCTGCCCGATCCGCTCCTGCGGAGACCCTTGCCGCCTCCCGCGCCGCTTCCGTCCAAGAAGAGCTCTCCCCCGGATCTCGCGGCCCCTGGCTGGTTGGACGACCGACACCGGCGAAAGCGCGTGGAGGACATCATCGGCACGGTGGGGCTCGCGCTCATGGTCGCTGCCATGCTGGCCGCCATGTGGCTACGCATGACGGGGCACTAGGCTGAGGCCTAGAATTCGGGGCGGTCTTGGTACTGCCCGAAGACCCCGCGGAAGACGTCGCAGATCTCTTGTTCAGTGCAGTAAACCTTGGCAGCTTCGACGATGCCTGGCATGACGTTGCGATCGGCGCGGCAGTCTTCGGCGATCGCTGCGAGGGCCTTCGAGACGGCACCGGCATCTCGCTGGGCCTTGACCCTCGCCAGGCTTTCGACCTGCTCCTTCTGGATCGACTCGTCGACCCGGAGGGTCGGAATGTCGGCGTGCTCGTCCTGGACGTACTTGTTCACGCCCACGAGCGTCTTCTCGCCACTCTCGATCTGCCGCTGAAGACGATACGCCGAAGCGGCGATCTCACGCTGCGGATAGCCGCGCTCGACCGCTTCCACCATCCCTCCGAGCTCGTCGATCTTGCGGATGTAACCCATGGCCTCTTCTTCCATGCGATCGGTCATCCATTCGACGAAGTAACTGCCCGCCAGCGGGTCGATGCTGTTGGTCACGCCCGACTCCTCGGCGATGATCTGCTGCGTACGAAGCGCGATGGTCACGGCTTCTTCGGTCGGAAGCGCGAATGTCTCGTCGAGGCTGTTGGTGTGTAGGGACTGAGTGCCGCCCAAGACCGCGGCAAGAGCCTGGAGTGCGACGCGCGCGACGTTGTTGTAGGGCTGCTGCGCGGTCAGCGAAACACCGGCCGTCTGGGCGTGCGTGCGCAGCATCATCGAGCCGGGGTTCTTCGGATTGAACCGGTCTTTCATGAGTCGGGCCCACATGCGACGGGCAGCACGGAACTTCGCAACCTCTTCGAAGAAGTCGCTGTGAACGTCGAAAAAGAACGAGAGACGCGGTGCGAACGCATCGACGTCCAAGCCACGCTCGACTCCCCATTTCACGTATTCGAGTCCATCGGCGATCGTGAACGCAAGCTCCTGTGCAGCGGTCGAGCCCGCCTCGCGAATGTGGTAGCCGCTGATGCTGACGCTGTTCCAGCGCGGAACTTCTTTCGTACAAAACTCGATCGAATCGGTGACGATTCGCATTGCCGGGCGTGGCGGAACCACCCAGGCATGCTGTGCGATGAACTCCTTGAGGCAATCGTTTTGGACCGTGCCACCGATCTGGTCTCGCCGAATGCCGCGTTTGTCCGCCAGCGCCACGTAGAATCCGAGGAGGACGGCCGCCGGACCATTGATCGTCATCGACGTGGTGACCTTGTCGAGCGGGATCTGGTCGAAGAGAACCTCCATGTCATGGAGAGTGTCGACGGCGACGCCCACCATGCCCACCTCGCCGAGCGAGCGAGGGGAGTCGCTGTCGTAGCCCATCAACGTTGGAAAATCGAAGGCCGTGGAAAGACCGGTCTGTCCCTGGTCGAGCAAGTAACGAAAACGCTCGTTCGTCTGACGGGGGGTCCCGAAACCCGCGAACATCCGCATGGTCCAGAGGCGACCGCGGTACATCGTCGGCTGCACCCCGCGCGTATAGGGAAACTGCCCGGGAAAACCGAGGTCGCGCTGGTAATCCTCGTCGAGGTCCGCCGGCGTGAGCAGGTCTGGCACCTCGAGGTCGCTGAGTGTGGTGAAGCGATCCTTGCGCAGGGGATGACGCGTGGTCGCGGCCTTCACGTCCTCTTCGCGCCAGCGGCGGGCCTCCTCGCGAAGGGTCTCTTCTTCGTCGCTCGAAGCGCCCTCCGCTGTCAGTCTCTTTGCCGGGTCCGCGGCCACCGCTGCCTCCTGCTAGTTCTCTACCGTGTCCTCGGCGCCTGGGAAAGGCAAGACCTCGCCGCGGATGACCTGCAGCATGCCCTCGACTTCCAGCGCAATTTCGAGCTCCGGACTGGTCTCCAGGAAACGCTCGAGATACCGCTTTGCCGCCTGGTTTTCTCCCTTTTGAAAGTGTGCCGCCCCTACGAGAAAGAGCGCGTCGCCGTCATCCTCGCGCTCCCGAAGCACTCGGCGACCCATGCGAATCGCGCGGTCGTACTCGCCCATCATGCGAAGGGTCTGTCCGGCGCCGATCATTGCGCCGATGTATTCGGGAGCGAGCTTGAGCGCTTCGACGTAGCTCTTGAGCGCCTCGGGGAACGCCTCCTTCTGAAAGTATGCGTGCCCGAGGAAGTGAAACGCGTACTCGTTCGTCGGATCTTCGCGTGTCACCCGAACGAGCTCGTCGATCGCTCGATCGATCTCGCCGGAGTGCAGGAGCTCCATCCCCTCTTCGGCGGCTTCCCATCGCTCGGACTCGGACTCATCCAAGGGAATCTCCTCAGTTCCGATTGCCGTAATCGATGGACCCAGCGCGCGTTCGATCGCGCGGCTGCACACCAGAAGCCAAGGTTCCGAGCGCGATCACGAGGAAGAGCACGCCACCGACGAGAAGCGTGATGCCCATCAGTTGACGGTTGTCGAGCGCCCAGTAGCAAATCCCAGCGATCAGCAACGTGAGCGCCGCGACCGCTGCGGACAGTCGGAGCTGCATGCGACGCCGCCGCTCTGCACGCTCCTGGGCTTCGCGCTTGGCTTCCTTTGCTTCCCGCGCGCGCTCCTTTCGAGCTTGGCGCCGCTCGTTCTGTTTCTTCACCATCGCCGGAGCATACTACTGAATGGCTCTGCGGGCCCGATCTGCCAAATGCCCCTGTGGGACGAGCTCGAGATAGCGCTCGTAGGCCTCCCTGGCGACGGGCGAGTTGTCGCTCGCAAGGGCTTCGCCAAGATAGAACCAGGCCTGCGGAGGCGCGCCGGGAAGCGAGATCGACTGACGGAACAACTGCCGCGCCGCATCACGTTCGCCCTGCTCGAACTTGACGCGACCCATTTGATAGAGGGCTGCAGCCTCGAGGCCCGGGCGCGCGTCCACCCCGCGGGCGAGCGCGAGCGCACGTGTCGCGCTGCGCATGGCCTCGGAGTACTTCTTCGCGCGCAAGGTGCCTCGGCCGGCTCCAACCAGAGCGGGCGCGTAGTCAGGGTCGAGCTCGAGCGCACGTCGATAGTAGATGGCGGCAAGACCTGAGTGACCCCGTGCGTAGAGCGCGTCGCCGCGCGTCGTCAGCTCCTCCGGATTCATGGACGCCAGCTCGGCTTGGACGACGCTCGCAGGGGGCTCCGCGTCCCTCGACGGTCGATCGGCGTTGCGTGTCGTCGAAGAAGCCGTCTCGCGTGGCGCCGACGGCGGAGCCTTGCGAACCGCCGCAGCGGTCTCGGGAACGTCGGTGATCCTGCTCGATCCAGGGGCGTCGCTCGTGGCGTGCTCCGTCGCTCGAAGGATGGATGGAGGAAGCAACTCGAGCGGGGCCTCTCCGATGGAGCCTGGCGGCTCTGGCTCGACCTCGGCATGCCCGACGGCGGGCGCGATCTCGGTCGCAATGTGGGGCTCGGGCTGAGGCTCGACCGCGATCTCGGGCGCGGTTGCCGGAGGGGGCAGGCTCGGCTCGACGGGGCCTGAGGTGAGTCTGGCGATGCCGGCCACCGTCAGCCCGACGAGGGCCAATGCCGCGACGCCAAGAGCGAGATGCTTCGGGCTCATGGCAGATTGAGTCCTGCGCTCCTGCCTCTCCGCGAACGCGATCAGGTCGTCGTCCGCACCCGACGCTTCATCGTCCTCGGAAACCGCTGCCCAGCTGGGCCGGTTGCTCAAGGCACGCGCTTTCGCCATGACGCGTTCGGCCTTGGCATGCTCCCCGAGCTCACTCAAGAGCTCGCCCAGCCATAGCAAGGGTCGCGGATCCTCGGGCGCAAGGCGCGCAGCGCCCAGGAGCGCTTGCTGCGCGCGTAGCTCATCGCCTTCGGCACACCAGGCCTCGGAACAGACCAGCAGATAGTCTGGATCGTCCGCCATTTCGTCATGGTGCCCGCTGAGCAACTGGAGCGCAGCGAGGGCCTTTCCCCGCGCGATCAGATCGCGAGCGATCTCCAACGGATGCGGCCCCCCGGCGGTATCCGCCTCGTCGAGCGCATGGGCGTCGAATCCGAAATCAGACACGGCCGCGATCCTATCAGAGCTGATCCCGAACCGAGGAATTCCCGCCAATCGAGGGTTCAGCTCGGGCCTTCTTCGCCAAAGCTTGTATACTCTCGCGCAATGTTTGTAGTCGCGTGCTCCGGCTTCCCCGTGCCGGTCAGCCGATACTGGCGAGAATTTGATGCGGTGGAAATCTCGGACACGGAGATCGCCATTCCTGGTGCGGGTACCGTCCGGCGCTGGGTTCGGGAATCCCCCGAAGGCTTCCTCTTCTCCGTGGTGGCGCCCAAGTCGGTGAGCGACTCCGGGTTTCGGCGCACCAAGGAGAACAAGGCGACCTGCGAGGCTGTGGCGGCCCTGGCCAAGAAGCTCAAGGCCAAAGCGGTCGTCTTCAACGCGGACGAAAACTTCAAGCATGGCAAGGCCAACCGGAGTGCTCTTCGATCGTTTCTAGGTTTCTTGCCATCGGACATGCCCACGGTCGTGTTCGATCTCGACGCCTGGAAGCCAAGTGACATCGCCGCGGCCTGCGGGGATCGGCCTGCCGTCGCAGCGTACGACCCGCTTCTCGAGGATCCTCCACCCAAGTCCGACTTCGTCTACATCCGCCTCCCTGGCCCGGCGGGCCACCGGTCCCGCTACGACGAGGCTTCGATCGCCAAGATCGCCGATCACTGCAACAGCCTTCAGCCCGAGCTCGGCATCTGCGTGTTTCAGAACATCGACATGCAGACCAACGCCCAGCAGCTCGCCAAGAGACTCAAGTAGGCAATGTCGGACTCGGCGCCGACGCCGACCGTGCTCATCGTCTCGGACGACGATGCCGGAGAGCGAATTGACAGAGTCCTGGCACGCCGCTGCCCCGAGTATTCGAGGAGCGCCCTGCAGCGCTGGATCGAGCAGGGCCGTATCGAGCAGGCCGGCGAGGTCGTTTCTCGAAAGACCAAGGCCGAAGCCGGCGCCGAGGTGACGATTCACCCCGCCCCACCCGAGGCCATGAGCGCGGAGCCGCAAGAGATCCCGCTGACCGTGCTCTTCGAAGACGAGCATCTGGTTCTGCTGGACAAGGCCGCAGGCCTGGTCGTCCACCCGGCGCCGGGCCACCCCGATGGCACCCTCGTCAATGCGCTCTTGCATCATGCGGCGGTCCAGGGAGGCTCCGACCCGCTCCGCCCGGGGATCGTGCATCGGCTCGACAAGGACACCAGCGGAGTGATGGTCGTCGCCAAGACGGCGAGGGCCCATGAGCGTTTGGTGGAGATGTTTCAAGAGCACGCCCTCGAGCGCGCATATCTCGCGATCGTGCTCGGCCGACCGCCGCGCTCGGTCACCTACGACACCTTCCATGGGCGACATCCGGCGAACCGAAAGAAGTTCACCTCACGAGGCGATCGGGGCCGCCGCGCGATCACTCACCTAGAATCTCTCGAGTTTCTCCACGGAAGCGCTCTGGTTCGTTGTCGTCTCGAGACGGGTCGCACGCATCAGATCCGGGTGCACCTCGCGGAGCACGGTCATCCTGTTCTCGGCGACCCGCTCTACGGAAAGTCGGTCGGCGATCCCGAGCTTCGAGGCGTTTCGGCCGAGCTCGGTCGTCAAGCGCTGCACGCCGCGCTGCTCGCGTTCGCGCATCCGATCACGGGCGAGCCATTGCGGTTCGAAACCGAGCCCCCCGAAGATTTCCAGCGTGCGCTGAGGGCCTTGCGCCTCGATTAGAAGGCGGACTGCTATTCGTCCGGCGCGCATTGCGGGTACCCGGCCAGCACCGCCTCGCAGGCCGCCTTGTCGCACCGGAGCACGACCGAATTGCAGGTCTGGAAGAAGATCGGATTGACCAGGATCGCCCTGCAGCAGTCCTGGAGGTCGAGGCACGCGTTGATCGCCGCATCGTCGCATTGCGTGGTCCGCTCGGCCGCCCAGCCGACCTCGCAATAAGAACCGTCCAGCTCGGAGCGCGCGACACCCGTCGCCTGGTCCCCCGCGATTTCGCCCGACAAGGAGAGCGTGGAGCCGCCCGGTCCAGGGGCCGCGTCCACTCGAAACACTCCGGTCAGCTCATGGATGGGCACGTCCCCCTCGTAGCGCACGACGAAGCTACAATTCGCGCCGTTCTGATCGACTCCGACCCCATCGACGCTGAGATCGAAGGCATAGGCGCCCGCGCTGGGCTCCGCTGCATCCCCTAGATCGCATTCGGGGCTCGCCTCGAGCCGTTGGCCCTCGAAGCCGACGAACATACAGACCCGAAAGCCGTTGCGCCCTCCATCCCAAAGACCCGCAATGGGAGCTGGGGTCGCGCCGCCGGTGCCCCCAACGCCTCCCGCTCCGCCGCTGCCCGCGACGCCCCCGGTGCCGGCGCTGCCGGCCGAGCCGGTGCTCTCATCACCGCACCCGGCAAGAAGGAGACCAAGGCAGCCAGCTACCGCCAGCCGCCCGATGCAGGTGCCAGTCATCGCGCGCCCAGGCCTACCAGATCGGAGATTCGACGTGCGCCTTGGAACGGACGAGCAGGTCGACGATCGCTCGGTCGTAGAGGTTGCGACCGATGAGCTCGGGCGCGACTCGGCTCTGATAAAGGTCACGACCTTCTTGAATTTCGTCCTCCATCAGGTCGAAAAGATTGTCGTTTCGAACGCCCTCGGCAATCTTGTCCTCGTTGTAGAGAGCAAGGTCACTCGAGATCGCGCGTGCCAAGCGACGTGCGGCTTCTTCGGTTTCGATCAGCGCCATCGGTCCTCCGTAGGCGAAGAGTGACGCAGCAGCACCGCCTCTGTCAAAGAGCGGCGGTGTCGACCTCGATCGCTCCGTGGCGCAGGACCTTCATGGGTGTCGTGGTGGCGTCGATCAAGGTCGAAGGCGCACCGCCCGGCGCGACCCCAGGAACCATTCCGCCAAGCCCGCGAACCATGCCTGGAGGAAGCTCGTCGATGCTTCGGAGCGGGGGCTGCCCGCTCAGATTGGCGCTGGTGGCGGTCAGTGGATGCCCAAAGGCGCGCACCAGCTCGGCCGCCTGGCTCGAGCCGGGAACGCGGACGCCGACCTTGCCATCTTTCACGAGCCCGGGGCTCAGGCCTGGCTTGGCCAGCAGGAGGATTGTCAGAGGTCCGGGCCAGTAAGTCCTCATGAGGGACTGCGCTGCATCGGAGCAAGACTCAGCGAGCTCCGAGACGGCGGAGGCGTTTGGGAGGAGCAAGGCGATCGGCATCTCGTGCGGCCGGCCCTTGAGCTCGGAGACCCGGCGGACCGCCTCGAAGCTGCGGGCATCGGCGAGGAGGCCCAGCCAGGTCTCGGTTGGACAGGCCACGATGCCACCCTCCTCGAGAATCTTCACAAAGGGTGCTAGCGCGTCCATCAGCGGCTGCGGGCCCGCCAGCCGATATCGCGGCGGAATTGCTTGCCCTCGAACTCGATCTTGGCGGCGGCGGCGTACGCGCGCTCGGCGGCTTCGTCGATCGTCTCGCCGATCGCCGTCACCGAAAGGACCCTTCCACCCGAGGTGACGACCTGATCGCCTTCGAACGCGGTGCCCGCATGAAACACGGTCACGCCGGGAAGCGCAGATGCTTCGTCGAGGCCGCGGATCGGTTTCCCCTTTTCGTAGCTGCCCGGGTAGCCGCCCGCGGCCAGGACGACGCAAAGCGAAGCGGGAGCCTCCCACTGGGGGCTCAATCCGCCGAAATCGCCCAGCGCAGAGCCACGAATCAAGGGCATGATCGATCCCTTCCAGCGCGTCATCAAGGTCTGGCACTCGGGGTCGCCGAATCGGGTGTTGTACTCGAGGACGAGGGGCTCGCCGTCCACGATCATCAAGCCAACGAAGAGCGCGCCTCGGAACGGGCGCCCCTCGGCCGCCATGCCTTCGAGAGTCGGCTCGATGACACGCTCGATGATCTTTCGCTCGACAGCAGAAGTGACGATCGGCGGCGGAGAGTACGCTCCCATGCCTCCGGTGTTCGGCCCCTTGTCTCCGTCGAAGGCGCGCTTGTGGTCCTGAGCGGGAGCCAGTGGAATGAAGCGCTTTCCGTCGGAAACGACGTGATAGCTCACCTCCTGACCGACGAGGCACTCCTCGATGAGAACGCGATCGCCTGCGCTTCCAAACGCGCGATCTCGCATGATGAGGTCGATGCCAGCGATCGCTTCGGCGGCATCGCTTGCGACGATGACGCCCTTACCCGCCGCGAGACCATCGGCCTTCACGACCAGGGGACGATTCGCCTCCTCGATGTAGCGGGTCGCCGCGTCCGGATCGTCGAAGACCGCAAAGCCTGCTGTCGGGATCTGATGGCGCGCCATGAACTCTTTCGAGAAGATCTTGGAGCCTTCGAGTTGGGCAGCCTCTCGGTCCGGGCCGAAGGCGTCGATTCCGTCGTCGCGAAGCGCATCGACGACGCCAGCAACCAGCGGTGCCTCCGGGCCGACGAGCACCAGGTCGGCTGATTCTTGCCGCGCGAGCGCGACCACGCGATCGGCATCGGTAGGGTCGATCGGAACGGTACGGCCGATCAGCGCGAGGCCCGCATTGCCGGGCGCCCCGATGATCTCGACCCCGTCGTCCTGTGACAGCCGCCAGGCGAGTGCATGTTCGCGGGCGCCGCCCCCTACGATGAGAACGCGCATCCTCAGTGCCGGAAGTGGCGAACGCCGGTGAAGACCATCGCCATGCCGGCAGCGTCGGCTGCAGCGATCACTTTGTCGTCGCCTTTGGAACCGCCTGGGTGGACGACCGCGGTGATGCCGACCTTGGCGGCAGCCTCGATGCCGTCAGGGAAAGGGAAGAACGCGTCCGAGGCCATGACGGCGCCTTTCGAGAGCTCGCCCGCCTTCTGGGCCGCAATGCCGACGGCGGTCACCCGCGCCATTTGTCCGGCCCCGACGCCCACGGTGCGGTCCGGCTTGGCGAAGATGATCGCGTTCGACTTCACGTGCTTGCAAACGCGCCAGGCAAAATCGAGCGCGCGCATCTCCTCGTCGGTTGGCTGACGTTTGCTGACGACTTTGCCGGCGCGAACCTCGCTCGGACCGGTTGCATCGCGATCTTGCACGACGAGACCGCCCCCGACGCGCTTGAACTGGAGCGCCGCATAGTCGGCCGGACAGCCATTCCCCGGTTGCGAGAATCCTGAGGTTCTTCTTCTTTTGGAGCCGCTCGAGCGCCGCAGGCGCGAAGCTCGGCGCGATGATGCATTCGATGAAGGTCTCAGCGACTGCCTCCGCCGTCGCATCGTCGACCTCGCGGTTGAGGGCGACGATGCCGCCGAACGCACTCTGCGCGTCCGCCTCGCGAGCGATCCGGTACGCTGACTCGAGCGTGTCCGCTGTCGCCACACCGCATGGATTGGTGTGCTTTACGACGACCGCTGCGGGACCCTCGAACTCGCGGACCGCTTCGATGGTGGCATCGACGTCGACCAGGTTGTTGAAGGAGAGCTCTTTGCCGCCGGCACCCAAGGACTCTGCCATCGCTAGGCTTCCCGCAGGCGCATTGCGCTCGACGTAGAAAGCGCCCTGCTGATGCGGGTTCTCGCCGTAACGCACATCGTAGGCCTTCGTGAAGCTCAAGGTCAGCGCGCCAGGGAACTTGGAGTCAGTCCCCTGGGAGGTGAGGTAGGCCGCGATGGCACCGTCGTAGGCTGCGGTCTGAGCAAACGCCTTGGCTGCCAAGCGCGCGCGGAGGCTCGCGTTCGGTCCATCTCCCGACTTCACCGCGTGGAGGACCTCGTCGTAGTCGCTCGGATCCGTGACGACGGTGACGCGCGCTTGGTTCTTCGCCGCACTTCGAACCATCGAGGGTCCGCCGATGTCGATGTTCTCGATCGTCTCATCGTGGGATGCGCCCCGAGCGACGGTCTGCTCGAAGGGATAGAGGTTCACGCAGACCAGATCGATCGACTTGCCACCGATGGCGCCGAGGGCGTCGCGATCCTGACTGCTCTCACGCATTAGAATGCCGCCGTGGACGCGCGGGTGCAACGTCTTCACGCGGCCATCCATGATCTCCGGCGATTCCGTGTACTCCGAAACATCGATCACCGAAACTCCGCCATCTCGGAGCGCCCGAGCCGTGCCGCCGGTGGAAAGAATCTCGACGCCAGCGCTGGAAAGCCCTCTGGCGAATTCGACGACGCCGGTCTTGTCGGAGACCGATATCAGTGCGCGCTTGATCTCTGTCATGCCTCTACCTTCTCCCGCGAAGTCGACGCAGAAGTTCGGCCCATACCCCGCAGCAAGAATGTCGTCAATCGATGAGCTGCGCTCGGGCTGGCGCGTTCCAATTCACGCGTCCGGATCGGCGACCTCGTCCTGCTCTCTCATCTCGGTGAGGGTCGATGCCACCCAAGGTCCAAGCTCGCCGAGCCGAATCATTTCGCGCGCTTTTCCCATGAGCGCGCCGTAGAAATGCAAGTTGTGAAGCGAGAGAAGTCTGGGCCCGAGCATTTCATCAGCCTTGAAAAGATGCCGTAAATAGGCCCGCGAGTAGCCGGCGCAGACCGAGCAATCGCAGCGCGCATCGAGCGGGCTCTCGTCGTCGCGGTGCCTGGCCTGCTTGAGATTGACGCGACCGCCCCAGGTGAGAGCCTGACCGTTGCGCGCGTTGCGGGTCGGGAGGACACAGTCGAAGAGATCGACACCGCTCGAGAGCGCCTGCAGCAGATCGCTCGGCGTGCCCACGCCCATGAGATACCGGGGTCGATCCTTCGGCATCCGGGGCGCGATGCGATCCAGTAGCGCGTACATTTGCGCCGGAGGCTCGCCGACCGAGAACCCACCGAGCGCGACACCGTCGAAGTCGAGAGCAGCAATCGACTCCAGATGAGCGAGCCGCAGATCGAGCTCGGTTCCTCCTTGGACGATCCCGAATCGGGCCTGACCTTCGGCCGGTTCCGTTTGGAGGCATCGTTCCGCCCAGGCGCTGGTTCGCTCCATCGCACGCTCGACCTCGTGCCTCGGCGCCCCTCCCGGGGGGCATTCGTCGAGCACCATGGCGATGTCCGAGCCTAGGAGCGCCTGGACGCGCATGGCTTCCTCTGGTGTCAGGCGCTGGAGGCTGCCGTCGATGTGCGAGCGAAACGTGATGCCGTCGTCATCGATGGTGCGATGCTTGGCCAGCGAAAACACCTGATAGCCGCCGCTGTCCGTGAGAAGTGCGTGTGGCCAGTTCATGAAGCCGACGACTCCGCCCCGAGCCGCAACGGACTCGGCGCCGGGACGCAACCAGAGGTGATAGGTGTTGGCCAAGATGATGCGCGCACCGGTGGATGCGACCTCTTCCGGGGTGAGGCCCTTGACCGTTGCCTGAGTGCCGACCGGCATGAAGGCCGGAGTTTCGATGCGTGCTCGAGGAGTCTCGAGCGCGCCGCAGCGCGCGTTCCCATCCACGGCATCGACCTGAAACGAGAAACCAGGCGTCGGAAGCGTCATCGGGTCGCTCCTCGAATCAACATCGCGTCTCCGTAGCTGAAGAACCGATAGCGCTGCTCGGCAGCGTGGCGATAACCGCTGCGAGTGAGCTCGGTTCCAGCAAACGCCATCACCAGAGCGAGAAGGGTCGAGCGTGGAAGATGGAAGTTGGTGAGCAGATGGTCGACCACGCGAAAGCGATACGGGGGACGAATGAAGAGTCGGGTGGTGCCCGTCCCTGCCCGCGGCGCGCCCCCGGAGTCGACCGACGATTCGAGCGTGCGAACGACCGTGGTGCCCACCGCTACGACGGGCCGCCCTTCGGCTCTGGCGCGCTCGACGGTCGCGACCGTCGTCTCGGGGATCTGGTATGCCTCTTCATGCATCTCGTGCTCATCCAGAGTATCGACTTGGACTGGACGGAATGTGCCGGGTCCCACGTGCAGTGTCACATAGGCCGACCAATGCCCGGCTCGCTCGAGTGCGCTCAGCGTGCGCTCCGTGAAGTGCAGCCCCGCCGTGGGCGCCGCCACTGCACCCGGATTTCGGGCGTAGACCGTCTGGTAACGGCTTCGATCCGATTCGAGAGCCGGGCGACGAATGTAGGGCGGCAAGGGAACCTGGCCAGCCTCCTGGATGACTTCGTCGACGCCAGCGTCGCTGCGGAGCTCGACTTCCAAGCGTCCGCTTTGAAGTATGCGCACCACTCGAGCGCTCAATCGGCCCTCGCAGAGCGTGAGCTCCATCCCCTCGCGCAGGCCCTTCGAGGAGCGGCCCATCGCAAGCCAGCGATCTCGGCCTTCGTTGGCTCGGCTCAGCAAGAGCAGCTCGACACGGCCACCGGTCGATTTCTGGCCGAAGAGTCGGGCCGGAAGGACGCGTGTGTCGTTGAAGATGAAGAGGCTTGGAGGGAGCAAGTGCGGTAGCTCGACGAATTGATGGTCTTCTACCGAGCGAGCGGTCACGTCGAGCAGGAGTAGACGCGACGCATCTCGCTGCGCCAACGGCTCCTGCGCGATGAGCTCCTCCGGCAAAACGTAGTCGAGGTCGGTGATTTGCATTCCTAGAGTCCAGGGGCTGTGATGAATCGCACTCCATAGGTTGCGTCGGGCTGTGCAGGGCGACCGTTTTCGTCGCGTGGGTCCGCCGAAACCTCGACACACAGCGTCTGCGGCTCCGCGCTGCGCCAGCTCTTGCTGGTTTCACCGCGACCCACACCCTTGTCGTCGTACTTTCCGCTGCGATCGCTGCGCTGATCGACGACACGAAGGACGAGATCGACCTCTCCGAGCGCGCTCACCTGCGCGACCACCCGCTCGGCTTCTTCGCTCAGGCAAAAAGTGTCGACGTCGCCCGACCATCCAATCCAGCCGCGGCTTTCCGCGCCGAGCGCAATTGACTCGGCGAGCTCGAGGGAATCGTTCGGCTCGTGTTCGAAGCTTTCGTCCGGATCGAGAAGGCGCCAACGAACGAAATACGCGTCGGAAACGTTCTCGGTAGGCAGGGTCCCGTCGACCGCGTGCTCGCGCACGCGAACCAGGTATCGCCCGGGCTCGAGGGGCACGTTCGGCAGGCGCTCCCCCTGCCCGAGCCCTCTCGAGTCGCCGACGATGATCGGCTGTTCTTGATCCGGCTTCAGGAGCTCGATCAGAACGTCCATGTTGGGAATCGAGCTGACGTCGATCTCTGCGGCACGACGCTCGGGCCCAGAGTGCTCGATCTCGAACGAGTCGACGTCGCCCGAAGTCTCGCTGAGACGCTGACCTAGGTAGGCTTTCATCTCGGTGTTCTCGAGCAGCGGAGTCGCATTCTTTGCGCGGTGATTCGGCTCCCGCTCCGAGGGTCCGCGAATCGCGAGCTGCCAGGCGGCGACGGCTCCGCCGAGGAGAATCAGGATTAAGACACTCCTCCAAAGCCTTCGCTTTGGTTTCGGAGCCGAGTCCACCGTGCCGAGGTTGCCGAGGTACTCGATCAGTTCCTGCCTGAGATCCTCTGCCGTCTGATAGCGTTCGTTCCGGTCCTTGGCGAGACAGCGCATGACGATCTCATCGGCTTCCGCCGGAACGGAGATTGGTGACCGCGCCGACGGACGCAGTGGCTCCTCGGAGAGGTGCTTCGACAGAACTCCGACCGGATTGGGCGCCTCGAACGGTGGTCTTCCGACGACGCATTCATACATGATCGCGCCCATCGCGTAGACGTCACTTCGCCCATCGAGATCTTGGCCCTGAATCTGTTCGGGGGACATGTAGAACGGCGTGCCGACGATCGTGCCGCTGCTGGTCACCTGAGCTTCGACCGTCCCTGCGAAGAGCTTGGCGAGTCCGAAATCCAATACCTTCGCGGTCTCCCCGTCACGACCTTCCGCGACGACGATGTTTTCGGGCTTGAGATCGCGATGAACGATACCTGCGGCGTGGGCGTCGGCGACCGACCCCGCGACCTGAGCGAGGAGGAACGCGACTCGCCCAAACGCCATGGGCCCTTCCTTCTCGATGATCTTGGCCAGATCGACGCCTTCGACGTACTCCATCACGAGGTAGAGCGCGCCCGACTTGGTGCGCCCGAAGTCGAATACGTGAACCGTGTTTGGATGGTTGAGGCGGGAGGCCGACTCGGCTTCTCGGTGAAAGCGCGCAACGTTCTCTTGTTCTTGCTGGAGCTCTTCGTGAAGCAGCTTGATCGCCACCACCTTGCTGATCTGAACGTGCTCGGCGCGATACACCGTCCCCATGGCGCCTCGCCCGATCGGTGCGATGACCCGGTAGCGCTCCGCGATGATGTCACCCGGCTTGGGCAGCGAAGAGACGATCGGCGTTCCGCATCTGCCGCAGAACTTCGACTCGTGAGGGTTGCCCTCCCCGCACGCATGACATCGCGACTGGCTGCCTGGCGCCGTGCTAGCCATTCAAGGTCAGATAGCGGTAGCCGATCCACGCTGAGGCAAAGAGAACCAGGATTGCGAGACCGAAGATGGCCTTCTTTCTGAGCTGGGTGGCGGGAAACGGCTCGTTGGCGCTGTCGTAACGGACGCGAGCCCGTGCGCGATGACTCGGCGTGGTCGTGTCACTCGGCGCGCTCTCTTCGACCGTAACGGTGGCTTCTTCGACCGCCGACTCGGCTGACGGGGGAGCGCTCGGGCGATCGGGGATCTCGTGGCGCGGGATGCCGAGCATGGTCTTCTGAGGCGTTCTCGTTCGCGATCCACCGGCACGTGCCGATGCGATCGAAGTCGGCGGGGACGGGACCACCGGTGCCGGCGCCGGAGGACGAGTCCCATGCGGCGGCGTGGCCGAGGGCATTCCGAGCACGGTGTGCTTACGAACGCGTTGCTGCGACGAGGAGCGGCTCTGCGAATCTCCAGCCGGCCGTTCGGGCTCCTCGTGCATGCGAATTCTCGACTGGTCCAGTCGCTCTGGCCCGTGATCGCGCATCGCGTACCCGCACTTGCCGCAGAACAAGTCGTCGGAGGGAACTAGGGCTCCACATTGAGGACAATCCATGATGCGCCCCTACCGTATCAGAATTCGCAAGACCTGGCTTCGTGCTTGCTTAGCGCTCGGCACTAGCGGGGAATCCCCATGACGTCTGCCATGTCGTAGAGCCCAGCGGGCCGGGTCACGACCCAGCGAGCAGCGCGCACGGCACCCCTGGCGAAGATCGAACGGTTCGTTGCGCGATGGGTGAGCTCGATGCGCTCCCCTTCTCCGACGAGGTAGAGGGTGTGCTCGCCGACCGCATCGCCGCCACGAAGAGCCATGACACCGATCTCTTCGAGGGGTCTCGCTCCCACCTGACCACTTCGCCCGTGACTCACCGCCCGTTCAGGATCGAGCCCCTTGGCCCTCGCGACGACCTCGCCGAGACGCACCGCAGTGCCGCTCGGGGCATCGATCTTGTGGCGATGATGAATCTCGACGATCTCCGCATCGAAGCCCGGACCGAGGAGCTCGGTCGCGCGTGCCGCGAGGAAGTAGAGAGCATTGACGCCCTGACTGTAGTTGGGGGCGAACACGATCGGCACTCGTTCAGCGGCCCGCTCCAGGGCTGCGCGAGTCGCCGCATCGAGCCCGGTAGTCCCGATCACCATCGGGATGTGCTGCCCCGCGCAGATCGGAAGCAACTTTGCCGTCGCGGACGGGATGCTGAAATCGATCACCACCTCGACGTTACCGAGGAACTCCTCGACATCGGAAGTGATTTTGACGCCGCTGGGCGCCGCGCCGAGGAGCGAGCCCATGTCCTTGCCGAGGATCCCGCATCCTTCGTGATCCATCGCGGCAACGAGATTGGCTTCGCGGTCTTCGTTCAAGACGGCGGCGATGCTCTGCCCCATCCGACCCGCGGCCCCGTGAATCGCAACCTGCACCATGGAGATGGCATCGCAGATGCGGCGACGAGCGTCAATCGAGCCTAGGTCGAGGAGCGGCCCGCGCTGAGCTCGACCAGGCGGTCGATGAGAAACCCGCTCTGCTCGAGGGCTTCATCCGTGAAGTCCCCGAAGAATTCGCGCACCTCGTCGAAGACCTGGTCGAAGGCCTTCTGATCGCCTTTCGCAAGGACCGAGGCGAGATACGCGGCGGCCTCTTGAAACCCCTTGATCACGCGCTCGGAGTCCGGATTGAGCATCTCGATCGGCCCGTAGAGATCAGGGGACTGCGCGAAGTGACGGCCGGTAACGTAGGCCTCGAGCAGGTAGGCCGGCGAGGTGAAACGAAGGGTCTCCTCGAGGGGTGAGCCAGCGCGGCTGAGCGCCAGGCCGAGGACCTGGGTCTTGAAATGGTGGAGTACCTGGACGATGGCCATCATGGAATCGTGTTCCGAAGGAGTCGTTTCCGTGATGACCAATCCGCGCGCCGTAAACATCTGTCGAGCCCAGTCGAGCCAAGCATCGCCGCGCCCCGGGCAGATCACCACGCGCTGACCTTGATACGTATTGACCCCGGGACCGAACATCGGATGGGTGCCGAGCACGCTTGCCTCGGTGGAAGCCAACATGGCGTTCATGGGCTCGGTCTTGATCGAAGTCACGTCCATCAAGAGCGCATCCTTCCGAACCGAGGGTCCGAGTCGTTCGATGACCGATCGTGTCTCGCGAATTGGCACGCTGATGATCACCACGTCGGCGGTTGCCGCGACATCTTCGGGTCGAAGCGGGGTCTCGAGGTCGGCGCTCAGCACCTCATGACCGAGATCGGAGAACAGAGTGTTGAGCGAGCGCCCCATCCCACCTTCACCTCCGATGATCGCGATGGTCTTCGATTCCACGTCGAGCGGCACCTCGGCTCGAAGCGCGGCCTGGCGCTCCCGGCTCATCAACATCAACTGACGCCAGACCGATTCGATACCCCCGGTCGGCAGGCCGAGCTCCTGGGCGCGGGCGCAGCGATCCTCGAGGACGCGGCGTTCCCGGGCGAGGTCCCGAATCCGAACGCGGTGCGATCGCTTCCGAGCCGCGATCTCCGCCACGATGTCCATCCGGCGGACCAGGAGCGCCAGGAGCTCGTGGTCGAGGGCATCGAGCGCTCCCCTGAGCTCCGAAAGCGGCCCTTTGTCTGGATTCTCGTCGGTCATGGCTTGGTTTTACATCGAACCTAGGCGTCCGCATAATGCGCGCCCGTGAAACGACTGCAACTCCATCATTGGATCCTGATCGCCATGAGTCTAGGCGCCGCCCTCGGGCTCACGCTCAACTGGGCAGGCGGCCAAGGTATGGTCGACGCGAGCATCATCGGGAATGTGGCCATGGTCGGGAAGGCGATCGGAGACCTCTTTCTTCGGCTTCTGCAGATGCTGGTCGTTCCTCTGATCATCTCATCGCTGATCACCGGCGTGACCGGGATGGGCGACCTTCGGACCCTCGGCTCCATCGGCGGACGCGCGATCGGGTTCTATCTTTCGACCAGCTTCATTGCGATCGTGACCGGCATGGTGATGGTGAACATCATCCGACCCGGCGATGGGGCCGAGCTCGCCCTTCTGGAAGAAGGCGCGGCGACCGGAGCGCTTCTGGCTGAGGAACCGAAAGGGATCGGTCTGGTCCTCTGGGAACAACTCGAGGGTTTGATCCCGAAGAACCCTCTCGCCGCGGCAACCGAAGGCGATATGTTGCCGGTGATCTTCTTCGCACTTCTGATCGGCGTCTTCATCAGCATGGCCGAGCACCGCGAAGGCTCGAAGGACGCAAGCGTCGTGCGACGATTTTTCTCGGGCCTATTCGACGTGATGATGCAGATGACCCTCGCCGTCGTGAAGTTCGCACCGATCGGGGTCTTTGGCTTCACGCTCTATGCCGCAGCCGGCAAGGGGCCTGCGGCGTTTCAGGTCCTCGGCTGGTACGTGCTCACCGTCTTCATCGGTCTCGTCATTCACGCCGCGATCACGCTGCCGCTGATCCTCAAGGTTCGCACCGGCCGCTCGCCGATCGCGTACGCGCGCACACTCACTACCGCGCTGGTAACCGCCTTCAGCACCGCTTCGAGCAACGGCACCCTTCCCCTCACGATGGAGAACGTCGAACGGGCAGGCGTCAGGCCTCAGGTCGCCTCCTTCGTGCTTCCTCTCGGCGCGACGATCAACATGGACGGCACGGCGCTCTACGAAGCCGTGGCGGTCCTTTTCATCGCCCAGGTCTACGGCATCGACCTCAGCTTCACCCAGCAAGCCCTCGTCGCGTTCACGGCTTTGCTCGCCAGCATCGGCGCAGCGGGCATCCCGCACGCAGGCATGGTCATGATGGTCGTGGTCCTCAACGCGGTAGGGTTACCGACCAGCGCCGTCGCACTGATTCTCGCGGTCGACCGCATCCTCGACATGTGCCGCACGACGGTCAACGTCTGGTCGGATGCGATCGCTGCCGCCGTCGTCGACGCCGGCGAATAGCGGAGGCGCGCTCAACGTCTAGCGAGATCGGCAACACCCATGGCTAGTCGCTTCGGAAAGAACGGGCCCTCGTAGACCAGTGCGGTGTAGATTTGGACGAGCGTGGCGCCGGATTCGAGGCGCTCCCGGGCGTCTTCCACGGATTCGATTCCGCCGACTGAGATCAATACCAGCCGGTCACCCACTCTAGAGCGGAGTCTTTGCAGCACTTCGAGGGAGCGTTCCCGCAGCGCTGGACCACTGAGGCCGCCAGCCCCGCAGCGCTCGACGTCATTGGCATTGCTCACGAGACCGTCTCTCGAAACCGTCGTGTTGGTGGCGATGATCCCATCGAGACCGAGCGCGATTGCGAGGTCGGCCACCGCGTCTACGTCTCCGTCCGCCAAGTCCGGGGCGATCTTGACGAGCAGTGGCACCCGGCGTCCGGGAGATACTTCATTAAGTGCTTCACGAACCGCGCCGAGGAGCGGGCGTAGCCTCTCGGTAGCCTGAAGGTTGCGAAGGCCGGGCGTGTTGGGCGAGCTCACGTTCACCGCCAGGTAGTCGGCGTACGGCCCCACCCGCTTCGCGCTCGCGACGTAGTCTTCGATCGCCTCGTCTTCGGCGACGCGTTTCGTCTTGCCGATGTTCACGCCGACAATCGTCTCGTGCGGCCGCTGAAGTCGAGCCACCGCGCTCGCAGAACCTTCGTTGTTGAAGCCCATTCGATTCACCAGCGCTCGGTCTTTCGGAAGTCGAAACAAACGAGGCCTCGGATTGCCGGGCTGAGGCTCGCCGGTGAGCGTTCCCACCTCGACGAACCCGAAGCCCATCGCTCCGAGGGTCTCGTAAGCGATCGCATCCTTGTCGAAGCCCGCCGCCAGGCCGATGGGATTCGGAAAGCGGAGACCTAGTGCCTCTACGGACGACGCCCCGTCGCTTCCGTGAAACACCCGGCGCATCAACCTGAGCGCTCCAGGAATCCAACCGAGAAATCGCAAGCACGCAATCGCGAGATGATGGGCGGTTTCTGCAGGCAGCAGGTACAGGAGCGGGCGAATCAGTGTCTTGTACACGGTCCCTCAACGCGCGAGCGCCGACCACCTCACATCGTCCGCGAGGCATTGACCGATGCGCACGTCGAACGCCTTTTCGATCGGGCCCAGAATCCCCGGGTCGGCCGCGTGCACTTCGCGGAGCGCGGCCCTGCATTGCGCGACGGCCGCGACGCTCATGCGCCCGAGCGGTGGCCTTTTCCCCGAGGGCAGCATTCCAAGCCCCGCCATCATGGTCTTCACCGGCACCGGGTTCCGGAACCTGTCGGTAACCTCGACGCCTTGCCCATTTGGAAGCGTTCGCACTGCGGTCACCGAGCAGGTCACCACCCTGAAGAGCGGGGCCAGCACTTGGGCGAGCCGCTCGGTCTCATCGAGATCTGCGGCAACCTGCGCCCGAACCATCGAACCAATCGCCCTCGGCGCGATGTTCGACATCACGCTGATCAGGCCACTCGCGCGAATGCCTTCGTCGCGCATCATGGTGAGCGTGAGCTCGTCGTCACCAGAGAGGATGCTCAGGCCCGGCCCTGCGAGCGTGCGATCCATCCGCATGCGATCGAGATCGCCGGTCGCTTGCTTCACCGCGGGCACTCGCTGCGGGTCGTTGAGGTGCAGGATGGCCAGATCAGCGGCCGAGAGCTCGCAACCGCTGCGCCCTGGAATCACGTAAGGAACGAGCGGTATGTCCGCAACGCCCGCAAGGATTCGTTCGTAGTATTCGGTTCGCAGCTCGAGGCTCGATGGCCCGTTGTAGTAACAGTCCACGAGCAAAGCAGCCGTGGCCCCGAGCTCCTTGGCCTGGCGGGTCGCGTGAATCGCCTCCTCGGTGTTGTTGCTCCCGGCGCCAGCGAGCACGCCGGCTCGACCTTCGACCGTGCGCACCGCGGCAGTGACGATCGCGTCGTGTTCTTGCCACGAAAGCGTCGGGGACTCGCCGGTCGTGCCGCAGGGAACGACGCCATCGACGCCCTCGTTCACTTGAAATTCGATCAAGCGGCGCAGCGCGCCGTAGTCGACCTGCTGGTCCGCCGAGAAGGGCGTCGCAAGGGCAGTCCAGAGACCATGGGGTCGGAAGGTCCCACTCATGCCCGGACCTTAGCGTTTTTCCTCGCAAAGGAAAGCGGGATTGTGCTTGACCAGAATCGGAAAAAAGCCCACCAACGCGACAAATGGCAGCCTTGGCCGCAGCTCTGATCCTCGGTGCATTCCTGGTCGCATACCGCTTCTACGCGCGATTCCTCGGCGAGCGGATCTACCAGGACCAAGAGGACCTGATCACGCCCGCCCATGAGCTCGAGGACGGGCTGGACTTCGTGCCAACGCAACGGGCCATCCTGTTCGGACACCACTTCACTTCGGTCGCGGGCGCTGCGCCGATCATCGGCCCCTGTGTGGCGGCCTATTGGGGATGGGGCCCGGCCCTCGCGTGGGTGGTTCTCGGCACGATCTTCATGGGCGCCGCGCACGACTTCGGCGCGGTGGTCGTGAGCGTGCGCGAAAAGGGTCGTTCGATCGCGGACATCACCGCAAAGACGGTGAGCGGACGCGCGCGGATTCTGTTCATGTGCTTCGTGCTGGTACTGATTTGGCTCGTTCTTGCGGTCTTCGCGATGGCGATTGCCGGCCTCTTCGTGAGTGAGCCGGCCAGCGTCATTCCGATCAACATCCAGATCATCGTGGCCCTCCTGATCGGTTGGCTCATCTACAAGCGCCGCGTGAAGATCCTCTGGCCGTCGGTGATCGCCCTCATCGTGCTCTACATCTTCGTCTGGGTGGGTACCAAAGTCCCCATCGACTTCGTCGCGATGGGCGTCGACAAGCACACGGCAACGACGGGCTGGATCTTCTTCCTCTTGGTGTATTCGGCCATCGCGAGTCTTCTGCCGGTCTGGCTGCTTCTTCAACCGCGCGACTACATCAACAGCCATCAGCTTTTCGTCGGTCTGGGTCTTCTCTTTCTGGGCGTTCTCATCGCTCACCCGGAGTTCGACGCACCGATCTACCGTAGCCCAGAAGCTGGGGCGCCTTCGATCTTTCCCATTCTCTTCGTCACCATCGCGTGCGGCGCGATCAGCGGGTTTCACGGCCTGGTCGCAGCCGGAACGACCTCGAAGCAAATCGATCGACTATCGGACGCCCGCATGATCGGATACGGCGGCATGCTCGGTGAAGGGTCGCTCGCGCTCGCGGCCACGCTTGCCGCCGTCGCCGGCATCGGCTTGGTCGGCGCCTGCGCCTTGCCGGGCCAAGGCGCGGTCGATGATCTCAGCTGGGCGATCTACTACGACAGCTGGGCGCACGCGGGCGGCAACAAGGCCGCCGCGTTCGTACTCGGTGGCGGCGCGTTCCTAGAAGCAGTCGGCTTGTCTCCGGAGCTCGCGCGCACCTTGATGGCGGTCCTGGTGATCGCCTTCGCAGCCACCTCACTCGACACGGCCGCTCGCATTCAGCGCTTCATCCTCAGCGAGATCGGAGCAGTCATCCGGTTCAAGCCGCTCACCAATCCGTACATCGCCACGATCATCGCCGTCGTGCCCGCGATGTACTTGGCGATCGCCGAAACCCCCGACCCGAGCACCGGCCAAGCCAAGGCCGTCGGATGGGTGCTCTGGCCGATCTTTGGCGCAAGCAATCAACTTCTAGCCGCGCTCACCCTGATGACGCTGGCCCTCTACTTCCTCGCACGAAAGCGTCCGGTATGGCCGCTGGTCATCCCCATGGCGCTGGTCATGCCGGTCGCTGGCCTCGCGCTCTTCGCAAAGCTGCAAGACTTCCTCGCAGAAGGAAACGCCCCACTCGCCGCCCTCGCCTCGCTTCTTCTCGTCTTGCTGCTCTGGATGATCGTGGAAGGCGTCCTCGCGCTGCGCCGGATCCAACGGACCGAGCAAGGCGCGGTTCACTGACACTGGCACTGGCACGATCGGAGGACGGCTCGCGACGGGCGTGCTCGCGATTGGGTCCCGCTCGGCCGTCTCTTTACGACTCCGTACGTCTAGCCTCCCGCCCAATCGCTGTGCTGCCCATCCCGAGCCGCCCTCCTTTGTACGCGTCGATGCACGCGCGCGGGCCCTGCCGCTGCCGCTGCCGCTGCCGCTGCGAGTGACACTGCCGTACGGAGGGGCACGGGCGAACGCGATCTGGGGTGGAGTCGACGTCGCGAATGACAATCGGCAAGCGAGCAACCACCTCCGATTGGCGTGAGCGCCGAGGCGAGGCTTGCGTGGTCCAACCCCTCCAGTGCATCCGACCACAATTGCAAGCCGAGCCGTTCGACGGAACCCCGCGTCGCGTTCGCCCGTGCCCCTGCGCGCGTCACTTTCAGTGGCGGGGACAGCGGCGGTCTTCGGGGACAAGGGCTCGGATGCCCTTGGCTGTGTCTAGCGGCCCGAGAGCCGCCACGACATCGCGCAGACTTCGTCGAGCGCGGTGTCGACGGATTTCACTGTTGCGCTCGGGAAGTAGCCGTATGCAACTCCAAGTTGGATGCCGGCCCGCACTTCTTTGGCGGACCCGCAGGCCGACGCGAAGCGCGCCTTGGCCGTGCCGGGATCGTTTCCTTCAGCCTCCGCGATGTTGAGCACGACGCTATTCATCGCCCGATGGATCTGATCGAAGAGCGACCGGTCCCGCTTCTTGATGACCGGCATCACCTGCCGAAGCCCGCGTGCTGCCTCGAGCGCCCGTTGCTGAATGATGAGTCGCATGAGTGATCTCCTTTTCGCCTGGGTGTGGGGTTCCCCGAAAGGGCGAAGCCCGACCCCAGACACAGGCGAAAAGGAGATCGCGATGACAAAGAAGAGTCAGACGGACGTGGGCGCTGACACTATCTCTGGCACTGGCGCTGACACTGACGCTGACACTGCCACTGGCGCTAGCGCTAGCGCTGGCACGATCGGGGCGCGGGGGGCTCAGTTCTTCTTCACCAACCGATAGACCCACAACACGATCAGCGCTCCTGCGCTGGCGATCGCGAGACTGCGCAGGTTGAATCCGGTGACGGTGCCGAAGCCGAGCCGCGTGCCGATGTAGCCGCCGATGAGCGCGCCCACGACACCGATCACGGTCGTCTTGATGAAGCCACCCGAGTCATCGCCCGGCATGATGAACTTGGCCAGCAAGCCAGCGATCAATCCGAACACAATCCACGAAACGATTCCCATCGAGGCTCTCCTTGGGGCGAAGTGTCGAACAAACCGAGCCACGGGTAAAGAATTCCCAGGTCCAACGGGTCGAACGTCATGCTTCACACCGGGGGGCGGCTCGCGACGGGCGTGCTCGCGATTGGGGCCCGCTCGGCCGTCTCTCTACGACTCCGTACGTCTCGCCTCCCGCCCAATCGCTGTGCTGCCCATCCCGAGCCGCTCCCCTACGTAGATATCGACTCAGAGACACTGCCGCCGTTTAGAACCGATGGGCAATCGCTACAGAGCCGGGTCCGAGGCGCAGGGTCGTAGGTGCGAGGGCCATTTGGAGACGGCGTTTGTCTCGCCGGGCCGGGGCGAGAACCGCGCCGCTCGCGACGACTCCGACCAAGCCGCCGATCGCCGTCACCATTCCGGCGAGGAGCATTGCGTCACCGTCGTCGGCAGAGGCAGCGACACTCCGTTGCATGCCTTTCGTGATCAGAGCGGCGCCCACCGGAACAGCCGCCAGCGACAGTCCTAGGCCAACACCGGCACGGCGAACCTTCTTCGTGGCTCGATGCAGCGAATGCTCGACGTCCTCGGTGGTCGACGTAAAGGCGAGCTCATCCCCTGCGTACGCGATCGACGATCGTGGTGCTTCCGTGGATCGGGCGGCCTGCGCAAGTCCCAGGGAGGATGGCCCGAGCAAAGCGGCCCCTAGTGCGTAAATCGAAAAAGAATGTACGCGGACGTTCACGGCAAAATCCTGCCCGAAAAACGAAGCAAGATCCGGGCCAGCTGCTGCACCAGCAAACCGCAGAGGATCTTACAAGGAAGGGCGTGCCCCAGACGCACGATGTGCGTCCGGAACAACAGTCGCCGACACGGACGCTGGCACCGGCGCTGACGCTGACACTGGCCCTGACACTGGCGCTGTCACGGACACGAGCACTCCTACGGGCGCAGCATGAAGTAGATGATCACACCCGTCACCGACACGTAGAGCCAGATCGGTAGCGTCCACCTCGCGAGCTTCTTGTGCGCTGCAAAGCGCTCACGCGCCGCGAAATAGAACGTCGTCAAAATCATCGGGAGCATCACGATCGACAGAAGAACGTGGGTGATCAGGATCGTGAAGTAGATGGTGCGAATCGTTCCGACCCCCTGGTACGGAGTGTCGCCGTGCACGTAGTGGTAAAGAACATATCCCACTAGGAACACGGTCGAGGCGGCAAACGCTGAAACCATCAGTCGCTTGTGGACTGCCCGGCGCCCGCTTCGGATCGCGGCCAGCCCGAGAAGCAGCAAGGAGGCGGCGGCGGCGTTGAGCGCTGCGTTCACGCCGGGCATGAAACCGAGGTCTGCGTCGACGCCGCCGCCTTCACGAATGAGCAGAAGCCAGCCGAGGAACCCGACGGCAGCACTCGAAACCGCCGCGTTGAAGATCCAGAAGCTTCGGTCGCTTTGAGCCGCCATCGTGCCAGCCTAGGTTCATGTCCGAAGCTCGGCCAGTGCCCGCTCCACGGCACCGAGAACGGTGGGAACCTCATCGTGCGCATTCGGCCAGTGCGGGGCAAAGCGCATGAGACCGTCGGGCGTATTGCAAACCACCCCCTCGTGCCTGAGCGCGGCCGCGAGCTTCGAGAGTCGCAGGTCTTCGGGAACGGTCACGCTGAGGAGAGTGGAACGCAGCTCCGGCGCCGTGGCGCGATGGCTCTGAAAGCCGAGCTCGACGAGCCCGGATTCGAGCGCGTCGAGATAGCCGCCGACATGCGCGTGGATCCGCGGCACGCCGAGCTGTTCGAGCAACTCGATGGATGCTCCCACCGCGGCTAGACCGATCACATTGCTGGTGCCGATTTCGAGGGCCGGAGCGCCGTGTAGCAGAGGAGTGTCGTATCGGAGTCGAGGGCCATCACCCACGAGGAACGCGACGGGGTCTTCGTGGCCGAGCCAGCCGGCGAGCCTCGGTTGCAACGTGTCGGCGCAGCGCTCGGCCACATACAAAAAGCCCGCCCCCTCGGCGCCCATCAGATGCTTGTGGCTACCGGAGCTGAGATAATCGATGCCCGAAGCGACATCGACAGGCGTCGCTCCGAGCGCTTGAATCGCATCGACGAAGATCTCAGCACCATATCGGTGGCAAAGCGCGGCCATCTCGGCGAGCGGCATGCGAAGCCCCGTCTTGTATTGGACCGCACTCACCGCGACTAGGCGAACACCTAGGTCGAGCGCGCCCTCGAGCTCCGCGAGGCCTTCATCGATCGAGAGTTGAAACGCATCGAGTGAGAGCCAGCAGAGCTCCAGACCAAACTCTTTGGCGGCTTGCTGCCAGGGCGTGACGTTTGCCGGAAACTCACCATCGAAGAGCAGGACGCGGTCGCCCTTTTTCCAGGGAAGCCCGAACGCGATGTCGATGACGCCCTGTGTGGTGTTGGCGACAAACGCGATCTCGTTCGGGGCGGCCCCGATCAATCGGGCGAACCCGCTCCGCACCTCTTTCAGCCGCGGCGCCCAGCGCAGGAAGCCCGCCATGCCGCCTCTCGCGTAGTCTTGCGTAACGTCTGCGATGCGTTCGCAAACGGGACGCGAAAGCGGCGAAATCGCCGCGTGTGCGAGGTACGCTCTCGCTTCGAGGTCCGGAAATAGGCTGCGATCGCCGAGCTTCGGGGCCAGCATGGGTGCAGTCTAGCACCCTCACGCACGACGCTAGAGCGTGCTCTGGAAGAAACGCCAGGCAGCAATTGCCGCGTCGATGTCTCGGCTCGTTGCGCCCACCATGTGCTCCGGAAGATATTGCCATCCGGACGGCCAAGTGTGCCCTGCACCCTGCACGGCGAAGAGCTCGACCTTGCTGCCGTCGCGGCACTCGATCGCCTGCCGTCTTTCGATTCGAGTGCCATCGCTCGGAACGAAGTCGGGGATCATCGTGATGGCGACGTCCTTGCAGCCGTCGTGCCGGCTCCAGAGCTCGAACGTGCGCTCGGCGGAAAGAACCTTGCCGAGCTCCTGTCCGTCGAACGTGACTGAGCCGCCCTCCCAGGGAACGATCGGATCCTCGGTACCGTTGATCATCAAGACCGAGAGCGTGTCCTTGCCGCATCGGGCCCACCGGCGCGCGACGTTGTAGGGCATCGCGCCGACGACCGCCGTGAAACCGCGGAGCTTTGCGCTGCGCTCACAGGCGAAGCGATGCGCCATCATCGCGCCGTCGGACACGCCGACGATGAACACGGCGTTGGCGTCGACGTTGCGCTTCTCCACCAGGTCGTCGATCAAGGACGCCAAGAAGCCCACGTCGTCGACGCGCTCACGGTGAGCGACGTAGCGTTCCACGTCCCGTCCGTCGTTCCAATGTCCGCCAAGGCCTTGGGGATAGACAACCAGAAAATCATCCTCGGCTGCAAGGCGATTGAGCTTTCCAAAGCGGAGCACCACGGTATCGTCGTCGTCTCCGAGGCCACCGTGCAAGACCAAGACGAGCGGTCGAAGCCCGATCTCCTCGGGCCGCCTCGGGTCGAAGACGCCCACCGAACGCACGATTCCCCCGTGCTTGAACACGAAGCCCTTGATCTCACTGACATCGCCCGCCACGGTCGACGGGCCCGGCGTCCGACACGAGCTCAGTACCAGCAAGAGAAGCAATGAGGCCCTACCCATTTCGCCTCTCCGCGCTTCAGGTCTTCGTCGACGAGCCGAGCGCCAGGATCAGATCCCCGCGAACGACGTCGTCACCCTCGCCCGGGACTATCTTCACCACCAGCGCTCGCTCAGGAAGAGCCTCTCCTTGGTACACGAGCCGATTGAAGGTCTTCATCACCTCGAGCAGGCCGATCGTCTGACCGCGTTGGACGATGTCACCCGCCGATACGAATGGTGGATCGCTTGGAGATGGCCGGCTGTAGAAGCGGCCGCTCATGGGTGCAGTAAACGAAAGGGCGGCTGAGGAGCTCTCGCCGCCGACCACGCCCGACTTGGCAACCGGAGCCATCGAAGACGTCGAGATCGCGAAGAGCGGATCGCCAAACTGAACGGGAATCCGCGTGCGTGCGCCACCTATTCGACTCGTGACGCGTCCGGCTACACCTTCGGGAGCGCGGAGCTCGCTCAGCACGCCGAGAACGTCGATCGACCCCAGCACCTGCCCGGCGGAAACGAGCTCTCCTTCACGAACCCGAGCGGTGAACACGCCAACCGTCGGCGCCAGAAGCTGACTCGTGCCGGCTTCCCCGAACCGCGCCCGCAAGACGTAGGCGTTGCCGCTCATGCACGTCCTCCGTTCACCAGGACATCGAGATCATGCATCGTCCAGATCCGTGGGTTCTTGATGCGTCGATAGCCGCTGCCCTGGTAGCTCATCTCGACCAGAACCTTCAGCCAGTCACGGAGCTCGTCGAGTCGCACGATCTCATCGGTATCCATTTGCCGGGCGGCCACGTATGGATCCATGTCCGCTTCGATGCGCGCCTCGACCTCGGCCATTCGCCTCTCGATCTTCGCACGCTCCTCTGGGTCGTTGGTGACGATCTCGAAGTTGTCGTCGAGCTTGCTGTTGTACGAGGCGATCGCCAAGGTCCGGCCTTCCATGACGCTAAGACGCGAAATCGGCGTCGATAGCTGCACGACCGGATCGTAGGGAAGCCCCGCCATCGCGTAATAGCCGGCGCCCGACGCCTTGCGCAGTAGCACCGTGAACATCGGCGTTTCGTTGGTGCTGTTCGTGTAGATGAGGTTCGATCCGTAGGCGAGGAGCCCGTGCCGTTCCGCCTCGGCGCCGATGTCGAAACCGCTGATGTCCTGAAGCCAGATCAGCGGAATGCCATCGCTGTTGCAGGCACGGCTGAATTCGCTGATTTTCGCGATCCCCTGCCTGTAGAGGATCCCTGCGGGCCGTTGTTCGTCGCTTGTTTCGGGATCGTCGATCAATCCTTGACGGTTGAGAACGAATCCGGCGTACAGACCGCCCACGCGTGCGATGCCGCAGATCATCTCGCGCCCGACCGAGGGTAGGACCTCCCAAAAGAGGCTCTGGTCACAAAGACGCGCGAGGATCTCGGTGGCCTCGTACGCCTGCCGATGATCGACGGGAACCAAGCCGGGAACCTCGGCCGGCGAGAAGATCGGCTCCATGGATTCCACGCCACCACGATAGAAGGACGCGCCAGAGCTCGGCAAGCGCGACACCTCGCGCCGCATGCAGTCGAGCAAGGTGACATCGTCTGGGACGCGCTCATCCGCACAGCCCGACTGATGCACGTGCACCTCCGGGCCTCCGATGTCGAGCGAGGTGATGTGTTGGCTCTTGGCCCCCTTGATCAACGCGGCACCGGCGATGACCATGTACGCCTGCTCGGTCATGTACACACGGTCGCTGATGATCGGCATGTAGCCGCCGCCGGCGATGCAGTCGCCGAAGACGCCGGCGATCTGTGGCACACCCTCCGCGGAGAGCAGGCTGTTCATCTTGAAGATGTGGCCTGCGCCGGTCGCACCCGCGAAGCTCTTGCGCTGCTCGGGCAGGTAGAGACCGCTGCAGTCGACGAGATAGAGCGTCGGCAAGCGTAGCCGTCGTGCGATCTCCTGAGCGCGTTCGATCTTCTCGGGCGTCTTCGGCCACCAGGCGCCGGACGCCACGGTGTTGTCGTTGGCGATCACGACGCACCAACGCTGCTCGACTCGCACGAAGGCGGTCACCACGCCGGCGGCCGGCGAGCGGAGGCCGTCGAAGTCCACTCCGTAGTTGACGAAGGTCCCTATCTCGAACACCTGCGAATCAGGGTCCTTCAAGCGCTCGATCCGCTCGCGCGTCGTCAGCTTGTCCTTTTCGTGTACCCGATCGACATACTTCTCTCCCCAGCCTGCGTGAACCTCGGCGCGGCGCTCCTCGAGGCGGGACACCGAGGGTGCGTGCCTCGCGAGCTCTCGTTCATAGGTGGCCCGGTCGACCACCGAGTCCCGGGCTTTTCCGATCGGTACTACAGGAACGTGTGCCATCAGCTCTCCCACCCTGGTACGGCGCGCGTGTCGTACCGGTTCTCGCGAAACTCCTCCGAGCTCAGGACCGCAAGGTGCATGGGTATCGTCGTCGAAATGCCATCGCAACGGATGCTCTTCAAGGCCTCCGACAAACGATCGCAGGCCGCATCCCGATCCGCACCCCAGGCGATCACCTTGCAGATCAGGCTGTCGTAGTGGGGCGGAACCTCGTATCCGGATTCGACGTGAGTATCGACGCGCACCTGTTCGTCTCCAGTGACTGCGACCTTCCACCGTTCGATGACGCCCGGACTCGGGGCGAACCCGTTCGATGGATCCTCCGCATTGATGCGGCACTCGATCGCATGTCCCCGGAACTCGATGTCTTCCTGCGAGAACGAAAGCGGCTCCCCGCCTGCAATGCGGATCTGAGCCTCGACCAGGTCGACGCCCGTTCGCATCTCGGAAACCGGATGCTCCACTTGAAGTCGCGCATTCATCTCCATGAATCGGAGCTCGCCACCTTCGTCGAGCAGGAACTCCATCGTGCCGGCGCCGACGTAGCCGATCGCGCGCGCAGCTCGAACGGCCGCAGCGAGCGTGTTTTCGCGCTCCGCTGCGCTCAGAACCAGGGCCGGCGACTCCTCGATTAGTTTCTGGTGCTTGCGCTGCACCGAGCAGTCCCGCTCTCCCAGATGGACGACGTTTCCATACTTGTCCGCGAGCAGTTGAATCTCGATGTGCCGCCCGCCTTCGATCAGCTTCTCGAGGTAGAGGCGGTCGTCGGCAAAGCAAGCCAGGGACTCGGACTGCGCGGAATCGTACGCCTCCTTCAAGTCGGCCGCTTTCCGGACGATGCGCATCCCTCGGCCGCCTCCACCACTCTCGGCTTTCAAGAGGATCGGAAAACCTGTCTCGGCCGCCATCTCCTGCGCCTGCTGGACGTCCAGCAGCACCCCGTCGCTCCCCGGAATGAGCTTCAACCCAGCCGCGGCCATCGCTGCTTTGGCCGGCGTCTTCCGACCGAGCTTCGCCATGACGGCGGAGGGCGGTCCGATGAACGTCACACCATGCGCCTCACAGAGAGAGGCAAAGAGCGGATCTTCCGCCAGAAACCCCCAGCCCGGGTGAAGGGCGCTGCACTGAGCTTGAACGGCCGCCTGCACGATACGCTCGCGTGCGAGATAACTCTCGCTCGATCTCGCCGGGCCAAGCACTATGGACTCCCGACCTCGCAGGTACGGCGCGTCGCGATCAGCATCCGACACGCCAAAGACGGGCGTGATGCCCATCGCATCGCATGTCCGAGCGACACGTGCGGCAACCTCGCCACGGTTCGCGATGAAAAGACGCCGAAATCGCTTCACGGGCGCGCACCTTAACACCCGACCCGGCTCCTGAACAGCGGAGGGAGCATCACGCCGCAGTTCGTGTCAAAATGAACGGGTTATGTGTCGCTTATTCGGCTTTCGAAGCGTGATCCAGAGCCAGGTACACCGGTCCTTGATGGACGCGGACAACGCGCTCGGCGCGCAGAGCACCGACCACCGCGATGGCTGGGGTGTGGCGTTTTACGTCGACGGAGCGCCACACATCACCCGAAGCCCCGCCACCGCGCTCGACGACACTCTCTTTCATCGCGTCAGCGGTATCGTGGCTTCCGAAACCGTCTTGGCTCACGTCCGACGCGCAACAAACGGCGAGCTCTCCGTCCTGAACTGCCACCCGTTCCAGTACGGCAAGTGGATCATGGCGCACAACGGCGACATCCAGGACTTTCCCAAGCACCGCCCAGAGCTCCTTCGACGCATCGCACCGAAGCTGCGGCGCTACATCCTCGGCGAAACCGACAGCGAGGTCGTATTCTTCATGTTTCTCACGCATCTTGCGCAGCATGGTCCACTCCATGGACGCATCGGCGTCGAAGAAACGTCCATGGCTCTGCAGTCGACGCTCGAGCACGTTCGCGCCATTTGCGACGTCGATCCCGACAAAGAGCGCTCGCTTCTGACGATCATCGTCACGGACGGGACGACCATGGTGGCAGCCGAAGGCGGCAAGGAGCTCTTCTGGTCGACCTACAAGACGGAGTGCGGGGACCGCGACTCGTGCCCCAGTCTGTCACCTGAATGCGAAGCGCCCTCGGAAAGCGGCTACGTCAATCACCTGATTTTTTCGAGCGAGACGATCCAGGGCGAGAATATTTGGCTTCCACTCGAGCCCGGAGAGCTCATCGGCGTCGACTGGCGCATGAAGCTCGTGCGTACTGGCGGCCACCGCCGTCTCGCCGTCGTGAGCTGAGCAAAGACGGCGAAACCCCTTCGTCCGACGAGCATTCCCTTCATGGAGCAGGTGTACAAGAACGAGCTGAACCGTGCGGTGCCCGTGGCGCGCCTCGGAGAATTTGCGCCGATCGAAATTGGTCCGATGTCGGTCTGGCCGCCGGTGGTGCTCGCGCCGATGGCCGGTGTCACCAACTGGCCCTTTCGCGCAATTTGCAGGCGCTTCGGAGCAGGCCTTTACGTGAGCGAGATGGTGACGGCGCGACCTCTGGTCGAGGGACGCGCCAAGGCCCTGATGCTCGCGGAGTTCGGCAAAGACGAATCGCCGCGCAGCCTCCAGCTCTACGGCGTCGATCCTCACTACGTCGGCGAAGCAGTGAAATGGCTGGTTGGCGAAGGGCACGTGGACCACATCGACATGAACTTCGGATGCCCCGTTCCGAAGGTGACGCGCAAGGGTGGCGGGTCGGCCATCCCCGCAAAGCCACGCCTCCTCGCGAACATCGTCCGCGCGGCTGTCCAGAACGCGGGCGAGATTCCGGTCACGATCAAGTTCCGAATGGGCATCGACGAGAGCTTGCTCACCTACGAGGACGCAGGTCGCGTCGCCGAAGAGGAGGGATGCGCCGCCGTTGCTCTGCATGCGCGAACGGCTTCACAGCTCTACGACGGCGATGCCCAGTGGGAAGCGATAGCTCGCCTGAAGCAACACGTTCGATCGATACCAGTACTCGGCAACGGGGATATCTGGGAAGCTCACGACGCGCTCCGCATGATGCGCATGACCGGATGCGATGGCGTGGTGATCGGCCGGGGATGTCTCGGACGCCCATGGCTCTTTCGAGATCTGGCCGAGGTCTTCGAGGGCCACGAGCCGCCGAACCCGCCGACCTTTGGCGAGGTCGTCGAAATCGCGCTCGAGCACGCGCGCTTGCTGAGCGAATGGGCGGGTGAAACCCAGGCGATGCGAATGTTCCGTCGGCATAGCAGTTGGTACACCAAGGGCTTCCGTGGAAGCGCCAAGCTCCGATCGCGACTGATGCGAGTAACCCGCCTCGAGGAGCTCGAAGTAGTACTCCGCACCGTCGACGCATCCGAACCCTTTCCCTCCCGACGCGATGCGAGTGCCCCGAGGAAAGACTGCCGGCCGGCAAAAAGTCTCTCTTCCAGAAGGTTTCCTCGAAAACCGCCTGACCGACGAAACCACTCCAGCCTACGTAGACCCAGGCAGCGGCGGCTGACACCGGCACTGGCACTGGCGCTGGCCTTGCCGCGCGACCGACCCTAGGTTCTGGCGCGAAGGAGTAGCGATGTCGGTACACCGAGCCATGATTCACTGGGATCGTCAGGACACCCCATTCACGCCGAAGGAGTACACGCGTGACCATGTCTGGAAGTTCGAGGGAGGCAGCCAAGTCCGTGCATCGGCAGCGCCCGAATACCTGGGAAACCCAGAGTTGGTCGACCCGGAGCGAGCGTATGTTGCCGCCCTTTCGAGCTGCCACATGCTGACGTTTCTATCGCTCGCCGCCCGTGATGGGTTCGTAATCGACGAGTATCAAGTCGAGGCCGTCGGCACCATGGAGCGCAACGAAGAGAAGCGAATCGCGATCACGCGCGTGACCCTGACCCCCAAGATCAAGTGGGGAGGTGAGCCTCCAAGTCCGGAGCAGCTCGAGAAGCTTCACGCGAACGCGCACAAGTACTGCTTCATTGCGAATTCGGTGATGACGAAGATAGAAATCTCGCCGCCAGCCTGACGGAGATGGTGAAGCCGTCAGGCCAGCGGCGAGGTCAACGCTAGATCTTCAACACACTGCGCCTTCAGGGATGCATTCCCAGCTGGTCCAGCAGTAACCGCAGTACGCGCCGTCAGCACAGCCCTCTGCCCGGCAATCAAACTGAGAGAGGCATTCGTCGAGCTCGGGCGTGGGAGTCCAGCCGCACTGGCCCCAGGTCTGCATCTCACAAATGCCGACCTCCTGGTAACAGGCGAACTCAGGCAACGCGACACAAGGAGAAGCCACGTCCTGGCTCGCGCAGATCTCGCCGTTGCAACCGGTGGGTCTGCATTCGTCCGGCGGTGCCTCGCACCAGCCGACGCAGACGTCGCATTCGGGGCAGGCCGGGTCTTGCAAGCAGACCTCGCCCGCGTTGCAGTGCTGCTCGTCGCCGCACTGTTCTGGGCCGTAGCACTTGGGCACGCACTCCCCTCGGAAGTTGAGGATGTGCGTCTCGACGGGGCAGTTCGCGATGCACTGCCCGGCCTCGCAGAAGGTCCCGGGCGCGCAATCGCCATCGTCGTAGCACTCGCCGGGATGTATCTCGGGCAGGATTCGGCATTCGACCTCGAGGTCTCCGAGCGGCGTCATCCGGACTCGCCCCTGAAGAGCAGTCCGCTCACCATCGCAGAAGATCAAGCCCTCTCCTTCATACAGGTCGCCAAAGACGGGCGGCTCGAGCAACTTGAAGCTCGCACCGAACCATTCGCCGAGGTGCATCATCTGATGAGGCTCCACGGCGATGACGCCGCCGATCCCGGGCACCTGAGGGCTGCTGCATTCCGCCTCGAATCCATCCTGCCAACGCGGATCGACGCTGCACATACCCTCGCCGAATCGCTCGAGACAGTCGACGAGCTCGTGGGTCGGCGTGAAGCCGCACTGGCCGTTTTCCTGGCGCTCGCAGCTGGCCTGCTGGTAGCACTCGTACACGGGACGCCACTCGCAGGTGCTCGCGATGTCCATGCCCTCTTCGACGCAGAGCTGACCGCTACAACCGGCGCGGACACAGCCCTCTCCCGGAGGCTCCTGGCAATACCCCTCGTGCCGGATGCCCACACCCGCACAGGCAGCCTCGCAGGCATTGATGTAGTTGCGCGAGTCGCCGCCGCAGACCGGCTCGAAGACGCCAGGGCAGTTGCAACGAGTGGGACCCGGGATGCACCAATTGCCATCTGCGTCGGCCGGCATGCATTCGTCGCCCACGAAGCAATCCTCGGGCGAGCCGCAGTGCATCGGGGCGTCGCAGCGCCCCCGGTGTTCGACCTCATGCTCCCCTCGAACCGCATCTTCGACGGAATAGGTGCTTCCGTCTTTGCCGCAGACGAAGCCCTCGAGTGGCCCAACGTCGCCGCTGCTGTTCTCACCACAACCAGACACCGCCATGGCGACGCCGCCCAGAATTCCAAAAGCCAACCAGAATCGATTCATCGCTTCACTCCACGGCCAGGGGGGCAACGCCGTCTACAAGAGCAACTTTGATGCCAGGTAGCGCGCCGAAAAACGCTGGAAAACTAGCGGGTCGAGAATAACCCGGCGTGCCAGAGCGTGCCAAGGGAGCCTGATCCTAGTGCAAAAAGGTCAGCTCCGGCTTGCCAAGCGACGGGTGAGGCGGGCCGCGCGACGCTCGGCCGCCTCCTCGCCCTCAGCAAGCGCGGTCCCAGCGGCATGCTCGAGCGCGCGGGCAACGTCCTTTCGGCGATGCTCGTAGAACTTGCTGAGAGCGAGCTGTACGGCGGCGCGAAGCTCTTCGTCATCCGAAGCACGGAGCGCCTCCAAGAGTGCGCGCTCTTCATCGTCGACGTCGCCGCCACGGCGAGCGATGCGTGCATTGAGCATGCAGGCCTGTACCGTGCACGCCGACTCGCCGCCTCCCTGCGCAGCGGCGTCAGCAAAAGATCGCGCACGCGATGGATCCCCGGTGCGTTCGGCAACCCTGGCATAGGCGAGGTGGTCGCGCGGGTCGTCGCCACCATGCACTTCGTCGAAGTGACTCACCAGCTCGGCAACGAGCGCCGCCAATGCGATTAGGTCGTTCGCGTTGTGCTCGATCACCTTGGCGATCGGAGATACGTCCCCGCCGTCGAGATAGTCGAAGTAGAGCTGAGGGATCAGCGCTCCCGAGATGTCGTCTTCGCGGTACATGCCGAGCACGCGCCGCTCGATCTCTACCAGCCGAACCGACTTCAAGCGCGGCCGCAAGACTCGACGTGCGCAATGCAAGAGATCGAGGTGCGGAGGCAAGGCTGGTGCGCGAACACGATTCAAGACGAATCGATTGCGGAGGAGCGGCCAATCGAAGGTTTTGCCATTGAACGAAACGACGCACGAGCTCTCTTGCACGCGCTCACGAAGCCAATGAAGCATCGGCGCTTCACGACCCAGATCAGACAGAAAAAGCTGCTGAATTCGCATGGACTGGTCCTCGAACCAGGCGATGCCGATCAGAAAGGGCACCGTTCCGGCGCCGCCGGCAAGCCCGGTGGTTTCGGTGTCGAGGAACAAGGCGCGCTGAAGATCGACCTCGGCAAGCAGTGGATCGAGCGCGAGTTGAGCCAGGCGCTCGGTAGAGACCTGGAGCGCCTTGGCGATCGGTGCTCGCCCATGGTGATGACGTGGTTCCAGGTACGCATCGATCAGGTGCAGCTCTCCATGCTCGGTCTCACGCCTCTGGCCCGGAAGCGCGCCCCGAATGCTCGCGACATCGAGATGCCGAGGCGTGGTTTGAGCAAGTCGGGCAAGATTTCGTTTGATCGACATCGGTTCTCAGTGGGTGGCGCTCACGCCAACGGCATCGAGCAAATCGAGCACCAGGCGCTTGCGCGCCGCCTCCGGCTCATCCGCGCCCGAAGCGTCCGGTCCGATGCAACCGGGGCATCCTTCATCGCACCCGCAGCTCTCGATCAATCGACGCGCACGCCGCAGAAGCTCTTCACGCTCTTCGAAGAGCCGTGACGCCAGGCCGATTCCGCCGGCCACCGTGTCGTAGAGAAAAATCGTAGGGTCGAAACCAGGACCTTGTCCTTTCCCGGGCGGCGCCTCGTCCTCGCTGCGGCTTCCGAGGGTACGCCCGAGGTCGCGGGGATCGATCATCAAACCGATCGCGCCCACGACGTGCATCGCCTTCGAAAGACCGCGCAGGGCATCGACCACGACGGCCCGCGACTCGGGCTGACTCTGTACGAAGTCCTCGGGAAACGTGAGCCAAAACGAGCTCGTGTGCTTCTGCATCTCGGGGAGATGCACCTCTCCGTAACCCACGTTTTCGTGGGTGTGGAACTTGATCTTCTTGTACCCGACGACCTTCTCGATGACGCTCACATCGCCGAGACCAGCGTCGAGTGGCACCTCGCCGAGATCGATTGTGGAGCTCTGGTCCTGCTCCAGAACGGCAACCTTGCTGTGCGTCATGGCGGTCGTGTAGTAGTCGGGCTTCACGTAACGCACGAAGGCTTTGTGGTTGTCGAAGTCGAGCCGCTCGACTTGGTACTGTCCACCCTCGTGCTGATAGATCGCCTGCTCGTGCAGCATGGTGTGCGTGCTCCGCCAGTCCATCTCAGCGATGGTGCGATTTCCCTCGAGGTCGATGATGACGAAGTTGTCCCAACTCGCGCTTCGAAGCGAAACGTTGTTTGCCGGGTAGCTGTCCGATGCCCAGTGATAGATCACCCCCGCGGCGCTCGACGTGGAGTGAACGACCCCGTTGTCGGCGAGGTAGTCGAGGGCTTCGGCGAGCGCATCGTCTGGAACGTCCCCGTATGCATCATCGGGTTCGAACGGGAGCTCGAACGCGGCGCATTTGAGATGCTGAATCAGGATTTCGATGTTGTCCGGATCGATGCGCGCCTGCTCGATCGGTGCCGAAATCAGCTGACGCGGATGGCGGGCCATGTACTGGTCGACCGGACTGCTCGAGGCGACCAGCACTGCCAGTGAGAGATCCTGCCGTCGCCCCGCTCGACCGAAACGCTGCCAAAGCCCAGCCATGGTGCCCGGATATCCGGCACAGACGACGGCATCGAGCGCACCGATGTCGATGCCTAGCTCGAGTGCGTTGGTCGCGACCACGCAGCGAATTTCACCACTTCGCAGGGCACCTTCGATACGACGGCGAGTCTGCGGGAGATAGCCGCCGCGGTACGCATGAATCGCAGCCGGGTCGATCTGATCGCGAGCGAGTCGATCGCGGAGATACTTGAGCATGACCTCCACGCCGTTGCGCGAATTTCCAAAGACCAGCGTGGGAACTCCAGCCCGCACGAGATCCTGGGTCAGGCGCACCGCGGTCTTGATGTAGCTCTGCCGGATCCCGAGCTCCGCGTTCACGACAGGCGGATTGTACACGACCAGCTGCCGAGGTCCGGTCGGCGCACCGCTTTGGTCGATCAGATCGACCGGCGCGCCGCAGATGCGCGACGCATGCTCTTGCGGATTGCCGATCGTTGCGGACGCAAAGAGGAAGCTCGGGGACGAGCCGTGAAAACGAGCAATGCGCATGAGGCGCCGCATCACGTTGGCGAGGTGCGAACCGAAGATGCCGCGGTAGCTGTGAAGCTCGTCGACGACGATGTACTTCAAGTTTGAAAAGAGACGCGCCCAGCCCGTGTGGTGCGGCAAGATGCCTGCATGAAGCATGTCGGGGTTCGTGAGCAAGACGCCCGCACGTTGCCGCGCCGCTCGACGCGCGTCGTTAGGCGTGTCGCCATCGTACGTGATCGCCCCGACGCTGAGATCGGAATCGCGGATCAGCCCGCGCAATGCCTCTTCTTGGTCCCGCGACAGTGCTTTGGTCGGAAACAGATAAAGGGCGGTTGCGCTCGGGTCGTCCGCGAGCGCCTGGAGCACCGGCAGATTGTAGCAAAGGCTCTTCCCCGAGGCGGTTGGAGTCGCGACGACCAGGTGCTTGCCGCGGGTGGCGAGCTCGAAGGCCCGCGCCTGATGGCTGTACAGCTCCCGGATCCCACGCTGCTCGAGAGCCCGTGCAACCCCGGGCGCCAAACCGGGCGGCATGGGTTCGAAACTGGCCTGACGCGGCTCGACTGGATGACTCCAGGTCACGTTTCGCCAGGTGCCACCGCTGCGCCATCGCTCGAGAACTTCGCCGGTGCCCCTTGGCCGCTCCCAGGGCTCATCCACCCTTCGAAACGGCTGATTTCGAGGTCTTGTGTGCCCCCCCACTGCGCTCATGCGCAGCACTGTACGGTTGTTTAGTCGGCCCGGTCAAGAAGCTCGCGTCCACTTGGGGGTCAGAGGTTTCGGGCCTAGGCTGACAATGACCGGGGGCGGGGGCGACTTCGTCGAGGCTCGCGGCCAAGAGGAGAAAAAGAATGAGAATCGTTCCAGCATTGTATATCGCATCGGCACTGGTCTTCGGTATTTCCAGTGCCCTCATACCCACCGCAAGCGCAGACACCGGCGACGCGGTGAAGAGCGGCGCCAAGAAGGAAGCCGGCAGCGCGAAGGCAGAGGCTTCGAAGGAAGCTGAAAAGGCGAAAAAGGAAGCCGACAAAGAGGCGTACCGGGCCAAGGAGAAGGCAGTAGCAGCCGAGGACAAGGCCGAGAAAGAGGCGGCCAGCGCCAAAGAAAAGGCGGAGGCCAACGCGCAAGCCCAGAAGGACGCCGCAAAAGCCAAAGCCGAGGCGCGCAAAGCCGAGCAGCAGGCCAAGCTCGAGGCCGCAAAGGCCGCTCGCAAAGAGCGCTACTTAGAGCAAGAAGCCAAGCGCCACGAAACTCAAATGAAGGAGATCGAGGCACGACGCGCTCGGGTGACCGAGCTTCACGAGAAGCAGCTCAGAAACATCGACATGGCTGAGGCCCGAGAAAAGGAACGGCACGAGACCCGCGTCAAGCAGATCTCGGATCAGTAACGAGCGCGACTACCCAACGGAAAGCCCGTCTCCATCGAGGAGGCGGGCTTTTTTCGCTCTTGGCCCCGGCTAGCTCTGACCGGGAAGCGGAGCGTTCGGGTCGTAGGGCATTTCCTCGCCGGCTTCCATGCGCTGCTGCATCTCGTATTTCGAGGGGCAGCGCGGAATCACCTGGTTGGCGAGGAAGACGCCGTCGTTACCGAGCTCGCCTTGCACGGTGACCTGGATGCCCATCCCGTCGCGGAACGTGTCTGGCACGACGCACTGCGGAAAACGCACGGGCATCTCCTTGTCCTCTTTGTAGAGAACGAAGCGCCATTCGCATGGCTCTTCACGGAACTCGATGGAGCCCTGACGGAGCTCGCCTTCGACCCGGAGGCGGCGGCCTTCGAAGGAGCCGGGCTCGTTCATCACTTCGTGAACTAGCTTGGAATACACGAAGGGGTTGTCGCTACCGGAGAGCAGCCATGCAGCGGCGCCCACGAGCACGATGAAGACCATACCGACTTTCGCCGCACCGGGCACTCGCCCCTTGCGGGAAGGTTCGGCTGCTGGAGTCGGATCCTGATCGCGCGTCATGGTCGCAAGTATGGTGCTCGAAGCCCTCGCCCGCCAGGGCGCGCCAAAACCAGCACGCCCCGACGTGAGTTACGGCTTACGGCTGCACCTGGAATGCGATGACGAGCGCGTAAATCGCGAGCGACTCGATGAGCGCCAGACCGAGGATCAGCGGGACGAGGATCTTGCCCGAAGCGTTCGGGTTACGAGCGATACCCTCGAGGGCTGCGGCCGCTGCGCGACCCTGACCCATGCCGCAGCCGAATGCTGCGATGCCGATGGCCAGACCGGCGGCAAGCGCGCGGCCCGCGATCGCGGTGGCCTGACCCTCTGCGTCCGCCGCATCCTGTGCGAAAGCGGTCGCCGTGAGAGCGAGTGGTGCAGCAAAGCTGACAAGTCGCAGAGCCAATTTCTTCATTTTCCGGAGCCTCCTCAAGCCTCTCTTCCGAGAGGGAAACTTAGTGTTCTTCTTCGTGTTGAATCGCAAGGGTGATGTAAATCACCGACAGCAAACAAAAGACCAAAGTCTGGACCGTGATCACCAGGCAGCCCATCAGGTAGAAAACGACGGGCACCGGCAGAAGCACGAGACCCATCCCTGCAAACAGGCTGACGAAAATCCCGAGCACGAGGTGGTCCGCCGTCATGTTGGCCATGAGACGAATCGCCAACGTGACCGGGCGCACGATGTGGCTGATCAGCTCGATGAAGAACATCAGCGGGTTGATGAACCAGGCGATCCACCAAGGCACCTTCGGCCCGAAGAAGTGCGAGAAGTACTTCACGAAGCCGTGCTCTTTGACGCCGTACACGTGGGTTACGACGAAGATCACCATGGCCATGGCGAAAGTCGTGTTGAGATTGTCGGTCGGCGGAAGAAACCCGGGAATCAGCCCGAGGGCGTTCGAAAAGAAGATCACCAACGCACAGGCGCCGATCAGCGGCAGGAAGTACTTGGCAGCCTTGGGGCCCATGAGGTCCGAAGACATGTTGTAGGTCGCACCGACGATCGTCTCGACGAAGCCATAGAAGGTGACCTTGCCCTCCGGAAGGATGTTCGCCTCGGTGTTTTGCAGTCGGCGATTCACGTACAACGCAACCCCGATGAGGAAGAGCACGATCACGGTGAACGCGATGACGTGCTGCACGCCGAGATGCCCGCTGTGCTCCATGTAGCTCGGGCCGAACGCCTCGAACATCGCGTGCTGAAGCGATTCGTAGAACGGCAGGAAGCTAAACCATGATTCGCCGTGCGGCATGCCTTACCCCTCCCTTGCCGCTTGGGTTTTCCGCGCGGCCTGGGCTTCTCGAATGGACAATTCGGCACCGCTGTAGAGCATGCCGAGAACCAAGGCGCCGAGACCGACGGAGAAACCGAGCGGGTCGACGCCCCAACGGGCGAGTAACGCCCAACAAACCGCCAAGAGGATGACGAGCTTGGCGCCGAGAAGCGCCGCTGCAAACCCGCGGCCGATGAAGCCGGCACCGCTTACGATGCGGCTAGCCAGCCAGGTGATCGCCCAGGCGTCCAACGCGGCGACGATGCCGCCCACGGCAGCGCCTGTCCCCACGACCGTGCCGCCAAGCACGAACGCCAGGCCCGTCAGCATGAGCGCTGCGACGGCAACGTGGCGTGGGGTCTGCGTTTTGAGTTGGTCGATCACGGGGTTTCGTCTTCTTGTTCCATGACGCGCTGGGCCCGGCGGACGACCCTGTAGAGGCTTCGTGCGCCTGCGGCAAGCCCAAAGCCGAGGCCAATCCATTTGAGCCAGGGCTCAGTCCCAAGCTTGCCGTCTAACCATTCGCCTCCGAGATAGCCGAGCGCGATCGAAAGGCCGAGCTCGAGGCCAATCGTCGAGAAGCTACCCAGCTGCCTGAGCTGCTCCCGCTGTTCCCGGTTGAGGAGCATCGCCAGCACATCGTTACCCTAAAGTTCCAAGGATCCGCGCCCAAAGAGCGCGCGGCGTATAGCACGGAGGCATGTAGGGTCAAGCTTGGTCGGAGACCATTTCTACCAAGGAAATCGTTCGTTTCTTGGGTCTCAGAGAACGGCGAAGGCGGCTTTGAATGCCCGACCCGTCTTCTCCAGGGCGACCGCATCGTGGGCAAGTGAGATGAACGCCGCTTCGAATTGGCTGCACGGCCAGTAGACGCCGTTCTCGAGAAGCGCGGCATGCCAGCGAGCAAAGGCGTCCCGATCGGTGTCGGCAGCCTCGTCCCAGTTTCGAACGGGCTTCCCCCGGAAGAACGCTGTGAGCATCGAGCCGACACGCTGAACCGTGATCGGGACCCCGGCGGCACCGGCGTGCTGCTCGAGAAGCGCCTGCACCTGATCGCCCTTGGTTTCGAGGTCCTCGTAGATGCCCGGTCGCAGGAGCTGCTCGATCGTCTCGAGGCCGGCGGCGACGGCGAGCGGGTTCCCGCTGAGCGTTCCCGCCTGATACACCGGGCCGAGCGGCGCGACTTTCTCCATGATTTCGCGCTTTCCGCCATAGGCGCCGACTGGCAGACCGCCCCCGATGATCTTACCGAGGCAGGTGAGGTCAGGGCGAATGTCATAGAGGGCCTGAGCCCCACCCCAGGCGACACGGAAGCCAGTCATGACCTCGTCGCAGATCAGGAGGGCGCCGTGGTTCTGGGTCTGCGTCCGAAGCGCCCCCAACCAGACGGGATCGGGCGGGATGCAGCCCATGTTGCCCGCGACCGGCTCGAAGATCACCGCCGCGATCTCGGAGCCGCGCTCGGCGAAGATCTTCTCGAGCGCATAAGCGTCGTTATAAGGAACCACCAGCGTCGTTTCAGCGATCGCCGCGGGCACACCGGCGCTGTCCGGCTCGCCGAGCGTTGCCAAGCCGCTCCCACCTTTGACGAGCAAGTAGTCCGCGCCGCCGTGATAGCCGCCTACACACTTCACCACCAGGTCGCGACCGGTGTATCCGCGCGCGACCCGGAGCGCGCCCATCGTGGCCTCGGTGCCGCTCGAGACCAGGCGAGACATCTCCATCGAGGGAACCGCATCGCGAAGGCGCTCGGCCATCGTGATCTCGCCCTCGGTGGGCGCTCCATAGCTCGAGCCCTTCTCGGCGGCTTTCTGAATCGCGGCGACGACATCGGGCTGCGCATGCCCGAGGATCATCGGGCCCCAGGAGCCGATGTAGTCCACGTACTCGGTCCCATCGGCCCCGACGAGGATCGGCCCATGGGCTTCCTTGATGAAGATCGGCTCGCCTCCAACAGCGCGAAAGGCGCGAACGGGCGAGTTGACGCCGCCGGGGATGACTTTGCACGCGCGGGCGAAGAGCTCTCTGGAGATGGGGTCGGACATGTCGCGCAGCGTTCAGAGACAGCCCGCCGATGTCAAGTCGGTAGGCCTTGCTCACGCCAGCCGCAGTCGACGAAGATTTCGTCTGCCCCTGTGCTCAGTATGTGCTTTCGATGCGGACGAAGTCCGCGGGGTCTGCGTTGAGCTCGCCGCACAGCACGCGAATCACGCCTTCTTCATCGATGGAGTAGTCCTCCGTGGGTACACAGACCGGGGGCAAGACGGAGATCTCCTGCTCGGTGCAGGCGAGCACTGACAGGATCGGGTCAGCGAGGTCGGCCTCCGCGTAGAGATATAGGTGCCCAGGCTCAACTTCTGCCTGGTCGCAGCGCACCTCCACCACCTGGGGTTCCGGCTGCGGCTCCGGATCGTAGAAGCCCTGCACTGCGGGCACCGGGCTGTCTCCGCAACCCACGAGTAGGGTGACGATGAGGTATCGAACGATGATCTTGCTATCAAACATGGCGAGCTCCCTTCGCATACCTACACGGTAATTCTTTATTTGAAATAGAACTAGTTCATTCGAAAGTCTTTTGAAGAATGGGTGAGCTGGCTCACGGAACCAAGGGCATGTCCGAGAAGTCCGCGTGGTTTACAGCCCAGCGGATTAGCTGGCTGACCGTGACCCGGCTGCCCTTCGCCTGGTGCGCCTCCAGAACCTCGCGGAGTGTGTCCATCTCACGGGCGTTGAACTGAACCGCAATGACCTTCTGTTCCAAATCGGTGTCCAGCGGGTTGCTACCTGTCTGCTTCTTCCACTTCTTAGTGGTCTGCTTCTTCCTGGTCATGTGCCGAAGCCTGCTTTGACAATAGCCGGGGTCAAGCTGCTTAATAAGAGAAACCCTCCATACCGCGCCAGCGGCATTGACACTGGAAGCGTTCGGAGGAGGACGGCTCGGGATGGGCAGCGCAGCGATTGGGTCGAGCCTAGCCGTGGGGCGTCTTGAGGAATTGGGGGCGAGTGGGTCCCAATCGCGAGCACGCCCGTCGCGAGCAGTTCTCCGCTGATACCGGCACTGGCAAAAAGTGGGAATTGGCGATTTTTGCGAATAAGCCCCCGCGGGAGCTTGTTGGTGGGGGGTCTGGCTGCGTGCTAGCCCAGCGACCCGAGGAAAGATTCATGTCCAACGACGTTCGTGTCATCAACGAAATGGTTCAGCGCGAGAGCGCCTTCATCGATACGGTTCTTCACGAGGTTCACAAGGTCGTCGTCGGCCAAGATGTGATGATCGAGCGCATCTTGATCGGCCTTCTCACCGGCGGGCACATTCTGCTCGAAGGTGTTCCAGGGCTCGCGAAGACGCTGACGGTCAATACGATCTGCAAGACGATCGCGGCCAAGTTTCAACGCATTCAGTTTACCCCGGACCTTCTTCCAGCCGACGTGATCGGCACGGTCATCTACAATCAACAGCGCGGCGAGTTTACCGCGAAGAAGGGGCCGATCTTCGCCAACCTCGTGCTCGCGGACGAGATCAACCGAGCGCCCGCCAAGGTGCAGAGCGCACTGCTCGAAGCGATGCAGGAGCTTCAGGTCACCATCGGCGACACCAGCCACCCGCTCGATCAGCCATTCATGGTGATGGCGACGCAGAACCCGATCGAGCAGGAAGGCACCTACCCGCTCGCCGAGGCGCAGGTGGACCGTTTCATGCTCCACGTCCGCGTCGACTACCCGAGCCAGGACGAAGAGCGGAAGATCATGGATCAGATCTCGGACCACGTGCTTCTCGGCCGGGACGCGGGCGCCGGCTCCGGGGTGCAGCAGGTCACGACCACGGCGAAGCTGCTCGAGGCCCGCAAGACGATCGGGCACGTGTACATAGACCCGAAGATAAAAGACTACATCGTTCAGATCGTCACGGCGACGCGCCATCCGGTTCGGGTGGGGCTCGGCGATCTCACCGACATGATCGCGCACGGCGCTTCACCACGAGCTTCGATCGCGCTCAACGTCGCCTCCCGTGCCCACGCCTTCATGCGACACCGAGGATACGTGACACCAGAAGACATCAAGGCGATCGGCCCGGACGTGCTGCGCCACCGCATCATTCGCTCCTACGAGGCCGAAGCCGAGGAGATCACGAGCGACCAGATCGTCCGACGAATCTTCGAAACCGTGGAAGTACCTTAAGCGAGGCCCACCGTGATCTCTCGCGAGCTCGTCAAGAAACTCAAGAAGATCGAGATCTACACGTCGAGGCTCGCGAACGACCAGCTCGCCGGCAGCTATCACTCCGTCTTCAAGGGCCGCGGGATGGCGTTCAGCGAGGTGCGCCAGTACCAGGCGGGGGACGACGTTCGTTTCATCGATTGGAACGTCAGCGCGCGCATGAACGACACGTACATCAAGGTCTTCACCGAAGAGCGCGAGATGACGGTAATGCTGCTGGTCGATCTCTCCGCCAGTGAGCGATTCGGCTCGGTCGACAAACCGAAGATCGAAACCGTCGCCGAAGTAGCCGCCCTGCTCGCGTTCAGCGCAATCAAGAACAACGACCGTGTAGGCCTGATCTTGTTCACGGATCGAATCGAGCGCTTCGTGCCACCCAAGAAGGGTCGCTCGCACGTGATGCGTGTCGTGACCGAGATTCTCAATGCGAATCCGCAAGGTGAGGGTACCGATCTCCGGGTTGCGCTCGACTTGCTCGGCAGCATCGGAAAGCGCCGAACCGTGGCGTTCTTGATCAGCGACTTCATCGCCGAACACTACGAAAAGCCCCTCCGGGTCGTTTCAAAGAAGCACGACCTGATCCCGATTCAAATCGTCGATCCCCGGGAGGACGAGCTCCCAGACGTCGGCCTTGCACTCCTCGAGGATCTGGAGTCCGGGGAGCTCGTCGAGGTCGACACCAGCAACCTGGAGGTTCGGGCCGAGTACGCGCGCGAGGCAAAGCGCCTGCGCGCGAATCGCGAACACCTGTTCCGGCGACTTCAACTCGACCACGTCACGGTGAGCACGGACCAGGACTTCGTTCGGCCGTTGACCGAGCTCTTTCGGCTCCGGCAGCGGCGACTCACGGGCTATCGGTGAAGCAAGCGGCAGCGATCGTTTTGGTCTCCTTGCTCTGCCCATCGTTCGCGCTTGGGCAGGAACGAACGGTCGCGCTCGACGCGCCAATGGAAACGACGCTGGGGGACGCGATCGACGTTCTGGTCACGGTCACCGCGGCCGCAGGCGACGATGCAGCGGTTCCCGAGCAAGCGTTTGAGCCGTTTGAAATCATCTCGAAGAAGGCGAGCATAGACCCCTCTCCAGACGGCGCCACGCAGACCTTCACCTTCGAGCTTCAACTGCTCTGCTTCGAGCTGGGTGTTCACGAGCTCGGTCCCGTGCGCGTGCGGATCACCAGCGCCGCGGGCGAGCTCATCGACCTCGAATCGAACACGGCGAGCATCGAGGTTCGTTCCGTGCTCGCCAACGAGCCGAACCCAGAGCTGAAGCCTGCGAGTCAGCCGGTGATCGTCGAGCAAGACGACTACCGGCTGCTCATCCTCCTGGGAGCCTTGCTCGCGCTGGCGATCGGTGCGCTGCTCGCTTGGCTCTCGATGCGCTGGTGGCAGAACCGCGAGCGAGCGGAGCCCCCACCACCTCCTCCGCCCCCGCCATGGGACACGGCCCTTGCGGAGCTGCAGGCACTCGAGCGCGAACGCCCGGCTGCCATCTCCGAAGGGCGTACGGCGCCATGGGTGGATGCGGTCAGCGATTCGATCCGCGTCTACCTGGGACGGCGCTTCGGTTTTCAGGGGCTCGAGAGCACCACCGATGAAATCGCCGACGCCCTTGCCCATACGAAGTCGCTCCGCATCGCGCCCGAGGAAGCGATCGGGTTTCTCAATCAGTGCGACCTGGTGAAGTTTGCGAAAGCCTCGTTGGCAGAAGACGCATCGCGGGCTCTCATCGAGGACGCTTTGGCAATGGTCGATCGAACTCGCCCTGCGAGCGTCGCATCGCCCGGAGGCGAGTCATGAGCTCCAGGCGGCGGCGAGCCTGGGCCCTGGGGTGGCTGTTGGCGGCGGCGTTCGTCGGCTTCGTGATGAGCCTCAGATACCTCGAATCCCGATATCAGCTTCTGATCATCGACGAGCGGCTGCGATTCGAGCGCCCCTGGGCGGGACTGCTCCTGCTGGCTGCGCCGATGGCGTGGCTTGCCAGGGTCTGGGTCCAGCGTTCATCGAGGCCGAGGCTTCAGTTCAGTCGGGCATCTGCCCTGCGCGTATCCCAAGGCAGCTGGCGGATTCGACTCGCAGACTTGCCCAGTGCTCTGCGAACCGTGGCGCTTGCGCTCCTGGTCATCGGCCTTGCAGGACCTCAGAGCATTCACGCACGCGACACGGCCGACGTGAGCGGCATCGAGATCATCCTCACGCTCGACATGTCCGGCTCGATGGAAGCGGCAGACATCCGACCCACACGCTTCAAGGCGACGCAGTCCGTGGTGCGCGATTTCATCAACCGACGGCCAAACGATCGGATCGGCGCGGTCGTCTTCGGGCGCGACGCATACACCCTGCTTCCACTCACGACGGACCGGGAGGCTCTGCGGACAGCGCTTCGTGGCCTCCAGCTCGATCAGATCGACGGGCGAGGCACTGCGATTGGGAATGCGGTCGGTGTCAGCCTCAACCGACTCAAGCGCTCTCGCGCCAAGAGCAAAGTCATCATTCTTCTCACCGACGGCGAATCGAACGCAGGGAACGTGTCGCCATCGCAGGCGGCGGATCTAGCGAGCGCAATGGGCGTCAAGATCTACCCGATCCTGATGGGGGTCTCCGACAGCGCGCCAGTGCAGCAAGGAACCGGACTTTTCGGGCGCGCGATCTTCGGGACCGCGAACTACCCCGTGAACCCCGAGTTGCTCGAAGAGATGGCCGGCAAGACGGGGGGTGAGTTCTTCATGGTGAGCGACCGTGAAGCGCTCGAGCAGAGCTTCCATGAGATCCTGGACACACTCGAGAAGACCGACATCGAGGACGCCGGGCGGATGTACACCGAGCTCTTCCCTGCGTTCGTCGGTCCCGCGTTCCTCTTTCTGCTCGCCGAGCTTCTGGTTCTTCTCTGGCTCAGGAGGTGGCCGTGACTTGGGCGGACCCTGAGCTTCTTTGGCTGCTCGCCTCGCTCCCTGCGGCCGTTGCAGCGCTATGGTGGAGCTCCGCCCGGCGGCGACGCGCAACCGAGCGGTTCGGCAAGACCACAACTGTTGGACCCTTGATCGCCGGCGACGCCCGCTGGTGGAGAGGCACTCGCGCCGCCCTACTCTTCTTGGGTCTGGCTCTCGTCATCGTGGCCTTGGCCGGACCTCAGTACGGCAGCCGTACACGGGTGCTGCGGAAGCGCGGAGTCGACATCGTAATCGCCCTCGACTTCTCGAAGAGCATGCTCGCGCAAGACGTGCATCCGAGTCGAATCAAGCGCGCCAAGGGCGAGCTCGAACGCCTCTTGAGCGACCTCGACGGGGATCGCGTCGGCCTCGTTGCATTTGCAGGTGACACCATGGCCTTTCCGATGACGGTCGACTACTCGGCGGTACGCTTGTTCCTTCGCGACCTGGGTCCGATGGACATGCCGGTAGGGGGAACCGCGATCGGCAAGGCGCTCATCGCTGCCAAGCGACTGATCGAAAGCTCCAACGAAAGTCTCGGCGAAGAAGGCGCCCCGGATCGAAGGTCCAGGGTCGTGATCTTGCTGACCGATGGCGAAGACCACGAAGGCGATCCCATAGCCGCAGCCGAAGAGCTGAAGACCACTGGGATCAAAGTCTACACCGTGGGCATCGGCTCAGGCAGCGGTGAGCCGATTCCGAGCTACACTGCCGACGGCACGCTCACTGGACACATGAAGGATGCAGACGGCCGTCTCGTCATGACCTCGCTCAGCCCCGAGAACGAAAACACGCTCCGAGAAATCGCGTCGATTACCGGAGGGGAGTACGTGAGGGCCGAAGAAGGCACGGTGGGGATCACGGAGATACGCGCCGAGCTCGCGAAGCTGCAAGCGTCGGAAAGAAAGGCCAGGCGAGTGACGGTGCATGAGAACCGATTCGCCTTGGCGCTGCTGCCCGGCTTTCTGTTGATCCTCCTGGAGACACTTCTTCCCGAGGCCTGGATCGTGCGGCGGCGAAGGAGGAATCCATGAGGCTCGCCCCTTGCCTAGCTCTGTCGTTCGTCGCGTTGGCGTTGCCGGCGGGCGCGTCCGCCTGGAGCCCGCTTCGATCCGAAAATCCCAACGCCAAGAAGGGCAACGGCCTCATGGCGCAAAAGGAATACGCCCTCGCGCTCGAATCCTACGACGAGGCGGCGCGAGAGCTTCCGGAGTCCCGAGGGGTGCAACTCAACCGCGGCCTCGCACTTCTTGCCGAAGACCTCGGAGAGCAAGCCAAGGAGGCGTTCATGGCTGCCGCGGACCCGGCCGCAGCTCCGGACATCCGTGCAGACGCCTACTACAACCTCGGCATCGCCTACGCCCGCCAAGGGAACCTGATCTCCGAGGGACAAGAGTATGAGCAAGCTTCGGCGGCATTCCGTGAAGCGGCCGACGCTTTCAAACGCTCCCTGCGCATTCGACCGGGTAACTCCGACGCCGCCTGGAACCTGGAGTACGCGATGAAGCGGATACGCGAGGAAGAGGAGAAGGAACAGGAGCAGCAGCAGGAACAGGAGCAGGAGCAGGAACAGGAGCAGGAACAGGAGCAGGAGCAGGAACAGGAACAGGAGCAGGAACAGGAAGCAGGAGCAGGAGCAGGAACAGGAGCAGGCAGGACAGGAGCAGGAACAGGAGCAGCAGCAGGAACAGGAACAGGAGACAGGGACAGGACCAGCAGCAGGAAGAAAAACAAGCGGAACAGGTCCCCCGCGATGAGGTTCAGCGCTTTCTCGATGCCCTCGAGCAAAACGAGGAAAACCTTCCCTTGGAGCGCGCGCGGCGCCGCAGCTCTGGACGTCCACCTCCCGAGAAAGACTGGTGATGCGACTTCTCACGATCATCGCCTTCGCTCTGTTCCTACAGCTCGGCTGGACCGCACGCGCTTGGGCGGAGCCCGAGGTGACGGTGACGCTCGAGGCCACGCCATCGCAGGTGAGCTTTGGCAGCACCGTGCGGCTTGAAGTTCGCGTGCACGCGCGCGGCGGGCGCATTCAAGATCTGAAGCTCGATGACCTCGACAAGTATCCCGAGTTGGAGATCATCTCGCACCAAACCGTTCGACCGATGCAGTTCAGTTTCGGCTTCGGTTCCGGTTCCGGAGTTCAAGTCGAATCGAGCCTTGCCAACGTCTACGTCCTGCACCCGACCCGTCCTGGTACCTACGAGTTCGCGCCGGCCATTGCCAAGGTCGACGGAAAGGACTACCGCAGTGAACCGTTGCGATTCGTGGTCGGTGAGGGTGCAGGCGAGCCGGAAACGGCGACTGCCGATGCAATCCCCGATTTACCCCCGAATGCGGAGCTCACGGGTGCTCGATACGACGAGCGCGCCTTCCTGCGCACAGTGGTCGAACCCAAGGAAGTCTACATCGGGCAGCAGGTCGATGTAACCGTCTATCTCTACACCCGGCTCCGCCTCTCACCGCAATCGGTGATGCCTGGCAAGCCCTCGATGGATGGCTTCTGGGTCCACGACGACCCGATCAACAGCTTGGAGGCGCAAACCGTGTCGGTGATGGGAGCCCACTATCGCGTGTATGTGCTTCAGCGCTCGGCAGCGTTCCCTCAGCGATCGGGGGAGCTGCCCATCGGCCCACCAAAAGTCACATTCGACGTGGGTGCGATGAGCCTTTTCGATGCGCCCGAACGTGTCGAACGCATCGGCGTGCCGGTGACCGTGAAGGTCAAACCTCTACCAGAGCCCGGTCCTGTTGACCCTGTCGTCGGACAGTACGGGATTCGAGCTTCACTCGATCGAACCACGGCACGAACGGGCGATGCAGTGAGCCTTCGAGTCGATGTAGGTGGGATCGGCAACGTGCAAGATGTTCGTCTTTCGCTTCCGCCGATTGCGGGAGTCCGCGCCTTGCAGCCAGTGATCCGGGATCAACAGCAGTTCGAACGTGGAAGGCTCACGGGCGCACGCACCTTCGAGTGGATATTGATTTCGGAAAGCCCGGGAGAGCATACGGTCCCCCCGATCGAGCTCCACTACTTCGACCCATCCACCGACAAGTACGGCTCGGTGAGCACGCCGGCTCTCGCATTTACGTCCACGGGAACGGCCGCACCGGCGGGGTCGGCGATCGAACCGGTGCCTGCGAGGAGCACCCCTAGCGCCACGATCTTTGGGCCGATCCGCATGTACAGTGCGCTGACGCGCGGCGAGATTCCGGTGCGTGGCAGAAGCTGGTTCGCCTGGTTGCTCGCGCTTCCTCCGTTCCTTTTTCTCTTCGTCTTGCTCGGCACGGCCTTGACCAGACGTAGCGCTCAACGTGGCGCTACGGCGGGTGCAATCCAACGTCGGCTCATCGACAGCGCCCGGAACGCGCTCCGGGTCAACGACCCGAGGTCTTTCTACGACCGAATCGTGGCGTCGCTGGTCCACGCTCTCGACGCGCATCTAGGCGAGCCAGTCTCCGGACTTCCGCATACCGACCTTCGTCGCAAGCTCCGAGCATCCGCCTTCGACGACGATCTCGTGCAGCGGGTGATCAACGAGCTCGAGGGTGCAGACTTCGCGCGGTTCTCCGCGTCGGGCGTCAGCAAGGAAGAAATGGAGCGCTGTCTCAAGAGGACGTCCACGATCATCCAGCGCATTCAGCACTCGCGGAGGCAGGGCTGATGCGGCTCTTCTGCATTGCCATTCTCCTGCTTGCGGCGACCCCGAGAGTCAGCGCACAAGGCTCTGCGGGCGCTCCCTCTCTAGAAAGCACCTTCGAAGCCGCCAACCTCGCCGCGTCGCGCGGCGACTACTCCGGCGCGGTTTCCAACTATCGGCGGCTCATCGAGTCCGGTGTTCACGACCCGGATGTGTACTTCAACCTCGCCACCACGTTCGCGCAGTCTGGCGACTACGCGCGGGCGATCCTCTACTTCGAACGGGCGATTACGCTCCGGCCCAATGATGCCAAAGCTTCCGAAAATCTGCGGGCGGCCGAACAAGCACTCGAGGAGCTGCGCGCAGAGGCCGAAGGCGAAGCGACGATCCAACGAAGCAGCTCAATCAGCGACGCCATCTACGGAGGTATTTCTGAAGACGCGCTGGCCTACGCATTGCTACTCGGGAATCTCGTGTTCTTCATGGGTCTTACCTGGGCGTCGCTCAGAGGCCGGCCAAAAGCTTGGCTGTATTCGCTACTGTCCACCTCCGCCATCCTGCTACTGTTTTGCGCGGTCGGGCTAGGTGCAAAAGCGGGCCTCTTTCGAGACGGACCACGCGCCGTTGCGCTGGACGATCATGTGATCTTGCGCGAGGGACCCGATCCCCGAGCCCGAGCTCGAGGCGAGGCCCGAGCCGGCGATCGCTTCGAAGTCGTCGACAAGGATGGCGATTTCGTGAAATTGCAGGTGGTTAGCGGGCTCGAAGGTTGGACCGCGAATTCGAGCATCGGCTTCATCGACCCGGAAGACGGTGTCCATTGACATCCAAAGTCAAGGGAACGAGGATGCGACCCGGACTCGTGCATTCAGGAGCTGACGAACGATGACGACGCAGGGCGCGACAAAGATTCTCGTCGCCGACGATGATTTGGAGATATTGGCCTTGGTGGCGCGGCACCTGAGCTCGCTACCCGCCGAAATCGTCGAAGCGTCGGACGGTGAAGAGGCGCTGCGCCTGGCGCGGCGCGAGAAGCCCAATCTCGTGGTGCTCGACGTGATGATGCCCGGCATGAGTGGCTGGGAGGTATGCCGCGCGATCCGCGAGGACGACTCGCTCGGACAGACCGGCGTCATCATGCTGACTGGCATCGGGGAGCGTCTGAACGAAATGACCTCCCCGCTCTACGGTGCCGACGACTTCCTCGACAAACCCTTCGAGCTGGACGACCTGAGCGACAAGGTTCGTCAGGTTTTGGCGGACCGAGGCGCCTCCTGAACTTTGGCCTCGTTGCCGCGCATGAGGTATATGCTACCCGGCTGACGATGCCTTGGAAACGTGCAGTGATCATCGTGCTCGCCGTCGCGGCTGCGAGTTGCTCGAAGAAACCCGAGGAAGCCCCGGCTGCCGAACAGGAATGGCCGAAGCTCGGGCTCACCGAAGCACAGGCGAACGAGGTGCTCGCGAAAGTGGGCGACCGGACGATCACGGTCGGAGAGTTTGCCGAGCGCCTTGCCTCGCAGTCCCCCTACCTCCGCGCGCGCTTCGAAAGCCCGGAACGACGCAAAGAGTTCCTCGACAATCTGGTTCGCTTCGAGCTCCTGGTCTACGAGGCAAAGCGTCGCGGGTTCGCAGAGAAGCCGGAGATCATCCGAGCACGGCGCAACGCCATGATTCAGCAGCTCGTGAAGTCGGAGGTGGACGAGCCACTCGAAGCCTCGGAGATCACCGATGAAGAGGTTCAAGCGGCCTACGACGCGAACCCCGACGAATTCAATCGCCCGGCCCAGATGCGTGCGAGTCACATCCTCATCAAGGAGCGACCGCGGGCTCTGAAGGTGCTCGCGAAAGCCAAGGCGACGGACCTCGCTGGATTCCGCAAGCTCGCGCGCGAAGAGTCTGAAGACGAGAACACCAAGGGCGACAGCGGCGACCTGCAGTTCTTCGGAGCAGAAGGCGAAGGTCCCCCGTCCGCCGCCATTCGTGAGGCGGCATTCTCACTCGACAAAGTCGGCGCTGTTTATCCGGAGCTGGTCGAAGGCGGTGACGGCTACCACATCGTAATGCTGACTGGAAAACGGGCCGCTCTGACTCGGACGTACGAGCAAGCCAAGCGCGCCATTCGACACAAGCTCACCCGTCAGCGAAAGGACGCCGCAATGGAGGCGTTGACGGAGCGCCTTCGGCAGATGGTCGAGGTCGAGGTCGACTACGCCGTCCTCAAGGATCTCGAGGTCGAGGTCGACGACCTGCCGCCAAAGCCATGAGGCACGTTCTCGCCGCCGCCGTGGTCCTTCTGGCGCTCGCCGCCGGAGCCGCTGACGCCGACATCGTCGAACGCGTGGTCGCAACCGTCGACAATCAGGCAATCTTCCTGAGCGATCTTCGAACCCGCGCGGTTCCGTTCCTACCGCAGGTTGCCGAAGCATCGACGGAAACGGAGAGGAAGAACCGCCTCAAGGAGCTCTATGAGGAGCTGCTGAATTTCCTGATCGATGAGCAGCTCATCCGCCAGCTCGCTTCCAGCAGCGGCGTTCGAGTCACCGATGCGGACGTCGATAATGCGATCGAGAACCTTCGTTTGCAGAACAACATGACGGAACAGCAGTTCCAACAGGCGCTCGATGCACAAGGGTTCAGCGAGGCGCAGTACCGTCAGGATCTCAAGCGGCAGCTGATACGGCTCAAAGTCCTCAACGAGCGCGTGCGTTCACGCGTCAACGTGACCGAGGAAGAGGTCCGTGCCCGATACGAGCAGCGCGCGCGGAGCGAAGGCAACGCGATCCGGTTTCACGTCTCTCACCTCGTAGTGCCCGTCGCAAGAGAGGCGTCGGCGATCGAGCTTGCGGCGAAGCGCCAGGAGGCCACCTCGCTGCGGGAAACGCTGACGCCCGAGAATTTCGATGCACGTGCCGAAGCCCTGGGTGGAGGCGACCTGGGTTGGCTGTCTGAGGGTGACCTGCCCGAGGACCTCGAAGTCGCGCTCGCGCCTCTCAACTCGGGTGAAATCAGCGAGCCCGTCCGAGGCGGCGCTGGCTTTCACATCTTCTTCGTCAAAGACCGTCAGGCCGGAGACGACTTTCCGACCTACGAGGAGATGAAACAAGAGCTCTATCGCGAGATGCTGGACGCCGCGATGATGAAGCAAGAAAAAGTCTTCCTCGACGAAGTTCGCCGCAAGGCCGTCATCAATCGCATGCTCTAGCTTTCCGAGCTCTGGACCACCAAGCTTGGTATCGGTTTACTGCTAGGCTATCGACGATGAGCGGTGAGCTGAGAATCGAAAAAGACGGGTCGATTGCGCGATTGGTATTCGATCACGAGAAACGTCGAAATGCGATCACTGTCGACATGTGGGAGGCCATACCGGGCGCCGTCCGAGCCGTACGGGACGATTCCGAGGTACGCGTCGTACTGATGCGTGGCGCCGGATCGGAAGCCTTCGTTTCCGGAGCGGACATATCGGAGTTCGAGAAGCTGCGCACCGGAGCTTCCGGAAGAGAATACGACGCGATGACCGCGCGAGCGTTTGCGGCTCTGCAGGACCTGGATAAACCGCTGCTTGCATCGATTCACGGCTTCTGCATTGGAGGCGGCGCCGCCATCGCATTGACGGCCGATCTTCGTTACGCCGCCGACGACGCGCTGTTCGCCGTTCCGCCGGCTCGCCTCGGGCTGGGCTATCATACCGCAGGGATTCGCGCCTTGATTCGCACGGTCGGATTCTCGGAAACCGCCGACTTGCTGTTCACCGCCCGCCGAGTACCCGCCGATGAGGCGCGCCACATCGGGCTGGTCAACGAGGTGTTCGAAAAATCCGTACTGGACGAGAAAGTCGACACGATTGCACGACGCATTGCAGAAAACGCGCCGCTCACCATTCGCAGCGCGAAGATCACCTTGCAAGAGCTGGCCAAGCTCGAAACGGAGCGAGACAATCACCGCATCACCGAGTCGATCGAGCACTGTTATCAGAGCGAGGACTTCAAGGAAGGCGTGAGGGCATTTCTGGAAAAGCGAAGACCGCGTTTCACCGGAAGGTAGCGCTGCAGCAGGTCGTGGCGTAAACCGCCCCGAAGAGGAGCAATCGCATGCTAGACAAGCAATCCACTGGCCTCTTGGCTTTTTGGCGCGACTACGATCGCAAGACCTACGTCAAGGCGGCCGTGCTGGCGGACCGCTTGGGATACGATTCGTTCTGGCTTCCGGAGGTCTGGGGGTACGAGGTTTTTTCTCTACTGACGGAAATCGCCCTCAAGACGAAACGGATCAAGGTCGGCACGGGCATCGTGAACGTATTCAGCCGGTCCCCTGCACTCATTGCGATGCAGGCAGCGACCCTCGACGAGATCAGCGGCGGACGATTCATACTCGGAATTGGCACGAGCGGAAAAAACGTGATTGAAGGACTGCACGGACGCGACTTCGAGAAGCCTCTGACCCAGACCCAAGATGTCATTCGCGTCGTCCGGACGATGCTCGACGGGCGACCGCTCAGTGAAGCGGACACCAAGCTTCGCCAGTACAGACCGTTCACGCTCGATTTCGAGCCTATGCGGAAACGCATTCCCATCTACGTCGCGGCCTTGAAGCAGAAGTCGATCACCAGCGTCGGCGAAATGGCCGATGGCTGGATGCCGATCTTCTGGCCGTACAATCGGCTGGAAGACGGGCGAAAGTGGATCGCAGAGGGCGCTGCAAAAGCGGGGCGTGACCCGAGCGAAATCGCAACCGCGCCCTTCACCACCGTCATTCCGATCCCCGGCAAGGGTGCGTCGTCGAAGGCGCGCGAGATCATCTCGTTCTACATCGGCGGAATGGGCGACTACTACAAGGAGTTGCTGAGCGGATTCGGATATGCCGAAGAGTGCGACGAAATCGCCAGGCTCTACCGCGACAAAGCGACGCGAAAGATGGCGCCCGATGCGGTGACCGACGACATGATCGAGGCGCTGACCATTTCCGGCGATCCGCTTCACTGTCGACGCGAGATCGCACGGCGGCGAGAGCTAGGCATGGAGCAACCGATCATCAACCTGCCTCCGGGAATGCCCTGGCCTGGGCTAGCCGCGTTCATTACAGCCCTCGCGAGAGCGTAACGTTCGACGCGTGCGCGCCCGTCACGCCGCGACATGGACTCGAAATCACTGAACAAACACCTACTGAACGAGAACAATTACGTATGGAACAGGCCGTCGAGACGGCGTATGAAAGAAACATAGGGGCTAGGCAAGACAGAGATCCAAATCGTGCGCTCAGCCACCTGCTCGGTTTTCGGACTGAGCATCGACGCGGCCGGTCGGAAACGGGCTGACCGGCCGCGTCCTTTTTAATGCTCGAGCGACGACAGCTACCGCAAGAGCGCGCCTGGAATTTCGAGGCGGCGCTGCCAGTCCGATTCGTGCTCCGCGCCGTCCATCATTGCCGCGATCAATTCCGCCTGTGAGTTCACTCCCGCTTTTCGAAAGATCGCTCCGAGTTGAGTGGTGACGGTGCGCAACGATGCCGCCCGCTGCTCGGCGATTTCCTTGACGGTGAGCCCCGCCAAGACGGCGTCGATGATCTCGTGCTCCGCTGACGTCGTGCCGATGGGATATCGCAATTTCGGAAGCGGAACGCTCAGAACCAGGATCTCCTCGCCCCCGACGCGCATCCGACTGACGCGCGGCCCCTCATCGACGTCCGACTCTTCAGGCGACGGTCCGTGCTCGGCAGGGTCCTCGTCGTCTCCTGAGTTGAACTCCGCCGTCACCCGCAGAAACTAACCGGCGCGCCTTCGAACCGTCAAGCAACCAGTGAGACGAGGCCCCGGGGCACTGGGTCGTCCTAGAGGCCCATTTGCTTTGCGATGATTACCTTCATGATCTCGTTCGTGCCCGCATAGATTCGTTGGACGCGCGCATCCATGTAGGCGCGGCTGATCGGGTACTCGAGCATGTAGCCGTAGCCACCGTACAGCTGCAGGCAGGCATCGACGACGCGGCCCTGCATTTCACTGTGCCAAAGCTTCGACATAGAGCACTCCTTGACCAGGTACTTCCCGGCAACGTGCTGCGCGACCAGAGCATCGAGAAAGGCCCTACCCACTTCAACCTCCGTGGCGCATTGAGCGAGGGTGAACTGTGTGTTCTGGAATTTGGAAATGGAGCGTCCGAAGGCCTTGCGTTCTTGCGTGTAAGCAATGGCGTCTTCGAGGACTTTCTCGGCACTTGCCTGCGACATGATCCCAACACAGAGCCGTTCCTGTTGGAGGTTCTGCATGAGCATCATGAATCCGGCGCCCTCCTGCCCGAGTAGGTTGAACGCGGGAACCCGGCACTCGTCGAACGCGAGCTCGGCCGTATCCTGACTTTCCATGCCCATCTTCTCGAGCCTCCGGCTCTTGATGAACCCGGGTCTGTCCGCTTCTACGACGAACAAGGACACGCTTCGGTGCGGGTCGTCGGAGTTCTCCGTTCGCGCCGCGACCACCGCCAGGTCGCAGGACATGCCGTTTGAAATGAAGGTTTTCGCGCCGTTGATCACGTACTCGTCGCCGTCGCGCTTGGCGCTGGTCACGATCCCCGCAAGATCGGAACCGGTCCCAGGTTCCGTCATAGCGAGCGCAGTGATGGTTTCCCCGCTCGCACAAGCGGGCAGCCACTTTGCCTTTTGCTCTTGGTTCCCGAATCGGTGGATGTAGGGAACGATGATGTCGGAATGCAGGCTTGCCGCCCAACCTGACTCGTACGCTCGGCAAAGCTCTTCCATCACCACGACGGAGTGAAGGAAGTCGCCTCCTGCGCCGCCGTACTCCTCCTCCATCCAAGGGCAGAGAAATCCGGACTCACCGGCTTCGAGCCAGATCGCTCGGTCCACCACGCCCTGCGACCGCCATTTCGCTTGCTGGGGGGCCACCCGAGTCTCGACGAACTGCCGAAAGTTGCGGCGAAAGATCTCATGTTCCTCGGAAAATAGGCGTCGTTCCATCGTTCTCCCTCGACTGAATCGCCATTCATTTACCTGAGCTATCCCGGCCTGGCAAGGCAGGCTCGCGCTTGCTGCCTTGCCCAAGGCTTGCCGCCTCTCTATGGTCCCGCGCGATGCGCCGCCGACCGGCTCGCTTTTCACTGCTGCTTGTCTTGTTCGCCGCCATTCCCGCGACCGCATGGGCGAGCGGCGACGGTCACGGGTTGAGCTACGACATCTGGCTCGTACTCGCCGGAATGATCCTAGCAGCGAAGCTGGGTGGAGAGGTTGCAGTCCGACTCAATCAGCCCGCGGTCCTCGGGGAGCTGTGCGTCGGAATCCTGCTCGGCAATCTATACCTCGTCGGCATCGAAACGTTCCACGGAGCGGCCGAGCTCGTCCCGGTGGAGTTTCTCGCCGAGTTCGGCGTCGTTCTGTTGCTGTTCGAGGTAGGGCTCGAGTCTACCCTCACCGAAATGCGAGCGATCGCTCCGACCTCGGGGCTGGTCGCCGTCATTGGCGTGGTGGCGCCCATGCTGCTCGGATACGGCGTGAGCCTTTGGCTGCTGCCCGACGCATCTTTTTCGCTTCACTTGTTCATCGGCGCCACGCTCTGCGCCACCAGCGTCGGCATCACTGCGCGCGTCCTGAAGGACCTCGACGCGATGAGCATGCCGGCGACCCGCGTCATTCTGGGCGCTGCCGTCATCGACGACGTGCTCGGCCTGATCGTCTTGGCGGTAGTGGCCAGCATCGCGGAATTCGGCGCTGTGCCCGGGCCTCTCGACCTCAGCAAGATCATCGGGCTTGCGGCGGGATTCCTACTCGGTGCGCTTCTGCTGGGCGCGTACGTCATGCCCGGCGTCTTCCGGTTGGCTTCGAAGCTCCGAACCCAGGACGTTCTCGCGGCGGTGGCGATCGGGCTTTGCTTGCTGCTCGCCGGCGTCTCGGGCGCCGCCGGCCTCGCACCGATCGTGGGCGCCTTTGCTGCGGGTCTGATCTTGGACGAGGTTCACGTCCGACCATTTGGCCGCAAGTCCGCGCACGACCTCAACGAGATCATCGGCCCCATCGTCGCTGTCATGGCGCCGATCTTCTTCGTCCGTACCGGGATGATGGTTGATCTGGGCGGAATCGGTACCGAGCCTCTGATCCTCGCAGCCGCGCTCACCGCGGTCGCCATAGTTGGCAAGCTGATTGCGGGTCTGGGCGTTCGAGGTGCCACAGCGGACAGGCTGACCGTCGGGATTGGCATGGTGCCTCGCGGCGAGGTCGGTCTCATCTTCGCCAACGTGGGCGCGGGCATCACCTTTGAAGGCAAGCCGCTGATCGCCGCGGGCGTCTATGCGGCCATCGTCCTGATGGTGATGGCCACCACGGTGGTGACTCCTCCATGGCTGGCTCATCGCATCCGACAGGTAGCGCGCAAGCTCGAAGATGTCGCTTGAAGCGACCCTAGAGAGCTCGAACGCTTCGATTCGGGACCTGGTCGCGGCGCTCGGCGCGAACGAACGCATCGAAGCAGCGTCAGCACCGCGTGGAGCGCTCAGTTGGGCCATCGCGGAGGCCGCTGCGGCCAGCTCGGATCGCCGATTCATAGTCGTCACCCCGGACCTCGAGGAAGCCTATCGTTACGAGTCGAATCTTCGATTTCTCCTCGCGGACCACGACGGCGACGTTCTCCTCTTCACGGCGGCCGATACGAGCCCGCTCCTCGATGTCGTGCCTGATCGTCGGGCTGAGATGCAGCGCATGGCCGTGCTCGCCCAGCTAGCGGAAGAACGACCTTGGCGCGTCCTCATCGTACCCGCTCCGGCGCTTCTTCGTCGTGTTCCCCCTTCGAGCCATGTGAAAGCCGGACTGCTCGGGATCGAGCTCGGACAACGGATCGAACGCGATGAGCTGGTTCTCCGGCTCACGGAGTTGGGGTACTTGCGCGTGCCTTTGGTCGAAGACCGTGGAACGTTTTCTGCGCGGGGCGCCCTGGTCGACGTCTACGGACCCGACGCATCGGTGCCGATTCGAATCGAGCTGGATGACGACCTGATCGTGAGAATTCGCCGCTTTGATCCCGAAGACCAGAAGAGCGCCGACGAGATCGAATCCGCGCAACTCGCTGCCGCGCGGGAGGTGCCGGACACTGCGAAGGAAATCTCCCGAGCAAAGACGGCCGTTCGTGAGCTCTGCGACGAAATGAACATGCCGACCTTGAAAGCCCGCGAGCTGATCGACGAGCTCGACCGTGGCTCCGGGGCCCTCATCTCCAACGCGCTCCTGCCGGCTTACTACGAAAGGCTCGACACCCTTTTCGACTACATTCCATCCGATGCCCGGCTCGTGTTGGCCGATCCCGCGGCCATCGCCGAATCGGTCCGCACCGAGGAGCGACAAGCCAAGGATGAGCACGCAGCTCGACGCGACCGGCCCACCTTCGAGCTCGAAAAGTATCTCATGAGCGAAACCGAGCTCGCGGACCGGCTGCGAGCCTGGACGCCCCTGGTCGTCCATCGGTTCGCCGTGCACGGCGCCGCAACCGAAGACGAGGGGCCGATCGTCGCCGCCTTCACGCCTTCCGCGGATGCGCTCATGCGCGTCGATGCGTCCGATCAAGCAGATCTCATTTCGGCGCTGCGCGCGCAGAAGGAACACCGCGAACGTGGTCTACAGCCGCTCGCTGATCGGATCCTCGAATGGACGGAACAGGGATTGAAAGTCTCACTCGTCTGCAGGACTCAACATCAGGCGGACCGACTGATCGACTTGATGCGCAGCTACGGCGTCGCGGCCAACATCCTCGACGGTGTGCTCTTGGGCGAGCTTCGCGACGGCTTCGTTCTCTGGAGCGAAGGCATAGCCTACGTCACCGAGGAAGAGATCTTCGGGTCGCGAGTCCGTCAACGGCGCAGCAAACGTCAATCGAGGCGAGAGCAGCAACGCTTTCTGGAAGACCTGCGGGAGCTGAGCCCAGGTGACTTCGTGGTTCACGTCGACCACGGAGTGGGAAGATATCTAGGACTCCAACACAAGTCGCTGAGCCTCACCGCATTGGACCGACTTCACGGTCGAACACCGCAGACCGTCGAGGTGATGGTCGTCGAATACGCCGGCGGCGACAAGCTCTTCGTCCCTGTGACACGTCTCGGAGTCATCCAGAAGTTCAAAGGAGCCGAGGGGCATCAGCCGAAGCTCGACCGCCTTGGAGGCTCGACGTTCGCAACGAAGAAGGGGAAGGTCCAAAAGGCAGTGCAGCAAATGGCCGAGGAGCTTCTCAAGCTCTACGCCGAGCGCACGGCCGCGCGCCGCGAGCCGATTGAACCCGCCGGAACGGCCTACGCCGAGTTCGAGGCGACGTTCCCTTTCGAGGAAACGCGCGACCAGGAGAAGGCGATCAGCGATGTCATGGCTGATCTCGAAGAGCCGCAACCAACCGACCGGCTGGTCTGCGGCGACGTCGGCTTCGGTAAGACGGAAGTCGCGCTCCGCGCGGCGTTTAGGGTCGCGATGAGCGGCGGACAGGTCGCCGTGCTCTGTCCGACGACTGTCCTCGCCCAGCAGCACTACCGAACCTTCTCGTCGCGCTTGGATGGCTACCCCCTTCGCGTAGAAGTGCTCTCGCGATTCGTCGCGCGCACCAAGCAGATCGAGGTGCTGAGCGCACTCAAGGACGGAAGGGTCGACGTCGTCATCGGAACCCACAGACTTCTCTCGAAGGACGTGCACTTCGCCAAGCTGGGTCTCTTGGTAGTCGACGAAGAGCAGCGGTTCGGTGTCACCCACAAGGAGCGCATCAAGAAGCTTCGAACCAATGTCGACGTGATCACGCTCAGTGCGACACCGATTCCACGAACGCTACAACTGGCCGTCGGCGGAATGCGGAACCTGTCGTTGATCACGACCGCGCCCCAGGACCGCCGCGCGGTGCGCACGTTCGTCTGCCGTTGGGACGATCATCTCATCAAGGAGGCTGTAGAGCGGGAGCTCAGCCGCGGTGGACAAGTGTTCTTCGTCTACAATCGCATCGAAGGCCTCTACGAGCGCGCGCAACGACTGCAAGAGCTGTTGCCGAACGCGAGAATCGCCGTCGCCCACGGCCAGTTGAAGCCAGCTCTGCTCGACAAGACAATGACCGATTTCGTCGAGGGTTCATACGACGTGCTCTGCTCGACTGCCATCGTCGAGAGCGGCCTCGACATTCCGCGTGCCAACACGATTCTCGTCGACCGAGCGGACACACTCGGCCTCGCCCAGCTCTATCAGCTGCGAGGACGCGTCGGACGATCCGATCAGCGAGCGTATTGCTACTTGATCACGCCGCCACCGAGCCAGATGTCGGAGGAGTCCCGCGTTCGCATGGAAGCGCTCGAGCGCTTCTCGGGGCTCGGCGCCGGGTTCCGAGTCGCGACGCTGGACATGGAGCTTCGAGGCGCAGGAAATCTCCTCGGCTCGGAGCAGAGCGGAAACGCTGCACTGGTAGGATTCGATATGTTCGTCCAGATGCTCGACCAGGCGGTATCCGAGCTCAAGGGGGACCATGTTCAACAGGAGGTCGACCCCGAGCTATCCGTCGAGCTCGAGCACTACCTCCCCGAGGAGTACATCGATGACATCGGGCTGCGGCTCTCGCTCTATCGCCGGTTCGCCACGGCGGTCGACGAACAGGCCATCGAGGATCTAGCGGAAGAGATGGAGCAGCGCTTCGGAGCTCCCCCCAGCCAGGCGCGCGATTTCGTGCGTGTCATGTCGCTCAAGCCGCCGCTCCGGGAGCTCCGTGCGCTCGGCTGTGAAGCCGAGCGGAAGCGTGTCACCCTACATCTGCGGGAAGATACACCGCTCGACCCCGCGAAGTTGATGCCCCTGGTGGCAACCCCCGGCGCCGGCTGGAGCCTTTCGCCGGACATGAAGCTCACGCGGCGCTACCGAGACGAGGAATCCGGGGATCCAGTGGATCGTGTAATATCACTGCTCCGCGAGCTCGAGCCCATGCGCTCGGCGGCCGCACACCACCCAAAGGACGGTTCAAACGATGTCACTTCCAGATGAGCTCCAGCGCATATTCGACGCCGACCGCGCTCTTCGAGAGGCCGAGTCCGCGTTGCTTCGGAAGAAAGGCTCCGCGGAGCTGACCGGCTTGCTCGAACGTGAAACGCAGCGGGCGCTTCAACTCGAGGATCGCCGAGAAGGCACGATGCGCCTGGAGCGGCTGGCCGATCTCTGTGCGCAGGTCCCTGGGCCGCAGATGACCGACGCCTTGATCGCGATCCTGAACGATGCCGAACCTCGCGTCCGTGTGGCGGCGGGCGAAGCCCTTCGAGACCTAGGGTACGAGAGATACGCAGAGGTTGCGCGAGGCATCGAAAGGGCTCTCGACCGCGGCGCCGACGGGCTAGCGATGTCCGAGCTCCCCTGGGTGCTCGCCGAGATCGCGGAGCCGAGCGCATTGCCGCTCCTTCGTCGCTTTCTGGATCATCAGAGCGCCGACGTGGTGGCCGCTGCCATCGAGGCACTGGCGCAGCTTCAGGACCCGGATGCGATTCCCGATCTCGAGCGATTCTTGAGTGACTCACGCGTGGTGGTCATCGAGGACTTCGAAGACGAAACCAAGACTACGCTCGGCGAGCTCGCAGCGGATGCCCTCGAAATGCTGCCTGCTGAAAGCGACGACTAAGGGCTGTCACGAGTCCAGAGCGCGCGTCGCTTGGCTGCCTTGGCGCGCGCCCGGTCTCTGGAAAAAAGCGTGAGATAGTCTTCCTTGACCGCATCCACCTGGACCTCATCGGGAAGCTCGTCGCGTGCTGCAGCCATCGCGCGGACGAGAGCCTGCAGAGGTCCGGATGCCTGTCCAAACGTCGAAGGCTCGATCGTCTGGGAGAGCTCGGCGATTCGATCGACGGCTTTCTTGCTGAGGTAGCCGCGTCGACACAGATCATCGAAGCTGGCGACTAGAACCTCGGGATTGAACGTGTAGGCGACCACCAGGTCAGCGCCCACACGCAAGACTGCCTGTGCATCGAGCGCTCCGTCCTCGAGCAGGACCAAAGCGGGTTGGAAGTAGTTGTAGAACGGGCACACCCTCCGCCCGAAATCGCCGAATCCCGCTGTCGAAGAAACACGCTCGAGATGGATGAAGATTCGACGCACCGCATCGGAGCGAGGCACGCGAGCGGCGATCCGGACCAGCTCTGGGATGTCCTCGGGGTAGACCTCCGCGAGCTCTGCGATCTTCATGAGCAGCTCCTGGCTCACCCGACCGGCGCCGATGTCGGCGTACAGTGAGTAAATGAACGCATCGCCCTCGGCGTCGTCACCGAATAGGATCTCGTCGGTTTCAGGCGACACGTTCGTCCTCGAGCGGAGCAGCGCCGTCAGCTTGTAGCTGAGCTGGTCGCGAACGAATCGAAACTTGCCGCGCACGAGGTTGCGCAGACTGGGCTTGAGAGTGAAGCCGTCCCAACGGATGCCATCCAGTCTCAGCTTGGCCTCGAGAACACTCCTCATCTGTTCCGGGCTCCCGGAAAGAATGAAGATGGCAGCAGGGTCGGTGCTGCGAATCTCCCGAAGCAGAGTGGCGGCGCCGGGATAGGCACGCTTGCGTGACGCCGGCTCGAAAGCGGTGCGTACGAGGTCGCGTAGCGTATCGAACTCGGTTCGCAGGTAGGTCTTGTCGAGGTCCCACCGATAGACGATTTCGTTTCGCCGTTGACTCAGATCCGGTGCCACCGCCCGACCATAGCAGCCAACTGGCACGAGATGCAGAGCCAGTTGAAGCTGATATGGTCGCCACATGGCGTTGAGCACGGTGGTCATCGACGAGCGCACGCTGGAACGCGGCTCCGAAGCCCAGCACGTCGAATGGGAAGCGAACACCCGGGAGCTCCTGTCGAAGGCCAGGATTGGCGTCGCCGAGGTCACGACACTCCGGCTGAGCGTGACGGAGCAGCAGTTCATCCTCGATTTTCGGACCGACGAGGACGGCGAGTTGGGCGTCGTCACGATTCCACACGAGATACTCTCGGAGCACATCAACGAGTACATCGACATCGTCCGCCAGATCGCCCAGTCCGACGGCCTCAATCAGATGGAGGCGCTCGACATGGCGAAGAAGGTGACGCACGACCGGGCAGGACGTGTGCTCAAGCGGGCGCTGCGCCCCTTCGGCCTGGATCTGGAGACTTCACGGCGCCTGTTCACGCTCCTTCTGTCACTTCGAGTCGATACCACCCGGCTGGTCGGAATCCATGGGCATCGCAGGATTCGCTAGTTGCTCGTCCCGTTCGGTTCGGACATAGGTTCGTCATGGTGAGCCTGCGTGAGCTGCTGCGCGTCGAATCGCCAGATCTGGCCGCCGTCGCCTCACATCTCGATGCGCTCGAGGCGTCGGCACGAGTCGCGGAGATTCGGACCTTGGGTCGGGCGCATCAGGCTCGGCTCTTCGATGCCGCAAAGGGGCGGCGACCGATCACCCTGGCCGATCTCGTCCCGGTCCACCGAGATCCGATGCAAGAGGTGGTTCACGAAGGAAAGAACTCCCTGCCCCTGTTCAACCGCTTCGCCAAAGCGTTCGTGCGCCCCGCTCCGGACTGCGAGACCGAGCTCTGGGGATACAATCGGGCAGGCAGCTTCGTCGAAACGGCGGTCGGCCCCGGCTACTTCGTGGCCTATCCGTTCGAGGTGGAGGGCGAGGTTCTCGTGGATTATCTGAGGCTTCCATCGAAGCGCCCCGAGCACTGGCCGCCCATCCGTCCGAATTCAGCCCGCTTGTCGCGGTTCGTGTACAACGGCACGCAGGACGTCCTGCGCGGCGTCTCGACGCACGTGTCGATCGGCCGAGCCTTCAAAGCGGGTCGGCCAATGTCGGCCTGGTTCGTGCTGTGCCGGCAAGACCCGCCCTAGGCGGCGATGGTGAACAACTGTGCGGGTCACCGGATTCGATCGGCCCAATTGCCGCTGATTCGGGCTGATCGCCCGACGATTGCTGTCAGATGGTCGACCTTTTTCTCCATTTGTTGAACACTGAATTACGAGGGGGTCATGACAGCGTCGCTGAAAGAGCCGGTCCAGTTGCTGGCCGAAGGACTGCATCCTCGTGACGAGCGCACAACCTACTCGAAGCGCGATGAGGATTTCGTGCGCTTGCTGCATGCGGCTGGCCTTGCGTGCGAGCTCGACATCAGCGAGCTATCGGCAATCACGGCGACCCTCGAGGATTCGCGGATCGACTCCCGCCGAATGGACATCCTCGAGATGTACTACCGAGGCACCGAGGATGCGTCCATTGCCGCGCGCCGTCGCAAGAGCGACCGGTTCTTCATGCACAATGACTACTTCTCGGTGAGCGCGCATCAGCTCGTGTCTTACTTGGCCAGTCTGAACCCGGAGATCGCCCCCGTGAAGCTGCAGCGCATCGGGACCGATGATGGGCCATTGGTGCTCCGGGCAGGAGAGCACTTCAGCGCGGTGACCGACGAAGATGACGAGCACGCCGAGCTAGGAACCGTCGCCGTGCGTGCTTTGGTTCGCGCTCTGAACGCGCTCCTGGCCAAGACCGACGTGAGCGAAAGGCTCGTCGGTCTCGTACCCGATTCCTCGCGGGAGCTCTACGTGGGCGTGACCCAGGAAGGCGCGATGACCCTCTTGCAGGGTGGCTGCACGGAGCTTTCCGCGCCTGCAGCGCTCCGCGAGTTCGCGAGCTGGTAATCCGGACACGGCTCAGCCATACGTCAGGCCACGGACTCGAGGTGAGCGAAGATGAGTAAATACGACTACGACCTCTTCGTCGTGGGTGGCGGCTCCGGCGGCGTGAGGGCGGCTCGCGTCGCGAGCGAGCTCGGAGCGAGGGTCGCGATCGCCGAAGAGGCCCGAATGGGCGGCACCTGCGTCAACGTCGGCTGCATCCCGAAGAAGCTCTACGTGTATGGGTCTCATTTTGCCTACGACTTGCGAGATGCCGAGGGCTACGGATGGTCGAACGAGGCCCGTTTCGACTGGGCGGTCTTGCGGCAGAACAAGGATCGCGAGATCGCACGTCTCAACCGAATCTACGAAGGACTGCTCGAGGGTGCAGGGGTCAAAACGATCCATGGCCGCGCGAGACTCTTGGATGCACACACGGTCGAGGTCGGGGGGGTCAGATCCACGGCTCGAAGAATTCTGATCGCGACCGGCGGAAAAGCGATCTTGCCCGAGATCGAGGGACGGGAGCACGCCCTCACCTCGAATGCCGTGTTCTCACTCGAGACGCTGCCAAAGCGGGTCATGATGGTCGGCGCCGGCTATATCGCGCTCGAGCTCGGTTCGGTTTTCTGTGCGCTCGGTGTCGAAGTCGTCCTCGTTCACCGCGGTGAGGAGATCCTGCGCGGGTTCGATCGTGACTTGCGATGTCATCTGCACGATGAGCTCGAAGTCAAGGGAGTGAGGATCGTCTTGAACACCCAGGTACAGGAGTTACGAAAAGTCGACGCGGGGTTCGAGGCGAAGCTCAGCAACGGGGAGTGGCTCGAAACCGACTTCCCAGTATTCGCGATCGGACGTGAACCAAACGTCGAAGGACTCGGACTCGAGGAGCTCGGGGTGGAGATGGGTCGACGCGGTGGCATCGTGGTCGACGAGGACTTCACCAGCTCCGTGCCGTCCGTCCACGCCGTCGGAGATGTCACAGATCATGTGCAACTCACACCGGTCGCTCTCGCGGAAGGAATGCATTTCGCACATCGGTTCTTCGGCGAGGGTCAGTACCGAATCGACTACGCCAACATCCCCACCGCCGTTTTCTGCCAGCCCGAGCTTGCAACCGTCGGGCTGACCGAGGCGGAGGCCTGGCACCGGTGCCAGGACGTGCGCGTCTACAAGTCCGTCTTCACGCCGTTGAAGCTCAGCCTCAGCGGTCGCAAGGAGCACAGCATCGTCAAGCTCGTCGTGGACGCATCGAACGACCGGGTAGTCGGCTGCCACATGGCCGGGCACGGCGCGGCGGAGATCATCCAGGGCCTAGCGGTTGCGATGAAGGCGGGAGTCACGAAGGCCCAATTCGACGCGACCATCGGCATTCACCCGAGCTCCGCCGAGGAATTCGTCACGCTGCGGTGATTCACGAGTTAATCAATCAAGAATAAAGCGGGTTCGAGGTTGGATAATTCGACCTGATTTGCGGCATTTTAGATCTAGAATGGTGCTTCGCCACTGGACGCGTTGCAAACCCGCAGCAAACTTGTCAAGTTAGTCCAAACGCATGGAAGTCGTCCGCGCAGCCTCAGTCGATCCCGACCTCGATCAAGCGAATCGAGCCTTGGAGACGTCCACGGCCGAAGAGCTCATCGAATGGGCGTCGCATCGGTTCGGCGACAAGCTGATCGCGTCGACCAGCTTCGGAGCCACATCGGCGGTGATGTTACACCTGGTGCACAGCGTCTCGCCCCGCACTCCTGTCATCTGCGTCGACACAGGCTACCTCTTTCCCGAAACGTACCAGTTCGCCGAAGCGCTCATCAAACGCTTGGATCTCGACGTTCGCTTCTACTCAGCCGCGATGTCACCGGCGCGACAGGAGGCACTGTACGGCAGGCTCTGGGAGCAAGGCGATGAAGGCGTGAAACGCTACCTGGAGATCAACAAGGTCGAGCCCATGCAACGCGCCCTTCGCGAGCTCGATGCTGTTGCTTGGATGGCCGGCCTGCGCTCCGAACAGACGGAGCATCGCGCGGGACTGCGCCGGATCGATCGGCAGGACGGTCGCATCAAGATCCATCCTGTGCTCGACTGGACGAGCGAAGAGATGACGGAGTACATGGAGCGCTTCGATCTACCGTACCATCCGATGTTCGAGGAAGGCTACCGTTCGATTGGTGACCACCACTCCACAATTCCAACCACCGACGACATGGATCCGCGCGACGGCCGAATTTTGGGCAAGACACGCGAATGCGGGCTGCACCTTCCGTTGACCGAAGAGCAGAATCAAAGCCTCAAATCGAGCGGATTGTAAGAAGCTGGCCCATCGCCGGGGTTTGCGTAACCTCGAGCGACGGTGACTTTGCTTCGGCTCGTTCTCAGCGACCTGCATCTCGGGACGGGAACCCGACGCGGACAACTAAACCCTCTGGAGGACTTCATCCACGACGACCGGTTCGTCGAGCTCCTCGCTTACTATGAGCGGCTCAGTGGTCGCGACGGCAGCATCGAGCTGATCCTCAACGGAGACATCTTCGATCTTCTCAAAGTGAAGATCGCCGACGAGTGGCCGACCGAGGTCACCGAAGAGATAGCCATCGCCAAGCTTCAGCAATGCCTCGAAGGGCATCCCAAGTTCGTGCACGCGATTCGGGAGTTTCTGCAGAAGCCTACGAACCGCATGACGTACCTGCCAGGAAATCACGACCTCGAGCTCTGGTTCGCCGGTGTGCAAGAGATCTTTCTTCGATACGTGGCCCCGGGGAACGCTGCGGAGCGCGTGCACTTCGTGACTTCCTCCGACACGTACTACTTGCCTGAGGGCATCCAGATTCGTCACGGCCACCAGTTCGAGCGGATTCACCGAGTCGACTACTCCCAGATGACCCGTACTCGACGCGACGGGACCGAAATTCTGGCGCTGCCATGGGGTAGCTTGTGGATTCTCGAAGTGATGAATCCACTCAAGGAGATCCGAAGCCACATCGATCGCATCCAGCCGCTGAGGCGATTTCTCTGGTCGTCCGCGCTCTTGGATCCGGGCTTCGTCTTCAAGTTCCTCTGGCGCTCCACCGTCTACTTTCTCCGGCACCGCGTCTTCACGATCCGGGCTTGGCGCCACCGCATCATGAATTTTCCGCGTCTGGTTCGAGAAGAGGTCCTCGAGGTCACGAAAGGTGGCTACGACGAGCGAGCGATTCATGCGCTCAACAAGATCCGTGGCGCGCACACTCTGATCGTCGGCCACAGTCACGGTCCGCGATTCTTGCAACTCCCCAACAATCGCATCCTGGTCAATACGGGAACTTGGGTGAAGATGATCAACTTGGATCTTCAGTACTTGGGTCAGGATAGCGGGCTGACCTACGCCGTGATCGGCTACGACGCGGACGGCAAGCCGGAGACGACGCTCATGAGATGGCAAGGCGCCCACGAAGCCTGCGAATCCATCCCCTACGCAGACTGACGCTGGCGCGGGCACTGGCGCTGAACGATCGGGGCGCGGGCAAACGCGTCGCGGGGTTCCGTCGAACGGCTCGGCTTGCAATTGTGACCGGTGGGACTTGGGGCCGGAGGTCACGCAAGCCTCGCCTCGGCGCTCACGCCAATCGGAGGTGGTTGCTTCCTTGCCGATTGTCATTCGCGACGTCGACTCCACCCCACATCGCGTTTGCCCGCGCCCCTTCGTACGGCAGTCTCACCCGCAGCGGCAGCGTCACAGCCAGTGGCAGCGCCGGTGCCAGCGTCAGTGACAGTGTGTGTACATCGACGCGTACAGAGGAGGGCGGCTCGCGATGGGCAGCACAGCGATTGGGCGGGAGGCTAGACATACGGAGTCGTAGAGAGACGGCCGAGCGGGCCCCAATCGCGAGCACGCCCGTCGCGAGCCGCCCTCCGGTGGCACATCACGCGACGCGAATGCTGGCTCTGGCATTGCTCCGCAGCTTCTGATACTATTCGTTTGTTCAGTGCCGCAGTCACGTAGCAATCCTCCCAATCGCTTTGAAGCCGCCTACATCGAGTGGGAGGGGGCGCCCCCACCGGCCGATCTCCGCGTGCACGAGGAGCAGGCGAAGAGCGCGCTCTCCGAGAACGAGAGCCCCGACGTCGGCTTCCGCTGGAGTGTGAATCCATATCGGGGATGCTTTCACGGCTGTGTGTATTGCTACGCTCGCCCAAGTCATCCCTATTTGGGCTTTGGAGCAGGTACGGATTTCGAGCGGCAGATAGTCGTCAAGACGAACATCGTCGAGCGTCTGCAGGAAGCCCTGCGTCGCCGTTCTTGGAAGCGCGAGCTCATCGCATTTTCGGGGAACACGGACTGCTACCAGCCGATCGAAGCGCACTATCAGCTCACACGCGGTTGTCTGGAGGTCGCGGCGCAGCATGCGACCCCCGTGTCGATCATCACGAAGGGCAAGCTGGTGCGGCGCGACCTGGACGTGCTTCAGGATCTACAGCGCGTCGCTGGGTGTCGTGTGGCCCTGAGCATTCCCTTCGCGCGCGACGAGCTTGCACGGGTGATCGAACCGTATGCCAGCCCTCCGAGCAAGCGGTTCGAGACGATCCGAATCTTGTCGGATGGGGGAATCGACACCGCCGTTGCCGTCGCGCCGATCATTCCTGGTCTCAACGATGAGCAGGTCCCGGAGATATTGAAACGAGCTCGGGAGGCGGGCGCAACGAGCGCGTTCAAGATCATGCTGCGGCTTCCGGGCGAAGTGGGTCCAATCTTCGAGGCGCGACTGAAAGAGGCCCTTCCCTTGCGACGCAACAAAGTGATGAACGCGATTCGCGATACTCGGGGCGGCGCGTCGAGCGACAGCCGCTTTGGCTCGCGCATGCTTGGCCAGGGCCCGCGCTGGGCACTGATCGACCAGCTCTTCGCGAGCCATTGCGACCGTCTCGGACTCGATCATCGAAGCGGAGAGACCGCTCCGGCGCCTCCGGCCCGTGAGCCTCCAAAGGGCCCTCAGCTCCCCTTGCTCTTCTGAGCTGGCCCGCCGCTTGCATCCGTCTCCGGCGATGCCCTTGCCCCCGGCAACGCCTTTCCGGAGATAAACGCAGTGATTACAGCTAATTACCTCGTGACAGAAAGTTTGGACGACTTGTCATCGCCTGACATAGTGGCAAAGTTAGTTGTCACGGAGTCTGGCATGGTCGATTCAAACCAAATCTCGGTTCTCGTGGTCGACGACGAGGCGCCGAACATCGACTCGCTCCGGCGCATTTTCGAGAGAGAGGGATTCAGCGTGCTGACCGCAACGAGCGGCCAGAAGGCGCTCGAAATTTGTCGGCGCAACCCTGTTCATGTCGTCGTGAGCGATCTGATGATGCCGGGCATGAACGGCATCGAGCTGGTAAAAGCACTCAAGACTGTGGTGCCCGACGCTGAGGTCGTCTTGATGACCGCGTTTGGGACGGTCGAAAAAGCGGTGGAGGCAATGCGAGCGGGCGCGTACGACTTCGTCGAGAAGCCACTCAAGCGAATTCAGATGGTCAAGACCGTCCGCAAGGCGGCGGAACGTCACCAACTCGTCGTCGAGAACAAAGACCTTCGGCAGCAGCTGTCCCAGCTGAGCGACCGAAGCATCGTCGGGTCGGCGGCGTCACTGCGCGCCGCGCTCGAGATCGCAACACAGGCGGCGCCGTCATCTGCAAACGTGCTCATTCTGGGTGAGAGCGGGACGGGCAAAGAGCTTCTGGCGCGTTTCATCCACGAACGCAGCGGGAGGGGCAGGTTCGTCGGCGTCAACCTTTCCGCGCTCCCGGAGACGATCGTCGAGTCCGAGCTTTTCGGCCACGAAAAAGGGGCGTTTACGGGCGCCGTGGCGCGTCGGGACGGCCGTATCGCCGAGGCCGAGGGCGGCACGTTGTTCCTAGACGAGATCGGCGAGCTTTCCGCAGCCGTGCAGGTGAAACTGCTTCGGGTTCTTCAGGAAGGGGAATACCAACCTGTGGGCGGGCACACGAAGCAAGCCGATTTCCGCTTGATCGCAGCAACCAATCGCGACCTTCGAGCCGCGGTGGAAACTGGCGAGTTTCGTGAAGATCTCTACTACCGGCTCAACGTGATCGCGCTCACCAGTCCGCCGCTGCGAGCGCGACGCGACGACATTCCGCTGCTCGCCGAACACTTCGTCGAAACCTACTGCCGAAAGAACCACAAGGACTCTCTTGCAATCGAGCGCGACGCCGTTCAACAACTCGTGGCTTACGACTGGCCGGGCAACGTGCGGGAGCTGCAGAACGTCATCGAGCGTGCGGTGGTTCTGAACAAGAGTGGCGTGATCAAGCTGGCCGATCTGCCCGACCCCGTTGCACGCGCAGAACCTCAGCTCGACGCATTCGCTTTTCCCGTCGGCACGCCTCTCAGTGAGGTCGAACGAAGCGTGATCCATGGGACGCTGAAACACACGGCGGGCGACAAACAACTGGCAGCGCAACTCCTCGGAATTTCAGCCCGTACCATCTATCGAAAGCTCGGCGCCGAAAAGGGCGAGGAGCTCGGCTGAACAGCCGACGCCCTCCTCTTCTGTCATTTTGTCAAATGACCGGGTTCTGGCTCGTCACCTTGTCTACAGGCAGGCGCATGAACTGTGCCTGCAGGCACGAAATCATTGGGCTTTCCGTCAATTGAGTTCGGCACGGCGGTTGCTCTAGTGAACCTCGGTGGCAACTCCGCGCGAAAACCGATTCTCAGTGGCGATCATCTTCGCAACGCTGGCGTGCTGCGCTTTCTTCCTGGCCCAGGGGGCGACGCGCGTGCTGGCATCACAGTTGCTCACTGTCGATGCGGCGGCGACCGCGGCTGTTGGTAGGCCGGCCACCGCAGCTGCGAGCGCGTTCCCGCGCAAGCACGACGCTGCCATCATTCTTCGCAGGAACATCTTCGACTCGACCCGCGGCGACCTCACTGCTGAGCCAATTCCGGAGGTCGCGATCGGCGCCGATGGGGAGCCGCTCGCCGAATGGGATCCGAGTCGGCCTCCGGCCAAGTGCACGAGCAAGCTGCGCCTAGTCGGCTCGGTGATGAGCCCGGGCTATCCGGATTGGTCCTTCGCTGCGATCGCTGGATCGAGTGTAGGCAAGACGATGCTCTATCGCGAGGGATCGACCGTAGACGGCTCTCGCATCCTGGCCGTCTACCCGTCGAGCGTGGTGGTCAGCAGCTCGAGTGGAGCCTGCCAACTGCTCATGTTCGAGGAAGAAGACGCGGCCTCGGCACGCACTCCCGCCGTCGCGAGCAACCCCGCCCCCGCTCCGACCGATCCAGCGAACGCGCGCAACGCGGGACTCAGCGACGCCGACCTCGACCAGGGTATCGAGAAGATCAGCGATACCAAGTTCAGAATCCAGCGTAGTCTGGTCGACAAGGCTCTGGCCAATCAGGGTAGCCTGATGCGCGCGGCGCGCGTCATTCCGCACGAAGAGAACGGCAGAGTCGTCGGCGTCAAGCTCTACGGCATTCGCCGCAACAGTCTGCTCGGACGGCTAGGCGTTCGGAATGGCGACATGCTCCGCACAATCAACGGGTTCAGCATGACCAGCCCAGACACAGCGCTCGAAGCGTATTCGCGACTGCGGACCGCGGACCAGCTCTCGCTGGCGATGAAACGACAGAACAACGAAATGACCATCGAGTACAACATTGAATGATGCGCCACCTTGGGACCTCAGGCGGGGAATGAATCGTGACTTCTAGAAAACAGCTCATTTGCTTGGTCGTTGGCTCGCTGCTGCTGAGCACGGGACAGACAGCGACAGCTCAGCAAGACAAAGCCACGCCGGAAACTCCTCCGGCCCGGATTCCAAGCGCACCGTTGCCCTTGCGGCCTGCTCCGACGGCGGAACCCAAGGCCCAGGCTGCCCCAGAGGAATCCCCCGAGCTCGAGAACGACTTGCCGCAGTTCGAGACCGGCGTCGAGTTCCAACCGATGTCGCCGAGGACCCGGGTGACGTTCAACCTCGAAGACGCAGAGCTTCCAGATCTGGTGCGTCTGATCTCGAACATGACGGGGCGACGCTTCATTCTTCCGACCAAGCTCCGTTCGATCAAAGCTACGGTATTCGCGCCGACCAAGGTAACCGTCGCAGAGGCCTACCAGGCATTCCTATCCGTGCTCGAAGTCAATGGGTTTACGGTCGTGCCCTCCGGCCGGTACCTGAAGATCGTAGAAACGACCAACATCGAACAGCAGACGATTCCCCTCTACGAGGATGGCAGTCCGACGCCGGCATCCGATCGCTACATCACCCGCATCCATCATCTCGAGAACGTTTCTGCAGAAGATGTCACCAATCTTCTCGGACGCTTCAAATCGGCCTCGGGAAACATCACTTCGTACGGCCCGACGAACATGCTGATCATCACCGACACCGGGGCTCAAATCCGTCGCATGCTGCGCCTCGTCGCCGCCATCGATCTCCCCCGGAGCGGTACGCAGACCTGGATCGAACCGATCCATTATGCGAACGCCGCAGAGCTCGCTTCCCGTTTGTTGGAGATCTTTCCAGCGGACACGGCCGCTGGAGCGTCATCCACCCCCGCTGCGCGAACGGCGCCAAGAGCGGGTGCGCAGGCCGACGCCGCGCTGGTTGGGAGCGTGACCGCCGAGTCGACCATCCGGAACATCATCGCGGATGAGCGTACCAACTCGCTCATCATCATCGCTACCGAGCGAGCGTACCTACGCATCTTGGAAATGATTCGTCAGCTCGACGTGGCCCTCGAAGGCGAGGGGCGCATCCATGTGCACTATGTACAGCACGGCGCCGCAACCGACATCGCGGGAGCGCTCACGTCACTGGTCGGCGCTTCAACCACACGGCCAGCCGCCGGGGGCGCTAGGGGGGGGCAGGCGCAGCGGCCCGCGGCCACGCCTGTGGCGACCGGGACGCTCTTCGAGGGCGCCATCGCCGTGACCGCATACGAGCCTTCGAATGCGCTGGTCATCACGTCCTCGCTTCACGACTACACCGCACTGAGGAAGGTAATTGAGCGGCTCGATGCGCCGCGAAAGCAGGTATTCATCGAGGCGGTCGTCATGGAGCTCGGAATCGAGCGCTCGTCGGAGCTCGGATTTTCGTTCCACGGAGGCGCGGGGGACTTTCCGACGGACGGTTCGCTTTCCCTCTTCGGCTTCAACGCTCCTTCGTCCATCGACATCACTCAGAACAACTTGACGGGCCTGGCGCTTGGCGTTCGAGGGCCGACAATCGAGAACTCGCAGCAGCTCGTCGGCTTTTCTGTCCCGGGGTTCGGCGTAGTCGTGACGGCGCTGGCGCAATCCGGAGATGCCGACGTGCTTTCGACGCCGCACATCATCGCGATCGACAATACCGAAGCTGAGATCAGCGTCGGTGAAAACATCCCGCTGCAGACCAATGGCGTCGCCCCGGGCACGTTTGCAGGCGCAGGTAGCTTGGGCGCTTTGGCCCAGGCGTCTGCAGGCGGACAGGATCTTGGCAGCTTGGCGGGTCTGGCCGGTGGCCTCGGAAGCGTCGCACGCCAGGACGTAGGCACGACGATCCGAGTCACACCGCACATCAATGCAAACAACGAGGTGCGACTCGAGATCGAAGAAGAGATTTCGGAGCAGGGTGCAACCTCTGGCACTCTGGGCGTCGTTTCGATCAATCGGCGCACCGCGCGCACGGAAGTGATGGTGCGTGACCAGCAGACCATCGTCATCGGCGGCCTCATGCGCGACGCCATCCAGAACAAGGAAGACAAGGTTCCGGTCCTCGGCGACATCCCGATTCTGGGCGCACTCTTCCGAAAGACCAGCAAGCAGAAGCGCAAAACCAACCTCCTCCTCATCCTCACTCCGTACATCATTCGAGACCCGGGCGACCTCCGCGAAATCTTCGAGCGCAAGATGCAGGAGCGTCAGCAAATGATCGATCGATACTTCGTCTTCGGAGAAGACAAGTTCGAGCCCCATATCGACTACTCGCGAACGCGAGGTCTAGTCGCCGAGATCGTCAACGAAATCGATGGTGTGGAAGAAGAAATCCTTCTAGCAAAGGCCGCGGAGCTCGAGCCTCCACCGGATCACGTTCCGCGTGCGCCGATTGGTGCATATAGAGCGCCGCAACCGAGAGAAGAGGAGACGGTCGTCATCGGGCCGAACGGTATCGAAGAGATGGAGACCGGAGAACCGGCATCTGCGAGCTCGGCACCGTCAACGGCGGCGGACGAACAAGAAGGCGGTTCAGCGCCACCTCCCCCAGTTGAAGAGACAGAAGACGAAGCCCCTTCCGAGCCGGAAGCACCGGAGGAGCCCGGGGCGCCGGAGGCTCCTGACGAGGCGACCGTGCCCGACGAGCCCGTCGAGGGCCCTGCGGAAAGCGTAGACGCCAACGAGCCCGGTAGCGTCCCCTTGCCCGAGCCGGTCGTCGAGGAACCACAGCCGGCGAGCCGAGATATGGAGGGCTTGGAATAATGAGCTTCGAGCAACGCTACATCGGTGAGATCCTCGTTCGGCGCGGTGCGCTCGAACCGGACAAGCTCGAGAACGCGCTCGAAACGGCGGCGGACCGCGACATCGACCTCACCGACTTCTTGGTTGCCACCCATGCGGTGGAGGAAGACAAGCTCGTTCGCGCGCTGGCCGACGAAGTCGACATGGAGTTCCTCGAGAAGATCGCCACCGAGCTCATTCCGGAGGACCTGATTGATACGGTGCCGATCAATTTCGCCCGTCAAAATCATCTGCTACCGCTGTCACAGACGAACGAGAGCGTACGGGTTGCGATCGCCAATCCGCTGGATCCGTTTCCCATCGACGACCTTCGAATCTTGCTCGGAAAGACGATCATTCCCGTCGCGGCAGCCGAAGAAACCATCGACGATGCAATCAACCGGGTCTACGAGCGCAAAGACGAAACCGCCCTCGCCGAAGCAAAAGAAGGCGAAGAGGTCGAGGAGCTGCGTGACCTGATCGACATGACCGACGAGGCGCCGGTGATTCGCTGGGTCAACAATTTGTTCTACACCGCCGTCAAGGAGCGAGCATCCGACATCCACATCGAGCCGACCGACGAGAAAGTGATCGTGCGATACCGAGTCGATGGCAGGCTCATTCCTCGCAAAGAAGCAAATCGTGGATTCCTCTCGTCGATCGTGAGCCGCATCAAGATCGAAGCCGGTCTCAACATCGCGGAAAAGCGTCTGCCACAAGATGGTCGCATCACCAAGAAGATCGCCGGCAAGGTCGTCGACGTTCGTGTGTCCACGATTCCGACTGCAAAGGGCGAGCGCGTCGTCATGCGTCTGCTCGACAAGGAACAGGTATTGCTGAACTTGATCGATCTAGGGTTCGCACGGCGTGAGCTGGATCAGCTAGAGCACCTAATTGGGCGCCCCAACGGAATCATCTTGGTCACGGGCCCCACCGGCTCGGGCAAAACGACCACGCTGTACGGCTGTCTCAACAAGATCAACACATCCGAAAAGAACATACTGACTGCCGAAGACCCCGTCGAATACGAGTTGCGCGGCATCGGCCAGATGCAAGTGCAACCGAAGATAGGTCTCACGTTTGCATCGGGTCTGAGGAGCTTTCTTCGCCAGGACCCCGACGTCATCATGGTCGGCGAGATACGAGACCACGAAACGGCGGAGATCGCGATTCACGCTTCACTCACCGGGCACCTCGTGCTCTCTACGTTGCACACGAACGACGCGCCTAGTGCCATCACGCGATTGGTCGACATGGACATCCAGGCGTATCAGATCTCGTCGTCCGTAATGGCAGTCCTCGCTCAGCGCCTGGTTCGAAAGCTCTGCGACCACTGCAAGACGCCTTACACACCGACCCAGCAAGACCTCAGGGAGCTCGGCATCGATGCGAGCAGCGCTCAGGAGAAGTTGGCCGAGCTTCGAAGAGTGGCGGCGACTACCGTGATCGGACACAGCACCCCATCGACGTTGCCGAATCCTGCCGACGCCGGCTCCGATGAGCTCACCTTCTATCACCACCATGGTTGCGAGGCGTGTAGCAACACGGGCTATCGCGGTCGAATCGGCATCTTCGAGCTCATGATCATCGACGAGCCGGTCCGGCGAGAGATTCTCAACAACAGCGATGCGAAGACGATTCAGCGCGTTGCGCAGCACCAGGGGATGCGGCTTCTGCGCGAAGACGGCGCACGTCAAGTCGTAGCCGGCGTCACGAGCGTCGAAGAGGTGCTGGCGGCAACCCAGGCCGCCGAGGTCTAGGCAATGGCGGTCTACGCATACAAAGGGATCAATGCTCGGGGAAAATCCGTCAAGGGTATCCGAGACGCTGACAGCGCGAAGGCTCTCCGCACCGTCCTCAAGCGTGACGGTGTCCTCGCCACCGAGATCCTCGAGCAATCCGAGGCTGCGCGTAAGGGCTCGCGCGACATCGATTTCGGCCGTCTGTTTCGACGCGTCTCGGCCATGGACGTGGCCGTTGCCACCCGGCAGCTCTCCGTCTTGCTCCGCTCGGGCGTCCCTCTCGTCGAAGCCCTCAGCGCACTGATCGAGCAGCTCGACCAGCCAGAGCTGAAGGCTGCGTTCACCGACACGCGCAACCAAGTCAACGAAGGCGCGAATTTCGCCGACGCGCTCAAGGCGCATCCCAAGATCTTCCTTTCGCTCTATGTCAACATGGTGGCTGCAGGGGAGGCATCCGGGACGCTGGAAGAAGTTCTCGCGCGGCTCGCCGAGTTCTTGGACGAGCAGACTCGCCTGCAGAGCAAAGTCCGCGGTGCGCTTGCGTATCCGATCGTCATGGCGGTCGTCGTGGTCCTCATTCTCTTCCTGATGATGTCGGTCGTGGTGCCGAAGGTCACTTCGATCTTCGAGAACTTCAATCAAACACTCCCCTGGTACACCAGTTTGCTGATCTGGGTGAGCAACGTTTTCAGCAACTACTGGTGGCTTCTCGGTGCCCTGATCGGGGGGGGCGTGTACTGGTTCCGACGCTGGAAGGCCACGGCCGAGGGTCGAAGAAAGTGGGACCTATTGGTCCTGGAAATCCCACTCTTCGGTCCGCTGCTCATCATGGTCGCGGTCGCGCGCTTTGCGCGGACCCTGGCAACGCTTCTCGCCAGCGGTGTTCCGGTTCTCACCGCCATGGACATCACGCGCAACGTCCTCGGCAACACGGAGCTCATGAGAGTCGTCGAGGATGCACGAGCCAGCGTGAGCGAAGGAGAAGGCATCGCAAAACCTCTCCGACAGGCGGAAAGGTTTCCGCCGATCGTGACTCACATGATTGCAATAGGCGAACGCACGGGACAGTTGGAAGAGATGCTGGTGCACGTGGCAGACGCCTACGACCAACAGATCGAAGTACGAGTTGGAGCGATGACTTCCATCCTCGAACCTTTATTGATCGTCGTCATGGGCGTCGTGGTCGGTGGCATCGCGTTCGCCATTCTCATGCCGCTGCTGCAACTCAACGAGATGATTCAATGAGGGCTCGAGATGGCGCGAAGAGTACGAAGAGAGAGAGTTTCGCTTCCCTGGGAACGCCGTGGCGGTCGTTGGAGAGGGGCGTTCCGCAACATCAGGTGGCAAGCCTTGCTGGGCGGATTGTTGCTTCTCGTGCTCGTCGTCGAGTTCACGCGATACACGAGGCATCGAGTCCGCGTGCGAGACACCGATGTTGCGGTAGCGCAGGTCAAGCAGGCGATCGATCGATTTCGTGCGGACGTCGGACGGTGTCCCAGCACGGCAGCGGAGCTTCTGCACCCTCCCCTGTCGCAGAAACACTACCTCGCGTCGATGCCGACGGACGGATGGGGGCGACCACTCACGATTCGCTGCCCCGGCCTCTTCGAGGACGAAGCCGAAGTGATTTCCGCGGGCCCAAGCGGCTCGCTAATGAAAGACGACAACATTCAATGATGCCAACTGGAGGCGCTATGCCCAACACGACCGACGAACTCCAACTCCGACGACTGGCTCGCAAGGCAAGCCGAGAGGGCTTCACACTCATCGAAATCATGATCGTCATCACGATCTTCGCGATGATGGCTGGTGGGGTTGCCGTCGCGCTATTGCCGCGTCTGGAAGAAGCGCGAATCAAGACCACCAAGACCGACGCTCAGGCGCTTCGTTCCGCCGTCATGCTCTACAAAGCCGATCACCCTAGAAACTGTCCGACGGTCGAAGATCTCGTCAATGAGCGATATCTCGACGGAACTCGCAGAACGACCGACGCATGGGATACCCCTTTCCAGATCAGCTGCGAAGACGGAGACATCGCCGTGATTTCTGCTGGAGAAGACCTCGAATTCAACACCGAGGACGACATTTAGGGAGCCATGCAGCGACCCGTCCCCAACCGAGCGAACGGCGGATTCACCCTCATCGAGGTGATTCTGGTGATCGTGATCGTCGCGATCGTGATGACAGGGGCGACGTTTGGCTTGGGCGCGATCACGAGAACGCGGTTGCGATCGTCGGCATTCAAGGTAGCGAGCGCCGCCAGATTTGCATACAGCCGTTCGCTCACGCAGGGAACGACCACGCGATTGCAGTTTGACCTCGAGAAAAACACGATGGCGGTCGAGGAAACCGATACGCCGGTGACTCTGGCGACGGAAGAACAACTCGAATCCGATGCTGGGGAGGCGGTCGATCCTTGGGATTTGGCCCGAAGCCGTCTCGAAACACCTTTCAACGACGTGAAACCGACGTCCCCGTTTCAGCCGATATCCAATCGAAACGGCGAACCGCTCAAACAGTACGCGGCGCAACCGCTTGGAGACGGGATCGTGATCCATGCGTTGGTCACTCCGCATGAGACCAAATCGCGAACGGACGGCGATGGTGCCATCTATTTCTTTCCGGGCGGCGTCACGGAGCACGCAGTCATCCAGCTGAGCGACTCGAGCGAGACGGTCTACAGCGTGGAGATCCACCCGCTCACGGGAGATGCACGGATTCACAATTTTGCCTACGAGCCGCTCGATGAGCTGGACGACGAGGGAGAAGTGAGGGATTCGCTGTGAACCGACGCGGATTCACACTCCTGGAGGTGATGATCGCCGTCGCCATCCTCGGCCTTTCCCTAACGGCGATCTTCTCGAGCGAGGTCGGGGCCGCAAACGTAGCAGCGCGCGCTCGACGGCAGAACATTGCAGCGACCCTTGCTCGCTGCAAGATGGGTGAAATCGAGCAAGTCATCCAGATCGAGGGTCTTCCAGCGATCGAGAAGAAGGACAGCGACAACTGTTGCGAGCACGCGCCGGTCGATGGCTTCGAATGCGAATGGATCGTCGAGCGAATCATCCTTCCCGAGCTCGGGTCTCAGGGTGACGAGGATGATGGCACGAGTGACAAGGACAAATCGAACCAGCGCCTCACCGAAGCATACGACGAGGTAAACAGCCAAGGAGGAACTCCTCAGGAGGTGATCGCCGGTCAAGCGGGAAACCTGACGACGATGGCGCTTCAAATCGGGTTCCCGATTCTGAAGCCGTTTCTGGAAGAGCAGGTGCGAAGGGCCAAGGTGACGGTACACTGGGACGAGGGTCCAACGCAGCGCGGCTTCGACGTCATCCAGTACCTCGTTGCGGAGCAGCCCGCCCAGGTCGACACCACGACATCCGAGGAGGCGCCATGAAGCGCGGCTTTACGCTCTTGGAGATAATTCTGGCCGTGACGGTTCTCGCGCTCGTAGGGACGATGGTGTACGGCGGATTCTCTCAGACTGCGCTCAACAAGGCGCGGGTAGAGGAAGACGTCGATCATTCGCGCATCGTCCACATGGCTCTCGACCGAATGGTACGTGAGCTCACGATGGCGTTCGTTTCGACGCACGTGAACCCATCGATGGATCTGCGCGTTGTCGAGACCGCCTTCGTCGGGAAAGACAACGGCAAGGACGATCGGATCGATTTCACGTCGTTCTCACATCGGCGTCTCTATCGCAATGCGCGCGAGTCCGACCAGAACGAGATCAGTTACTTCGTGACCGAGCATCCGGATGAGCCCGGGGTACAAGTCCTCGCGCGTCGCGAGCAGAATCGAATCGATTCTGATCCTCGACGTGGTGGCAAGTCACAAATCCTCGTCGAAGACGTCGAGGAGTTCAATCTCGAATACTTCGATCCACTGCTCAGCGATTGGGTCCAATCCTGGAACACCGAAGATGTGCTCGCACAGCCGAATCGACTTCCCTCGCAAGTGCGAATTCGTCTGTCGACAAAAGACCCGCGGCATCGTGGGAAGACCGAGACCTTCGGTACGCGAGTCACCATTCCGCTCACTTACGCCCTCAATCACGCGAACTACAATCCATGAACGATACGAGCAGGAAACGGCCTAACAGGCGCTCCGAGGAAGGCGTGGCTCTCATAGTCGCAATCGCGACGGTGGCGATTCTATCCGTCATGCTCACCGACATGCACGAGACGACCGGTACGGCATTTGCCGTGTCGACGTCGCAAAGGGACGCGCTCCAGGCCGAATACATGGCGAAGAGCGCCATCAATCTCTCGCGTCTGCTGATCGCAAAGGAGCCAGAAGTTCGACGCTTCGTCGATCCGCTCTACAGAGCGGCCACCGGTCGTCCGGCACCGCAACTGCCCGTGTGGAACTTCCTCGACGAGCTCTTGTCACCGTTCTGCACGCCTGAAGACCAACGGGGCACACTGGTTCAGCTTGGGATCGACTTCGGGGACACGGTCGGGTTCGACGATCTTCCCGGTGAATGCCACGTCGTTGCGGTCAGCGAGAACGGCAAGATCAACGTCAATGACCCGTTGTTCCTCGATGGGGAGCTCGCGCGAAACAGCGTGGCCACCCAGCTCTTCTCTCTCACGGGAGGATACCTTCCCGAGAGTCCATACGACGCGCTTTTCAACAAACAGGACGAGAACGGCACGGTCACGACCCGCACCGACCTAGTTACCGCGGTCGTCGACTGGTGGGACCAAGACATCCAGCGCACCGATTTCGATCCTGGCGCTGGCGTGACGCGAACCGGGGGTACCGGAACGGAGGACGACTCGTTCTATCAAATGCGTGACGACTCGTATCGGAACAAGAATGCGGCCTTCGACTCGCTCCAGGAGTTGCATTTGGTGCGCGGCTTCTCGGACGATTTTTGGGCGACGTTCGTCGAGCCGATTCCAAACGACCCTCAGTCTCGAATCATGACGATCTACGCCTCGGGCCTCGTGAACATCAACGAAGCCAACCCCAAGGTTCTTCTCGGGCGGATTTGCTCCTACGCTCCCGAAGTGAGTCTATGCGTGGATCCGCTCGAGGGGCTGAAGTTCACGCAGATTCTCACCACCATCCGGATGCTGATCCCCATCCCGCTCTTCAGCCGACCAACCGACCTCATCGACTTCGCCGAGGGCAAAGGCAGCGAAAAGGATCTCTACGGATTGCTGACCGGTTTCCTGGGCGAGGACAGCGAGTTGATTTTCAGTCCGGTGGAGATTCCGGCCGAACAGAGAACGGCCCTCGCCCGCTCGTTGGCAACCGCTGCGCAGATTTTCACGATCGAGGCCACCGGATTGGTCGGTCGTTCCCAAGTTCGAATCGAATCGGTCGTCAACTTTCACGACAGGTGGGTACCGCCACCACCCAACACAGGCCGAATGCCGGGGTTGGGCGTCTTTCACTACTATCGGGTGAATTGAGATGTCTTTGGTTCTGGGATTAGAGGTTACCCCCCGAGCGGTTCGCGGCGCCTTTTTGAGGACGACGCTGCGCGGATCCGAGATGGAAGCATACGCTGAAGCGGCGCTTCCTTTCTCGGCAGAGCCGGAGTCACATGTGGACTTACTCGCTGCAGCAGTGGCCCAGGTACTCGCGCGAGGATCGCGCGCACCCGATCGTATCATCGCATCTTTGAACGGAGAGTACGCGTCGCTGCGGTTCTTGGACCTGCCGCGCGGAGTCGAAAAGAAGGTGGCCGAGGTGCTCCCGGGTGAGCTGGGCGCCCTTCTTCCCTTCGACATCGATGACGCAATCGTAGACTACCAAGTGGTCGGATACGATGCATCCGCCATTCAACTGATGGCGGCCGCAGCGCCTCGCAATAGCATCGCGGCTCGCCTTCAGGAACTGAATGCGGCCGGCGTCGATCCGCGAGAGCTCGCGGTGGGGGCCGCGTCTTTCGACGGGCTCGGGGCGCTTCTGGGTGACGCAATTGCCGACACTACGGTGATCGTGGTCGACGTCGGCCCCAAGAACACGGACTTTGCCGTTCTCACCAACGGCCGCTGCACGTTTGCGAGAACGGTGTCGGGCGGCATGGATCTGGTGGAGTCGGGGCGTCGCGCTCTTCTGGGCGGCGCTCTGCAACGCACGCTTTCGAGCTACCGCGCGCAGCGATCCGAGGACCCATCTCGCGTCTTACTCGCCGGAGAAACCGCGCCGATGGAGAGCGCCCGTCAATGGCTGAGCGAGCAACTCGGTATCGAGTGCGGGGTCGCACCGCTCCCGCCCGCACCGGGAGCGGATCAAGACACGCTACCCAAGTTCGCGAAAGCCGCCGCGCTCGCAGCACGCGCAATCTCGCGCAGAAAGCAACTCGACCTCAGGCGAGGAGAGTTCGCATCAGCGGCAGCAGCTGGCCAGATTCGTCAACATCTGCGGCTCCTCGCCGTCTGTGCGGCCGCCATCGTTCTTTCGTTCGCCGTTTCGCTGGTGGCGCGCTACCGGGTAGCGCGCGCCGAGCACGAGCAGCTGTCCGCGTCGCTCACGGAAGTCAGCCGAGACCTTCTCGCGGAGGAAGCGCGTAACGCCCTGCACGCCCGTGAATTGCTCGACTGCTGGCCCACGGGTCGACGACCCGCTGCCGCGCTTCGATGCCTATGACGTGCTCGAGGCGATCTCGGAAAGCATTCCCGCGGACATTCAGCACGATACTCGCCGGCTTCTAATCGAGATCGACGACTCGGGTGATGAGGGTCGCTTTGAAATCCAGGGAACGCTCGGCTCCATCGCAGAGCGGGACAGGCTCGTAGACGCTCTGCAATTACATCGTTGCTTCGCCGACGTGGAGAAAGGCTCGATTTCGACCGCGGTCGAAGATCGGAAAGACTACAAGCTCGTCGTCAAAGTTCGATGCGAGGACGTAGATCAGAACGACGGAAAGGACGAATAGGATGGCCTTCGGAGACGCGCTGGACAACGCACGCAGCTGGGCCGACGCCTTGAGCGATCGTGAGCGTCACCTGCTTGGCATGATGGCCCTCGTGTTCGTGGCGATCGTGATCGCGGTGCCGATGTACATCGGCATCTCGAGCATCTCGGACGTGGAGACAGAGAACGACGAAATCACGCAGGTCTTGAAGGACATCCGGCGATCCGAACCCCGGCTTCAGCAGCAGAAAGTGGATCGACGGGCGGTGGAGCAACTCTACAATCGCAAGGCACCGTCTCTTGGGGGGTTCCTCGAAGAACGAGCCGAGCAATACGGCGTGAGCGGCCTCGGGATCAACGATCAGCCCAATCTCGACATGGGGGCGTACAGTCGACGTTCGGTGCGCGTTTCGCTGCCATCCGTCGAGTTGCGACCGCTAATCGAGATGCTCGCGGACATCGAGAACAGCGCGTATCCGATTTCGATTGAGCAAATTCAGATGACGGGTGGACGCATGCGAACCGGCTACACCGTGCAGTTGTCCATCAACGCATACGACCGTGAAGGCCCTTCGGTCCCGGATGAGGAGTAGATGTTGGAACGCATCCCAATCAAGCGGATCGTGAAGTGGGCGGGATACCCACTGTTCTTTTTCGCGTGTTTCGTGTTCTTCGCCTACAAGACGTTTCCCTACGATCGATTGGCGGAGCGTCTGGTTCGAGAGGCGCAGTTGCGCGGCTACGAGATCGAGATCGCCGATCTCACGAATTCCGGTCTGACGGGTCTCAGTTTCGAAAATCTTCGGGTGATCATGCCGTCGGACGAGGACGACTCGCCCCCGCTCGACATCATCTTCGAGGAGCTCACCGTGGGAACGTCCTTCTTCTCCATGCTCTCCGATACGAAGTCGTACACGTTCGATGCCGAGCTCGGCGGAGGAGACGTCGAAGGTGACATCACCCTGGGCGTCGACATCATGGAGCTCGACCTCGAGTTTGACGACATCGACCTCGAATCGCTTCCCGGACTACGCTCTTTCACCAAAGTTCCGATCGCCGGAACGCTGAATGGTGAGATCGCCCTGCTCATGCCGAGTGAACCCGCAGAGTCCAGCGGGAACGTCGAGCTCACGATCGAGGGTCTGAATGTCGGCGACGGGGAAGCGAAGCTCGAGATCCCCGGATGGGGCGGCCTGACACTAGACCGTGCAGACGTCGGGGACATGGAGCTCATCGCCACGATCGAAGAAGGGACGGCGACGATTGAGCGTGCAGAAGCCCACGGCAAAGATCTGGAATTCGACGCGTTGGGCCGAGTGGGTCTTCTCCGTCCACTCAAGCGATCGGAGCTGAACGTGATGGTCCGCGTGAAGATTCAAGATGCCTACAAAGAGCGGAGCGCGAAAGTGGCGACCATGCTCGAGCTGGCATCGTCCGGCCTCAAAGCCGCACAGACGGCGGACGGCGCCATTCAATACATGGTGGCAGGGCCAATTGGGGGCCGAATGCGCCCCAGAGCCGCGGGAAGACTGCCCTTCGAAGCGCCGAAGTGAGCGCCCCCACTGGACGCGGAGGGCGGCTGTGCTTTAGAGAACATGGTCACGAGCGGGATCGATGAGCGGAAACGACGAAGAGACACCTGACCAAATCGACGAACCCGAAGACGTCGAGCTGATGGACGAGGAGGCGCTCGAAGGCCGCCCTGAGCCCAAGGAGTTGTCGATATCCGCATCGGCGCTCGAACGTCGCGACCCCCTCGGCGTGTACATGAGAGACGTTCAGCGCTATCCACTGCTCTCGAAGGCGGAGGAGCACGAGCTCGCTGTGCGGTACTTCGAGAACGACGACGTGGACGCCGCAAAACGTCTGGTAACTTCCAATCTACGCTTGGTCGTGAAGATCGCTTACGACTACCGCCAGGCCTACAAGAACATTCTAGACCTGGTTCAGGAAGGCAACATCGGCCTGATGCAGGCCGTGAAGAAATATGACCCCTACAAGGGTGTGAAGCTTTCGAGCTATGCGGCTTGGTGGATCCGCGCGTACATACTCCGCTACATCTTGAACAACCATCGCCTGGTCAAGGTGGGCACTACACAGGCACAGCGGAAGCTCTTCTTCAACCTACAAAAAGAGAAAGCCAAGCTGGCCGCGATGGGCATCGAACCCACGTCGCAACTCATCGCTGAACGTCTCAACGTTCCAGAACGAGACGTGGTCTCGATGGACATGCGTTTGGCCGCTGGAGACGCCTCTCTCGATGTGCCCGTCGGAACCGCAGACGGCCGTTCGGTCGCTCGCGTGGAAATCCTTCCCTCCGATGCGGCCCGCGCCGACGACACCTTGGCCGATGCCGAAGTCGGCGACCGTTTTTCGGAAAAGATCCACGAATTTGGAAATACGCTCAAGGGTAAGGAAAAGAAGATCTTCGATGACCGCTTGATATCCGAGGATCCGAAGACACTGCAAACACTGGGAGAGGATTTCGGAGTGAGCCGCGAACGCGTGCGCCAGATCGAAAAGCGTCTCCTTCAGAAGCTGAAAGCCTATCTCCGCGACGAGCTCGGAGATACCGTCGTCGAAGTATACGAAGCATCTTAGACGCTCGGGTCGCCGCGGCATCCAGATGTGGTAACTCCCGTGGATGCCAGGTCGCCTTTCGGTGGTCGCGACGCCCATCGGATGTCTAGAAGACATCACGCTCAGGGCGCTGCGTATTCTCCGTGAAGCAGACTTGATCCTGGCGGAAGACACGAGGCACACGCGTACGCTCTGCGCGAAGCACGGAATTGACACTCCGCTTCGATCCTTCCACGCGCACAGCAAGCAGGAGAAAATCGATCTCGTCGTCGCGGAGCTCGTGGCCGGTGCGCACTACGCGTTGGTGAGCGACGCGGGTACGCCCCTGGTGAGCGATCCAGGCGCCTACCTCGTTTCCCGCGCGGCTCGCGCGGGCATCGAAGTGGAGGCAATTCCAGGGCCGAGCGCCGTCTTGGCTGCTCTCAGTGTGGCGGGCCTACCGGTTCGTGGGTTCGTCTTCGAAGGCTTTCTTCCTCGAACTGGAGGGGACCGGGCCCGCGCAATCCAGCGGATCGCACGCTCCGAGCTCGCGGTCGTCCTCTTCGAATCCCCGCATCGCATCCACGGCACGCTGGGAGATCTCGGGAGTGAGCTCGGCATGGACAGAGAGGTCGCTCTTTGCCGAGAGCTCACCAAGATGCACGAACAAGTCATTCGCGGGAGCATCGAGGAAGTCGGGCGCGAGCTATCCAACCCGGCGCGAGGGGAGATCACGCTCGTCATCGAGGGAAAGAAGACCGACGCGCCCGTCGCGGATGTCGATCTCGAGGCGCTGATTTCCAAATGGAAGCTGGCGGGACTGTCGACCAAGGAGATGAGCCAACGCCTCCAAGAAGATTTCGGATGGAAACGCAACGCAGCGTATCAAGCCGTCCTCGAAGCACTAGAATCCGAGGAATCCTAGCGGGCCGAGGTCGGTAGCGTCATGCATACGCGGAGGCTTCCTGCGGTTCCCGCTTCGGTCCAGATTCGCCCGCCTTGCGCCTCGATCACACTTCTGGCGACGGCGACTTCCAATCCGAGCGCGTCCGACCTCGAAAGAGGCTTCTCGAGCCTTTCCACGATGGCGAGCGTATCGGCAGACGAATCTTTGAGTGTCGCCATGAGGTCGAACTGCACGAACCCCTTGCCGACCTGATCACGTCGGGGAGGGGCGACTCGCATGACGATATCGGATTCGGATGAGCGAATCACGAGCACTGCGAGGCTGACGAGCGAATGCACGGTGCGATGCTTGTCGACGAATACACGCGGCAAGCCTTCGGAGACCCCTCCAATCACGTTGGTCTCCTCCGCCCGTGAGCGCACGAAACCAATCGCTTCCGAAATCAGCTCGTCGGGCGCGACCCATTGCTGTTGCAGTCGAAGCGTGCCCGCTTCGACTTTGGCGCGGTCGACGACCGTCGAAACGAGACGGAGCAGTCGTTCGGCACTGGCGCGAATCGTTCGAACGCTCTGCTCCTGCTCTGCATTGAGCTCGCCGTCGATGCTTCCGAGCAACATGTCCGAGAACCCGGTTACCGAGTTGAGAGGATTGCGAAGCTCGTGCCCCAAGGCACCGAGGAAGCGCGCACGTTGACGCTCGGGGAGCTCAGGCTCCGCCGAATGCGACTCAATCGTGTCCTCGATCGATGCCGGGTCCGATCGGCGTACCGCAGGCGTTGCAACTGAGGACTCGCCGAAGCTCAAGGTCGGAGTCAGACGTCGCAAGAGACCCCATCCGAGCAGTAGCGCGACTCCGAACAAGAGGGGCGCGCCCCAGCGCTCGTCGTCCTCCACGATCAGCATCCAACAGACCGCGAAGTAGCTGGAGATGGCGATCACGGTCCAACGGAGGTGCGAAAGCACGCGATTTCCGTCGTTCGTCATGGTGCAGCCCGGAGAGGGAGCCGTATCACGAATCGCGAGGGGTGATCGCCATGATAGAGAGAGCCGTTGTGGAGCGCGATCACCTCGGAAGTCACCGCAACAGGCCATCTTCGAATCTCCATGGCGTCTTCGGCGGCCAGAACTTCGGCTGGGGTAGGGAGCGCATCGATGTTCAGCCGATCCGACGGGTCCGCAGTGATCTCGATTGCTAGGTGCTGACCCGAGCGAGTCAGGATGAGCCTGATCTCTGCCTCCCTGTGATCGGTTGCCAGGAAATCCGCAAGCACGAGAATCGAGCGGCGAAGGCGCGCTTCGTCCGCGTCAGCGACGCACGGATCGTCGGGGAGCGTGCAGCCTGCCCTTCGCTTGTTGGACCAGAGCTGACCGGCTTCTACGGCGACGCGAGCTATCAGCTCGCGGATGTCAGTGCGCTCGGCGCTGACGCGGAGCTCGCCAGCGGTGAGCTGCGAGAGATCGAGGGCACTGTCCAAGAGGATTCGCAGTCGTATCCCCGACGCTCGAATGATCTCCAAATCCTCTCGTTGAGAAGCGTTGACTTCTCCGTCAATTTCGCTCAGCAAGACATCGGAAAATCCGAGAACTGCATTCAATGGGGTCCGGAATTCGTGGCGGAGTGCCATCAGATAGTCGACCTCGTCGAGTTGGGCACGCGGCTGTTCGTTCGTGTTTTCCGACGACGCAACCGGGCTCTCGACGGCTTCGGACCCGGCGAGAGGAAACTCGCTCGACGGCACTACGGCGGCGCTCGAAACAGAAGCCAACGCCGAACGAACGCCCCAAACAGCTCCACCTATCCCGAGCAGTGCGGCGACTGCGAACGAGCCCCAGACCTCTGCCCCGCGGCTTCCGCCCGCGAGCCAGAGACCGACGGCAGTCAGGAGCGCAACGAGAGCGGCGTAGGCGCCCAGTCTCGTCGTCACGAACCCGCGAATGTCCGCCGCGTCTGCTCTCGTCATGCCCATCCCGACTATCGCCCGATCTCGACCTCGGGAACACGCGCCGAGCCTTCATCACGCAGACGCAGTGCCAAGTCGATCCTGGCTGCAGCGTTGATCAGGCCAAGATGACTGAACGCTTGCGGGAAGTTGCCCAGCAGATTCTTGGTCCCAGGTTCGATTTCCTCGGAAAGGAGGCCCAAGTGGTTCGACGCTTCGGCGTGGGCAACGAACACCTGTTGTGCCTCGTCAATCCGACCTGCCATCGCGAGAACCTCAGCGAGCCAGAACCCGCAGAGGACGAAGGCGCCCTCCTGCCCGCCTACACCATCGTCGCCCCGATAGCGATACACGTAAGGGCCATCCCCGAGCTCCGCCTGAATCCAGTCGACCGTTCGGAGCACGCGTTCGTCATTGGGCGGAAGAAAACCATGAATCGGAAGCAGGAGCAGGGATGCGTCCGGGTGCTCGTGATCGTATGCGGCAACGAATCTCTTTCCCGTTCGGTCCACCCCACGAACGCAGAGCTCCGCGTGTAACTGGTCGGCTACGCCGTTCCATCGCGTTTGCAGAGACTGTTCTCCAAACAACGGAGAGAGCTGCGCCCCGCGTCGCAATGCCAGCCAGCTCATCAACTTCGAATGGACGTTGTGCCGCTTGCCGGCGCGCGGCTCCCAGATTCCGTGATCCGGCTCGCCCCAAGTCGCGGCGACGTTGTCGACGACCTCTCGGAGTCGTCGCCAACCGCGCGCGCTGAGAGATCCCCCGCCGCGCTCGTACACGTACGCGGCATCCATGAGCGCACCCGCAGTGTCGAGCTGCAACTGATCGCGTGCGCCATTTCCGACGCGGACCGGCCGCGAGCCACGATATCCGGAAAAATGATCGAGCGTCCGCTCGTCGGGCACCCGACCGCCATCGACTGCATACATGATATGTAGCTTCCGGTCGCGTTCGAGCGTGTCCCTGACGAAGTGGAAGAACTCACGAGCTTCGCGATCGCATCCGAGTAAGTTTGCAGCCCGCACCGCCATCGCCGTGTCACGGGTCCACGTGTAACGATAGTCCCAGTTGCGCACACCGCCGATCCACTCCGGAATCGAGGTGGTCGGAGCGGCGACCATAGCGCCGGTGGGCGCATACATCAGCAATTTCAAGAGCAATGCCGACCGAATGACGTGATGCCTCCAAGGACCGTCGTAGTCGAGTTGCTGCGCCCAATCGCGCCATCGTCGGCGCGTCTTTCGCAAGGCGTCGAACGGTCGATACGCGAGAATCGACTCCGACTCGGTCGTGTTCCAACTGATGACGACCCATGCGCGTTCGCCTGCTTTCAAGCGGAACACGGCTTGCACTCCACCTCGCGGGCGGTTCCTCCACTCGCCTGTGCCACCGAGCACGGCTATCAATCGCTCACCCGAGGCGCTCGTTGCGAGCGCCGACCGTCCGTCGATGTCGACCCTGGTGTCGGCGCGTCCATAATCGAAGCGAGGATCGAACACGACCTTCACGACCGCTTCTCCCTCGACGCATTGCACTCGCCGATGAACCTCGTGGATCGACGAGCGTGGGTCGTCCGTCCAAGGCATGTAGTCAGTGAGCCGAATCGTCCCTCGACCGTCGATCTGGAACACCGTTTCGAGTACGTTGGTGCCGGGGTCGTATCGCTGAAGGCTCTCGAATGGATAGTCGACCGGACTCACCGAGGTGCAACCGCCGTTTCTTTCGTCGAGCAGAGCGCCAAAAACACTGGGGCTGTCGAAGCGAGGGAGACAAAGCCAATCGATCGCACCGTCAGCTCGGACCAGCGCGGCCGAAAACCCATCACCGATCAACCCATGGTCCGCGACGGAGAGCGCCTGTTTCGAGGCTTCATCGGGGAAGACGAATGGTCGATTGAGTCGCTTGGCCGTGCTGTACAGATCCATTCAGTGCAGAGAATAGCAGATCGTGCGCTTCGTATCGCACATGCTAGAGGCACGCGGTGCGACGTGAGAATACCAAGTGGGGGCTGCCACTCATCCTCATTGCCCTGACCTTTGCTTCCACCTTCTACGTAGGAGCCGCAATGGTCCTGGGAGCGGAGCCTGATTCGCTTACTGATCTCAGGGCCGGTTGGGTGTTCTCCATCCCACTCATGGCGATCCTGCTCGCGCACGAGTTCGGGCACTTCTTCGCGGGCCGGTATCATCACGTCGACGTTTCAGCTCCGTATTTCATCCCAGTGCCCTTTTTCCTGCTCGGCACCATGGGGGCCGTGATCCAGATCCGGGAGCGCATCCGGTCCCGCAATGCTTTGCTCGACATCGGTGCGGCGGGCCCCCTGGCCGGCATGCTGGTCGCGCTTCCCGTGCTGGTCTACGGGATCGCGACTTCCCCCGTGGAGCCCCTTCCGGACACGGCATATATTTTGGAAGGCCGGTCCCTTCTCTACCTCGGGCTGCTCAATCTCTTGAAGGGGCCAATCCCGGAGGGGTACGACATCATGCTCACGCCGACGGCTCTAGCCGGTTGGGCGGGATTGCTCGTCACCATGATCAACCTCATCCCGTTCGGCCAGCTCGATGGAGGCCACGTGGCGTACGCCCTCGTGGGATCGCGCCAAGACCAGCACTCGCGCACCGTGCTCCGACTGCTTCCCGTATTGGGAATTCTCGTGAGCGCAGTGTATGGGATTTCGAGCTACGTCGCGGGCATCCGAGGCGACGCGCTCGTCAATGACGCGTCCGCGGGGATGCACTGGTTGGTGTGGGCATTTCTTCTCTGGGCGCTCACCCGCGCGACCGGTCCCGGCCATCCTCCAACCGAGGATGACGCTCTCTCCCCTCGGCGCAGGGTCGTCGGCTGGTTCACGCTTTCGCTGTTCGTTCTGCTGTTCATGCCCTCGTGGATCCGGATCCAGTAAGAAATTTCACTGAAACGCTGGAATTTCTTAGCTTCGGGGCATGCGCCCAAGCCGCTGCTCAGCCCTGCTCGCTTTCGCCATCGTCGGCGTACTCGGTTTCGCCCCGTCCGCCCACGCATGGACCCTCACGGTCGTCAACGGTGCGCGCGCCACGGTCGATATCGAGCGCGACGCCACCTTGAGCATCCTGCTCCGCCTGGACGTCGAGGTCCATGCCGGCTGGCTTCAGGAGCTCGAGCTAGTGGACCTCGGCGAAGGCGTGGAGCTCGATCGAAATCGACCGCCCTACGTTCGTTCCGACGAAGGCGAGATCTTCCGTCCCGAGTACGAAGTTCAAGAAGACGGCCGCATTCACCTCACGTTCCCGAGACGCGATGCGCCGCGACAGGGCACCTACAAGGTGTTCATGCGATACCGGACGAAGCCGGAGCTCCAGGCCATCGAGACGAAGGGCGGACCGCGCGCCCGCGTCGTTTGGTCGATGCCGGCATGGGAAACCGGACTCCACGACGTGTCGGTCGAGATCCGCGCCCCCAAGGGCTCCTCGGTTCCTGGAGAATTTCAGGACGGCGCACCGGGTGTCGACTTCCAAGTCTACGAACACTCGAATCGAACGGTTGCCATCTGGCGGCGCATTCACCTTCCGCGAATGACCGCATGGCCACTCGCAGTCGACATGACGACAGAATCGATTGCAATACCGGTGGCCGAATCGAATACGGCCACCCCCTCGGGATTTCGTCCTCTACGGAGTCCCGCCAAGCGCCCGATCGCGTGGTCACTCGTCCTCATGGCCGTGCTGATCCTGATGAAGCGCAGGTCGATCGAAGCCCGTTCGGGGGGGCATTTGCTGTGGATTCGGGCGCCTTGGACGGCGGTCCTCGCGATCACGGCTTTCGTCCTCGCCGTCGGTCAATGGTTGGCCCCGAGCCATCTCGTCTGCGCCCTCCCCCTGCTCGCGTTCGCTCTACATCGACCCTCAGGCCGGTCGCCCGCGAGCCAATGCAAGAACTGGCATCCAGTGCCCGCAAAGACGGTCTTGGAGAACGTTGCGTCGGCAAGCGACCCATTGGACGGGACTACCTTCGTGGGCGTCGCTGCACTGATGGCGGGAGGCGCTGGCCTCGTGCTTCTAGGTGAGCCCGGTGCAGCCATTCTCTTGCCGCCGCTCTTCTTCACGGGGACACGTCACCACTTTCCCGCGACGGTCACCGAGAGCATTCAGGCGCTGCGTAGCTTCGTCTACGATCTTCGTCTCCCGATCGACGCTCCGGAGATGTCCTTCAGCTGGGAGCGGGCCACGGAGGACGGAACGATCCGGCTCCGCGTGCGGCTCGCGACGCAGCGCGCAGGACTCTTGACCTCGAGCTTCGTACTCGCATCGAGCCCAGTTGGCTTCGTATCGCGGCGCAAAGTCATGCTCATGGTCGAGACCAGGGCGCAGTCGGACGCAGACGACCTGATGAGACGGCGAGTGGACGTCGAACCCGATCTTCGAGCATTGGACGGTAGCATTCTGCGATTGATCGACTGGAACGCGGAAGCGATGGAGCTTCTCCGCGTTCTCGCCCACAAGGCCCCGAAACCGGCAAAGCCCTCCAGGGGCACCTGGTTCCTTCGGGAGATCGCGGAGCCGCGCCGCCGGGCAGCTTAGATCCTTCAGCGACCGACGCGAGAAGCAAGCGGTGCCAAGATGCGGTCGACCTGCTTCATCTCGCGCACGACGTCGTCTTCATCGAAGTCGATTTCGTCGATCAAAGCTCCGTGCACCGAGTCGTAAAGCCAGGTGCTGGACGCGGGATCCTCGATGCAAGCCGCCGCTTGATGTCCCTGCTGATTCAAGCTCGGAAAGGTCTCAGCGATCTTCTCGAGCACACTGACACGATCTCCTAGATAGGCGTGCATGGCAGCTAGCTCATCCGATAAGGTCTCGAACATGTCTGGGGATTGGCTGGCGTGTTTCTGAAACGCATCGGGTGATCGCTCGCGAACGCGGCTCAAGACGATTCGCATCAAGAGAGCATCGCCGAGGTGACGCAGCACGCCTCGTTCCCCGGGAATGGCGCCACCCGCAGAAATCACGTGCAGCAAGCCCCCTGCGGCTGCGATTCGGCTCTCGTCGTCGATCTCAGGGTCTTCGACGATCCGCAGGACGGTCTTCAAATCCTGACTGAATCGGATCAGCGCAGGGGTCATTAGCTCGATGAAGCGCTCGCGCGACATATCACCTCGGCACCAGAGAGCGGCCGCGCGGGCATGTTACCTCAACTCCCGTCGGACCGGCGTCGGTTTCGATGATCTTGAACTCCACACGCCGATTTCTCTCCCAGGCAGCAGCGTTGCGCTTCGGATCGACCGGACAGCGTTCGCCGTATCCGGCAGATCTGAGCCGGTTCTGGAGCACCCCCCGCTCGATGAGAGCGTTCATGACTGAAGCGGCTCGGGCCCGCGTCAACTTGATGTTGTACTCGTCGCTTCCGCGCTCGTCGGCATGGCCCTGAATCTCGACGAGCGTAATCTGGGGGCTGGCGTTGAGCGTGGCGGCGACCGCATCGAGCAAGGGGAAGCTACGCGCCATGATGATCGCGCTGTCGGTTTCGAAGTAGACCTTTTCGAGAATGGTGATCTGCGTGTCTTCCAGAATCACGAGACCCTTGTCGGGGCATCCGTCCTCATCCTCGTGGCCGTTGTAGGTCTCGGGATCGTTCGGGCAAGCATCGTCGACGTCGAGAATTCGGTCGCCATCGTTGTCGACGTCGGGGCAACCATCTTCATCCTCGAACCCATCGAAATCTTCCGGATCGTTCGGACAAAGATCCCTCTCATCGGGAATACCATCGGCATCGTTGTCGAGATCCGGACAGCCGTCGTCGTCTTGGAAGCCGTCGAAGTCCTCCGGCTCATCGGGGCAGTCGTCGACATCGTCGGGAATTCCGTCACCGTCACGGTCGCCTTCTCTGCCCTCGGGACATCCGTCCTCGTCGCGGTCCCCGTCGTAGTCTTCCTTCACGAGAGGGCACGCATCGTCGACATCCAAGATCCCATCACCGTCGTTATCGAGATCGGGGCATCCGTCACTGTCCTCGAATCCGTCTTTGTCCTCTGCGGCGTCCGGACATCCATCGTCGTCGTCCGGGATGCCGTCCTTATCGCGGTCGCCGACCGCCGGCTCATAGATGAATCCGAGCGTGGCGCGAACGTCGGCCGCCTGAAATCCGGTCTTCGGAATCCCGGCGCCGGCCGCGATGAAAAGGAAGCTCTTGTTCGTCACGAAGTACTTGAAACCGCCCAGCACCTCCATCGAAAGAGTGCCTCTCGTCCCAATTTCCTGGGCGATTTTGGTTCCGTAGAGCTCGATGAGGAAATCGAGTGACGACGCAATGCGGAAGGCGGAGCCAAAGCCGAACGTGATCAAATCGTCGTAAGTGAACAGGTGACCGGCGCTAGCTACGTCGACCGGGTCGGTCGCCGTCCCGAGAGGATCGCCTGCGCCGGGATTCGACCGGCCATCCCAGATGAAGGTCGCACCTCGCTGAGAGTTCCAGCGATAGCCGCCCTCGACGGCAAAACGGATCTTTTCGATGGGTTGAAACTCGAGCACGGCCGTGGGCCACAGCGAGTAGCCGGGCTCACCGGCGAACTGATCGGTTTTGGCCGTGGGGAACCCTGCACGGAGGGTGACCGCGATTCCAACCGGGCTCTCGCCGAGGTTGAGCAGGCGCGCCTTGGCGACGAGCGTGAGGTCACCGACTCCCTGTGAGCGCAAACCGCCGCCCTCTAGATTGTAGAGGCAGCTGGCAGACCCGGGCACACAACTTCCCCCGCGATCTGGAGCTTGCACCGCGTCGCCGCGAAGGAACGTGATCGGAAGCTGAATACCGAGGACCAGCCGATCGAACAATCCGTAGCTGAACATGAACGTCCCGGTGAACGCTTGCTTCGCGATCCGAGACTGGCGAGAGGCCTCGTCGGCTGCTTTGTCTGGGTCGTTCACGAAGCCGTTGTAACGAAGGATGCCGAAGCCGGCGTCGAGGACGAGGCCGAAGCTGAACTCCTTGTGCGGCATGACCTCGCTGCCGTTGACGGCGAAGTAGCCTCGCGAGTCGACCGCCGGACGAAACAAGTGGAGGTCCATCCCCCCTTCGCTGAGCGTGGCGTCGTCGGCTAAGGCAGCATGGGGCCGCAGCGACGCGAGCAAGACGAACGCGCAAAGCCACGCGCACCTCCAGCCGCGACCAATGGACGCGCTCCGCCAATGCTGTGTTCCCCCAAACACCCTGTCTCAGTCTGTCATGGGCGACGCCCAATAATCAACGATTCTGCCAACCTGCGTGGCCATTCGGTCCATATTTCACCCGACTTTGGGCCGAACGCGGCTCGAGACCCGGCGGTCTCGACTAGAGGGGGGAGCCTTGGCCGGGTTCACGGACGCGTCGCAGCAGTCGCTTGCCATCCCGGCGCTGTTTCGGGGTGATGCCTTCGAGCCCGAGCACAAAGCTCGCTTCGGTTCGTGCCCGCTCGGCGTTCCCTTCCTCGAGCGCGCGTTCGCCCGCGTTCAAGTGTGACTGCGCATGGCGGTATCGGATCTCACCGAACTCTGGGGTCTCGCGGAGGACACTGTCCTCTGGGAGCTCGTTGGCGATGGCATACGCCTCATCGTGACGGCCGGCGGCCATCGCCTGCCGAGCGCGAGCCAGTTGCCCTTCCCACTCCCTAGGCTCGTCGACCGTCGGGCCGTCGGAGTCCGGTCCCGGTTCCACGCGGGCGATCGCGCGCGCTGTCTCCGGTGTCGCAGCCGACTGCGGCAGCTCGGCAGGCGGGCGTTCGGCGGCGGTTGGGGCTCCGGTTTTCCCGGTCATGGTCGCGAACACCGCGCCGACGCCCACGAGAACGACGATGCCGAGCAGCGAGACAACGAACAATGGCTTTCGTGACGACGAAGGCGTGCGGCGGTCGAGCGCCTCCTCGGGCAGGGGATCCAAACTGTGCGCACCTTCCGGCGGAAGGAAGCGAAAACGAACCTCGCCGAGCTCCAAGACATCGCCCGCATCGAGCACCGCCCGGGAGGTTCGAACGCCGTTGACTCTCATCCCGTTGGCGCTCTCGAGGTCGTAAATCGTGACTTTTCCATCCCGGAGCTGTGCCTCTGCATGCTCGTGCGAGATCGACTTGTGATTGATCCAGATGTCGAGCCGCTCGTCTCGTCCGATGCGAAGTGTTGGTTTGTTCAGCGTGAACTCCGCGCCTGCGGCCGGCTCGCTGAGCACGACCAGTCTCGGTGGCGGTTCGCTCCGGGGCTTCTCGGACGGCGAGGTATCGACCAGCGCTACGACGTCGGACTGAAACGCGAGATCATAGTCCCCAATGCCGAGCTGATCGCCGGCAACGAGCGGCGAGCTCATGTCGATTCGCTCACCGTTGACCGTGACGCCATTGTAGGAGCCCAGGTCCTCGACGACGTAAGCCCCATTGCGTTTCAGGAGTCGGGCATGGCTGCGGGACACGTTCCGTTCGGTGAGGCGAATCGTGTTGCCCTCGTTGCGGCCGATGGTGACCTCGTCGCGGAGGAGCGGTACGACGGTCGTATGACCTTTGTCGTCCGAGATGACGAGCTTATACATGGCGTCGACCCAAGGGCAGTTTCGTTCGCAGTTTCGAGGGGTTGAGAGCATGGTACTCTGGGGGGCTGGGGTGTCAATCTCGCCCATGCGAAGCTTGGCACCCGGCTAGAACCCGGCTATGCCCGTCCCCGAAGATGAGGCCTCCTTCCCCAAGACCCGGTCCGCGCGACGCGGCTCAAAGGCCATTTGCCGACGCCGGGAAAGCCCCACGAACACTCGGCGTCATTGGCGGAAGCGGGCTCTATCAGCTCGAAAGCCTGACCGACGTTGACGAGCTCGAAATCGCGACGCCATTCGGAGACCCGTCCGACACGCTGATGGCTGGAACCATCGGCGCGACGCGCCTCCTGTTCCTACCCCGCCACGGCCGGGATCATCGGATCCCACCGCATCGGGTCAACTACCGTGCGAACGTGATGGCGTTGAAGATCGCCGGCGCGGAGCAGATCCTCAGCGTGTCCGCAGTGGGTTCGATGAAAGAGAACATCCATCCAGGGGACATGGTGATCGTCGACCAATTCATCGATCGCACGCGGAATCGCATCGACACGTTCTTCGACGATGACGGCGTCGCGGCCCACGTTGCATTTGCCGAGCCGATCGACTTCGCTCTCGCGAGCGCCCTGAGCGACGCTGCCAAACGTGCTGGAGCCACGGTGCACCAGGGCGGTACCTACCTCTGCATCGAAGGCCCACAATTTTCGACGCGCGCAGAGTCGCAACTCTATCGGTCCTGGGGCGCATCGGTAGTCGGAATGACGAATCTACCCGAGGCCCGTCTCGCGCGAGAAGCAGAGCTGCCTTATGCGACCCTCGCGATGGCGACCGACTACGACTGCTGGCACGAGCTGCACGATGCAGTCACAGTCGAAGCAGTCATCGAGGTCATGCAGGAGAACGTCGCAAAAGCCAAGGAAATCATCCTAGAGCTCTCCCGGGAAGTCCCCGATCCCGCGGGATGCCCGGCGACGTCCGCCCTCGATGGCGCCATCATCACGAACGTCGATTCGATCTCGGCAGCCGCACGTGAAAAGCTGTGGCCGCTCATTGGTAAATACGTACCCTGAAAGGCACTATGTCCTCGCTTCTCGTCGTCGGTTCGGTCGCTTTCGACACCATTCACAATCACCTCGGCTCGCACGATCGAATCATCGGCGGATCGGCCACCTACGCCTCGCTCGCGGCGTGCCAGCTCGCACCCGTTCGTCTCGTCGGGGTGGTCGGCAAGGACTTTCCCCGGGAGGCGGTGGACATGCTCCGCGGCCGCGGGATCGACACGACGGGCCTGGAAGTGGCGAATGGCAAGACCTTCCACTGGGAGGGCCGTTACTCCCACGACCTCACCTCGCGCACGACCATTCAAACCGACCTCAATGTCTTTGCCGATTTCAATCCGAAGATCCCAAAGTCGTTTCGCGATTCCGAGTTCGTGATGCTGGGGAACATCGCGCCGCAGCTGCAATTGAACGTGCTCGACCAGGTGGACAATCCCAAGCTCGTGGTCGCCGATACGATGAACCTCTGGATCGACACCGCATTGGACGCACTGCAGGAGCTGCTCAGGCGGGTGGACATCCTCGTCATCAACGAAGAGGAGGCGCGACAGCTGACCGGGTTCCATCACCCCCTCGCCGTCGCGGAAGCGTTGCGCGCGCTCGGCCCAGAAACGGTGATCGTGAAGCGCGGCGAGTACGGCGCCTTGCTCTTCCTCGATGAAGACATCTTCTGCGCGCCCGCTTACCCGCTCAAGTCGGTTGCTGATCCGACCGGCGCAGGCGACTCGTTTGCGGGTGGCTTCCTCGGATACCTCGCCGAGAACGGCCACACCGACCTCCGGCAGGCCGTGATCTGCGGTTCCGCCACGGCATCGTTTTGTGTTCAAGACGTCGGCGTGGGCGCCTTGCAGGAGCTCAGCCGCGAGCGCCTCGAGAGGCGAATCCAGGACTTCCGCGAGCTCACCTGCTTCTAGCCCGCCGATTTCTTGACCCTGGCCCCTACAAATCGACACTGCGGGCTGAGGAAGGAACGGCCATGAACCTAGACGAGCTCAAGGGGACCCTGCGCGGCCTCGTGCGAAAAACGATCGAAACACGCTTCAGCGGAGCCAACTACGCGACCCTCGCCCAGTCGCGAGGCTATGCCGACGGCTACATGCGTGCCCTGCTCGATGCGGGCTTGATCGATCAGAAGCAGCTGCTCGAATTGGTCAATGCGGAGCGTCGGCTATTCGTCGACGAAGCCAACAAGCTCAGCGACGCCACTCGCGCGGCGTAGGCTTGCGCGGGTCTGCGACCCCGCAGGCGAGCTGAGCTCTCAGTCGTCGGAGCGGGACCATGCCCAGGCGCCAGAAGGCTGGGCATTGGGAACTCCCATCTCGGAGGTCGCTTGCTCGGCTGCGCTCGGCTGCAGTGAAGGTCGCGGCTCGAGCGCCGTCGGACCCTGCTCCTTCGGGTGACTGAAGACGACACGCGACGCGCGCTTGTTGGTCACATACGCCCAGATCCACTGAGAGAGAACCGCGACGCGGTTGCGGAAGCCTACCAGGAATGCGATGTGAATGAACAGCCAGGTGAGCCACGCGGGCAAGCCGCTCATCCTGAAACCCCGCGACTCGACGATGGCTCGATTTCGACCGATCGTCGCCATGAGCCCCTTGTCGAAGTACTCGAAGGGACGGGGCGGCTCGCCGTTGATTCGACGCACGATGTTCTTGGCAACGAGCTTGCCGCTCTGAAGTGCGACCTGGGCGACCGCGGGAAGCGGTTGCCCGTCCTTCTTGCGAGGGAAATGAATCAAGTCGCCGAGCACCGCGATCTCGTCGTGGCCGGGCACCGTGCAATAGGGCGTGACCTTGACGCGACCCATGCTGTCGAGCTCGGCGCCGAGCTGCAGGGTCAACGAGCTCGCCCGAACGCCCGCCGCCCAGAGGACGGTGTGAGCCCGGATGCGTTCGCCCTCGCCGAGCGTCACGCCGGCACCGTCGATGTCCGTGACGAAGGTCGAGGTGCGGACCTCGATACCTAGTGACTCGAGGTCTCGCTGGGCGCGCGTGGAGAGGCTCGGATGGTAGTCGCGAAAGATCCGGTCCGCGCCTTCGATGAGCACGATGCGAGCGCTAGAGGGGTCGATTGTTCGGAAGTCGCGGCGCAAGGCGTTGCGCGAGATTTCGGCGAGCTGACCGGCGAGCTCGACGCCCGTCGCGCCACCACCGACGACGATGAAGGTTAGAAATGCGCGTTTCTCGTCCGGGTCGGTGAGCCGCTCGGCCGCTTCGAAGGCCAGCAGAATGCGGCTTCGGATTTCGAGAGCCTCGTAGAGCGTCTTGAGGCCGGGGGCATGGCGCTCCCACTCGGGATGACCGAAGTAGTTGTGTTTGAGCCCCGTGGCGAGGATCAAGAAGTCGTACTCGAGCGGCTCGGCGTGGTCGAGCAGGACTACGCGCTGCTCGACGTCGATGCGCTGCGCTTCGGCGAGCAACACGCGCACATTGTCGTGCGCGGACAACAAGTTCCGCAGCGGCGCCGCGATGTCGGGAGCGGGCAGGAGCGCGGTGGCCACCTGGTAGAGCAATGGCTGGAAGAGGTGGTGATTCGAGCGGTCGACGAGTGTGACGCGCACCGGCGCACCACCAAGAGCCCGTGCCACCGCAAGCCCCCCAAAGCCGCCACCCAGGATGACGACACGTGGACGGCCGTCGACAAGTTCCATCACGCCTTCATCGTCTCTAACCGCCGCCCTCGCAACCCAAAACAGATCAGCAGGCACACGTGCACAACTCCGTTTCGTGCAAGGCGCCTAAGCACAAACGGAAACTGGAAACGCAACCTAGTGCCGGGGGCGGGATTCGAACCGTCTGAATCCATGATCTCCCAACCCTTTTCACCCACTGCAATCCAAACCAAAAACCAACAATCGTCGGACCTTACCCGAATCGCCGCGTCGCCGGTTCGTCACATCATCTCACTCGATTTCACATCGCCACGTCAACGTCAGCGTCAACGGAGCCATCGGTCGGAGACTCGCCCCATCATGGAGCATGGCTTCTGCCGTGACCGTAGGTGCGTCAGTTTGGCGGGCAGTACTCGGACCCGTTCCGTGAGGTTTCCCACCAGGCACACTGCTCGTATTCAATCAGAAGGCCGGGAGCCCCTGGGTCCTGGGGAGACTGCCAGTTGTGGGTCGAGCAGAGCAGTTTGCCCGGTTCGCGCAGCACAGCGCCGACCACATCACCGGAACGAAGGAGCGCGACGTTGCACTCGATGTCGTAGTCGGCGTCATTCGGGTGAACGACCCGGATGTAGATTCCGAGTTGCCACAAGAAGCCAAAGCCGACGGCGCTTTCAAAGGGAAGCGGTAAGCCCGGCGCGTCGAATACCATCGTCGAGCCGTCTTGATCAGCCATGAACGTGACATCGAAGGTACCCGGCTCGACGACGAACTCGGAGGTCACGGGATCGGACGAGCCGCCTCCATCCGTGAATCTCACGGGGGATACGGAAAGAAGCCATACGACGTCGTCCGTCGAGGGGCGCCGCATGCACACGCCAGGGGCACCAGCGCGCGCGCGGAAGAACTCACTGTGCATGCAGGCCTCGTCCGCTTCGCAGTCCTGTTCGTCCCAGCACTCGCCCAGACTCAGCTTGAGGGCGGTGTCGGCGTACAGGTCGATGGTCTGCCAGCCGTCCGGCCCCGGCGGTGGCTCACGATCTCCGGGCGTGGGCGGTGAACCGTCATCGCCCCGCCCCCGGCAGCGGCTCCGGGATTCTCGAAGGGAACGGCGGACTCGAATCGCCGCAAGCTGTGGCAAGCAGCGTGAGAGCCAACAGGAGCGGTGACCTGATCTTGATTGGAGCTCCCATGGGTACAGGTTAGCGAACCGCGCCGAAGACCGCATACGTAATTGTCCACATTGCGTACGTAATTGTTCTGTGGGCTTGATCCCGTGGAGTGGACACTTTGGAAAGGAGAACCAAGTGTCCGACATCGGGAAGCAACGCCGGTCGTGCCTCGTCAAAACCCCGTCCAGCACGCAATCGTTGACGTCTCCGTGATCGGGGTCAAGCTCGCCGCCCCTGATGCTTCACTTGCTGTACGCCCTACTTGCGACTGCCCGATCGAGCCTGAAGTCGCAGCGTGAGCTCGCGCTGCGCGCACTGTGGCGGAGCTCACGCAGATGCCGTGCTCCGCTTGCGCGTTTGGAGCCATCGCCGCCGCACGTGAGGGCTCGCGCTCCGTCCGCTTGATCGCCTTCGCGGACATTGGGGGCTATCATCTCGCGACGGATGACGTTGTGAGGAACGACAATGACCCCCGAGCCATGACGCGGGCGTGGATCAGCGTTGCAGAGAGCGTTCGATTTGACCAAGAAGGCAAACGAAGGCACGGGATTGCCGTTCGCTGCTTACCGTCTCTTAGAGGAGTGACCCATGACTCGATGGACCCTGATTCCCAGCACCTTGCTGCTGCTACTGGCGGGATGCGGCTCGTCCACCACCAGCCCGAGCGTAACAAGCTATCTCGCGACCTCGCCGTGCGCGGCCCACACCGATTCGGCGTCTTGCGCGGCCGACACCGCGGAGCAGTGCGCATGGCAGGGCCTCGGGGTAGCCTGTCCCGCCGGCACCACCTGTCCCGGGGGCGTGTGCGTTCCAAACGACAACTGCAGCCAGATCGCAGACCGCACCGAATGCATCGCCGACCTCGCTTGCGCTTGGTCCGCGGTGGGCCTGCTGTGTCCTGCCGGCGCCACGTGCGCCAGCGGCGGCTACTGCCACGCCCGCACGCCCGACGGTAGCGGCTGCGCATGCGTCAGCCCCGCATACTGCCCGGCGGGGACGACTTGTCCCCCCATGGAGTGCGACTGCTCTGGTGGTGGAAGTGACGGTGGCACTTGCACGTGTGCATGCGCCTCCTGCTTGCCCGGCACCAGCTGCCCGCCGTGCGACTGCACCTGCGCTGATCCGACGGGCAGCGGCTGCATTGATCAAGGCACCTGCGCCTGCGCATGTCCCGTGTGCGCGCCCGGCGAGATCTGCCCGCCCTGCAGCTGCGGCTGTGTCGGGTCGGGCACCGTCTCGAGCGGTGGGAGCGACGGCGACGGCAGCCCCACCACCAGCGTCTGCAACTGCCCGGAGTGCACTGTCGGTGAGGCGTGCCCGCCCTGTAGCTGCACGGGTGGCGGCGGCACAGGGACGGTCGACGCCGGCACCTCGCCAGATGTGTGCACCAGCCACACCGACGCGACGGTCTGCGCGGCCGACACCGACAACGCGTGCGTCTGGTACGCCATGGGCATGCCCTGCCAGATCGGTGAGCCGTGCCGCTCCGGCGTGTGCCAAGGGAGCAGTGACTCGGACGGCGGTTGCGCCTGCGCCTGCCCCGAGTGCTCGCCGGGCGAATCCTGCGCGCCGTGCGACTGCACCTGCGGTGAACCGACCGACGGCGGCACCTGTACACCACCCGCGCCTCCGCCCGGCCCAGTGTGCCCCGCGATCGGTTGCTACCCGCAGTGCCCAAACGGCGTCCTGCAGGATGAGAACGGCTGCGACACGTGCACCTGCAGGTGAGCTGACGACAGCCGACGCACGGTGTCTGCGTTGGAGGATGGAGGATGCAACCATGATTCTCGAAGCAGCGACGACCGTGAGTTTACCCCGGCTTTTGCCGCGGACGCGGCACGGTGGGCTTTCGAGGTTGCCGCCACCCGACACCTCGGTGGTTCCACTGGCGCAATCATCGTCGACCAAGACACATGAGGCGGCGCGGGCAGCTGTAGCGCGCAATCGCTGCGTCTTACTCGCCGAGGAGATACTCCATCGTCGTGACGACGCGGACTTTCTTCTCCAGCTGGCTCTGCTCCGACACTGCGGGTGATTCATCTCGCGGCAGGATTTGGAACAGCCCCTGTGTGGCACGATGGATGCCGGTGATGCGGCTGCGCGAATCGGTGGCGAACTGTTCCGCACTCTGGCGGGCGTTGCGCGTTGCTTCCGCGATCATCCCCGGCTTGATGTCGTTCAGCTTCGTGAACACGTACACGGGGCCGCCCATGTCGTTCAGCACCACGCCACCCCGCACGAGCTCGGCCGCGCGCTGGGCGAGCGCGGCGATCGCCTCGACCTTCTCGGTCCGGACGATCAGCGTGTGCGACACGGTGTAGCGCGCCTCACCGACGGGAGTCGAGCGCCAGGGCTGCGCCAGGAGGTCCTGGACCTCGAGTCGGTGCGGCGTCACCTCGGTCAGGGCTAGACCCCCGGCTGTGAGGAAGTCGCGGATGGCCTTCACATCGTCGTCGATCTTGGCCTGCACGCGGGCAAGATCGTTTCCGCCGCCGCTCAGCTGCAGCGTCCAGATCGCGACATCCGCCTTGACGATCTTCTCCGCCAATCCCCGCACGCTAACGTAACGATCGGCCGTGCGTGCGTCGCGGAAGCCCTTGCCGATGAGTCCACCCGCCAGACCAACACCCATCGCCAGCACCAGCGCCGCGATCACTAGCCCCTTGCCGCCTCTCTGCTCCATCGCTCCTCCTCGTCTCCGCTGGATCCGGCGTTTGTAGCCCTCGCCGGTCCGTGGCGCCCAGCATAGCGCAGCTAGCCACGCAACCTGGTGTGGAAGTCGCCGAAAGGGAGCGCCCGATTATCGACGGTCGACAGCAATCACTGTCGGCCGGCGACACTGGGGAGCTTGCCGAATGGCTCCGACTGGTTTTGTGTCGACTTCCTCGGGGACGAAACAGGGCTTTGAGTTTACTATCCTCACGTGACCGCCAACGGCGGAGGGTAGCCATGAACGTGTTGACGGTCTTCGCCCATCCCGGTTCGCAGTCGTTTTGCCACGCCGTCCTCGACCGATTCGACGCCGGTCTCCGAGACGCGGGGCACACGAACGAGATCGTGGACCTCTATGCCATCGGGTTCGATCCCGTGCTTCGCGAGCGCGACAACCCGAACTGGATGGATGATCATGCACCTGACGAGATCTTGGAGAGCATGCACCTGCGGGAGCGCCTGCTTGAGGGTGCGCGAGGTCCGATCAAGCGCTTCGCGATGAAGCGGCTGCTCGGTGAACGAGACACGCGTGGCATCATCAGGCTCTTGCAGGAGCGCTATCGGCCGAAGGACGTGCTGGCGCAGCAAGAGAAGGTCGCTCGGGCACAAGCCCTGGCCTTTATCGCGCCGGTCTACTTCGTCGGATTCCCCGCCATGCTGAAAGGGTGGATCGAGCGCGTGTTCACGCTGGGATTCGCGTACGGGTTGACGCCGGAGGGCTGGAAGGGCGACATCAGCGGCCGGGTGCCGCTACTGACGCACGACAAAGCGTTGATCATCCAGACCACCATCTTCGGCGAGCGCGCGTATCAGGCCGGGCTACGCGACGCGATGACGTTGCTCATGGACGAGTTCGCGTTCAAGTACCCAGGGATCAAGCAAGTGGAGCACGTGTTCTTCTACGCCGTCCATGGGGCCGATGAGGTCATCAGGCGTGACTACTTGGAGAGGGCGTATGCCCTGGGTCGCCAGTTCTGAACAGCGGTGGCATTCAGCCTCGCGACCGAACCGAGACAGGAGCTTCCGCCAACGTTCGCTCACTGGATATCCGCCCCGCCTCATTGTCCCTCTGTCCTCACGCCGCGTGCCAGCGCGAGCAGGCGAGAGGGACCGACCGGCTCCTCCGTGTCCCAGGGAACGATCGCCACTCTCTTCGCGTGGCGAACGCGCACGGCCTCGATTTGCTCGAGCTCCGCTGCAACACGCTGCTTTAGGCAGGGGTCCGTCGAGCCCGCGGCCGCGAAGCTGCTGTTGATCACCCAGGCGAAGGGCTCGATCTGCGCACGCCGAAGATCACTTTGCAGCCGCGCCGCTTCGGACACCGGGGTCGTTTCCGCGAGCGACACCAGCAGGATCTTCGTGTACTGCGGATCGCGTAGCTTCATGAGGGGGGTGACGATGCGGCGCGACGCCTGCCCTGCATCCAAGGCGTTTCCCACCAACTGGCGGTGATAGGAGCCCGTCGTGTCGAGGAGCAGGAGCGTGTGGCCCGTTGGAGCAGTATCGAGGACGACAAAGCTCGAGCGCGCCTTCAATACAATCCTCGAGAACGCCGTGAAGACTGCGATCTCCTCGTAGCAAGGCGACCGTAGATCCTCTGCAAGGAGGGCTTTACCAGCGTCGTCGAGGTTGGCGCCGCGAGTGGCCATCACGCGGTCCACATACGCCTTGGTCTCGGCGACTGGATCGATGCGGCTGACGGTCAGGTTCTCGATGTGTCCGTCCAGCGTCCCAGCAACGTGGGCGGCCGGATCGGTGGTGCTCAGATGAACGCGGTGACCGCGTGACGCGAGCTCCGCAGCGATCGATGCGGCGATGGTCGTCTTTCCGACGCCGCCCTTGCCCATCACCATCACGAGCCCGCGACCGGGCCCCGCGATCTCGTCGATGAGCGACGAGAGTGGCGGCAAGGGCGGCGTCAGAAGCGGAGGGACGGCACGCGCCATGGCTGCGGACGCGCGGTCATCCAACAGCGCGCGTAGCGCGGGCAGACCGACCATGTTGAAGGCGCGCAGGGGAATCTGCATCGAGGGCAGTCCTTGCAGCCGAGGGGAGATCTCGCGGAGCGCGTCGCGCCCCCGTTGCTCGAGCGCAATGGCGACCGGATCGGTGCGCTCGGTCGCCTCGAAGACCGCGTTGACGACGAGCTTCTGGTTCTTGATGCCCAGCGCCTCGAGCTCGCCCGACGTCCGGTCCGCTTCACGCAGTGCGGCGCGATCCGGTCGCGCGACGAGCACGATGACCGTGCGCTCCGCATCACCCAGAGCCTCCAACGCGGCGGCAAACCGCGTCTCTTGCATCTTGAGCCCCGCGTGGGGGCCCAGGCACGAAGCCCCTTCGGTGGTCGAATGCAAAAAGCCCGTCCACGCGCGCGGGAGGCTGAGGAGACGCAGAGTGTGCCCGGTCGGTGCTGTGTCGAACAGCACGTGATCGAACGGGATGCTGTGTTCGTCGCCAGCCAGAAGCTCCGCGAACTCGTCGAACGCGGCGATCTCCACCGTGCAGGCACCGGCGAGCTGCTCGCGTAGCTCGCCGAGTTGAGCTTCGGTCCAGATCCCGCGGTACGGCGCGATCACGCGTTCTCGATAGTCGTCGGCCGCCTTCTCGGGATCGATGTTGAGCGCGGATAGCCCGTGGACCCCTGGGACTGGCGTCGGCTGATGAGACAGTCGCACGTCGAGCATCTCGTCTAGGTTCGACGCGGGATCGGTGCTAACGAGGAGGATTCGCTTGCCCGCGTCCGCGAGGCGGATCGCAGTCGCACAAGCGAGCGCCGTCTTCCCGACGCCCCCCTTTCCCGTGAAGAAGAGGAAGTGACTAGGCTGTTCCAGGAAACTCGTCAACGATTCCGACTCCTTCATGATCCTGGGCTTTGCGGCGGCGCACCGCCAGTGCCCGACGGCCGAAACTCGTCGAGCGCCTCCATCGCCATGGCTGGCTACTTGTGCCTCTTCAGAACGCTGTCGAGGGCGCAATCGTTGACGTTTCCGCGCTTCGGGCCAAGCTCGCCACCCTGATGCTTCACTTGGTGTGCGCCCTACTCGCGACTGCCCGATCGAGCTTGAAGTCGCAGCGCGAGCTCGCCCTCGAAAACCTCGCCTTGCGACAACAGCTCGCCATTCTGAAGCGCACGACCAAACGCCCCAAGCTGACCCACGCGGACCGCGCATTCTGGGTTGCGCTTTCGCATCTGTGGCCGGACTGGCAACACGCCCTGATCCTCGTGAAGCCTGAGACCGTGATCGACTGGCAGAACGAAACCTACTCGGGCCGCGGGCGCCCTTACACACACAGCGACGGAACAAAATGGATTGACTTCGGAAGTGACATCGGGGACGGATATCCGAGTTCCGCCGGCGCCGCCGACGAATGATTACGGCACGCGAGGCCATGTGTGAACGAAACTAGAGGCGCGACGAATAAGGATCAACTCCGAACGGCTACAAGATTGTACTACGTGTTGGCCCTAGGCGAAGGGCTCTATGGGCTGATCGGTCTGACCACGGCGGTCATAGGAGCACTGCTCTACTCAGGTAGGATTCCGGAGCAGCCGTGGTTGCCACCGCGTTCGCTTGTCTTGGAATCCATTGGGTCATGGTTGGGATGGGGAATCTTATATTCTGTGCTGGGCGTAGTGTCATTGCTTACTGCACGCAGGATGTCGAAGCGACGTTCGCGTTCGTTCTGTCTTTTCGCTTCGGTGGCCAACCTGTTGTTCTTGCCATGGGGGACGTTGCTTGGCGCTTACTCGATCGTCGTACTCAATCGTCCCAGCGTCCGGGGCGAGTTCGATGCGGAACCTCACGCCGGTTGAGTGGAAGGCCAGATTGAACCGCCTCGGGAATGCCGGGCCGATTCACGACGTGATCGTTGCGCCGGTTTGCAACCTACGGGCGGCCGATGTTGGACACGCACGCAAGCGCTCCAATGGCCAATGCAGAGAAGCCAAGCCACCGGTACGCTCTGGCCAGGTAGTGCCGCTGCATGGTGGGCGTGGGTAGCTCCTCGGCGGCCGTGAAATCCATCACAATGATTCTGCCAACGAAGTACAGGCACCGCAGGAAAACAAGGAAGGCAGCCCAGAATACGACGTGCATCACTCCGGTGTGGCCAGGCGCAACTCCGACTCGTCGAGTCGTTAAAGCCTTCCGCGCCACCTCACGTCAACCTCAGGTCAACGGGGACCGACGATGAAAAGCGTTAACGCTGACAAGCTCCCGCAATCACAAATGAACTGCGGAAGCCGTATTAGTGCCGGGGGCGGGATTCGAACCCGCACGTGTTGCCACGGGCGATTTTAAGTCGCCTGCGTCTGCCATTCCGCCACCCCGGCGACGTGGCGAGCATCGCGTTAATGGACGAGCCCGTCCACTCGTCGTGGCATTCGCGGTCCCGGACGCTCTGGGCCGGTGTCGACGATTCGGTTCTTGCTGTCGACGAGCACGACTTTGGGCTTGTGCGCCCTCGCTTCTTTGTCCGTCATTTCGCCGAAGGTCGCGATGATCGCCAAATCGCCAGGGCTCATGTGATGCGCCGCTGCGCCGTTGACACAGACCACGCCGGAGCCGCGCGGACCCTGGAGCGCGTAGGTCGCCAGGCGAGTGCCCTGCGTCACGTTCCAAATCTGAACTTCTTCGTGCTCGAGAATACCGGCGGCATCGAGCAGATCAGCGTCGATCGTCACGCTGCCTTCGTAGTCCAAGTCCGCGTGGGTGATCGTAGCTCGGTGGATCTTTCCGAGGAACATTCGTCGGCGCATATTTTGAACCTCCGTAGCGTCCCGGATTGGGTACGCTCAGATGGCTTGAACTTAACCCCGGTCGAGGACCGCCGCAAGCAATCCCAGCATCCCGGTCGCGGAATCCAAAAACCGAATAATTTCAAGAAATCGGCGCCGCGATGAACTCGAGGCCCAGCACGTACCCATCGGGCTGCGCCTTCGACCAAACGACCTTCGCGTGCTCGATGGTCTCGTGGTCCGGTGCGGTGCGAACTCGGAGCGTGCAGACGTGATCGACTGGCACGCCCGTGTCCACCGCGACTCGAAGACCACCGATGCTCGCGTTGATGGCCAAGCCCGAGCCGCGTGCAGGAGTGAGGAGGTCGATTTCGGCATCGAGCGCCCAACGCCGGAATTGACGGCGCGCGCCACGATGAACGGAGGCGTCGGCGCCGCCCTTCGGGAGGATCGAAGACAGTCTGTCGGCAACGGGTGTCAAAGCATCGCGAATGTATCGAAGCGTCCGATCCTTGGCTAGGTTTTTCTGTGTGCGAGCACGGTAAAAAACCGACGAGCGTCTACCCTTGAGGCGGAGACACCCCAGTCAATTGTTCGCTCACACACTGAAACAGATCGAATGCAGGTCCCTGATGCGAGCACTGAGCCGATCGATCGCCCGCGCCGCGCGGGTCCCATACCAGAATAGATCTTTCCCATCGACGCGCTCGACGATGAGCGGATCAGGTCCCCCGAGGGAGCAAAGCTCTTTCAGGTCGTCGGGGCCGAAGGCATACGGCTCATCGGCGAGCAGCACCGCACGCGCCCCTCGTTCGAGCACCTCTTCGAGCCGAATCCTCGGGTACCTTGTGTCGCGTGCCTCGACACGCTCCTCGCTCCAGGGGCGAGCTTTCCCCAGATCTGCAGCGAGGGGGTAGCGACGCGCCCGTTCCGAAAACACGTTGTGTGCGCCGCATGCTGCGAGGATGTCGCTTGCGTAGGTGCCGCGGTCGAAGGTCATCCAGGGATCTTTCCAGATCGGAACGAACACCGGGAGCGGCGGCGTTACCTCGTCCTGTGCAGCGCGCCGAATGGCGGCTCGACAGTCCGCGACGGGCTTGGCCGAATCGGGATCGAGTCCCAGCAGGACGCAGAGGTTCTCGAGGTACGCAATCGATCCGGCGAGCGTGCAAGGAAAGCTCACATGCACCGCAACGCCAGCAGCGATCAAGGCCTGAACCTGTGATCGACCGTTTTCTTCTTTGTTCGCAAGCACGAGATCCGGTCTCAGCGCCATCACGGCGTCCACGTCGAATCCCTTCGTGCCACCCACCGAGGGAGCTCGCTCCACCTTGCCGAGAGGCTCGACGCAGTAATCGGTACGCCCGACGATTCGATCCACACCGACCAGGTCTGCGACCGACGCGGTCTCGCTTGGAACGAGTGAAACCACTCGGGTCGCCGGGCGTTCGAGCTGCACTCGCCGATCCATTGCATCTACGACTTCGATCATGAGACCCTTTGGGCGTCGGACTGGGGCATCCCGTCAATTACTAGCACTCGGGGAAAGGCGTGAGATTTGCGCCACCCGTGTCGAGAGTGGTACGTTCCTCCACCCAAAACCTGGGCTTGCTACGAGTGGGTGGGAGGAAACGCTGTCAATTCAGGATATTCAACGAGCGCTGGCCGAAGCCGGAGTCGAGATCTACCGAAGCGAGGCTCAAGAGCTCCAGATCGCCGAACGCGTGCGCCTGCACATCATGGATTCCGGCGTTCGGGTCGTGCTCAACGGCGACCTGCTCGTTCAGTTCACGGCGCGGACGCAGCGCTCGGATGCGCCCTCCGCGCAATCGGAGGAGCTCTTTCAGCGTGTGCGCGAAGAGATCGGCGAGAAAGCGGGGAATCGGGGATACGTCGAATCCGCAGCCGAGATCGTCGAGGTGAGGGACCCCGTCAACGAAGCGCGCGTGCTCGACGTCTGGCATGAAGTGACGTATCGCAAGCCGCTCGAGGCAGTAGCCGACGCAGTCACGGAAGTGCGCTGGGCGCTCAACCTCGAAAAGTACGTGCGTCCCTGAGACTCAGCGAGCCCCGGTGCGGCTAGGGGTAGCGTTGTGTGACGCGCCAGGTGTCACCATCTCGCTCGTAGAGCCAGCGATCGTGCAGACGATCGTCGCGGTTCCCCCAAAACTCGATCGCCAGCGGTATGATGCGGTAGCCGCCCCAAAACGGAGGGCGCTCTACCAAGACACCACGGAAACGTTTCGCGACCTCGATGACCGCAGCTTCGAGTGACTCGCGACTCTCGAGGACACGACTCTGGCGGGACGCCCACGCGCCGAGTTGGCTACCCCGGTCGCGACTCGCGAAATACGCGTCTGATTCTTCGTCCGACACTCGGCTCACCGGGCCGCTCACTCGCACTTGAATGCCCGTCGTATGCCAATGAAACGCGATCTCGGCATGGGGGTTTGCGGACAGGTGCGTGGCTTTCGGGCTTTCGAGGTTCGTGAAGAAGACGAATCCGTCTTCATCGAAGCCCTTCAGCAAGACGAAGCGCACAGCTGGCCGCCCTCGGGCGTCTGCAGTGGCCAGCGCACAGCGACTCACTTCGAACTCTTCGCTTGCGCTCGCACGCTCGTACTCGCGTGCGAAACGTGAGATTGGATCTTCATGGCTCATGGTTCCACGCCTTGCTGCAAGTGCTTCAGTGCGAGGTCGGCCCATGCCCCGTCGGGCTCGAGATCGAGGTAGCGTTGCCAATGCGGCCTCGCCTGCGCGCGCTCACCTCGCTCCTCGAGCGCCATCGCCAGATTGAAATGCGCATCGGCAAACGAAGGATCGCTGTCGAGCGCGCTGCGAAAGAGGCGAACGGCTTCATCGACTTCGTCGCGCTCGAAGTGGAGGAACCCCAGATTGTAGAGCGCCTCCGGCTGTTCGGGATCCGACACGAGCGCGCGCCGATAATATTGCTCCGCCGCAACCGGTTGGTCACGACGGTACTCGAGATTTCCTAGATTGGTCAGCGCGTTGGAAAGGGTCGGGTCCAAAGCGAGCGCTTTTCGATAGGCCTGCTCGGCCTGTTCGTACGTTTCCTCGTCCTCGTCGTAGCGGCAGCCCTCGAGATAGTGCGCGTACGCACGCGATCGATCATCGTGATCGAAATGGAGTAGCCGAATGACGTCGGACTCCAGGCCATCGATCCGAAAATCGAAGACCGCTTGTCCAGTGCTGGGCTCGTACCGGCCCGCTTCGTCCTGCACGACGACGGCCCCCCCGTCTCCCAAGATGCGAAGCTCGGAAAGCGGGCGCGTGGTTTCTGGAAACGACCGGCGCAAGGACTCTACTGACAGCCGAACCTGCTGGAGCGAAACCCCCTGGTCGAGAAGGGTCTTGGCAACACGAACTTCGACGAGATCACGAAAGTGGTAGTAGTTGCGGCCGGCGACCCGTGCCGATGGTCCGATCAATCCCGAGCGATGCCAGTATCGTAGACGAGACGTCTTGTATCCGAAGAGGCGTGCGACTTCGGCGACGGTATATAGACCTTGGCGCGGATCACTTCGTGGTGGCGCGGGCTGGGTAGGCGCTGGCTCGGTCGTCGTGGTCCGAGTCAGCTTTCCGTCTTCACCGAAACCGACCCGAATCACGTTGTCCCGATCGCCGTGTTCGCTCAAGCCGCTCTCCTTGCGTGAGAATAGGCCGAGCTTGGTGCAACGCAAGCATCCGTGACGGGCGGACGGACCCACGCGGGCAGTGCTACCCTCCCCCCATGGCGCATCCCCCGGTCGCGGCCCCGATCGCGTTTCTCTCCGATGTTCACGGAAATCTCGAGGCTCTCGAAGCCGTTCTGGTCGAGCTCGACCGGCTGGGCGTGAAACGCTTGTTCGTCGCCGGAGACCTGCTCCTCGGAGGAAACGAGCCTCTCGAGGTCTGGCAGCGATTGCAGGCGCTCGGTGCGACCTGCACACGCGGCCCGTCAGATCTGGCGCTCGGCTCGGTCGACCCAGGAAGCCTCGTCCCAATCGACAACGAGCAGAGGCGTCAAGCCCGGCTGTTCGCCGAGACCCGAGCCGCGATCGGAGACCTGGTGGCCGAGCGGCTGCGACGGCTTCCTGAACAGCACCGCATTCCACTCGTCGACGGCCGTGAAGTCCTGATGGTCCACGGCTCCCCGGCCGACAGCGGTCACGAGATCGGTCACGACCTCAGCGACGAGGAGATCCTCTCGTTACTCGACGACGACCCTGCCGACATCATCGTGTGCGGCTCCACTCACGTTCCCTTTCAACGCACGGTCGAGGAGTATCACATCGTGAACGTAGGTTCCGTGGGTGCCGCGCCCGAGGGGCGAGTGGCGCACTACACCGTGCTCACGCCACGCATGAGCAGTGCGGAGATCTTGCAGGATTGGGTCAGCTACGAGGATCCCAAAGCGTCCTAGACGGCTGCGACCTTGCGCTCGTCGGAATCATCCGGCTCTTCGGATTTCACGCGGACCACTTCGACACGACGAACCCGGCGCTCATCCGCATCGAGGATCACGAAACGGTATGGGCCTGCGAGGATACTCTCTCCGATGGCAGGCACCTGACCGAGCAGATGCACCAGCATGCCACCAAGCGAATCGAAATCGCTCTTGTCTTCGCAGACCGATTCGCCGAGATGCTCTTCGAGATCATAGACGGAAATCCCCGCGTCGACGAAGTAGTGGCCCGGCGCCCGCTCGTGAACCAGCGGCGCCTCTTCGTCGTGCTCGTCCTGAATCTCACCGACGATTTCCTCGACGATGTCCTCCAAGGTGACGATGCCGGCTGCCCCACCAAACTCATCGACCACGACGGCAAGGTGAGAGCGTCGGCGCTGCATCTCGCGAAGGAGGACGCCGATCTTCTGACTCTCGGCCGCGAAGAACGCGGGCTTTCGAAGCACGTCTGCCAAGAGAACGCTCGACGCATCGGAGCTGTCGCGCAGCACCTGAAAAAGATCCTTGGCGTAGAGAATCCCTTCGACCTGGTCGATCTGCCCGCGGTACACCGGGTACCGGCTGTGGCCCGATTCGTTGATCTGGATCAAGACCTCGTCGATGCCCGTTCCGATCTCGAACGCCACGACCTGCGTGCGAGGAACCATGATTTCGCGAGCCACGGTATTCTTGAACTCGAGGACGCTCCGAAGCATCTGAGCGTGATCCTCGGCAATGGTCCCTGTCTCCTTGCCCTGCTCGATCACGTGCTCGACGGTCAGCTCCGTCACGCGGTGTGGGTCGCCGAGCGGAACCACCGGAACGAACTTTTCGATGAGCTCTCTCATCCAGTTCAAGGGCGCGGCCAGGGGTGTGAGAAGCAAATCGAACGGTCGGAGCCATCTCCACACCCTCAGTGTTGCCCGGCCTGACCGCTGCCGGACCACCGCGATGGCAATGGTGCCAGCCACCACGAAGGCCAAGGAAATCCCGAGAACGCCTGCCAGCGCGGCCCCCAGACCGGATGACTGCAGGAGTGAATACCCGACGAAAGAAGCCGTGAAGGCCAGTGAGAGCACTCGACCCAGGAAAATGCGCGCGTGAACCGAGTCGAGGTCACGCAAGACCCGCATGGCCACCTTGGCGCTCGGATCGTCCGCTTCGGCGAGTGCGCGCAGACCGGCTTCGCCGATTGAATGCAACCCTTTGCCAACCGCTGCGAGCAGCGCGCCGAGACCCACGCCGCCGAGCATCACGGCGACCAACTGTGTACTGGGTACGTCCAAGGTCCTGTGCGCTCTTAGAGTACCGAGGACCTGGAACGCTCGCAATGGCAGGGTTCAATCATCGCGATGCTGATCCCGAAGCGCCCGAATTCGCAGGCGAAGCGCATTGAGCCGAATGAAACCCGTCGCATCCTGCTGGTCGTAGACCTCATCCGCTTCAAAGGTGGCGAACTCGGGATCGTAGAGGCTGTTCGGGCTTCGCCGGCCGACGACGCTCGCACCGCCCTTGTAGAGCTTGATTCGCGCCTCACCCGTGACGTCTTTTTGCGCGTCGTCGACGAGCGCCTGGAGCATCTCTCGCTCGGGCGCGAACCAGAAACCGCGATACACGAGTGAAGCGTACTCGGGAATCAAGCCGTCACGAATGCGAAGCACTTCTCGATCGCAAGTGATCGACTCCACCGCGCGATGCGCCCGCTGAAGTATCGTTCCACCGGGCGTCTCGTACACGCCACGGGACTTCATGCCGACGAAGCGGTTCTCGACGACGTCGACACGGCCCACGCCATGCTTCGAACCGAGCCTGTTGAGTCTCTCGATTAGCACCGCTGGGGAGAGACGCTCGCCGTTGACGCTCACCGGGTCGCCCTTCTCGTAACCAATGACGACATACTCTGGACTGTCGGGCGCATCCTGAGGATCCGTGGTCCACCGAAACATGTCTCTGAGCGGCTCGTTCCAGGTGTCTTCGAGAACACCGCCCTCGTAGCTGATGTGAAACAGGTTGGCGTCCATGGAGTATGGCTTCTCCGCGGTCACCTCGATGGGGATCTTGCGATCCTTGCAATAGGCGATGCAGTCGCTCCGCGACTTGAGAGACCAGGTTCTCCAAGGGGCAATGACCCGAATGCGCGGGTCGATCGCCATCGCAGTCAGCTCGAAGCGAACTTGATCATTACCCTTGCCGGTCGCGCCGTGAGAAATCGCATCGGCGCCTTCTTGCCGAGCCACTTCCATCATCGCCTTGGCGATGACGGGACGTGCAATGGAAGTTCCGAGGAGGTAGTCGCCCTCATATACGGCGTTCGCGCGAAGCATTGGAAAACAAAAGTCACGCGCAAATTCCTCTTTGAGGTCCGCGATGATGCACTTCGAGGCACCGGTCGCGCGAGCCTTCTCATCGAGGCCGCTGAGCTCTTCGCCTTGACCGACGTCCGCGCAAAACGCGATGACTTCGGCATCGTAGGTCTCTTTGAGCCATGTGAGGATGACGGATGTGTCGAGGCCGCCGCTATAGGCGAGCACGATCTTCTTGGGGGACGCAGCCATGGGGCCGGATGGTACTGCGCCGCCAACCCGGTGCAAGCGGGCGTGCGCTCAGGCGACCCGGATGATGGCCTTGGCCTCGAGGAGCTCTGTGAACAGACGAAGCGCCTCGAGCCGCCCCATCTTGCAGAGATCCAGCACCTCGGCGACGGTGGTCTGGCCGTCGACGAGCGACAGGAGAAATGAAGCCTGGGGGTCCAGTCCGAGCCATTTCACTTTTGTGACGGGCACTCCGAGGTTGAAGACGTAATCGAGCGAGCCAATTCGCGTCGTGTACCGGGTTTCGAGGCGAGCGCGACTACTCTCTGCGTAGCGCCGAGCGCTCTCGTCCTCCGGGTCCAAGCCCAGTGCCAACTCTGCGGCGTTCAGTGCAGCGGCGTAATTCCCGAGGGCAAAGTGGTCCGCAATGTCCCGGTGGATCTCGTCCGGGGTCGACTCTTCCGTTCTTGGATGCGAGAGCGGCTCCACTTCCGATGACGGCGGGATCAGGCTTCGTCGATCTCGGTCAAGCACCCACGCATCTCCAGAAGGGCGACTCGTGGGCCGCTCCTCGATCGCTTGCTCGGCGAGTCCACCGGCCAAATCGATCGCGCCGTCCGACCCGAGCACGCTCGGGAATCCGGAATCGGTCGAATGCGGGCTACCCAATCTCATCCGTCATGCAGACTTGCCAACCACGCCCTTGAACATGCGCTGCGTGCGGCCGAGTGACTCGAGCTCGTCCTTGAGCCTTGCAAGGTCGCCGCGCTCGAGCATCGTCCGTGCGTTGTCGACGACCCCCCTCGCTTTCTCGATGGCGTCGCGACCGAAGTCGCTTCCCGCAACGATCGACTGAACCTCTGGGAAGAGTCTCTCGATTTCTGCAATCAGCGTCTCCGCTTCCTGCCGAATCCGTTCGGAAGCTTCATCCTCGCGGCGTGTGACCGCAAAATCGGAGGCATCGACCATCATGTCGTTGATCTCGTCCTCGGTGAGACCGCTGGTGGCCGTGACCGTGATCGATTGCTCTTTGCCCGTCTCCACATCCTTCGCATGGACGCTCACGATGCCGTCTGCGTTGATCTCGAAGGTCACCTCGACCTCTACCTGGCCGGCCGGGGCCCGTCGCAGACCGGTCAAGATGAACTCGCCGAGAAGCTCGTTGTCCTCCGCCCGCCGAGACTCCCCCTGCAAGACGAGTATCTTCACTGCGGTCTGGTTGTCGCGCACGGTCGTGAACGGCTTGCTGCGCGAGGTCGGTACGGTCGTGTTCTGGGGAATCAACTCCTCGAAGTAGCCCCCAACCACCATGATACCGAGCGTGTGCGGCGTGACGTCGAGTAGAACCATGTCGAGCTCCGGAGAGTGATCGACGAGCGCGGCGCCCTGAATCGACGCACCGAGCCCGACGACCTCGTCGGGATGGACGCCTTTGCAAGGTTCCCGCTGAAAGAATTTACTCACGCGTTCCTGGACCTTCGGCATTCGAGTCATGCCGCCAACCAAGATGACGTCTTCAATCTCGTCTTTGCGGAGTCCAGCCTCGCCGAGCGTTAGCTCGCAGATTTGGACGGTGCGGTCGACCAAGTCCGCGGTCAGCTCTTCGAGAGTGGCCCGCGTGAGCAACCTCTGAAGATGCAGCGCTTCATTGCGGGCGCTCGAAATGATGAACGGTAGGTTGACCTCGGTTTCGGTGACGGCCGAAAGCTCGCACTTGGCCTTCTCGGCTGCATCCTTGAGCCTCTGCAGCGCCATGCGGTCTTGCCGCAGGTCTATCCCGTGCTCGTGCTGAAACCCCTCGACGAGCCAGTCGATGACGCGCTGATCGAAATCCTCACCCCCGAGGAACGTATCGCCCGCCGTGCTGATGACCTTGAAAACGCCGGTGCTCGCAATCTCCAAGATGGAGATGTCGAAGGTCCCGCCCCCGAGGTCGTAAACTGCGACCGTGCGATCGATGTTCTTGCCGAAGCCGTACGCAAGCGCCGCCGACGTGGGCTCGTTGATGATTCGAATCACGTCGAGGCCGGCGATGGCACCCGCGTCCTTGGTCGCTTGGCGCTGGTTGTCATTGAAATATGCGGGCACGGTCACGACGACTTTGTTCACCTCTTCTCCGAGGTAGTCCTCCGCGACCATCTTCATTTCTTGCAGGACCATCGCGCTGATCTCGGGGATGCTGTAGACTTTGTCGCGCATCTTGATGCGGCAGTCCCCGTGCGGACCTTCCACGATGTGGAAGGGACAGGTCTGGATCGCGTTCTTGACCTGGGGCGTGTCCCATTTGCGGCCGATGAGGCGCTTGCAGGCGAACACGGTGTTCTCGGCATTGGTTACGGCCTGTCGCTTGGCGATGTGGCCCACCAAACGCTTGCCGCCTTCGGTTACGGCCACCATCGAGGGGGTGACCTTGTATCCCCCCCGATTTGCGATGACCACGGGCGTGCCGCTTTCGACGACAGCAACGCACGAGTTGAAGGTTCCTAGGTCAATCCCGATGACTCTTTCCATGCCCCACTTCCAAGCGCTCAGATGCGTTAGTCACATCACCCCGCGAGCTGCTTCCTTAGATTTTTCACCATCTCGTGCCTTGGGTCCAGCTTTGCAGCTTCGTCGAGCTCTTTTGCGGCGCTGTTCTCCATGCCTGCTTCGATGTAAATGCGGGCCAGTAAGAGTCGGGTATCCAAGGAATCTGGCGCCAGGTCTAGGCTCCGAAGTGCAAAATCGCGTGCTTTTCGCAAGTCGCCTCCGGCGGCCATGATGGCTTTGGCGGCCCGGCGTGGGGCAACGGGGTCGTCGGGAGCGGCCTCGGCAACCTTCGCCCAAGAAATGCTGGCAGCCGCCCACATGCTGTTCTCTTCTTCGTACCGCGCCTGTTCTCGGTGGATGTCGAGGAGCTGGACTCTGAGGTGTGAATTGACCCGCTGGTAGTGTTGCTTGAGGTCCTGATTGCTCGAATCGAGCGCGATCGCCATGCGCAGCGCCGTTGCAGCCTTAGCGAGGTCGCCCTGGGCCTCGGCAACGCGCGCGGCCTCCAAATGATGCTCTGCTCGGTCGACACCACCGGTGAGCACCGCGGTCTGCTTGAGCGAACGGGTGAGATCTCGGAGGGCGGTTTTCCGGCCGACCTTGACGGTGGGCGCGGGCATCGATCGTACCGGCCCGCTCGACGGCGACGGCCGCTGCGACCGTCCACGAAGCCGCCGCTCTAGGAGCTCGCGCTTTCGTTGCACGCGCTCGTGCTCGGCGATTTCAGGCGCGACCGATGACGGTACAGACTTCGTCGGAGCTTCCGTCGCACTCCACGTACTCGCGGCCGGCGGCTCAGCCGGAAGCCGGGCCTGGCGCTCCACGACGGGTGCCTTGGTGAGGGCCTTGGCCATCGCTCGAGCGCGCTCTTCGACGCGATTGATCTGCTGCTCCGCGGTGGATACTGCGATGCTCTGCTTGATGTAGCGATCGTAGGCCTCGCGCTTTGGTGCACGCCCGAGCGTTTCGTACGCATCCGTCACCTTGCGGAAGATCACTTCCATCTTCGCTTTGAAAGAGCCGAGTCGCTTCCCGTAGTACGCGTCCGGATGGAAGACCTTCGATAGCGCGAAGTAGGCTTTGCGGATCTCTGCGCGGTCGGCGTCCATCTCGACACCGAGCAGCTCGTAGTTGTTCAGCTTGTCTGCCCGGCGGTAGGTGTCTTCGATTCTCTTCTGCAGCTCCTCGTCGATTTCGACGTCCTCGAGCAGCTGGCTCACAGGCGGCGCGCTCGACGCCTTGGGGACGATCCACTCGACCAAGTTCAGTGACACCAGGCGCTCGAGCGTCTCGAAGACGTCGGCCGGCGAAAGCACGGTGAGGTCCGAGATGTCTTCGATGTTGAGCACGCCGTCGACGCAGGAGTGGACGAACGCTTCCTGTGCGCTGATGTCGGATGCCCTCACGTCGGCACCCTCGACCTGTCGTGGGATTTTCTCCTCCGACACGGCCTGCCTAGCTGCCCCCCATCTCGCTATTCTAACGCGCCAATCGCTCTGCGAGCCACTTCGCCGAGGTTAGACGATCAGCCACTCCAATAGAGCCTTCTGGGTGTGAAGCCGATTTTCGGCCTCATCCCAGACTCGAGACTGCGGCCCGTCGATGACCGAGGCGCTGACCTCCTCGCCGCGATGCGCCGGTAGACAGTGCAGGAAAATAGCGTCCTTGGAGGCGCGCTTCATGGCCTCGTCATCGACGATGAATCCTGCAAACGCCTTCTGCCGGAGGTCGGCCTCGCTCTCTTGGCCCATGCTCGCCCAGACGTCGGTGGTCACCACGCTGACACCATCGAGCGCCTCGTCCCGCTTTTCGACGAGCTCGATCCTGGCGCCTTGCGCGCGGGCATCGGCAACGACTTTCGCGTCGGGCTGGTATCCCCTTGGGCAGGCGAGCACGAGCTCGAAACCCGCAACGGCGGCCGAGGCGATCCACGAATGGGCCATGTTGTTGCCATCGCCGATCCAAGCCACACGCAAGCCTTCGAGTGAGGGGCCGAAACTTTGTCGGATGGTCATCATGTCGGCCAACAACTGCACCGGGTGGTGCTCGTCCGAGAGCCCATTGACGACAGGAATGGTCGCATGGCGCGCCAACACCTCCAGCCGATCGTGGCCAAAGGTCCGATAGACGGCCGCATGCACGTATCGACTCAACATGCGCGCCGTATCTTCGATGGGCTCGCCGCGCCCGAGCTGTGTGTCCTTCGATATGAGCGTCACCGGCTGAGCACCGAGCTCGTGAATGCCGACCTCGAGCGAGAGACGAGTTCGCGTCGACGCCTTCTCGAAAACGATCGCAACGGACTTGCCGTCGAGCGTTTTCGGATGAGCGGATGTGCCACGGAGGGCCTTTAGCTCTTCCGCCCGGTCGAGAACGCGGACGAGCTCATCGCGGCTGAGGTCCGAAATCGTGAGAAAGTGACGGGTCATGGCTTTCTCGGGGCGTCCGCAAGAACGGTTTCGAGTATCGCCAAACCCTCGTCGAGCTCTTCTCGGGTGACGTTGAGCGCGGGCGAAATGCGAATCACGTTGCCGCCTGCAAGCGTCAGGAGCAGCCCCGCCGCATGGACTGCTGCGATCGTCGCGCCCGGGTCGATCTCGTCGGCGAGGACCAGACCCTGAAGCAAGCCGAGGCCGCGCGTGCCCGCAGTGCTCGAGAGCCGCGCATCGAGATCCCTGAGCCTGCCTGCCAAATACTCGCCGAGGCGTTGTGCGTTCTCGATCAGCCCCTCTTCGTCGATGATTTGGAGGACGGCGAGACCGGCCGCGCAGGCGAGAGGATTTCCTCCAAAGGTGCTGGCGTGACTCCCGGGAGGTAGTCCCTGCGCGAGCTTCTCCGTGACCGCCATCGCTCCGAGCGGAAAGCCACCGCCGATGCCCTTGGCGAGGGAGCAAGCATCCGGAACGGCGTCGAACCATTCCTGGGCGAGGAATCGCCCCGTCCGACCGTAGCCGGTTTGAATCTCGTCGAAGAACAACAAGGCGCCCCGCTCATCGCAAATCCGGCGCGCGCCGTCGACGAAGTCCTGCGTTGCCACCACGATGCCGCCTTCAGCCTGAATGGGCTCGAAGATCACAGCTGCCGTTCGGTCGGTGACTGCTGCGTCGAGTGCGGCGAGGTCGTTGAAGTCGATGAAGCGGACGCCTTGCAGCAAAGGCTCCATGCCTTTGTGATACTTGGTCTGCCCAGTCAGCGACAGCGAGCCCATCGTCCGCCCGTGAAAGCTGTTGAGCGTCGACACCAGCTCGATTCGGTCTAGATCGCCCCGATCGTGGTGGTAGCGGCGCGCGAGCTTGAGCAACGACTCGTTGGCCTCGGAGCCGCTGTTGCAGAAGTAGATCTTGTCGAATGGAGTCCGCGCACAGATCGCTTCGGCGAGCTCGATGGCCCGATCGTTGTAGAAGACGTTCGATACGTGCATCAGGCGCGCAGCCTGTTCGCTGATCGCCTTGACGAGCGCTGGGTGGCTATGCCCCACCGAGAGCACGGAAATGCCGCCCGACAGGTCCAGGTATTGGCGACCGGCGGCATCGGTCACGCGGCGGCCACGCCCATGCGTCAGAACGAAGGGCGCGGGGGCGTAGTTGCCGAGCTGAACCTCTTTCGCCGTGCGAAGCATGTCATCCTGCCTGGTCATGGTGTGCCTTTGGGGAAGCTCGCCACATACCACCATTGACGCGGGCCGTCGACCCTTGCGCAGCTTGCTCAGCGCGTGATTTCGGTGCCGATCCCCTCGTCTGTGAAGATCTCGAGCAGCACCGCATGCCGAACTCGGCCATCGATGATGTGCACCTTGCGAACGCCGCCGGCGAGGGCGCTCAGAGCGCAGTCGACCTTCGGGATCATGCCGCCTTCGATGATGCCATCGGACTTGAGAGCATCGATCTCGGCAGCGCTCAACGAGCTCGCGACCTTGCCGTCCTTGCCGCGAACGCCTTCGATGTCGCTGAGCAGGACGAACTTGCGCGCGGGGAGCGCCTCGGCGATCTTGCCCGCCACCGTGTCTGCGTTCACGTTGAGCGACTTGCCTTGGGCGTCGATTGCGATTGGCGCTATCACCGGAATGAAGCCGTCGTCGACCAGGCGGCGCAAGACCTCCGGATTGACTTGAGTCACCTCGCCCACGCGACCGGGGTCCACCCAGTGACCAGACTTGGTCCGCATCTTGTCGACCTTGGTCGCCCGGAGGAACGCATCGTCTTTGCCCGTGAGCCCGACCGCTCGACCGCCGTGTCCTGCAATCAGCGACACGATCTCCTGGTTGAGCTTTCCGCCCAAGACCATCTCGACGACGTCCATCGTGTGATCGTCGGTCACGCGCAGGCCATCGAGTCGTTCCGAGACCACGCCGAGTGACTTCAGCATTGCGTCGATCTGGGGCCCACCACCGTGCACGACGACGGGATGCAGACCGACGTATTTCATCAGAACGATGTCGCGTGCGAAGCTATCGCGAAGGGTCGGGTCAACCATGGCGTGGCCGCCATACTTGATGACGAAGATGTCCCCATGAAACTCCCGGATGTACGGAAGCGCCTCCTGAAGCGTCGCGGCTTTTTCGATCAGGTGGTCCACCGTCGGCGCTATAGCACAATGCCGTCTTCGTTTACAGAATGTAAGGCGCTCCCCGCGCCACTCGCGCCAAGTGCATGACCGTTCGGAAGGCTCAACGAACGGTTCAACAGATTGACGCTCGTCGTCGATCGCGTTCGTGATAGCTCCGAACCCATGACGCAGACGCAGGCGGTCAAGACTTTCTACACGGACACCGAGAAGCGCGGGCGCATAGGCCACACGATTCGCGAGTACATGGGCTTCTTCGACGAGTCGAACGGGGGCGGCATCGAGGCGCGCCCGCGGGAAGAGTCTTTCGAAGCCTCACTGGCTCGCGCGGAGCGCTACATAGCGCTTCGCCCCGAAGAGGTGAACCACGACGAGTCGCAACTCGAGAAGGTACGTGGTCACAACCAGGAAGCAGGTCTGAGCCACCTTTGCTCGGCGTTCAAGGGCGAGGTCCTCGACAGCTTCGACGCCGCGACTCGGAGCGATCCACAAACCCCCTGGTACCGCCCACTGCTGGGTGAGCTCACGCTGCCCGGCTTGCGTCGTGGACGGCTCGGTCGACGCATCGCCCGACGCACGATCGGCGGACTCGAAGCTCTGGGCATCGCTCCGAAGGGCTCACAGGAAGTGAGCCGGATGCTGGGACGAGCGGCCGGCGCCGATCAAGAGTGGTACTTGCAGTTTTACCTAGCGCCTGAGGCGTCTGCGCCGCTCAGGATCGCGAGATAGCGGTCGCGGATCCCGCCGATCTTCTCATCGAGTGTATCGAGGGTCCAGGTCGAGGTGTCGATGGCTGGGAGAACCACGGCCTCGATCATGGCGGGTCGAACGATGACGGCTCCCTTCGGCAACGCGTCGAGAACGTTGCGGAACACGACGGGAACGATCGGCACCTTGGCCTCCATGGCCAGTCGAAATGCCCCCTTCTTGAAAGGGCCCGGCAGCGCGGTCGTGGAGCGCGTGCCTTCGGGCGCAATGATCAGTGATCGGCCTTGGCGAAGCGCTTCGACTGCAGGTTCGAGCGCCTGAATCGCCTTCACCGTATTCGTCCTGTCGATGAATACGACTCCTGCGGCACTGAAGAGAGGGCCGAAGATCGGATTACGACGAAGCTCGTGCTTGGCGATTCCCGTAAAATCTCGCCGGAGAAGCTTGAGCAATAGGACCAGCTCGAGCCCGCTTTGGTGATTGAAGATGAACACGGCCGGGCGATGCGACCAGAGGTGTTCCTGTCCATCGACGCGCAGATCGATTCCGGCCGCGGACGCGGCGAGATCACCCCACACCGACCCCATGACGTTGAACGCTTCTCGTTTGGATCGGTTGAGGAGCCCCGCAGCGGTTCCGAACGCGACCGCAGGAGCGAGGCTGCCGTAAATCAGACCCGTACGGATCACGTCCCCAAACGTCGGGGTGCCGCGACTGGTAAATCGCCTAACGGGCCACTGCCGTTCCTTTGCGATCTGCGCGAGCTTCCGGGTCGGATTCAGCGGACGTGGGCGCCCCACAATCTCGAACAGCGGGAGATCTTCGTGACTGTCGGAATAGAAATAGCTCTCTTCGAGATCGAGATTGTATGTCGACTCGAGGCTGCGAGCGGCAGCAGCCTTTCCTTCACCGTAACAGGTGGGCCGCACGACTTCTCCGGTGAGCACTCCGCCTTCGACGCCGAGCTGTGTGTAAAGCAGATGATCGATGCCGAGCTCGCGGGCCACGGGCGCCGCTTGATACCGGGTGGCAGACGTGATGATCGCCACCGTGTGCCCCATGGCCTGATGCGCTTCGACCAGTGCGCGTGACTCGGGATAGATCTGTGTAGCCAGGTGCTTCTCGAAGGTTCGCTGACCGGCTTCCTCGAGAACACTCTCCGTCATCCCGCGATAGACCGCCGACGTCGCGGTGACGAAAGTCGAAAAACCGGTGCGCCCGAACGCAAACGAAAGGGTTGCACGGAGGGAATCCCCGAGGTCCCTGGGCGAGATTCGTCCCGAAGAAAACTGATCACGCGTAAACGCGGTCGCAGAAAACCCTGCGAAGAGCGTCTGGTCGAGATCGAAGAACGCACCGACGCTGGGACCCGAGGGGCCCGTTCGGATTTCGCGTGTAAGCTGCTCGTGGAGAGGCATGCGGACCCGGGAGCATACAGCACTGGCTTGTGTGTGATAAGAGTCGTGGTCGAGCACAGATACGAGGCAGACATGAACCGATACGAGCAAGTCTTCGAAAACAACCGCCGCTGGGTCAAAGAGAAAACCGAGCATGATCCCGAGTTCTTTCGACGACTTGCAAGCGGGCAGGACCCGGACTTCTTGTTCATCGGATGCGCCGACAGCCGTGTACCTGCAAACGAGATCATGGGACTCGACCCGGGCGAGGTGTTCGTGCATCGGAACGTCGCGAATCTAGTCGTAAGCACCGACATCAACGCGCAGTCCGTGATCGAATTTGCGGTAGCCCAACTAGACGTACAGCACATCGTGGTCTGCGGTCACTATGGGTGCGGAGGTGTGGCCGCCGCAATGAAGCCCGCCGATCTCGGGCTACTGAATGGCTGGCTCCGGGAAATCCGCGACGTCTACCGGCTCCACCAAGCGGAGCTCGATGCGATCGACGACCAGCATGCCCGCTACCGACGTCTCGTCGAGTTAAACATCCAAGAGCAATGCGTGAACGTGATCAAGACCGCCGTCGTGCAGAAGACCTACTTGCGAACCGGTCACCCCACCGTGCACGGCTGGGTCTACGACATCGGGAACGGCATCTTGCGCGATCTCAAGATCCCGTTTGGCGAGATCCTCGGGAAAATCCAGGAAATCTACCGCCTCGAGCCGACTTGAGGCCACGGAGGCTCAGAGGATGTACCGCGCCAGATCCTCGTTCGCGAGGATTGGGTCGAGCGTGGATTTCACGTACGCGACGTTGACGATGAACTTCGACTGGGCGCGCTCCGACGCGTCGTACGAGAGCTCCTCGAGCAGAGCTTCCATGATCGTGTAGAGGCGGCGCGCTCCAATGTTCTCGGCGCGTCGATTCGCTTCCGCAGCGTAACCCGCGAGCTCTTCGATCGCGTCGGGCTCGAAGACGACCTCGATCCCCTCGGTGGCCATCAAAGCCTGATACTGCTTGGTGAGCGCATTCTTCGGCTCGGTGAGAATCCGGACGAAGTCTTCTCTCTCGAGGGAATCGAGCTCGACTCGGATTGGAAAGCGGCCCTGAAGCTCGGGAATGAGATCAGAGACCTTCGAGACGTGGAACGCGCCGGCAGCGATGAACAAGATGTGATCGGTCTTCACCGTGCCGTACTTCGTGCTCACCGTGGAGCCTTCGACGATTGGAAGCAAATCTCGTTGCACGCCTTCCCTCGATACGTCGGGGCCGCTGGTGCTGCGGTCGGAACCCACCTTGTCGATCTCGTCGAGGAACACGATCCCCGCTTGCTCGGTGCGTTGCACCGCTTCGCGCTGAACTTTGTCGTGATCGATGAGCTTCTTGGCTTCCTGCTGCTTCAAGATCTCCAGCGCGTCGGGAACCTTGACCCGACGCCGCTTGGTTCGTCCTTTGAAGCCGGGCATTTGCGACATCATGTCCTGCAGGTTCACTTCTTCGGTGCCTTGCGCACCGAAGATCGTCATGAACGGGTTCTGCGTATCGGTGACGTCGAGCTCGACGTCGATGTCGTCGAGCTCGCCGTTGCGAAGCCGCTGCCTGATGTCGTTGACCTCGCTGTCCGAGTAGAACGCCTGCGGTTGTGGCGCCTGCTGCGGTGTGATTTGAAAGCTCAGCGGGCCGAATTGGTGCGTTTGTGGGATTGGCTGAGACGGCTGCGTCTGGGTGGGTGGGCGCTGGGTTGCCAAGACCATCCGTGCGAGACGCTCCTCGGCGGCATCTTGCGCCCGCGTTTGCACCCCATCGAGCGCTTCCTTCTCGCAGATCTGAATTGCGTTCTCGACCAGGTCGCGGATCATCGATTCGACGTCCCGCCCGACGTAGCCGACCTCGGTGAACTTCGATGCCTCCACCTTGACGAAGGGTGCTCGGGCCAACTTGGCGAGCCTGCGCGCAATCTCCGTCTTACCGACCCCTGTCGGCCCGATCATGATGATGTTGCGAGGCGCGATCTCGTCGCGGAGCTCGCTCGTCACTTGCTGACGGCGCCAGCGGTTTCGAAGCGCGATGGCAACCGCACGCTTGGCTTTGTGCTGCCCGATGATGTACCGGTCGAGCTCGCCAACCGTTTCCCTCGGCGTGAAGTTTCCCAGCGTCATCCGCTCATCTCCTCGACGATGATCTCGTCGTTGGTGTAGACGCAGATCTCTGCGGCGATTTCGAGCGAGCGGCGGGCGATGTCCGAAGCCGACAAGTCCGTATTTCGCAACAGCGCGCGTGCCGCAGCGAGCGCGTACGAGCCGCCCGAGCCAATGGCGATGACGCCTTCGTCGGGATTGATGACGTCGCCCGTCCCACTGATGAGAAGCGTCGACTCCGCATCCATCACGACGAGCATCGCTTCTAGCCGTCTGAGGTAGCGGTCGGTACGCCAGTCCTTCGCGAGCTCTACCGCTGAACGCTGCAAGCTGCCCCGGTGCTCCTTGAGCTTGGCCTCGAAGCGATCGAGCAGCGTGAAAGCATCGGCTGTCGCGCCGGCGAACCCTGCGACCACCTTGCCATCCGCGATGCGACGAACCTTCCTGGCCTGACCTTTCATGATCGTCTGGCCAAGAGAAACTTGGCCGTCTCCAGCCATCGCGGCTGCGCCGTCTCGACGCACGGCAACGATGGTAGTGGAGCGGAAAACGGGCGGATCTGGCTGATGCATCTTGGGTCGAAGGAACCTAAGTCGGCCTTCGGCGCTGTCAACCGTCGCCGGTCTTCTGCCGCGCCAAAGGGTGCGCCTTGTCGTATACTTCCATCAGGCGGTCGACGCTCACATGGGTATACCGCTGAGTGGTGGAAAGGCTCGAGTGCCCCAGCAACTCCTGAATGGAGCGAAGGTCAGCTCCAGCATCGAGCAAGTGCGTCGCACAACTATGACGCATGGCGTGGGGGTGTAAATCACCTCGCCCTGCTCCATGCGTGCCATGTCGACGAACGATGTTTTGCACCTGTCGAACGCTGAGTCTCAGTCCATTTCGCGAGAGCCAGAGCGCATCCCGATCGCCGTCCTTGACCTTTTCGAGCAGGCCGCGACGTTCGGGCAGGTAAGTCTGCAGTGCCTGGAGGGCGGCCTTCCCGAGCGGAACGATGCGCTCCTTGGAGCCTTTGCCGAGAACGCGGACCGCAGCCTCGCTGAAGTCGCAATGCTCGACGTTCATTCCCGCAAGCTCGCCGACGCGCACGCCCGTTCCGTACAGGGTTTCGAGCAATGCCTGGTCCCGCAGCTTGAGCGACTTGGCACGCTTTTCCTCTTTCGGCGGCGCTTCCATGACGCGAAACGCCTGATCGACGCTCAGGAATCGCGGTAAGGTCTTCGCGATCTTGGGTGAGCGGAGGCCAGCGGCCGGATTTTGGTCGACGATCTGTCGCTTGAGTAGAAACTTGAAGAACGAGCGAATCGCGCTCACCTTCTTCTTCATGGTGCTCGCCTGATTCGAACGGAACAGGCTCGATAAGAACCCCCTCAGCGCGACGATGTCGAGCTTCCGCGCGTCCGGCGGCAAGCCCTGATCGAGCACGTAGTTGCGAAAGCTGCGTAGGTCGCGGATGTACGTTTCGACGGTGCGCGTCGAGCTTCGCCGCTCATCCGCTAGGTACTGAGCGAAGGCGTCGATCTGCTGTTCGAGCGGATCCGTCGAGCCCATCGTTCGACTCTACCACGCTCGAAAGCCAAACCCCGAGATCCTGCAGAGCGCGCTCGGACTGCGCGTCTCTACGCGCCCGCTTGCCCAGTCTCGGGTATTCGACGGGCGGGACCATGCTGAACATCACGTTGGATGGTTGGAAATCGTCGTTGGGCCGTCTGAGATGCCCAATCATGCCTCCGAGCATCGTGGTCGCCGGCGGAAACGAAAAGACGTGTCCTCGCGACTCGTGCGCTATTTTCATCCCGAGCAGCATCCCGCAGGCGGCGCTCTCCACGTAGCCCTCGACGCCACTGATCTGACCCGCGAGGTAGACGCCGGGCCGCGATCTGAGCGCCAAATCGTCGTCGAGCACGACAGGTGAATTGACGAATGTGTTTCGATGCACGCTGCCAAGCCTCTCGAACTCCGCGTTCTCGAGCCCCGGGATCATGCGGAACACGCGCTTCTGCTCTGGCCAGGTCATTCGCGTTTGGAAGCCAACCATGTTGAAGGCCGTGCCCGCCTCGTCCTCCTGGCGGAGCTGAACCACCGCCTTGGGCCAGCGACCGGTGCGCGGATCGGTGAGCCCCACCGGCTTCATGCAGCCGAACGACAAGGTCTTCACGCCTCTCGCGGCCATCACCTCGACCGGAAGGCAACCTTCGAAGTAGCGAACCTTCTCGAACTCACGCGGCGTCACCTTCTCAGCATCGAGCAGCGCCTGCACGAAGGCCTCGTATTCCTCTTGGTCGAGCGGGCAGTTCACGTATGCGTCATCCCCACCCTTGTCATAACGGGACGCCCTGAATGCGCGCTCGAAGTTGATGGAGTCGGCCGCGACGATCGGGGCAATGGCGTCGTAGTACGCCAGGTGCTCGGCACCGACCGCAGCGGCGAGGTCGTCCGCGAGCCCCCCGGATGTGAGCGGTCCGGTCGCGATGACGAGCGGTCGCTCCTCGGGTATCCGATCGACGAGTTCATGAACGACTTCAATAAGTGGGTGGTTCTCCACACGCCGCGTGATCTCCGCGCTGAACTCGTCGCGGTCGACGGCGAACGCTCCGCCTGCGGGGACGCGATGAATCTCTCCGACCTCCATCACGAGCGAGCCGCAGCGCCGCATCTCTTCCTTGAGCAGCCCAACCGCGTTGTGCAAAGCCGCCCCGCGAAACGAGTTGGAGCAGACGAGCTCGGCCATTTGATCCGAGTGCTGGGCTGGCGTCCGCGACGAGGGCTTTTGCTCGATCAGTCGCACGCGAACGCCGCGTTCCGCCAACTGCCAGGCGCACTCGGTGCCAGCGAGTCCAGCGCCAATGACGACCACATCAGCCACGGTCAACCTTAACCTGTGGCCGAATCTACCGCAGGCGAAGTTTCCTCGAGCTCGCTCTCGTCGCCGAGCTCGGACGGATCGTAAGGGCGCTCGAAGTCGCACGTCTCATTTGCGCACTTGAGCTTGGGGTTCTTCTTGCCGCCCATCGCAACCAGAAAGTCGCTGCCACAGGTTGGGCAGTTTATCCCTACGGGCTTCTGCCATACACGGAAGTCACAGGGCTCCTCGGAGCGATAATTGGTGCAGCCGTAGAACGGACGACCCCTGCCCTTGGGCTTGATCGGCACGATGTCGCCCGTCTTGCACTTCGGACACTTGAAACCGAGGGGCACGGCGCGGGTGTGCTTGCACTCCGGGTAGCGTGAGCATCCGAGGAACCAGCCATTGCGGCCCCAGCGCTTCGACATCTTGGCGCCGCACTCGTGACAATCGTATTCGGTCAGCTCCGGCTCTTTGGGTGCTTCGACCTCGCCATCAGGACCAATGTTGAGGGTGTACCGGCACTCGGGGTACTTCGTGCAACCGATGAAAGGCCCGTTGCGGCCCCAGCGCCGCACCAGTGGGTCGCCGGACTCGGGGCAGCTCTCGCCGGTCTCGACGGGATCGGGCCACCACTTCCCCTTCTGCTCGACCGCATGTGCAATCTGCGCCTGTAGCCGGTCGTGGAACGGTTGGAGCACATCGAGACGCTTCGCCCGCGCATCGCCGACGGCGTCCAGGTCCTCTTCGAGCTTGCGCGTGAATCCGATGTCCGCGAGGTCGAAGTTGTCGGCCACGAGCTTCTCGATGACCAGGGTTCCGAGCGGTGTAGGGACGAGCTTGTTTCCGTCTTTCTCGACGTACGCTCGCTGTTCGACCTTGCTGATGATTTCGGCGTAGGTGCTCGGACGGCCGATGCCTTCTTCTTCGAGCTTCTTGACCAACGTCGCCTCGGTGAATAACGGCGGTGGCTCGGTCGTTTTGCGGTGGCCTTCGACGCCTGGCGGGATCACGATCCGAAGCGCCTCGCCTTCTCGAAGCTCGGGCAGGCTGTCGTCGTCATCCGTACGGTCCTCCGGGCTCGGCTCCTCGCCCGCGAGCGGCTCGGTCGTCGCTCCGTACACGGCACGCCATCCGGGTACCTTGAGCACGCTGCCGCTGGCGCGAAGCCCATAGACGCGACCATCCCTGGTGGCTTCGATCTCGACGCCCGTCTGATCGAAAACCGCAGGCATCATCTGCGAGGCTACGAAGCGATCCCAAATCAGTTTGTAGAGCCTGCGCTGCGGATCGTTGAGGTACTTGCTCACGGCCTCGGGTGGGAGGTCGAGTCGCGTCGGACGAATCGCCTCATGGGCATCCTGAACGTTCTGCTTCTTGGTCTTGAAAAAGTTCGGCGCCTCCGGAACCGAATCCCTGCCGTACTTCTTTGCAACGTACTCACGACACTCGTTGACCGCATCCGGCGAAAGCCGAACGCTATCGGTACGCATGTAGGTGATGAGACCGACCGTCTCGGCGTTCTTTCCGCGCCCAACGGTCATGCCTTCGTAGAGCTGCTGTGCGATCCGCATGGTGCGCTTGGGCGGCATGCTCAAACGATTGGCTGCGTCCTGCTGGAGCTTCGATGTCGTGTACGGGGCGGGTGCTTTGCGCGACGCCTTTCGCTTGCTGATCTCCTTGACCCGATAGTCGGCCGCTTTGAGGTCTGAGACGTAGCGCGCGGAGTCTTTCTCGTTGAGAACGGCGAGACGTGAGCCTACCTTCTCGAGCTTCTTGCCCTCCACGCTCTGCAAGGTTGCGGTGAACGCATGCGGCTTTTCGCCCCTGAGACGAGCTTCGACGATCCAGTAGTCGACCGGCACGAAGGCATCGCGCTCGTGCTGGCGATCGACGATGATGCGGAGGGCGGGGGTCTGGACACGACCCGCCGAGAGCCCAAAGGCAAGCTTCTTCCAAAGGAGGCTCGATAGGGGATAGCCTCCGATGCGGTCGAGCACGCGACGCGTGCGCTGTGCTTCGTAGAGATTCGAATCGAGGTCACGCGGCTCATCGAGACCCTTCTTGACGCCGCGCTTGGTGATCTCCTCGAAGAGGACCCTTTTGATCTCGGCGTCCTTGTTGGCCGTCTTGGCGACCTCCATCAGGTGATACGCGATCGCCTCGCCTTCGCGATCCGGGTCGGTGGCGAGCAGCACCTTGTCGGCCTTCTTGGCCGCGGCCCTAATCGCCTTGACGACCTCGTTCTTGCCCTTTTCTTCCAGGAGCTCGTAGGTCTCTTGGAAGCCATTCTCGATGTCGACGCCTCCCTTTTTCGGGAGGTCCTTGATGTGGCCTTTGGACGCAAGAACCTCGTAGCCGGGACCGACGTACTTCTTGATGGTCTTCGCCTTGGCAGGGGACTCCACGATGAGGAGGGTTTTGGACATCGGTCTCCTTTAGTAAGGCTTGCTGCCTCGTCGGCAACTTTGGTACCGGCCCCCCGGCTTCTCTTCGATCAGCCCGCGAACGAGGAGCCCGAGAATAGACCGCTGAACCTCGAACGCGGGAATTCCGGTGCGTCGGCAAAGGTCCTCCGCATGACGCGCGCGGCCTCCAAAGGCATGAAGGATCGTTTGCTCGGCTTGTGTCAAGTCTTTGAAATCGTGAGGTTTTTCTTTTTCGGCGCGGGGCCGAGCCGCTTGGCTGGCTCCCTCAGGTGCCGTCTCCGATAGAACATCGGCGGGACGCATGCAAATCCTCGCGCCCTTGGAAATGAGCTGAAGGTTGCCCGATCCCCGCGAATCCCAAGGGGAAGCAGGCACCGCAAAAACCCTTCGACCGAGACGCCTAGCGATACGTGCTGTGGACAAGGCGCCGGACCGAGCCGGTGCCTGAACGACGACGGTCGAATGCCCGAGAGCTGCGATGAGCCGGTTTCTCGTCAAGAAGCGCCCGGGCTGTGCGGAGGCACCTTCTTCCGCCTCCGTCAGCAAGCAACCGGCCTCGATCGCCCGTTTGAAGAGGTCGTGGTTGGCCGGAGGATACGGCGCGTCGAGCCCAGTCGGAAGCACCACCAGCGTGCGCCCTCCCCCATCGATCGCGCCTTCATGGGCGGCCCGATCGACGCCGATCGCGCCGCCCGAAACGACGACGACCCCACGGAGCGCCGCCTCGCGGCCAAGCGCGTATGCGAAGTCGAGGGCTTCGTCGTCGGCCCGACGGGTCCCTACGATCGAGACAGCGCGGTGGAGCCTCGGCAGCTCACCGGCGATTCGCAGGGCGGTGGGCGCATCCGAAAGATCGCGAAGCCGAGAAGGATAGTCGTCCGATGCAGTCGTCAGCACCCGAGCACGCGCGGACAGCTCTCCAAGCATCACCGGCGTATCGACCAGCACTCATGCGGGTTGCGCTGCCGCTTCGATCCGGTCGAGGAGGCGCTCGACGATTCGATCGTGGATCGCCCGCACCTTGAGTCCCCAAACTGGAACGAACCACCAGGCCAGATCGGCGTCGAGAACGTGTTCGACCTCGCATCCGGTCACCGTGGAGGTGACTTGGAAACCGTGCGTTCCCTTGAGGAACGGTTGATCGGCGCGCCAGACCAGTCTGCGGCCGGGGTCGAGCTCATCGAGAACCGCTCGAATGATGCCATGGCTCTCGCAGGTGACGCCGACCGCGAGCGGCCCCGGGGTACGCTCGAAAGGCATCGAGGGAGCGGGCCAGAGGGAATCGTCAGAGGTGCCCAGTCGAGCAAGCGAGTCGAACACCTCCTCGGCGGGACGGGGGATCGTGCGAGCGTGCGTGTTGCGAATGTGCATGGACTTCCTTTCGTCAACCATACGGTGGCGTATGTTGTCTAGCATCGATGCTTGATCTCTGTCCATACGTTACCGTATGGTGAGGCCTGTGACGAAGGGATTGAGCGCGGATGCTTGGCTCGAGGCTGCATTGGGGGTGCTCGCCGAGGAGGGCGCGGAATCGGTCAAAGTCGAGCCTCTCGCCCGCCGACTCGGCGTCACCAAGGGCAGCTTCTATTGGCACTTCCCGGACCGGAAGTCCCTGCTCGATTCACTGCTCGCGCACTGGGAGCAGACCGCGACGTACGAGGTCATCGAGTCGGTGGAGCGCATCTCCGAAGATCCGGCGCAGCGCCTTCGTGAGCTCACCCGCCTGGTCTTTCGTCACGGTGGACCACTCGACCGTGCGGTGCGCTCCTGGGCCAGCCACGATGAGAACGCTGCAAGCGTGGTCGCTCGGGTCGATGCGCAGCGATATAGATACGTCCGCACGCTCTTCGAAGCCCATGGGCTCGATCGCGAGACCTCGGCGATGCGAGCACGCCTGCTCTACACATCGCTCGTTGGAGAGCAACACACCAGCCTACGTCTGAGTCGCAAACAGCGGGTCGACTGGGCCCTCGCCAACCTGGAGCTGCTACTCGAAGGTCGCTGAGCTCGCGACGGGGTAGATTGCGCCACGGCAGCGATCTCCAGATGGGCTGTTGCCGGCTCAACGAGATCGGCTAGGTCCGAGTCAGGCATGCCTTCCGCAATGACGCTCGCCATCCTCGCCTTCGTCGGCGTTCAGCTTGGGATCGGTTACTGGGCGTCGAAGCGCGTGGCCCAGGAGGACGATTACCTGGTGGCTGGGCGCAGGCTTGGCGCCGGTGTCGCCGGGTTCTCGCTCTTCGTGACCTGGTTCGGCGCGGAGTCGATCCTGGGCTCGGCTGCGGCGATCCACGTGGACGGTTTGTCCGGGGGGCGCGCAGATCCCTTGGGTTACGCGCTCTCCCTTCTGCTCTTCGGCACGTTCTTCGCGGCGCGGCTCTGGCGCACTGGAGCGATGACGCTTGCGGACGTGTACCGAACCCGGTTTGGCCGGAGCGCCGAGCGCGTCGCGGCATTCGTCCTCATCCCCCCATCGATTCTCTGGTCCGGCGCCCAGATCCGCGCGCTCGGACAGATTCTCTCGTTTCAATCCGCGATCGGGCTCGAGAGCGCGATCGTCGTGGCGACGGTCATCGCCGTGCTCTACACCTATCTCGGCGGGCTTCTCGGAGACGTGTGGACCGACATCTTGCAAGGAGCGCTCGTCGTGCTCGGCTTGTGCAGCACCCTGTTCTTCCTCGTCGGCGACCTCGGCGGCTGGAGCGAGGCGCTTGCGCGGATCGAGCCGGAGCAGTTGCGATTGATGCCGAAGGGCGAGTCCCCTTGGGCGCGTGCAAACGTCTGGTTGGTTCCCGTGATCGGCGCTCTCATCGCCCAGGAGTCGGTCTCCCGCGCGCTCGGCTGCAGAAACGCGCGAACCGCGAAGCGAGCAGCCCTCTTGGCTGGTGGTTTCTACTTGGCCTTGGGGATCGTCCCGGTGCTGCTCGGCCTTCTCGGAGCACACTATCCTCTACCGTTGAGCGCCAACGAGGATTTCCTGCCGGAGCTCGCACGCCATATCCTGCCGCCCTGGGCCTACGTGCTCTTCGTGGGCGCCATCGTCTCCGTCATCCTCTCCACCATCGACTCTTCCTTGCTCGCCATCGGCGCGCTCGCTGCGCGAAATCTCTTTGCCGAACGCACCGAGCATCACGACTCGGCCCGAGGGCTTTTCACCGCACGGCTTTTCGTCATATTGGCGGGAGCGCTGAGTTGCGTGGTCGCGCTTTCCGCCGAAAGCATCTACGATCTCGTGCTCGAAGCGGACGCTCTCGGGACCGCGGGCATTGCGGTCATCACCATCGCAGCACTCTTCACACGCGCGGGTGGGCCGGTCGCCGCCGTCTCGACGCTCGTCGTAGCGCTCGTGTCCTCCGCGAGCGGCAAGTACCTCTTCGACTACGAGGCCCCTTTCCTGCTTTCGCTTGCGCTCAGCATCGTGGTCTTCTTCCTGGTGTCTCGGTTCGAGCGCAGAAAGAGCCGGGTGACATAGGTCCAATCTCCCTCCCGACTTGCGCACGGCGGCCGCCGCCGACAGGCTTCCTAGTGTTGGCAAGCAAAACCACGAGCGCTCAACCGCACAAGAGACCTGGCGCCGGCGGCCATGAGCGCTTCTTGGATCTGAAAGGACGGGGCCGCATCCGCGTGGTCGAGTACGAGGGGCCTGCGGGGGCGCCTACCCTGATGCTGCTGCACGGACTTGGCGCGACAGGACCGCTCAACTGGTTCACCGCGTTCTCCGAGCTCGCCGAACGCTACCATGTCGTGGCGGTCGACCACCGCGGGCACGGTCGGGGAATCCCCACACGCCGGTTTCGCTTGAAGGATTGTGCGGACGACGTCGTCGCCGTGGCGGACGAGCTCGGCATCGGAAAATTCATCGCAGTCGGATACTCGATGGGCGGACCCATCGCGAAGCTCTGTTGGAGCCGGCACCCGGAGCGCGTTCGCGGGCTGGTGCTCTGCGCCACCGCAAAGCACTTCACGCCGGAGCGATACCCGGTTCTCACACGAGCGCTCTTGCCGGGCGCGGTCGTTGGCGCACGCGTGGCGCCCAAGCTCGTGCTCGGCCAAATCATCGAAGGCATGGTGAGGGACATTCCCGAACCGAAGGTCAAGGACTACGTTCGCAGGGAGATGTCAGGCGCCGACCCGGCTGCACTCGCGCAAGCCACGCGCGCCGTCCTCCGGTTCTCATCTCGCGACTGGGCTTCGAGCATCGCGGTGCCCACTGCCGTCCTCGTCATGACGCGAGACAAGATCGTACCCACCCGCCGTCAATACGCGCTCGCCGCAGCGATCCCCAACGTCAAGCGGTTCGAGGTCGACGGCGACCATTTCGCCTGCGCGAACCGGAGGACCAACTTCGTCCCCGTGCTCCTTGCCGCCTGCGAACACGTGGACGCGGCGGCGGCTTAGATGCCGTTGATCGCAACGTCGGCTGGATCGTTTGTGGCGCTGCCGTGCTAACCTCGAGCCAACCGAGATGGCAGCGTGGATGAACCAAGCGGGCTTGGGTCCGATCGTCGCGTGGACGATGCTGGTGATGAGCGGACTGACGCTGTCCTCAATCGCAATCGGCTTTGTGCAGGAGGCCGTCGCTCGCCAACGACGTCGCGTCATCTTCGACCTACCGCTCGGCCAGGGCCAGTTGCGTCATGAGATGATCGGGACTCTGATCTTCCATGCCGTATTTCTGCCGAGCGCCATCCTGCTCTGGTGGAAGTGCCTGGACTTCACGGCCAACTGGCGCGCGGACGTCATCACATTCTTCGTATGTCTGTACGCGTTTCAGATCTACTACTATGGTTTTCACCGCGCGATGCACTCGGAGGCCCTCTATCGGTTTCACAAGTGGCACCACCGTTCGCACGTGATGACTCCGGTTGCCGGTCTTTCGATGGGTCCGGTCGAAGCGGTCGGCTGGACCGTTGGCATTCTTGCGCCCGTCGTCCTCCTTTCTCAGTGGCAACTCCTGGGCGCTTGGGGGCTGATAGGGTTCCTAGCCTTTCACTGGTACGGAAACATCACCGGCCACGCCAACGCCGACTTCATTCCCAAGGTCTTTGGGAGCAAGCTCGTCAGCACGTTCGCCAACCCAGTCACTTATCACGCGCTCCATCACGCCCGCTTCCAGGGCCACTACGGATTTGGCGCAGCGTACATGGATCGCCTCGGCCGCACCGAGTTCCCCGATTGGCAGAACGTACACGCTCGCGTGATGGCCGGCGAACCGCTGAAACGAATGGGCGAGACCGTCGGCTGACCGACGATCGACTCGCGGTGCTCGGAAAGAGCATCGCAATCGCTCAGAGTCCGATCAACGCCTATGAGCCTAAACTACTCGAAGAGTTGCTTCGCGAGGGTCCGTCGCGTGAGATGGATCACCCGGTTTACGCAGGCGCGCCATCACGCTATCGAGATCGGTGGTCTGGACCCCAAAGTGCGCCACGCCAAAGCCCGCCCGAAGCGCCCCGACGCCCGCGTCGGTCGGCTCCTTCGGAGTCATGCCTGGCGGGAACTCGCTGATGACCAAGAGCTGTCCGCGTAGAAGAGCTCCGTGGTTCCGGACCCCTTCACCCGATGGGACGGACCCCAGGTGCTCGGCGCCGAAACAGGTCTCGTAGAACCGAATCGTTGCTCATGGGTCGGCGGCGTAAATGTGAATGTGGTCGACGGAGGTGATCACGAGGGGTCGAGCGCAACTCCGGCAAGCATGGTATTGCAGGCTCGCGAGCTCAGGCCTGCGCAGATTCCATGCTCTACTACCGGACGATGTCTTCAAGCGGGTCTGCTCACTTCCTGATGATGGCGCTTTGTCTGCTGACCGCTTGCAGTCGCGCCAAAGAATCGGGCTCCAAGTCCGACGACCGTTCGCCCCCAAACATCATCCTCATCACGGTGGATACACTCCGCGCGGATCACCTCGGATGCTACGGCTACCGCGCCGCGCGGACACCCAACATCGATCGACTGGCGATGGAGGGGGTTCGCGTGGAACACGCGATCGCGCCGACACCGCTCACGCTTCCGTCTCACACGTCGATCTTGACCGGCTTGGAGCCGCCCGCGCACGGAGTCCGGGACAACGGGACCTATCGGGTTCCGGAAGCGGCGGAGACTCTCGCCGAGCGTCTCGAGGCCGAAGGCTACCAAACGCAGGCTTTCGTGTCGGCCGAGGTGCTCCACAGCCGCTACAACCTCGACCAGGGGTTTGACGGCTACGACGACGAGCTGTGGAACGAAGCCGGGGCGAGCGACTTCATGTATCGAGAACGTGCGGGCCAGCACACCATGGACCGCGCACTCGAGTGGCTGACCACGCGCTCTTCGCAATCGACCAAAGACGCGCCGTTCTTCGTCTGGCTGCATCTCTTCGATCCCCATGTTCCGTACGATCCGCCCGAAGCCGATGCGAAGCTCTCGCCGACGCCATACGACGGTGAGATCGCGAGCGTGGATCGACAGATCGGGCGCCTCATCACGGCCCTAGAACGAGAAGGCATTCTGGATGAAACGATTCTGGCGTTCACTTCAGACCACGGAGAAAGCCTCGGCGAGCATCAAGAAGCCACCCACGCGATCTTCATTTACGAGTCGACGGTTCACGTCCCGTTGATCTTTCGTTATCCGCGGAAGTTACCAGCCCATGGAATCTACGCCGGGGCGACTCGAAGCGCCGACATCATGCCGACCCTTCTGGCCCTTGCCGGCAAGCATTCCAATGCGACACAGGGCAGGGATCTGAGTGGGGCGCTCGCGGGTGCATCGCCTGCTCAATCGGTTGTCCAATACTCGGAGTCTTTTCACCCCAAGCTCGCGTTCGGAATGGCTCCGCTTCAAGGTGTTCGGCTGGATGAGTGGACGTACATTCGGGCTCCCCGTCCCGAGCTATACAATCGGGAGGCCGATCCGATGGAGCTGCGCAATCTCTTGGAGGTCGCAATCTCCGATGGCGTGAAGGCTCAGGCCGCGAAGCTGGAATCGCTACTGACCAAGAGCGTGGAAGACGGTGGTCGCTTCGGGTTGGTGTCAGAGGCGCAGCCACTCGATCCTCAGACCCTCAAGATGCTCCAAGCGCTGGGATACATGGGAGACTCGGAAACGCAGGAAGACCTCGGCGGGATGGACCCCAAGGACGGCGTCCAGATCTTCGAGAAGGTGGAAAAGGCGATCGTCTTGTCGCAGGAGGGCGATTGGGCTTCGGCCGCACCGTTGCTGGCGTCCGTGCTCGAGCAGTTGCCGGGACACGTTCACGCGAGAAACGTGTTGGCCATGTGCGAGATGCGAATGGGCAACTTGCAGGCCGCCCGGCAACACTTCCTCAAGTCGCTCGTCCACAAGCCACAGCAGGGCCAGGTGCTTCTAGAGCTAGGTCGATTGGACTTCGCCGAGGGCCAGTATCAGAGCGCTCGGGGTCGCTTTTCTCAGACGCTCGAATTCCTTCCGGACTCCGTGGAGGCGATGATCTTGATGGGCTATCTGGAGTCTGTCGAAGGCCATACAGTCAAGGCAGCCGAGTGGTATGAAAGAGCAATCGCTACAGATCCCAGCCGGCCTGATGCCTACCTGCATCAGGGGGACGTCGAGTTTCAGAACCGGAGGTTCAAGCAGGCGCAAGGCTGGTACGAAAAAGCCATCGGCGTATCGCCCCGCAACTTTTCCGCGTCGTTCCATGCAGGCCTATGCGCTTTCTATCTCGGGGACCTAAGCAGGGCGGAACCGCATCTGCTGCGGGCGAGCGAAACGGACACGAGCCGATGGGAACCGCTGTACACCCTCGCCTGCGTCCGGGCCCGACGACGCGACGCTGATGCGGCGCTCGCGTACCTCGAAAGCGCCGCGGCAAGAGGCTTTGGCAATCTGGCTCAACTGCAGCGCGACCCGTGCATGGCCTCCTTGTCGTCAGAGCCGCGGTTCCTCGACTTGGCTCGCGCCATGGGTGGAACGATTCCATGATCAACGGGTGTCGTCCTTTCGCATGCCAGGTTCACGGGCGGAAGCCCGCTGTGTATTGGTGAGCGCGCTTACACACTCGTGAGCGTGCTGGCGAACGCCGGATGATTTAAACAACGGAAACGTCGGTGCGCGGCGCTGAAGAGCTGTGCAGCCGTGCCAAGCGGTCCAGCGACTTGCTAACTTGAGCGCGGGGGATTCCGATCGATGAAGAAGATACTGCTCGTAGTTTGCATGCTTTCGTTCAGCGCGGGAGCACAGGCTGGTTTCGGCAGCAAGGTGCTCAAGAAGGAGAACGTCACCGCGGCGCAAAATGCCGTCAAAGCAGCGACGCTTTCCGACCAAGAGATGGCGAAACTGTCACTGCAGTCCGTGGCGTCGATGGATGAGCAGAATCCAGTCGTGCCTGACGGCGATCCCTTGGCGCAACGCTTCAACGACATCGTGAAGGGGCTCGAATTCGAAGATGGCCTCGAGCTGAACTTCAAGCTCTACAACGTGTCGGACGCCAACGCCTTCGCGACACCAGACGGAAGCATTCGTGTGATGGCTGGTTTGATGATCATCATGACGGACGACGAAGTGCGCAGCGTCATCGGGCACGAGATCGGTCACGTGAAGCTCCAGCATGCGAAGAAACAGTATCAGAAGGCCTACTCGATCGCGGCAGCTAAGGACGCTGTCGCCGCCAACACGGGATCGAGCGGCAAGGTCTTGACAGACAGCCAGCTCGGCGCGTTCATCGAAGATGTCTTGAACGCGAAGTTCTCGCGGGGCGATGAATCGGCCTCAGACGAGTACGGCTTCAACTTCATGGTGAAGCACGGCTACGACTATCACGCCATGGAAGGCGCGTTCAACAAGCTCGCAGAGCTCAACGGCGACAGCGGCAAGAAGTCTCTCAAGGCAACGCACCCGGACGCGTCGGGCCGTGCGAAGGTCGCGAAAGATCGTGCCGATGCGCAAGACGCGAAGATGAAGCAGGCGCGACGATGATGAACCATCTCACTAGGCATCTCGTGATCTTGGGGGCGGCGCTGGCGATGCTAGGTTTCGGGTGCGCAAGCAGCTCGACGAACACTGGCCATTCAGAACCGCTAGCAAACGTCCCTAACGGCCCGATTCCAGGCACCGCCAAAGTTTATGCATTGGCGTTACCTCCCAAGGGCTCGGTAAGTGGAGGCGATACGGCTCTTGGCTTCACGTCGTCGAGCGCGATGCGCGCAAAGGGCCAGCTGCCTTCTTACGTAGAGGCCATGCTCGAACCAGCAGAGCTGGGAGATCTCAGCAACGACGAAGGTCAACAGCTCTTGAGCTCGACCAAAGTCTCGGACGTGATGAATCAGCACGTCAACGACATTTTTCAAGGCTGCGTGCTGAGGGAGATCAAGAATACCCGCATGAGTCGAATTTCGATTCAGATGGTGATCTCGGGCAAGGGCGAGATCACGGGCGCCACCACCAAACCCGGCAGCAAGACTTTTCAACACTGCGTCAACAAGAAGCTGATCGCGATCAATTTCCCGGAGTTCTCCGCGCCTAGAATGGGTGCCGAGTACACGTTCAGCATCGAATAGCCACAGGCCCACTTCGGCGGCAAAATAGTTGGAGGACGTCGTGGGGTTTACACTGGTCCAATGACGCCTGTCGCGTTCATCACGGGTGGAGCCTCCGGGATTGGGGCGGCGATCGGCAAGGCGCTCGCTCGACGGGGCGTGGAGGTCGTTCTAGCGGACCGGCAGCTCGCGCTCGCCGAAGAGGTCGCCGAGGGCATTCGGCAGTCCGGCGGTCGCGCTTCGGCGGTCGAGCTCGATGTGCGCGACGCGGCAGCGTTCGAGAACGCGGTCGGACAGATCGTCGCGCGCTGCGGACGCATCGACTATCTCTTCAACAACGCTGGCATCGGCGTCGCCGGCGACATCGCTGGCTATGCGCTCCCCGATTGGTACGACGTGTTCGACGTCAACCTGCGTGGCGTCGTACATGGTATCAGCGCCGTGTATCCGGTGATGAGAGCACAGGGCTCCGGACACATCATCAACACCGCATCGATGGCGGGGCTGCTGCCGACCGGTGAGGCCGCTAGCTATGGCGCGACCAAACACGCCGTAGTCGGGCTCAGCAAGACACTTCGCATCGAAGCCGAGGAACACGGGGTGCGGGTCTCCGCCCTTTGTCCAGGAGTCATTCGCACCCCGATTCTCACCGCCGGCACGTATGGTCGTTGGAATCTGAAACCAGGCTCCGAGCACAAGGCGCTAGAGCTCTGGGAGACCATGCGCCCCATGAACGTCGACGCATTCGCACGTAAGGCGCTCCGCGGCGTCGACCGCAATCAAGCGATCATCATCGTTCCATCCTGGTGGAAGCTCCTCTGGTGGCTCGAACGCTTCTCGCCCAGTTTGAGCCTCTGGCTGTGGAGCCGGGCATACGCTCGGTACCGCGCCGAGCTCGAACCCTACCGCCTTCCAAAGCCATAGCGCGGCCCGTGTCCTTCGCCGGGGGATGAACGGCACCTCAGACAGGGACGATCCGGGACGGACGCCAATGGAACGAGAACGAAGATGGTCACTGGTTCTGGCGATGGGAAGCTTGTACCTTAGACACCTGTTTTTGCAGCGCGGGAAAAGTACCTATGAAAAACATCGTCAGTATCAGCCTGGGTCCCTTCAGTCTCGACTGTAACTTCTCGACCCAATTCCTCGGCCACGATTTCAAAGTCGTGCGCATTGGTACCGACAACGATTTCAAGGCAGCCAAAAAGCTCATCGTCGAGTGGCGAGGCAAGGTCGATGCCATCGGGCTCGGTTTGGTGCACGATCACTACTGGGTTGGGACCCATTATTTTCATCAGCGCGATACGGCAAAGCTCGAAACGCTTGCGGGCGATACCCTGGTGAGTACCGGCGCGCGACTGCGGGAGATTGTACAGGAGTGGTCGTTGCGTTCGGCCCAGCATGAGCTCGGCAATTTCTTCAACAACGCAAAAGTGTTGTTCATGTCGGGCACGACCAACTACCGCTTGGCATCCGTGATGGGGGAATTCACCGAAAACCTTTCCTTCGCCGATCCTGTTCTCCAGTTCGGGGCTCCGGGCCTCCTGCATTCTTTGCGTACGCTGGAGACGTATGCGGCGGGCAGTGACCCCGTGTTGCGATTCGGTCCCGAAGACCGGTTGCTTCCGTCCTTGGCGCCCGCGAAGCTGTTCAACAAACTCCTGTTGAAGAAAGCGGTACGGGATGCAGACGTCATCGTCGCGTCCTACCACCAGCTCGAGCGATATGGTCCGGGCGAGCTCGAAGGGAAGGTAGTGCTGACCTCGACGATTTCCCCCGACCGGCAGCAGGCACTCGCGGAACGCGGGGTTCGGGTCGTGATCGACTGCAGCATCCAGCTATTTGAGCAGACCGTTGGCCTCAATCTCGTGGAGGCAATGATTCTGGCGGCCCTGGGCAAACCTGCGAAGGAGATCTCGCACGACGACTACCTCGAGATATTCACCGATTTGGATCTCAAGCCAAGAATCATCTACCCGATCGAGGGCAAGAAACAGATCAATCGCTTTGCGTTTGTCATCCACCCGCTCTCCCAGAAGTACCTTACGAACTTGAAGCCCTTGGAGATTCTGTCGAAATTCTCACCGCCGGCGGTGATGGATGTGGTCGAAAAGGCGATCGCCCACACACCGCCCATGGTGTACTCGAAAGTCGAGGGCATTCGGTCTCCCACTGGGGTCGAGGCCAAAGGTTGGCTGATTACTGTCGGGGGTACGCCCAGGCAGATCATGGCCCACAGCCCCGAGTTCACGTATCGCCAACTGTTGGCGGCCGCGGAGATGGCCAAGAAAATGGGCGCCCAGATCATGGGTCTCGGGGCCTTCACCAAAGTCGTCGGAGACGCGGGGGTCACCGTGGCCAAGCGCGCCCCCCTGCCGATCACCACTGGGAATAGCTACAGCGCCTCCGGCGCCCTGTGGGCAGCCCACGATGCCGCCGCCAGGCTGGGCCTGGTCGAGCTGGAGAAGGGAAAGAAAATCAAGGGAAAGGCGATGGTCGTGGGTGCCACCGGTGCGATCGGCTCAGCCTGCGCCAGGCTGCTGGCCCGGACAGCAGAGGAAGTCCACCTGGTGTCACCCGAATCGGCAAAACTGCTGGTCTTGGAGAAGTCCATACTCAAAGAATCGCCGGGGGCAAAGCTGGTACTGGCTTCCTATGCAGACAGTGACCGCAGCATTGGCGAGATGGATATGATCGTCACGGCAACCTCCGGCGCCGGCAAGAAGATTCTCGACATCATGAAAGTGAAGCCGGGCTGTGTGATCACCGATGTCGCGCGGCCACTCGACCTGCCCGCCGAAGAGGTGGCCAAACGTCCGGATGTCTTGGTCATCGAGTCTGGTGAGGTGTACCTGCCCGGCAAAGTGCGCATGAAACAAATCGGTTTTGAAGACCACAACGTGGTGTACGCATGCCTTGCGGAGACCATCGTGCTCACCCTGGAGGGTCGGTTCGAAAACTTCACCCTGGGCCGGACCATCGAGTGGGAAAAGGTGCATGAAATCTACAAACTGGGCTTGAAGCATGGCATGCGGCTGGCGGCGATTTCGGGTGTGAATGGCGTTTTCTCCGATGAGGATATCGCCAGGGTACGGCAGCTGGCCGTGCAGGCCCGCCAGAAAGCAAAGCGTCCTTCGGCCCCGCAAGCTGAAGCATCCGGCAAGTAACCAGCGCATCGTGCTTGAGCATGGAGATCTTCATGGGAAGGCAGCGTTAGTGTGTCTGTCGCTTAGCTCTCCGCCCCTAGCCGAAGGCCGGGTCCAATCGCTCGTCGTACCCTGTCGGTCCGTTCTCTTAGCCCATCGGACTCATGCTGAAAGCCGATGTCAAGACCAAGCCTGGCCGTCGGGCGACGGCGGTTGATTATTCACACAGGTCGAGCTCCTCGCAGCTCTTCCCCCTGATGCATTCGATGTAGGAGCCGCACCAGTCGCCCTCGGCCGTACACTCCCCGATGCAGACGTTGTACGGCCACTGGCACTCGGCCCAGATCTGGCAGGCCTCGTCACAGCAACTCGAAGACGAGTCCGAACAGCCGACTGCCGCAAGGGCAAGCACGGCGGCTCCGTAAAGTATCGCGCGTCTCATGATCGCCTCCTTGGTCCAATGGAAACACCAAACACACGAGAGCTATGATTGTTGGCTAGGGGCGGTTCGCCGCCCGGTCAAGCTCGGCGGCAGCTCTGGGGCGGCAGGACGTAGCCGAACCAGCGAGGAAGGGGAGATACGGCGTCGGAGCGAGCACGCTTCTGGAGCCCGGGCGCGGTGATCGGAGCAGGCGAACATGAGCGCGTGAAAGCGCGAGTTGAGGTCGAGAATTTCACAAAAAGAAGAACCGGGTGTGCTTCCTCAGAACCCCGTCGACTGCACAATCGTTGATATCTGCGCGTTCGGAGTCGAGCTAACGTACCCCGATGCTTCACCTGCTGTTCGCCATGCTCGCGGCCGCCCGATCGACCCTTAAGTCGCAGCGTGAGCTGCGCCGTCTAGAGCTTCTCGGAGCACGTCGTCGGCCGGGAGCTCAGCCCCGAGGAGCGGACCGGCTGGCTCGTGGAGAAGACCGCGGTCTCTGGCGAGAGCGGACACGATTTTCTCGAGATGTCGAAGGACATCGTCACGGGCTAGCGCTATCGTCACATCGAATAGCGCCATGAAAGAGACCTTCCTCGCCGTCCTTGCCGCGAGCCTCCTCGTGTCGGTTGGCACGGCGGAGGCTCAGCAGAGCAAAGCCGACCATGGGGGCTTCATCGGGGGTCTGCTCGGCGTCGGAATCGGGCTGAACGGGCAAATCGGCTCCGGCACGGCGGTGTACCCGGACACGAGTCTTCTCTTCGCGATCCGCGGCGGTCTCCTCTTAGGCAGGGACAGCCGGTGGCTCCTCGGTTTCGAGGTCGCTCCGACGACCAACCGGCTCGACTGGCGACGAGCACCGACGGCGACTGGATTCGTCTCCTTCGGCAGCCTGGTGCCGATACGCAACAGTCGCGAGTGGAGCTGGCTGTGGAAGGTGGGCTTTGGCGTCGGTGGCGGATACGACTATCGATTCTTGGTCGGCGCGCAACTCGATGTGTTGACGTTCAATTACAAGATGAGCGATCGACTCTGGGTCGACCTCGGTATCCCGACCGTTCGGTTCCACATCGAGATCAACGACATGGCCCTCTACAACGTACAGTTCGTGTTCCCTCTCGGCGTCACTTTCGCGATCTGATCGCGAGTGATGGGAATCGAGCAGATCCTCACCGCGCCCAGGTCCCCTTGGCAAAATCCATACTGCGCGCGCGTGATCGGGACCCTTCGGCGGGACTGCCTCGACCACGTCATCGTGGTCGGCGCGCAGCACCTACGGCGCATCCTGCGCGCACTGCGCAGGACACGGGCAGCTGCCGTTCTTGGCTCGTGAATGTTGAGCTTTCGGCAGCGTTGGTGAAGGCTCAAACTTCCTCCGCTTGGTCGCCTTCGCGGACGTGGTGGCTGTGATCCCGCGACGGATGACGTTCTGAGGAACGACACCTCCTCACCTCCCCACGGCACCCTGACGGCACCGGGCTGAGGCACCATCCGAAAAGCTGCATAGATTTCAGCGGCTTAAATAGAAAGGGGCGACCCGGCACGGGACGCCCCTTTTGGAAGCTCGCTCACCTCGCGACGATTTCTCGTCGCTTGGCTTGGTGTGCGCAAATACGTTGCGACACCCGACCGACTTTGTCTGGATTTCGAGCGCGAAGCTCGATGGGAAGCTTGTTCAGCCTCTCCAACTTTGCGTGACACGTTCCGGCGCGATGCATTCCCCGTCGGGAAGCCTGCTGACCCCTCGCGTGAGGTTTTGGACTCACTGGAGGAGCGTTGACCGGCCCGTCCCATGCGCTGTCGTCGTACCTTTCGACTTGAAGGTGAGAGATACCGCAGGTTCGCAGTAGGTTGCCCCGTGCGTTTCCTTCGGACGAAGTCCCAGCGACTGTTTGGGTTTAGCAAACCGTCGTGATTGGACTCCGCGACGACTCTCGTCGTACCTGAACCCTTGGTTTTCGACTCGCCAAGGGCGCGTGATGGGATGCGCTTCTCGTGGATCCGATGGCTCATGCCGCACTCTACGTCGTTGCCGGAGCTCTCGCTCTCGATGCAACCGTGTTGCGCAGCACGTTCAGGCCGACGCGTGCAATCCAGATTTCATGTTTTCAAAGATGGGCACCCGAACCTCGTGAGATTACCGCCACCGGTTTCGAACCGGCTTTCGACGGTGAGCGAACGGTGTCACCCCGTCACGCTCGCTTCGGCGGGTCCTCGTTCTGCCGAAGCAGGCGAGCACCGGACCTCTGGCGCCCCGTCACGAACGTCGGTCAGCCCCTAGTGCCAGGTGCCTCCGACGGCTCGTCTAGAATCTTCGCGGCCGCCTTGTGGTGTAACAGAGCGGCGTCCCGATTCCGGCGTGCCTTCCACCCTTGCTCCTCGCGTCGACGGCCCCGCCAGAGCTTTCGCTCGACTCGACCCACGCATCAGACCAACGGCTTCTGCAATGCTCACGACCCACGGACACGCTCGACGCTCTTCGCGCCTCCCGACAGCGTGACCTTTCGGCCCGCCTCTCGCCCCGTGAGAGTGAGAGACGACAACTCTCGTTGCCGTCGTCAGATAGGTTGATTCAAAGAACGGCGAGCTCGCTGGCGCGAACTTCCGATCCTTTTGTCTCCGATCGAACAGAGGAGATCAACGAAATTCGCTTGTGGAAAATGCGATTCTTTTTCCACAGGCAAGACGCGTTTCGCCCAACTCGTCCACAGCCAGAAAACACCGGCAAATCTCGCCAGCTTTCACGGAGAGGCTGTGACGGGCATGGTGGCCGCGTTCACGGGAATCACGCTAGGAGGCGTCGTGGGGATGCCGGGTTGGGCCTGACTCGTCGACGTCGCGGGGCTCGGCGTAGCGTCCGCCGTAGTGGCATCCTCGGTCGTCGGGAACGGGTCGTCGGCGAGCTCGGGCGCCTCGAGCGGCGCGTCGAAGTCGAACGGCTTGATCCGCGGAGTCACGGTGCCATATCGGTCGATGCTCACCCAGGCGCCATCAGGCATGACGTACGCGCCCACTTCGCGGTCAAAGCGAGGTAGCGCGATCTCGATAGGCTCTTTGACTTGGCCGCGAACACGCCCCGGTAAGACATCGACGAAGATCGGCTGCTCGAGCTCGAATTCGTAGCCGCCCTTGTCGAACTCCATCGTATAGATCTCGTCCTCGAATTCGAAGTCGCGTCGGTACACCATCGGCTGCTGGCCGTAGCGCGTGTGTGGACGGTGTTCGAGAACGAACGACATCAAACGGACTGCGATGTGGTTGTGCATCCGATGACAGCCGTGCGAATGCCGACGCATGATGCTCATGTAGTCGACCGAGCCGTGCGTCCGAATCCCCTCATCGCCACCGAGCTGAATCTGCCCGTCGGGAGAGCGGTAATACTTGCGATGGTACGCGGCCACCAAACCGTAGGCGGAAGCGTAACTCGGCCCAGTCGTGTGATAGTCGACTTCGAGGTACTCACCGCGTCTGCGATCCCGCCTCTTGGCAAGCATGGACCGCGGCGGGGTGCTCTCGGGCGGAACCCAAACAGGCGCCGACGAGATCCTGCTCCATACCCGCTGGCCAACGGGCGAGCCTTTGTACTTCAGCATCACGGACCCGTCGATGAATTCGCTTCGCCAACCGCCCACGGTCGTCCCGAAACGAGCGAGCGGGATCTGCTGCCCGTTGTACCGCACCATCATCGTGAGCCGAGGCCGTCGATTGACGGGCTGCGACCGCTCCTTACCCTCTTCGTCGTACGGGAACTCGTACCAAACGTCCCCCCGGTCGATGACGACGCTGAGGTCCATGTTGTCGCTGTAGTACGGCGGGAGCTCGATACCCCGAACCGCGACGACTTCCTGAGCGGGAATCTCCCCGAGAGACTCGAGCCAAGCATAGGTCGACTCAGGCGTCTCGAGCCCAAAGGCCGTGATCACACGCTCGCGGAGCTCCGCTTCGAAGTTGGGAATCGGCAGCGTTCGGCCGTCCTCGGTCTTGTACGTGCGCGGCGCACCGTCGCCCAGCGTCGACGTGCTGCCGTCTTCGATGACCTCTGCCGCGTGCATCGCGCGTTCCGTCAGTGCGCGAATGACGGCTTCCTGCTCGGTTGCCTGCGGCGTGGTGCGCAGGACCTCGAGGGTGTCCTTGCCGATGAAGCCCCAACCGTACACCCGATGACGTCGCTCGAATTCAGCGAGCGCTTCGTGAGTGCGCCAATCGAAGAGGCCCGGTGTGTACGCGCCGCGACCCACGAAGAACCCTTCGCACTTGAGCCGCGCCTGCGCCGCGATGATCGCTTCGATTTCCGGCGCAAGCATTCGGTACTCTTCCACCCGCTCCCAGGTGTCATCGTCGGGAACCTGCGCTCGGGTGAGTGCGCTGATGTCCTCGATGCCGGCTCGCTTGACGAGCGCCGCCATCTTTGGCCTTAGAAGCTCGTAGCGGGCCAGGCGGCGCGCAGGGCGGCGCCCCGGCTCGTAGGCGAGAAACCCTTCGAACCGCTGCAGGGGCGCGAGGTCGAGTGCCTCTGCGCAGTCCAGTGCTCGCACCTCCGCGAACCGCTGCCTCAAGAGGCTGAGCGTCGGCAAGATCCCGTAGAGCTCGAGGTACTGATCCTTTTCAGCCCGATACCCATGTCGGTCGTCCGGGAACTCCCCGCGCGCCAGTGCCAAGTACGTATTGCGATACTGGTTGGGCAGCGGCGTCTCGTCCGGGGAAGAGGACTCGGTGAGAATGTAGGGCGTCCAGTCCTCGCCGAGATCGATGAGCAGATGCCCCTCCAGATCGGCCTTTTCCGCATCCACCTTGCCCTCGGCTCGCCCGTCCTTCCAGAACGGCACGGGCGCCGCGAGGACTTCGGGCCTGGCAGCTTCCTCGGGGGCGGAGGTCGGCCTCGGTTTGGCATCGCTCTCGAGCGGAGCGGCCACAGGATCCTGCTTCGGTGTACAGCCATAAAAAACCGCACACGCCAGAATTGTGAATAATCCCAGACGCACGTGAGCCACGACCCACTCACCTTGGGGCTGAACGCGATGCAGCGCAAGTTTCGGGCGGGCCAGGCTGGACGCGCCCATGCCGGGTCGTGCTAGATGGCCGGTGGATGGGCGTTTTTGAGCGGCGCACGGTAGGTCTCGTCCTTACCCCGGCACTGTTTTTGCTGACCTGGTTTGCTCCGTTCGGGCTCGAACCGAGCGCGCAGCGACTGGCAGCCGTGTTTGCGGCAGTCATGGTCGCATGGGTCACTGAAGTGCTTCCGATTTCGGTGACGGCGCTTCTCATCGCGCCGGCGATGGTCGTTGTGGGGGTGACCGACAGTGTTTCCGCCTTCGCGCCGTACGCCGACCCGCTGATCTTCCTCTTCATCGGAGGCTTCTTCATCGCGCGCGCCATGACGCGGCACGGCCTCGACCGGCGAATCGCTCGTTCGCTCATGCAGTTTCGGCTGGTTCGGGGCTCACCCGTTCGCATGCGCGTGGCCTTCATGATGACGGCGGTACTCCTCTCGATGTGGATCAGCAACACCGCAACGGCCGCCATCCTGATTCCCATTCTTCTCGGCACCCTTCCCGAGGACGGGGAGGGGAGCTCCGGCAGTGTGCTCGCCATCGCATACGCCGCCTCGGTAGGTGGCATGGGCACGCTGATCGGCAGCCCTCCAAACTTCATCACCGTGCGTTTCCTTCAGGAACAAACGAACGTGCAACTCGACTTCGTCCAGTGGATGGGCATCGGGGCACCCGTCGCGCTCGTCTTGGCGGTCATGATCGGGTTCGTGCTTCAGTGGTTGGCGCCACCGCCACCGAGGGAGAGCGGCGTGACCCTAGTGGCCTCGCCCTGGTCGCGCGGCGAGACGGTCACCGCTTTTTGCTTTGGTCTGGCGGTCGTCGGCTGGACGGTGCCCGGTATCATGCGTGCTCTCGGCGCGCCTCACGCCGACGAGGTCGCGACTGCGCTTCCCATCGGTGCAGTGGCGATTCTAGCGGCAGCGCCCTTGTTTCTGATTCTCGATGAGAGTGGCAAGACGCCCGTGCTCCCCTGGCACGATGCCGTGAAGATCGACTGGGGCCTCATCCTTCTCTTCGGCGGAGGGCTCTCGCTCGGGGCTCAGATGTTCCAAACCGGCCTCGCTGCTGCGATCAGCCAGTGGTTTCTCGGCGCGACTGGAATCAGCTCTTTGTGGGGCCTCACCGCGGCATTGATCGTGTTCACCGTGTTCTTCACCGAAGCCTGTTCGAACACCGCATCGGCCAACATGATCGTCCCGCTCGCGATCGCCGCAGCGGTCGAGCTCGGCGTCTCTCCCCTTCCCCCCGCGCTCGCGGTCGGTCTCGCGGCGAGCTGCGCCTTCATGCTGCCGATCGCAACGGGACCCAACGCAGTCGCGTATGGCACGGGTCTCCTCGACCTGTCACAGATGATTCGCATCGGCTTCGTGCTGAACATCGTAACCGCACTGAGCCTACTCTCAGTGCTGTACGTACTGGGCATGTTCTACGGCTGGACTTAGCTTGCCGTTTAGTTGAGAGCCGCATCGTGCGTGACTCATCCTTACAGTTCCCGACTTTGTGAGAGGCAACCATGGGCACTATGGGTACCGTCCCTTTTCTTCTTAATCAACTGAGGCCACCCGGCAAGGGCGGCGCGGCGCTGACGCAAGCAGCCGCATCGATCGCGTTCGCCCAGGGTCAGCCCCAGACGATCGTAGACGTCTTGCACGGCCGCGCGTTTCGCTACTACGCGGAGGGTCTACGACAATATCTCGCGATTCGAACCGGCTCCACCGAGCGCGCCGAGCAGTGCCTCTCCAAGCTTCGCGCCTACGTTGCAAAGACGGAAACCGACGAGCTGGTTCAAGCTCCGGGTGTTCGCGCGAGACTCTACCGCGCGGCGCGCGGATACATGCACAACCAGAGCCGCCCACACGAGCCTCCGAGCAGAAACCAGCTCGAAGAGTTACCGTGGCGCGCCCTGCCCTCGGCACACCTTTCCGTCAGTCCGTTGAACGCGCTTCGCTTCGACCTCAGCGCAGAGAGCTCCGAGCTCTTGGAGCTCCGCCACGCGCGCGAGCTCAGCATCGAGGAGCTCTCGTTCGTCTACGGCAGGACGGTCGTCGAAATGGAGGAACGCGTCGACGCCGCGATGGCTCAGGCGCAGATCATCCTCGACGAGCACGGGATTCGCGACGCCGAGCGCTTTGGGCGAGTGATCATCGAAGCGTTCGCGCTCGAGGCCGCCCCGCGCGGCCGAAGTGATGCCGATGAGGGTATCGAACCTCTCCCCAACGGAACCGTCGTCGGCGGGCGCTATGCGATCGAAGCCCGCGTGGGCCTCGGAGCATTCGGAGATGTGTACCGAGCCAAGGACACCGAGGTCCCAGGCCACGTGGTGGCGCTGAAATTGCTGCATCAGGCGGCACATTCGAAGACCGCTAAGCAGTCGTCGTTGCGCGAGTTGCGGCTGATCGCGTCCGTCTTCCACCCGTCGATCGTGCAGTTCAAGGACCACGGCTGGTATGACGAGCGGCTCTGGTTCGTCATGCCCTGGTACGACGGTGAGACGCTCGAATCGCGTCTTCAACGTGAACCTCTGAGCCGTGCCGAGGCGCTCGCGATCTTCCAACCTCTCGCGCGGGCGCTCGCTGCCATGCACGCGGCTGGCGTGCGGCACCAGGACGTGAAGCCTGAGAACATCTTCCTCGCGCGCATTCCCGGCTTCGGTGAAGACGAAGTAACACCCGTGCTGCTGGATCTCGGCGTAGCCGCGACGGAAGCGGAAATGGTGGTCGCCGGTACGCCGACCTATTTCGCGCCCGAGGTGGCCGCCCAGTTCGCTTCGGTCGAAGACAAGCCCAGCGTCAACAACAAGGCCGACGTGTTCGCACTTGCGCTTTCGCTTCGAAACGCGCTCGATCCGGCAACGCAAGAAGACGTCGCAGCCGGGGCCGTCGATACCTTCATCGAATATCGTTCGAGAGAGACACCCAAGCCGCCTACGCTCAAAGCACTCCAGTATCTCGCCCCGTACTTCGCCCGCTGGTTGAGTCGCGATCCCGAGCAGCGTCCCAGCGCGGACGAGCTCGCGAACGAGCTCTCTGCGCTGGCCCTTCCAGAAGAGCGCCGCGAGCGGGTGAAGACCATTCTGCGTTGGACCATTCCGATGGCGCTCGCCCTCTTGGGAGCCTCGGGAGCCGCGGTCACCGTGTTCTATCAGCAGGCGGAGACGCAGCGTGAGGAGGCACATCAAGCCAAGCTCACCGCGTCGGATCTCCGCCGTGATCTCGCCGACACCAAAGAAATCGCCGAGCAACTGGAGCTCCGCTATGAGCAAAGCCGTTTGACTCGAACCGATCTCGCGAGACGCCTCGCGCGGACCGACGGCGAAGTGGCCTCCCTCAAGACTCAGCTCAAAGACGAAGAGCGTCGCTTGATGCGCACGCGAGACAAGCTCACGCAAACCCGGCAGGAGAAAGCCAACGTGGAACAGAGCCTCTCCGAAACCGAGCGCGAGCTCGGCGTCACGGAGCAAACGCTATCCGCGACCAGCCAGAAGCTCGCCAACATCTCTCAGAAGCTCGCCGCCGAAGAGGACCACGCACGCCGACTCGAACGCAAGCTCGAGCGCGAGGGTGAACGAGTGATCGAGCTCTACGCGCAGATCGCGGCGCTCGACGCCCGCCTGACGGCTGAGGCTTCCAAGACCGACGAGCTACAAGACGCAGTCGCCCGTGCGGTGGCGGCTCGCAGCCGGGCCGAGCTCGAGCTCGAGTTCGCCCAGGATGAGATCAAGGCTTTGCGCAATCGGCCGACACCTCGTGCACCGGCGCCCGAAGACGAGCCCTCGGTCAAGCAGGCCGGACCGGATAGCTGAAGCTAGCGGCGGCCCTTGTAGCCCATCATGTCTTGCATCGCGGACTCGCCCATCTCGGCGATTTCCGCTTCCTCGGCAAAGCGCTCTGCGCAGTCTTCGCACACTTTGATGCGGCCGCCCGCCGTTTTGACGGACACGAGCTCGTCCACCTCGTCCTTACACGATCGGCATTCGGGCATGGGTCTTACCTCGCGCGCGGGAGCAATCGGCTCATCGATGGAAGCACGATGTTTCGGCGCACGGACCGCGCTGCGCCACCAAGCCCGGATGGAAGAGCGCGAAATGCGATATCCAGGTGCTTCGTGTCGGTTTCGACGCCGTGCAAGGTCACGAAGGAGGTGAGCAAGGACACCGCGCGTCGGACCAGTGGGTTCTTTCCGATCTTCGGATCGCGCATCAGATCGAGCACGATTCGGTTGCCATTGGCCTCTGCCAAGACAGGCGAGCGACCCGGCATGAAGTTCACGAGGGTGCCCGGATTCGAAAGGTCCAGGGCGCCAGACTTGATCAGGGCCGCGATGGGCGACTCCGATTCACCGTTGAGCTTGAGCACCACTTCCTCGAGGCGCAGGGCCACGGTCAGCTCTTCGTCGTTGAACACGACGCGCTCGACGTAGAGGACGGCACCGGCGCGAATCGGAGTGCTCATCAACTCGACGTTGCCGGAAAGGCGCAGGCCCGGGGGGACAGCATCGATTTGGAAGTCCTCGACTTTGCCGCTGCGCTCGGCCTGCAGGCCCAGCCAACGGAGGGCGGCCAGCGGGACACCAAAACGCAGGCCCAACGCGCTGCGAACAGCGCGTCCTAGCTCCTCCGGATGGGTGCGCAAATAAGAACGAACAGCCTCGACGGTTTCTTGGGGTGTGGGCATGACCGGGGGAGTTTAGTGTTCAGACGGCCCGGCGTAAACGGTCAATTGTTCACAAGCGTCGTCGGGTCGCAGAAACCGCGGTCGTCGCCCAGATCGGTGCACTCGGGCTGAATGTCCAATACCTGCGGGCATTGGTTGATCACGGCGGAATTGCAGAGGCGTTGGCAAGTGGGGCCGTTCTTCCCCTCTCCCTCGCAAGTCGCTCCGGGGATGCACACGCAGACGGCGCCAACTTCGCACTCGATGCTGTAAGCGCAAATCTGGCCGATGATCCGTGGGACGAAGTCCGGGTCCTGGACGTCTCCGGGCATGCAGACCCAGAGCCGTTCCTCCCCGCCGCCGCCCATGCCGCCTTCGCCACCCATTCCGGCCATGCCACCGGCACCGCCCTGGCCTCCGTCTCCGCCGGCTCCTCCCGCCCCATCGGGAAGCGGCTCAGTCTGCAGACAGCTTTGCCCGTTCTCGCAGAAAACCGTTTCGATGCTGCAAGTCTTCAGGCAGTAGTTTCCGTAGACGGTTTGGGCGCAGACCGAGCCGCCGTTGCATTCAGACGACTCGTAACACGGGTAGCCGTCACGGGTCGGACCCGAACAGGCGGCAAGGCTCACCGACGCCAAGGCGAGATAGAACAAGGGGGCTCGAGCGCTCATCGCCACCGTATGTAGCAAGAGAGACCCGAGCGGGCGATTTTTGTACAGTCAGAGCGTCTCGGACCGCGGGAGCGACGACGCCTTCCCTTCCCAAGCGACGTACCGCTGGGCTTTCTCGTCGTAGACGAAGAGCTCCGCTCCAGCCTCGAGGGGTTCGCTTTCGAGCGCCGATTTGTCAGGCCGAAAGCCGTCCGTCATCGGAATCGATTCGACTCGTTTGAGCCAGGTAGGTCGCTCGATCGGCCGGAGCCCCATGGAAAACGCGTTCCACGCTGGAAGATCCAAGCCCCGATTGTCCACGGTCGCTACCACTGCGACGGCAAGGTCGACCCCATGGTCTTCGACGCCGAATACGACCGTCTGACGAAGTGCCTCGAACGCGTAGAGCGCGTCTTCGATCGAACGGGTTGCGACAAGGCCCGTTCGGGTCCGCAACATGCGACTCGCTCGATCGACGAACCAGTAGTCGCCGTCCGCGTCCCGGCGGAGCACGTCCCAGGTGATGAACCAAGTGTCCTTGGGCTCGAACACCCCTTGGAGCAGCCGCCGCCCCGCCTCGTCGCCAGCAGTGAAGCTCGCGAGTGGATGCTCGGCGTCGAGTCGCGCGAGCAAGATGCCGGGCTCGTCATCTTCACAGCGGACGAGCAGGCCGTGCTCCCCGCGAACGAAATCGTTGACGGCGAAGTCGTAGCGTACGAGCTCCACCTCCGCGCTTCCTGGAATCGGACGACCGAGCGCACCGACCTTTTCGCCAGACGCGTTGGCGAGGACTGCGTTCCCCTCCGTCGCTGCATAGAACTCGAGTATGCCAACCGGACCAAAACGATCGACCACCTGCCGCCACACGTCACGCCGGAGACCACTTCCAGCGAAAAGACGGATCGGGTTTTCGTTGTCGGCAACCGAGGGCTCCGCGCGCACGAGCTCCCGCAACATCTCGCCGGCATAGAAGACCACTGTCGCACCGTAGCGACGAACGTCGTCCAAGAACGTCGTCGCATCGAAACGGGTGGCAAGCGCCAAGCGCGACCCACCCACCAAACCGCCACCGACCGCGACCAGCATTCCTGCGGGGTGATGGAGCGGCAAGCAGCAATATACGGTGTCGCGCGGCGAAAGCGTGCATGCGGCAGCAGCCCCGTACGCGGAGAACGCCCAGCGCTGGTTGCTGATTTTCGCAGCACGAGGCTTCTTCCCGCGTCCCGCGGTCAGGATGATGAGCGCCAGGTCACGGGCACAACCCGGGTTTGCCTCGTACCAAGCGGGGAGCTCGACGGCGCCCGGATCGATCAGCTCCATGTCGACGACGCCGGGCGGAAGGCTCCGCTCCGCGCGTGCTCCGCCGAGAACGAGCACTTCGTCGAAGAGCTCTTTGCCAAACGCTGCGCTTTCGGGGTCTGCGATGAGGAAGCGGGGGGCAGAGGCATGAATGGCCTCTTCCAGGGTCTCGCGGGGCCGGCTTGGACTCAGCAGGATCGGCACGGCGCCGATCCGGCTCAGAGCCGCTGCGACCGACAGGTAGCTCGGACGCGGATTCATCAAGACCGCCACGGGCTCTCCCCGCCGCACCCCGCTCCGAATCAGTCCGCGGACGACGTGGTTGACGCGCCGATCCGCCTGCGCGTAGGAAAAGGCCCGCCCCTCCCATAGAAAGAACGTGTCTTCGGGATTCGACGCGGCTTTGTCCGCAAGGGCGCGCCCCAGGCTCACGCGGGTGTCCGGCCGCATCTGCTGGAGCACGCTCAGTCGTGGAAGCTGCCAGCGAAGGCTGTCCAACTGTTGGCCCAAGTCGGCGGCGGAACGACCGAGCCTCTGCCACAAGGCCCCCAGCGCGCCAGCGATCGTTCGATAGAAGAGCTCTACGTCGAAGTCTACTTCGTCGAAGTCCGCTTCTTCTGGCTCCTCCAGTGCTGGCGGCGCATCGAGCACGGAAGGTCGAGGTCCAAGACCCTCTCTCCAACGAACCCAGCTCGCCACGGTGGGCCAGGTGAATGACATGGCTTGATTGCCGACCACCAGGCCAAAGTGCCCTGCCCGCATCGACACCTCGAACAGCTCCGCGTTGGGGGCGGCGCCGCGGATCGCACGAATTGCGGCCTCGTTGGCGATCGTGTCGCGCTCACCGACGAAGAACATCACCGGGCAAGTGATGTCCGCGAGCGTGACAGTCTGCCCATCGACGACGAAACCGCCGGAAAGCATCCGATTGTGTACGACGAACTCGTCGATGAATTTCTTGAGGGCAGGTCCCGGCCAGGCCACGAAGCCCTCGCCGCCGAGGAACCGCCTGCGCGCCTCGCGCTTCTCGAGCGCTTGTCGGTCGTGCAGCTTCTTCACGAAATCCACGAGCTGGCCGACCTCTTTGTGAACGGCCAGCAACTTGAAGCCCGTGCTCGTGAGAATACCCGGTAGGCCCTCGAGCTTATCGAGCGGCGTGTCGAGCGCGCCCTGCGCGAGCTCGAACATCCGGCCGGCGACGCTGTCTTCCACCATCGGGAGGTTTCGATGAATGTCGACCGGGCTCCCGAACGTCACCAAGGACGCGATCCCTTTCGACCCTCGGTATGCCGCCGTTTGGTAGGCGAACATTCCTCCTTGCGAGTAACCAACGAGGTGGACGTCGTGACCGGTTGCCTCGCGCACCCAGTCGACCGAGTCGCTGACCGCCTTGATGTGATCGTCGAGGGTGCGTTTCATGCCACCCTCTTCCTGCTCCGGCGAACCGAAGTCGATGACCCATACGTCGAGCCCAAGTCGAGTGAGCGCCGTGACCCCGCTGATGTCCGGAGCCACGTCGTAGATCTCCGCGGTCACCATCAACGGCGGGATCAAGAGCAGGGGAGCTTCGACGCTCGGCCGATGGTCGTCCCCTCCGTAGCGCCGGAGCTTGGCGATAGGCAGCCGGTGGGCGACCTTGTACGGTGCGTGCTCCGGGTCGGTGAAGTGCCCGAGGCGCACGAGCTCGAGCGCATTCTCGGTCGCCATCGCGATTCGCCGAAAAGGCAGGCGCCAGCTTGGTTTTCGACCTCCGACCGTCATCGTCTGGATCGCCACCCTAGCACCAAGCAAGAGGGAATTGGAGCCTGCCGCGCTGCCGTGTCACAAACCCCTGGCGCAATGACGGTGCTCGCTTCCATCACGATGCCGGCGTTTTCGGCTGACGAGTTGGTCACGCTGCGAAGGGTGGAAGCGGTGCTTGCGCGACACCCGTACATGCGCGCGGACCTGGGGGCACGGGGCGAAATTTCGAGAGAGCTCGAAGCGGTGCTCAGCGCGCGCTTGGCCGTCCTGCACACCCACGGCGCGCCAGAGGCCGGCACGGTGATCGCGTCGCTCCTCGGGAAGCTGCGAGCCTGGGAGCTGGAGCTTGCCGAAGCCGCGGCCGCAGCTGAAGAAGACTCGGAGCGGACTCGCCTTGGCTACGAAACGACGCGCCTCCTCCATCCCGAGCCTGTGCTTTCGCAAGAGCCGCAACCGACCACTGCGACAATCGAAGAGGTCACGCGCGTCTGGGAGCGCTTGCACGCAGACCAGGCTCTGCGCTCGGTCGTTGCGAAGAAGATTCAACAGAGCCGGGACTTCATTCGGCACGGCGCCATGCTGCCGCTCTACTGGATTCGCCGGCGGCGGATTCGCAAGCTGCTTCCCGAAGCCTTGCTCTCGCACGCTGGACTTCGAGAAACGCTTTTCGCCATCGAGCAGATCGGACCGCTCGTCGACAACTTCGCGTTCAAAGGAAAGGCGGGCCTTCCGTGGAGCACGTCGGTCGCGCTGGCAGATCTGACCTTCTTGTACATGCAGCTCGCCGACGAGTTCCTCGATGAGCTCGCGGCAGCGGCTGGCGGGCACGATCAGGCCGGGCGACTCGTTCGCTCCGTATATCGCGAAGACGCCTCAAAGCGCCCGCTCTGGGATCTCTCGCTCGGACACCTTCTTGCGATCGGAGTGAACCCCGAAGAGCACACGACGAAATTCGGGCTCAGCCTCTCTGCGCTCTTCGATACGCTCGAACGATTGGCCGCGACGATCGACGCGCTCCTGGTCGACGCGAGTGGCGCCATCGTGCACGCGACACACCTCTTTCTACATCATTGCTTCCGAACCTACTTGGACGAAGCAGAGCTTTGCGAACGCGCCATCGACCGTCGAGCCGACCGCATGCGTCTTCAAGACACGGGCTGGCACTTCTACCGGAAGAACAACATGGTGATGATGCTTTGGCTCGACCTGCGCGCTCGTGTGCTGGGTCTCGACCCGGCACGCCATGCCGACGAGATTCGCCGCTGGGGCTACCTCCTCGCGGCGTTTCAGATCTTCGACGACTTGAAAGACATCGCGCTCGACCTCGGCAAGCAGCCAAGCTACCCACTGCAAATCGCGGCGCACGAGTTTCCCTCGGAGCTCGCCTGGCTCGAACGGCAGTTCGGCGCGCGGAGGCTGCCGGTGACGCGCGAACAAATCCCCGAAGTGAACCTGCGTGCAAGCGGAACCGTTCGGCAGTGCATGCGCTGGAGCCGGTTGATCGCACTCGCGCACTTCGACAACACGCTCCTCTATGCTTGGGATCAGCGCTGGGCCAAGAGCTGGACCCGGCGCCGGCGCTCCTTCAACCCGCCCGGCGAAGCCCCGATCGAGCGACGCGACCACGTGGTCGACCGGTTGGTGCGCGCGCTGCTGAGCCTGCGCAAAGCGGACTCGCGTTCGACCGTCGACGACTCGCAGCTCGCGTTTGCCCTCGACGCGAGCGCGTACGAGGGGTCCTGGCAGATCTACCTGGCGCTCTTGCCCAACGTCCGGGCGGTGTATCGGTTCGCAACGCTTCGCATGTGGATGAGCGCCGAGGAGAAAGCACGGGCGGCGCGGCAACTACTGCGCCGCTATCCACGCGCGCGAGCCAATGCGCTAGTCGGCCTCGCCAATGATGATGTCGACCATCAGGTCGCCGGCGATCGCCTCGAGGCTTTCTCGAAGCTGATCGAGATCTAGCGTCGCCGGCACGCGAAGCTTGGCCATCGCTTTGAACAGTGCTCCACCCGACCAAGGTGCACCCTCGCACTCGGTGTTGAGCTCATCCACATTCACACCGCGAACCGCGAGTGCCTCCGATATCTTGTGAACGATGCCCGGCCGGTCGCTGCCGACGAGCTCGAGCAGGATCACGCGTCCTGCGTCGTCGGCCTCCTCAACGCCGCGCTCGATCACGACGCGGAGCCCGCCGGCGCGTAAGGCTTCGAGCGCCTCGGTGAGGGCATCGGCCTGCGCGGACGGCACACTCGCGCGAAGAATCCCGGCAAACTGCCCCGCGAGGCGCGACATGCGGCTCTCCACCCAGCTCCCGCCGTGGGCCTCGATGACGGCAGACACGGAAGAGACCAGGCCCGGTCGATCTTTGCCAATCACGGTTACTACGAGCGACTGCATCCGACTCGGTCCATACCTGTAATCGCCCGAGATTCCAAGGCTTTTTGGGCAGAAATGGAGGAAGAAATGCCGAGACACTCCAATCTTTGCCGAAGAAGCGACTAGATCTCGGGCAGTTAGGAGCCTAGAGCCTGGTCCGATGTTCGCAAAGCGCACGAAAGAGGTCGAGCCGTTCCTCGCCATGGAGGTGATGGAACGCGGCATGGCGATGGCGCGCGCCGGAACGTCGATCGTGCAGCTCGGTGTGGGCGAGCCGAATTTCGATGCGCCGCCAGCCGCCGTGCAAGCCGCGGTCGACTCGCTCGTTTCCGGAGAGACGCACTACACGGACAGCCGGGGCCTGTTCGCGCTCCGTCAGGCGATAGCCGACGACTGCGAGCATCGGCGCGGCGTAGCGGTGAACCCCGACAACGTGGTGGTCACCAGCGGAACGTCCCCCGCAATCTTGCTCTGCCTCAATCTACTCGTGGACGAGGGCGACGAGGTGATCATGGCCACACCGCACTACCCCTGCTACCCGAACATGATCGCGGTCTGCGGAGGTACGCCGGTGCTCGTGCCGACAGGTCCTGGGGACGGCTTCATCATGGACGTCGCGAAAGTACGTGCCGCCATCACGCCGAGGACGCGCGCGATCTTCCTCGCATCGCCCGCCAACCCTACCGGCGCCGTGCAGCCGAGAGAAGTCGTCGAGGAGCTCAGCAGTCTCGGGATTCCGATCCTGTCCGACGAAATCTACGACGGCCTCACCTACGACGGCGCCGAGGTGCACTCGCCGCTGCGCTTCACGGACAACTGCTACGTGCTGGACGGTTTTTCCAAACGATACGCGATGACCGGGTTTCGCCTGGGCTATCTGATCGCGCCCGAAATCGCCATGCGACCACTTCAGAGCCTGATGCAGAGCTTCTTCATCTCGACGTCCCAGTTCGTGCAGCAGGCCGGGATCGCCGCGCTCGCAGAAGGCGCGGAGCACGTCGAGTACATGCGCCAACAGTACGCCATCCGCCGAAGGGTTCTGATCGACGGCCTTCGCGAGATGGGACTTTCGATCCCAATCGACCCGCCAGGGGCGTTCTACGTCCTGGTGGACATGCGGCACTTCGGGCGCGATTCGCTCACGCTCTCGTTCGACATTCTCGAGAAGGCACACGTCGCTCTTGGACCGGGACGCGACTTCGGAGAAGCCGCCGAGGGCTTCGTCCGCTTCAGCTTCGCCACCTCGCTCGAACAGATCGAAGAGGGGCTACGCCGCCTCGAACGCGCGATTCCCGAGCTTTGACGATCAGCTCTCTTCGCCGAGCAAGGCCAGCAAGCCCGCTTCGTCGAGGATCTCCACCCCGAGGGCCAGCGCCTTCTCGTACTTGCTACCCGGATCGTCCCCGGCGACGACGTAATCGGTCTTCTTGGAAACCGAGCCGGACGCCTTTCCACCCGCTGCCTTGATGCGTTTGGTCGCTTCGGTGCGCGTGAGCGTGGGCAACGACCCGGTCAGCACGAACGTCTTGCCTGCCACATCGGCCACCGCACGAACGACCGCGGCTTTCGCGCTGAGATTCACCCCGACCTCGGCCAGGCCCGCGAACACCTTGCGCACGGCAGGCGAATTGAGCTCGTGAAAGATGCTGTCGGCCGACTTGCGAGCGAGCCCTTCGATCGCTCCGCGCTCCGCAGATTTCGCCGGGGCGACAGTCGCAATGGCCTCTTCGTCCTCGGCCACGTATCGCGCAGCGAACTCGAGCAGTGCATCGGCGGTCTTGAAGTAGGCGGACAAGTCCTCCGCCATGGTCTCGCCGACGTGGCGAATCGCAAGGCCGTTCAAGACCCGCCCGAGGCCCCGATCTTTGGCCGCTTCGAGCCCGGCTTTGACGCGTTCGGCGCTCTTCTGTCCCATCCGATCGAGACCCGCGAGAGCATCCACGTCGAGACGAAACAAGTCGTCCGGCGAACGCACGCCGAGCTTGTCGACGACCTGGTCGACGAGAACCTCGCCCATGCCGTCGATGTCCATCGCTTGCCGGCTCGCAAAGTGCCGAAGCCGTTCGCGCACCTGGTCCGGGCAGGCGGGATTGGGACAGTAGACGAAGATCTCCTCGCTCACCACCTCGGTGCCGCAAGTCGGGCACGACTTGGGCGGAACGTAGCGCCTCGCGCCGGGTCTTCGCTTGCTCGGGTCGACCTCGACGACCTGCGGGATGATCTCACCGGCCTTCTCGACCAGCACCGTGTCGCCGACGCGGACGTCCTTCCGCTCGAGCTCGACGAAGTTGTGTAGCGAGGCGCGGCTCACGGTCGTGCCCGAAACGAACACGGGTTCGAGGATCGCAACCGGGGTGAGCTTACCCGACTTTCCAACCGAAACTTCGATCTCGAGAAGCTTGGTGGGCTTGCGTTCCGGTGGGAACTTGTACGCGATGCCCCAATGTGGGTGGTGCCCCGTCGCCCCGAGCCGTGTGTACAAACCGAGCTCGTCGATCTTGATGACCATGCCATCGATGTCGTAGTCGAGAGACCCGCGGCGCTCTCCATAGTCTTCGCAGTATTGAAGCGCGGCCTCTTCCGAGCTCGTTCGAAATACCTCGCTCGAGTACACGTCGGCACCGCGATCGGCGAGCCAGCTCAAGGTCTCCCATTGAGTCGGCGGCAGCTCGACCCCCTCCGACCATGCGATCTGATAAAAGAACGAGCGAATGCCGGTCTCTTCCAACCCCGCCGGGTCTTTGCGTTTCATCATGCCGGCACAGCCGTTGCGCGGATTGATGAGCGGCTTTTCGAGCGTCGCGTTGAAGCGAGTGAACTCGCTCAGAGGCCAGTAGAGCTCGCCGCGAATCTCGAGCGCTCCCTTGCCGATCTTGCGGAGCTTCGTTGGAACCGTTCCGAGCTGGGCAACTTGCTGGCTGATGTCATCACCCCGGTGACCGTCACCACGTGTAACCGCTCGCCGTAGACGCCCGGCTTCGTAGCGGAGCGACACCGAAATTCCATCGACCTTCGGCTCGACGATCACCGGCAGCGCGTCGACCTCCAGCTCTTTGAGGCGGCGTCGAAACCAGGCAGCGAGCTGCTCCGAGACTGGAATCGGGGCACCTGCACCGTCGCGCCGGTTCGGTGAGAGCTTTTCCAGAGACAGCATCGGGACCCTGTGCTCCACCGTCTCGAAACCCGCCGTGTGGTCCTCTCCGGGCCGCTCATCGATTCGCTCGGCCGCATCGATCCCGAGCGAGTCGGCGAGCTCCTGGTACCGCTCGACGAGCTCATCGAACGCAGCGTCCGGGATCTCCGGGGCGCCCGCGCGATACGCCGCCTCGTGATACCGAATCTGCTGACTGAGCTGCTCCAGCTCCTTCGCAGCCCGCGCCCGATCGCCCATCGCCCGACTTTGCCAGAATTCGGCCCTTCGAAAAGGCGCGAATTGTCGTCTTTTGGGGTGATCTTGTGACAACGGGTTTCCGCTAAGGCAGCTTGTTTAACTAGGGATGTACGATGAAGGGCAGCGTCCCGGGGGCCCCGGGGACGGATCGATGGCTCGTTACGAGCGTGAGCGCGACGCGCAGACGCGCCTTCGCTCGCTTGGCGCCCTCTCGCACATGCTACCCGTGCTTGCGTTCATCTACGCGGCGGCTGCTGCACTTTTCCTCGTGGCGCCGCCTTTCACGCCGAATCATCCGCACGTTCTGATTTGCGCGCTCTCTTCTGCGTTCGTGCTCGCAATCTGGGCGGGCATGCGTGTCGACGACCCTCGGTTCGACACTCCGATCTCCGTCGCGACCATTGCGGTTGCCGCAGGGATGGGGCTCACGATGTTCGCGGTCAGCGGCGCGATCAGCAACACGACCACGCTCGCGATCGCGATCGTGGCCGCCGGTGCTCTCCTCTTCCGATTCGCGACGTACGCCGTGATGGTCTGCGTCGTGTTCAGCGGCTGGATCCCCCTCGCGTATGGCTATGACAATGGCGCCGTGAGCTTGGGCATCTTTCACCTCTGGGCGGCGACCGTCGTGGGCGGCCTCGTTCTCTGGTCGAGGCGGCAACTGATGTTCGGCCTTCATGACGAGGCCCATGAAGCCGAGGCCATGCGGGCGCTCGCCACGGAGCAGGCGCGGAGCCTCGCACGCGCCCGTGATGCCGCGTTGGCATCGGCGCATGCCAAGGGGCAATTTCTCGCCAACGTGAGCCACGAGGTGCGCACGCCGTTGAACGGCATGCTCGGACTGCTCCAGTTGATCGACCCGTCCGTACTTCCGAAGCCACAGGACGAATACCTGCTCGAGGTCCACAAGTCGGGCCGTTCCCTCCTCGCGATCGTCAATGATCTCTTGGATCTGTCGAAGATCGAAGCCGGCGAGATGCGCCTCGAATCCGTCGCCTTCGACGTGATCGCGATGACCGAAGAGATCGCGATGAACTACGCGTCTGCGGCACAGGCCAAGGGCATCGAGCTGATCACCCAGATCGCACCGGACGTCCCTTCCGAGGTCTGCGGAGATCCACTGCGCCTTCGGCAAGTCATGTCCAACCTCCTCAACAACGCCCTCAAGTTCACCAAGGAGGGTGAGGTCGTCATGGGCGTTCGTGTCCGTCACCAAGGCCCCTCGCACGTCAAGCTCGAGTTCAGGATCTCGGACACCGGAGTAGGCGTCTCGAAAGACCGAGCGGCGAGCATCTTCCTTCCCTTCTCGCAGGCGGACACATCGACCACGCGCGAGTACGGGGGCACGGGTCTCGGGCTTCCGATCTGCCGGCAACTGGTGGAGCTGATGGGAGGCGACCTTCAGCTCGAGAGCACGATCGGCCAGGGGAGCACTTTCTCTTTCGAAGCGCGCTTCGAATTGGAGGAGAGGCTCAGCGAGGAGCTGAAGGCCGTCACTGCAGCGCTCTCGGGCATGAGAGTTCTCGTGCTCGAAGGCAACGACCGTGCTCGTGAGACTCTTTGCGCACAGCTCGCCGCATGGAACATGGACGCCCTCGCAGCAACGACCTGCGATGCCGCGCTCGGCGCCTTGCGGGGAACCCGAGCTCCGAACGTCGCGCTAGTCGACCTCCGCAGTCTCGGAACGGACTGGCGCAACCGGGCCTCCGAGCTCAACAAGGCGGCAATGGAGCGCGGAACCTCGGTCGTCGCCATATGTTCACACAAGCACGAGCTGAGCGAGTTGCTCGAATCCGGGATTCGCGTGCACGTGGAGAAGCCCATTCGCCGCGCGAAGATCATCGCGGCTTTGCTCGAGACGCTGCAGCGGGGGAGCGTACCGGTCCGTTCCGTCGAATCGCACCGCAACCCTTCCTTGCCTCCTCCGCCCCCGAAGGAGCTCGTCTCGAACGGCATGAAGATTCTCGTGGCCGAAGACAACCCGATCAACCAGAAGGTCGTTCGAGCCCATCTCAGGGCACTGGGCTACGAGGTCGACACCGTCGATGATGGCGTGGCCGCCCTCGAGGCTCTGAAGGATGGACACCCGTACGCGGCGGTCATCATGGACGGGCAGATGCCGAACATGGACGGCTATCACGCGACTCGAGCGCAGAGGGCACGAGAGGCCGAATCGGGACAAGGACGCGTTCCCATCATCGCGCTGACCGCGCATGCGATGACGGGAGACCGGAGGACTGCTTTCGCTGCGGGGATGGACGACTACCTCTCGAAGCCCTTCACGCAGAACCAATTGCAGAAGGCTCTCACGCGCTGGGCTGCTCGGCCGTCTTCGGGTCTTTCGGAGTTTCCCCCGGACGCCCTCGACACGAGCATTACATCACAGCTCCTGGAGCTGGAGGAAGAAGAGCCGGGGTTCCTCTGCGAAGTCATCCACAGCTTCTTTCAGACCGCTGAAGAATGCATCGACCGCATGACCGATGCCATCGACGCCGGCGATCTCAAGGGTCTTCGCGCGGCCGCCCACATGGTTCGCGGAAGCAGTCAGCAGCTCGGCGCTCGGCGATTCGGCGCGACCTGCTTCAAGCTCGAGCAGCTCGAGCGCATCGACGACGCGAGCGTGATCCTCATCGGCCTGAAAGACGACCTCGAAGGCGCACGAGGCGCCCTCACGAGCCTCGCGGATCGCGCGCTCGACGCTGCCTCCTAGGAACCCGCACTCAGTTGCGCTGAACCCCAGCTAGGCGCGAGGCGTCGACGATCCAGCTGTCCCGAATCGTTTGCTCGGGGACGCCGTCGACATGCTCGACCAGCCACTCGACATCGGACGGCTCGAAGCGCGCGATCTGATGGAAGTGATAGATGCCGAGGCGGTTCAGAGTGCGCTCGAGGCTCGGATCGACGCCGTCGAGGCGCTGAAGATCATCGCGAGCGCCAAGCGGCTGCACCATCACCCAGGCCGGCGGCCTCGATTCCCCACTGGTTCGAACCTCGAGCTCGGCTTCGCGAATGCGTCCCTTGAGGCGTTCGATGTCGTCCAGCATGCGTTCGTGAATACCGTGCAGAACTTCGAGCTCGGTTCGCAATCGCTCCCCCCGGATTTCCGCCTGCCTCAACGAAGCGCGCGCGTCGTCGCGCTCCTGCACGGCGATGCGAAGCTCTCGTCTGAGATCTTCTGCCGACTCGCGCAAGCTCGGTTGCGCCTCGGGCTCGATGACCGAAAGCCGCTTGCTGACCTCCTGCATCGTCCGATTGCGCGCATCCAGGGTCGCCGTGAGCTGCCGTTTTGCCCGCTGCAGCGCTTCTACTGTCTCCTCGGAGGCGCTGAGATCTTTGTGTAGCGCTCGAATCCGCTCGTTGAGTGTGATGATGTCCGCCCGCGATTCTTCGAGCTCGTACTCGAGCGTCTTGGCGCGAACGGGCGCCACCAAGCGCCCCCAGAACACCTGTGCAAGCCAGAGAAGCGCCGCACCGAATACCGCCGCCACCAGCAAGCCGCCCATCATCTGCAGCATGAGATACGTCACGTTTCACCTCCCCCAAGGCTTTCGTCGTCGGCAACCCGCAGCTGCGCGCTCACCACGCGGACCCCTCGAACCATGCTGACGATTCGCTCCGCTCGCTGCGCCTCCGACGGGGACGCGACTTCCCCTCGGAGCTCGACGTCACGCCCGTCCACGATCGGGATGACGTCGGAGAACCCCGTGCGTTGAAGCACGCCGTCGACACGCGTCGCCACGTCCCACTCGATCTCGTGGCGCATGGGGCTGAGGACGGAAACCCAGACGGCATGGCCGAGGAAGCCTGCCAGAACCGTTCCAAAGACTGCCTTCTTCCACATCGCGCGGTTTGCCTACGAGCCCCATTCAACTCGATTGGCGGAAAAAAATCCATGTTCTGCGGAGGTTTCGGCCCTCTCTTAGGCGATGCAACGTACAAATCGCCTCGGTTCATCGCCCGATCGGGCAGCCGCGCGAGGAGCTCAGCGCTCGAGCTGCAGCTGCTCGACGATCCGGAATAGGCGCTCCTGCCGATCGTCGGACCAGGTGTAGAGCGCCACGGACGGCGCGTCGAACGTGACAGCGCGGAGGTCGATCGCCTTGGACCAGGTCAGGGCCGCGCGGCGCTCTGCGGCGTTTGCGCGCCGCTGAATGCGCGCAAGCGTCATGTGAGGAAGCGGCGGCCGACTGTCCTCGGGAGCACCGGCGGCTCTCAAGAGCGGCCCCCTCGCCTCGGCGATCATCTCGCTGAGCTCTGTTCGCCCTCGGTCCACCAAGGCGCAGAGCGCGGAGGGCTTTCGAGGATGGCCGAGCGGCGCTATCCCCGTGAACGAGCCCGCCACCCGTCGAAAGCTCGTAAAGTCCGCGATTCGCTCCCAGGCCGAAAGCGCTCGCTTCTCCTCGACAGCGCCCAGAAAACCGAGCGTCACGTGCAGATCGGAACCACTGAAGACTCGCACCCGCGGGGGCGGATCCGGCCGCAAGCGCAAACCCTCCACTTGCATCGGAAACGCGATGAACCAATTAGGGGCCACCCCAGCAGTCTAGGCGCAGGCGAGGCCGAGCCGCGAGACCCCATGCCCATTACCGAAGCATTCATCGAATCTCTCCAAGCTCATCCGATCTACACCTGGACCGTGCTCGGCATCGTCGTCCTCGGGATCGTGAGCTTCGTTCTTCTTCTGTTCATCTCGGCACCTTATGGGCGTCACTTGCGACCTGGCTGGGGTCCGACCCTCAATGCCACCGCGCTCTGGGTGCTCATGGAAGCCCCTTCTCCCATCTCGTTTGCCCTCGTCTACTTCATGTCGGACCGAGCTTTCGAGGCCGTCCCGCTGATCCTCTTCGGCATGTTCATGCTCCACTACGTGTACCGCGCGTTCATCTACCCGTTTCGAATGCGTGGAGGTCACAAGCAAAAGCCGCTCATCACCGGCGTGCTCGCGACCGCCTTCAACACGGCGAATGGCTCGACCAACGCCTTTGCCATCACGGAGCTCGCCCCGCACCTCTGGAGCACCCAGTGGCTCGCGGACCCGCGCTTCATCATCGGCGTCATCGTCTTCGTGACCGGCTACACGATCAATCAGCAATCGGACGCCATCCTCCGAAACCTCAGAAAACCAGGCGAAAGCGGCTATCAGATCCCCTACGGCGGTTTCTATCGCTGGCTCTCGAGCCCGAACTATTTCGGCGAGATCATCGAATGGGTAGGGTTTGCTCTTGCCGCCTGGACGGTGCCAGCCTGGGTATTTGCCTGGTTCACCGCGACAAACCTCGTTCCGCGCGCGTTCTCCAATCATCGCTGGTATCGCGAGCACTTCAGAAATTACCCAAAAAACCGCCGCGCAATCATTCCTTTCTTGCTCTAGCCCGTAGACTTGCATCCTCGCCCCGATTGACGCGACAATGTGCGACCAGAGGCGCACGTCGTCGGGGAGGGATGCACCGTGGCCGGCAAAGATTCGAGCTCGCGTAAAGAACCGTCCGATCTGTTTCAGGTCGAGAACACCACACCATCGCTCGCGCCGGTCGACAAGATCGTGCTGCCGCCCGAAGAAGCGCTCAAGCAACGCATTCGCCGAATCATCGCTGCCGTCATCGCCGCGATCGTCTTCTTCCTCATCGCGCACATGGTGCTCGGCTGGATTCACGACGCGCGCCTGGCGTCCGCGCTCGACGAGGTCATCGACGACAGCAGCCCGAGCACCATCAATGAAGCGCTCAGCTTGCTTCGAGACGATCCGAACGAATCCGTCCGCGCCCGTCTACTGGCCACCGCAGCGCTCGGAGGCGACAAAGAGAAGCTAGTGCGTGTCGAAGCCATCCTCTCGGAGTCGAAGGATCAAGACGATCCGGACCGACGCATCGCTCGAATCTACGCGTTCCTCGCTGAAGGCGATCCGCGGGCTGCGCATGCCGAGGCGGAAAGGCCCGCGAAGTACTCCAACCAAGTCGATGCCTTCCTTCACGGTAGAGCCCTCATCGCGATGGGACGGGGTCAATGGGAACAAGCTCTGACGGATGCGAAGACCGCCGCGGAGTCACGTCCGGGCGCGCCCGAGCCCGCCGCCCTCCTTGCCCGCATCGCCGCTGAGATCGAAAGCCCGGAAGCGGGTTTGGCCGCGCTGGATCAGATCAGCTTCGAAACTTCGGCGACGAAGATCGCTCGCGCTCGCATCGTCGGGCTTCGTCAGAATGACACGGCACGAGCGCGCCCGCTCTTGGACGAGGTGCGCGCCGACGACGACGCAAGCATCGTTCACGTCGCCTGGGCCAACTTGATCGCAGCAGTGCTCGCGTACAGGGAAGGCGCGATCGGTGCAGCGTACGACTATGCACGCGCCGCCGCAGAACCCGAGCTCCTCGTCGACGAACCGCTCCTGATTGGAACGGCGCAGCTCTTCCTCGCGCTCGGACGCGAGACTGATGCGAAAGCGTTGCTCAAACGCCTGTCGAGTGGTCCCTCGGCCGACTTGTTCACGCGGGCCCACGTGATCGCTTGGTGGTATGCGCAAACGGGCGACATGAGGGCGGGCTTGGCGACGCTCAGCGGGGCCGGTTTCGGGCCCGATAAGAAGGCCGAGCCGGCGTTTCGCCAGCTCGTGATCGCGGAGCTGCTCCAAAGCTCCTCGCGTGCTGGAGAACGCGAACGAGCGATCACTCTCTACCAGGCGGCGGCAGCGGACCCACACTGGGGTGTCGCGGCCTCGGCTGCGCTTGCCGAGCTCCTTCTCGAGTCGGGCAAGACCGAGGAGGGGCTTGCCGTCATCCAGGCAGGTCTCGAAGCGCGACCGAATCATCTCGCCCTGGTCGATCTTGCAGCTCGCGCCTACATCGATGCAAACCAGCCGAGTGAAGCCGAGAAGGTGACGAGCGCCGCCCTCGGCGGGTTCGAAAACGAGGGCTGGGCGCATGGTAGCCACGCGCGCGTGCTGCTGGCGAAAGGCGAGCCTGCGAAGGCCGTCGCCGAGCTCGACCGAGCCGTCGAGCTCAGCCCCAATGACGCAAGTCTCTACGCCCTTCGCGGAGACGCGGCTCGCGAGGTGGGGTCACGCGAAGAAGCCAAGTCCAGTTACGAAAGAGCCCTGCAGCTCGATCCGGCTCAAGCACGCGCTCTCTCGGGTTTCGTGGCCTTGCTGATCGACCTCGGGGACTTCTCACGCGCCAAAGAGGTCATCGCACAGATGGACGATGCCAAGGTGCAAGACCTCCGCGCCGACGAGCAACGCGTCCGCTTCCTGGTGCGAACGGGCGCAGGGCAAAGCGGTGTCAGCACGATGCGCAGCGCGGTCGGCCGGCACAAGACCAACGCGGCGCTACGGCTCGCCGGTGCCGAGGTCTACCTCCAGGCCGAGGACTATTCGCGCGCGGGGAGCTACGTACAGCAGGCCAAGAGGAACGGCGCCGACGCGCGACTCGCCGAGACGGCGCTGGCGCTCACCCAGATTTACGGCCGAAGAAATCTCGGCGCCGAGAAGTCGATCGAGCGGGCCGCCGAGGCGGTCGACGCCGAAGGCAATGCGCTACGAGCCGGACCGCAGACCCAGGTCTGGGAGCTCGTCGTCAAAGCTCGCCTGGCGATCGCCGACGAGAAGCGGGGCTTGGCCCTGCGCTACGCAAGCGAAGCCGAATCGATCCTCCCAGACGATGCCGACGTGCAGCTCCTGCTCGCCGACCTCGAGGAAGAGCGGGAGCGCTCGCCCGAAGAGCCGCTTCGTAAGGCCGCAAACGCGCCCGTCCCGATGCCGGTGGCCGCCGGCCGCCTCGCCACCCTACTCGGCCCGACCGAGGAAGGCTGCAAGATGGCCGCGCGCTATCTCGAGGCCAATCGAAGTGGTAAGCTCGCGAATCGCGTTCGCGACGTGAGCCGCCAGTGCAAGTGAGCGCGGCGCGCTAGTCCGCGTCGTCGAGCAGCCCCGAGACCCGCTCGACTGCATCGATGTACTCGCTCACCATCTCCTCGATCACCTGGCGCGCAGGCTTCCGCGTGTTCATCTGGCCGACGACCTGACCCACGGGAGTCCCGAGGAGCGCAGCCGAACCCTCCGCGCCGCTCTGTGCAAACCGCGTGATGCGCTGCGTGGCCTCCGCCGTGGCCATGAACTGAAGCGGCATCGGAAGGTAGCCAGGGCAATTCGGGTCTTCGTCCCATGCACGCGTGTAATCGGTCTTGAGCTGCCGCGCTGGCTTCCCACTGATGCAACGAGATCGAACGGTTTGCGTCGAATCGGCGACGAGCAACTTGTCGATGAGCGAGGGAATCGAATCGGATTCCTCGGTCGTGAGCCAGATCGAGCCGGTCCAGACGCCCGCCGCGCCCATCGCCATGGCCGCCGCCATTTGACGGCCGGAGCCGATGCCGCCAGCGGCGAGCACCGGTGTCGGAGCCACGGCGTCGACCACTTGAGGCAGGAGAACCATCGTTCCGATTTCGCCGGTGTGACCGCCAGCCTCGTAGCCCGATGCGATCACGATGTCGACGCCGGCCGTCTTCTGCTTCATCGCTTGGCGCACGGTGCCGCAGAGCGCCGCCACCAGCACGCCCTTGTCATGCGCCTGACTGATGATGTCCTCCGGAGGCGGACCGAGTGCGTTGGCGATCAGCGCAATCGGGTGCTTCATCGCGACCTCGAAGTGCGCACGGCCGCCCGATGCAGACCAGCCGAGCAGGCCTTCGATCTCTTCGACGTCGTCTGGGAGCGGCGGAACGCCGTTGCGATCGAGCAGGTCGTTGATCCACTTGCGGTGCGCAGGCGTGATCATCTGGTCGAGCTGCTCTTTGCTGATGTCGCCCTGGTCCTTGCCGATGTACTTGGCGGGAATGACGGTGTCGACCCCGTAAGGCTTGCCGTCCACGTGCTCGTCGATCCACTTGAGCTCGAGCTCGAGCTGCTCGGGGCTGTACGCCACGGCTCCGAGGACCCCGAGCCCGCCCGCGCGGCTCACCGCGGCCACCACGTCGCGGCAGTGGCTAAACGCAAAGATGGGGAACTCGATCCCCAGTCGTTCGCAAATCTCAGTCTTCATGCCAACACCTGAAAAACCGCCCTTCGAAAAGGCGACCAGGCCGGCTTTCCGAAGGGCTCGAAAGGAGGAGTAGAACGTGTTCTACTTTGCGTGAAGATGAGCCGCAGGTCAACCGCGAAAATCGCAGATTGAGCCCCGGTGCGGGGGCTGGGCTATTCGAGGCTCTCGTCGACCCGATCGACCCAGTCCTCGCGGCCATCGATCATCGCGGTGAACCAGTCGAGCACGGTCACCCCGCCGACCTCGGTTTCGAGGCTTCCAATCTCCAAGCCTTGGCCGCCGCCCTCCGCCGTCTCCCGAAGCAAGGTCGTATGCGCGGCTCCGACCGGAATGAAACGCTTGTAGCGCTCCGGAAACGAGCTCGTCGTCCGCCCGGTCTCCGCGAGCAGCGACGCCGTGAACGTCGCCGGCGGTATCATCAAGAAGAAGGTCGAGATGACCGAGTCCGCGCTGAAGCTGAGAGCGCTCATGGTGAAGTTCTCGTCGGCCCCGAGCTCCCAATCGATCAGACGCGTGATGTGTCCGTTGCTCGTGCAGTCCGTGCAGGAAGCCGGAATGAGTGCGCTCGCGTTCCAGCCGGCGAGCAAGGTCTCGTCGATGAACTCCGCATCGCCTTCCTTGGCGACGCCGACGCCCGAGTCGTTGAAGACCAGGATTTCGGTGTCCGGGTAGTGATAGCGCACGAGCGGCAAGGCGGTGATCGTCCCGAACGCGCCTCCGCTCACTCCCGTCAGCAGGATTCGACTCGGATCCGGAAACTCGGCAACCGCGACGTCGAGCGCTGCCGTGAGATTCTGCAGGCCCCGCTGATAGCCCATGCTGGGCCCGGCAGCGCCGCCGCCAAGCGCGCTGCTCGGCAACATGCGGTCGACGTCACCCGCAAACAGCGCGCCATCGCAGTAAGGAAGGTACACGACATCCCAGTCCGCCACGGGGTTTCCCGCGAGCGCCGGGTTGAGGATCCCGCTCGTGACGTCTCTCAGGTAGTTCGTCTCCTCGAACGCGGAACAGAAATCCTCCCAGCACGCGCCGCCACCTTGCAGAAAGATCACGAGCTCGTCCGAGCTGCCCTCACGGGTGTCCACGGTGTACTCGGTTCCTCGCAAGCAGAGCGGTCCCCGCGGCTCGGCGCTCAAGTCGGCGGGCACGGCAAACTCGAACGTCTTGATGCCGTCATCGTCCACTTGCGGCTCGCCCGCGGGACTGAACTCGCCAACGTATCGAGTGAGCCCTTGATCGTAAAGCTCGTCGAAACCACTGGACCCGTCGGTGGTGCTGCCGCCATCGCTTCCACAACCCGCGACAAAGACGATCGCGCCCCATACCCAAGCCAAGCCACTCACTCTCATCCAGAACCTCCTGATGGCCGCATCGGTGAAAGCGGCGGCAGGGCTTGGTACCCCGCGGGACGGACTGCGTCAACGGTCTAGGCGTTCGCGCCCGGAGCCGGCAGAACCCCGTCGACCTCGAACACCTCACGCGAGAAGCTCGTTCGCGCGCGTAGCCATGCGGGCCCGGGCTTGAGCTCGACCCTGGTCCGCGTCGCGGTGCAAACCCATTGCTCCGGATGCAAGGGCTTCTTCGTACTGAAGACGGGCTCGAAGAGGCCGAGGTTCGGCCCGCCCTCGGGATCGCGCGCAGAGCGGAATCGAAACGCCGCAACCCCGGATTCTCGCATCGCAGCGCCGAGCGCCTGCGAATCGGCGTAGCTCACCGGCGAAGAGATTCGATCGACGTGCTCTGCGAATGGCGGGCGCAGGAGATCCAAGCCCTTTCGCGTCGAGATGCGAACCTGGAAGACCGTGAGCGGACGCGAGAGCGGCGTGATCTCTGCCTCGGTGCCCTCCAAGAACAGCAAGACGTAGTACGCCTTTTCGGCAAACACGGTCGCTTGCCGTTCGGCGCAGTAAAAGATGCCTCGCTCCGCGCGCGTGCCGAATCGGGAGCCATAGCGAAGCGGCGGATGCCGAAACGGCGTTGCGAGCAGGTAGTGCAGGCCGAGGAAACGGCGGCCTATCGGCCAGGGCGGCTTGGCCGTGTCGATCAGCGCCTCGAGCGCTTGCTGCTCGTCATCGGAGTCCACGAGCTTTCGCGTCGAGGTGACGTGCTGGGATTCGACCGCGCGCCAGGCTGGGCCCGCGAGCCGCGCCGGCTCAAATCGTTCCGCGCATTGCGTCCAGATACTCGGCGACATCGACCAACCCCTCGATTCTCTTCATGCGAAGAAGCGGCACACCGCCGACGTGATGATTCTCGGCGCGAAGCCAGGCCTTCGCATGCGCTTCGTTTCCTCCCACGAGGGCGTCGAGACTTCGGAAGACGCGCAGGAAGAGCATGGCCAGCTCCCCTTCCTTGCTCGCGAGCCGAATCGGAGCGCGCTTCTGGTTTCGGATCCGCGACAAGGTGGACTCGCTCGTTCCGATGATCTCGGCCAGCTCCGCCGAGGAAAGCCCGAGGATCTCCGCAGCGCGAAGGAGCGCCTTGCTCACCACCGCGGCTTCATCGAGGGCGCTCGAAGCGGCAACCGTCATCCTGGCTCCTTTCACTAGCAATAATAGGAACGATTTCTTGCTCATGCAACGGAGAAACCGGCGCGGCTAGCACAAACCTCATGATTGCAGTCAGTTACCACCGGCGAGCTTGATCCCACGGTCGCCCGAACTCAGATTTACTGTATGTCTTGGCTTCCCCGTGCTTCCTTCTCCGCGCCATGGCTGCTTGCGCTCGTGCTGCTCGTCGCCTGCGGCGAAAGCGCAGAGTCGACCGCGCCTCTTGATCCGCCTGACCAACTCGGTGCGTTTGCGGTCGGACACATCGCGTTCATCGCCGTCGACCAAGCGCGCAACGATCGCGAGCTCCCCGTGGATGTCTGGTACCCGACAGACCACGGTAGCGCCGACGCATTCCCGCCAACCAAGTACCCGCTCGCCGGCGCGATCGGCCTCGAGTCCGAGGTTGCGCTCGAAGAGGCTCCCGTCGCGGAGCTCCCGAATCAAATCCTTCTCGTCTTCTCGCACGGCTACAACGGGATCAACACGCAGTCGGTCGAGCTGATGGAAACGCTGGCGAGCCATGGCTTCGTGGTCGCGTCTCCTTCGCACACCGGAAACGCCCAAGGCTCTTCGGATGATTCGTTCGACGAGGCCGCGGCCAATCGCGTGCCCGATGTCTCGTTCGTCATCGACCTGATGTTCGCGCGCAATGACGATCCAAGCGACCCGTTCCATGGACGACTGAGCAAAGCGCAGGCCGGTGTCGTAGGTCACTCCTTTGGCGGCATGACCGCGATCGGCATGGCCGCGGGCTGGGCAGGTGCCGCACCCGACCCGAGAGTGCGCGCGATCGCGCCGATTTCCGCGGTCATCGACGCCGATTTGCAGAGCGATAGCCGTGAAGGAGACAACGCAGGCTTCACCGCAGAGCAGCTGGCCAGCGTCACCGTGCCCGTCATGCTCATCGGCGGCACCGAAGATGTCAACGTTCCGATCGAGAACAACGAGATCGCGTTCGAGGAGCTGATCAATGCCCCCGCCGTCTACAAGGTCGACGTCATCGGAGCGAACCACACACACTTCGCGAACGTCTGCTCGATCGGAAACCTGCTCCTCGATCTCGGATTCTCGCAGGAAGCCTGGCCCGCCCTCGGCGCGGGAGACCTGCTCGCGCCCTACGAAGCCACCTGCAGCCCCGACGTCTTTCCCATCGAAGAGGCCACGCGCTTGCAGAACCTCTATGTCGTCGCGTTCTTCAAGCGGCATCTGATGAACCAGATCGGCTATGAGCAGTACCTCAGCACCGAGCTCGCTGCGACCGAGCCGGCGATCGAGCTCTCGGTACGCTAGCCCTGAGGTCACGAATTCGCTCGGCGCAGCTCGCTGTAGCCTTCGTGCGCGTTTGCGCGTACACCGCTGCACTATGTTTAGAGCAGCCTCGATCGGAATCCTCGGCACCTTCTTCTTTGCGCTCCTGAGCGCGTGCGGCAGCGACGGAGGGAGCGGTGGAGGCGCAGGAGGTGGCGGCACCGGAGGTGGTGGCACCGGGGGCACAGGCGGAGCCGTTCTTGACTACACCGTACCCGGACCTGCATCCGTCGGCGTCCTGACCACCAGCCTCACCGACGGCGCGCGCAGCCGAACCCTTCCGGTCGAGGTCTGGTACCCAAGCGAAGCCAGCGGCGCCGGCTCCGCCGTCCTCGACTTCGAGACCGACACGGCTCGACGCGACGCTCTGTCGCCGCTCTTGGACGCCGCACCGCGCGAATGCGTCGCCCTCTCCACCAACGCCGTCCGAGACGCCGCGGCCAGCAGCGGCGAGTATCCACTCGTTCTATACTCGCATTGCTACACCTGCACTCGATGGTCCGCGCACGCCGTGATGGAGCGACTGGCCTCGCACGGCTTCGTCGTCGTCGCGCCCGACCACGAAGGCGACACCCTCTTCGATCGTCTCGACGGTGCCGCCTCGGCTCTCGACAACGCGCTCGTCGACGTGCGCGAAGCCGACATCCGCTTCGTCCTCGACCGCCTGCTCGCCGGCGAAGCCCTGCCCTCCGGCGTGACCGTGAACGCCGCTCAAGTCGGCATGCTCGGCCACAGCATCGGCTCGATCACAGCCGGCCGCGTTGCTCAAAACGACAGTCGCATCGATGCCGTCATCGGCCTCGCCGCACCGATGGAGAACATCCTCTACGGAGAGGTACTGATGGAATCGATCAACGTGCCCCTTGGGCTCCTCGAAGCCACCGAAGACAACAGCATCGGCGTCCAGGGCAACGTCTTCATCGGCGTGAACTTCTCCGAGGCCAACACCCCCGCCTACAAGCTCGACCTCGTCGACGCCGGCCACTGGTCGGTCACCAACATCGCCGGCCTGATCGAAGGCTTCGCTCCAGGCTGCGGCGACGGCGTCCGCCAGACCGATTCCGAGCCCTTCACCTACGTCTCCGTGGAATCGGCGAACGGCCACACCGCCTCCTTCGTCACGGCCTTCTTCGCCGCTCACCTGCTGGACGAGCCCAGCGCCCTCGAGCTCCTGCGCAGCAACCCCTGGCCGACCGACGCGCCGATCGAAGTCCGGGAGTAGTCAGACGAGGTTGGCGGTCGTCGTCATCGGCGGTCGCGCGCAAGTCGAGGGCCGTTCCCAACCCGGATCGTTTCACGGGGCGCTTCCTATCGAACCAAGAGCTGGAAATCGTTGCTGATGTGAGCCGGGTCACACCCTGATCCGGATCGAAAAGAGATACGGTCGCAGTCCAGAATTTCACGAACAACCCGCAACCCCAGCCGTCGATAACCCTTTCATCGACATGTCACCATTCCTGCAACGTCATCCGAGCTGCATTCAGCATCCCATTGCCTTCTCCGCTGCGGCGAGCTCGCTCCTTTTCTGCTCGCTCATGCTCAGCGCCTGTGGGGAGGTCGCCTGCCCGACGCCTCTCAGCAACGTCGACGGGATGTGCATCGAGGTCGTGCCCGAGGCCGTCGAGAAGCCAGAGCCCGATGCGGGGGTCGAGCTCCGCGTGGAGCGCTGTGACGGGGCGGACAACGACGGTGACACCGAGGTGGATGAAGACTGGCCGGAGCTCGGCGAAGCCTGTGGCGAGGGTGCGGGCGTCGGCGAATGCGTCGCGGGAGAAATCGTCTGCAACGCGACTGGCACGGGCGTCGTCTGCGAGGGCGCCGTCGGTCCGAGCGCCGAGGTCTGCGACGGCAAGGACAACGATTGCAACGGAACACCGGACGACGGTCCGGCGGAAATCTGCGACGGTCTTGACAACGACTGTGATGGCCTCGTCGACGAAGGCGTGCGCTCGGTCAAGAGCGAGGTCTTTGGCGATCACGCGACCGTGAGCGCGGTCGAGGGCGGTTTCGCGGTCACGCGGGTGATCGCCGATCAGATCCGGGTCGAGACGTACGACGCGGCCGGCAATCGCACCGGACACCACGACGACACCGACCTCCCCGCCGCGGACGTCGCGTTCATGGAGTCCGATGCCTCGGGCGGGCGGCTTCTGGTCGCCCTCGGACAATACACGTTCCACGTCTTGGACGTTCAGGTCGATTCCGATCGGGTCCCGATCATCGTCGAGGTCGAGGCCCTTCACGACGATTGGAAGCAAGGGATGACCCTCGGCGCGTACACGCCTCCGCTTCATCCGCGCGTGCTTGCCTCCCCTTCGCGCTTCGTCGGCTACCGAGACTTGACCACGTTCGCGCTCAATCCCTTCGCAGAGGCCGATCTATACGGACTCGGACTCGCACCCACCATCGCGATGGAGATGCCGATGTTCGCGGCGTTCGACGCGGCGGGCGTCTTCGTGGTCTTTGAGCAGGCCGACAACGTTCGGGCCGCTTGGCTCATCGATGATGGCTCGCTCTACCTGGACATCGACGTGGCGCGCGGCACCACCCCGGGCATTGGAATCGGCAAGGACGGTCCGGGCGTCGTCTATCTTCAGGACGGCGCGCTTCGCCTGAGCGAGCTCGGCGGGCTGAGCCTACTCTGCCTCGAAGGGCGTTTCTGCAACGAGCGGCTCGACGCCAACGGCTCCGAGGGCGCCCCGACCGGTCCCACGGGGCTCGCCTTCGACAAGGCGAGTGACACCTGGTTCGTGGTCGCCGGGACGCAGCTTCTCGCGGTCGGCCGTTCCCACGGTGGCGCCCTCGTCGAGCAAACCATCGTCCTCGACGGCCTCGACGCAGCCATCGAGCGGGTCGATGTCGAGGTGAGCGGCGGCACCGCGGCCGTCGTCCAAGTCGATCGAAGCGGCGACTCGGCGCTCACCTTCCTCGGGTGCTTCTAGGGAACGGCATGCGCTGGCTGGTTTCCGTTCTCGTCGCCGCGCTCGTTCCACTTGCAAGCTCACCGGCAGAGGCGCAGGACGATTCGGCAGGGCCTTCGGCCGACACGAAGCGCTGGTTGGTGCTTCCCAGCATCGATGTTCAGCCCGGGACAACGGACGCGCGGCCAAGCGTCGAGGCTCTTCACGGCACGGCCGAGGCCCTGCGCCAGGAGATCGCGCTCCGTGGGTTCTCTGTCTGGCAAGCGGACCGGGCTTCGGAGCGCTTCGAAGTGCTGGGCTCGGCGCCGGCCCCCGAGGTGAGCCAGAGCGACATCGACTTGTGGGTCGAGCGGTCGCGGGCCGCGGTGCGCTACTTGGCGAGGGCGGACTACAAGGCGGCGCGGCGCGAGCTCATGGCGGCGCAGCGCCTGGCCGACCGTGCGGCGGCCGAGCTCAATCGGGAGGCGGCGCGCGCACAGCAAGTGCTCGACACCTGCCTCTTCATGGTGCGCGCCTACGTCGAAACGAAGAACGACGCCGAGGCGCGGCGCCAAGCGCGCGAATGCCGACACCTGGTGCCCCGCGTCGAGCCGAGCGCGTTTCGGCACACGCCCGAGGTGCGCGAGCTCCTGGCCGAGGTCGACCAGCAGATGGCTTCCGAAGCGCCGGGCCAGTTGGAGGTACGGAGCACGCCATCCGATTGCGTCGTGCGCATCAACGGCGTCGACTTCGGGCGCACGCCGGTGTCAGGAGTCGAGCTCCCGACCGGCATGTACCGAGCTCAAGTCGAGTGCGAGCCAGGTCAGCGCGGACGCATCCACCGGGTTGGCATCGAAAGCGGCGCGAACACCTTTGTCTTCGATGCGAAGCTCGAGCGGGCCGTGCGCACCCGGCCCGTTCTGCATCTTCGATACGGCGCGCGCGAGCCCGTGGTGGAGCGAATGGAGCAGGCGCAGCAGGTCGCCGCGGTTCTCGGTGACGCGGCAGTTCTGATGCTGAGCACGCCGGACTCCGGTACGCTGCGCGTCGATCTTGAAGCCGAGGGCTTCGCGCCCGCTTCATCTTGGTTGCCCATGCACGATGGGAGCGCCGACCCCGACGACATCCGCCGGGCCGTCGACGCCTTGTTCGACGGACGCTCGGTAGACTTCACCGGTCCGCATCCGATCGCAGGAGCGAGCTGGCAGGCCGAAGCTGCGCCCGCGGCCACCGTCGGCTCGGCGGCGGCCACCGTGACGCAGGCAGAACCCGAGCGCGCGCGCAGCGTCCCCCGCCCCCGCGAGCAACGCATCGCCGGCTGGTCGCTCTTCAGCCTGGGCGTCGCGAGCATCGGCGCGAGCGTCGGTCTTCACATCTGGCGCGGTGCGCTCGGCGATGACTTCATCGACTCGCCCAGCAACTTGAGTGCCGCGCAGCGCTGGAACGACGCGCGCATCGGCGTCTGGACGACCGCTGCCTTTGGAGGCGCCGCCGCGAGCGCCGCCATGCCGCTCTTCCTGCCCGATCGGGAGCGCACGCCCTGGTGGGGCTGGACCCTTGGCGCGCTGGGTCTAGGTCTCAGCGGCTACGCGATCTACGAAGGCGTCACCATGACGGACTGCCCCGAGCCCTACATCGCGAATGCCTCGGCGGTGCAGTCCTGCGTCGCCCGCGGACAGGAAGCGGGGCGCCTCTCACTGGCGCTGGCAGGAGCCGCCCCTCTTCTCACAGTGCCCCTGGTCTATCTCTTCCGCCCCCTTCGCACGCAGCCGTCTGTTACCGTGAAGAGAGAGGGCGCCATGGTACAGATTCGCAAAACGTTCTGATGCTCACGCGGGGGCAGAGCTTGCAGGTCCTGGGGGTTTGGGTTGCCGTGACGGTGGCCGGCCCGGTGGCGCAGGCGCAGCGATCGGGACAGTGTCAGCGCCAGTGTCAGTGCCAGCGCCAGCGCCAGAGCCAGTGCCAGTGCCAGCGCCAGTGTCGGCGCCAGTGCCCGTGCCCGTGCCAGTGCCAGTGCTCCTGACCCCGGTTCAAGGCAGCGAGGAGCTTCGCGATCAATATGGAGAAGAGGTCGCCGCCGCCGTCCGCCGTGCGCTCGAAGCGCGGGGTTACTCGCTATCGACTTCGCGCGACGTGCTCGGCCAGGCGCTCGTCGCGTGCCAGACCCCCGAGTGCTCGGCCCAGGTCCTCGACGCCGCAGGGGCGGAGTTTGCGATCGTGCCGGCGATCTGGTCGCGCGCGAGCGGTGGCGAAGAGCTCACGCTTACCCTCGTGCAACCTTCGGGACGGGGCTACAACGCCAGTGGCGCTCTCGAAGAGGATCTCGATCAAACGAGCGGCGAGCTGCTCGACGCCTTGCTGCTGAGCCGGGCGACATCTGCGTCGGCACCCGCGGGAACGGTCACGGCAGCGCCCGACTGGGCAGCCGGCACAAAGGCCGAGCCCCGGCACCCCCATGCTTGGAAAGCCGGGCCCATCATCTTGATCGTCGGCGGGGCCGCCGCGCTTGTCGCCGTCGGGGTTGCCGCCGGCGTGAAAACCGAGAGCCAGCAGCTCAACGGCGCCGCGGCCGGGGCCTGGTCGGCGGTCGGGGCGGCGGCGATCGGAGGCGGTGTCGCCTGGTGGGTGGTCGGCGCGAAACGGCGAAACCCAGACTCCGGCCAGAGCGCCTCCCGTGGGCCGGCCATCACTTTGTATGGTAGCGGAATTGACTTGAGGCTCCGCTTTTGAAAAGGAAAGAAGCATGATGCGCGCCCCTTCCTTTCTTTTGCTTCTGACCCTGGCCACGGGCTGTGTCCTCGAGGACAAGCCACTCGACGCTGGGGGCGACGCCGGCCCAGACGCGAGCCCCGACTCGGGCGAATGCGGTGGCTGCTTCGACCCCACGCCCGTCTGCGTCGAAGGTGTCGGCTGTGTCCCCTGCACCGCCGATGAAGACGAGTACTGCACGGACCAAATGCTCGTCTGCAAAACAGACGAAATGGAATGCGTCGACTGCCTCCAGAGCTCCGACTGCAACGACGCGAGCCTGGCGCACTGCAACACCGACACCAACGAGTGCGAGGAGTGCATGAACGACACCGACTGCGACGGCATCGAGGGCCTGTCCGTCTGCGACGCCGGCGAGTGCGTTCAATGCACACCTGCGAGGGAAGGCGACAAGTGTGGCGACAAGAGCTGCGACCCAGCGACGCACATGTGTACGACCACGGTGGTCGGAAGCCAAGACGTCTGCGAGACCTGCGTCGCGGACAGCGAGTGCGGCGACGAGGGAGCTCCGTCACCGAGCCACCGCTGCGTCGAGATGGAGTACCAAGGAGATCCGTTCCCTGGTGATGGAACGGGGTTCTGTTTGAAGACGACGGAGGGCGGGTGTGAGCAGCCCTATTCGATTACGCTCTCAGATCGAACGAGCCTGTCCGGCCATCCGTTGAGACGACTACTGCGGCATCAACGAGCAGCTCGCGACTTGCCCCGCTGTACGAGCACTGGTGCAGAATGCAAACATGTCCTGGTGGAAACGCGGAGACTGCCCAGCCAAGCGGGCTTTGCGAGCAAGTCGGCAACCTACAGAATCGGTGCACGTACCTCATGCGGTCTGCGCCCGAGACAATGTCCCGCCGATCCGCCCGCCAACACCTGCGGCGCCTCCGGCTCCGGCGGCGACGATTATTGCGGCGGTTGAGCGACGCGGCCCGGGGAAGACGAAGCAAGCTCGAAAAGCGAATCAGCCTCGTCGAGCTCCAGCGACCGATCGCTCCACGCGGGCAAGGTCACCACAAAGCGCGCGCCAGCGGCGTTGGGGACATCCTCGGCCGTGATCCCTCCCCCGTGATTGCGGGCGATGGATTGTGCGACGAAGAGGCCGAGACCAAGGTTGTCGGCGGTTCGGTGCGAGGACACGAAGGCCTCGAAGATCCGCTCCTTGTCGTGGGGCAACGCGTCGCCGTCGTTCTCCACGATGAGCTCCACGAGATCAGGGCCGGGACATCGCAACTCGAGCCGGATCTCCCCGCCCTCGACCAAGTGCTCGTGTGCGTTGTTCAGAAGCTTGTCGACGAGCTGCGCGAGCCGCTCCTCGTTCCCATTCACCGCAAGGCGAGACGTCAACTTCAGAGCAAGCTGCTGAGATGGACGCAGCAACTGGAAGGCACCGATTCGGTCCATCACCAGTGCGCTCAAGTCCACGCGGCCCATCTCTTCGACTGCCAACGCCGCCTCCAAACTCGTGGCCTCGGTCGCGGACGACACCAATCCACGCATCCGATTCAAGCTCCGCTGCGCCCGCTCGAGATAGATCTGGTTCGCGCTCGGCGACTCCCCACTTTGCGCGAGCTCAATCGAGGTCCCGACCGCCACGATCTGATTCTTGAGCTCGTGCCGCAGAAACGAAGCAAGATTCTCGAGCCAGGTGACACGCTCTTGTCGCAAGGAGGTCACGCGCTCGACGAGGCCGCGGGTCTGTTCCTTCTCCTCGTGCAATTGGCAGCGTCGCTCGAAATCCGCCCGGGCCATCTCCAGTCTCAACTGCTGGGAAACCAGAATGATGCCCATGGTGCCGACCATGAAAGATTGATAGCCGATCCAATTGGTGAGGTCCTCGATTCCTCCGTGCCCTAGCAGCAATGGGATCCAGTAAGCGCCGTAAACCAGGCTCGCGAAAAGCAATGCGAACCAAAAGTGCCAAAGCGTCACCGCACCCACTCCGACGAACATACATATAAGACCGTGGATGTAAGGCGAGTTGTAGCCCTCGTGCCGGAACGCCACCATGACAATCATGACGGCCGAAGCCGCGTAGATCGCGAACGTCACCCAATCGATTTCACGTCGAAGTCGATCGCTCGGCACTCTCAAGAACGGGTACAACGCCAACGCTGGACCGAGCCACAACGCCCTCAAACTCTGAACCCAGAGAAAGTCAGGGCGCAAGGCCAGCCACTCGAAGAGCAAGAACGGGATCTGCACAGCAACGGTAATCGGGATACCGACGCGCAGTGCCTTGGCATTCACCGCCCTTCGATGATCTTCGAAGCCACCTTCGTACCAATCCGGCCGGTCGTCGTTGAGGAGAAACATGACTTGGGTCTGACGACGGTACATCGCTGCGCGTCGGCGGCGCAAAGGCGGAACTCGCCGCATCGGCGCCAGCGACATGGCGCGCAACGATCGTTCGCCGTGGACTCCGGGTTTGTTGAGCAGCGGATCGCGCGATGCTCCAGTTCGCGATTTCCTCGCGCACCCGGCAAGCAGCATTCCGCGCGGCTTGGATGCGCCGCCGAAGTTCGTCTCAAGGGAGCATCCAACTCGGCTCGAATCGCCCGAAGAAAAGACCGAGCGCCGACCTCCGCCTACACCTCATGGGCTGGACGGCAATGGAGGCTTCGGTGGTGATACATCTCACAAAAACGTCTCTTCACAGCTCTGGCACAGGCAGACAAATATCTGTAATTGTTTGTCTTTTCTCCGATTGTCCGGAGAACTCACATTCGCTGCGTCACTGTTCAGATGAGTTTCGACCGAACTGGCGTATAGTCGCGCTTCCCCCGTTTGTCCTAAGCCACCCGTTCTCAAGGACATATGACCCAATGGCGATCCAGAACGCACACTGGCGAGCCCTTTTTGCGGTGCGGAGCGCCCTCCGAGTGGGTCTTGGCCACAAATGGGTAACGACCGAAACAACGTTGATAGCCTAGGTGAATGAAGATGTCCGACCCAGGGATTGGCAGCGAGAAAATCCGTTCCGCGTTCTACCGACCCGCGCGACGACGAGCCCGTGAGTTCTTTTCCAAAGATGCGGATTGCGCTTTCCTCTGCGACGGCGTGAAGCACCCGATACTCGACCTCTCCGCCAGTGGTTTTCTCTTTGCTGCGGTCAATGGCCACACTTGGGACCCAGGAACCGAAGTCGAAGGTCAGGTGATCCTTCATGGGGAGCCGGTCCTGGATTCGAGGTTTCGGGTAGCCCGCGTGGAGGCTTACCCGACGGGGCCACGAGTGGGCGTCAACGCACAGCAGACGCTTGCATTGGCAGAAATGCTCGAGTTGGACGCTGAGCGTACCCTCAGGCGGGAACTGCAACGGGGACCTTCGGTATACAAGGAGTTGCTCCCCGCGGACTACCTGGCCGCGGTCTCGGCGATCTCGGACTTCTTGCTGTTCTACCGCCCGCTTCTCGATCGTGAGGAGCAGCGGCTCCTGGCAAAGACGGACGGACCGGCAAGGGTGCGCGCGCTCGTGGAGGAATCGTTCGAAACGCTGAAGGCGCGCTGGCGCGGGCTCGTGATCAACGCTTCGAAGGCCGGATGGAAGCTTCGCGAGGATCCAAAGGCACACTACGCGGCCAAGCAGTACACCGAGGCAACGATCACGCCGCTGCTTCTAGGCTGCCCGCTGATCAATAGGACGTGGAACAAGCCGCTGGGTTACGCCGGCGACTATCACGTGATGGAGTACTACTACCGCGACGACTTCGAAGGCGAAACTGCATTTGATCAACTCATGCACAAGCTCTTTGTGCAGAATCCGATGGCGCAAGGAGTGGTTACCCGAGCACGCTTCATGGTGGACCTGCTGGATTCCCAGCACGCCAAAATGGCCGGTTCTGGATCAAAGCAGTTCGCGGTTGCCAACCTTGGATGCGGCCCGGGCCGCGAGGTAGAGATGTGGGCCGAAACCAAGCCCAATCGAGGCCTCGTCACTTGGACCCTCATCGACCAAGAGGAGGAGGCCCTCGCCCTCGCGTACCAGATCGGTCACGACAGCATTCGACGGCAACAGAGGCCAGCAGACCTGAAGCTCCTCCATCTGTCGTTCAGCAAGCTATTGAGGCATCCGGAAGCGTTCAACTTCAGCGACCAGAATTTCATCTTCTCGAGTGGGCTTTTCGACTACCTCCGGATCGACCGGGCCCAGGCCATTGCCAAGGCCTTGTACGACCGCCTCCTACCCGGTGGCTTACTCGCTATCGGAAACGCAATCGGCCCCAATACCAACCTTTGGCCGCCGGAATTCGTCGCGGACTGGCCAATCCTGTATAGATCTAGGGATGAGATGGTGGGAATGGCCGCGTTGCTGCCGGACGGCGCAAGCGCCGAGGTTGTCGTCGATCCAGGCGAGGCGTACTACTTCCTGCTCGTACGGAAGGAGTAGGTAATGGATCACCCGTCGGACACACGGGTGATGGCAGTTCCGAGTGCATTCCCCCAGGCGCGATCGCAGAGGTTGGAGGGGTTCGCCGGCGAGCTCCGACAACTGAACTACACGATATTTCTCCGCACGGTGATGGTGTTCTCGCCCTTCTACGTATTGTGGGGCGTCTTCGACTACTTCCTGGCACCAGCGACCTGGCGGATCCTGCTGACGATTCGAGTCGCGTCAGTCGTGCTTGGCTTGCCGCTGCTTGCGCTCGCGTATGCTGACCGAACTCGGGAGCGGGTTTGGGCCTACTTCTGGATCTGGTTCCTGCTCAAGTGCGGTGGGATCGCTGGAATGGTTCCGTACTTGGGCGAAGCGTACTCATGGTATGTCGTTGGTTTTCTTCTCGTTCAATTTGGTAGCGCCGCGTTGCCGTTCTGGCCTCCGAAGTATACCTACAGCCTGATCACAGTCAGCTCGTTGTTGATGCTATTCGCGACGTTGCTTTTCATCGACGCGGTTCCCCCAGGAAGCCTCCTAGCCGTCGTGTTCGCCCTAGTCACCGGCGGATTCGGCGTCGGTTTGGTCGCCAACTACAAGTACGGTTTCGCGTACGCGTCCTTTGAAGCACGAGCAGCTCTAGCCGAGACCTCAGACGAGCTCAGCAATGCTCTCGAGCGCGCGCAAGAAGTAGACCGGCTCAAGAACGAGTTCTTCGCGAACATTTCGCATGAGCTGAGGACGCCACTGACGTTGATACTTTCACCTGTGGACGAGCTGCTCGAACGGCTGACTCCGGGCGCCGAGCGCGATGCCCTAATGTCGTTCGTAGCAACGCCACTCGACTCTTGCGCATGATCGACGACCTTCTCGACCTGGCACAGCTCGAGGCAGGTGGCCTGCGTTTGCGGGTGATGCAGGTGGACATCGCGAAACTCGCACAGCGTGTAGCGAGCAACGCCACCCGGCAGCGAGGGCGCGTCGAATCGAGATGTCGTTCTCATCAGAGGGCGAGCCGCCGGAGATGTTCGGCGACCCTCATCGCATCGAAATCATCCTCACGAATCTGATCGGCAATGCGATGAAGTTCACGCCCGCGGGCGGACGGATCGCGGTCAACGTGTTCCACAACGTAGCGGGAACGTCGATCGAAGTGTCCGACACCGGCCCAGGGATTTCGCGCGACGAGCAGCAACGTATCTTTGATAGGTTTCATCAAACCGAAACCTCGGAACGTCGCGTCAGGGCGGCGTGGGTATCGGGCTCGCGCTCGCTCGCGAGCTCGCGCAGCTCCATGGTGGATCCCTGACCGTCGAGAGCGTCGTAGGCGAAGGGTCGACATTCACGCTCTTCTTGCAAGCGGCAAAGAGCATTTTCACACGGAAATCCTGGAACGGCGCCAGCTCCAGACCGAGCTAGCATCCCGGGCGCCGCATCGAGGACCGATTCACACCGGTACGCACACAGCGACATGGAAGAGGCCACGGTCGAGCTTGCGACAGAGTCAACGTCCGCCCGAGCGGGTGCTGTCTCGACCGCGGTCGACTTCCGCGGGTCCTGGTCGCCGAAGACGAAGCCGACCTTCGTGGTTTCATAGTCGGTGTCTTGAAGAGCAACTACGAGGTCGACGCGGCCGCGAACGGCGCAGAAGCGCTCGAGCTGATCAAGACAGAACCGACCCGACTTGGTGCTCACCGACGTGATGATGCCGGGCATCAGCGGCCTCGACCTCACCCGCGCGATCAAGAGACGATCCGTCGCTTCGCCACATCCCCGTCATCCTGCTGACCGCGCGCGGTGAGAACGATGCGGCGCTCGAAGGCTACGACGCTGGCGCGGACGACTTCGTCTCGAAGCCCTTCCACACGAAGGTTCTTCAAGCGCGCATTCGCGCCCACCTCAAGATGCGAGGCCTCAGCCTGCAGCTCGCCGATCAGGCGCGTCTGGCATCCGCGGGCACTCTGGCGGCCGGACTTGCGCACGAGGTGAAGAATCCGCTCAACGCGGCCGTGAATGCCGTCCGAGTCCTCGAAAAGGGCGGCTCGTCGCGGGTCTCGAACGAGAAGCTGATGACGGTGATCATCGACGCGCTCGAACGGATCAACGGCATCGTCTCTGCGCTGGACGCGCATGCGCGGCCGGCCGATGGGACCGACCTCGCGCCCTGCAACGTGCGCCGGGCCGTCGAATCCACGCTCCATCTCCTCGAGCACAAGATGAGACACGTGACGGTGCACGAGGATTACGAGGTCATCGGAGAGGTGTTCGCGCCTGCACGGGCGTTCAATCAAGTGCTGCTCAACTTGATCGACAACTCCATGCGATCCGGAGCCGAAGAACGTCTGGATCGAGCTCCGCCAGGTCGATAAGCAGATTTCCGTGGCCGTTGCCGACGATGGGCCTGGCGTGCCCCCGGACGTGGTTCACCGGATTTTCGACCCCTTCTTTACAACGAGAGCGGAAGGGGAAGGGACGGGGCTCGGGCTGCACTTGAGCCGAAGAATCGCGCAGGACTGCGGTGGTGAGCTAAGATATGAGCCAAGGCCCGGTGGGGGGGCTCGCTTCGTGATGGAAATTCCCGCGATGGAGCAAGCGGCATGACAGCGCACGTACTATTCGTCGATGACGAGGAGCCGAACCTGGTCGTCTTCGAGGCGGTTTGCGGCGATGATTTTCCGGTTCTGACCGCGTCGAGCGCTGCGGCTGGCTTGCAGTTGATGAAGGAGCACGAGATTGGAGTCGTGCTCACCGACCAGCGGATGCCAGGCATGACGGGCATCGAGCTGCTCGAGAAGGTCGAGATCGAGTATCCCGAGACGATCCGTTTGCTGATCACGGCGTACTCGGACCTGCAGGCGGCCGAGGACGCGATCAACCGTGGCCACGTGCGGCGCTACATGCGCAAGCCCTGGGAGCCCGAGATCTTACGAGCCGAGCTTCGCGATGCGATCGATCTCTACAATCTCAACACCCGCGTCAAGGAGCTCGAGCAGCGCTTGCTCGAGACGGAACGCGCGTATTCCTTGAGCGTGGTGGCAAGCGGACTTGCCGACGAGCTACGGAACCCGGTGGGTTGGATCCGCAACAACCTCACCGTGATCGAGACTTCGATCTCCGCAGCGACTGCGGCGCTCGAAGAAGCCACACCCAACGTTGCGCGTGCGCGTGGAACCTTGGCGCAGGTCGAGAATGCGGTCATCGATGCGCGGGATGGGGTGAAGCGGATTCTCGAGCTCACCGAGGAGATGGCGAAAGCCCCCGAGGAAGCCATTCCAGAGATCGTGGATCTAGCCGACGCCGTGCGCGTCGCGCTTCGCAAGGCGGAAAGCAGCGGACTTCGCGGTCGCGCCTTGATCGAAGTCGCCACGGGCATCGAACCCAAGGTGCTGGCGGCACGCACGAATATCGTACAAATCGCCCTGAATTTGCTCGCGAATGCGATTCAGCGGGCGGCGACACGGGAGGGCGGCCAGGGCATCGTGCGCGTCACGACGGCGATGCTCGGCGACAAGGCGGTGCTCGACGTGTCCGACAACGGCACGCTGATCGCGCCCGACAAGATGGATGCCGTATTCAAGCCGTTTGGCGTAGGCGGCCGGCTGCACGGCGCGGGCGTGGGCCTCGCGATCTCGAAGCGCATCGCAGAGGAGCTCGGCGGTCAGCTCGAAGTGAGCACCACGGACGACAAAGAGACCCGTTTTCGACTGACGTTGCCGCCGGCAACCAACGGCACGAGAAGGGCATGAGCACGGCGACGAGACTGGGCGTTCATCAGTTCGGTCTCATCTTCGAAGAAGCGGCCTGGCCGCTACTTTACGTTCGGTTTCCTTCGAAGCCGCTCAGCGATGAAGGCTTCGAGTATTTCATCGTGCGCTACACCGCCATCGTCGAGCGGCGCGTACCGTTCGCGACCATTTTGGATTCCCGCGGTCTAACCACGGCGATCACGGCTCACCAGCGACGGCGGCTCACCGAATGGTTCGACGTCACGGGCGACCTGGCGGGTGAGCACCACTTCGGGATCGCCGTACTGATCAGCAACGCGATCATTCGTGGGGCGCTCAAGGCCGTCACCTGGGTCAAGCCGATCCCGGTTCCGATCCAGCCCTTCGGTTCCATCGCCGATGCGGCGCCCTGGATTCGGGCGATCTTCGCCGGGCAGCGTTTGCCGACCACTCCTGCAATCGAGTCGCTCTTGGCGGGCCGCAGCTAGAGCAGGCCTGCGCCCTTCTCACTTCGCGCTGTAGCCCGTCGCCTCGACCACCGCTCTTAGCGCTTGCGGAGAAGCGCGGCCCTCGATGATAGCCTGGCCGGGATCCAGCGTCACGACGGCGGAAGTGACGCCATCCGCTTCGCGAAGGGCGCGCTCCAGCTTGCGGACGCAGTTGTTGCAGCTGAGCCCTTCGACCGCGAGCGTGATGCGCTCGGGGCCGGGAGGCGCTTTTCGGCGAAGCCATGCGCTTCGAAGATCGTCGGCGACGAAATAGAGGAAGAGGCCGGCGAGAACGAGCGCCGATACCCAGGCCCACCAGGGCTGGCCATGCTCGTGGGTCAGACTGCCGAGTGCCTCGAACGGGATGAAGGCGTCATAGATGTAGGCGAGACCCACGCTGCCAATGATGACCGTGGCGAGGTAGACGAGGAGCACGCGGCCGCCAAATGCGCGCTTCACTGCGCCGATCGTCGCGATGTTGGTGGCCGGTCCGGCCATCAGGAAGACCAGAGCTGCGCCGGTGGGCATGCCCTGCGCGATCAATGCAGCCGCGATCGGAACCGATGCCGTCGCGCAGACGTAGAGCGGAAGCGCAATGACGAGCGCGGCGAGTCCCGAAACCGCCGGATGGAGCTCCGAGAATCCGGCCATGGCGCCGGGCGGAATCCAAACGGTGATCGCTGCCGACGCGACGACCCCGAAGACGATCCACTTCCAGATCGGCCGAATGACGTCGACCATGTGCTCGAAGAAGCCGACGGCGGACTGCGGTGCGCTCGCTGCTTCCAGCCGCTCGACGCCGTCAGCCTCGGTAGGGAGCGCTTCGGTAGCCGCGCCGCCGACGAGCCCCATGAGCAGAGCGCTCAGGCACTTGTAGATCGTGAACGGCCAGCCGAGAAACGAAGCGCTGACCAGCAAGGAGTCCACGCCGGTTTGCGGCGTGCTGATCAAGAAGCCCACCGCAGCGCCGTCGCTCGCCCCGTCCTTCTTGAGCCCGAGCCCTGCGGGGATGACGCCGCAGGAGCAGAGGGGCAGCGGGACTCCGAGCGCCACGGCCTTGGCAACCCCGCTGAAGCCACGAAACTGCCGGCGCGCGAAATCACGTGGCAGAAGAACATGGAGCAAGCCGGCGGCCGCGGCTCCGAGAAGAAGCCAAGGCGAGAGCTGGAGCCAGACCTGCCAAATCGCGTCGAACATGAGCGGGATATGGGTCTGCGTCGCGAAGCGCGCAATCCCCTACGCGCTCTGCCTGGGTGGGAGCAGGGCTCGGAGCTCCATCGCTCCGGGGCTCGGCGTGCCGCGAAGCCAGGCGACGCCGCCCTTCTTGAAGCAGAGCCAGTGGCCGTTCGGGTTGCCGATCGTGAGCAGCGAGAGAGCGCTGCTCAGCCAGGGCTCGTGACCCACGCAGGCCACGCGCTCGCCTTCCAAGGATTCGAAGAAATCCGCGGCCGGCGCCTGGGCCAGACCCTCGCTCGGGATGAAAGGTCCATCGACGATGGGTTCGAGGAGCTCTGCGGTCTGCACCGCGCGAAGCCAGGGGCTGTGATAGACGCGATCGAAGCGAAAGCCCGCCTTGCCCAGGTTCCGAACCACGGTTTCAAATCGGACGCGGCCCTTGTGTGTCAGCGCGCGATCCCCGTCGTCAAGCCCTGCCCTTCGCTCTTCGGCAATCGCGTGGCGGATCAAGAAGAGGTCCATCGCGTCACTCCTCCTCGAAGCCGGTGAGCCGAAGATCGGCGGCTCGAAGCAGCCTCTGCTCGCGTTCGAGGTCCGCGAGGGCAAGCGGATGGGCATCGAGCCAATCCTGGTTGAACGTGATCTTGAGCTTGTTCTCGCTGGCACTGAGGTGCGGAAGCGCAACGACCTCGGGATCGCGGTTTCGATTGAGTAGCACCGCCAGGCGAAGGAGCGCGCAGAGGCGCTTCGCGCTGAGCCGAAGCTCTTCGGGGAGAGTCTCGAAGAACGAATCGTCGAGCTTTCGGCGATGGCCTCGGACCAGGGCCGCGACGAGCGCCTGCTCGTCTCGGGAAAAACCCGGCAAGTCCGACCAGGCGATCAGATAGGCGCCGTGCTTGTGATGGCCGGTGTAATTGACCGCGAGACCGATTTCGTGGAGCTGCGCGGCCCAGGCGAGCGCATGGGCCGCATCCGGCGATCGCAGCCCCCAGTCGTCGACGACCTGCCCGAGCAAGCCGAGAGCCGTCGCCCGAACTCGATCCGCGTGCCCCTGATCGATGGAATAGCGCTTGGCCAGCATGGCGATCGTTCGGTCCCGGGGGTCCTCGTCGTGAATGCGGCCGAGCATGTCGTAGAGCAGGCCTTCGCGAAGCGCCGTCGGTGAGACCCACATCTCGTCGATGGCGAGGCGCTCGAACACGGCGCTGAGAATCGCCACGCCCCCAGCGAAGACCCCACGGCGGTCCGCATCGAGTCCGGGAAGCTCGAGCCGGTCCAGGCGGCCTGCCGTCAAGATCGCCTGCTCCAGCTTTGCGAGGCCATCGGCGGTGATCGTGCCATGCGCCCAGCCGGCCTGATTGAGGATCTCGGCGACCGAACGGATCGTTCCGGAGGCGCCGATCGCACGTTCCCAACCCGCTTGGCGGAGCGTCTTTTCGACGGGCTGAAGCTCGAGACCCGCGGCGAGCTTCGCTTTGTTCATGCGCTTGCGGCTGATCTTGCCGTCGTCGAAGAACTGCGCCGTGAAGCCTACGCAGCCCATGTACATGCTGTGCACCGAGACCGGCTCGAACGAATCGCCGACGATGAGCTCCGTGCTCCCTCCACCGATGTCGACGACGAGGCGCCGAGCCGGGGCACCGGCAATCCCGTGCGAGACGCCGAGGTAGATCAGGCGCGCCTCTTCCTTTCCGGGGATGATTTCGATCTGATGGCCGAGGGCCGCGCTTGCGTCATGAAGGACTTTGTTCGAGTTGCGAGCCTTGCGGAGGGTATTGGTGCCGACGGCCCGAACCTGCTCGGCGCCGAAATCCCTGAGTCTCTGCCCGAAGAGCGTAAGGCACTTGATTGCGCGTTCTTGCGACTCCGCGTCGAGCTTCCCGTCCTCCTGAAGCCCTGCCGCCAGGCGGACGGGCTCCCGAATGCGATCGACGATCTGAACGCCGCCGTGATCGACCCGGGCAATCACCATGTGAAAGCTGTTCGAACCCAGGTCCACTGCAGCAAGCGACTCCATGCGCGACCGGGAGGGACTCTAGCTTAGTTTGAAGCGAGTGCCGCCGATTTCCGAAGCCATTCAGCGGTCGCGTCATCGGCAGGGAAGTACGACTCGATCCGTAGCTCCTGCGCGGTCACGTCCATCGGCGTACCCAAGGTGGTCAGTGTCGAGAACAGGTCGAGCCGCGTTCCGTCCTTTTCGAGATGAACCGTGACGCAAACACGCGGAGCCACGGCAAGGTCGACCTCGTGCATGCGGCTCGGCACGCCGGGGTACGCGAGCAAGGCATCGAGAAGCTTCCGGCTCTCGCTGGTCTCGAGCTCGAGGATCGACTCTCGAAAGAGGCGATCGATCAGGAAGCCCGCCACCTCTTCCCAATTCGTCACGTAAGGGCGGACACCCTCGGGATGAAAGAGCGCGTGCATGACGTTCTGGGCCACGATCGGGGCGACGGGCGGCTCGAGGAAGAACCCAAAGAGACGCATGAAGGCCGCGTTCATCTTCACGAGGTCCCAGGCGCGCGTGAGGACGATCGCCGGGTACGGCTCGTGATGGGCAAGGATCGTGTCGAACGCTTGTCGAACCGGAAGCATCTCCGGTGCGGCGAGATCGCTCTCCCGGTAGACCGGGGCAAAGCCCGCCGCCGTGAGGAGCGAGTTTCGCTCGCGGAGCGGAAGATCGAGCGCGCTGGCGAGGATCAGCACCATCTCGCGGCTCGGGGACGACTTGCCGTTCTCCACATAACTGATGTGGCGGGTCGAGACCTCGGACTCGATCGCGAGCTGCTGCTGGCTCATCCGGCGGGCGGCGCGCCACTGGCGCAAGAGTGAGCCGAAGCCCTGAGGGACTGTCGCGGTGGAATGCATGCAGCGATTGTAACGCCTGCTTTCGTGCTGCCGATGACCTCCGAGGTCATGGCCTTCGAGCATGGGGCACCCCAGACTGGGTGCCATCAGGAGGTTCCCATGAGATTACGACTCTTTGCGTTCGTAGCGGTCTTTGCCGCGTTTACTCTCTACACGGCCGTGGTCGTCGCTGATCAGGGCTATTTTGGCTTCGTCGAGCTCGCGATGACCGGCGGCTGGGCGGCGCAGGTCTTCATCGATCTCTGCATCGCACTCATCCTCTTTGCGCTCTGGATGTTCCCCGACGCCCGCGGCCATGGGATCCCGCCCTGGCCGTACTTCTTCGCCATTCTCACCACCGGGTCGATCGGCGCCCTCGCCTACCTCATTCACCGGACCGTGAAGCACGCCGACGCGCTGACCCCGCGCGTCGCTCAGCGTTCGATGTAACCGATCGCTTCCAAGTGAGCGGCTACGTCCTCGTCGAGCTCCACGGAGTCGGCGGCGACCGCGTCTTCCTTCGCCAAGGCGCGCTGCTCGAGGAGGGTCTTCGCTGACATGCGAACGCGGTCTGGAGAGTCGCCGGCCAGGTTCTCTTGCTCGCCGGGGTCGAGGTCCACGCGGTAGAGCTCGACGGGCGCGAGGCCGCGAGGATTGTCGCGATTGGCGGTGATGAGCTTGTACTCGTCGGTGCCGTCGAGCTCGCGCACCGATTCGAGGACGTTGCCCTCGTGGCTTTCCTCGGCGTAGATGATGTCGGTGCCCGTGAAGAGATCTCCCCCTTGCACCCCCTCGGGGACGGGAACGTCGAGGAGCTTCAAGACCGTGGGCATCAGATCGATGCTTTGAACCCAGTGTCGGACGACCGTCCCGCCGCGCCGGCTCTCGGGAAGCTTCACCAACAGAGGCACCCGCACCTGCTCGTCGTAGAGCGTGGTTCCGTGCCAGAACCCACCATGCTCGTTGAACTCCTCGCCGTGATCGCTCGTCACGACGATCGTGAGCGCGTCGTAGAGGCCGCGCTTGCGGAGCCCGTCGAGGAGCTTGCCGAGCTCCTCGTCCCAGTAGCGGATCTCGCCGTCGTAGAGCGCTCTGAGCGCGGGGGCTTCGGCCGCATCGGGATGTGGGTGCGCGGCGCGGGCGTATCCGCTTCCGTCGTAAGGATGCGCGAAGTACGGGTCGTGCGGGTCCATGTACCCGACGAAGAGGAACCAAGGTGAGCCGGTCTGCCGGTCGATCCAGCCCGTCAGGGCGGTATTGACCGTCTCGGCATCTTGATAGGCCGTCCCCGGCAACACATCTCCCTCGGCGGCGCGCTTCTGTTCGATTCGCTGCCGAATGAACTGCATGAGCAGTAGCTTGGCGCTGGCATCGTCGGCGCCGAGAACGAACTCGGGCTCGAGATACACGTACTGGTCAAAGCCCTGGTGGAAGTTGAAGTACGGGGCGACGTTGAAGTTCGTGACATAGCCGGCCGTGCTGTAGCCCGCTGTCTTGAGGGCTTCGGGAAGGGTCGTCACCGCGTCGGGAAGCGCGTCGCTCTTCGCCATCACGCCGTGGCTCGAGGGAAGCCGGCCCGAGAGAATCGAAGCAAAGCTCGGTCGAGTCCAACTCGAGTTGGTGAACGCCTGGTCGAATCGAACCGCGTCTTCAGCCAAGCGATCGAGGTTGGGGGTGCTGCCGCCGTCGTAGCCGTACGAGGACAGGTGATCGGCGCGCAGCGTGTCCACCACGAGGAAGAGCACGTTGCCGACTTCGCTTTCGGCGCCGGCCGTCTCGCGCCGCTCGGTGGTCCGCGACGTGCGCTCACTCAGCGCGATATCCCCGAGGAGCCCGACTCCGATGATCGTGAGCAGCGCGAACGCGGTAGGCGCTTGAACGAGACGGTCGAAGGGTGAGCGTTTGACGAGGGAGCGAAGGCCCGTGGCGAGGAGCGCGCTGACCCCGGCCGCGACGAAGGCGCAGCCGAGTAGGACGGCCAAGCCGATCGCGCTCTTCCAGACCATCTCCTCGTGAAAGACGTCGCGGCGAATTCGAAAGGCGCCGAGCGCGAAGGCGAACAGGCCGAAGATCGCGGCCGCAAAGTACCCGAAGGCTTCGCCTTCGTGGAGGGCGTAGCGCTTCATCCAGCGGCCGCTCAGCGCCGTGGCGAAGCCGAGGCCTGCGCCGAATGCTCCGCAAAACAAGCCATAGGAAAGCGGTCCGTAGAGAAACACACGCGCGCCAGTAGCCCCGGCAGACGAGAGCGCGATGATTAGGGCCTCCCCGAGACCGACCAGGAGGCCGCCGAAGACCCCGGCGCTAAACCCCACGATCATCCCGCGAATCGGGTGCGGCCAGGCTTCGCGGGGCGCCGTCGGAATCGCCTGGCTCACGAGGTCCTCGCGATCCGGATCCGCCACTCGGATCTCGGGGCTGTATCCGGACTTGCGCAGAAGAAAGATGACACCGCCGAACGCCGAGACGAACATCTCGCACGCGAACCCGAGCGTCGGAATGAGGACGGCGACCGCGAGGGGCAATCCGACGGCGGGCGAAGTGTAAAGCGCGACGGCCGCGGCCTCTCGAAGACCGATCCCGTTGATCGAAGCCGGGATGATCGTCGCGAGGATCTGCAAAGAGGACGCGAAGAACACCTCCCCGATGCCGAGCTCGACACCGAGCGCGCGCGCGGCACAAACATAGATCAGGTTGTTGAACGCATGCGTGCCGACACCGAGCGCCGCTGCCTGAATGAGAAGGCCGGCCTTGCCGCGGTATGCGCCCACGGCGTCGATCAAGGTCTGGACCCGGGCACGGATCCCTTCCGGGACGAAGCGCGTGAAAAAGAGGAAGAGTTGCGGCTGGGCGAGAAACGCCAAGCCCACGACGATGATCGAGAGAAAGACCGCGTTCACCAAGAGCACGCCATCCGTGCCGATGAAGCGCATGCCGAAGATGCTGGCGAGCATGACCACCACACCAAAGGCGAGCTGGCCGAGGATCATTTCGACCCCGATGGTCGCGGTCGCCCGGGCCGTCTTGCCCGTATGCTTGGCGACGTCGTAGATACGCCAGCCGCCAAAGCCCGTGAAACCGCCCGGCGTGAAAGCGCCCCAGAAGCGCGCGATCATGATCGAGCCGCCGAGGAATCCCCATTTCGGGAAGATCCCCTGGCCGACCAGGAGGCGCTGCCAGCGCACGGTGCTGAATCCTATCGCAATGAGCTGCATGAGCACTGCGGCCACGACCCAGCCCCAGCTGAGGTCGCTCAGTCGCCCGAGCAGCTCGTCGGCCCCATCGCGCCGGAGCACCTTGCCGAAGATGAACACCAGCATGCCGACGGAGAAAAGCAGCTTCACGGCGAAGAAAGCGATTCGTTTCGGATTCGTGCTCATGTCCCCTTCGCGCTCAGGTAACGGGTGCACGCTAAAGGGTCAAATTGCCTGCCCCGAGCGGCCTCTCTGGCGCTTAGTTGCGCCGAGCGTCGAGCGTTGGTAGCGACGCCAGATGCGACATCAAGCAGTGACCCGATTTGGGATCTGGGCCTTGTTCTTCGTGCTGGCTTGTAAGGGGGGCGAGAAGACACCGCCCACCGATCCGCCCGCCGCGTCCGCGCAGGAAGCAACGCCTGCCGAGAAAGCGAAGCCCCGAGAGACGCCGGTCGAGAACGCGTCGGGGAGCAGCCTTCCCGACTCGCTTCCAAACGGCTTGCTCCTTTCCTACTCGCAGTTCCAGGTCGTCGACGGAAAGGCCACCGCCAAACCCGGGCCCGCACGTCTAGACATCCTCACGCGCCAAGGCGGCGAGTGGCGAACCGAGACGATCGAGGACCCGCAGAGCAACGTATTTCACAAGGCGATGCTGCTCAGCCCGCGCGACCAGGCGCCTGGAATCCTCACTCTGGGGGGTTCGGGCGCGTACGTGAAGCTCTGGCGGGGCGCCAAGGGCAAGCTTCAGCCGAGCACGCTCTGGCATGCCGAGTTCGGAGGGAACTTCGACCGGATGCGAGACGCCGAAATCGCCGACCTCTACGGAGATGGAATGCCCGCGATTGCCGTCGCGACGCACGACCAGGGGGTGGTCGCGGTCCTCCGCCAGAAGGGAAAGAGCTGGGAGGTCGAGCGGATCGACGCGAAGAAAGAGACGTTCGTCCACGAAATCGAGATCGGCGACCTCGACAAAGACGGTGTGCTCGAGGTCTACGCCACGCCGAGCGAGCCCAACAAGCTCGATGCCGAAGCGCAGCACGGCGAAGTGGTGCGGTACGTGCCAAAGAAGGGCAAGGGGCGGACCGTGGTGGCGGACCTCGGGCAGCGGCACGCCAAGGAGATCTACGTCGGCGACGTCGACGGTGATGGGACCGACGAGCTTTACGTGGCGGTCGAGGCGCTCACCAAGGGACGCGGCGCGGGGCTCGAGATCGTCGAGCCGGTGGAGATTCGCCGCTACGACGCGGGCACGGCGCCAGACGCAAAGGTCATCATCGCGACGATCCCCGACCGGCTCTGCCGCTTTCTCACGGTGGGTGACGTCGACGGTGATGGAAAGAAGGAAATGGTCGCCGCCTCGTTCAGCAAGGGACTCTGGCTCCTGCGGCCGGGCAAAGACGCGAAGTCCGAGTGGGGCGTCGAGAGCATCGATCGCGACTCGGGCGGCTTCGAGCACGCCGCGCTCCTGACCGATCTCGACGGCGACGGCGCCGACGAGCTCTACGTCGCCGCCGACGTGCAAGGCGAGCTACGCCGCTACGTCTGGATCAGAGGCCGGGCCAAGCGGGAAGTCATCCTGAAACGCGAGATCCCCATGTCCCGAATGACCTGGAACATCACAGCGATCCCGGTATCGAAGATCCACCACTGAGAGCGATACTGGCACCGGCACGATCGGAGGACGGCTCGCGACGGGCGTGCTCGCGATTGGGGCCCGCTCGGCTGTCTCTCTACGACTCCGCACGTCTCGCCTCCCGCCCAATCGCTCAGCTGCCCATCCCGAGCCGTCCTCCTTTGTACACGGCGATGCACTGGCGCTGACGCTGGCACTGACGCTGGCACTGCGCTGCCTGACGCTGCACTGCGCTGGCACTGACGCTGGCACTGACGCTGGCACTGGCGCTGACACTGACGCTGGCACTGGCGCTGGCGCTGCGGGTGACACTGACGTACGGAGGGGCACGGGCGAACGCGATGTGGGGTGGAGTCGACGTCGCGAATGACAATCGGCAAGCGAGCAACCACCTCCGATTGGCGTGAGCGCCGAGGCGAGGCTTGCGTGGTCCAACCCCTCCAGTGCATCCGACCACAATTGCAAGCCGAGCCGTTCGACGGAATCCCGCGTCGTGTTCGCCTGTGCCCCGTTCTCTCCGTACCGGTGCCAGCCACCGCGTTGGGTGGCTGTGTCACCGGAGGGCGGCTCGCGACGGGCGTGCTCGCGATTGGGGCCCGCTCAGGTCTCTTGCAGTCTCGGAAAGAGCTCTGCGAAGTTGCAGGGTCGGTATCGGATGTCGAGTTGGTACCTCAGGATTCCGTCCCAGGCGTCCCTGCATGCTCCCGTCGAGCCCGGCAGCGCAAATAGATACGTTCCGCGCGCGACACCCGCACATGCGCGGGACTGAATCGTCGACGTTCCGATCTGCTCGTAACTGAGCATCCGGAAGAGCTCTCCGAAACCCGGGATCGGTTTCTCCCAGACCCCTTCAAAGGCCTCGGGTGTGACGTCGCGGCCGGTGACGCCGGTGCCGCCGGTGGCTAGAACCACCTCGACGTTCGGCTCGTTGATCCAACGCCGAAGCTGGACTTCGATGCGCTTGCGATCGTCGGGAACGATCACCCTGTCCATCACTTGATGTCCCGCTTCGAGGGCGCGCTCGACCAAGTAGGCCCCCGACTTGTCGGTTTCTTCGGTGCGCGTGTCAGACACCGTCATCACGGCGATTCGGAGCCCCCTGAACGCGATCGACTCGTCAAAACGTGGTCCCCCCATTTCTCTACCTCCCGGCTTCCCGGCTCACGGCAGCGGCCAGCTTTGCTCCCTCTTCTCGATTGAGCTTGGTCGACCGCCATTCGAGCACCAGCCCTTGTTCGGCGCTCGGCTTCGGGATGATGTGGAAGTGAACGTGGAAGACGGCTTGATGCGCCATCGGTCCATTGTTCTGAAGGATGTTGAATTGCTCGATACCGGTGACTGCCTTGATCGCGCGGCACAGGCGCGGCAGCACCCGTCCTATCGCCGCCGCGCTATCGTCCGAAAGCTGATCGAGCGTGGCGACCTCCTCTTTGGGAATCACGAGGGTGTGCCCGAAGCTCAGAGGACCGATGTCCAAAAACGCGAAGACCAACTCATCCTCGTAGACCTTGTGACAAGGGATGTCCCCACGGAGAATCTTGCTGAAGATCGTGTCCGCCATGCGGCGCAGCTTATACGCTTCCCGTGGCCCCGGCCAGGTCGTATGGTCTTTACGAATCCCGGCTGACCCTCTAAGGTCCTCTCCGTGAAAATGCTTATCTCTATCTTCTTCCTCGCGACGACCCTCGGCTGCGGGAGCAGCACCGACGGCAACAGCGCGGGTACTGGCGGAACGGCTGGTTCTGCCGGTGCCGGCGGCGTAGGCGGAACCGGGGGACAGATGTTCTCGGAGAATCCGCCGCTCACGATCGGAGGCGAGCGACCTTCGGCGGTCGATATCCCACGGGACTACGACGCGAGCGTCGCCCATCCGCTGCTCATCGTCTTGCACGGCTTCGGGCCCTACACCGGCCAGATCCAAGCCGCGTTCTTCGGGATCCTCGACATGGTCGACGAAAAGGACATGGTGGTCCTTCTCCCGGATGGAACCCTCAATGAAGACGGCGACCGATACTGGAATGGAGCCACCTACTGCTGCGACCCGAACAACGCCATCGATGACGTGGGCTATCTGACGGGACTGATCGAAGAGGCCAAACAGACCTATCATATCGACGAGAAGCGCGTGTACCTGATCGGCCACTCGAACGGCGGCTTCATGTCCTTCCGGATGGCCTGCGAAGCTTCCGAGCAGATCACCGCAATCGTGAGCTTGGCGGGATCGACCTTCGCCGACCCGGCGGACTGTCAGCCGGCATCGCGACCGGTGAGCGTGCTCGCCGTGCATGGGACCGCTGACGGCACGATTCTCTACGACGGTGTTCCCGACGCCTATCCGAGCGCAGTCGACACCGTGGAGTATTTCGCCTCTGCCGCGGGTTGCGACACCAACTCGCCGGCCCTCGTCGGGAGCATCGACCTGGTCAGCACGGTCGAGGGCGATGAAACCGAGCAGGTCGCGTACATGACCGGCTGTCAGGACGGTGTCGATGCCGCGCTCTGGATCATTCACGACGGAGTTCACGTCCCGTTCTTCTATCAGCCCGGCTCCGACGCCCCGGCTTTCGCGGATCTCGCCACGGACTGGCTTCTCGAGCACAGCCGCTAGTCGGCTTTACAGCCCAGCTCCGGCGCTCTACCTTCGCCCGATGCAGAACCTTATCTTGTTCGTTTTGTTCGCGATGGTGCTCGGTTGCGGCGACGGTGACAGCACGCCTTTGGGCGGCAACGGTGGCGATGCGGGTGCCGGTGGAATGGGTGGCGGTGCCGGTGGCACAGGCGGCCAAGAGTTCTCGGCAGACCCACCCTTGGTGATCGGCACGGACGTGCGCCCTGCCAGCGTCGACATTCCAAACGACTACGATCCCTCCGTCACATATCCATTGCTGATGCTGCTCCATGGCGCCGGCGCCGATGGCCGTACTCAGGCCGGTTACTTCCTGCTTTTTCCGTTTGTCGATGAAAAGCAGTTCGTGCTGATCTACCCGGACGCCAAGGCCAACGACGAGGGCCGGCGCGCATGGGACTCGACTGGAACCGACGACGTCGAGTACCTGAGCGCACTGATCGAAGAGGCCAAGCAAACCTACAACATCGATCCGAAGCGCGTGTACCTCATGGGTCACTCGAGCGGCGGCTTCATGTCGCTGAGCATGGCTTGCGCGGCATCCGAGCTGTTTACTGCGCTCGTGAGCCTCGCGGGCGGCGCCGTCGAGGATCCGAACGATTGCCAGCCGGCTACAGAGCAAGTCAGCGTTCTCGTGGTGCACGGAACCAACGACGACACGGTTCCCTATGAAGGCGTGCCCGGCGTCTACGCGGGTGCAGTCGAGATCGTGGATCGCTTCGCCACGGCAGGTGGATGCGACACGGGCTCCCCGACCAATGAAGGTGCGGTCAGACTTGGTTCCGGCCCTCGACGGTGCCGAAACCGACAGGGTCGCGTACTCGACGGGCTGCGATGAGGGGATCGACGTCGGCCTCTGGACGATCAACGACGGCCCGCACATCCCATTCTTCTCCTCGGAATTTGCCAACATGACCACCGATTGGCTCTTCCGGCACAGCCGCTAGGGCGCGGCTAGGCCGGCATCGAAGTCACACGCGACTGCTTGGACCAGAACCATCGACTGGCAAGGCTCTGCTTCGGTGCCTTCACTGCGAGCGCGCGGCCGAGCCAGTCCTCGATGTAGCCCTGGTGCTCGCTCCAGGCGTGCCTTGGATCGGCGCCGGTGCGCAGGCACTCGTCTTGAAAATGCTCTCGCTCTTCGGCGAAGGTCACGCGCCGCGCGTGGTAGTCGGCAAGGCAGGCGCGGTGAAGCCGTTCGTGCACCCACCAGAGCTCGCGGCCATCGAAGCGCGCGTCGGAGACGGCGCGCGGCGGCAGCAAGTCCGAATCAAATGGAGCGGGCTTGAGCACGCTCAGACATGGCGACGAGGTTCCCGTCGCCCATACGGTCGGTCCCGCGGCTTCGAGACGTGCAACGAGCGAGCCCGTGGTCTGAGCCGAGGTTCGCGTCGGCAGCCAGGAGGCATGCGCGCAAGGCGCTTCGCTTCTCAGTCCGTGCCCGGGCTCGACAGCGCCGTGGTCGCTGAGCGCGAGCATGAAATCCCGTACCTGCGGCTCGCGAACGCCTCTCAGGGAGCGCGCGGTGCATGCGCGGCGAACGCGCGCCGCCGCCATCAAGGACATGAAAGGGTCGGAAAAGGCGCCTGCGAAACTGAATGACTTGGCGGATTTCACCCAGCGCCGCTTCCGCGCGAGCTCGTAAGCTCCAGCATGGACGCGATCGAAATCATCTTCGATCGTGAGCGCGTTGGAAATCGTCGCCACTCCACGCACTCGCTTCGCCGCCCAGTATTCGCCCGCGGTCTCGAAGACCCAGGCAGTCGTGGCGTCCGCGATCAGGAACGAGCTGTGATAGCGAAACGCGTGATGTCGATGGCCCATCGCGCCGCCCTGAGTCAATCCCTCCGTCAGCTCGATCAACTGCTCGAGCGCATCATCGGCACTGCGGCACGTGGCAAGCGCGACGCGCTGGAAGTCCATGCCGGTGTACCCGGCTTTGGGAACGGGAATTCGGGTGAACACGGCTTCGTTTCCGATCGCGAGCCCGCGTTCGTTGACGCCCATCTCGCAGCCCCACATCCAGGCGGGCCGACTCAGCAAGAGTCGGGGCGCGCCCGAGGCGCTGGGCAAGCCTTCGGGAGCGCCGTCGTCGTCTGGGGCCTCGTGACATTCGAAGAACTGCGCCTCGGTCGGCTCACGATCGCTGTTCTTCGCAAACCAAACCGGCCCGGCCTCGGGCACTACAACTACGGAGTCGCACACGGCCTAGCGTATCACGTCTGGCGGCTGGGACCGAGCGCATCAGCTCTTCTTGAACACGCCGTGCCGGCCGGTGCCCTCGGAGAAGCGTTGCGCGCCCCTCGAAGTTTCCCCGCTCGCGATGGTTTCGAGGCCGAGTTGAAGCTCTTTTCGCATCGCTTCTTCTTCCTCGAGGCCCCATTGCTCGATCGCGGACCGTCGGTCGCTGCGCATGCAAAGCTGGGGGTGGCTCGCGATCTCGGCGGCGAGCTCGAGCGCTGCCTCGAGTGACGCTCCGCTCGGGACCAACCGGTTGGCCAAACCGATCAATACCGCCTCCTTGGCGGGGACGGGGCGGCCCGTGAGAATCAAGTCCATGGCGCGGCTGTGGCCGATGAGGCGTGGCAAGCGAATCGTGCCGAGGTCGATGAGCGGAACCCCGAAGCGCCGGCAAAAAACTCCAAGGATCGCGTCTTCGGCGACTACGCGAAGGTCGCACCAGAGCGCGAGCTCGAGGCCGCCCGCCACCGCATGGCCTTCGATTGCGGCGATCACGGGCTTGCTCAATCGCATGCGCGTCGGCCCCATCGGTCCGTCGGCCATAGGCGAGAAGTCACGCGCCTCGCCGGCCGCGACCGCCTTGAGATCGGCGCCGGCGCAGAAGCAACCTCCAGCCCCGGTCAGCACGGCGACCAGCGCCTCTTCGTCTCGTTCGAAACCGCGAAAGGCGTCGGCCAGGGCATGGGCCGTGGCCACGTCGACCGCGTTCCGGACCTCAGGCCGGTCGATCGTCACGATCGCTACGCTGTCGACCCGTTCGTAGCGCACGCTCATCGCTCAGCTCCTCAGGTGGTACTCGGTCGCGTAATAGGTTTCGGTCTTCTTCATGTCGAGGAAGCCCTGGATGTCCTTTGCAACGCGCAGCATGTTGGGCACCATTTTGAGGGTACCCCCAAAGAAGCGGGTCGGGTTCAAGAGATCCGCACGCGTGGGGCAGGCTTCGAGCACGATCCCATCGGAAGGCTCGGCCCCGTCGGTGATCGGCTTCAGGATGACGTTGCGTTGGTAGTACCAGAGTGGATGCACCTCGAGCGATAGCGGCGTGTGCCCCTCGTGCCATCGCCGGATGAATTCGTCGGTGCTCACCCCTTGTTTCTTGTGAAGCATGGTCAGCAAGATCGGGGAGGGAGTCGGCTCGCCGTCATCCCACGCCCGTTCGTATGAGACCGGGTACGCCTCCTCGACCTCGTATCCCGACACCGAGCTCGCTGCGTTCCGGAGCACGTTCGTGAAGCGCGAAGGGGCGTTCGCATCACCGTAGACATTGAAGATGGCGATCGGCTGGGCCTTGAACGGAAACAGTGAGAGCTTGGGGGGAAGACTCTCCGTCACGGTGAGCTGGAGCTTGGAGGGTCCAAGCCGGAGGAGCTCCGCGCTGACCTCGCTTCGCATGCGAAGGGCCCAGGCATCGTGGTTTTCCCCGTTGCCACGCAGCACGTACATCAGTTTCTTCTGGCCCATCCCGAGGTTCTAGTCCGCAGGCCTCGCTGCGGCAATCTTTGCCGCCTTTGGGGTGTGCTGAAGGTGCTTGACGAAGTTCGCCTGGTCGTTAACCTCGGCCCCGGAGGTTTCATGAAACGCACTTGGCTTATTTTCGTATCGGCAATTCTCATTTCAGCGTGTAGCGAATCCAGCAGCCCGACCGGCGGCACGGGCGGCGCCGGAGGCACCGGGCGGCGTCGGCGGCACGGCGGCACGGCGGCGGCACGGGGCTCGCTTACCCACTGCTCGACTGCGATCCTCTCGTCCCCGAGTTCTGCGGCTACCCCTTCCCATCCAACGTCTACACGAAAGAGGACAGCGGCACGGTGACCGGTCGTCGCGTCTCCTTTGGAGACGAGTTCCTTCGCAACAACGACTCCACGCCATGGGACTACAGCGACGGCTTCTCGGCAGGTGGCCCGATCCTCACCTATCTCCCGCGTGCAGTCGACGCGGTGTTCGGCGGCGTCACCGACATCGATCAGTCGCTCTCCGAAGCTTCCCCGACGATGCTCCTCGACGTCGAGACCGGCGAGCTGGTTCCTCACTTCGCGCAGATCGACACGCAGGCGCTCCAGCTACCCGGCATCGCGACCGACGAATCTTCTTCCATGCTCCAGCCCGTGGTCCGGCTCCGGGACAACGCGCGCTACATCGTCGCGTTTCGCAACGTCACCAACACGGACGGAGCGGTCAGTCGAGCCCTCCGCGACATTCGCAGCGCTTCGCGACGGCACTGCGAGCGAAGACGAATCGGTGGAAGCGCGCCGCGCGCTCTACGAAGACATCTTCGAGAAGATCGAGGCGAAGGGTTGGTCCCGCGACGAAATCCAGATCGCCTGGGACTTCAACACGGCGAGCGACGAGAACAACACCCGTTGGCTGCTTCACATGCGCGACACGGCGTTCGAGCTCATCGGCGAGAACGGACCCGAATACACGATCACCTCGGTCGAGGCGAGCACCGACGACGGCGCGATCGATCCAGTGAACATCGCGTTCCGCATTTTCGGAACCTTCAGGGTTCCGCTCTTCATGAGCTCGACCGGAAGCAGGGTCCTTGCTGCTCCTGGACGAGAACGAGATGCCGATGATCAACGAGGAAACCCCCTGGGCCGACATCCCGTTCGAGGTCCTCATCCCCCAGAGCGCGCTCGAATCGCCGGCCGCCATGATCGAGTACGGGCACGGCCTCTTCGGCGAAAAGGAGCAGATCCAGTCCAGTCATTTCCGCTCGTTCATGAACGAGTACAACTTCGCTTTCTTCGGCACGGACCTGCAGGGTATGTCGAGCCCGGACGAGACGGCAGTCCGGAAGCGCTCGTCGAGCGGTAAGTTCTCCGACGTCCAAACGATGTGGGATCGCTTGCACCAGGGCTTTCTCAACCACCTCGTGATGCTGCGCATGATGAAGACGAGCTTCGCGGCCGACGAGACCTTCGGTCAGTACTTCGATGCCGAGAAGACCTTCTACCACGGCATCAGCCAGGGCGGAATCATGGGACCGGTCATCCTGGCGACCAGCCCGGACATCGAGCGCGGTGCGCTTGGCGTGATGGGTCAGCCATACAGCTTCCTCTTGTTCCGCAGCGTCGACTTCGATTCGTTCCTCTTCGTCATTCGAGTCTTCTACAAGACTATCGAATGAACCAGCTCCTGATCGGCATGGCGCAGATGCTCTGGGATCGCGTTGAGCCCAACGGCTACTCGCACCACATCACCGAGAACAACCTCCCCGGTGTGGATCCGAAGGAAGTGCTCATGCGCGTCGGCATCGGGGATCATCAGGTCACGACCTTCGCCGGCCACGTCATGGCCAGAACCATGAAAGCGAAGCACCTCACGACCGGGCTTCGAGACATTTGGGGGCTCGACCCGGTGACGCTCGACCGAGAGCGGCAGCTTCTACACCGAGTATGACTTCGGTCTACCGGGCCAGCCGTATTGCAACGTGCCGATGTCGATGTGCAGCGACCCTCACGAAGATGTCCGGCGCCGCGAGGCCTCCCGCAAGCAGCTCGACGAGTTCCTTCGCAATGGCACCGGCACGAACCACTGCCTCGTCGACGACGCGGACACCGAGCCCGCAGTCGCCGACGGCGTCTGCAGCTTCCCCTCCCTCTCGGGCTGCAGCCCGGAAGAAACCGACGCGCAAGACCTTTGCATACCGGGTGAGTTGCCTTAAGCACCGAGGGTGCATTCTCAAAAGAAAGCCTGGCTCGCCATCAACGTCGTTGGTGGCGTGGCCGTGCTCGGTAGTTACGTTCACGGGCTGGTGACGCACCCGGAGACGCGCAATGCGCTCTGGGGCGCCATTCCCGAGGAGCTGAAGGCCGTATATGGCGTGACCATGTGGCTCGCCGCGGGCGGTTACTTCTTCTTCTCGTACTACTTCCTCGTCCGGACCGACGCCGATTCGGTGCGCTTCGGCCACTTCGGTTTCGGTCTCATCAACACGCTCTACGCGCTGGTGATGCTGGCGTCCGCACTCTGGATGCCGCTTACTTTTGCCTACCTGGAGAACCCTAGCTCGGCGACTTGGTTTTTCGTCCGCACCGACCTGCTAGCCGTAGGCCTCGGATCGATCGGCCTGATGGTGGCGCTCTTCACCATGAAGCCGCGCGCCGAAGGCATCGCGGGCGTGCTCGCGCTCCTGGGGCTGCTCTTCTTCGCCCTTCAAACCGCGTTTCTCGATCCGCTGGTCTGGCCTCAGTTCTTCTGATCAGGACTTCTTTGGGAACCAGGGAACGAGACCACTCACCCGCTTCATGTGCTCGGCGTACTCCGGTCGCCGTTCACAGCTGCGTCGGTCCATCCAGGGGATCGACACGCCGAGGAACATCCCCGTCATCATCAAGGGTCCCACGATCGTCCATACGAAGTCTTCATCCGCAGCGAGGCCGAAGAGGTAGAGCCCCCACCAGAACGAGAGCTCCCCGAAGTAGTTCGGATGTCGGGAGTACTTCCAGAGGCCCGTCCTGATGATCTCGCCGGGGCGTTTGACCTTCGCGAACGCGACCAACTGCTGGTCGGCCACGGTTTCGATGGTGATGGCGGCGGCCGTGACGATGAGCGCCGCGGCGTCGATCCAGGACAGAGGGTTGCTGCCCTGGCTGAGCGCGACCCACGCGCCACTCAAACCGAACAAGACTTCGACCGTCGGGAACAAGTGGATCCCGGCGAGATCGGTGAAGAACCAGAGCGTCGGCGCCTTCTCTTTCATGATGAGGTAGCGCCAGTCGGTATGATGCAGGCCCGGCCAGCTGCGCGACCAGTTGTAGGTCAGGCGCACGCCCCACCAGGTCACGAGGAACAGGACGGCCCCTGCGCGAATCGGGTTGATCGTCTCCTCAGCGTGAAAGACCCAGTAAAACGCGATGAAGATCGGCGCGACCGACCAGTAGGCGTCGTACATGCTCGAGCACTTGAGCGCTCGCGAGAACGCGAAGATCACGAGCGTCGCAGCGAGGTCGGCGATCGCGACCGACCAGAAGGAGTCGAGACCTTCGGGGACGAGAAGCAGCGACGCCCAGGCGCCTCCAAAGGCCGCGAGGTATCCGCCCAGCCACCAAGCGAACGAGGCCCGGCGGGTCCATCGAGGCGCGATCACGGTACCCGGCTCAGCCGCTCAGATTCTGGTTCGCGAAGTCCCAGTTGACCAGCGAATCGAGGAAGGTCTTGATGTAGTCGGGACGCGCGTTCCGATAGTCGATGTAGTAGGCATGCTCCCAAACGTCGATCGTGACGAGCGGCTTGGCGCTCGTGGTGATCGGCGTCTCCGCGTTCAGGGTCTTCTTGATGGCGAGCTTGTCGCCTTCGGCCACGAGCCATGCCCAGCCCGACCCGAACTGGGTGGCTGCCGCATTCGAGAACTCCTCGCTGAACTTCTCGTAGCTTCCAAAGCTACCGGTGATCGCATCGGCGATTGCACCGGACGGCCTACCGCCGCCGCCCGGCTTCATGCTGTTCCAGTAGAAGGTGTGGTTCCAAACCTGAGCCGCATTGTTGAACGTCGCCCCACCCTCGCGAATGATGTCGACGAGGGACTTGCTCGCAAGGTCGGTGCCGTCGATCGCAGCATTGAGCTTCGCCACGTAGCCCGCATGGTGCTTTCCGTAGTGATACTCGATCGTCTCCGCGCTGATGTGCGGCGCGAGCGCGTCTTTGGCCCACGGAAGGGCTGGCAGTTCGATTGCCATGTTCTCTTCTCCGTACTTGGTGAAGGCCCCTCGGAGGGACCGAAAACGCCAGGGTATGTTCCCCGGATTGGATGTTCAAGCCATAGCGCAGGCCCAAGCGATGTCCAGACTAGGCCGCCGCGCCTGGCGCGTCATCGTTGGGGCTTTCCGGTCCATCCATTTCGATGATGTGACTCGTTCCGGCGAAGACGGCCCAACTGGCGTCGAGCGTCTGGTTACCCTGGTCTTGGGCGATCCCGTCTAGCAAGTACCAGTCCGACTGGACCTTGTCTTGCTGTACGTCCAGCACGAGATACCCCTTCCGCGTCGCCTCGGCATAGTAGATGTGGGGGCTCTGTGTGGTGAAAGCGTCGACGATCTGCTGGGCGATCTCGAGAGGCGAGGTGATCCCCGGAGCGACGAACTCCACCGCCACCGCACCCTCGCCCGTGCTCGGATCGTAGCTGCCATCCCCGACGGTGACGTCCATGCCCCAGGAGGAGTGAACGTCACCGGTCACTACTACGACGTTGGAGACCTCGTTTTCCCTCAAGAAGCGCATGAAGCGGCCTCGACCTTCCGGATACCCGTTCCACTGGTCTTGGTTGGCGTAGGTGATCGATCCATCGACGCCTGAAACGAATTGCCAGATGCTCATCACGACTTGATTTCCGAGGATCTTCCACGTCGCAGTGCTGCTCGTGAGCTGCTCCTGGAGCCAGGTCTCTTGCTCGGCGCTGATGATGTTCTTGGGAAGCCCAGGCGCGTCAGGAGCAAACACCTGCAGATTGTACTGCTCCTCTCGCCCCTCTATCCGCGTGTCGAGCATGATGATGTCGGCGAGGTCTCCGTACTTGAGGTTTCGGTAAAGCTGCTGACCCTCGTTCTCCCGAATCGGAATCCACTCGAAAAACGCCTGCCGTGCGGCCGCGACGCGGTCGGTCCAGGACCCTTCGGTTTCCGGGTCGTGGTTCTCTGCGCCGCCCATCCAGGAATTGTTGGCGGTTTCGTGATCATCCCAGACCACGATGAAGGGATGCTGGCGGTGGCACTCTTGAAGGTCCGGGTCGCGCCGATACAGGCTGAAACGAATTCGGTAGTCGCTGAGCGTGACGGTTTCGTTCTCGGGCTCGACCGGGCGAAGCTGCTCTTCGAAAGAGGGGTAGACGCCATTCTGGTACTCGTAGAAGTAGTCACCGAGGTGCAAGACCGCATCCAGGTCCGCGCGCGTCGCCATGTGGCGAAAGCCGTGGAAGTAACCAAAGCCGTAGTTGGCGCAGGAGCAGACTCCGAATCGGAGCTTGCTCGCATCGCCGCTCTTGGGTGCGAGCCGCGTACGCCCGGTCGAGCTCCATCGCCCCTGAACGGCGAAGCGGTAGAAATAGTTGCGACCCCAGATCAAACCGGGCACGTCGACCTTCACGGTGTAGTCGCGCGAAGCGTCGGTGCTGATCGTGCCTTGCGCTGTGCGCTGCTGGAACGCTTCGTCGAGAGCCATCTCCCACCAGACTTCGACCGGCTCGGTGGATTCGGTCGTCACGCGCGTCCAAAGGATCACGCCTTCCGGCAAGGGGTCGCCGCTCGCGACGCCATGCTCGAACAGAGTCGCTGGGCCGATCGCTCCGGTCCATTCGTACTCCGGGAGCTCGGGTAGCGGGGGTTGGTCCCCGGAACCGTCACTGCTGCTGTCGCATGCTGTGACGAGCAATGGCGTGAGGCCCGCGGCCCCCATGCCCTTGAGAATCTCTCTGCGGCTGAACTTCATCTCTACCTCTTCCAGGCTTCGCGTGGGCAAGCCTCTCACGAACGCTACCGATTTTTCAGTGACGCTCTTGCAACGAGCGAACAGAGCGCCCGTTGGATGACGCGCGCGAGACTATTCCCATTTGCCAAGAAGTGCTACCAATCTCGAACGAGGAGAGGGAATGGAAATGTCGAATCCGCCGGTACAAATCATGATCGATCCGACGCGCCGCGAATTTCTCAGGAAGAGCTTTGCCGGCATGGGCTGGATACTCGCCGGGGGGACGCTCAGCCGCTGCGGGGGGGAAGACGGAGGCGGAGCGACGATGAGCAACATCGCCAACCTCGGCCCGCTTCAGAGTCCGGACGAGAACGGGCTACGCTTACCCGAAGGCTTCACGAGCCGTGTGATCGCACGCTCGGGAATGCCGGTCGGAAGCTCGGGCTACCTGTGGCACAATGCGCCCGACGGAGCCGCGGTGTTCACGACGAACGACGGGGGCTGGATTTACGTTTCGAACTCCGAAACGGCGGCTGTCCTCGGAGGTGGCGCGAGCGCGCTTCGGTTCTCCTCGAATGGCGACGTGGTCGATGCGTACCGAGTCGTGGGCAACACCAATCTGAACTGCGCGGGCGGCGCGACTCCCTGGGGCACCTGGCTGTCTTGTGAAGAGACCCCGACTGGCCTGGTCTGGGAATGCGACCCCCTCGGTGAACGCGATGCGGTTGCGCGCCCAGCCATGGGAGCGTTCGCGCACGAGGCCGCCGCAGTCGATGAGGTCAATCGGCACGTATATCTCACCGAAGACGTGACGGACGGGCGGCTCTACCGATTCGTCTACGAACGCTCCGAAGACCTCAGCACCGGCGAGCTCGAGGTCGCCGAGGTCATCGGAGGTGGCCCCGAAGGCACGGTGGAGTGGCGAACCGTCCCCGACCCGAGCGGCCAAAGCGAAGAGACCCGGTATCAAGTCCCGTCGAGCACGCCCTTCACCGGCGGCGAAGGGATCTGGAATCACGAGGGTCGTATCTATTTCGCCACCAAGGGCGACAATCGGGTCTGGATCTACGACACCGCGACCTCGTTGCTCACGATTCTCTACGACGCCGCCACCTCGAGCACACCGATTCTCCGAGGCGTCGACAACCTCACTGTGACCCCCGCAGGGGACGTCGTCGTGGGTGAGGACGGCGACGACATGCAGATCGTCGCGATCACCGCAGATGGCTCGATCGTGCCCTTGGTCCAGGTGACGGGGCAAGAGCTTTCGGAAGTCACCGGCCCCATTTTCGGCCCATCACTGCAACGACTCTATTTCAGCTCGCAGCGCGGCCCAGAGGGCCTCGATATCCTCGGTATGAGCGGCATCACCTATGAGGTGAGCGGGCCGTTCTTCGTCTGACCTCTAACCGAAGGCGCGGACGATCAAGGCGAAGGTTCCTAGACAGGCGCCGGCGAACGAGGTCGCTTGGACGAGGGCGCTGCCTCGCTTCCGGGCGCGAAGCCAGGCGATGATCGGCCAAATGCATCCGACTACGGCGAGTTGCCCGAGCTCCACGCCGAGATTGAACCCGAGCAATGCCTGCAAGAGCTGCGCGCGCGGAAGCTCTTGCTCGAGGAGCACGCCCGAAAAGCCGAGGCCGTGGACGAAACCAAAGAGACAGGCGATGAGCCAGCGAAGGCGGCCCGGCTTCGTCAGCGTTCGGAGAAGCGCGAAGTAGCAAGCCGTGAACAAGGCGATTCCCCAGAACGCGGGGAGCCCTCCGAGCGCTGCGCTTGCGGCAAAGAGCAGGAGTGCTGCGCCGATCACAAACGAGCCGCCACGGAGCCGCTCGGTGCCCGCGTTCTCGAGCGCGACGATTAGAATCGACGCAGCGATGGTCGCTTCGACTGCGCGCACGTGTGGGACGACGACGCCGAGCGCGGCGGCAGCCAAGGTGATGCTGTGACCCACGGTGAACCCAGTGACGAGAACGGCCACTTCGCGGATTCGCTGCGCAACGACGATCAGCAAGAAGAGAAAGGCGAGATGGTCCCAGCCGCTCAGGATGTGCTCGACGCCGAGGCGCAGGTAGCGAGCGAATCCAACGCCGCCTGCCAGTCTGCCGCGCCCATCGATCCGGGCGTGCGGCGCGGTCGAGGAGAGCACGACGTCGACTGGGTTTGGACCTCTGATGGTCGAGAGGTGGACATGGTTCGTGAGAGAGGTGAACAGCTCGCTCCTCAGGCCGGTCGGTGCGGAGTCACAGCGAACCTTCCATTCGACTCGAACCCAGCCGCGCTCGGCCGGAAGCCAGTTGCCACTCGATGGAATGGGCTCACACGGACGGCCATCGGCTTCGAGCAGGAGCCGCGTTTGCAGATACGGAAGGACGCTCGAAGCCTCGAAAGCAGTGTCCCCCGTCTCCTGGAATGATGGGAGTGACGTGAGCTCGAGCCAGCGAACGCGCACCTCGGCGATCCCCCCTGTTCGAGCAAAGTCCACTTCGAATACGATACGCTCTTTTGGTGGGCGAGCGCGCTACTCGAAGTCGACAGCCCAAGCAAGACCGCGAAGACCGCAACGCGTCTCACGGCTCGGCCTCGACGCGGATGTCGGTGTGCTGACGTGCGAGCTCGAGGAATTCGCGCACCGCGGCCTCGCTTCGTTCTCGCGCATACGCAGCTTCGATCGCTTCTCGCGCTTCCTCGAAAGGCACCTTCTCACCGTCGCGACGTTCGAGCAGCCGAATCCTGTACCGATTGTCACCATCGCCGATGACCACCGACTCCCCGACCTCCAGCCCCGCCACCCGTCGCGCGGCGCTCGGTCCGAGACGCTGTTCGACTTCCTTGTCGAGGAGCCAGCCCTCGGGCAGAGGAACCGCAGCGTCTTCGACGGCGAGTCGATACTGCGGTCGCCGATTGAATCGAAACCCCTGCGCGTCATAGAACGTGCGCAGCTCGGTCTCACTCACCGCAGCCGCCTCGTCCTCGGCGCGCCGAACCAGAAAGTCGATCATCGCCGTGACGAGCTGATTTCGAATCTGCGGGTCTCGCTCATGGAGCCCGAGCTCGATCGCCCGGTCGATCAGCAACTCCTGATCGATCAAGCGCTCGAGAACACGTGCGCGATCGTCCGCGCGAAGTGTCCCGCTCTTGCGGTCCGAAGCCACGGCCTGGAGCGCATTCTCATATGACGCTCGCGAAATCGGTCGGTCGCTGACCCAGGCGACCGCGTCACTGACGGGCTCCTCCGTCTCGGGCAGACGCAGGATGAAGTAAACGGCCAGGGCGGCGCCGAGGAGCATCCCGGCCGCGAGCAGCCCGGACCTGCTCATGGCTCCGAACCGGCCAAGAGGAAGATCGGCGAAGACCAGGCCCGCTCTTCCGAATCGACGAGGCAGTCGTCGTCGGCTGGGGTGCGGAAGTTGCCGTAGCAGGGCTCGCAGTCATCTCCTTTGCAACGAAGGCCGCCCCCGTTGACGGTGGGTGTCGGCTCCTGAATCGCGCGGACGTAGTAGAGCGTGTCTCTTCCAAGCGCCTGGTAGGACGCGTCCTCGAACGTCGCGACACAGAGCTCCGGCCCTTCAGGGCATGGGATCGTCTTCCAAGGATCCTCGATGAGCTCGGCCACCGGCTCGTCCTCGCTCTGCTGCCGCTGGATGCGGATGACCTCGATCCGTGTGATGCGGCGGCGGCGATCGCCTGGATTGTAACACTCTCCAGCGCAGATCTGCTCGACGCGCTCTTCGCCGAGGGTCTGAATGACGTCGGGCGCACAGCCCGGCTTCTGCTCGAATGAGCCGGCTGCACGCACCTCGAATTTCGGCGTTCCGGAAAGCGAAAGCTCGCTTCCCATCGGCATTGCACCCTCGGGCCCGTTCTTCAGATCGAACCAGAGCAAGATCCGATCGCCGGAGGTGCCATAGACGTTGCGAGATTGGAGCGCGTCCCAGATCGCTTCCCGCGTGCGTTCGAGTGCGTGCACGGCCACGAGCCCACCGGTGATGAAGAACGAGGCCTGGCGCTCCATCCACATGAGCTCGAACGGAGGCCGCTCCATGAGATCGTCGAGAGTGTACGAGATCGACTCCGGCTCGGGCTCGCCTCGATCCCCGAACATCGTTCGACGCCAGGACTCGCTCGGCGCCCCACGCGCTTCGGTCATCCGCCGGCGGCCGAACTCCTTGTAGCCCGTGCCCGGGCGAGCCGAGTGATTGTCGCTCGAGGCGATGAATCCCATCGTCGTGTGCCTGGGCTCATCCGGATTCTCGAAGTCGCCCTTCGCGAGCATGTACTGGACGGATCCGCCGGGCTGGTACTGGTAGGCCGGAAGGTAGCAATCGGTGCACTGACCACAGTTGCTCCAGTCCGGGACGTCCTCTCCCGGAAGCGTTACGTGCCCGGCGAGGGAGACGCGAAGGAAGTCCGCCCTCGCCTTCTCGACCCTCTGCTGGCACTGAGCGGAGTGCGGGTCCTCGCAACGCGAGCGGATCACCTCGCCAGCACGCCAGCAACAGGGTTCGTAGTCTTCGGTCGGCTCCGGGCACTCCATTCCGTTCTCGGTGAACGTAACGGCGCGGAAGCTCCGGTACTCTTCGGAGTTCCCGTGTCCCGAGAAGACTTCGACCAGGCGTTGCAGGCTTTCGTCGTCCATCCCGCGGCGGAGCTGCTTGTCCCAGGTATTGCCGAGAGGCGTGTAGAAGCCCCAGGTGGTTCCGTGCGGAATGACGAGCGCGTCGAGCCCCCATTCGTGGAGCTTCTGGAACAGCACGTCGGGGGTCGCCGCACTCTCACGACAGCTCGGGGGCAAGTCCCGACTGTTCACACCATCCGGGCAGAACGGGTAGTCGGCGTTCTCGCGAATGTGGCGCGCGAAGTCGAGGTAGCCCTGCTGGTTGGGAAACAATCGCGCCGGGATCGTCAGGAGCGGCCAGAGCGCGCTGAGCTTCGAAAACGCGCGCGTGGTCATACCGGGCGCCGAGATGGGGCGGGCGGGCAGCTCCTCGTCGCTGTCGTACTTGAAGATGACGTTTTTGTGGCCGTAGTGCTCTTCGGGGGTAAGCGCGACCTGGGACCATTCGAAGCCGGTGAAGGCGAACAGATCGGGCTGCTCGCTCTGCGCCGCGACCGCGTTGCACTCGCGGACCGAATCGCGACTCATCTTCCAGGTCCGCGGGTTGAGGGCCTCGGCGTGATCGGTGAGCGCGTAGAAATCGAGCTGCGAGCAGAAGCGGGCGAAGTCACAGGCATCGGCAGGCGGATGAACGCCATCACCCCCCATCAAGGGAAGGCTCCACATGAAGGCATCGACCGAAAGCGTCGTATGCACGTGGAGGTCGCCAAAGAGGATGCGACTGGACTCGTTCGGAGCGCTTCGCTTCTGGGCCGCTTCGCGTGAGATCAGATGCTCGGAGGCGAGTGCGGCGCGCGTGACCTCCCTGTCCATCTGCTCTTTGGCCCCGCCGTAGACGAGCCAAAACGCCAGCACGAGCAGTACCAAGCCAAGAACGACCGTAAGACAACCCTTTTTCCACCAAGCCACGCGGGCGGAAGCATAGGTCGGGATGATCGCCTGTCCAAACGATTGGAAGTCAGCGGGCGAACCAGCCCGCGGCGCTCAGCGTCTCCAGCACTTCGTCGGCGACTTCGGGCCGAACGGCGACTAGGTTGTAACCGGTCGCCGGTAGGTTCTCGAACGCCAGGCTCGCAAAATAGGGACGAGAGGTGATCCTCGGAACCCCCGGCTCGTCGCTGCGAATGAAGTAGAAGCCCTTTTCTAGGAGCAGTCGCTCGACCTCTTCGGGCTCGTAGCCGAATCGGCGGCAGTTCCCCGTCGAAAGCTCGCAGTAGACGATCTGGGTGTCCTCGAGAAGCGCTCCCGCGCCGCGAAGCACCGGCAGCTCGCAGCCTTCGACGTCGACCTTCAGCAAGCGGGTGGGTCTGACCGTGACCAGGGTGTCGAGCGCCCGCATCGGCACCCGGAGGCCGCCGTCCTCGGTCACGAAGTTCTGGTCGTCGGAGCGGCGGTTGGTCATTGCCACTTCGCCCGGACCGGCCCCGAGCGCATAGCTAAGGACCGTGACATTCACGGCCTGATTGAGCGCCACGTTGCCAGCGAGGTACTGGTGGATCTCGGGGTGCGCCTCGATGGCAACGACCTCGCCCTCCGGGCCGACCCGCATCGATGCCGCCAGAGCGAGCTGCCCGATGTTGGCGCCGGCGTCGATGTAGCGATCGCCCGCTCGTAGGACCGCCCAGACGAAATCCTCGTCCTCGGTTCGTGAGCTCGGGTCCGACCAGAGCGCGGCCGAGATCGAGCTCGGATAGAACCGGATGCGAAAGCCCCTGGGCATCTCGCATACGAACAGCGGCGACAAACCGCTGCGCCAAAGAAGCCGACCGAGGATGAAACGGCCTGGCCGTGGATGCTCACGGAGCTTTTTTAGTCTGTATGCCCAGTTGTTCATCGACACCCCATGAAGCGACCGTGGCGGTAGCGCGCTCGAGAGGCCCCACGGAGTTTTGTAGCAGGTGTCTTGTGTGGTAACGAAGCTCCAATGGGGGGCGAACCACTGGTTTCGGTCATGATGCCCTGCTTCGACGCGGAGCGGACGCTGCCGATGGCGCTGGCCTCCCTTCAGGCTCAGACCCACGAAAACTGGGAAGCGGTGGTGGTGGACGATGGGTCAAGCGACCGAACCTGGGAGCTGCTTCAGGCCTCTGGCGACCCGCGCCTCCGCCTGGAGCGATTCGAACGCAATCGTGGTCGTGGTGCCGCGCGCCAGCGGTGCCTCGAATTGGCCAGCGGCGACATTTCTCAGCTTCCTCGACGCCGATGACTGGCTGTTTCCTCGGAAGCTCGCTCTGCAGGTCTCTCTGATGAAGCTGCATCCGGAGGTCGTCGTGGTGAGCGGGGCGGCCGTGATAACCGACGCGAGCGGAGAAGCCGTGGGATTCACACGAACAGGCGTCGGTCGGGGCAACGGTGTTTCGATCGGACTCTTCGCGTACCCGGGTCCACCGCCATTGAGCTTTCCGCCTTGCATGGTGCGAATGGACGACGCCAAGCGTGCAGGGTTCAATCCGGAGTTTCGGCGCTCACAGGATTCCGACTTCCTCATCCGCGTCATGCTCGGCAAACGCTATGCGGTTTCACCGGAGCCGGTGTACGCATACTCGCAAGCGGAAGCGGCGAACCTCGAAAAGACGCTGGAAGGATACCGCTACCGGCTGCGCTGCTACCGGCAGTACACGGAGAGCCATCCGCTGAGATCGCGCGCCGAGATCTTACAAACGCTCGCTCGAATGGGCGTCTACAAAGTTGCGGGCTTCGTGCATGCGGAGCGGCACCTCATCGAACGACGATGGGAGCCCATCACGCCGGAGCTCCGCGACACCTACGAACGGGCCCGGGAAATGGTGTCGGGTGCCCCGAGGATGCACGAGGCCTCCTGATGGCGCGCACCGCCGACAAGTCCTTTGCATCCCTCACCTCGTGGATCGATCTCCGTGGCGGGTGGCCAGAATTCGCCTGGTGTCTCGTCATCCTGTCCCTTTCCTTCAGCCCGTACGGTCCTGGACGGCCGCAGCCCGGCGACTTCATGATTCTCGTCCTCCTCTCGCTGCCAATCCTCTTCATCCGCTTTCGAATGCCGGCTCCGATCAAGGGTCCCGTGCTCTCGCTGGCGACGTTCGTTTTCTATGTGTTCGCCTGCAACTTCGTTTGGGCCGCTTCGACGAGCGAGTGGGACTTCTTCAAGTCCAGCTTCTTTTATGTGTTCAATTTCTCCTTGTTTCTAGGCTATCTGGTCATGCTCGGAGATCGGGGCGATGACTGGCTTCGCTGGACGCTCTACGGATTCGCGGCGACGCTGATCATGTTGGCTGTCTTGTCGATTCCGTTCAGTGACCGTGTCGAGAGCGGACGGCTCGAGCTGTTTTTCGTCAACCCCAATCAGCTGGCTTATCACGTGCTCCTCTGCGCCAGCATCGTGGTGATGTTGGCACCGCGTTACAAGGTGCCTCGCTTGGTCCTCTACGCCCTTCTGCTCTGTGCGTTTTACATCGAGTTGCGCACGTACTCGCGGGCAGGTTTGCTCGGAATCACGCTGCTCGCCGCGATACAGTTCGCGCATCGACCAACGCTGGTCACCGTGCTCGCTCTGCCGCTTCTACTCTTCGCGCTCTATCTCGACTTGCGTGCGCTCGACACCGACCTCTGGAAGAACCGATTCGAGACCGTCCAGGAATCGACCACGGATGACTATCTGACCGACCGTGGCATAGACCGGATCTACGAACACCCGGAGTACCTGATCGCCGGCGCGGGCGAGGGCTATTATCTGCGGTTCCATAGCAAGAAGCTCGAGATCCATTCGAGCGCTGCGAATCTCGTTTTTTCCTATGGCGTCGTAGGAACCATTCTGTTCCTGGTCTTCCTTCGCTGGCTGAGCGTCGTCGCAGGGCCGCGTCTCACCCTCCTGATGATCCCGGCTCTCTCCTATAGCCTCTTTCACCAAGGGATGCGGGCGCGCCCGTTCTGGATTCTATTGGCCGTGGCTCTCGGTCTCGGAGTTCTTTCGGCGATCGAAGCGAAGAGCGCGCGCAACAAACCGTCACTCACGCTCGCGGAGCCTTAGAAAGATGTGTGGCATCGTAGGCGTATGGCAACTCGATGGACGGGCGATAGACCCGATCGCGCTCGAACGCATGCGTGACGTGCTCGTGCACCGCGGACCGGATGACGCGGGCCTCTGGCTCGAGGGCTCGGTCGGGCTCGGACACCGGAGGCTTGCGATCATCGACCTGAGCGAAGCGGGCCGCATGCCGATGTCCAGTCGGGACGGCGCCGTGCAGGTGGTCTTCAACGGAGAGGTCTACAACTTCCGTGCGCTCCGGTCGGAGCTCGAGGAGGAAGGGCACCTGTTTCGGAGCAAGACGGATAGCGAAGTCGTGCTACGCGCCTACGAGGAGTGGGGGGTCGATTGTTTCGATCGGTTCAATGGCATGTTCGCGATCGCGATATGGGACGCGCGTGAGCGCCGCATGGTGCTCGCCCGAGATCCAGCCGGACAGAAGCCGCTCTACTACGCATATCGGCCGGGCCAATGGCTCCTTCTCGCATCGACTTTGGCGCCGTTGTTGACCTATGCGGGCCGAGCGCTCCAAGTCGACGAAACCGTGGTCAGAGACTACGTCCGTTTCGGCTTTCCGCCGGACGGGCGGGCCATGCTGAAAGACGTGTATACGGTCCCGCCGGGCAGCTTCACGATCATCGACGAGGATCGCGAGCCGCGAACGGAACGGTACTTCGACTTAGTGGCATTCGCAGAACGGACCCCGAAGCGGAGGGGGGACGAGCGGACTCACCTGGATGCCTTGCGCGATGTGATGCGAGAGGCTGTTCGATCGAGGCTGGTGGCAGACGTTCCGCTGGGAGCGTTCTTGTCGGGTGGGCTCGATTCGAGTCTGATCGTCGCCCTGATGGCCGAGCACGAGCGGGCGGCCGTGAAGACCTACACCATCGGCTTCGAGCAGCCCGAATTCGACGAAAGCATACATGCGGCGAAGGTCGCGGCACACCTCGGCGTGCAGAACACCATTCGCGTGCTCACGGGCCGCGACGTTCTCGATCAAGTTCCGGACGTCGTGCGCTACTTCGACGAGCCGATGGCCGACTACTCGGTCCTGCCTACGCTGGCGGTGAGCAAGCTCGCGCGAGAGCACGTAACCGTCGCGCTCACCGGTGATGGAGCCGACGAGGAGCTCGGCGGGTACAAGTACTATCTCGCGCAGCGCGCCGCCGAGACCTACTTCGATCTCGTGCCGACGGGGCTGCGAGCGAAGGTCTCGCGCGCCGCCCAACTCATCCCGCGACCTGGTCTTCGTCGGATCGTGGCGCGGTCCGGCGCGCAGGACACAGCGATGTTCTTTGGGCTCGGCGGTTTCTACAGAGGGGCGGCGACCGATGCCGTGAATCGTCTTCTTGGTGAAGAGAGCGAAGCTCCGAAACGCGTCGCGGAATTCCTGCGGGCACACCCGCTTTCGAGCAGTGTCGAAGCTGGCATGTTGTACGATGCCACGCATACCTTGCCAGACGCCTGGCTCCACAAGGTGGACCGCGCAAGCATGGCGGTCGGCCTCGAAGCGCGGTCGCCTTTCCTCGACCGTCGCGTGATCGAGCTCGCGTTTTCATTACCGCTCGACATGCGGATCCGGGGCCGTCACAAGAAGTATCTGGTCCGCCGGCTGCTGCGCGAGTACCTGCCCGCGGACTTGGTCGAACGGCCCAAGCGCGGGTTCACTGCGCCGGTTGCATATTGGCTTCGAAACGAGCTTCGCGGCGAGCTCGAAACGCGCCTCGACCGCGCGACGGTCGCGAGGCGCGGCTTCTTCGAGCCAGAGCGCGTGCGCACGCTGATCGACGAGCACCTGTCGGGCGCACGGGACCATGCGCAGCTTCTTTGGGCGCTCCTGGTGTTGGAATGGTGGATCGCGCACCAGATCGAAGGCCATTCGGCGTCGATTGATTACTCGCCCCGCGATTTGGCGCTACGCTAGCGTCGGCCCGGGGATGCGAATCGCTCAGTTGTGCTTTCGGCGTTATCCGTCGCCCATTCACGTGGGAGGCGGTCACGTGCGCCTTTGGCAGAGCCTTTGCACGTTGAGAGCGCTCGGGGACGAAGTGCATGTCGTCGTCTGCGACCCGGGCAACGAACGGGCGCCCGAGCTGGCGTCTGATGCCAAGCTTCATCTCCGTCTCGCAAAGGGTGCACGCGCGGTGTACAAACGTCACTTCACGATGGAGGCTTCGTTTCCGAAGTACCAACGAATCCTCGAAATCGCGATCGACCCGAACGGAGGGGCTGTGCCATGCGCGTCCTAGGACTGATTCCCGCTCGCGGGGGCTCCAAGGGAGTCCCGCGCAAGAACATTCGGGAGCTCGGCGGCCTTCCGCTCATCGGTCACACGATTGAATCGGCTCGCGGAACAACGCGGATCGATCGCATCGTAGTCAGCACCGAGGACGAAGAGATCGCAAGCGTTGCGCGTTCGCTCGGAGCCGAGGTGCCTTTCATGCGTCCCGAATCCCTCGCTCGGGACGAGACTCCGATGCTGCCGGTGCTCGTGCATGCAATCGAGTCCGTGATCGCGGCCGGTTGGTCGCCGGATGCGGTCTGCCTTCTGCAACCGACGTTCCCGTTTCGGCGGCCTGAAGACATCGATGCCTGCATCGACGCCTTGGACGCGAGGAAGGCCGACTGCGTGATTTCCGTGCACCGCGTTCCCCACCAGTTCAACCCGCACTGGGTTTACCTCGAGCGCCCAGACGGCTCGCTTCGCCTGTCCACTGGCGAGTCGCAGCCGATCGCTCGTCGTCAGGACCTTCCGGCTGCGTTTCACCGCTCGGGCGCGGTGTACGTGTCGCGAACGCGTACCATCATGGAGCAAGCCTCGCTCTACGGCGATCGCGTGGTCGGCTATGAGACGGCCTCGAGCGGCAGCTGCAACATCGACACCATGGAAGACTGGGCCGAGGCAGAGGCCCTCTTCCGCAAGCGGGGGAAAGATGCCTCAGGCTAACCGAGTCTATACGTTCTTCTCGGTTCACGAGCGTCTCTTTGTCCCGATGCATCGCCTGTTGCGTGACCGATACGGGGTCGAGGCCTTTGGAGGTACGGTCTGGGGACAGGACCAATCGTCGTTCCTGTCCGCGGGAGACATCGACTACGATCCATTGATCATCTTCACCCGGGACGTGCTCGAGCCGAGCGAAGGCGCCACGCCGGACGTGGATTTCTTGCGGGAGCGCGAGGAGCGCTACGGCGTGCCGATCCACCGCATGATCTGGTCGGAGCGACACCTCCTCGAAGGCCGAAGCTATGCGGAGGTTCTGGCGCTGACCGAGCGGCTCTTCCGAGTCGTCGAGGAGGCGTTCGATCGCTTCGAGCCAAGCTTTCTCTTCAGCGAGGATGTGGGCTGCCTCACGAGCTATGTACACTATGCGGTCGCTCGCGGCCGGGGGATTCCATTTTGGCGGATCGGCAGCGCGCGGATGCCTGGACTGCTCTCGGTCTATTGCGGCGGACCGCAGGAATGGAATCTCACCAAGGACAAGCTTGCCGAGATCCGGAGACGCGGGCTCAGCCCCGAGGAGCGGCAAGGCGCAAGAGCCTTCGTCGAAGCGTTTCGCACGAAGCCCGAGCGCCCCACCGGCATGCGGACGCGGGCGCGTCTTCCGATCGCGGACATGGAAGACGCCGAACGGCTCGCCAAGCTCGGTAAACGCTACCTCGACGACCCCAAGAACCCCACGCTCACCTCGCCGTTGAAGGCGCTTCGCCAGCGCGCCGTGCGCCTCGCTCGCAACCAGGCTTCGCAATCACTCGACTACTTCGACCGACCGGTGCCAGGCGAGCGCTACGTCTTGTACCCGATTCACTTCCAGCCCGAAGCATCGACTCTCGTGCAAGCTCCCTACTACCTCGATCAGGCCGCGCTCATCGAGGATATGAGCAAGAGCCTGCCCGTGGGCTACCAACTCTATGTGAAGGAGCACGTGAGCAATCGCGGCCGGCGGCCCCTCGCGTTCTATAAGCGCGTGCGCGAGACATTCGGTGTGCGCTTGCTCGGCCCGGACGAAGACACGTGGGGCCTCATCCGCAATGCGTCCGCCATCGCCGTGATCACCGGAACCGTGGGATGGGAAGGCCTCCTCTTCGAGAAGCCCGTGGTGACATTTGGCGACGTCTTCTACAACGAGTGCGAGCTCACGCACCGCGCGGGTCTCGTGGCGAAGGACCGGTGGCACGAGGTCTTCCGGAAAGCGATCTTCGAGCACGTGCACGACGAGGAGCAGCTTCTCGAGCTCGTGGCGGCGATTCGGGAGTCCTCTCGCCCCGGGTTTCTCAAGAATCCAAACACGTTTCCCGCTGTGCTCGAGCAGGCAAACGTCGAGCGCATCACCGACGCGCTCGCCTGGGGCGCGGGCCTTTCGCGCGTCGACTAGTAGGTGAGCCGCTTCTCGATTCTGGGCTCGATACGACCGAGCGCGGCTGCGATTCGGGGTCCTGCTGTGCCGTCGCCATAGAGCAGATCGCTCTGAAGACGTCCTCGCGCGGCTTGCGTCTCGATAGCGCGGGCGATCGCCGCGCGCTCGTACTCCACATCGAGGACGTTGGCGCCGCGATCTCGCCCCATCTGCCTGCTGCCGATATTCACCGCCGGAACGCCGAGGAAAGAGCACTCGCGGATGCCGGCGCTGGAGTTCCCAACCAGGCAGCGCGCGTGATAGATCGCCTTGAGGAAATCCTTGGGCGACATGTTCTTGAAGAAGTGCAGGTTGCCCGGATTACGGGCTTCGCGAAACGCGCGTATCCCGCGGGACGTGCCATCGGACCCCGCGTCCGGGTTCGGCCAGAACCAGAGAGTCGGCAGGCCGGAGTCCGTCACGGCGTGCAGGGTCTCCTGAACGTGTTTGCGCGCGAGCTCGTGCTCGGTCGTGACCGAGTGCTGAAGCACCACGAGATAGCCCTTGGATAAGTCGAGTCGGGCGCCTACACCCCCGTATTTTGCCATCGGGTCGAAATCGAGCTCGGGCTTCGCGAGCACCTCGGCGGCGATGTCGATCGATGGGCAGCCCGTCACGATGACAGTGCTGGGTTCCTCGCCCATTCTCAGGACGCGCTCGGCGGCCTGCTGGGTGGACACGAGGTGATAATCCGAGAGCTTCGTGATCGCGTGGCGAACCTTCTCATCGATCGATCCCGTGATTTCGCCGCCCTGAATGTGGACGAGCGGGATGTTCATGTACGCGGCCGCGACCGCCGTCGCGAGAGTTTCATGCCGGTCGGCGATGGTCACGACGAAATCCGGTTTGAGATTGTCCAGCGCGGTGGCGAGCTCGATCATGCCGATGCCGGTCGTCTTCGCCATGGTCAACGGTCGCTCGCCCTCGAGTACCATGTAGACCTTCTGCGCCACCTCGAAGCCATCCCGTTCGATCTCGTCGACGACCGAGCCGTACCGGTCGAGCAAAGCCGACGCAGCGGCAACTATTTGAAGCTCGATGTCCTCGCGCCCCTTCAGGGCGACCAGCGCGCTGCGAATTCGGCTGTAACTTGGCCGCGCGGTGATGACGACGCAGACTTTTCTCACGCTCTTTCCTCGATGTCTTCCTTTTGTAGGAAGTCTCCCGCCGAGACCGCTCGGCAGAGTCGCCGCCCGACGACCTCAGCCATGCGTCGAGCCGAAATACCCCGGTCCGGCTTCTTCGTACTGAGGTCTTCCAGGCGGAGCACGGTGCCCGCCGGTAGATCTCGCCGAGCTACGATGCTCTTCATGAAAAGCTCGCGCATCTGGGCCATCTCCATCGCGACTGCATCTTTGTCGACGGGGTTGGCAAGCATCGTCTCGGTCGCGCGCACTCCCTCGACCAGAATCCGAAGCTCCTCGAAAGTCACGGAGGCAGGCACGTCGGGCCCGAACGACTTGCGGCTGAACGTCACGTGCACCTCGAGAAGCGCCGCGCCCAGCGCGGCAGCGGCCAGCGAGGGATAGATGGTCCCGCTGTGATCGGAAAGCCCGACGGGTATACCAAACCGTTCACGAAGCTCGGTCATGACGTTGAGTCCAACGCCTTCCAAGCTGCTCGGATACGCCGAAGTACACTGCATCACGGCGGCCTCGAGGCCCTTGTCCTGCGCCCAACGCACCGCCCATTCGATCTCGGCGACTGGGCTCATGCCGGTCGAAAAGAGCAGCGGCCAGCCCGTCTTGGCGAGGCGTTCGAGCATCCAGAGGTCGGTGATCTGCCCGGATGCGATCTTCCAGGCCGCAACGCCGACGTCGGTCAGCAGGTCGACCGCTTCTTCCGAAAACGGAGAGCTCAGAAAGAAGAGTCCGCGCTCAGCCGCGTGCGATTCGAGGCCGTGCCACTGATCGCGAGTGAACTCCATTCGCTTCCAGTACTCGAACCGTGTGTCGTCTTGAGGGCTGAACTTGATGCGCCAGGGCTCGTCGGGACTGCTCTCCGCATCGGCGATGTGCGTCTGAAACTTCACTGCGTCAGCGCCGGTATCGGCAATCGCATCGATGAAGGCATGCGCCGTGCCCAAGCTTCCGTCGTGCGCCTGCCCAACCTCGGCAATCACTCGACAACGACCTGCAACTAAGAAGGGCTCCAACACGCGCTCTCCTACCCCCATCCCCGGCTCGCACAGCGGTGTTAGCAGCTGAGGCGCATCCTAGACAACCGTTGACGAGTTTTCCGATAAATGGCAAGTCGCTGGCTTAGAAGCAGGGCCTGAATCGCCGTCCGATGCCGGATCATCAATCAAGCCGACCAGCCTCAATGAGACCGGGGTCCCTTCGAGGAGCGGGGTCTAGCCGTTTTGCCCGGGACCCGGCGCGACACCGGCGAGGTCCGAGCGTTCCAAGGCTGGCGCTCGATCCGGCGCTCATCTCGATGGCCTTGGCCTTGGTCGTTGCCCCACAACTTCTCGGCGGCGTTTTTCCTTGGTCCGTGGCGCTCGTCTCCGTTCTTGCGGGCGTTGCCGGAATCCTGACGAGCCGCCGCGTGGAGATCATCAGCCAACGACGTGAGGCGGCGACGCTGCTCGACTGGATGATGGTCGCCGCGCTCGCCTGGACAGGCCTGCAATTGCTGCCCCTGCCGATGAGCTGGGTCGCCCTCCTCGTCCCAGAGTCGGCCGACGCCTGGCAGGCCAACGTGCTTCTCTTCGGAGAATCCCCGCGTTCCTGGGTTCCCATGTCGCTAGATCCGGGCGCGACTCGGCTCGAAGTCGCCAAGGGCGCGGCGATCGTCGCCATCTTTCTCGCAGCGCGTGTATTTGCCGCTTCGCATCAGCGGCGCCGCGTGCTCAAGACCGTCGCTGCGAGCTCCATCGCCATGGCACTCGTGGCGTTCGCACACAAGCTCGCTGGCGCCACGCACGTCTACGGCATCTACGAACCGGTCTATGCGAGCTCCCGTCTGCTCGCGCCGCTCATGAACGAAAACCACCTCGGCGGCTTGATGGCCTTGGCCGCTCCGATCGCCGTTGGACTCGCGATCGACGCCGAAAACCTAGAAGAGCGACTGGCCTGGGCCGTAGGAGCAAGCGCCTGTTCGCTCGCGGGCATCTGGTCGTTTTCCCGTGGCGGGATCCTCGCGCTCGCGGTTGGAGTGAGCCTCTTCATTCTGCTGTACGCGAGGAGGCTCAAGCAGAGCGAGCGCTCGCTCACGAGGAACCGTACCGTGCCGTTCCTCGCCATCGGTGGGCTTGCGATCGTGCTGCTCGCCGTCGTCGTCGAAGGTGCCGGTCTCTCTCGAGAGCTCAGCAATCGCCACAACATCGCGCCCAAGTTCGAGGGCGCGCTCGCCGCTTTGCCGGTGATTGCGAGTCATCCGATCGCCGGCGTCGGCCGCGGCGCCTTTGCAGCGGCTTTGGTCGGTGAGCAAGGCACGTACAAGCGCTTTTTCTATCCGGAGAACCTGCCGGTTCAATGGGCCTCGGAGTGGGGCATTCCGGTGGCGCTCGCGTTGCTGATGGTCGTGATCTGGTCGATCGGCAGAGGTTTCAAGCTGACGAGGAGCCATGCGCAACTCGGTGCGCTTTGCGGGCTGGTCGCAATAGGAATGCATCAACTCGCCGACTTTTCTCTCGAGATCGTCGGAGTCGCGGTGCTGGGCGCGGCCACCTTGGGCGCCGTTGCTGATTCCGTTCCGATCCGGTTCGACTATCCACTGGACAAGCTTTGCGCATGGATCTCGATCCTCAGCCTTCTGTCAGCCGCGCTTGCTCTCTCGCTCCATGGGGCGGACGTCTTCACGCTCGAAATCGAGAGCCGAGCCGCCCTCGAGCGAGGGGATCACGAGACCGCCCGCGCGCTCGCGCGTAAAGGGCTTTCGCTGCATCCTTCAGAGCCGATTTTCGCGCTCATCGGGGCGGAGGTTTCGGTCCGCGAACGAGAGGGTTCGGCGGGCCGCTGGATCAATCGTGCCCAGGGCTTGGCGCCGCTCTGGAGCGCGCCGCACCTACTGGCTGCGCGCTGGCTCTACGACCTCGGTGAACGCGACCAGGCCCTCGTGGAGATCCGCCAAGCCGAGGCGCTCAAGCCAGGGAGCGCACGAACGACGATTTGCTCCTTGCTCCGCTCGAGCGAGGATCCCGCAATCGCTCTGCGGGCCGCACCCGAGGGATCGGCGGGCGCAACTTTTCTCGATCGTGCTGCGCTTTGCCTCCCGCTCCAATCGTCAGCCGCGATCGCAATCGACGTAGCCGCGCGGGAGCTCGATCCGAATCTTCTTGGGCCTGCGATTCGTCAGGCGCGCCGACTCATGGCGAGCGACCGTCCTCTCGAAGCGATTGATCTCCTCGGGCGCATGCCGAAGCTCGACCTCAACGGACGCCTGGTGTTGGCCGAGGCCCAGCTTCGGGCCGAGGATGCGGAGGGCGCGTCGCAGACGATCGAGGCATTGCTGATCAGCCGCGACCCACCGTCTGCGGCGCTGCGCACCGCCGCGTCGATCTACATGACCACCGGCGACGAGAGCCGATTGCAGCTGGTCGCGTCACGATTGCGCGGCCAGACCAGGGGCAAGGCCAAGCCTCTCGCGGAGGTGGAAATCTTCCTCGGTAAGCTCTACGAATCGCACCAACGATATGCGCGCGCGCTGAGAGCCTACGACGACGCCAACCAGGCCCACGAGTCCCGAGAGGCGCTCGTCGCGATCGCGAGGGTTGCCAAAGCCATGGGAAATCGAGAGCGCGCCCTGCTGACCTATAGGCGGCTCTGTCGTGCGGACGGGCAAGAAGGCGCAGCCTGCGAGGCGGCCGAGGAGCTCGAAAAGCCCGGAAAACCATGGCCTTAGCGGAGCCGACCTTGACGCAGCCGGGGCGATGGGAAACGCTGAGCGGGCGGGGCAGTGAGACATCTAACAACCGAGACTGAGCCACGGGGCGCTTCAGCCGACCAGGGGTCGCTCCTTCCAAGGGGGTTGCAGGACGCAGTCGTGCGATATCGTTGGTGGATCCTGGTTACCGCGCTTGCCGTGACGACGCTGGTCGCGCTCTGGACCTTCCGCCTTCCGAAGGTGTATCAAGCAACGGTCACTCTCGAGTACGACCCCAACCCGGCCTCGCCCCTCGGGAGCTCCATCGAAGACGTTGGGGGTCAGGTTTCCCACTTCCTGATGTCGCGGGAATTCTTCGAGACGCAGAACCTCATCATTCAGAGCCGCGCCGTGGCGGAGCGCGTCGTCGAGCGTCTTGGCCTCGCGGGCGATCCGACCTTCTTCGGCGAGGAGGACAGCGCGGATTGGACGCCCGTTTCGACCGAGGTCGCGGCCCAGGTCCTGCAGAGCAAGCTTTCCCTCGATCCGATCAAGGAAACTCGGCTCGTAGTGCTCAAGGTTCGCGACACCGACCCAGAGCGCGCGGCGACGCTCGCGAATACGATAGCCGACGCCTACATCGAAAAGACGATGGAGGATCGGCTCGGGTCTACCGCCGCAGCGGCGGAGTGGCTCGCCCAGCAGCTCGATTCGACCCGACGACAGCTCAACGAGTCGGAGAACGCGCTTCACGACTTCAAGAAGCAGCACAACGTGCTGTCGGTATCCGTCGAGAACAGGCAGAACCTTCTTGCCGAAGAGATTCGCAAGTACAACGAACGGCTCACTGACACGCGTGCTAGACGCATCGAGCTGCAAGCTAGACTCCAGCGACTGAAGAACGCGCGCACGCATCCCGAATCGGTTCAAGACAACGTGGAAGGCGAGGATGGCGAGCTCGATGCGCTTCGAGCTTCGTTCCGAGCGAAGAGAACCGAACGCGCCTCGCTTTCGGTCCGATATGGCGACTCCCATCCGACGATCCGCGAGCTCGATGGAGAAATCGCGGCCATTCGAGAGTCGATCACGGAGGAAGTCGATGCGCTGATCGAGGTGGCCGAGGATGACCTCGAAGAAGTACAAGCCATCGAGGCTGGGCTGAGCAAGGTTCAAAATCAGGCACAGAAGGCAGGCCTCGATCTCAACCTTCGCGAAATCGAGTATTCGCGCCTGAGTCGGCAGCGGGAGAGCAGCTCGAAGCTGTTCGATCTGCTGCTTCAAAGAACTGCAGAAACCGATCTCACTCGCTTGCTGCGGACCACGCACGTGCGCGTAGTCGACAGCGCGCTGATTCCGAAGGCGGCGATTTCGCCGATGGTGGGTTTCAACCTCGTCGGTGGCGCGCTCGGCGGCCTGCTCTTCGGCTTCGGCCTCGCCTTCCTGCTGCACCAAATGGACCGACGGATTCGCGACGTGCCTGACGTCGAGCGACTCGGCCTCACGATTCTCGGGGTGTTTCCCCGAGTCGGAAGCGGGGGCACGGAGACCTCCAGCTACGGCTCGAGTCGCCAGGAAGCGGCAGCACGAGGACGACGTGGAGAGCGTCGACCAGATCGTCCACACGCACCCGATGTCCATGGCAGCCGAGTCATGCCGCACCGTTCGCACGAACCTGATGTTCATGGCAGCCGATTCGCCCAACAAGACCATGGTGGTCACCAGCGCCAACCCGAGGGACGGCAAGACGACCGTCGCGACGAACATCGCCATTGCCCTGGCGCAAAGCGGTCAACGCGTGCTGCTGGTCGACGCCGACCTCCGCCGCCCTCGAATCCACAAAGCGTTCGAGCTCGACAACCACGACGGGCCTCACGAGCACGCTGGTCGGAGAGCGCACCCTAGCTCAGGTCACGCGCGACGTGGGCATCGACAAACTGTCCGTCGTGACCTGCGGTCCATTGCCGCCCAACCCGGCCGAGCTTCTGCACACCAAGCAGTTTGCGCGACTTCTCGAGGAAGCAGCCGCTCAGTACGACCGAGTGATCTTCGACAGCCCGCCGCTGCGCGCCGTCACCGACGCGGCGATTCTCGCGCCGCAATGCGGCGGCGCGCTGATCGTCGTTCGAGCACGCGCTACGACACGTGACGCCGTCATCTCGGCAACGCGAAGCCTTCGCGACGTTCGTGCCAACATTCTCGGTGGCGTCCTCAACGACGTCGAGCCAGGACGGGGTGCTGAGGGTTATTTTGACGGCGGTTACTACCACTACTACCGCAGCGAAGTGTATCGCGACGAAAGCGACCCCGCCGGGCCGAGCCAATCGGCCGCTTGACACGCGAGTCGGAGCCAAGGCCTCATTCGGGGCTCGGTCGCGCCATGCCCGCGGTCCGGCCTCATTTCCTGGGCGACAACTCGTTGACGAGGAGGGAAAAGACCGGGATAACTCACGGTCTCGACTCGCACGAAGCGTGCTCTATGTTGGTCGAGCATACCCAACACCATCGGAGGAAGAACAAACCATGTCAGAGCTCAAGGGCAGCAAGACCCACGAAAATCTCGCAGCGGCATTCGCTGGTGAATCGCAGGCCAACCGACGCTACCTCTACTTCGCGAAGGTCGCGGACGTCGAAGGGTACCCGGAGGTTGCGGGTAACTTCCGCGAGACTGCCGAGGGTGAAACCGGCCATGCGCACGGACACCTCGACTACCTCAAGAAGGTCGGCGATCCGGCTACGGGTCTGCCGATCGGCGACACCGCGCTCAACCTCGCCGCGGCCGTCGCTGGCGAAACCCACGAATACACCGACATGTACCCCGGATTCGCGAAGACCGCGCGCAAAGAGGGCTTCGCCGAGATCGCGGACTGGTTCGAGACCTTGGCCAAGGCCGAGAAGTCCCACGCGGGACGGTTCCAGTCGCTTCTCGACGAGATCTCCTGAGCAAGGTCAGCCACGCGAGTGAGTGACGAGGCCAAACGGCAGATATCGTACCAACCCACCGAAGGGCTGAGCTACGACCCCAGCGAAGCGAAGTACTGGGACGAAGACGCGCTCGAAAAAGAGATCGGGCGCGTCTTCGAGGTCTGCAATGGCTGCCGCATGTGCTTCAAGTACTGTGACTCGTTTCCGATTCTGTTCTCCGCGATCGACGAGCAGCATGACGGCGACGTCCGAAAACTGACGCCATTCGACACGGAACGCGTCATGGATGCTTGCTTCCAGTGCAAGCTCTGTGAAGTACAGTGTCCCTACACCCCGCGCGACGGGCACGAGTTCCAACTGGACTTTCCCAAGCTCGTCCATCGCTACGACGCAATTCGGTACCGCAAGCACGAGCAACCCCACAAGCTACGACTCAAGCTCCTCGAGGATCCGGACCGCGCCGGCGCAGCGGCGCGCGCGAGCTTCGGACTGGCAAACGTGATGAACCGAGTCGGAATTCACCGCTGGTTCATGGAAAAACTCGTGGGCATCGATCGCCGCAAGCTGCTTCCCGAGTTCGCGCAGACGACCTTCGAGTCCTGGGCGAAGGGCGCAGGCTTGACTGGCAAGGGCGTGGGCGGCGAAGCCGTGCTCTTTCAAACCTGCTACGTGCAGGGGAACGAGCCGCAAATTGGGATGGACACCGTCGAGGTGCTCGAAAAGAACGGAGTGGACGTCCGTTGCGAGAAAGGCCTCGAATGCTGCGGCATGCCCGCTTGGGAAAGCGGCAATCTCGAGCTGCTTCGAAAGAAGGCTCACGCAAATTTGGATCGCCTGATGCCGCACGTGAATGCCGGTGCGAAGGTGATCGCACTGAACCCCACCTGCTCGATGATGCTTCGGCGTGAGTACCCGGAGCTGCTCGAAGGCGAAGATCGGGAACGCGCGGTGAGGCTCGCTGAAGCCGTCGCCGACCCGAGCGAATACCTCTGGTCTTTGCGCAACGAAGAACGATTCAACACCGACTTCAAGAGCTCGCCCGGCGAAAAGGTCGCCTATCACGCACCCTGCCATTTGCGCACGCAGGGCGTGGGGTTCAAGGGCCGTGACCTTCTACGCAAGATTCCTGGTGTCACGCCTACCACCGTGATGGAGTGCTGTGGGCACGACGGAACCCATGCGATGACGACCGAAGGTTTCGAATACTCCATTCGAGTCGGACAGAAGGCCTTCGACGAGATGAAAGGGTCAGACGCAGAAATTTGGGCGACCGATTGCCCCCTGGCCGCGATTCAGTTTCAGCAGCATGCCGGCGTGAAGCCGATGCATCCCATGTCGATTCTCGCACGCGCGTATCGTGAGGATGGTTTCGCCCGTCCGAAAGCGTTACCCTCGGGCGATCCGGCTGAAGGAGGTTCGGAGTGAAACGAGTCGAACGTTCGGAGCTTCTCGATTATGTCACGTACGTTGAACGGCGTGATCAGATCCGCGAATCCGCGCTTCGCGCAAAGTCCGTGCGCCGCATTCTCGTCGGTGAGTACTTCACCTTCCTCTTCGAGAACCACGAAACCGTGCGCTATCAAATTCAAGAAATGATGCGCATCGAGCAAATCGTGCGGGAAGAGGACATTCGGCACGAGCTCGACACGTACAACGAGCTGATCCACCCGAAAGGGGCGATCGGATGTACGCTCATGGTCGGGATCGACGACGAGCGCGAGCGGGACGTGAAGCTCCAAGCCTGGATGGGCCTCAACGAGCACATCTACGCGAAGTTGCCCGACGGCACGAAGGTGCAGCCTAGCTGGGACCCACGTCAGGTGGGCGAGACGCGCCTTTCGTCGGTGCAATACCTTTCGTTCGCGCTTGGGGACGTGGCACCCGTCGCGATCGGCATCGACATGCCGGGGGTCGAGCTGGAAACCGAGCTTTCAGCAGCCCAACGGGACGCCCTCGGCCAAGACCTCTGCGCCGAATAGTGGCTTTCGAAGGAATAAGAAAAGCGCCTCGGGTGTAGTTGTCGAACGATGTGAGGGGTCTTAAGATGTGCCCTCAGGAGTATGTGAATGCTGAGAATTCTGCTGTTTCTGGCTACGAATATCGCTGTTCTGTTCATGGCGGCCATCGCCATGGCGGTTCTCACCGCGCTCGGGGTAATTCCGCCGAACGCGCCGTACATCAGCATGCTCATCTGGTGTGCCCTGTTCGGGTTTGGAGGGTCGATCTTCTCTTTGGCGATCTCGAAGTGGGTCGCCAAGCGGTCGACTGGGGCGCACGTGATCGAAACTCCGTCGAACGAGATCGAGCAGTGGCTGGTCAGCACCGTTCGCCGACAGGCGGAGCAAGCGGGAATCGGAATGCCCGAGGTCGCTATTTTCGAATCGCCCGACCCAAATGCCTTTGCGACCGGCATGTTCCGAAACAGCGCGCTCGTCGCCGTCAGCACGGGCCTGCTCCGTCTCATGAACAAGAGCGAGGTCGAAGCAGTCCTCGGGCACGAGGTGTCCCACATCGCCAACGGTGACATGGTCACCCTCACACTCATTCAGGGCGTGCTCAACACCTTCGTTCTCTTTCTGGCGCGAATCATCGCGAGCCAGTTCGATCGCGGCCGATTCATGATCTACATGGCCCTTCAGCTCGTCTTCGGCATCGTCGCCAGTATCATCGTGGCCTGGTTTTCGAGACGGCGGGAGTTCCGAGCAGACGCCGGTGGTGCCAATCTCGAAAGCGCCGGCGCCATGGCCTCGGCTCTCAACCGGCTCAGGACGATGCGGGACGCCCCATCTCAGCTTCCGGACAATTTGACGGCGTTCGGAATTCGCGGAGAAGGCATGCTGAAGCTCATGGCGACGCACCCTCCCCTCGAAGAGCGCATCGCGCGGCTTCAAGGGTCCTAAGTCGCCGGTCGATCGGCCCTATCTTGCCACCGGGCGCGAGCTTCGGTAGGAGACATGAGATGGGGGGCAAGAGACGAGCTTGGTGGATCGTGGCGATTGGCATCGCGCTCTCTGGGTGCGATGAACCAGTTCCACGACTCGAGCGCATCGAAATCACGTCGGCTGATCGGTCCTGCGAGGAAGGCGAGGCGTGCGGAGTCGTCGAAACGAGCTGCACGTCGAAGGGTTGTGAATGCGGTGTCGCAGTCAACGAAGCAAGCCTCATCCATTATCAGCGCAAGATCGCTGAATGCCGCGGCCAGGAGAAGCTCGCGGTTTGCGACTTCGCGTGCGAAACGCCTTTTGGGAAGTGCTTCAAAGGCGCCTGCGTCCTCACCAGCAAGCCGCCGGAGCTTTTTCGAGGAGGGCAAAGCGTACAGGCGCTTTGCGAGACCACTCGCGGTACCTACGTCGGCTGCCCCGAATGCCCACCGAACGAACGATGTGAGTCCTGTTTGCCTTGCGAGTGCCCGTCGAGCCGTCGGTGGACGAGGAAGGGCTGTCGTGCGGTCGTTCAAACCGAGGCTCGAGACATTCGAGTCGAGGCTCGCCCTGCCTCGCTGAGCTTTGGAGACCAAGTCAAGACACGCGTCCACAACGACGCGAAGCGCAGGATCTGGCTCAAGACGATATGCGGAACCCCCTTCTATCGTGCCAGAAAGAAGGAGGACGCCTGGGAGAAAGGTTATGAGCCTTTCCATGCGGCCAAGTGCCGTGTTGGCTCCGTGGAGCTTCGTCCAGGGGCGAGCCGACCGTTCGTCGTGACGAATTTCGCGAGTTTCGAAGGTCCCGCAGGAGAGAGCGCCACGGCAGGCACGTACCGTTTCGAGCTCACGTACACCGACGTCGACGAGAGCTTTCGATACAGCGCCTCCGTCTATTCCGGGGAATTCGACGTCGTCGCGAGGCACGCACGCAAGTAGCGCATGTGTGCGTCGACCTCTAGGAAGCAAAGACTGAACCAGTCGCGCTCATCGCTCCAGTGCTTCGTGAGCCGAAATCCCGCCGAGCGGGCCATGTCCTCGAATTGGGCGAGCTCGTACTTGTGAGAATGTTCGGTGACGATGTATTCGCCCGCCTGCATCACGAAGCTCGACGTTCCGATTCGAACCGACTGCTCGACCTCGCTGATCAGCCGCATCTCGATTCGACCTTCGTGTTCGAGGAAGGGCGCGTGGTGCCGGAACTTGCTGAGATCGAAATTCGCACCGCTTTGATTGAGCCGCCGGAGCACGTTCAGGTTGAACGCTGCCGTGACCCCAAGGGAATCGTTGTACGCATTCTCGATGACTTCGGTGTCTTTCCGCCTGTCGATGCCGACGAGTAGTCCGCCACCGGGCCCCACCAGCTCCGCAACTCGTTCGAGAAAAACGATCGCCTCGGGGTGGGTGAAGTTGCCGATGGTGCTTCCAGGGAAGAACGCAACCGTGCGAGCGCTAGGCCGGTTCGGACGGGGGAGACGAAGAGCCTGGGTATAGTCCGCACAGACCGCGATGACCTCCATGTCGTCGTATCGCTCGGCAAGCTGGTACGCGGAGGCCTCGAGCGCAGCCCTGCTGATGTCGACGAGCACCACACCCGTCGGCTCGATCAAGGCGTCGAGGAGCTTCTGCGTCTTGAGGCCGACCCCAGACCCGAACTCCACCAGGGTGGCATGCCCACCAATCGCTTCCGCCATCTCATGAACGGAAGCATTCATGATCCCGAGCTCGGTGCGGGTCGGATAGTACTCGGGGAGCTCGGTGATCGCCTCGAAGAGCCGCGCCCCAAGGGCGTCGTAAAAGTACTTGCAGGGAAGCTTCTTCTGGCTCCGCCGCAGTCCATCGGTGGCCTCGGCTCTGATGTCACCCAAGTCAGGGTGAAGGTCGACGACGCGAACGCGCTCCTCGGTGCTCCACGGATCGAATGCGATCATCGAATCAACCGCCGTCCCGAGCCAGCCTGATGCCGCTGAACTGCCAGCGAGCCTCAGGGGGAAAGAAGTTTCGGTACGTACGGCGAGCGTGGCCGGCCGGGGTGACGGAGCTGCTGCCGCGCAAGACGTACTGGCCACACATGAACTTCCCGTTGTACTCGCCGAGCGCGCCCTCTGCCGTGCGATATCCCGGATAGGCGGAGTAGCTCGAGCTGGTCCATTGCCAGGCGGCGCCATAAGGGCTAGGCGCCTTCGGATGCACCAGCGGCTCCCGGCCGCATGGAAGCGCCGGCTCAGGGTCGGAATTTGCGGCCTCCCATTCCTGCTCCGTCGGGAGGCGAGAACCGGACCAGCGCGCGTAGGCATCGGCTTCGTAGTAACTGACGTGCACTACGGGCTCTTCTTGGCGAACCCCACGTCGACCATGGAGCGTGAACGTGCTCCAGGAAGCCAGGTCCCTTCGCCAATATCGAGGCGCTTGCCAGCCTTTCTTCTGCACGATGTCCCAGCCAGCACTGAGCCAAAGCTCAGGTCGCTCGTATCCGCCGTCGTCGATGAACGCGAGGTACTCTGCATTGGTCACGAGACGCTGCCCAAGCTCGAACGCGCGAAGGAGCACTTCGTGAGCTGGGCCTTCGTTGTCGAAATGAAATCGAATCGGGTCACAGCCGATGGAAACGACGCCGCCCTCGTGACTCTGCCATCGCATTGGAGGTGTTGGATACCCGGACCCCGAGTCGGGAACTTGGTCGACGTAGCTCGGATCCAGTGGATTGCGGGAGAGCAGATCCTTGATGTCGGTCAGGATCAACTCTTGATGCTGTTGTTCGTGATGCAGTCCGACCTCGATGCGGCGAAGAAGCTCGTCACCTGGCTCGGATGCGAGCAGCTCGAGCACCGCGTCATCGATGCGTTGACGATATGCACGCACGTCGTCGGCGCTGGGCCTGCTTAGAAGCCCGCGTGACGGGCGATCGTATTGAGCACCGACAGTGTTGTAGTAGCTGTTGAACAAGAAAGCGTAAGACCTTGGGGACAAGCCTTCGATGCCGGCTTGCCTCAAGACGAAGGTTTCGAAGAACCAGGTCGTATGGGCTCGATGCCACTTCGTCGGGCTGGCGTCTGCCATGCTCTGAACGCACTGGTCCTCGGCGGAGAGCGGCGCGGCGAGAGCTTCGGTTTGCGCACGCGCCCGGCGGAAGTCGCTCGCAAGTCGGTCGTGCAGCATCTGCCTTTTCATAGGTACCGCTTAGAACGGGTCAAGACCGCTCGCGTTACCAAAAAAGAGGCCGAGGGTCGCTCCCATGCTAGTGTTTTGGCTTAGGGAATGGCGGTATGACTGCCACCCGAATCAAGATGAGACTAGGCATCATGCAGCCATACTTCGCCCCGGCGCTTGGCTATTTCGACCTGATCTCGCTGTGCGACCAATGGGTGGTCTTCGATGTTGCCGACTACCGGCCCAAGAGCTGGATGGTGAGAAATCGAATTCTCCACCCGACTTCCGGCTGGCAGTACATCAAAGCGCAGACAGGCAAAGTGAGCCGCGGAACTCCGATCCGCGACGTCCGACTCGTCGCCGGCCGCGAGTGGCGTGACCTCATCATCCGCCAGCTGGAACACTACCGGAAGAGAGCGCCATTCTTCGAGGACACGTGCCTCCTCGTGGAGCGCAGCCTCGCGTCTGATACCGACTCGTTGGCGCAGCTCTCCGTTCAGATCCTTTCCGAATTCTGCTCACACCTCGAGATCGATTTCTCCCCACTATTCTTTTCGGAGATGGACCTACCCATCGGTGCAATCGAGGGGCCTGGCGACTGGGCACTGAGAATCAGCGAAGCGATGGGAGCCTCGGAGTATGTAAACCCACCTGGAGGACGCGACCTCTTCGACGCTCAGGCTTTTGCGGATGCTGGAATCAAACTCAGCATTCGCGAGTTCGAAGACCTCAGCTACGAAACCCGCGGATACGAGCACATTCCGATGCTCTCCATAGTGGATGTCATGATGTGGAACTCACCGACGCGTATCGTCGAGCATCTTTCGCGCGAACGCAGCAAGTTCGAATCGGTCGAGCCATGAGTGTAGAGAAAGAACCTTCCGATCGAGAGAGCTTTGACCGCCATAGGCAATTCTGCGCGCGCGCGAGAGACGGCTTCACACATCTTCTTCGCCACACGTGGCCGGGCGGTAAGTCCAGGATTCTGCTTCCTGCGTACGTCGGGCATTCTCCGCTCGAGGGCTCGGGGATCTTCGACCCTCTGATCGCGCTCGGCATTCCATACGGATTTTATGCGCTCGATCACGCGCTCCACATCGACCTGGAGAGCCTCGAAGGCGAATTGGCAAGGCACGATGTCTTCGCAGTTCTCACGATCCACTATTTCGGAAGTCTTCAACCCGAGCTCGGCGAAGCGAAGCGACTCTGCGAGCGGAGTGGTGCGATGCTCGTCGAGGACTGTTGCCACTGCATCGATCGACCAGAGCAATCCGTAGGAGACACTGGCGACTATGCACTCTATTCGATTCACAAGGTTCTTCCTTGCGAGAACGGAGGTATCCTGCAGCGTGCCCGAAACGCGCCAGATCTCGGAGCTCTACCGTCTACACTCGTCTGTTCCGATTTGCCGGTGCGGCTCTGGCGTGACGCCGCTTTCCATGCGATTGCCGAACAACGCCTGAAGAACTATCGGCGGATGAGCTCGGAGCTGGAGGGTCTGTCAGGGATAACTCCCTTCTGGGATCGACTCCAAGATGACGCGGTACCGCTGAACTTTCCCGTATTGATCGAGAGCGCGGATCGATTCGACGTCTATAAGAGAATGCGCGCGATGGGGGTGGGCGTCGTCGCGCTCTACCACACTTTGATCGCAGCGATCGAACCGGCTCGATTCCCCGTTTCGCACGAGATCTCAAGAAAGATCCTCAATCTGCCGATTCACCAGGACGTTGGGAGCGAGGACATCTCGCGGATCGTCGCGACGCTCAAGAATGCTCTCAGCTCGAGTTAGTCAATGAGGAGGATTGAGGGGTCATGATCGACTGGCGCGACTATTGGGAAGAGTTCCCGCGAAAATTTGCGGAGGGCGACTTCTGCCGCCAAGTTGGGCGGACAGCCAACGGCGGAATACCCACGCCAGCTCGCGAGTTGAACGTCGTTCTCGACGAGCTCGTCGAGCTGCTGGACCTCGCACCAGGAGACCGTCTGTTGGATCTATGTTGCGGGAACGGACTCCTGACGGTGCGGCTCGCACGCGCCTGCAAGAGCGTCGTTGGCGTCGATTTCTCGAAACCTATGATCCAAATCGCACGTCAACACCACTCGGCTCCGAATGCGGAGTACATCGAGGGATCCGTCCTCGACCTCGACCAGATCCTGGAAGCGGCCGCATTCGACAAGATCTGCATGGTCGAATCGCTCGCTTACTTCGATCCTCGGGAGCTGACGAGAATCCTTCACGGGCTTTCATCGGTGGCTGCGGCGCGCGCCACCATTCTGTTCTCCGGAGTATTGGACGACGAAGCGAAGTGGAGCTTCTTTGACACCGCGGAGCGGCGAGCGGCATATGAGCGACAGCGGAGCGAAGGAAGGGAAGTCATGGGCCGATGGTGGACTCGATCTGAAATTACACGGGCTGCAGCCGAAAACGGTTTTCGAGCCAAGATCTTGCCGCAGAGCCCGAGCCTGAACACGGCACACTACAGGTACAACGTGCTCATGGACCGAGGATAGTCTCATGTACTCCCGAGTGGCAGCGATTACGGGTATGCCTCGTTCCGGCACCAGCTGGATCGGTCAGATCGTCGATAGCAGCCCGGATGTTCAATACCGCATGTCTCCGCTGTTCTCGTATGAATTCAAGAACCAGATTCGCGAGGGGGCAACTCGCGAAGATTGGGAGAGGGTTCTAAGGGGGTCGTACGTTTCTCAGAACGACTTCATGAGCCAGACGAGCAGGCGAAAAGCCGGCGAGTACCCCACCTTCGCGCAGAAGGAAGCGAATCCAAGCCTACTGGTCATCAAGTACAACAGGTTTCAGAACCTAACCGAGGAGATGCTAGAGCTACTTCCCGAGCTCAAGATGTTGGCGATCGTTCGACATCCTTGTGGAGCGATTCACTCCTGGCTGACGGCACCCAAGGAATTTCCACCTGAAGCCGATCCGCTAGAACACTGGCGCTCGGGGGCGGCCAAGAAATCCGGGTATGGCGACTTTTTCGGATTCGACGACTGGTGTTGGGTGACGCGCCTGCACCTACGACTCGCTCGCGAACGACCGGACCAATTCCGATTGGTTCGCTACGAAGAGTTCGTAAACCATGCCGAGCGGCAGACGGCTGCTTTGTTCGACTGGCTCGATCTCGAGTACACAGCACAGACGGCGGAGTTTCTGCGCAAGTCGCAAAGCTCGGCGGTTTCTGGCGACTACTCGGTCTTCCGCGCACCGTCTGTCAAGGACCGCTGGCGGTCCGAGCTTCAACCAGCAATCCGTGACGCGATACTTTCCGAGCTCGAAGGAACGGATCTCGCGGACATGCTTCGATGACCCCTGCACCGAAACACTGGGAGGTAGGCTCCCTGTTTCATCTCGCCGATTTCGAGCCGCAGGGAGCACCCGAGGAGGCGCCCTGGGCGAACGGTCTACTGACGGGATGCGGTCGTGACGCGCTTCGACTCGTTGCAAAGCTAGCAAGACACCGTCGCTGGTGGATTCCCAGTTACTTCTGCCAGGAAGTGGTGCGCGCTGTTCTCGGCCAAGGCATCGAGCTCCTCGTCTATCCAGACAGTCCACTCGATGGCAATCTGGATTTGTCGAAGATCGACGAACGACCCGGAGACGCCGTCCTGGTCATCAACTACTTTGGCCTTCGCGGCGCTCCCGACGTCTCGATTCCGGACGGCTTCGCCGCAGAGATCATCGAGGATCATACGCACGCACCGACGTCGGCCTGGGCGCGAACGTCCAAGGCAGATTTTTGTTTCTCGTCTCTGCGGAAGCTGTATCCGCTCGCCGACGGCGGTGCGCTCTGGTCACCCCGTGGTCACGACCTGCCTGCGATGCCTCGACTCACGTCCGAGCTCCAGATGGGTGCGTTCGAGAAACTGACCGGCATGCTGCTGAAGCGTCTCTATCTGCAGGGTCATCCGATCTCGAAGCAGGAGTTCCGCCCACTGCTGGAGTCGGGCGAACAAAGACTCATGGGAGAGGAGATCTCCTCGATGACGCCGCTCTCTCGGGCCACATTGGCTTCGTTCCCGTTGAAGGACTGGGACGAAGCTCGACGACGCAATTTCAGAAACCTCGCGCAACAGGCTCCGATGCTTTCTGGTTTTCGAAATTCTTCAGCCGTCATCGGACGGCAGCGTTCCGTTTTCGGCCTTCTGCGTATTCGACGAGGAGGAGCATTGCGCGCGCGTTCACGCAACACTCGTGGCAAACGGGGTCTATCCATCCCGGCTGTGGCCGATGAATGAGGCGCTCCTCGAGGGAGTTCCCGAAGAACACGTGCGTCTCTCCAAACGCTCGTTCTCGATCCCCATCGACATGCGCTACCACAGCGAAGATATCGCTCGCGTAGCGGCACGATTGACTGACGCACTGCGCGCCTAAGTCCTGCGGGTGACTTCGTCTCGGAACTTCGACACCGAACGCCATCCTCGGCCGACTTCGACCACCGACTGCATCACCGCCGACGGGCGAATCGCTTTCGAGTTTCCCGTGGCCCTACCCCGTGCGACGAAAGGTGCCTCCCCAATCCTCAATGAAGGATTGCGAAGAATGGCTTTGGCGAGCAACTCCGAATTGAAAGCGTGTCCTGATGCCTCCACGTCGATCTTCTGGAACACCCTGGCACGGAACAGTTTCATGCCATTGAGATAGCGGAATGGAAAACCGTAGATGATTCGTACGGTGCGCATGTAGGCGACGGAAAAAAGCCGCCGCCCGAGCGGACGAATCACCGGGTTTTGCAGATAGCCGAGAATCAAGTCGAAACGGTGGCGACCCTCGACGAAGCCCTTGATCGAGGCGAAGTCGATCTCATTGTCCCCGGGCATGATGGTCACCCAATGCTCGGGGGCGATCCTCTTGTAGGCCTCCAGCAGCGACCAGCCGACACCGCGGTTCCGCTCGTTGTACATCGCCGAGTATCCGAATCGCTCGCAAATTTCGGTGATTTTGTCCTTCGTGCGATCCGTTGATCCGTCGTCAACGAGGAGCACGTCCACCCGCATTGGGAGCTCCTCTGCAACGGAGCGAATCGCTTCGACGGTGTGCTCGATATTCGCTTCCTCGTTGTAACAAGGGACCACCACGACCAAGGTTTCACTGGGGTCTTCGAGCGCGGTTTCGGTGTGTGTGCTGTTCGTCGTCAAGGGAAACGAGATGATAGCAACAGTGGGGCATTCCAACCAAACAACGGATGTGCTGATCGGACCGACAGCTGGCGCCGACCGTTTCGGCGATCTTTTCGGTCAGGACATCGGATTGGGCTAGAATTTTTGCGATTTGGCCACCGCAAGCATGAAGACCTCCGCGCTTCTCTGGATACTCCTCGGGCTGGTGTTCTGGGCGGCGTTTCAGATGATGGCACCGGCACACGAGGGATGGGCCCTCGGCCTCGGAAACACGGGCGTTCCATCCTATCGATTCATCGTGTTCGCGCTGTCATACGGTTTGCTTGGCGGCGCCGGTGCGATCTGCATCGCCATTGGCGCCACGCGATTGGGAAGCCGGGCATGGTCCAAAGAGACCCGCGGCTTCCTGCTGGTCGCGACGGCACTCGGAGTGATCATCCCCGCCGCGATCCGTGGACTCGTGCTGCGCGGGGGTGTGCTCGCCGATGACGAATCCGTCTACCGGTTCTCTGCTCAACTTCTCGCCTCCGGCCGACTGACCGCGCCCTCACACCCCCTCAAGCTCTTCTTCGACCATGCGTTCATGGTGAATGACGGACGCATGTTCTCCCAGTACTTCCTGGGTTGGCCAGCCATCATGGCTGTCGGAGCACCGTTCGGCGTCACCGGCTACGTCAACTCGCTGGTCTCGGGAGCCACGGTTCCTGCTCTCTACGAGCTACTGAAAAAGGTCGTCGGCGTGCAATGGGCTCGCCTCGGCGTTCTGCTCTTCTTGACCTCTCCCATGATCCAAATCGCAGCTGCGACGGAGCTTTCTCACACCTCCGCGCTAGGCGCGCTCACGTACGCGCTGTGGTTCGTGACCCTGGCGTTGCAGGGTGCTGGAGGCGCGATCCATTTCGCGTTTGGGCTGTCACTGGCCATCGCGTTCTTCATCAGACCCGCCTCCGCTATCGCGGTTGCATTGCCATGGGGCTTGTTGTGGGCTTGGAGACAAGTCTCGAAAAGGGAATTCGCCAACATCTCGTGGTTCTTGCTTCCGACGGTCGTGCTGGCGGCCATCTTTCTGGCGATCAACGCGGAGCAAACGGGGTCACCTTTTCGCGTCGCTTACCAACGCGCATTCGAGTACGGCATCGAGAACGGTTTTCGTTTCTCCCACGTCATGCCAGAGCGCGCGGACGGAACGGTCATGCTCGCTCACGGTGAGCTTGCACAGATGCTGAGCATGACCACGGCAGGACTGTTGCGATTGAACATGTCGTCATTCGGCTGGCCATTCTCCTTTGCGTTCATCCCGCTGGCCATTGGACTGCGGCGCGCCTCCTTATGGTGGGCAAGCGTCGCGACTTATGTGGCGACTCATCTGTGGGTCTTCGACGTAGGGATCGACACCTTCGGACCAACGCACTGGTTCGAGTTGGCTTTGCCTGTGCTGGTTCTGACCGTGCTCGGAGGCCAGAGGGCCAGTGTCTGGGTGCAACGGATTTCACCGACCGACGTTGAGCTACCTCGAAATCTCTTTCTGGCGTTCGTCGCAGCGTCGGTCTTGCTGTTCAGCCCGTACCGTATCTCGACGGTTGGCGAGATCGGCGAGATGACGAGGAGAGCGCCAGAAGCCGTCGAGAAGCAGGACATCCGCAACGCGGTAGTTTTCGTGAATCGCCCCTGGGCTGCAACGTGCAACCAAGGGTCCGGTGCTCCCCCTCGGCACTTCGTCTTCTGGTGGCCAGTGAACGATCCGGACTTCGAGAACGACGTCATCTGGGCGAACCATCTCTCCGTCGAACAGGACCAAAAACTACTGGCAACGTTTCCAGGTCGCGAAGGCTACATCACCTGGTGGAACGAGAAGCCCTGTGAGGTCGCGCTAATCCCGATCGACGATGCCTTGGTGATGGAGATGCCGAACGGAACCACCGGACGCAGCCGATATACGGACGACCAACCCATTACGGGCGAGCTTCCGCCTCGACCCTGAGCCTGCGAAGCATCCAATCTGGGTCGAGCTGCTGCAACACCTCGGTGTCGTCGGAAATCCAATCCGGCGCGCGATCCGCCACGAGAATGACGCGCATACCTGCGCGTGTTGCCGCGAGCCAGCCGTCCCGAGAATCTTCAACTGCCAAGCAACGGCTCGGAAGGATGCCAAGGCGATTGGCACCCATGAGATATCCCTCCGGAGATGGCTTCGGTGCAGATACATCGTCACCCGTGACTACGGCGCGCAAATGCTTTCGGATCCCGAGCTTTTCAATCCACGCATCGGGGGCTCTGCTATTGGTCACGACACCGAGCGGCACCCCTGCGCGCCCCAACGCATCGACGGTCGCCTTGGCTCCGGGCGCGCCGCAATCCGCCTCATCGGCGAGAATCGCCTTCAAAGCTTCAGGCTTCGCCTCGGAGAGCCTTCGCTTGAGATCCGCATGCGATCGGGGGAGCGCGATGTCGAGCACGCTCGCCCTCGGCTGACCGTCGAATACCGCCTTCCTTGCGGCATCCGGGAAGCCAAGCCCCGCGTTCTGGAATACGTGCTCGTAGGCGCGAAGATGCAGCGCAGCTGAGTCGACGAGGACGCCATCCAAGTCGAAGAGGACCCCGGTTGTCGTCATTTTTCATTCACCCCGCAGTTAGGATATCTTACTTGAATACAAGGGGTGGAAATGTCGAATCACGAGATTCTCGTTACGGGGGGCGCGGGCTACATTGGCGCCGTGTTGGTGCCGGAGCTCATCAACGACGGTTACAGCGTCACTGTCCTCGATGCGTTTCTCTACGGGACCGATCCGAATAGCGACCCAATCGTACACGAGCGGTGCCGGAGGGTGCGGGCGGACATACGAGATTTCGACTTCGTGGACTCCGTGCTCGAGCGAGGCCGCTTCGATACCATCATTCACTTGGCAGCCATCTCGAACGATCCGAGCTCCGCGCTGGACCCCGAGGTGACACGCAGCGTGAATCTCGAAGCTGTCGATCACTTGATGCATTCGGCGAAAAGACACGGCGTCACGCGGTTTCTCTACGCATCATCGGCGAGTGTTTATGGCATCAAGGACACGGAGAACGTGACCGAGGACCTGCCACTCGATCCGATCACCATCTACGCGAAGTGCAAAGCGGAGGGTGAGACGATCCTGAACGGACTCATCGACGAAAGCTTCGTGGGTGTTTCGGTCCGTTCCGCAACGGTGTGCGGTTACTCACCGCGCCTACGGCTCGATCTCACCATAAACCTGTTGACCGACCAAGGTCTGACCGATCGGCGAATCCGCGTCTTCGGCGGAGCTCAGATGCGACCGAACGTGCACGTTCGAGATCTGAGCGCATTCTACCGAACATTGATCACTGCCCCTGCTGAGAAGATCTCGGGACAAGCGTTCAACATCTGCCGCGAGAACGCTTCAGTCATGGGTCTCGCTGAGATGATCCGCGATGAGCTCGATCCGTCCCTGCCGATCGATACGGTTCCATCGGACGATCCGCGTTCGTACCACCTCTGCGCCGACAAGGCACTCGATCTGCTTGCATTCGAACCCAGCCGCGACCTAGTCACGGCCGTCAAGGAGCTTCGCCAGGCCTACGGTGCGGGCAAAGTGCCCAACAGCCACTCCGAGGTCTACCGGAACGTGGTGTGGATGAAGGCCCGACCCGACGTTTGGAAAAACGTCACGAAGCGTGCTTCATGAGCACCGTTCCTTACGTCGACCTCGTGAAGCAGAATGCGTCGCTTAGACCGCAAATCCTAGAGGCAGTCGAGCGGGTAATCCGTCACGGGCAATTCATCAATGGCCCCGAAGTCGAGGAGCTCGAGAGCGCTCTGGCGAGCAAGCTCGGGATAGAGAACGTCATTGGAGTCGGCTCCGGAACGGCAGCACTGACGCTGGTGATGCGTGCTTGCGGCATCGGTCCGGGAGACGAGGTCATCACGGTGGCCCATTCGTATGTCGCTACCGCTACCGCAATCCTCTTGGTTGGCGCCACTCCGATCTTCGTCGACGTCGACCCAGACACCGCGCTAATGGATCCCAAACTGCTTCTCGCCAAGCTCACCCCACGCACCAAGGCAGTCGTCCCTGTCCATCTAGGCGGCGTGTCTTGTGACTTGGAATCCATCAAACGCTTCTGCGAAAAGCATGACTTGCGTCTGATCGAAGACTGCGCGCAAGCCATCGGAGCGACCTACCAGGGCTGCAGCGTGGGAAGCGTTGGAACCGGCTGCTTCTCGCTTCATCCTCTCAAGTCGTTGGCAGCCTGCGGCGACGGCGGATTCATCACGACGAACGACTCCAAGCTCGCCGAGCTATTGCGGAAGCTGCGCACACTGGGGCACCGTGACCGTGACCACGTCGACTACGTCAGTGAGAACGCGCGACTGGACACCCTCCAAGCCGCGATTCTCAAGGTAAAGCTAGCTCATTTGAACGACTGGACGGGAGCACGGCGTACCCATGGAGCGGCGTATCGGCAAGCTCTCGGGGGCCATTTTGAATTCGACTTCCATTACCGAGTCGTGCGAGCCGGCGTTTACCGCCTTCGTGATTCGACACGACGCACGTGACGAGCTGTTGGCGCACCTCGCGGATCGCGGGTTCGATGCGAAAGTGCACTACCCGATTCCCATCCACAAGCAGCGTGCATTCGAGTCGCTTGCTCCGGTGAGCCTGCCACACACTGAATCTTTGGCTCGACGAATCTTGAGCCTGCCGGTATCGCCAGAGCTCAGCTCATCGGACCGAGACGAGCTAGTCGATGTTCTGATTGCATGGAGCAAAGCCCGTGCGAGCTCCTGAGGTCGACCGCAAGATTTTCGACGTGAACGACCTGGGCGTCGAACGGGCCAAGCTGCGTGCGAGCGGAAAGACCGTGGTTCAGTGCCACGGGTGCTTCGACATCGTACATCCCGGTCACATTCGGTATCTGCGTTTCGCGCGCAGCCTCGGTGACGTTCTGATCGTGACTGTCAGCAGCGACGATGTGGTCATGAAGGGATACGATCGGCCCTACATTCCGGAAGACCTGCGACTGGACAATTTGGCAGAGCTCGCCTGTGTCGACTACGTGGCCCTGAGCAAAGACGAATGGGCAGGCCCCGTCTTGGAGACACTCCAGCCCGACATCTACGTCAAAGGCCGCGAATACGAATCCAAGAGCGACCCTCGCTTCGCCAACGAGAAGGCGATCGTGGAATCCTACGGCGGACGCGTGGTCCTAGGATCGGGCGATGTGATCTTCTCGTCGACTGAGATCGGTCGCCGCAAGGGAAACACGCTCGACATGGAGCAACAGAAGATTCAGCGCTTCTGTCGAATCAACGAAATCACTCCTGCGCGCCTGAAGAACGCGATTTCGCGCTTCTCCGATCTGAGGATTCTCGTCTTGGGAGACGCCATCATCGATCACTACTCGCACTGTGAGGGCGCACGAGTCGCCTCTGAGAGTCCGATCGTGTCAGTCAAACCAGTTACTGACGAGTGGTTCGTGGGAGGGGCAGGCTTGATCGTACGACAGGCGTCGGCGCTCGGTGCCAAGGCGACACTAGTTACCTGCTCGGCAGAAGACGAGGGCCTAGACCGAATCCGCAACACGCTACGTCGCTTCGGTGCCGAGGTGCACAACTTGGAGGTCCGTGGTCGGGGTTCGTACACGAAGACGCGCTTCATCGTCGGAGGCAAGAAAGTCTTCAAGGTCGACCGGGGCAACCCCTCGCCCATTCCGATCGAAACGACCACGGAGCTCATCGGAAGACTCCGGGAGCTGCTCGAATCGCACGACGGCCTGATCGTCACGGACTTCGGCTACGGCCTGTTCGGGAGCACGTTGTGCGACGCGATCCCGGAGCTCGCGTCATCCGCCGGTAAGCCCTACTTCGCGGACGTCAGCACCAACGGACAAGCTAACATCTTGAAGTTTCGTCGACCCCAACTCGCAACACCGACGGAAGACGAGCTTCGTTTTGCCCTGGCGGATGCCGAGAGCGGCATTTCCAACCTCGCAAGCCGCTACTTTGCCGCAAGTGACTCGCGCGGCCTCATCGTGACGATGGGACGCCGCGGGTGCCTAGCGTTCGACCCACCGAGCAAGCAAAGCCAGCGGCTTCGAACCCACTATCTGCCCGCACTGGAGGTCAATGAGGTAGACGCCGTCGGCGCGGGCGATGTCTTTCTGGCAGGGTCGAGCCTGGCGCAACTTTCGGGCGAACCCGTGCCGGTGGGCATGTACATCGGGAGCTCCCTCGCATCGATATCGGCTGGCATGCTCGGAAACGAAGGCGCGCCGCTGCCCGATGTCTATGACTTCTTCGAGCTACGCGCGGAGCTCGCGGGCGAATGAGTCTGCGGCGAGGCGGCCCCAAGCAATGGCTGATCCTCGGACTGGGGCTCTTGCTCTCGGGACTGGCGCTTGGTTTCTTGCTGAGTCGCGTCGACGGGACCCAGCTCGTATCGGCACTGAGGTCTGCGAATCCGTGGATTCTGTCGGGCTGTCTCTTGACGAAGGGGGCCGTTCTCGCTCTCAATGCGGCTCGAACCCGCATTCTTCTACTTCCGCTTCGTCGCTACAAATTCGTCGATTGCTTCGTACCTTGGCTCTCGGGGTACGTCACCGACAACCTCTTGCCCTTCCGTCTTGGTGAGCTGGTACGCATCGACCTCTTGGCTCGGGCCGGCGAAGTGTCCAGAAGCTCGACGATCGCAGTGGTCGGGCTCGATCGACTCATCGATCTGATGTCGATGCTGCTCTTGTTCGCCGTCGCTGCACCGCTACTGACCTTTGATCTCGCTCGGGCCGACCGATTGGCTATCGTCACGTTCATCATCGTCGCTGGCTTGGCGCTGGCCCTCTGGTTGGCTACACATCCTTCGGCGATCTCGCGCGGCACGGCGATCGTCGTACGTCCCCTGACGCCTGCGATTCAGCAATGGGTGGTGGAGAAAGCACAACGGTTTTCCGAGGGGCTCGGAGCCCTGCGCTCTCGGAGTATGATTGCCACCGTGATGGGAATCACACTGGTCGCGCGCCTGGTCGGAATGCTCACCATACAATGCTGGCTCTGGGCGTTCGACCTATCACTTCCCTTGTACGCACCCCTGATCGTGCTCCTGTTCATTTCCATCGGAACCATGATTCCCTCGTCGCCTGGATTCATTGGCACGTTTCATTTGGCATGCGCGTATTCGCTCGAGCTCATGGGAGTTGAACCAGGAATGGCTGCGTCGGTCGCTATCGTGGGCCATTTCATGGCCACGGTGCCATGGACGGTAGGCGGCTTGTTCGTCTGTCTTCCAGGAATTCGTCGCGTTTGGCAGAACGCGGACGCGCCTTTGAGACGGGTCGAACAGACCGTCGGGGTATGATGCGAATTCGACGCGATCCCCTCAGAGGCTGTCGTAGTACTCGCGCGCCTCTAGGGCCGTTCGCCTGAGCCCTTCGCGCGTATTCACGAGCGGTCTGTAGCTCAGATCGCGTCGTGCGCTGTCGATCGAAAAATAGCTGTCTCGCACGCAGAGCTCGACGTCGACGATACTCACGGGCGGCTTGGGTTTGCCCAAGAACTGGAACACGCGTTCGCCGGCGGTCGCAATCGCCCGCGCAACTCGGCCTGACACTCGAAGCGTGCGTGCCTCGAGACCCATCTGACCGACCAGCGTTTGACTGAAGGCGCCGGTGTTGATCGGATCGCCATCGGTGACGAAGTATGCCTGACCGCACACGGGAGAACCTTCGACCAGACGCTCGGCAGCACGAATCTGCGCATCGATGAGGTTGTCGATGTACGTGTAGTCCATGCGCGTCGCACCATCTCCGAACACGACGACGGGCACGCCTTGCTTGAGCGCCTTGATCATCGGTCCGATGAGCGTGTTGCGTTCGCCGGGCCCGTAAATTCCTCCAGGTCGGAGGGCGCACGTGAACATGCCGGAATGGCCATTGGCAGCCAGGACGAGCTGTTCGGATGCGACTTTCGTGCTGGAATAGAGATCCGACGCGGTGCTGTACGGTGCAGTCTCGTCGACGCCCGAGTGTCCGTCACTGAAAACGGTGATGATCGAGCTGGTATGAACGAAACGCCGGGCTCCGGAATCGCGGGCGACCTGAAGCACGCTGCGAGTGCCTTCGATGTTCACGCTGCGCACCAGCTCAGCGAATGGTTTGGGCGCATAGGTGAGCGTTGCGATCATGGCTGCCGTGTGAAAGACGCTGTCGACGCCCTGCATGGCCTCGCTCAACGCGTCTCGGTCACGGACATCTCCGCGAAACCAGCGCAGTCTCGGATCCTCGAACGGTGCCGGGGCCCGGTCGAAGCCATGCACTTCGCAGCCTCGCTCGAGGAGCGCACGAACCAAATTGCTTCCGACGAAGCCGGCGCTTCCGGTTACCAGGCAACGGAGCCCGTCGACAGGTCTGATTTGTTCCATCGGGCGGTCACCTTGGCAAATCCGCCCTGCCGGGGCAACCGCCGGTCACTTGGCGTCAGGAAGGAAAGCGGACGCGTGGAGCATTCGGAGCGCCGCGTCTTTCCAACCGTAGGTGACGGCCGAACAGACCTCGAAGCGCGCCTTGCTGATCCACCATTTTCCATCGGCCCGCTTGTATTCGTCATCGTAGTAGCCGCCCACCACGCTCACCGTTCGAAGATCGGTGTTCATCAAGTGATAGACCAGGCCCCAGCGTCCGCTTGCATCATCGGGGCCGTGCACCTCGATGTTTGGTGGGCCGCCGTGGTGCATCTCGACGATTTCGCCATGACAGGCGACGTCCTTGAACACTTGGTAGAGCCCATCGCGATGGTTCACGAGACCGACGGGGCCGTCGTAGTGAATCTCGACGGGCCCATCGAGGAAGCAATCGCGAACGCCTTCGACGTCTTTGGTATCGCAGCAATGCCAGTAGCGCGCCTTGAGCGCCTTGATGGCTTCGATGGCTTCGAGCCGGGCGATTCGGATCTCTAGGTCGTCTCTGTTCATGATGAAGGTGGTGGGAGCGTGTCGCGGTCCTTCGGAACCCCTAGAACCGCTCTCAGGACGCGTTGTTCGACCTGCCGTTCGAGGCGGCTCGGAGTTGGAATTCTCAGCAGGATGTTGACGGTGTTCTTGTCGACCACTTGATAGGTGACCCGAGGGTCGACGATGGGCGGGACTAGGCCATGACGGCGATAGCGAGATGCAATCGGCCGACGCACGTCGTCGATGAACTCTGCGCAAGCATCCCTGGCGGCAGAGAGCGCCTTGCGCTCAATCGCAGCGAGGTCGGCATTGCAATCCACCGGAATGCTCATCAAGTGCAGCATGTACTCACCGGCGAGGCTCTCGTTGAGGACAGGCTCCGTCATGAGCAGGCTGTTGGGGATGCTGATCGTGCGCCCGGTGCGCTGGTGTCCCTGCCCTACCTCGAGGACCAGCGTGCTGAGGAGACCCGCATCGATGACGTCTCCGCGAACCGACCCGACGGCGATGCGGTCACCGACCTCGAAAGCGTTCGAGCTCACGCGATACACAGCTCCCTGAATGCAGGCGATCGTTTCCTTGGTCGCCCAGACGATGGCCATGGCGAGGACGACGAAGGAAACGGCCAGGGTTTGGAGCTCCTGCGCCCAAATCGTGAGTAGGCCGAAGCCCAAGATCGCGTAGGAAAGGCCGCGAATCTGAGAGGACCAGCGCAGGCGCAGCTTGTCCTTGCTCGGAAGGGCGCGACGCACGAACCGCAGGGCCAGGTAGCGGACCGTCAGAACCGAGACCAGGAGGACCAGCGTCGCGACCAGGTGACTCAGAATCTGCCGATCCTGAAAGACCTCGGCGAGCGTCGAATCGATGGTCGGGTTCATGCCGTTCTCACCTGGCCTTGACGGATACGCCGCCGCGCACGCCGTGACTTGCGTATGCGGTCGCCATCGCTGTTTACTCCCTTGTCTCGAGCACGCCAAGGGACTTACTCGTTCGTACGCTTTGTGCCGAACCAGGTCAACTCATCCTTGAATGGATCCGGGCTCGAAGGCTATCACCCATGGGAGGGCCGCATTGGTCGGCGACGGAGATTCGCATGCTCGCCAATTTAGACTTCAAGAACGTCACGCATGGCGGGCAGACTTGGCGGTACTCGGACTCGGGTAGCGGGCATCCAGTAGTGCTCATTCACGGCTTTCCAGACACCCCTCATTCCTACGCAGCAATCGCGCGCGCCCTCAACGCGGCGGGGTTCCGCACGATCTTGCCGTACCTGCGAGGCTATCACCCGGACACTTTGGTGCCTGGACGCCCGTATGATGCTCTGCACCTCGCTGAGGACGCGATCGGGCTCCTCGACGCTTTGGATTTGGAGTCGGCGGTCCTCGTAGGTCACGATTGGGGCGCGACGCTCGCCTACGGTGCCGCGGCCATGGCCCCCGAGCGTGTAGACGCGATCGTGCCCATCGCCATTCCACACCCACTGACCTTGAAGCCGAAGAACGCGCTCCAAGCCCTTGGCCTGCTCGTGATCGCGAGGCACTTCCTCTATTTCCAACTGCCCTGGGCCGAGGCCGGGACGCGCCGCGGCGATCTGGCCTACATCGAGACTCTCTATGAGCGCTGGGCGCCCGATTGGACTGGCGCTGAGCGAGATGCCTCAGTAGCCCGCGTGAAGGAGGCTTTCGCGACTCCGGAGTCGCTGAGCGCGGCGATCGACTACTACCGCGCCATAGGCTCGAAGATCGACCGTCGCGTGCTCGCTCCGATCGCGTGCGCCGGTCTGATGATCGCAGGCGGCAAGGATTTCGGCGGCCACCTCGGACCGTACAGGAAATCCCAAACGCTGTTCGGTGGCGGGGCCGAGCTCCTGGTCATCCCGGAAGCCGGGCACTGGCCGCACCGAGAAGACGAGCCCCTGTTCATCGGCAAACTCCTCGATTTTCTGAGGCGAGAGGCTGGCCCTTGACAAATGGTTGAGTGGTACAAATACTTAGTTGTGTCACGCAACTAATGGAGGCTCGACATGGATAAGGATCGTGTGCACGAGGTCGTGAAGTCCGGATATGCCCAGGTCGCTCGCCGGGCAGGTGGTTGCTGCGGCCCCGCCATGGAGAAGGTCTCGAGCTGCTGCGGAACCACTGTCTCGAATTCGCACGCTCAAACCGCTTCTCTGATCGGGTATACCGAAGAAGACATAAGCGGAGCGGCGGCGGAAGCCAACCTCGGGCTTGGCTGCGGCAACCCGACCGCCTTGGCCAGCCTGAAGCCCGGGGAAACCGTCGTGGATCTCGGCTCCGGAGCGGGCTTCGATGCCCTGCTCTCCGCCGAGAAGCTCGGCCCCGAAGGCCGTTTCATCGGTGTAGACATGACTCCGGAAATGCTGGAGCGAGCCCGAGTCAACGCGGTGAATGCCGGGTTCGCGCGCACGGTCGAGTTTCGTGAAGGTCTAATCGAAGACCTGCCCGTGGCGTCGGAGAGCGTGGACGTGGTGATCTCCAACTGCGTGATCAACCTCAGCCCCGACAAAGCTCGCGTCTTCCGGGAAGCGTATCGCGTGCTCAAGCCTGGCGGGCGCCTCGCCGTGAGTGACATCGTCCTCAGCGAGCCCTTGCCCACCGACATCGCTAGATTGGCTGCAAGCTGGATCGCATGTGTGGGCGGCGCCCTGACCGAAGAGGAATACTTCGGGCACATGCGCGCAGCGGGCTTCGAAAACATCGAACACAGCCGCAAACCAGCAGGCCCGATGCTGACGTCGAGCCTCGAAGATCCGATGTGGAAAGCAGCGGTCGAGCTCGTTGGAGAAGAGCGAATTCACGAGCTCGCCGATACGGTCTTCAGCTACTCGATCACCGCCGAGAAACGATGAGCTCGGTCGTCGAAGACATCATCGCCTTCTACCGCATGTTCGCCTCGTTCGAGCGCGAGGAGATCTGCTGCGGGACCGTGAGCTCGGCACAATGCGTGCTCCTTCAAATCTTGACCGAGGGCGAATGGGATGTGAGCAGCCTGGCCTCTCAGTCGAGAGTCAGCAAGAGCGCGATGACGCGCCTCATCGACGGCCTCGAAACCCGTGACTGGGTAGAGCGCGAGAAGGCGGAAGACGACGGTCGACGCGTGCTGGTGAAGCTCACTGCCGAAGGTAGGACGGAGGCCAAGCGACTTCGCGGCCTGACGGAGCGCAGTATCAATACGATTCTGGAGACGATACCGAAATCAGAGCGTCCGCAAGTCATCCGCAGCATCCACCTGCTGCGCGATGCCGCGGAACGAACACGCACCCGCCTCGACTGCTGTTAGAAGAGGAGGTGACGCCTCTCTCACGTGCTGATCACGGTTAGCTCGCCGGCAGCATGTCGCGCTCTCAGCACCTTCTTGTCGAACTTACCTACGCTGGTCTTTGGGATTTCCCCGACGAAGGCCCAGTGCTCGGGCAGCCACCACTTCGCGACCTTGTCTTCCAGGTAGGCTAAGAGCTCGCTCGGGCCGATGGTGCTGCCCTCTTTGCGAACGACGCAAGCGAGCGGGCGCTCATCCCATTTCTCGTCTGGGATTCCCACCACGGCCGCTTCGGCAACGTCGGGGTGCGCGATGATTTCGTTCTCGAGCTCGACTGAGGAAATCCACTCACCGCCGGACTTGATCACGTCTTTCGAGCGATCGGTGATCTGCACGTAGCCGCGCGAGTCTATGAATCCAACGTCGCCCGTGCGCAGCCAGCCCTCATGGAACTTCTCCGACGCGTCGACGCCATAGTAGCTCCCCGTCACCCAGGGGCCGCGTGCTTCGATTTCGCCCACCGACTTGCCGTCCCAGGCGAGTGCTGCACCCCGTTCATCGACGATCCGGAGCTCGATGCCGGCAACGGGTCGCCCGGTTCGTACTCGATAGATCCAGGCTTCTTCTCCCTCCACACCCGGAGGCACCGACGCGATCGAGCCAAGCGGGCTCGTCTCCGTCATTCCCCATAGCTGCAGGATCGTGACTCCATAGCGCTCTTCGAAGGCTTTCATCAAGGACTTGGGAACGGCAGAGCCACCGCAGATCACCAGACGAAACGAGGACAGGTCGATGTCCTTACGCTCGCCGTAGTGGAGCACCCCCGTCCAAATGCTCGGGACCGCACCGGCGAACGTCGGTCGGTGCCGTTCGATCATCGCGACCAGCGGCTCAGGCTGCAGAAAGCGCTCCGGTTGCAGGAAGTCGGTGCCAACCCACCAGCCCGCGTACGGCAGCCCCCAGCAGTTCGCGTGAAACATGGGCACGATGGTCAGCACCATGTCTCGCTCGCTCAGCCCGGTGACCGCTCCGGAGGTGATTCCGTACGAATGCAGCACCGTAGACCGATGGCTGTACACCACGCCCTTCGGATCGCCCGTCGTGCCGCTCGTGTATGCCATGGATGCGGGCGCCCGCTCATCGAGGACTGGCCAGTCGATGCCAGGCGACTCGGACGAAATGACCTCATCGTATCGATGCAGGGTCGCTCGGGGAGCTGGGCGCAAGGGCGAATCGTCGCCATTGCCCACGACGATGATGTGCTCCACGGTCGCCAGCTGCTCGGCCACCCTGCCGAGCAAGGGCACGAGGCTATCGTCGACGATGATTACCTTGTCCTTGGCGTGATTGATCACGAACGCGAGCTGTTCCGGAAACAAGCGGATGTTGAGCGTGTGCATCACCGCGCCCATCGAGGAAATTGCGAAGTACGCTTCTAGGTGTTCCTGGGTGTTCCAGCAGAACGTGCCAACCCGATCCTCGTGCTGCACCCCGAGCTTCGCAAGCGCCTTGGCGAGCTGCTCGGTCCGTTCCCCAACCTCGGCGTAGCTGCTGATTCGATCGTCTCGAGCGCCCGCGGTGATGACGCGGCTATCTGCGTACAAGCGCCGCCCATGCTCGAATAGGTCCGATATCAGAAGCGGGCGGTCCATCATCGTCGAAAAGCTCACCTCAACCTCCTGTCGCGACCTGCGCTGCTTACTCGGCCTTGAAACCAGCGTCCTTGTGCGTGCCATCGCAGAACGGCTTGTTCTTGGATTGCCCGCATCGGCAGAGCGCGGCTTTGTTGCCCCTCCATGCCACGCGTCCGCTGGCCGCCATGATGGTGAAGTTCCCGCTGAGAAGCAGCGGCCCGTTCGGGGCACGGCCGACCTTCAAGGGGCCGCCGGGGGCTTCGAACCCCTGCCCGCTCTCGCCTACGGCCCCGTAGTCCCTGAACGCAGCCGCTTCGTGGCTGTTGTCGCAGAACGGCTTGTTCTTGGATTGCCCGCAACGGCAGAGCGCCGCCCGAAACTGCACCCCAACCATGTCCTCGGCCGCCCCGTCCACCTCGAGCGCACCACGGAGATAGAGCGGTCCATTATACATCACCGACACCACGTTCTCGCTGTCGGGCACCTCTTCAGGGCCCCCGTCCTTGCGCGTGTAGGTCAGCGCTCCGCTCGGGCAACGAGCCACCACATCGGCGACCTCCTCGACGCTCACGCGGTCCGGCTGGCACCATGGTTGCCGGCCACCGACGAATAGGTTGTTGTCAGCGCGACCACACTCCCCGACGTGAATGCAGAGCCGCCCGTCCCATTGCACGTCCGCTTCCTCGCCATCGTAGGTCGCTAATTTTTTGTCACTCATGGGGTTTCTCCTCATGTTGCGGCTTCGATGGGCGCTACCCCGAGTTTGGTTTTCTACTACAGCCACGAGCAAAGGACCACAGCGAAGTGACGCTGAATCGCCCGGTGCGTGGCGGCGTGGTAAGCAGGCAATCCAGATGGGACACCAGCATCACCACCATCAGGCAAGCGCCTCAGACGCCGCCGGGAATCGCCGCCGGCTCGCCATGGCACTCGTACTCACCGCCACATACATGATCGCCGAGATCGTTGGCGGACTCGCGGCCAATTCTCTCGCATTGCTAGCCGATGCGGGTCACATGTTTTCCGATGCCGCCGCGCTCGGGCTTTCTCTCGTGGCCGTGATTCTCGCGCAGCGTCCCGCGACCACGCAGCGAACCTACGGGTTCCATCGGGCGGAAATTCTTGCAGCACTCCTCAACGGTGCCGCACTGCTCACTCTCTCCGTTCTCATTGCGCGCGAGGCCTGGGAGCGACTCGCCGCTCCACCCGAGGTGCAGGGAGGATTGATGCTCTTGATCGCCGGCGGCGGCTTGGCGATCAACCTGGCTAACCTGCAAATCCTCAGCGGAGGGCGCCGGAGCAATCTCAACGTGCGAGGTGCATGGCTGCACGTCATGGCGGACACTCTCGGCAGCGTGGGTGCGATTTCCGCAGGTGCCGCGATCTATTTTCTGGGCTGGCGCTGGGCCGACCCAGTTGCTTCGTTCGTCATCGCGTCGTTGGTCTTGTACTCGGCCTGGGGGCTCATACGGGAAACGCTCGATGTGCTCATGGAAGGCGTTCCAAAAGGGATTTCGATCGAAGAGGTCACTGCGGCGCTCACCGAGCTCGGGGGCGTGATCGGTGCACACGACTTGCACGTTTGGTCCCTGACCAGCGGCCGAAACGTCGCAACGGCCCATCTGATCATCACCGAAGATGCCGATCATCAAGGCATCATCGATGCGGCCAATCGGATCCTCGCAAGCCGCTTTTCGATTCACCACGCGACGATTCAAGTCGAGCACGATCTACTCGCAAGCCAATGCCACCCCTGCGGCTGAGGGGTTGCACCTCGCTTCTCGCTCTTTTCAGTCGGCGGCAGATCCCTCGATGGCACAGCGTACGCAGATACAGACTTTGCCTTGCAGTTCGTCGGGAATCGCCGCGAGCGCCCTAGGACTCATCGTCGCGCTCATACACCAGCAGGACTCCGGATCCCGCCCTGCGACGATGGCACAGTCGTTGGGATCGCCACAGATAGGGCACTTGCTGGTTTCGTTGGCTTTGCTGGACTCAGTCATTCGATCTCGGTAATGGCATCGATTCTGTCGAACTGGTGTTGGTAGAGCTGCTCGATGTAGCCATGCATCTCGTTCAACCGCACGACCTGTTTCTGAGGCGATGCTTCCTTCTCGTTCGCGTCACAGAGCTTGCTGAGCTCCTGGACGGCCTCGAGCGAGCTGGTCGCCCGCATCGCCGACACGGCAACCAAGGCCGTCATCGCGAGGGCAGGCAGGGCCACCATCAGCAGGCGTGACCAGATGCCAGGCGGGGTGCGCGCGATCATCCAGGGCGTCATCAGGATGAGAATCATCGCAGCGAGGCTAGCTAGAATCCACGGCCCATGGCGGTGCCACACGTGTCGCCAAGCCCCCGCCTCCTCTTCCTTGCGGGCTTCGATACAAGGGTCCGAATCCTTCAGGTAACGAAGCTCGTCTTCGACCGCATCGGCAAGCTCCTCGGCGAGCTCCTCGTTGAGGCTGACCTCGGACAAGTCGACGGCACGCGCTGAAGCGCGTTTCTCCGGCGGCACCATCGAGAATCGGTTCACATAGACGGTTCTGCCCGAGCTCCCAGTGTAGGAATAGAAGATCGGTGCGGATTGAGCGTGGGCGACGACCGACAACAGGAAAACTACGACGACGATGACAGCTCGCATCAGATCTTCTTGGTGACCGATGACAGGATCAGCATGCCCACGACGGCGCTCGCGAACGAGCCGAGTATGATGCCGATCTTCGCGGACACCAAGAGAGCACCGGAAAGGCCGAGCGATGCAACGAACAGCGCCATCGTGAATCCAATGCCCCCGAGAAACGCAGCGCCTCCGAGAACGGGCCAGGTGACACCCTCGGGCCGGGTAGCCCATCCGATTTTCACTGTCAGCCAGGACGCACCGAAGATTCCAATTGGCTTACCGAAGAACAGGCCGGCGGCGACGGCGACGGCAACCGGCTCTCCGATGCCGCTCAGCTCGATGGGGACGCCGGCATTCGCCAGTGCGAAGAGCGGCATGATGCCGAACGCGACCCAGGGATGCAGCGCGCTTTCGATTCGGTTCAGGGGCGACACTGCCTCACGGGATGCAAATGAAAGCTCCGCGACCAAGTCCCTCGCCTGAGCAATGCTGGTCTCTTCCTTGCGGAGCGTGTCGTCGGTGTGACGCAAAAACCCTAGGAACTGTGGCCCTCCCAGCCAGGGGTGCGCTGGCGTGAGCAAGCCGGCGATCACGCCGGCAATGGTCGAGTGCACACCCGATTGGAGCGTGCAGAGCCAGACCCAAGCACCCGCGATGAAATAGATCCAAACCGAGCGTATACCGAGGCGGTTCATGACGAGGATCGCCACGATCCCGACGCCTGCTGCGATCAACCAGCTCGCGCTGATCGACGCGGTGTAGAAGATCGCGATCACGACGACGGCCATGAGGTCGTCCACGATTGCGAGCGAAAGCATGAGAATACCGAGCCCAGACGGGATGCGCTTGCTCAGGAGTGACAAGCATCCGACCACGAATGCTATGTCGGTCGCCATCGGAACCCCCCATCCGTCTTGGCCCGGCTGCCCACGCTGAAACGCCAAATAGATCGTGACCGGCGCGAGCACGCCGCCGAGCGCCGCCGCGACTGGTAGCACGACTTTCTTCGGATCGCTGAGCTCTCCAATCACGAGCTCGCGTTTGATTTCGAGACCGATGACGAAGAAGAAGACCGCCATGAGACCGTCATTGACCCAGTGCCCAAGCGAATGGGACAGCTCGAACTGACCCACGGCGAGACGCAGCTTCTGATGCCAGAAACCGTCGTACACCTCCGCAAACGATGAATTCGCGGCGACCAACGCGATGGCCGTGCAGATCAGAAGCACCACACCGCTCGCCGATTCGACGTGCATGAAGGCCTGGAGCGGCCGCTGAAGATGCTGAATCGGACGATTCGGCAAGTGAGCGTTCTGGGAATACGCGAGGTCGTCCTTGCCCATCGGCGACCGGCTTATCGCGGAACGTGCTAGAAGGCCAGGACCTATGTGGATTGGCGAAGCCACGGTCGGTTGGTTGTTTTTGGGGCTCAGTCTGGTCGGCGCGGTGTTCACGGTGAATGCATTCTTGCCGGTGCGCCGAATTCCGGTGCTGTTCGTGCCCAGCTTTTTCGGCTCGTGGCTGACCGCAGAGCTGGCGATGCACCACATCGTTTGGCAGGCCATCGCAACCGTGCTTTTCGTCGAGCTTGGAGCGCTCTCGAGCTGGCAAGGCCTGGTCGGCCTGGGCATCACGTTGGCTTCCTGGCTCGGCCTTCTGGTGCTGTTCCATGATGGCCGCAAGACACGCAACACCTTCGATGAAGCACTCGCGGGCCTCGCCGAGCCCGACGATGCAGCGCGACTGCCGCTGACGCAGTTGCTGATGCCTTTCCGATTCCGGCGCCGCGGCGTGACGGTCGTTCGCGACGTCGTCTACCGCGAGGTGGCTGGCAAGTCACTCAAATTGGACGTCGCCATGTCAGAGGGTTCGGGGGTCAACCGGCCCGCAATCATGCAGATTCATGGAGGCGCTTGGATCATCGGCGACAAACGCGAACAGGGATGGCCGCTGATTGGGCACCTCGCAGCAAACGGTTGGGTCTGCTTCAACGTCAACTATCGCCTGAGCCCGGCTGCAACCTGGCCCGAACACCTCGTCGATCTCAAGTACGCACTGAAGTGGATTCGTGAGCACTCGGAAGAATATGGGGTCGATCCGCATTTCATCGCAGTGACCGGAGGTTCCGCGGGCGGACACCTCACGGCGATGATGGCGTTGACCGCCAACGACCCGGAGTATCAGCCGTGCTTCGAGGAAGCGGACACGAGCTTACAGGCCGCCGTGCCAGTCTATGGGGTGTATGATTTTACCAACCGTCTCGGCACCATGCTGCCACGCTTTCAGACCCAGATGCTCGAGCCCATGATCATCAAGGCATTCTTCGACAAGGAGCCCGAGAAGTTCCGTCGCGCCTCCCCCATCGATCGGGTTCACCCGGACGCGCCGCCCTTCCTCGTCGTCCATGGAGACCGCGATACGCTCGCACCGGTGGAAGATGCGCGGCTATTCGTCGAAAGGCTTCGCGCGACTTCACACGCGCCCGTGATGTACACCGAGCTCAGGGGAGCACAGCATGCGTTCGACATCTTTGCTTCGCCGCGAACGGCTCGTATGCTCGATGGAGTTCTGCGGTTTCTGACAGCGATGCGGGAACGCGAAAAAAATGCGACCTCGACGCCCACGGCCGAACACTTTGCGCCAGCCGATCGTCGCGAAAGCCTCTCCATCGAGAATCCCTGAGCACGCTCTGGGGCAAGCGGCCCGCACGGAAGCCGCCGAAACGCACGAGACTTTGGAATAACGGACCAAGCCGATTTCGCGACGGTTTGGCTCCATAATTCGGACACTTGCGGCACGGTGTTTGCATTTCGAGCCGGCTCAGGCGGGATCTCAAAATGAAATCAGTTCTCATCTTGGGTGCTGGAACAGCGGGGACTGCGATTGCCCACAAATTGCGCCGGCGCCTTCCGAGCGAGTGGGACGTCGCGGTGGTTGACCCGTCGAGCACGCATCTCTATCAGCCTGGGCTTCTCTTCTTGCCCTTCGGTGACGAGACCGAAGCACGCATCGTGCGCGAGCGCCGCGCCACGCTCGGCAAGGGCATCACCTGGCACGAGAAGACGGTGAAATCGATCGACACCGAGCGGCGACGTGTCGAGATCGAAGGAGGCGACTCGCTTTCATACGACTTCTTGATCATCGCATCGGGGACGGAAATTCGTCCCGACATGATCGACGGCATGCTCGACGGTGGCTGGCGGACGAACGTGTTCGACTTCTATACGCTCGAGGGCGCGAAGGCCTTGGAAAAGGCGCTCGCCAAGTTCGAGGGCGGACGGCTAGTCGTCAACATCGTCGAGATGCCGATCAAATGCCCCGTCGCCCCGCTCGAGTTTGCGTTCCTCGCCGATGCATATCTCAGCAAGCGAGGGATTCGGAAAAAGACCGAGCTGGTGTACGTCACACCGCTCGACGGTGCGTTTACGAAACCACTGGCGTCCAAGACGCTTGGCTACCTGCTCGAAACCAAGGGTATTCAGGTCGAGACCGAATTCATGACGGGCGAGGTCGACTCGGAGAAGAATCTGATTCGTTCCTACGACGAGCGCGAAGTTCCGTACGACTTGCTGGTGACGATCCCGCCACACATGGGCGCTAGCTTTCTCGAGGACAGCCCTCTCGGCGATGAGCTTGCGTTCGTCCCGACCGATCCTCACACCTTGGCGGCCAAGAATGTGGAGCGCGTCTTCTGCATCGGGGATGCAACGGATCTACCAAGCTCCAAAGCGGGGTCCGTAGCTCATTTCCAGGCCGACCTCATGACCGAGAACATCCTCCGGGCGATCGACGACGAGGAGCTCGAGCCCACGTTCGACGGACATTCGAACTGTTTCGTCGAGACCGGACACGGCAAGGCCATGTTGATCGACTTCAACTACGAAACCGAGCCGCTCCCCGGCCAGTTCCCCATCCCCGGCATCGGGCCGCTACCCTTGCTGAAGGAATGCCGACGCAACCACTGGGCCAAGCGACTGTTTCGTTGGGTCTACTGGCATGCACTTCTGCCAGCGCGACCGATTCCTATTTCCCCAACGATGTCGTTGGCAGGCAAGCAGCTCTCCGCCGCAGCGGAGGCAGGAGGCGAATGATGTCACTCGAGGCCGTGCAAACCGATGCAGAGGGCTACTTGGCGAATCGCGACGATTGGTCCGAAGAACTGGCCAAGGAGCTCGCATCACAGATGGGCATTGAGCTGAGCCCCGAGCACTGGAAAGTGCTCAAGACGGCTCGTGCGATCGAAGGCGAGTCGGGCGCGAGTCCCGGCCTGCGCAAGATCAGCAAGCGTTCCGAAACGCCGATCAAGTCGATCTACAAGCTCTTCCCAGATGGTCCGGCAAAGCTCATCGCGAAGATCGCCGGCATTCCCAAACCCAAGTCGTGTCTGTAACCGCGCCCGTCAGGAGAATCCCATGACCGAATCAGGAACCGAAAAGAAGCGAAGCTTGAGCGTGATCTGCTCGAAGGGTAGCTTCGACATGGCCTACCCGGGGCTGATTTTGGCGAATGCCGCCCGCATGTCGGGCGTCGATGCTCGCCTATTTTTCACGTTCTGGGGGCTCGACATCGTCAACAAGAAGAAGATCGATCATCTTCACTTGAATCTCGTGGGTAACCCGTCCGCTCCCATTCCAGCGATGATTGCGGGGCTCCCCGGGGTTGAAGCCTTCGCGACGGCCCAGATGAAGAAAGAAATGGCCCGCCTCGACATTCCGCCCATTCGCGAGTTCGTCGAGATGCTGGACGATGCGGGCGCCGATCTCTACGGCTGCCAAATGGCCCTCGACATGTTCAAGCTCACCAAGGATGACCTCGTGCCCCAGGTCAAAGACGTGCTCACGGCCATGGATTTCATGGACATGAGCGAAGGCGCGCAAATCATCTTCATCTGACGCTTCGCCGGCACGGCGATCAGAGTTGAAGCTCGATGTTCAGGGTCTTCTTATGCCCTTGGCTCAGTCGTACACGAGCTCGATTGGGATCGTCACCGGTCCGCCTTCGTAGTCGAACTTTGCGTCTTTCCAAAGGGGCGGACCGAACCTCTTGGCCTTGGCGTTCTGAGAAACCCCCCATGGTTCCTTCGGGCTCCCTACGGCATTGGTATCGAGCTTCCCATTGCCATTCGTATCGAGGAAGACCGATGCTGCGTACTCGCCGAGGCCGGTCCGCTTGAACACGCACTCGACGGTCTTTGCGTCGACATCTACCCACGTGCGCCGAAGGGCGCGGCGATGCTTTCGCGGAAACCCTTTGTTCTCCCAGAAGAGAGCACAGGCCATCCTGCCCTTGCTCTGGCGAATGCCACCGATCCGCAGAGTGAGAACATTGTTGGCTGCAGGGTCGTTTTCGATCTGCGCCTCGGACGCTGGAGACAAGAGCAGCGAGACCGTGAGCGTCGTTGCGACCAATCCCATGCCCGCCCATTTAGTCCAAACCATTCAATGCTCTCCGGGTTCCCGGCCCGACTCGCGGGTCGTCCTCATGCAAGAATGACGTGAGGTCGCCTCAAATCATTAGACGAGTCGCGCCTTTTTGCCAATTGCTTGCGGACGGAGCCCGATGGCGAGTTGCATGGCTTGGTCAGGAAAACCGCCGTAAGCTGACCGCAGCATCAGAAACTTGGAGCCATTCCCATGTCGAGAACTCCTGTTTTTCCATGTCTAGCGGGTATTTTCCTGGCTCTCTCGCTCGGGATTTCGAGCTGTGCGACAGAGACGAGCGCGCCCGATGGCGCCTGGCCCACGGCGAGCCCGGAGCAGCAGGGTTTCGACTCCGCGGAGATCGCCGCTGTGATCGAGGATATCGACGCAAGAGCGCTTGCCGTCGATAGCTTGCACATCGTGCGCAATGGCGTGCTGATTCTCGACGCATACTTTTATCCGTATCTCGGCGACCGCCCTCACGACCTTGCCTCGGTCACCAAGAGCATCACATCGACGTTGGTCGGCATCGCCATCGACCAAGGTCTGATGACGCTCGACCAAAACCTCATCGCCTCGTTTCCAGAGCTGGCGCCGGTGCCACCGACGGATGGCAAAGAGGACATCGAGCTCGGTCATCTGTTGACGATGACCTCCGGGTTGGATTGCGGGCGATCAGCAGGCGAGCCGGAGCTCAACGCGATGTTGAGCAGCGACGACTTCGTCGAGTACGCGCTAGGAATTCCCATGGCCGTGCCACCAGGGACCGAGTTCGCGTACTGCAGCCCGGGCACGCATCTGATGTCCGCGATGCTGGCTGATGCATCTGGTTCGAGTACGCTCGAGTTCGCGCAGGAGAACCTATTCGGCCCTCTTGGAATTGAGGACCTGGTATGGCCCACGGACCCGCAAGGCGTGAACCGTGGCTGGGGCGATCTGCAACTCCATCCCCTCGACTTGGCGAAGGTCGGTCAGCTGTTCTTGGACGGTGGCGAGTGGAACGGCGAGCGACTCGTGTCGAAAGACTGGGTCGACGAAGCAACCCGGGCCCATGTGCTCGCAGACACGGACGGCACCGGCTACGGCTATCAGTGGTGGCAACCGGCAGCGTTTGAAGGCGTGTACCAAGCGATCGGTCGCGGAGGACAGAGCCTGATCGTCTGGCCGGACAAGAACGTCGTGGCGGTCTTCACAGGACGCGGGGTCGACGTGACAGGTGAGGTGGCCCTGACCTTGGCCACGGCGCTCAAGGCGGATGAGGCGCTCCCCCCCGACCGCGAGGGCAGCGCCCGACTGAGCGCGGCGATTCAAACGGCCTCCGAGCCGCCGCCGGTCCAGCCCATTGCTCCTCTGCCGCCGATGGCCGATGAGGTTTCGGGGAAGGTGTACCGGCTCGCGCCGAACCAGTTCGATGTGAAGTGCATCGCGTTGCGCTTCGACTCCCCGTCGGAGGTCTGGCTCGATCTCAGCCTCGGCAGCGGCGAGTTCGAGCTTCCCGTGGGAATGGACGGAGTACCGCGCTTCTCCGAAAGCGGGCCAACGGGGATCCCGATCGGAGTCCTCGGTGAATGGAGCGAGCCCACCGTCTTTTCGATGCAGTACGACGAGGTCGCTGGACCCAATCACCTTCGAATTCGAGGTGATTTCGGCGATAGCGCAGAAACCCTCGAGCTCGAGCTCACGGACCCAGGAGACTACTTCCCGGCCCAGACGGTTCCGGGATCGGCCGCTTCAAGCTGCAACGGAAGCACCTGATTTGACTGGGTTTTTACGATTCTCAAGATTTTATGTTGACGAAACGAACGGTCGTTCTATTATCTAGGCGTGACTAAGGGAGAAGAGACCAGGGCAGCGATCGTCAGTGAGGCGCTCAATCTCGTGAGCACGGTTGGCCTCGAGAATCTGACCATCGGTGCGCTCGCGAGAGCAACCGGGATGTCCAAGAGCGGTCTCTTTGCTCACTTCAATTCGAAGGAACAGCTCCAGCTCCAGGTGCTCGAAGAAGCGAGACAGCGCTTCGTGGACATCGTCATCGCACCAGCTCTCAAGAAGCCCCGAGGTGAGGCGCGCCTTCGGGCCTTGTTCGAGAACACGATGCAGCGGTGGGAAAAAGCCCTCCCTGGTGGCTGCGTTTTTGACGCCGTTGCCGCCGAGCTGGACGACCAGCCCGGCCCGGCGCGCGACTATCTCGTGGAGGTTCAGAAGGACTACCAGGAGGTGGTCAAGCGTGCCGCGAAGATCGCGATAGACGTCGGCGAGTTCCGAGAGAACCTGGACCTCGGGCAGTTCGCCTTCGAGTTCGGCTCGATCACCGCAGCCTATCACCACTTCGGCCGGCTCCTGGGCGACCCAGAGGCCGAGCAACAGGCCTACCACGCGTTCGAAGCATTGCTCGCGCGTTCGCACTGAGGAGGACACGATGACTATGTTGACCAAAAGCACGCTGACGCAAGCGATTAAAAGCACGATCGTTCGTTCTTATCATGCCGCACCGCAATGGATCGGGATTGGTTTGTCGGCCGCCAGTCAGGTCGCTCCCGGGCTCACCGCAAGGGTCGCCGAAAGACTCTTTCGAAAGACCGAGCGGCGAAGCGCGCGACCCGGAGAGCGCGCAGTGCTCCAAGGAGCCATGCCGATGACGCTCGGGGGAATGAAGGCCTGGTCCTGGGGCGAAGGTCCCACGGTCTTGCTCGTGCACGGCTGGAACGGCAGAGCCACGCAGCTCGGGGCTTTCGTTTCGCCCCTAACGGCTCGCGGCTACCGAGTGGTCGCGTTCGATGCTTTTGGGCACGGTGAGTCGCCGGGGAACCACCTCTCGCTCCCGGAGCTTGCGACCTGCATTCGCAAAGTGGCCGATGAGCTCGGAGCTGTGCACGGCATCGTCGCGCACTCGCTAGGCGGAGCGGCGACCACGCTTGCTTTGGCCAAAGGCTTGCAGATCGAGCGCGCGGTCTTCATCTCGCCGCCGGCCGATCCCCGGGAGTACCTCGCGGCATTCAGCGCTGCGCTCGGCGTCAGCGACGAGGTGCGCGCACTCGTGCAGCGCCGGCTCGAAGAGCGATTGGGAGCCGCGATGGAAGACATGCGAGCGACCGCACTGGCGCCGGCGATGCGCACTCCCCTACTCGTCATTCACGATCGCGACGACAAGGAAGTCCCTGCACGCGTGGGCCGAAGCATTGCCGAGGCCTGGCCGAACGCCGAGCTCGTGCTTACCGAAGGTCTGGGACACCAGCGAATTCTTCGCGATGAAAGCGTAACTCATTTCGCCGTTCGTTTCATCGATGCACCGATGCATCGGCGAGCGGCTGCATGAATCCAGAAAGGCAGAGAACCATGAATACCGAAATCAGAGACCCCCAATTCGCCATCTCCATAGCCGAAATTGCAAACGCGATCCGTTGGCCCGATGCGTCGTTCGCGCTCACGCCAGTCGACGCCGCAATCGGCGTGCTGGTCGCGTTCTACGACGCGTTCGCGAAACCCGACCGCGTGATCCTTCAACATGCCTTGAACGGAATCGCGTTTTGATCGTCGCGAGCGAGTCGAAGACCGGGAATCAGGAAGCCGGGTCGGGGGCGATGCAGACCAAGACAGTCGAGCCGCCGCTCGTCCCGGCTTCCGTCATCGCTTCGCAGGAATAGCCCTCACGGCAGTCGGAATTCTCCTCGCAATCGACGAGGCAAAGCCATCCGAGCCCGGTTTCTGCGCAGGAGGAGCCCGAAGGGCAGAGGTTCGAGCTCGGGCAGGAGATCGTGCAGATGCCATCGGGGAAGAGCGCGCCCATCTGACAGAGCTTCTCGTCGCAGTCGAGGTTCTCCTCGCAAGGCCCGCCGACGAGCGTGCTGTCGTTTCCGGCAGTGCCGGGCGGACGATCATCGCCGCAGCCGGACGTGACCAGCAGGGCAAGCAACGAGATTGAAATCGCCGAGGGTAGCCTCATGTCGGCGGGACGATAGATCAATGGCCGCAGCCGAACCAGCGATGCGGCGCCTGGCCGTGTGACATTCCTGTCACCTTTTGGAGGCTCCCGCTCCTAGAGTGTGGCTTCGACAGCCGGGTCTCGAGGTGAGCGTCCTCTTCGAACCTCGCGCTGCCGAGGTAGTCGCAGCTGGCGTTTACGCAGTACATGTGGGTGCCGTCGTTTACAAGTGCGAGCGGAAGTGCCGGCTCAGATGGTCTACGGCCAGATCGATTTGTCGCGGGCGATCGTAGAAATCGATGTGGTTGTCGGTGTCGAGCCAAACCTCGTCCTTGAGACCAGCTAGCGACTTATAGAACTTTCTCGCAAGCGTAGGGGCCGCCGCGCATTCCGAGTGAACCATCATGGTCGGCACCGTGATGTCATACGCTGCGCTCTGCGCATCCCAGCGAAGCGTGTGCTCGCCCGACATGACCGCGAATCGGTTCACGTAGTTGGGAACCGCACCGCGTGCAGTGCCGTAATACTCGAACGCCTCGTAGAACGGCATGGCGACGTCACCGTCTCCCACTGCCGGAATCTCCAGCGCCTCGCCCGTGTCCTCATAGTGCTCGCGCGCCTCGATGGCCTGTTCGATCCGCGGTTCGAACGCGTCACCGAACCAGCGTCGTTGATTCTGGACGTCGTGAAAGAAGCCGGCAACCGTTCCCCATGCCTTGACGCGATCGTCACCCGCGACCACCGGCGCGAGATAGCCAGCGCCGGCGCAAACCCCAACGGCGCCAATTCGGGACGAATCGACCTCCGAACGGCTCGCGATGAATTCGAACGCCGCTCGGAAATCTTCGACCTTGTGCCCGGGGTGCTCGTACTGCCGCGGCTCGCCTCCACTCTCACCGAAGTGCCGATGGTCGAACGCGAGAGTGACGAAACCACGGGCCGCCAAAGCCAGCGCGTAGTTGCCGGTAGCCTGCTCCTTCACACTGGTCATCGGGCCAGCAAACACCAAAGCTGCGGAAGCATGCGTCCCCAGTGGAAAACGCAAGACGCCAACGACGTCGACCGAGTCGACCTCGAACGCGACTCGTTCTTCTCGAATGGGGGGCAGGTCCATGGTGCCTCAATGTCGGTCTACAGACGTTTCCATCGAGTGTCGACCAAGAATCAAGATGCGGAGAGGCCCTGTCCCCGATCCCGGAGTGCGGAACCTTGCCGAGACCTCTCCGCCTCCGACGCTTCCGTGCAGAGCGAGCGCACGGGCGTCTCCTCGCCCGCCTTCCACTGGCATAGGTCGGCCACTCGCTCCAACCCCCCCTCATTTGGGCGAATCCAGACGAATGTTTGTTCTCCGAGGCGGATGGTGCACTCAGGGTCGGCAAACGCGAGGGACCAGAAGCCGCCGTTGTAGAGCGTGACGGGACCTACCTGCTCGCACTGCGGCTGGTGTGTGTGCCCGAAAACCACACGTCGCGCGCCGGTGATCTTGAAGATGAGGTCTGCGAGCTGCTCGGTGAGAAGCGGTGTTGCGAACACAGTGGGCCGAACCGACGATGCGTACGCCAGATATGGAAGCATGAAGACCAAGCTCGGAACGAAGACCCAGAGAGGGCTGATGGGCCATGCGATGTTGATGAGCAACACGATCTGCCAGGAGAGGAACAGCGTGGCCAGCAAGAAGAAAGCTCGATCGAGCCAGAGCTCCCGCGCGATGCGAAACGGATTGTTCGTGGCCGACGGAACGTGAAGCGCGTTGAGCTTTCGAACCATCGATGGCGTGGCCTGCGATTTCGTCGCAATCGACCGAACTTTGTCGTCGACCAGCAAGGGGTCGCGCATCGCCGGGAGCCAATGCGTGCGCAGAGAGATCCAGAGCGTCGCGTATGCCCCCCAGAGCCAAGTCCAAATCAACAAGGGTTGCGTGCGAAGCATGTACCGGAAGAAAAACCGGAGGTATGAGACGGCACCCATGATGTAGTTCTCGGACTGGTGGGGATTGAAATATCCCATCCCATTCAGCATGTAGCGCGCCGCGAGATCTCCAAACGGGATTCGCACCCGCGGCTGACCGTGCACTTCTATCATCGGGTCGATGGGATCGCGCACGACACAGTTGGGGTCGTACTGGTGGCCGTGGCTCACGTATGTGTCTCCACCACTGATGTAGAACCAGTTGCAGAACACGATCGGATCGTCGTCTTGTTCCTCGTTGATGTTCGAGGGAAGCGGCGCGCCGAGCGCATCGCAGATCATGCGTTGAACGGAAGGCCAATAAAGCTCGACGTCGTGGTTGCCGATGATGAATACCGCGCGGTGGCCGCTCGAAATGAACCGTCCCAGGCGCTCGAACCAAAGCGGGTGGTCCTCGATGATCCGCTGCATCTTGAACTGGCTCTTCCACTCCTCGCTGCCGAGGCCACGCGAGCGCTCGAGCCACTCGATGTGTCGATTCTCGTTGGGGAGGGCCGTGACGCTGTCGAAATCGAAGATGTCGCCATTGAGCAAGATCTCGATCGGACCGTCAGTCTTCTTCTCGATGTGATCGAGGAACGAGGCGAAGTCCTGGTCGATGAAGAACTCGCGACGCTTGTATGCCATCCACAGAGGCCGACGGGGATCGGGCTCTTCCGCCTCGGTTAGGTGCATGTCGGAGACGACAAACGTATGGAGCTTCGATGCCATCGTCGCTCTCCATTGTGTCAGGCCTGGATGCCGGACTCCAACTAGCGGAATCCGAGCCGTGCCGGGGAGAGTGCCTAGCTGCTCAGCTACCCAGGGACGCCAGGTGTCGCTTGCGGCCGATGAACAGATGGGCGAGCAGTAAGAGGGTCAGTCCCGTCGCGAAAATCGACACATAAACGGTGCCGAGGCCTGGCCCCGCTTCCGTGAGGAAGTTTGCGATCTGCTTCTTTCCCAGCATGACCGGTGTGAACGGCTCCACGGTGACTGGCGCCCTCGGGTCCAGATTGTGCCCAAAAGTGTACAGCTTGAAATACAAGCGCCCGAATCCGAAGAGCCCTGCATAGGTCGTCATCACGAGCAAATCGATCATGGTGCTGACCTTCCCGATGACCGCAGTTCGAAGCGCGAAGATGATCATCGCGACGAAAAGGAATGGAATCCAGTCGAGGTCGGTCAGAGCGGCTCTGTCGAGTGGCGCCATACCGATGTAGTGGTTGAGAACGTTGATCTCTTGAACGTCGTTGCCGTCGTTCCCACCATCGACCTTGTATGAGTAGATGTAGAGGTCGAGCCCTTCCGGATATTGCGGCGCCTTCATGTTGATGTGCCACATGGGCGCGGTGAAGCTCAGCCCCACGAATATCGTGAGAAGCGCAAGCACGACGCGGGCCCATGGGAAAATGGGCTCGTCCAAGAACCGATAGAATGCGTCCATTGACTTCGACATTGCGCCTCCTCCTGGGCCTTCACTTCCTAAACGACGTCGCCGCGTCGCAACGTCCAAAGCCCGCTCAACCAAGCGAGCGTTCCGAGCACCATGGGCCAACCGACACCGAGGACATAGAGACCGGTGCTTCCGATTCGATTGGCGAGATAGAAGCCGACCGGTCCGAGCACGCTGAGCTCTGGGTCGGCGGATGAGAGCAAAGCCATGCGGATGCTCTGGACCGGGTTCAGGGCTGCCAGCGCGAAGACGACTCGGGGCTCCATCCGCCACTGCAGCATCATCCCGGCCAACGCGAAGTCCATCAGTGCAATGCCGGCCACCCAAATCAGGAGCAAGTACATCGTCGCGCGGGCCGAGTTCTGCACGTGCGTCGAGACCCAGAGACCGAGGCCAGAGAACGACCAGACCAGGACGGAGCAAAGCACGAGGCAGTGTCCAATGAAGCTCCAGGCGATTTGCTGACCGAACACCAGACGACCGAATAGGCCCACTGCGCCCATCAGCAGCGCGAGGGGCACAAGCAAGACCAGGAAGCGGACGCTCGAAATCGCACTGAAGAAGGCGCCCCGCGAGATCGGCTGGCTGAACAGGAGCTCCAGGGTGCCATCGTCGCGGGCCTTGTTCACCACCTGCCCGGTCGCAATGAGCGACATCAAGGGCAGTAGCACCAGCAACGCGTGCACGTACGAAACGAGCACTCTATCGGTGCCGGTGAACCCGAAGACCGTAGACTCACGCATTCCCACCAGGAGGAACACCCCTGCGAGCACCGCATAGACGACGACACAGAACAACAGCCAGCGGGACCGTAGAACCTCCGCGAGATCGAGCTGGGCGACCGCCCAATAGGATCGCAGCTGACGGTTCATGTGCCTCCGTCCTGATGGTGCGGGCGGCCCGCGATCTGGGCCTTGGCCCAGTCGATGTTTTGGGCTTCCGGTGTTGCCTTCGGGACCGCTCGGACTCCGTACCCCATTGGAGAATCGTCGACCGGAAGAAAACCGACCTCGGTTTCATCGAGCCAGCCGTCTGCCTCGTGATTCCTGAAGTAGAGCGCGTGGGTTCGAAGCTCGTGGGACCGAAGGTAGTCGAAGAGGCAACCGGGATCGTCGAAGTTCATCACGTCGCCATCACTGGTCTGGAGCTGCGCGGCAAAGCGTGGATCGCCCACATGCATCTTGCAGTGTTGGCAGACCTCGCCATCCCAGACCACGGGGACAGGCCCTGCGGGAAGAGTCGCCTGATTGAAGCGCATGAACGCCACGACGACCAGGACGAGCGCCAACCCGAGCAAGAGGGTCTTAATCAGCTTGGTTGCCACCGTCGCTCCCTCCTCGCCGGTCTAGCTGCACCGCGTCCGCATCACGCACGAGCAAGTTCATGATCTGCCCTTCGAGGCCCTGCGACAGCTGGGCGACGAGCTCCAGCTTTTCGGCGCGGTTGGCCGTGCGGCTCCACCAGCCCGCGACGCCAGGCTGAAAGCCCATGTTCGCGAGGTCCTGACCGCCGGCGCCGTTCCTCATCTGTACGTCGATCGTGCTCAAGGTCATCCGATCGAGGTAGGCCTCGGTCGGCCCGAAGTAGGCGAGCTTGCCTTCTTCGAGCACCATGACTTGATCCACCAGCGTGCGAATCTCCTCGAGCCGGTGCGAGCAGAGGATCAGCGTCGCGTCCTTGGTTCGCTCCGATAGCAAGTGGAAGAGATCACGTCGCGACTGCGTGTCGAGGCTCGCCGTGGGTTCGTCGAGCACATAGAGGGAAGCTTGGCTGGCGAGCGCTAGCGCGATCAAGGTCTTCTGCTTGGCACCACCCGAAAGGTTGCAGAACGCTTGGCGCTCCACGGCCGCTAGGTCGATGCCGACCTCCGCTCCACAAGCGAGGACCGCATCGGTTGACATCTGCCGCACTCGTGTGATCGCTTTGACCACTTCGCCCACCGAGGCGCCAAACTTGGGCGCGATCTGCGGGACGTACGCAATTCGATCGGCGAGCTCCATGTGGCGCTTCTTCTCGCCGTCGCGGAGAAGCTCACCCTCACAATTGAGCAGTCCGAGGATGATCCGAATCAAGGTCGACTTCCCGGAGGCGTTCGGCCCGATCAGGCCCACCTTCGCACCACTCGAAATCGCGAAGTCGATTCCCCGAAGCGCCTCGACTTTGCCGAAGCGCTTTCGCACCGCTTTGCCTTCAACGCGCATCGAGGGTCTTCCAGTCCACTGCGCTCATCCGGGGGCGTGGATCGATCAAGGTCGTCTCGGGCTCGATCATGGGGAACAACGAGCTGATCGCATCGAGAAGCTCGAGGGTGATCGCTCCGCGAAAGAACTGCAACTGAGGATACGTGCTTTCGAGCTGACTGCTCAGCCGCCGAAGCTCGTAGGGGATGTCGCCAAAGCCGTCCCGATCCATGTCGTAACCGGCGTAGTCGTCGAAGGAGTTTCCCTTCCAGTCGACCCCGAGCGCGTTGCCGCCACCTTCGACTTGAAGCTGAGAGTGATTGCTGACGAACTGATTGCCCAAGAATGCGTTTCGGTCTTCGCTCGAATGCATGAGCACCGCCACATCGGAGTGAAAGAACGCGTTGTTCTCGAACGTGTTGAAGTCGTCTGGCTCGAGCGGTGCCGTGTCCATGTAGACGCCCTTGGTGTTCGCGATGAAGGCGTTGTCTGCGACCGTCAAGTTGCCCGACTCCTTGATGCCGAGCCCCATGCCGCCGGGCCCCGAGGAGCGCGCCAAGAGATTGTCGCGCAACGTGAGATTGCGGCTGTACATGATGAAAATGCCGACCACATTGTCGACATATCGGTTTCCTTCGACGTGGTTCTCGTGGCTGTACATGAAGTGGGTGCCGTAGCGGCTTCTGACCACCGAGTTGCCAACGAGTCGGTTGTTGCTCGAGTACCAAATCACCATGTCGCGGCAGCCGATGACCTGGTTGTCGCGCACCTCGGAGTCCCGCGTTTCCCAGAGGCGAATCCCATCGCCGCGAAGCCCGAGCGGCCCTTCGTCGGGGCCTTGCACCACGTTGCGGAGAATCGTCGCGCGGTTGGATTTCTCGATGAGCAAGCCAAACGCAGCGTTCTGCACCCGCAGTCCCTCGACGCGAACGTCATCGGCGACGACGTGAACCGCGGCATCCAAGGTATCGAAGCGTCCGCCGCTTCCGTCGACGGTGAACCCTGCGAGTGAAGCGCCGTCGGCCTCCACCTCGATTGTCGTCCCCACCCCGGCGGAGCGAATGACCGCTTCGCGTGGACCCCAAATCCCGAGGCGCTTCGTGATGGTCAAGGGGCCGGAGTAAGAACCGGGCTCGAGACAGAGCACCGCCGCCTCCTCGGCGCCGTCGACGGCCGCTTGCAGGTTTACGCCTGCTCGAACCACGATGCAGTCATCGGGACGCGCGGCCGGTACAGGCGCCGCCTCCCTGTCTAGAGGCGGCGCTGTTTCGGTCGCACACGCGGCTAGGGTCATGAGCCCCAGGAAGCACACACACGCATGGTCTCGAGCGTTCAGCTCCAGGCCGACGCGTGCGGTGCCTCGGCTCAACTCGGTTCCACCAAGAGGTAGCCCGCCATCTCCAGGTGGAGGGCCGAGCAGAACTCGGTGCAGTAGAACGGGAAGGTACCCTCTTTATCGGCCGTGAACGAGATGTCGACGTGCTTGCCGGGCTCGAGGCTGCTGTGGACGTTGTACGAGCCGATGGTGAACCCATGGGTCGCATCGTGAGCCTGCTCCACGTTCGTGATGTGCAGGTGTACGTTGTCACCCTTCTTGACGCGAATGATGTCCGGCGTGAAATGGCTTCGGACCGATGTCATGTAGACGTGGACTTCGTTGCCCTCGCGCTCGATGCGCTCTTCCTTGGCCTTGACGGCGTTCGGATTGGGCGCGTCGGTCACGACGTCATAGCCAGCGGGCTTGTACACGTCGGCCGGAGTCAGCTTGTCGGCCTTGATCATCTGCGCGTAGTGCGGCTCTCCGAGTGGGAGCGGCATGTCGTAAACGAGTTGCATGGGCTCGCTATTGATGTTGATCAGCTGGAAGTTCTGCGGGAGCAGAGGACCGACCTTCGAGAAGCGGTCGAGCGCCCACTTGTTCATCGCAATCAGGTACGCGCCATCCGGGCTCACCGTGTCACCCTCGGCCGCTACGATGTGACCGACGTTGTAGTGGACCTTGACCTTCTCGAGAACCTTGAGGTCCTTGAGCGACCACTTGGCCACCGTCGACTCGATGAACACCGAGGTGTAGGCGTTGCCCTTGTCGTCGTACTGCGTGTGCAGCGGGCCGAGGCCGATCTCGACCTGACCGCGAATGCTGTCGTTGAAGGGAAGAATCGGCACGCCGTACTGGTCCTTGCCCTCGTACTTCTTGGCCTCGATGAGACCTTTCAGCTTGTCGAAGCTGTAGACCGTCGCGTGCGTGTCGAGCTTGCCCGCAACGACGAGCTCCTTGCCGTCCGGCGTGACGTCCACGCCGTGCGGGCTCTTCGGCTCGCCAACCAAGTGCAAGAGGCCTTCGGCATTGGTGGTTTCGAGTGAAATCACGTCCATGCCAGCGATCTTGCTGGTCTTGCCGGCCTTGAAGACCGACTCGGCCTTCTTGAGGTCGATGATGTGCAGGTAGTCCATGTCGTTCTGAGAGGCGCCGGACTCCATGGGCGGGTTGCCCTCCATGGTGCCGCCCCAGGCCATCTCGGTGTTGAACGAGTTGATGAACACCCAGCCTTCGCTGTCGAGCTTTCCAGCGTCGGCGAGATCCTGCATGTACGGAGGAAGCTCCATGGCAAAGGAATTCGCGCGATCGATCCTGCCCTTCTCGCGGTCGAACTTCCAGAAGATCACCGCGCCGCGGTACTTGTCCTGGAAGTTTTCGATCGGCTCGTATCCACCACCCAGAGGCGCCGGGTACTGGCTCGACTCGACCACGTACTCGGTGTTCGGCGTGACGAAGGTCGCTCCGTGATCGCTCTGGATCAGAGTCGAGGTGACGATCTCCTTGGTGACGAAGTCGTGAAGATCGATCACCGCAATACGAGCGTTGGCCTTGTCGTTCACGAAAATGAACTTGCCGTCGTACTCTCCGTTGGTCTCGGAGAGCGCCGGATGGTGCATGTCACCCCAGGTCATCTCCTTGCCAAAGCGGCTGCCACCTTCGAGCACAGCGCCCGACTGATCGCCGTAGCCGTAGCCCTGCCAGGGCTCCGGCGTGAAGACGCCCACGTACTTCAGGATGCGCATCGACGGAACGCCGATGACGATCAGGTTTCCGCCGTGACCTCCCGACGCGAACGTCAAGTAGGTGTCCTTCTTCCCCGTCGGGGTATATGTCTGAAGGGCCGCGCTCACATCGGCCTCGGAGAGCCCGCGCTCCTTCATCAAGTCCGCCGTCGAGCTCGCCGGTGCCTGAGACACCTGCGCTGCCTGCTGCGGCCCGCATCCAACACTGACCGTCGCAGCGAGTAGAGCTGCGACACCCGATGCGCTGAGCGCACCAATCCTCATCAACCTCATCACAACTCCTCACTTCCCTCAGCGAAAGGGAAATCCTCCAGGCGACCCCCTCAGCGAAAGGGGAGCTCTCCTCGTTTTCTTCAAGTCACCCCCCAAGGGACGGGGGAGTCTCCGCGCCAAAGCGCGGTGCAATAACTAAGCCAGAAACCTTTTATTTCGCGAGGCTGCGAACGTGCTTGACCAGCTCGGCCACCACTTCGGGCTTGGCGTCGAGATCTGGATTGGCAGGCATGGTCGGAGCCTTGCCGACGGCAGAGCCGCCGTAAACGATGATCTTCTGAATGTGCTCGTCGGTCACGGACGACTGCCACTCGGGCGAGGTGAAGTCACGTGGTTTTGGGTCGAGCGCGGCGGAGCCGGCTCCATCGCCCTTTCCAGTTTCACCGTGGCAAACCGTGCAACGGCCCTGGAAGATCTCGGCGGCCTCTGCGACAGGATCGCTTGCAGGTTCTGCAGCCGGCGCGGGTGCGGGTGCGGGTGCGGGTTCCGCGGCTTTCGGCTCAGCCGGAGCGGCATCCTTCGAGGTGCATCCCGAAATCCCGATGATCAATCCGATGAGCAACCCAATCCATCTAGCGCGCATAGAGCCTCCTAATTGCGCCGCAGTCTAAGCTCAGCAAGGGTGCGATCAAGGCATATTGACGAGAAAAAATTGCGCACAAATCGCGCCAAACGCAGAATTTGCGCGGCTAGCGGAAACCCTGCTTTTCGAATTCCAGCCCTGAAATTGTGTGTCTATACTCCGCACGCGCTTGGAGGCGTTTCCTAGTCAGGGGAGGATGTGATGAGAGGTTTTGTGAAAATTTCGCTCATTGGAGGGCTTCTCTGCGGGCTCCTCGTTTTTGGATGCAAGAAGCAAGAAGCGGTGCCCGCGGAGCCCGCTCCGAGCCAAGCGGCACCGGCGGCGGAAGCGTCGAACGTTCCACCCCTCCACGAGAACAACATCGTCAGCATTGCGATCAATTCCAAGGACCACACGACCCTGGTCGCCGCCATCAAGGCGGCAGACTACGTCACCTCGGTCGCGGCTTCCGGTCCGTTGACGGTTTTCGCACCGACCAACGAAGCGTTCGCGAAGCTGCCCGAGGGCACAGTCGAGAACCTGGTCAAACCAGAGAACGTGGCCACGCTGCGAAACATTCTGCAGTACCACGTCACCACCTCTGCACTGCAGCTCGATTGGTTCAAGGACGGCCAGACCGTCTCGATGGCCAACGGCAAGAGGACGACCATGAACGTGAAGGACGGCAAGGTGACCGTCAACGGCGCGAACATCCTCGCCACGATTCCGGCTGAGAACGGGATCGTGTACGTCATCGACGCCGTGCTGCTCCCCCCGGCGGAATAGAGCGGCATGATGGCGATGGACTCAGCGTAGGCTCTCGTCCGCGCCCTGCGGATCGTCGCACTTGTGCTCAGCATTGGCGCCGCTACCTGCTTGTACGGACGGCGGCGCTGCCGATGAACCCTCGGACGCTGGAATGGACGGCGGAGACGCAGGTCCGCTGGAACCCGTGGAAGACGGCACCTATTTCGTGCATGACGACGACGGACGCGTCGTCATCTTGCGCGGCATGAACATCATGAGCTCCGCGAAAGGCCATCCCGAACGGTTGCCGAACCTCGAAGAGCCCGACGTGGAGCGCTACGCGCGTCAATGGGGCTTCAACGTCGTGCGCTACCTGATCTTCTGGGACGCGGTGGAGCCGTCGCCGGGCGTGTACGACGCGCGTATTTCGACAAGACCGAGCAGCGCCTCGACTGGTTCGCGAACCATGGCGTTCACGTGATCCTGGACATGCATCAGGATGTGTACGCGCAACGCTTTCTGCTGCGATGGCGCGCCGGAGTGGGCCATCGAAGACGACGGTCTCCCGTTCGAGCAGAATCCGGTTTGGTCGCTGAACTACTTCGCACCGGCGGTTCAAGCCGCCTTCGACAACTTCTTCGAGTACCCGGGCGAGCACAGCGATCTTCAGGATCACTTCGCCGATGCCTGGGCGGCGGTGGTCGCGCGATTCAAGGACCATCCTGCCGTGCTCGGATACGACATCTTGAACGAGCCCTCGCCGGGCTCGGCATACAAGTCGAGCGACATCAACATCACGCCGTCCGACGGGGAAGCCGCAGAGTTCGACCGGACGCTCTTCACGGAGTTCTACCAACGACATGATCGCCGCGATCCGCGCGGTAGACTCCGATGGGTGGATCTTCTACGAGCCCCGCGTCGCCGCTCCGGCCAACGGACAGCCCTCGTTCATCGCGAAGCTCGAAGACCCGCGCGACGGCGATCCGCGCATCGTTTACGCGCCGCACCTCTACTCGGTGCAGTTCGAGTTCAACCAGGCCTACAACCCGGCGACCGACGTGACGCTCGAGAACTGGGAAGCCAATCGCAACAAGGAAACAGAGCTCCAGCAATGCACCGCTCCTTCTAGGTGAGTGGGGCTTCGACCCGGACTGGCCGAACGCTGACCTGTTCATGCGCGAGCTGCTCGACATGGGAGACAGGATGATGCTCGGCTGGACGTACTGGTCGTATGATCCCTGGGGCTGGGGCATTTGGGAAAGCGATGCCGACGGCGGGTTCGTCGCCGAACGTGAGAACGCCGAGGCGCTCGTGCGCCCCTATCCACAGCGGGTGGCCGGTATCCCGCGCTCGTTCTCGTACGATCCGGACACGCGAATCTTCGAGCTCGCGTTCGACCCCTCGCCCATCCGCAACCGTCCCGACCGAGATATACCTTCCCGCGGCCCGCCACTACGCCGACGGCTGGTCGCTCGAGGGCTGCGAGGAAGTGGACGGCTGCTCCATGACTTGGGACGGGGAGACCGAAACGCTGCAAATCCTGACGCCCAATCAAACCTCCAGAGTCGAAATCCGGATCGCCCCATCCGACTAAAGTCCTGCTATCATCCGCTCACCATGAGCAAATTGGAAGGTAAGCGGGTGCTGATCACAGGCGGCGCCCAGGGCATCGGTTTCGAGATGGCGATCAAGTTCGCCGAGCGCGGCGCAGAGATCGTCCTTGCGGACATCGATCGAAGAAAAGCTCGTCGAGGCCAAGGCCACAGCTCGAGGAGCGCGGCATCACGGCCTCGGGCTTTCGCGTCGACGTCACCAACCCGCGCGAGCATCGCGTCGCTGAGAGCGCAGATCAACGCAGAGGTCGGACCGATCGACGTACTGGTCAACAACGCCGGAGTCGTCTTCGGCGGTCCGTTCACCAAGACCTCGCTCGACGATCATTTCAAGACCTACGAGGTCAACGTCCTGGGCCTGGTCGCCATGACGCACGCGTTCTCGACGATTTGGTCGCGCGCCCTGAAGCTCACCTCGTACACATCGCGAGCGCATCGGGATTCATCGGCCTCCCGTACGGGTCCACGTACGCATCGAGCAAGTGGGCGGTGATTGGCTTCGGAGAGTCGATCCGCGCCGAGCTGAACCTCGAGGGACACGAGCACGTTCACCATACCATCGTGTGTCCGAGCTACATCGGCACGGGCATGTTCGAAGGCGCCGAGGCGCCAAAGGCGACACACATCCTCGAGCCGGACTATCCTGGCCGAGAAGGTCGTCCAGGCCGTCGAGCGAAACAAGCTCCACGTCTTGGAGCCGTTCATGGTGAAGCTCACGCCCTTGATCCGGGATCTCTTGCCGACAGCGCTCTACGATCGGATGTCGCACCTCTTCGGCGCCGACACCTCGATGGCTCACTGGACGGGGCGCGACGGCGACGGTGAGACGTCGAGCGAATCCGAGCCACAGTCCAGCAGCCAGGATCAGCCGGAAGCCAAGCGCTAGCGCTTGCGGATGAGCAGGGTCTGGAGTGCCGCGGCCGATCGGGCCAAGCGCGTCGTAGAGACGGGTGTCCGCGACGCCGATGCCATCGCCGTCGAAATCGGTTCTGGCGGCCATCCCGATCCATTCGCCCTCGGCCGAATGATGGAGCGTCACCGGAAGGATCCGCATCGGCGAGCAGCGGCAGAGATTCATCCATGACGGGACGCGGCACTGGCGCTGGTACCGGCGCGGAATATGGGAATCTGTGGGGCAGAATTCAGAACGAATTCCCTTGCTTGACAGCCGCGCAAGGCACGCTATCAATCGCAGCCATTCCAGCGTAGCTCAGTTGGTAGAGCGGGCGACTGTTAATCGCTTGGTCATAGGTTCGAGTCCTATCGCTGGAGCCATCTACTCGGTCCTCTCAAGAGCACGAGGGGCCTTTTTCATTTGGGAGATCGAGGCGGGGCCGGCCTCGAACCAACGGCGTGCTCGCCTGGGTTACGAGACGGCGCGATTTCTGCGAGTATCGCGCGAGCCGATGAAGTATCTCGAGTCTATCCTGGGCCTGCTGCGCGACTGGCTGCCGGCGCTGATCACGGTGCTGGTCGCGATCGTGGTGGTTTCGCTGGCGTACCGGTTGCTGTTCAAGCGTCGGGACCCACTGTCGGGGAGCCGTATCTCGCGGCAGCTCTTCATCGCGGCACTGATCGGGATCTTTCTGGTCGTCGTGATCCTCGAGCTCCCTATCGGAGACGCACCACGGGGGCAGTTGCTGAGCTTGCTCGGGATCCTGGTCACGGCAGCGATTGCGCTCTCGTCCACCACGTTGCTCGGCAATGCGATGGCGGGTCTGATGCTCCGTTCGGTTCGAAACTTCAAGCCCGGAGACTTCATCATCGTCGATAGTCATCGCGGGCGTGTTTCGGAGCTCGGTTTGCTCCGGACCGAGATCCAAACCGACAAGCGAAACCTCACGACGCTACCGAACCTCTATCTGATCAACAATCCGGTCACGGTGGTCCGGCCGTCGGGGACGTTCATCGCTGCGACGGTATCGCTCGGGTACGACGTGCCGAGGCACTCGGTCGAAGCATGCCTGGCCGAAGCGGCGGAAAACGCCGGTCTCACCGACCCCTTCGTTTTCGTGCTCGAGCTCGGCGACTTCTCGATCACGTACCAGACCGCAGGGTTCCTAGAGGAGGTGAAGTACTTGATCAGCGCGGAATCGAAGCTCCGAGAGTGTATGCTCGACGCGCTCCACGATGCAGGCATCGAGATCGTTTCGCCGACGTTCATGAATCAGCGTCAGCTTCCCGCAGATCGGCGGTTCATTCCCAGAGACGCGCGCCAGATCGTGCAGAAGCCCGCGGCCGAAGAAGCTCGCCCCGAAGAGCTGATGTTCGACAAGGCGGAGGTCGCCGAAAGCGAGGCGAAGGCCGCCGAACAGCTCAAGGCAGTGGTCCAAGAGATGGAAAAGATTCAGAAGAACGAGATCAAGGAGCTCGGCAAAGAGGCCGCCGCGGCCCGGCTCGAGGAGCTGCAGATCGCCCGTTCAAAGCTCGAGCGCGAGATCGAGGCGCGCAAGGAGGAGAAAAAGGAAGAACCCAGGGAGGAAGGGGCCTAGCGGCACTCCACTTGGGTGGTCGTCTCCCAACGCGTCCGCTCGATCTCTGCGACCGCGACTGCGTCGATGAATTGCACGCGGGCCATCGCGGCCTGCTGCTCGCGGAGGTTCACGAAGATGAGGTTGCTGGAGCCGAACTCGAATCTGCGCCGTTCGCCCGTGGCCAGCTCCTCGGCCGTGCCCACCACTTGCTGCGTGAGCTCGACGCGTTCGTGCGCGGCGCGGACGGCGGACGCGGCATCACGCATTCTGGCGACCAACTGATCCTCGAGCAGGTCGATACCCGCCCGACTGGCGGCGACCTGGGCCCGGGCAGCGCTCGCTCGGCCTCGTTCGTCGCGAAAGAGCAGAGGCATCGAGAGCTCTAGACCTGCCTGGAACACGTTTCCGGGCAGGGTGAAATCCAAGTCGGTGCCGGTGAGCTCGCCGAGGTCCCGCGAGTACTGAAAGCGTCCCCGCAGCTCGGGTGCGAGCTGGTTCCGCGTGAGCTTCACGTCGATCTCCGGCTGCATCGAGCTTGGCGCGCGCGCTCCCTAGCTCGGGGTGACAGCTGAGCACGCGGCTCATCACCAGGTCTTCGTCGAGCTCCGGCTCGGAACGCCGAGCGGCCTCCTTCGGGAGCCTGCTGGGTCGGGGACGACCGAGCGACCCGCAGGGTCCCGGAGGAACAAGGAAAGCCCGAAGGCAGCTTGCTCGAAACTTCGCTGGGCGGAAACCAGCAAGGCGCGACGCTCGAGCAGGATGCGCTCGTTATCGGTGACGTCGAACTCCGCGATCGATCCCGCTGCAAGCCGCCGCCGCAATTGCGCGTCCCGATCTTCGGCGAGGGCAAGAAGCGCCTTGGTGACCTCGAGCTTCTGTCCTGCGCTCACCCAGTTCCAGTACGCGCCAGCGGCCGCGAGCTCGAGGTTGAGAGCTGTGCTCGAGAGGTCTTCTTCCGCGGCTTCTTCGAGGTGGATTGCGCGAGCCCGCTTTGCCCGAGGCTCATCGATGACGCCTCCGCGCCAGATCGGAAGCTCGATCCCAGCGCGGAGCTCGCCGCCGGAGAGGGTTTGGTCGTCGCGGTAGGTTGGCCAGCGTTGGTCGATGCCGACGCCGACACGGTATCCGACGTAGATCTCGGAACCCCAGAGGCTCGTCGGTTGACGAAGCTCCGCGTTGGCGGAACGAAGATCATGATAGGCGCCCCCGGTGAGCGAAAGATCGCCATCGATCCTGGGGTCGAAAGCGCCGCGCGCTTCGGTGGTCACGCCCTTGGCACGGCGGACCTCTTCGACGGCACGCCGAATGCGCGGATCGTGCGCGGTGACGGAGCTCAAGACCTCATCAAATTGCAGTGGCTGGGACTGCGCTTGCGTCGCGTTCAGAAGAAGAAGCGAAGCGACCGAGCCCAGGAGGATGCGTACCCAACGCGTCCATGGCGTCATTTGGCGCCCTCGCTCTGACTGGCCATCGGAGGCGGCGCGGTCGTCGGTGGGAATCCGTTGAACTGCCTCCAGACCTCGAAGCCGAGACGTACGCGGTCGAGTAGAATCCAACCTTTGGCGAGCACGCCTTGGCGCAGATAGCTCGCGGCGGGCCATGGGCCGTCGTTTGGATCAGGCACAACGACGATTCGAAAATCGCCATGCCCGTCGTCCGTGGCGTCGACGAACGCGACCTGACCGCCGAACGTGCCCACGGCAACCGAGGGCCACCCGGAGAACTGAACCGCAGGCCAGCCTTCGAATTGGAGGCGAACCTCTCTCCCGGGCGTGATCAACGCCGCGTCGTTGCCATCGACGTAGAGCGCAACCGCGCGGTCCTCGGTCGTCGGCACCAGGACGGCGAGGAGCTCGCCTCGGCTTACCTGCTCACCGCCCAGGCGGCCGACGACTTTGACGATCGTGCCACCGATGGGAGCACGGATGACCTGGTCCTGCTGCCGCGCGATGTCCACTTCCAAACGTGAAAGGCTTCCGTTCGCAGAAGCGACCTCTGTCTCCGCGCTCCGAAGCCCAGCCTCCGCGTTCTCGATCTCGGCTTCGGTGGAGGCGATCACCCGACGAAGCGCCGCCCGGCTCTGCGACAAGCGGTTTCGCGCCGCGCTCAGATCGGCGTTTGCGGAGGCGACTTGCGCCTGACTGGTTCTCACGGCCAGCTCAGCGAGCTCGAGCTCGCGCTGTGAGACCAGCCCATCGCGACTGAGGTCCCTCTGACGCCGGAGGTTGAGCTCGTTGGTTTCGAGCTCGGCTTGGGCCGCGCCGAGCTCCTGTTGCGCCGCTGCCACGTCTTGATGGGAGATGGCGATGCTCGATTCGGCTCCGCTGATCTCGGCGCGCTGCGACCGCCGAAGCGATTCGACTCGGGACGTGAGGGTTTCGAGACGCTGGCCTTGAGCGATGCGCTGTATTTCGATGGCCGCGCGCTGCGCCCCGAGACGGTCCAGGATTCGCTCGTCGTTGTCTTCCAGTCGGACGATCGGATCGCCCTTTCTCACTATGGACCCCTCCTCGACGAACCATTCGGCGACAACGCCCGAGACAGACGCTTCGATCGCTTGCTCCCGCTTGTCGGGCGCATAGGCAAATACCCGACCACGTCCGCGAACATTTTGGGTCCAGGGCGCGAAAAGCGCCGCGACCGTGAACAGGACGAATGCGCTCACGAGAAGCTTGGCGACCAAGGCGGCACGCTGCGGCGCTGGCACATCGAGGCCCGCAGGGATTTCCTTCTGCTCGAATCCGGTCCAGTGCTTGGCTTCTTCCATCGTTCGATTGACTTCGGTCATGCCGCCTCTCCTTGCGGTTCGATCACCTTGGACAGATCGACCTGGCGATCGGTGCGCGCCAGAAGCTCGGGCTCGTCGGAAACCAGCAGCACGGAGACGTCGCGGTCGGCAGAGAGAGCGTCCAGAACACGAATGCGCTCCGACGGCCCTAACCGATCGAGTGTTCGATCGAGGATGAGAATCGATGGCTTGCCGGCAAGCGCGCGCGCGATGGTCAACGCGAGGCCCTGGGTTCGCGTGAGCGGTGCACCGTGTGGCAAGAGCTGGGTCTCGAGACCAAGAGCCGAGCTCTTGACCCATTGATCGAGTCCCACGCGCCGCAATGCGTCCCATGCCTGATCAGCGGTGAGCCCGGGGTTCGCCGCATGCAGATTGTCCGCTATGCGTCCCGGGAGGATCTCGGTGCCCCGAACGAGCGTCACACGCGAGCGGACGTCGGTGAGCGCGAGATCGCGGACATCGTGGCCGTCGAGCTCGATGGTGCCGGAGACGGGAGAGTTGAGTCCGAACACCGCGTCGACGAGGCTGGTGGTGAACCGCTCGGACGACCCACTCAGCCCAATCCATTCACCCCGGCCGATCTCGAAGGAAACCGGATTCGGAGAGCTGCCGCCGTCCAACTCGAGCTCGACCCGAGTGAGGACCAACCGGCCTTGCGATGCCTGGTTGGGCGGCGGGCTTTCGCCACTCGCACGCTCGAGGGGAAGGTCGAAGATGTCTCCAAGCTTGTCGACCGCAGCGACCAGGTCGTAGAAGATCTCGACCTTGCCGCCAAGCTTGGCGATCGATGCGACGACGGCAGTGACGATGAGCTCTGCGGCGACGAGCTGCCCGATGGAAAGCTGCCGCTCGATCACTAGCACGCCACCGACGGCGAGAAGTGCAACGCTGGCTAGCACTTCGATCGTGAGTGCGCCGATCAACTGTCTGAAGACGACTCGGAAATGGCGCTCTCGCTTGTGCAGGTACGAGCGCGCGAGACCTTCTGCCCGCTCGATGGCGAACTGCTGGCCACCCGCGAGCTTGAATGAAAGCGGGTGACGGGCCATTTCTTCGAGCCAGCCCGCGACGGCATACTTCGCCTTCGACTCTTCGACGCTGCTTCGCGTGCCTCCGCGCCCGAGGGGAATGAGCACGATGATGGCGCCGATGATCAATACGATATCGAACGCGAGCAAGGCAGGATGATAGAATGCGAGGACTATCAGGCCGACGAGGGCGACGAGGAGTGCGTCGATGCCTCCGAGGAGGAGCGAGGCGACGCTCTTTTGCGTCGTGAACACGTCGAAGAACCGATTGAGAAGCTCCGGGCCGTTGGCGGCTTGAAGTGCCTTGGCGCTCACGCGCGGCAGCCTGCTGCTGATCTCGGCGACGATCCGGACGAAGAGGCGGCGCTGCAGCATTTCCACGATGCGCACCTGAAGCGCACGGAGTACCGCCGATCCGATCAGGGCAACCGCCAAGAGCACGGTCAACACGACGAGCGGCTGAATCAGCGAGCCGAAGGCGACCGTGTTGACGAGAGACTGAACCGCTATCGGCACCGCAAGCGAGAGGAGACCGAGCGCGACGCCGTAGATGACGATCACGATGATGTCCTGCCGGTCGAGCTCGAGAAGCTGCCGGGTGCGGCGAAGAGGGGACGGACGCCGAGTGGCCGAGGGTTGCTGATTCACGATAAATTAAACATGATATTTGTTTCCTGCTTGTCAATACGTGGTTTATGTTTTATGTAACGAGGGACAGCAAAAGCTCCCATGGCGATCGACCCAAACACCCCACCCTGGACTTTTCTGAGTAATCACGGGCACATCCTGCTCTCGATCGCCCGGGATCCGAACATCCGGGTCCGGGAGATCGCGCGATCGGTCGGCATCACCGAGCGGGCGGTGCAGCGCATTCTCGGGGAGCTCGAGGAGGCCGGGGTGATTTCACGCCTGCGTCAGGGCCGACGCACGCACTACGAAATCGACGAGAACCAGCCCCTTCGGCACCCGGTCGAGGGGGCCCACTCGGTGGGGGAGCTTCTTCGCTTGGCTGGCTCGCGAAGCTAGATCGGCTCAGCCCAGCTCGAGGCTCACGCCGATGACCAGTTGGTAGTCGTTCTTGTAAACCGTGACATCAGGGTCGGACGAGGGGGCCGGGTCCTCGGTCCTGAAGAACAGGAACGCGATGTCGAGATCGATCACGCTGCTGAGCTCGATCGCGAGGTCGGCCTTGCCGGTGTGGTTGGTATTGCCGATCGTGGTGACCACGAGGTTGGTGAGCCAACTGAGAGTCAGGTCGATATCGTCGGTGATGTCGAAGTCCGCATAGGTGAAGAGCGGGACGAAAAAGTCGTTCTGTGGATTCTCCTCATCAGGGGATATCGAAGTCCCGTCCCTGTACTTCAAGTACTGATACCCGACGCCCGTCAGGAAATCCCACTTCACCTTCGGCGTATCGATGATGTGCACCCCGGCTCCGGAAGCGGGCGTGGCGCGGAACTGGATGTTCTGGAAACGGTCGTTGAAGAGCTGGCCGAATAGAGGTGAGAGGAACCATCGGTGCGAAAGAAACACCTTGAAGACCAGCTCGCCGAGATGACGGTTGACGTTCTGCACGCCTCCGGTGCGGCCAAAGGAAGTGTTGTAGTTCAGATCGAGCAGCGTCAGATCATCTTCACGACGGGTATTGAAGTCGACGTTGAAGGTGAGCTGGTCGGTATTGCCTCGGTTGAGCGTGAGACCGAAGCGGAGCTTCATCGACCACCAGTCCTTTTCTCGCTCGCCCCCAGAGACGATGGACTCCATTTCGCTCCGAGCAAAGGTCTTGGTGCCCTCCTCGGTTTCGACGATGACCTTCTCGGGCGTGACGACGGCGCGGCCCGTAACGGAAACGTGATCATCGAACACGTATGTATTGACGGTCGGCGAATGAATGTGGGTGACGTCGGCGAAATCGATGTTCTGCATGTCGAGCTTGTCGCTGTCGAACTCGAGCGTGTCCTCTCGCATGCGTTCGAGCGTGCCCTTGAGCCACTCGCCCGACACCAGCCGGATCCAATCGAAGGTGTCGCCAAACTGAATCACGTAATCCTCGCCGATGCCCGCAAGCTCCTGCTGCTCCACGGCCGCCATGCTGAGCTGCACCATGTCTACGGCGGTCTCGGCATCCGCCGGCGAAGCCGGAACTCCGCCAGGCGAGGTGGTCAGATTTTCGAGGAGCTCCTCGGCTGCGCTGTGCACGGTGGCGTCCTCGACTACCGCTTCTTCAGCGGCGACCTCTGAAGCCGGCGCTGGCCCGCCCCCGAGTGCCTCCGCGGGCTGCTCTTGCGCAAGCGAGTGCTTCGGGACGACGGTGAGCAACGCGACTGTCAGAAAGCTGACGGCTTCACCAGTGCGACGGAAAGCTGGCTGAGTCCTCATCATATTCGCAGCAATTTATAGAGGAACGGCTCGAAGCCGTAAAGCCGGGCCGTCGCGGTTTCTCGGTTCTCAGAAACAGAGGTGACGTACCGAAGACTTTGCGCTAGAAGCCCGGCCTTCGGGAGGCAAGGTGACGAGCAGCAAACTAACTAAGAACGATAAGCCGGTGGTCGCGATTCTCACGGGCAGTCCCAATGATCTGCCCGTGGTACTCAAGGGTCGGGATGTCCTCGACGAGCTCGATATCCCATGTGACGTGCGCGTTCTCTCCGCCCACCGCACTCCGCGGGAGACCGCCGAATACATCGCGGCCGCTGAAAAGATCGGCGTCGAGGTGTTCATCGCCTGTGCGGGGATGGCCGCACATCTCGCCGGTGTAGTCGCCGCGCATACGACGCGCCCGGTGATCGGCGTGCCGATCGCATCGGGCGCGCTTCAGGGCATCGATGCATTGCTCTCGACGGTGCAAATGCCTCCGGGTGTGCCGGTGGCCACAGTGGGAATCGATGGAGCCAAGAACGCGGCATTCCTGGCAGCGCGAATCGTCGCGCTCAGCCATCCCGAGGTTCGGAAACGTCTTGGCGATCAGCTCGAAGAGAGCAAGAACCGCTACGACTCGCCGGATCCGTCGATCCCTGGCCAAGCGGCGACTTGACGCAGTCTACACGGATCCTTATGCGACCCTAGACGTCGCCCATGTCGCTTGGCCGCATCCTCATCTTCCTCGGGGTCATCTCGGGACTCACCATCGGGACCCATTATTACCTCTGGGCCCGTTTGATCCGCGATCCGATGTGGCCGTCACCCTGGCGCCAGGTCGCTACGATCGCACTCATTCTGCTCGCACTTTCGATCCCCGCCTCCATGATGGCCTGGCGTACCCTGCCTCGTAACGTCGCGATTCCGATCTCATGGGTCGGATACGTCTGGATGGGCTCGATGTTCCTCTTGCTCGTCCTCCTCTGGGGGGGTGAGCTTGCGCGCTGGAGCTGGGTGAAATACGCGAGCATGACCTCGCTCGATGGCGGACGTCGCGAATTCCTGGCGCAACTACTCGCGGGCGGGGCCGGTGTGTTTGGGCTCGCTCTTTCGGGCTGGGGAGTATGGTCGGCCATCCGGCCCGTGGAAGTGAAGCGCGTCGCTGTTCGTTTGAAGAAGCTCCCGGAGTCGCTCAGCGGTTTGCGCCTCGTACAGCTCACCGACATGCACATCGGCCTCACGATCGGACGCGATTTCGTGGAGGACGTGGTTCGCAAGGTCAACGCTCTCGAGCCGGACATCGTGGCTATCACCGGCGACCTGATCGACGGCTCGGTCGAAGATCTGGGCAACGCAGTCGCACCGCTAGGCGAGATGGAGGCGAGGCTTGGAACCTTCTTCGTCACCGGGAACCACGAGTACTACTCGGGTGCAGACTCCTGGCTCGCGTTCCTCGGGACTCTCGGGATTAGGGTGTTGCGAAACGAGCACGTCGAGCTCAGCAAAGACGGTGAAGTCTTACACCTAGCCGGCGTCGATGACTGGACGGCGCACCAGTTTGGAAACGGCCATGGCTCGGACATGAACCTGGCCATGAAAGGTCGGGATACGAGCAGGCCCGTGGTCCTTCTCGCGCATCAGCCCGTACACTTCGAAGAGGCGCGGGCGCACGGAGTGGACCTTCAGATCTCCGGGCACACTCACGGAGGACAGATCTTTCCTTTCGGGCTTCTGACCCGGCTCGCACAGCCTTTCGTGTCCGGACTTCACCAGCGGGGCGACTCGCAGATCTACGTAAGCTCGGGCACCGGCTACTGGGGCCCGCCCATGCGCATCGCCGCGCCCGCCGAGATCACGCTCATCGAGCTCGATCGGGGCGCGACCGTCTAAGGGGGCGTGCAACGGACGCCGCTGTCCGCGGCGATCGCGATCACCCAGGGGTCGATGCGGCTTTGGGGATTCGCTTGCAACTGCTCGAGATGCGCCGCCGCGTCCGATCGCTCGACGTCGTCCCCGGCGCGAAGCCCGAGCTCGAGACCGAGGAGCGAGGTCTCGCGCGTCTCCCCGCCGTAGCGGGCGCGACCGAGCGCGATACGGGCTTCGTCGACATCGCAGGCGGAGAGCGCAGCCATCGCGCGATGGAGCTCGACGCTCGTGAAGCCTGGAAAGCTCGCAGCCGGGATGCCGAGGCGCTCGTAGGCTGCCCGCGCCATTGCCTTTTCCTCGGGGTCGCGGTGAATGCGCGTACCCGTCCGGCCATGATCCCGCGCAAGGGGACGCAGGAGCGCGAGACCTTCGTGCCAGGCGTGAATGGAGGCTGTGTTTTCTTGCGCGCCGATCCGTCCAATCTCGGCGCTCAGCGCCGCATCGGGGACGCTCGCGTCGAGAATCCGTCCAGTACGATACCCTGCACCCAGGATGCGAAACGGCTCGAGCTGCGGCGACGCGTCGCGCCGCACGAAGAGCGAGTGTCCATCCTCGATGAAGGCGAGCACCCAGTCCGCGCGGCCACTCAGATACTCGGTGGCAGCGATGTGATCGGAGCGCGTATGGTCGATGACAACAGTGTTGAGGTCGTACTCGCCGAGTTGCCGGGCAAGGAGCTCGGGGTCGGCGAAGCTCCCCGATACGCGCTGCATCATCTCCGGGCCGTAGAACGGCACTCGGCCGTCGATGAGAAGCCGGCCGCTCGGAGCCGCGAACATCAGGAACCAGCTATCTTCGATGCTCGCGAGAATCCTGGCCCCCTCGACATTGCGCTCGATGACATCGGCGGAAGCGGCGGGGTATCCGCGCCTCGACTCACCAAGGCCAAACCCGAGGGCGGGCTGCATCTGCGTCGTCCATAGCAAGCCCGCGATCGCCGCCAGGCCGACCAGCACGGGCAGAGCTCGCCGCAGGCGCTCGGAGCCGGGCATCTGCGAGACCCCGGCCGCGATGAACGGGGCGCAGAAGAGCAGCTGGTGCGCGACGAACCGCATCGAACGAAAGGCCATCAAGCAGAGCAAGACGCAGAGGACTCCGTAGGCCAGGCCGAAACGAGATGAGCGGGTCACTCCGCGCATCGCGAGGAGCACCCACAGCGCCGCCGTCATGGGTGCCAGCAGCAAGCGAAGGGGATCTTTGGGCGACCATGCCGCCCATTCGACGACGAGGTCTCGGTACTCGGGCTGGACGAGATGCGCGATCGCATCGGTCGCGATCGAAATCCCAAACGGAGTGCACGCGGTGGCGGCAGCCTGCACCAGCAGCAAGGCCAGCATCCAGCGAAACGCATGAGTTCGAATCGACAGGACCGTGAAGATCAGGGTGACGGCAACGCCCAAGAGATGCGATCCATGCGAGTTCACCCACGCGATCTGCAGCAAGCCGAGCCCTGCCAGGATCCAGCCCTTGCGTCGCGATGAGCTCGGCTGCTCGTAGATGGAAGCGATGCCCATGAGAAGAACCGCGGGAAACACGAGGCCTATGATCTGCGGGCGCGCCGTGAACCGAAAGCGCGCTACCGGGAGGGCGATGAAGAGCGCCATGAGCGCGAGGGGCGCGGCGAGCGCGGCGCCCCGGGCCAGGCGATCGGCCAAGAGCACCAGCAGGTAGCCGAGTGCTGCGAGCGCGAGGCACTTCGAGAGAACAAGCGCGCTTGCGCCGAAACGATCGTATAGCAGCCAGCTCAGCCAATCGTACGCCCATTCGTAGTTCATCCAGGGCTGCGGCGTCGCCTTCCAAAATGAGAAGAGATCGACCTCCGGCACCCGACCGAGCGCGACGATCTGGCGGCCTTGTGCCAGATGACCGTAAGCGTCCGCCGTGAAGAGCGGGAACAAGCCCGCAAGGAAGAACGCCAGGGACGACGCCCAGGCGCTCCATGTCACGGTCTCTTTAGGCACGGAGGTGAGTGTCGGTCGAAGACCGACGAGCGGTCAAACAAGGCGCAGCGCGCTACAAGAGCGAACGAAGCGCGCTTTCGAGGCTCGTGTGCTCCCATTGGAAGCCGTGGGCATGCAGCGAAGCGGGAATGACGCGCACGCCGCCAATCAGCATCTCGTCGGCCATCTCCGACCCTACGCCGAGACGGAGCGCGAGCTTCGGCACGGGGATAAGTGCGGGTCGCTTGAGAACCCGGCCGAGGGTCGAGGAGAAGTCTGCGTTGGTGACGGGTGTGGGCGAGACGAAGTTCACAGGGCCTTCGAGGTCCTCGCGCCCGAGCGCAAAGATGAGAGCCGACACCAGATCGTTCAAAGTGATCCAGCTCATGTACTGAGCTCCGTCGCCGATGCGGCCGCCGACTCCGAGGAGAAACGGCAGCTTCATCTTGGCGAGGGCGCCGCCTTCGGAAGCGAGCACGACGCCTATCCGGGGATGAACGACGCGAATGCCCGCCGCGCGAGCCTCGTCGGCGGCCGCCTCCCATTCGCCGCAGACCGAGGCGAGGAAGCCGGACCCCTGAGCAGAGCTCTCGTCGACCGCCTGATCGCCACGCGCGCCGTAGTACCCGATCGCCGAAGCCGAAATGAGCACACGGGGTCTTGGCGAAAGCTGAGCGAGCGCGTGCGCGAGAACCTCCGTGCCGCGGACCCGACTGTCTCGAATGCTCGCTTTCTTGGCTTCCGTCCATCGACCGGACGCGATGTTGTCGCCGGCCAAGTGGATCACCCCCGTGATGCCGGCGAGGCCCTCGGCGTCGATGGTCCCTGCGTCGGGATCCCAGCGAGCTTCGTCTTTGGACGCTGGCGCGCGCCTCACCAGACGGACGACGTCGATTCCCTTGCGCCGGAGCTCTGAAACGAGCGCGCTCCCAACGAGCCCGGAGGCTCCTGTAACTGCAATTTTCTCGGGGCTTGCCATCGGAGACAAGCGTGGACCAGCTCGCTTCCGACGCAAGCAGGCTTTCCACGTGGCCGGGAAGCCCAACACTCGCTATGGTCCAGCACTTTGCGAATTCTCTTCATTGCCCCTCAAGCCTTCACCTCGAGCCGAGATGCCCAGGACGTGGCAACCTTGGCGAAGGTGATGCGTCGCGCGGATCACGCCGTCGACCTCGTATCACCCCTCTACGGTCACATCGACACCGCGAAGCTCGCTCTCGCGCGGCGTCTCACCAAGCTCGAGATCGAGCTCGACGGAAGGGCCTGGTCCTGCGAGCTCTATACGGGACGAAACCCCGATGGCGTGGGACTGACTTTCATCGGCAACGAGGAAGTTCTCTTGTCGGCGGAGGCCCTCACCGGTGAAGGTGGGCAGCTCGATGCATCGAGAGTCGGTGTCTTCGCCGCCGCTGCGACCGAGCTCATCCGCAAGACCGCGAGCGACTTCGATCTGGTGCATGGCCATGGCTGGGCGGCAGCGGCGGTCATCGCACGGCTGCGGGCGGAGCTTCCCGAGATGCCCACGGTCCTCACGGTGTACGATGCTTCGAAGCAGGGTTGCTTCGACAAGGGCGATGCCGGCTCGCTCGGGCTTGGCGAGGAGGCGCTGACCGCGGACGGCATCAACGTCTTGAAGGCCGGCCTGCTCACCGCCGACCGCATCACGATGCTCTCTCCGAACTATGCGCACCGTCTGCAAAGAGCCGACAGTGAAAATCCTTTGAGCGGAGTGTTCCGCGAGATCGCTCCCAAGCTGGCCGGCGTGCGTCACGGGCTCGATCCTGCGCTCTGGAATCCCGCAACGGACGGACACCTTCCTGCTCGCTTCGATCCCTTCGACATGGAGGGCAAGGACAAGTGCAAGGCCGAGCTTCAGCGCGAGCTCACGCTGCCCGTGCGAAGCGATGTGCCTCTGTTCGGTGCAATGGGGCACGTGGACGAGGACGAAATGGCGCTCCTGGCAAAAATCGGACCCGACTTTCTGCGCAACGAGGTCCAACTCATCGTCCAACTCGACGGCGATGGAGAGCTCGTGGCGATCTTCGAAGAGCTCTGGGACCAATGGCCGGACCGCATTCAGATCAAGACGGGCAGCGACGACGCATTTCGTCACGGGCTGATCGCGGCAAGCGACTTCCTGATTGCGCCTGGGATGGGGTCCCCTTCGGACAACGTGCAGATGCGGGCGCAGCGCTACGGCGCCCTGCCAATCGTCTACCGAGAAGGCGGTCTCGCGGACGAAGTGGTGGACTGCGAAGCCTCGTTGAAGACCGGCTCGGGGATTCTCTACGACGAACCGACGACGAGATCTCTGCTCGCTGCGCTCCAGAGAGCCGCCGCCGCCTTTGCCAACAGCAAGGCATTCCGCGACGTGCAGAGCCGAGTGATGCGCCTGGATCATTCCTGGGAACGCAGCACGCGCTTGTACGAGCGAGCGTATCGCGAAGCGATCGCCGCGCGCCGGGCTTAGCTCGGACGGTCGCTTCCCTGGTCCGTGGCGGGAAGCTTGGCATCGCTCGGTCGCAGGTATTGCGGTTCGAGGGAGTCGAGGTCGGAGGGTCCGTCAGCGCGGAAGACCTCCCGGACCTCGGCAGCGATCGCTTCCGGCGAGGGGGCCTCGGGGCCGCGCGCGGATGGGTCGACGGCCGCGCCGAATGCGGCGAAAGCGGCAGCGGCGTGCGGCTCGGCGCCCTCTCCTCCGAGCGCGATTCGGCACCCCGCAAGGAGGTCTCGGATTCGAGCGAACACGTGCTCCGGCGGGCCGAACAAGGGCGCTGAGATCTCTTCGACGCCGCCGTCTTGGAAGCGATATGCGGCCGCGAATACGTCTCCCCGATACGCGTTCATGATCGGAACCCGAACGAGACTCGCGTCACCTTCGATCGACCTTGCAAGGACTCGCAGGGAGCTGACCCCAACGATCGGAAGTCTCAGCCCCAGAGACAAGCCCTTGGCCGTACCGAGTCCGACACGCAGGCTGGTGAATCGACCGGGGCCCGTATCCACTCCGATGAGCGAGAGCTCTTCACGTGTCGCGCCGAGCTCAGCCAAGACGCTGTCGATGTACCGGAAGAGGTTTTCTCCATGACGAGAAGCAGAGCGCCAACGCGCGAAGGCCGACGAACCATCCGCGCGCACGATCGTGACGAGACCGTGCTCGGTGGCGGTTTCGATGCAGAGGGTAGTCATGGGGTCGCTTGACGCATGCCTACCCGCAGACTAGCGTCCGCGCCAGCGAAGCGCCCGCTTGCGCCTTTTGTTGGCGAGTCCCGCACGAATGAGCAATCACCAAGACAAATCTGCTTCGAAAGGGGCGCGCACCGCGAACAAGGGGGATGGTTGGAAGTCGAATCTGCTGACGATTGGCGGCGCGCTCCTCTTGGCGTTGTTCATCCGCGTGACCTTGTTCGAGGCGTTTGCGATCGACGGGCCTTCGATGGAGCCAACTCTCCTCGACGGCGATCGCGTCGTCGTTGCCAAATACCCCTTCGGTCTGTTCTTGCCGTTCACCAATGAGGCCGTGGTCAACTGGGGCGGCCCGGACCCCGGCGACGTGATCATCCTCCACAGCCCGGCCGACAACGAGGACATCGTCAAGCGTGTGATCGGCGTGGGTGGGGACGAGATTCTCATCCGAGACGGCAAGATCTCGCGAAACGGCGAAGTGCTCGAGACCATCGATTTGGGACCGTGCTCGCCAGAGGAGCAGAAGAACCTCGATCCGACCTGTCGTGTCTACCAGGAAACGCTCGCGGGCGACCCGCATCGTATGAGCCATTCGAAACACGACTTTCCACTCGACCGGCTGCCGCTTCGAGTCCCGGAAGGACACGTCTACGTCCTCGGCGACCACCGGGATAGCTCCAACGACAGCCGAAATCCCTTGATCGGTGCGGTCCCCAATTCCCGCATCAAAGGCAAGTCGCTGTTCATCTACATGTCCTGGAAGAATACCTCTGGCTCGGTCTGGGAACGCATCCGCTGGTCTCGCGTAGGGAGCAGCGTCGACTAACCCCTTCCGCTCTCCTAGGCTTGCGCTGTGAGCGATCTGAAGGGAGAGATCCTGGCGCGGATGGGCGATGAGATCGGAGCGATCCAGAAGGACGCTCCGGAGGCGGTCGCACTGCTGTATCCGAGCCCGTATCGGGTCGGGATGTCGTCGCTCGGCTATCAGACGATTTACCGGTCGATCAACGCGTGCGAAGGCCGAGCCGCACACCGGGCCTTTCTGCCCGACGATTTGAACGCATGGCAGCAGACACGCGTACCTCTGGTCACTTATGAAACGCTGCGACCCGTCTCGGATTACCGAGTCATCGCCGTCTCCGTGGCCTACGAGACGGAGCTGGCGGGCCTGATTCAATGTCTCGAGCTCGCGGGCATCCCGCCGCTGGCCGAGGATCGCGGCGAACAAGATCCTTTCATTCTCGCTGGTGGACCACTGACCTTCAGCAATCCGCTGCCCCTGGCGCCGTTCGTGGATGCGGTTGTCATGGGTGAGGCGGATCAATCGGTGCATTCCGCGCTCGACCTGATCTTCAGCTCGGACTCCAAGGCAAGCGCCCTCCGTGCGCTGAGCAGCCAGCCTCATGTATTCGTGCCCTGCGCGCACGGCGACATTCTTCCGCCCATCGACAAGGCGGACGCCGGCAGTCTGCCCGCCTTCTCGAAGATCATCACGCCGCATACCGAGCTCCGCAACATGTTCCTGATCGAACCGGAGCGCGGCTGTCACCGCGGCTGCACCTATTGTGTGATGCGGCGTTCCACGAATGATGGCATGCGCGTCGTCGAAATGGACCGGATCCTCTCCCTGGTCCCGGCAGAAGCCAAGCGGGTCGGCTTGGTGGGTGCAGCCACGACCGACCATCCGAAGATCGTCGACATCGTGAACGCGCTCGCCCACTCGGGACGCGAGGTGGGGCTGTCATCGCTTCGCGCAGATCGACTCACGGACGCGCTCGTCGCAGCACTGAGCCGTGGCGGACACCGCATCCTGACGACTGCCAGCGACGGCGCCAGCCAGCGCATGCGCAACATCATCCAGCGGCGCACCAGCGAGGAACAGCTTCGGAACGCCGCAAAGCTCGCGCGTCGCCACGGCATGAAGCGAATGAAGCTCTACGTGATGGTCGGTCTGCCCGAGGAAACCGATGACGACATCGATGAGCTGATCGAATTCGGCAAGGAGCTCTCGACGCTGATCCCACTTTCGCTTGGAGTGGCGCCATTCGTCGCGAAACGGAACACCCCGCTCGACGGCGCGCCCTTTGCCGGCATGCCACTGGTGGAGGCAAGGCTTCAGCGGCTCCGGCGCGGGGCTCGAGGCAGGGTGGACGTACGCGCGACGAGTGCGCGCTGGGCCTGGGTCGAGTACGTGCTCGCGCAAGGCGGGCGCGCGGAGGGGCGAGCCGTGCTCGACGCGGTCCATGCAGGCGGGCGTTTCTCCGATTGGAAACGCGCGTTCAAGTCCTTGCCGAAAGACCGTCCGCGTCGGTCGCTGGTGCGGCCGGGGGACCGGCTGGGTCGAGCGAGCTAGCGCAGGCTATGGGGCAAAGCTCGAGGCCGCCGAGACCGCCCAGTCCAAGTAAGGACCTGGCGCGATTCCCATCTGGACGACGAGGCATCCCGCCACCACGAGGGCGATGGCCACGTACATCGATTGCATGGGAACAGCGAAGGGCTGGTCCTCTTCAGGCTCGCGCATGTAGAGATAGACGATGACCTTGAGGTAGTAATAAGCGCCCACCGCGCTCGCGAGGACGCCCAGCACCGCGAGCCAGACCATCGGACCGCCGGCCTGCACTGCGGCGCTGAAGACGTAGTACTTGCCGAAGAAGCCCGCCGTTGGCGGCATGCCGAGCAAGGAGAGCACCCCGATGACGAAGAAAAACCCAGCAAGAGGATGCCGCCGGCCAGCGCCCGCGAGATCGTCGAAGCTCACCGCCTCTTTTCCCTTCGACCCCATCAGAATGAGAGAGCCGAACGCGAGCAGGTTGGAGACCGTGTACGCTGCGACGTAGTAGAGAACCGAGCTCACCGCGAAGGACCCGACCTGGTACACGGCGGCTAGGCCTACCAGAATGTAGCCCGCGTGCGCGATCGAGGAATACGCCAGCATGCGCTTCACGCTGCTCTGGGCGAGCGCGGCAAAGTTCCCGTAAACCATCGTAGCGATGGCGAGGAGCGCGACGACGGGCGTCCAGCCGGTGTAGAGACCCATGCTCACCGGGTCGCCGAACGCACCGACCAGAATCCTCAGCATCACCGCGACCGCAGCCGCCTTCACGCCGACGGACATGAACGCGGTGACCGGTGTGGCGGCACCCTCGTAGGCGTCGGGCACCCACATGTGGAACGGGACAGCGCCGAGCTTGAATGCGAGACCGACGATTAGCATCACCAGGGCGAGGACCATCAGGATTGCATTGGCTTCGCCGGCGGCGACCATCTGCTGTATGCCGACCAGGTCGGTGTGGCCGGTCGCGCCGTAGAGCAGAGCGCTGCCAAAGAGCAGAATTGCCGCCGCGAAAGAGCCGAGCAGGAAGTACTTCACGGAGGCTTCGATCGCTCGGGCGCTGGTGCGCCGGTATCCAACCAGCGCGTACGCGCCGAGCGACATCGTCTCGAGCCCGAGGAAGATGCTCAATAAATCGACGGCCCGCGCGAGCACCATGGCGCCAAAGGCGGTGAAGATGAGCAGCACGTAAAACTCGCCTCGCTCGAAGCCGTGCTCACGGAGGTATCCGCCTGCAAGAAGGGCCGAGAGCCCCGCACCGACTGCGATGACCACGTCGAAGAAGAGACCCATACGGTCGACGGCGAGGTATCGGGTGACGAGGGCGGGCGCCGGCTCGATGTCGGCGCTCACGAGCATGGCCCCGGCCACCGCAGCAGCGGCAAAGAGCGAGACCGTCGTCACGATCGCGATGCCGGCGCGCTCCTTGGTGAACGCATCGACGAGCATGATGGCCAGAGCCGCCACGACGAGCAGCAGAAGTGGCGACACTCCCATGAGTGAGCTCATCGCCGCGCCTCCTCGCCATTCGGCTCGACCATGGCCAAGCCGCCGGCGGCTTCGAGCCGTTCCTTCAGCTGATCGAAGTCGACCAAGTGAGCCTCGGAGGTCCGGCGGCCCTCGTAGTAGCGGACGGTGAAGTCGGTCACGAACGAGTCTACCGATGGATTCATCTTGTCGAGGAAGAACTTCGGGTAGAGGCCGATCCAGAAGACCATCACGATGAGCGGCAGCAGCGAGACGATTTCGCGGCGGTTGAGGTCGGGCAACGACTCGTTCTCGCTGTGCGAAACTTTGCCCCAGAAGATGCGAAGGACGGCGTGCAGCATGTAGACGGCCGCGAATATCACTCCCGTCGCAGCGAGAAGCGTCATGATGAACCAGGACGAGCCGAAGCCGATGGGGGTGCGCGAGAAGAACGAGCCAGCCAGGATCATGAACTCGCCTACGAAGCCATTGGTGCCCGGAAGGCCGATCGAGCTCATCGTGATGATCACGAACGCCAACGTATACAAGGGCATGACCTTCGCGAGGCCGCCAAAATCATCGAGCATGCGACTGTGCCGGCGATCGTAGATCACGCCGACGAGAAGAAAGAGTGCGCCGGTCGAGATGCCATGGTTGATCATCTGGAGCATGGCACCGGAGATGCCGTGCCGATTCATGGCGAAGAGGCCAAGCAGGATGAATCCCATGTGGCTGACCGAGCTGTATGCGACGAGCTTCTTCAGGTCGCGTTGCACCCAGGCGGCGTAGGCGCCGTAGATGATGCCCACGACGCCTAGGCCGGCGAGTATCGGGCCGATCGCTTGGCTTGCCACGGGGAAGAGCGGCATCGCGAACCGAATGAATCCATAGATCCCGAGCTTCAGGAGCACTGCAGCGAGGATCACCGAACCGCCGGTTGGCGCCTGAACGTGCGCATCGGGCAACCAGGTGTGAAATGGGAACATCGGGACCTTGATCGCGAAGGCCAGCGCAAAGGCAGAAAACAGGAGGTATTGCGGCATGGCCGGCAAGACCAGGCTCGAAAGCGCCTCGAGATCGAAGCTGTAGTGCCCTGCAAGCTCCTTATAGCTAGCGGCCACATAGAGGATGGCGACGAGCATCAGCAAGCTGCCGACCATCGTGTAGAGGAAGAACTTCACCGCCGCGTAAACGCGATCCTTGCCGCCCCAGACGCCGATGATCAGGTACATCGGCACAAGCATGAGCTCCCAAAACACGTAGAAGAGGAAGAGGTCGAGGGCGAGGAACGCGCCGAGCATTCCGAGCTCGAGGAGCAAGAAAGAGAATGCGTACTCCTTGATGCGCGTGGTGATGCTCCCCCAGGACGCATAGAGCGCGATGGGCGAGAGCAAGGTCGTCAAGATCACGAGCCATAGGGAAATCCCGTCGACACCGACTTTGTACGAGATGCCGAAGGACTCGACCCAGGTCACCTGCTCGACGAAGTGATACCCAGCCCCGGAGTAATCTGCGAGAACCAATCGAAGACTGATGATCAGCTCGAGCAGCATGGCTCCGACCGAGAAGCGCTTGATCCCGATTTCCCAGCTGCGCGGCATCAGGAGTACGACAATCGCGCTCATCGCAGGAACGACGAGAAGCCAGGTGAGGTACTGGGTGGTCATCGAACCACCTCATCTGCGGGAAGCATCAAGGTTGCGTGGGAAGGCGCCTCGACTGCGAAAGGCAGCGCGATTTCCTTCGTGTCGCGACGGAGGTTGCCGAAGGCATTGCGAACCTCGAGGGTGACTTCGACCAGGGGGCGGGCGAAGACGCGGGCCAGGCCGAGACGGCCGTCTTTGCCCATCGGCAAACGGATTTCCTTGCTTCCGGAGAGCTTGGTCTTGGCGTGAGGCTTGCGGAACAGGAGGTCGGTTCCATCGACACGAATTTCGAAACCCTCGTCCTGAGGCGTGATCTGTTCAATGGGGACCACTGATTCGAGCGGAAGGGGTGACCACGCGGCGGTGGCCGGAATCCGACGTTCGATGCCCGTGTGGACGTTGACGAGAAAGACGCCGATGCCGCGGACGTCGTCCTCGGCGTATTCGAACGATGTTCCCGGAGACTCATCCCAGGCCGTGTCGAAATCTCCATCCGAATTGGCGTCCCATCGGTACTCGTAGCCAAGTCCCTCCGGCGTGCTGAGCGTGACGCGCGTGCCCTCGAAGGCGGATTCGATACGCGAGTGCGGCGTCCAGAACCAGGTCATGACCGCGACGAAGCCAACCACCATGGCAGCGCCGTACATCTGGACGACGCCGTTCTGCACGCGGGCAAAGAGGCGTCCGGTCTCGCGAACGTTGAAGCTCGGCAAGCGGGTCATGAGCGCGTCGACGAAGGTCATGTCGGCCTCGCCCGCAACGGTCGCCACCTTCTTGATCGGGTTCACGATGGTCATCGCGTAGAGCTCGTCCACGCGCCACTTATCGAAGGCGAGTTGAAAGAGGCGCTTGGGCATCCTCTCTGCGAGAGCGTCGCGGCTCTTGTTGCGATAGAGCAGCCAGGCGCCGCTGATGCCAACCGCCATCGCTCCGAAGGCCAGGCCGGACGCCAAATTGACGATGTGCAAGTCCTCGGGAACCGGCTGACCGGCAACCGAGCTGTGCATCCAATGACCCCACCAGCTGTACTCGCTCAGGTGCGTTCCCGTGATCGGCAGCACGTGCGGCAGGCCCAGGAAGCCGACGACCAGCGCCCCGATACCAAGGACCACCAGAGGAATGTACATGCTGGGTGGCGACTCGTGCGGATGCGCATCGTAGGGATGATCGCCGGACTGATCAGCGCTCCGATACTCGCCAGTGAAGGTCAGGAAATAGAGTCGGAACATGTAGAAGGCGGTCATTACGGCGGCCAGGGTGAGACCGATCAAGGTGAACCAGCCGACCGAGGTCATCAGTGCATCGTCGGGGCGGTAGATCTGTGCCGCGGCGCCGAGGAGAATTTCGTCTTTGGAGAAGAAGCCGCTCGTGAGCGGGAAACCCGCGATTGCGAGACAACTCGCGAGGAACGTCCAGCGCGTGATCGGAAGGATTTTCTTGAGACCGCCAAGCTTGAAGATGTCCGCGTCGCCGTGGGCATGGACCGCATGCATCACCGAGCCCGCACCGAGAAACAAACAGGCCTTGAAAAAAGCATGCGTGAAGACGTGGAAGAATCCGGCGGCGAAGAAGCCAACTCCGACCGCGGCGAACATGAAGCCCAGCTGGCTGACGGTGGAATAGGCAAGAATCTTCTTCATCTCTCGCTGAACCACCGCGATCGATGCAGCGAGGAGCGCGGTGACCGTCCCGGTCACCGCGATGATCGACATGGCGACGTCGGATGTGATGAACAGCGGGGAGAGCCGGCAGCAGAGGTAGACGCCAGCCGTGACCATCGTGGCGGCGTGAATGAGCGCAGAAACCGGAGTTGGGCCGGCCATGGCGTCTGGAAGCCAAACGAAGAGCGGAATCTGTGCGCTCTTGCCGGTGCATCCGAGGAACAGGAAAACGCAGGCGACGGTGGCGAGGCTCGGGGCCACACCCAATATCCAAATCGGGAAATCCGGTCGGAACTCGCCCTCAATGGCGGCCTGGTTGATCGCGGCGAACTCGAACGAGCCCGCGACCCCGACCAGAATGAACATGCCGATCAGGACGCCGAAGTCACCGATTCGGTTGACGACGAAGGCCTTTCGGCCAGCGGCGGCGTAGTCGCCGTTCTGGTACCAGAAGCCGATGAGGAGGTAGGAGCAGAGGCCCACGCCCTCCCAGCCGACGAACATGACCGGCAAGCTGCTCCCGAGAACGAGGATCAGCATCGAGGCCATGAACAGGTTCAGATAGCTCATGAACCTCGGGTAGCCCTCGTCCTCGCCCATGTAGCCGATGCTGTAGAGGTGGATCAGCCCGCCTACTCCCGTGACCACGAGGGTCATCACCCCGCTCAAGGCGTCCATCAAGAAGCGCACGTTGATGGGAACGACGTTGCCGCCGGGTAGCTTCAGCGAGAACCACTCGTAGAACTGATAGAAGAGGACGGCGTGCTCGTCTTCGTGGTGTAGGCCGTAGAGCTGGATGAACGACGTGACGGCCAGCGCGAATGAGACGGCAACGGACCCGACCCCGACCGAGGTCACGACCACCTTGGGCATGTAACGCCCGAACAGCCCGTTGATGATCGCCCCCGCCAAGGGGAACAGGATGATCAAGAGGAGCAGGAGCTGCTGATGGGCTTCTTCGTGCATGGATTCAATACTTCAGCAGGGTCGCGTCGTCGGTATCGACGGTCTTCTTGATTCGGTAGTACGCGATGAGAATCGCCAAGCCGACCGCAGCTTCGGCGGCGGCGACCGCGATGACGAAGAACACGAAGACCTGGCCATCGTGGTTCGCCGGGTACACGCGATTGAACGCGAGCAAGACCACGTTGACCGAGTTGAGCATGAGCTCGATCGACATGAGCTGGATCAGCATGTTTCGTCGGGTGAGAAACCCCACGGCGCCGATTCCGAAGAGAACGGTCGCAAGGGCCAGATATGTGCCGATGCCCATCACGTCCTACTCCGTCCGGCTCCGAGCGATGGCGATCGCTCCGATGATGGCCACGGTGAGCGTGATCGAAATGAGCTCGAATGGAACCAAGGCCTGCTTGTACACGGCGGCGCCGAGGCCCTGCACGGTGCCGAAGTCTTCGGAGACGACGCCCCAGGGCGCATCGAAGTAGGCGACGGAGGTCGAGACCACGAGCACGACCCCAATGGTGAGGGCGATACTGAGCGCACGCGAGGACACACGCCCCTGCATGGCATCGACCTCGGCGGCCGGGCCTATCAGCATGATCACGAACACGAACAAGACGACGACGGCGCCCGCGTACACGAGGAGCTGCAGCGCCGCAAGTAGCTCCGCATTGAGTGTGAGAAACATGCCTGCGAGCGAGATGATGTGGATGAGCAGGCCGATCGCCGCGCGAAGCGGACGCTTCGAGGAAATGGTGATCAATGCGCCGGCCATTGCGATGATCGCCGTCGAGACGAATAGAACCGTGCCGGGACCGATCACGCGCCCCCCATTACCATGCTGCGAACGCTGTCGTCGTGCCGAACACCGTCCGGAACTCCCCTGACGGCGGCGTCCATGAACTCCTCGCGGAACTTCTGGACCATGCCCAACATCGGCATCGCCGTGCCATCGGCGAAGGCGCAGATGGTGTTGCCCATCATGTTGTTGGAGATATTCACCAGCAGATCCACGTCCTCGGGCTTACCGCGGCCCGCACAGAGATTGTCGAGCACATCGACCAGCCAGCCGGTTCCTTCGCGGCAAGGCGTGCACTGGCCGCAGGACTCGTGCTTGTAGAAACGCATGAGGTTGCGGCAGGCCTCCACCATGTTGACGCTGTCGTCCATGACGATGGCACAGCAGGTTCCGAGCATCGTGCCGAGCGCCCGGTAGGTGTCGACGCCCATCGGCACGTCGATCTCGCTCTTGCCATGCCACTTGTGAAGCGGATGATCGGCGTTCGGCGCGTCCACCTTTCGACGCGGGTCGAGCACCGGCGTCGAGGAACCTCCTGGAATGACCGCTTTGAGAGGGCGATTGCCCAGCATGCCGCCTGCGTACTCGTCGATGAGCTCTCGCATCGTGATACCGACCGGCGCCTCGAAGAGACCCGGGTTCTTCACGTGGCCGCTCACGCCGTAGATGCGCAATCCGCCATCGCCGGGGAGTCGTCCGAGCGCTGCCCAGGCGTCCCCACCCATTTCGACGATGTCCGGAACGGAGGCGATCGTCTCGACGTTGTTCACGATCGTCGGCATGCCGAAGGCGCCCTTGACTGCAGGGAACGGAGGCTTGAGCCGGGGCTCCCCGCGGCGTCCTTCGAGAGAGTTGAGTAGAGCCGTCTCTTCACCGCAGATGTAGGCCCCCGCTCCGGAGTGAACGTAGACCTCGATCGAATGGTCGATGCCGAACGGACGCTCGCCGAGGTAGCCAGCCTTCCGGGCATCGGCGATCGCCTGCTCCAGCCGGCCGATCGAGAACGCCAGCTCGCCGCGAACGTAGATGTATGCCACGTGCGCGTCGATCGCGAAGCAAGAGATGATCGCCCCTTCGACGAGTCGGTGGGGGTCCAAGTCCATGATGCTGCGATCCTTGAAGGTGCCAGGCTCACTCTCGTCAGCGTTGATGACGAGGTAGATCTCCTCGCCTGCCTGCTTGTTGAGGAAGCCCCACTTCACGCCGGCAGGAAAACCTGCACCCCCTCGGCCGCGAACATTCGCCTTCTTGACCTCTTCGCGCAGCTCGGCCGGCTTTCGACTCGTCAACGCCTCGCGCGCGACGCGATACGCGCCCGCGGCTTCCGCATTGGCGAGCTTCCAGCTTTCGGCGATGCCGTACCGCGAGGTCAGCAACGGCTTGATCGGCTTGCTCATGACTCCTCGCCTTTCGTGTCGCCCGAAACTCGGGTACCGGCCGGTGGCGGCGGTTGCGACGCGAGGCGAACAGCCTCCTTGCTTGGTGGAGGCGGAGCGGACGTCGGACTTCCGCCGCTTTGTCGCGGCGAGCCAAACGTGGCGAACGTCGAAAACTCTGCGGCTGCAGCTTCGCCGCCCTTGCTCGCATGGGCGTCGATGATTCGGTCGAGGCGCTCCACATCGAGGTTTTCGTAGTAGTAGTCGTTGATCTGAACCATGGGAGCCTGCCCGCAGGCCGCGAGGCATTCGGCCTTCAGCAGCGTGAACTTGCCGTCGGCGCTCGTATGACCCGGCGTGCAGCCGAGCTTCTTCTCGAGGTGCTCCTGAATCGCCTTCCCCCCGCGAAGATCGCAAGAAAGCGTCCGGCAGACCCAGACGACATTCTCACCAACCGGCTCGTCGAAGAACATCGTGTAGAAGGTCACGACCCCTTTGACGATCGCGGTCGAGAGATCGAGACGTTCAGAGACGTATTCGACGACCTCGGGGCTGATCCAGCCGTTCTGTCTTTGGCAGAGCCACAGAACAGGCAAGAGCGCCGCTCGACGCTCGGGATAGCGGGTCAAAATCTCGTCGACCTGTTGTTCGCGTTCCCGCGTAAGCGAAAAAACCATGGCAGAGCGCCGGGACGCTAGGCCCGCTGGGCTCCCCTGTCAAGGTCGGCGGAACAGTGGTAACTCGAGCCCGAGATGACTGAAGACGCTCCATCGCCGCCCTCGAAGAGCGTTGGGCTCTGGGTGGGCCTCGGATGCCTCGGCGTCCTGGTTCTCTCGTGCTGCTTGCTCACCTTCTGGGTGCAGTCGTACGGCTTGCGCTTCGTTCTAGGACAGGACGATGCGACCAAGGTCTGGTTCTCTCGAATCATCATGGTCGGCGCACTCGAAGGCTCGCGGAAGACTTGCGCCGACGGAGTCGTCGGCGAAGACACGATTCCCTGGTTTCATCCCGAGCTGCCCGCGGAGTCGCGAAATCTGATTTGCTCACTCGATGCTGCGACGCTCCAAGCGCTCAGCACGACGGAACGGGCGTCGGCAATCCCACTCGCGCAAACCGACCGCAGCGAGCTTGCGGCGCGCTTCGGGATGGACGTCGCTGAGTGTTTCGAGCATTCGACGGAGGGGCTCACGGCTGTCGGTTGCTTCGATGCAGAGAGCGGCCCCGGATCCTTTCCATATCAGATCATCGATCTGAGGATCACTCAGCCGTGACGTCGATCGGCGTGCGACGGTACGCAACGGTGAGACCCGCGCTTCCTGCGTAGTCCCTCGGCCTCAGTTGCAAGAGAACGCAGGGCTCGGAACCCTCGTCCGTCTCGCAGTCGGCGAGACCCGCAAAGGTGCGCTGCTCTCGAAGTCCATGCCACTTCACACCAATCGGGATCTCTCGCGCCCGCGGGTGACGAAACGAAGCCACCGACCCGTCCTTCTCGAGAAACAGGATCTCCGCCTGCAAGACGTTGGGGTTCTCGGAAAACGTGTAGTCGAGCATCCTCCAGAAGAGCGTCTCTCCGTGTTGGAGCTGCTGTTGGCTGATCTCGGCTCTTTCCGCCCGCATGCGTTCCAACATGGGCTTCAAGTTCTCTGGGAGCGATTCCTCGTCGCCCGTCAGCGCCTCGGCCAGCAAGCGTCGACGCTCGACGTCCGAGCGCAGCTCCAGAAGACTCAATGCCCTCGAACGCAGCTCGCCGAAGCCCTCGATGTAAGGCTGAGCAGCCCGGACTGCCTCGGCTCGTCCCGTGCAGCCCACCACGAGGCCCAGAAGCCAAACGCCCAGGATCATCCATCCGAAGCCACGGCGCATGGCCCTTACAGTAGTCGACGGGCCGGGCAAGCCCAACTAAAGTTCGCGCGATGTCCCTCATCGAGTTTCGCGGGGTCCAGAAGGCGTTCGGTTCCAAGGTCGTATACCGCGACCTGAACCTCGAAGTGCGAGGCCGCGAAGTGCTCACGATCATCGGGGGTTCGGGGCAAGGCAAGAGCGTGATGCTGAAGATGCTGATCGGCCTGCTCAGCATCGACGGTGGCGCGATCTACTTCGATGACCAACAGATCTCGGGCATGACCGAGGCGCAGTACGCTGCCGTTCGGCGCCGTGTCGCAATGCTTTTTCAGGCTAGCGCTCTGTTCGATTCACTCAACACCAAGGAGAACGTCGCGTACGGGCTACGAGAGCAGCTCGACATGAGCGAGAAGGAAATCTCGGAGCGCGTGAGGGAGTCTCTCACCTACGTCGGGCTGCCGGGCACCGAGGAAACCTGGCCGGCCGACCTCTCCGCAGGGATGAAGAAGCGCGTGGCGTTGGCCCGAGCCTTGGCGATCCGGCCTGAGGTCTTGCTCTACGACGAGCCCACGACCGGACTCGATCCAGTCAACGTCACGCGAATCGCCGACCTGATCGAGCATCTCAATGCGACGCTCGACGTGACCTCGGTCGTCGTGACTCACGACATGGACACTGCGCTGGCGATAAGCGACCGCATCGCCATGATCCACGAGGGATTCGTGATTTTCTCAGGCACCCCGGACGAGCTGAGGGCCTCTGACAACCCGCAGGTCCGCGACTTCATCGAAGGCAACGCTCCGGTCGACGAGGACACCCAAACTCTGCTAAGGAGTGCGGGGTAAGGGGCTGTGTCGGGCAACAAATGAAGACGACTGCTGGTACTCGCCTTCGTGTTGGCATTTTCGTATTGGTCGCCTTGGTGATCGGTGCGAGCATCGCGTTTGCGATCGGTGCCCAGGAAAACGTCTTCGCGCCCAAGACCACGTACTACGCGGTCTTCGATGACGTCGGCGGCCTGCAGAAGGGCAACACGGTCCGTGTGGCGGGCGTCAACGTGGGCTCCGTGACCGACGTCGTCATCGGCGATGCGGGCCAAATCGAGGTCTACTTCCGAGTGATCGACTCCGCGACGCACTTGATCCGGGGTAAGCCTGGCGAGCTGCTCGACGCGGACAGCCCCCCATCCAGCTTCGCCGCGATCGGCAGCAAGGGTCTCCTCGGAGACCGACTCATCGAAATCGGCGTGGGATCGGAGGAGTACCCCGAATGGGACTCGGATGAGCCGATTCCCGTGTCGGTGGGCGGTGGCATCATGGCCTTGGCGGAGCGCACTCTCGTCGAAGCCGAAGGGACGGCGCGCAATCTTCGGCTCGCCACCGACCCGTTCTCCGATCAGGAGTTTTCGAACGACCTGAAAGAGACGGCACGAAATTTGGCAAAAGCCACCGGCTTGATCGCGAGCGGCGACGGGACGATTGGCCGATTGATGAACGACGCCGAGCTCGGGCGTGACGTGAAGGACGCCGTGAAGGAGCTCCGCGCGGCCGGCAAGCAAGTTGCTGCGCTGAGCAAGAACCTCAACAAGATCACCGAGGACATCCAGACGAACGAAGGAACGGCGCACGCTCTGCTGTATGGCACCGAAGGCGCCGACGCGATTCGCAACATCCGCGACACCTTCGCGCAGCTCAACACGATTCTCACGGACGTTCGAGAAGGAGACGGCGCGGTGAATCAACTCATCTACGGCGAGCTCGGCGAATCGTTCATGGACAACCTCCAGAGCGCCAGCGACGATATCGCCTACCTGGCCAAGCAGGCGCGGGAGGGCAAGGGCACTATCGGAGCGCTCCTCACCGATCCGTCGATCTACGAAGACATCAAACGACTGGTGGGCGATCTGGAGCGCAACGACATTCTTCGTGCCCTGGTGCGGTACTCGATCCGACGCGACGACCCGCGCGTGCCGGTCGAGGTTCTGGAAGAGTAGATCGATGCAGGCCTATCTCGACTTGCTTCGGAAGGTTCTGGACGAAGGCGTAGAGCGAGACGATCGAACGGGAACCGGAACGCGAAGCCTGTTCGGCTACCAGATGCGAGTCGACCTCCGCGATGGCTTCCCGCTTCTCACGACGAAGAAGGTCCACCTGAAGTCGATTGTCCACGAGCTACTCTGGTTCGTACGTGGGCAAACGCGGGTGAACCACTTGCAAGAGGTCGGGGTTTCGATCTGGGACGAATGGGCAACCGCCGAGCAGACCGCACGTTTCGGTCGCAAAGAAGGCGATCTCGGACCCGTATACGGACACCAGTGGCGCAACTTCGGAGCTACTTTGCGCGCAGATGGCACATACGAACGCGACGGCTTCGACCAGCTATCCTACGTGCTCGACCAGATTCGGGACAATCCGTATAGCCGCCGGCTGATCATCTCCGGATGGAACCCCACCGAAGCGGAGCGCGTCGCCCTTCCCCCTTGTCACACCTTGTTTCAGTTTTACGTGAGTGAAGGACGCTTGAGCTGTCAGTTGTACCAGCGCAGCGCCGATGTTTTTTTGGGGGTTCCATTCAACATCGCCAGCTATGCGCTTCTCACCATGATGATCGCCGCGGTCACGGGCTTGGAGCCAGGTGACTTCGTGCACACGTTCGGCGACGTGCACCTCTACAGCAACCACGTCGAGCAGGCACGGCTACAGCTCTCGCGTCAACCGCGCCCTCTGCCCACGATGTGGATCGACCCATCCGTCGAGAGCCTCTTTGATTTTCGATTCGAGCACTTTCGACTCGAAGGTTACGACCCGCATCCGCGCATCAAGGCCCCGGTGGCGGTGTGAGCGACACGCTCGCGGGCCCGGCCCCCCTCGCGCTGATCGTGGCGGTTGCCCGCAATGATGTCATCGGGCGGGACGGCGAGCTTCCGTGGCACGTCGCCGAAGATCTCAAGCACTTCAAGGCGACCACGAGCGGTCATGCGATCATCATGGGACGGAAGACCTTTGAATCGATCGGGAGGCCCCTGCCCAAGCGACGCAACATCGTAGTCACGAGGCGAATCGGCGCCGAGATTCCCGGCTGCGAAGTCGCCCCGAGCCTCGACGAAGCGCTCGCCTTGGCTCGAACCAGCGACCCGTGCCCGTTCGTCATCGGCGGCGCAAGTCTCTATGAAGAAGCCCTGCCCATCGCCACCGAGCTGCACATGACGACCATCGATTTAGACGTCGAAGGCGACACCCATTTCCCGCACGGCTTGGAAGATTTCGAAGAGGTCGAGGCCAGGGCTGGAGAAACCCCCGGGGTCGTGTTTCGCATCCTGAGACGGAAGTCGACCACGCCTCGCTGAGTCGATCGCCGATATCGCCTGCCTAGCGCGCCCCGATCCGGCTCTTCAGAACCGTGTAGGCCCGCCACCCTTGAGAATCCTCGGCGAACATCTTCGGAGCGGATCCAGTCGCACGCGGAGCCTCATTTGGAGCGGGCGCATTCGGAGAGCCGACGGGGCCCTTCGATTGCGGCGCGAGATGTCGCTCGAGCTCCTCCTCGCGGAACGGCTCCGGATCGCCCTCCAGCCGAGGTTGCTCCGCCAGGAGGTCCGGGGAAATGCCTCTTGCTTGGATGGAGTCGCCAGAGGGTGTGTAGTACCGATAGGTGGTGAGCTTGAGCGCGCTTCCGCCAGGAAGCTCGAATACGTTCTGTACACTGCCTTTGCCGAACGTCCGGACGCCGACCAGCTCTGCGCGATCGTGATCCTGCAATGCCCCCGCCACGATCTCTGCAGCACTCGCGGTGTTTTCGTTGATTAGGACCACGATCGGCCACTTGGGCCGCGTGCCTGCGCGTCTCGCCGAGTACTGGCTTACGATCTCACCGCCCCGTCCACGGGTGCTCACGATCACACCGGCGGCAAGGAACTGGTCGCTCACCCAAACCGCTTCATCCAATAGGCCACCGCCGTTGTCTCGAAGATCGAGCAGAAGCCCTTTCACACCGTCTCGCTTCCGAAGCTTCATGACCGCTTCGTCGAGCGCGTCACTCAGCATTCGCGCGGTTCCATCTTGGAACGCCTTGATCCGCAGGTAGACGATTCCGTCGCCTAGCAGCTCCATGTCGATGGGATCGAGATCGATGAACGCGCGTGTGAGCGTTCGTTCGAGCGCCTTCTCGCTCCCTTCGCGTCGAATCGTGACTTTCACGCTCGTCCCGGGCTCGCCCCGAATCTGCTGCACTGCGTCGTACAAGCGAAGATCGCGAGCGTCTTGGCCCTCGATCGTCAAGAATCGGTCGCCCGGTTGCAGACCTGCCTCGGCCGCCGGACCACCCTCGAACACGGAGAGAATCGTGAGCCAACCGTCGCGCGTCGACACTTCGACCCCCACGCCGGCGAAACGTCCCTCCGCGTCGCTCTTGAGTATTTCGTATTCCACGGGGTCCAAGAAGACGCTGTGCGGATCGAGCGAATCGGCCAGACCGCGAATGGCGCCGTAGACGAGGCTCTCCTGGTCGATCGGCTCGATGTAACTCAACTCCACGTACGCGAGTGCGCGCGCGAAGACCGAAAGGGGTTCAAACGGACTTCGCCTTGCAGGCGCTCTCGATGCCGTGGCAACAACGAGCAGTAGCGCAAGCGCGCCGACGACGGCTAGACGGAGTAGATTGCGGCTGGATTTGTGACGGAACATGGGTTTCAGACCTTTGGCATTGACACTGCTACTATCCCTGGGTAGGACCACGGGATACTTGAGCGGGGCGCGTTCGCTACACGGCACGGCGTCCGGATGGAGGATTCCTCACGATGTCCACGACTGATAAGCGCAAGCAAAGCCTCTACTTCCCAGAGTCGATGCTACACGACATCAAGCATGAATCGGCAAGGTTGGATCGCTCGCTCTCGTGGATCGTCCAGCGCTGCGTGAAGATCGCTCTCCCAGAGATCCGCAAATTGCCCTCCGTCAACGACATCCCGGATAGCCCGGACGACGACGGAAAAAAGTAAGCTCTTCTGGCGTGCAGTACGAGCGCGATGGCTTCGTCGAAGCGGAGGATGGCACCCGGCTGTTCTACGAGGAGCTAGGAGAAGGCGTCCCACAGATCGTCTTGACCGACGGAATCGGCTGCGATGGGTTCGTCTGGCGCTATCTCACGCCAAGCCTAGCCCGCCATCACCGAATCGTGCACTGGCACTTCCGCGGGCATGGGCGAAGCGGGCCTCCACGCAACCCAGAGCAGCTGTCGATCGAAGATCTCGCCCGGGACCTCCGCAGGGTTTGCCACCATCTCGAGGTCGAACGCCCCGTGATCGCTGCCCATTCCATGGGCGTTCAGGTCGCCCTCGAATACTACCGGCAGAACCCCGCTGACGTCTCAGCATTGATCTTGATGTGCGGGACCTTCGGTCGCATCACGAGCACGTTTCACGGCACCGACCTGCTCGACCAGCTCTTGCCGAGCGTCGCCCGCGGGGCTCGCATGTTTCCCAATGTCGCACGCGCGATCTGGGGGCGCGTACCGGCAGCGATGGCGTTTCGCATCGCCTGCGCGGGTCGCGAGCTCGATGCCGAACGGATTCAAGAGGAGGACTTTCAGCGCTATTGGGAGCACTCCTCGCTGATGGATCCGGAGGTATTTCTTCCCATGCTGCAGCTGGCGGGGCAGCACGATGCGCGCGGGTTTCTCCCCGGGGTGGCCGTCCCGACTCTCGTCATTGCGGCGGAGCACGACACATTCACGCCCATGGCGCTCGCCGAGGAGATGGCGGGCGCGATCCCGAACGCCGAGCTCGAGGTGATCGAAGGGGCGAGCCATGCGGCGCCGGTCGAGCAACCCGATCGAATCGCGGAGCGAATCGAGGACTTCCTCTCCTCGCGTCTGGGCCTGCGGGCTCGCTCCTAGTACTCGGCGCGAAAGAGTTGCTGCCCCATGAGGACGAACGTGCCGCGCGGCACGTAGGATTCATTCGAGACGCGTACGAACGTTCCGTTCGAGCTGCCGAGATCGGTCAGAAACACGTGCCCGACCTCCGAATGGACCCGGCAATGGAGACCGGAGACGTAGCCGTCTTCAGGAAATACGACGTCGCCGCGCTCACGTCCGAGATGGATGCCCTCGGGCGGAATCGGATAGCTGTTCCCGGTGGTCTGCCGGCCGATCACGAGTGAAATCCGGCCGAGGTAGCCTCGATGAGGGCTCCCCATGTGCTGAGTTCCATCGGGAGCCGGGTCGGGAGCGAAGGGAGCCTCGAAACGCAAAATCTCCTGCCCGATCCGGAAGACGCTTCCGTCGAAGAGCTCGATGGGCACCTCGGGCTCGATTCGGATGTACACTCCGTTGAGGCTTTCCATGTCCTTGACGACGAGCTGATCGCCCTCGAAACGAAACTCCGCGTGCTCGGGCGAGAGGTACGCATCGTTGGCGAAGATACCGCCGGTGCTTCGGCCGATTAAGCTGCCGCGTGCGGACAAGGAAAAGGCTTCGCCTTCCGATCCGTCCGGCTGAATCAATATCAGTTGCGCGCGCGCGGCCGCCGGGAGCGGAGTCTCCGCCACGGCGGGCGCTGAAACGCGTTCGGCGGGCCGTTGGGCGGGAGCGCGATCCGAGCCGGCGGCATGGAGATCATGCCCGCAGACGTGACAGAAGCGGAAGTTCCTCGGAACCTGGGCGCCGCAGTAGGAGCATGGCGCCGTCTCATCGTTGAGCGGCGCGAGCTCGGGAGGAAGTGGATCCTCGACTCCGAACGGCTCCGGATCCATCTGAAGGGCTTCCGCATGGGCAACCCGCGCCGGAGGCGCGTGGGTGGTTCGGCCCTTCGATGGGGTCCCACCGGGCGGGGTAGCTGCCGAGAACGACTTGGGCTGTGACGAATGTCGCGGAAGCTCGGCCCCACATCCAAGACAGAACTTGTAGTGGTCCTGGTTATCCTTGCTGCATCGGGAACAGACGATCACGCCGTCACCTCCACCCGAAGCAGGTTTCTGCCCAAGAACACGTAATCCCCATGACTCAGCTCCCGTTCGCCCCGAATTCGAACGTAGGTTCCGTTCTGTGAGCTCTCATCGACCAGATCGAGGGACTCCCCGGACATTTCGACGCGGGCGTGCCTGGGCGACATGTACACGTCGTCGGGGAAGTTGATGTCGCAGTCTTCGCGGCCGATTTGTACGGACTGCTCGCGGGCGCAGCAGACGATCCCGTCCATGCCGCCTTCGAGCACCTGGGTAATTCGAAACGCGCTGGGGCGCCTCGGAGACGAATAGAAATACGTCTGGTCGGCCTCGGGGCCCGAGGTGTCCTTCGGTGTCGCATCGACGCGGAAGAGCTGCTGGCCGCACATGAACTGGTCGCCGATTTGAATCGGCACCGTGCCTCGTATGCGGATGTAGACTCCGTTCAGGCTCCCCTGGTCACGCACGACGAGCTTCTCGCCGCGATAGAGAAAGTTCGCGTGCGACGGGCTCAGCCAGTTGTCGCTCGGAAACGGGATCTGGTCCGCTTCGCGGCCCGCCACGTGCTCGGTGGCCTGAAGCAGGTAACTGAGGCCCTCGCCCATGGCCTCATCGCCGCGAACCACGATGAGCCGCGCCTTGCCGGGCATCTGTAGTGCGCCGAAAAAGCGCGTGGCCAGCGTCTGCGCTTCGGGGGGCACATTGGCCCCACAGGCCCCGCAGAACTTGTGTCCGGACGGAACGGCGCTTGCGCACTCCGTGCAGACGTAATTCCGAGCTTGCTCCATCCCCTCGTTCCCCTCTTTGGCCCGCTCGGGAGCGGCGAACCTCCCGGCTGTTGTAGGCCATCGAATCACCCCTAGTCAATTGGGGGTCGACTGGGCGCCTTCGCGGGCCAGTGCGCCTTTGCTTGTGCTCGGCGTGCGACTACCCTCTCGCCGATGGAGCTCCTCGCAGGCGCATTGTTGGAGCGGCCCCCAGGGCCGAAGTACACGTCGGAGCTTCGTTTCGCGGAGCTTTCACCGCAGGCCCCTCTCCCGAAACCGGCGACATTGGCCAAGTGGCGCCAGAAGCTTCCAGAAGGATTCGAGCTGGCTCTTCGGGCCCCGGACGCATGCTGGCAGACGCCGGCTGGCCCCCTCAGGCCGAGCAAGGAGCTCGACGCAGGTCTCGCCTGGCTTTCCGAAGCCGCAGATGCATTGCAGGCATCGATGCTGGTCGTTGCGACGGGCCCCGAAGTGACCACTGGAGCGAGAGACCGCGAGCGCCTCCGGGAGTACTTCGCGCGGATTCCGAGGAGCGACGCCCGGCTCGTGGTTTGGCGAGCATCGGGCCTTTGGGAGCATCAGGCGGTGCAGTCGATGGCGCGAAAGCTCTCGGTGCTGGGCGGCTTCGATGCCGCCGAGGAGCCGGCGCCGGATGAAGAGGTCGTGTACGGCTCGCTGCGTGCCGAAGGGCTCCGTCGTTCGTTTTCCCATGCACATCTTCTCGATGTCCTCGACAAGCTCGAGGGCTCGGGCGCATCGCGCGCCTTCGTCACGATCGAGTCGGCGCAGTCCGTTCGTGAAGCGCGCCTTCTGCAAGCCCTGTCCGAAGGGCGAGAGTGAGCGCGTGGGATGCAAGAATCTCCCGGGTCGACCAACCCGAGCCCGGGTTACTGAGCCTTTCATTCCGAACCGAGGGCCGAAACGAAGCCCTGGTCCTCGTCACGCTGCCCGGATCACTCGAGCTCGGCGTGCTCGACGATCGGCCGCGAGGCTCGAGCGCAGGCCCGGCAGTCACTCAGCTTCGTCGCCACCTCGAGGGCTCGCGGCTCGAATCGGTCGAGATGAGCGGGCGCGCAATTCGCCTTTCACTCAGTCGAGCCGGCATGACTCGCTTCTTCTTCGCCGCGCCGAGCAAGCCATACGGCGCTTGGTGGCTCTGCGAGGAAGACGGGTCCCTCGTGCTTCGCTCACCCGGTGCGCCGGCCTCGATACCCTCCGAGCAGGAGCACTTGCAGCCCAGAGACTTGGACGAGCTGCGCGCCCAAGGGCTGGCCGCCCTGCAAGCCCATCGCAGGATTCGAAAGGCTCAGCTCGAGCGGCTTCTCGCCACTCAGGTCAAACGGCTCTCCAAGAAACGCGATGCGATTCTCGCTGACTTGGACCGAGCCGCGAAGGCCGATGAGCTGCACGAAAAGGCGAGCCTGATCCTGGCCCATGCCTCGGAAATTCCCGCACGAGCGGCGTATTTCGAGACCCAGAGCTGGGACGACGCGCCGAGGGCGATTCGCATCGAGCTGGATCCGAGACGGACGCCGACCGAGCTTGCACAGGAGCTGTTCAAGAAGTCGAAGCGGTTCAAGCGGGGATCGGAGCTTGCACCGGAGCGGCTCGATGCAGTGGTGACGGAGCTCCAGAAACTGATCGAAGTGCGCGACCGAGCGGAGGACTACACAGCCGACGAGCTCGCGACGAAGCTCCTGGCCCTGGGCGTGCCGATCACGGCCCCCAAGGAGGAGGCGCGCAAGCGCCGGCAGGCGGGCGAGCGCCTCCCTTATCGGGAGTTCCTCGCCGGCGACGGCTCGTCCGTGCTGGTGGGCCGGAGCGCCGCGGACAATGACCGGCTCACTCTCCGGCATGCACGACCGCACGATCTCTGGCTGCACGCCCGCGGCGTCACCGGCGCGCACGTTCTGGTGCGCCTGACCAAGGGCACGCCCTGCCCGCCTGAGACGCTCGTCGACGCGGCGACCCTGGCGGCCCACTTCAGCGACCTCCGCGGCGAGGCGATCGTCGACGTGCTCTACACCCCGCGGCGGTTCGTCCACAAGCGAAAGGGCAGCCCAGTCGGCTCGGTGACGCTCGGCAGCGAAAAAGTGATCGCTCTGCGGGTGGAGCCGGCGCGCCTTCAACGCCTTCTCAAGAACGAACGACGCGCGACCTAGCCCTTAAATGGCTAACGCCCCAGCCGAGCGGCCGGGGCGCCAGCGGACGAACACCCCCCGATTAGTAAGAGGGGTCGCCACGACGGACTGCGCGTAGGCCCTGGAAACCCAGGGCCTTAGGCGAGGGGCCACCCGAGGTGACCCCTTGGTCGACCCGAAGGTCTACCGCCTAGAAGGTTATTTCTTCTTGCGAGCCGCGCGCTTCTTGGCAGGTCGCTTCTTTGCGGCCTTCCTCTTCTTCGGTGCAGCCTTCTTCTTCGATGCGCGCTTCTTAGTCGCACGCTTCTTGGTTGCACGCTTCTTGGCTGCCTTCTTCGGGGCAGCCTTCTTGGTTGTGCGCTTCTTTGCCGCACGCTTCTTCGCTGGCCGCTTCTTTGCAGCCTTCTTCGTTCGTTTCTTTGCAGTCGCCATTTCGACCTCCTCCAAGGTGGGTCAATATTGCAGGTGCACGTACCGTATTGTCACGTCACTTCACGTGTCAAGCGGAAGCGCACATGAATTATACATAACTTTACTCTATTTGAGCCAAATGTTTTGCAACGTCGGCCTCTAAATATTTGAAATTATTCATAAACATGCCTTTGTCAGACTGGGCTGAAAAGCTGAAGAAAGTTCGGAAATCGGCGCCTGGACCGAGATCTGATGCCCCCAGAGCAGATCTGGCGTTGCGACTTTAGGCTCCGAGATCGCGTTGACCCGTATGCGTGCTGGGACTACATTTCGCCCCTGCTGGGGAAGTACCCGGCTGCACCGAAAGGGCGGGGACACGCGAACCGCGACGCTGGGGCCGGAAATCATCACGACGCAGCGCCCGCTCAACCTGACGCCTGCCAATCAGGCGTAAGGGAACATTTTTGGCGAGAGAAGGAGTCCCGATGCAAGCGGGAACATACGAATTCAAGGTTGGCGACAAGGCCATCTATCCAAAACAGGGCGTCACCGAGGTCGTTTCGATCGAGGTGCGCAAGATCGGTACGGCTACGATGGAATTTTACGTTCTACGGCCGTTGGACGCGAAGAACAACGACCGCATTCGTGTGGCCGTCGGGCAAGCGAAGAAGGTCGGCCTCAGGCCCCCGATCTCGGAGACGGACATCAAAGAGATCTTCGCTTTGCTCGGAGAGCAACCGGTCGTATTCGACAATCAGACCTGGAATCGCCGGTATCGGGGTTTCATGGACAAGATCAAGACGGGCTCGGTCTTCGATGTGGCCGAGGTCATGCGCGATCTCTATCGGCTGCAGGTCGACAAGTCCCTGTCGTTCGGCGAGAAAAAGATGCTCGAGACGGCGCGTAATCTGGTCGTGAAGGAGATCGCGGTTGCGCGTTCCAAGACCGAAGAGAGCACGCAGGCCGAGATCGAGCGTATCTTCGTGAAGAACTGAAGCTTCCGAGGAATCCCCGGCGTCCCTGCGTGCTCGGCTTTCAATGCCGCGACGGGGTCTCCGCTTCGTGCAGAATCGACCTCGAGACAAAGCGCTCGGTCGATCGGTCTGATCCTGGAAAACGCTGCTAACGGATACACGAATGGCTAACAACACACTTCTGGTCAACGTCGACATCGGAGAAACGCGCGTTGGTCTCATTGCGGACGGTGTGCTCCGCGAGCTCTACGTCGAGCGGCGGCATCATCGCTCGCCAGTCGGGAACATCTACCTCGGTCGGGTCACCCGCGTGCTTCCAGGCATGCAGGCGGCGTTCATCGACATAGGGCTCGACCGAGCGGCGTTCCTGCACGTGGAAGACCTCCAAGCGGCGCCTGGGTCGGAGGAAGAGCCCGAGGGAGATGACAAGCGCGGCCCCAGCAAGGCCAGGAGCAACCGCGTGTCTCGAAAAACACCGATTCGCGATCTGCTCAACGAAGGGCAGCAGCTGATGGTGCAGGTCTCGAAGGGGCCGATTGGGACGAAGGGCGCCCGCGTCACGAGCCACGTGGCGCTTCCCGGACGCTATGTCGTCTTCATGCCGACGGTCGAGCACGTCGGGGTGTCCAAGCGGATTGGGAACGATCGGGAGCGACGGCGGCTGAAAGAGGTGATCGATTCGGTGAAGCCGCCACAAGGGGGCGTGGTCGTTCGAACACTTGCACAGGGGCTCACCAAGAAGAAGCTCAAGGCCGACATCGGCTACCTGGTGAAGCTATGGGAACAGACTCAAGCCGCCTGTGCAGCGGTGAAGAAGACCCCGGCCCTGGTTCACGAAGAACCGGATCTCGTCATCCAGTCCGCACGGGACCTGTTCACCGAGGACATCAGCGAGATCGTCGTCGATGACCGCGACGAGTACCGGCGCGTCAAGGAGTTTCTCAAGCTCTTCTTGCCGGAGCGAGCCAACGATGTCCGACACTACGATGGCTATGAACCCCTATTCGACGAGTACGGCATCGAAGAAGAGATCACTCGTGCGCTGTCGCGAAAGGTTCACCTTCCTTCGGGGGGCCACCTGGTGATCGATCAGGCAGAGGCGCTGACCGCGATCGACGTCAACACCGGGCGCTTCACGGGCAAAGGACGAGACGTCGAGCAGACGATTCTACAGACCAACCTCGAGGCGGTTCGCGAGATCGCCTACCAGCTCTTGTTCCGGAACATCGGCGGTCTGATCGTGCTCGACTTCATCGACATGGAAAGGCAGGCGCACCGCGAGAAGGTGTTCAAAGCACTTCTCGATGCCCTCAAGAACGACAAGTCGAGGACCACCGCGATTCGCATCAGTGATCTCGGGCTCGTGGAAATGACCCGGAAACGAACACGTCAGTCTCTCGGGCGCACGCTCTACGAGCCTTGCTTTTTCTGCGATGGCACAGGACTTCTTCAGTCGAAGGAAACCGTCTGCCACGAGATTTTCCGACAAATGAGACGGGAACGGGACGCCCTGCCTGGGTACAAGATCGTCATCAGCGCACATCCGGCGGTCTGCGACATGCTCGAGCGCGAAGAAAAAGCGTCCGTCGAAGAGGCGGCGCGGCGGTTCCAGCGACGCATCGAATTGAACCCGCGAAACGATTATCATCTCGAGCAGTTCGACCTCACGGGAGACTGAATTCAGATGAGCAGCGACGACGGCCAACGAGTCCAGAAGCGAGTCACGATCAACAAGGAGTTCGAATCGTTCGATGCCTTCGTTCACGAGTACGTGACGAACGTGTCGAGATCAGGCGTGTTCATTCGTTCCAAGGAGCCGCTTGCGGTGGGCACGGAGGTGCAGCTCACGTTCACGGTGATCATGGACGATGTGGAGACCATCGAAGGCGTCGGCCAGGTCGTCCGCGTGCAAGAGGATCCGCCCGGGATGGGCGTGGCCTTCACCAAGCTCACCAATTATTCCGAGGATCTGCTCATCCGCCTCTTGACGCTCCACGGCGCTGCGGGCTCATGACGCGGCTGAGCCAGGGCAAGTTCGGACCAGCCGCGAAACCGCTTGCCGAGCTCAGCGATGAAGAGCTTCTCGAAGAACGCGCGAGATCCCGCTGCGAACGGTCTACGAGCGAATCGCGGCCGAGTTGGAAGCGGGTGAAGCAGTATCTGGCCAACCTCGAGCTCAACCCCGGGGCAACCTGGCCCGAGGTGGAGCGCGCCTACGAGCGCCTGCGCGAACGCTACAACCCGGAGAAGCATGAAGCAGACCCCGCCCGCTTCCGCGCAGCCGAGGAGCTCAACGCATCGCTCGCCAGCGCGTACCAAGCCCTCCGCCGCTACTTCAGGTCGGAGTGAGGCAAGGGGGGTCGAGCCCGGCTCAGGCGCTGGTCAGGTAGCCTTTTTCGAGCAGAGCGACGACCAGCTCGGCGACTTCCGGATCGGGTCGGCCGCTATGGTTCATCATGTCCGCAAGCGTGTTCTGGTTGAGTGCGAGTTGGATGACGTCCAGCTCGTCCGGGCTCAAATCTCGCAGCGGCTTCTTGAGCGGTGACGCGACCGACATTCTCGATCGGAGCGGAGGGAGAGCGTCCCCGAGACGGCGCATCTCGTCGAGTTGGCGCATGCCTTCCATCAGAAGGCCTTCGATGCTGCCCTGGATCCGAGCGGGAAAGGTTCGTTCGACTTTCGGAAGCAGGTCGAACGTGCCCTTGTCCCAGATCAGCACCCGGTAGAACGCCTTCTCGGGCGGGACCGATTCGTCTCCATTGACTACGGCAAACTGGACCTTGCCGTCCTCGAGGTAGATCGAGCCGACGTCGCTCGCCGTCGTGATCTGCAAGACGCCCGTCTTCTTGGAGGCGGAGAAGAGTTGAAGGAGATCGGGAAGCGCAACCTCGGCGATCGAGCCGGTCATGGTGCTCGCGGCCGACGCGGGGCGCGCACTCGATGCTGCCGCGTCCATCTTGGCCTTAGCGTCCTGCAACGAAGCGGAGCCATCCGAGGCCACCACCTTGATGATGCTCGTGCCGATGAGGATGCGGTCCCCTTCGGAGAGCTTGGTGCGGCTGATCTTCTCTCCATTGACGAAGCTGCCGTTGGTCGAACCGAGGTCCTCCAAGAAGATGTGCCCGTTCTCGACGGAAATCTTGGCGTGCCGGCGCGATACCATGTCCTCGACGAGGACCATGTCGAGCTCGCTTGATCGGCCGATGACGATCTCTCCGTCGTCAGGGAGCGGAAATTCCCCGCCCTGATACTTCCCAGAGATGAAACGCAGCGCCAACGGCAACGTCAGACCCTCGATGACCAACTCCCCTTGTTGAGACCTCATTGTAGCGAAAACCCACCCTCTATTAGAGTTAAGGCTAGGAGCTGGCCATGCCAGCGGTCAAGCCTTTGGCAACGAAAGGCCGCCAAGAGGCGGTTATGGGCTCCCCGGGCCCGCTCACGGATGCAAGAATAGCCCGGCCGACGGGTCTTTTGACTACCTGGCCGGCGGGCCGCGCGGCGGGCTCCGGCAGCCCGTCCCAGAGGCCTAGACCTCGAGAATGTCGGTTTCTTTCTTGCCGACGATCTCGTCGACCTTGGCGGTGCCCGCTTTGACGAGGTCTTCGAGCTCCTTGCGAGCACGGTCCGCGTCGTCTTCGCCCACGTCACCGGTTTTTTGAAGAGTGTCGACCATGTCTTTGGCATCGTGCCGCGCTTTGCGAATCGCGACCTTGCATTCCTCGCCCGACTTCCGAGCGACTTTGACCAAATCTTTGCGGCGCTCTTCGGTGAGAGGTGGCATCGGAATGCGGATGATCTCACCGTCGTTGGACGGGTTGAGCCCGAGCTGAGCCTCCCTGATGGCCTTTTCGATGACCTGCATTTGGCTGCGATCGAATGGCTTGAGGACGATCATACGTGGCTCCGGCACGGACATCGATGCCAGCTGCTTCAGCGGCGTCGGCGAGCCGTAGTAGTCGACGCGCAGGCCATCGAGAATGGCAGGGTTCGCGCGCCCGGCACGGATTTTCGCGAGGTCACGTCTGAGCGACTCGTGCGCCTTCTCGATCGACTCGCCCAAATCTTCCAGTGTTTCATCAAGCATCGTATTCCTCGAGTCGTGCGGGGGTCACCCCTCCGCGGTCACTAGGCTACCGACGTCTTCGCCCATGACAACCCGTTTAATGTTCCCGGGCTCGGTCAACTTGAAAACCCGGACCGGCAGGTTGTTGTCGCGGCACAGAGCCACCGCGGTCGCGTCCATGACCCCGACCCGCTCCATCAGGAACCGATCATAGCTCATGCGCCGAACCATCGTGGCGTCATCGTGACGGACCGGATCCTTGTCGTAGATCCCCTTGACCTTGGTGGCCTTGCAAAGCGCGTCCGCGTGGATCTCCATGGCGCGGAGCGCCGCCGCGGTATCGGTAGAGAAGTACGGATTGCCCGTACCCGCGACGAAAATGACCACCCGGCCCTTTTCCAGGTGGCGAACCGCCTTGCGCCGAATGTACGGTTCGCAAACGGCCTTGATTTCGAGTGCGCTCATCACGCGGGTGTCGACCCCCGCCTTTTCGAGCCCGTCCTGAAGGGCGATTCCGTTGATGACGGTGGCCAACATGCCCATGTGGTCGGCCGCGGTACGGTCCATGCCGTTCGCGCTGCCCTTGAGGCCGCGGAAAATGTTGCCACCGCCGATGACGATGCCGATCTGACAACCACTCGAGTGAACTTCGGCCAGCTCCTCGCTGATCGCTTTCAGGGTCTCAGGCTCGATGCTCTTACCCTCGGGTCCACCGGAAAGCACCTCGCCCGAGAGCTTCAGGAGTACGCGACTGAGCTTGACCCCGTTCGTCATGACTCAAGAGCCTTTTAGCGCTTCAGTCACCTCTGCCGCCAGATCGGATTTCTTCTTCTCGATTCCTTCACCGAGCTCGTACCGCGTGAAGCGACGAATGCTGATCTTCTCGCCCAGCTTCGCAGTGAGCGCCTCGAGGAGCTGACGAATCGTCTTTTCTTCGTGGAGGATCGAGATCTGGTCGAGCAGGCAGGACTCCTTCTTCCATTTGGCGAGCTTGCCTTCGACGATCTTCTCGACGGCCGCGGCGGGCTTTTCCTTGCCCGTCGCCTTGGCTTCCTCGTCGAGCTGACCGCGGAAGATCGCCATTCGGGCCAGGATCTCGTTCTCCGGGATGTCGTCCTCGCTCACGAAGAGAGGGTTCTCCGCGGCCACCTGCATGGCGGTCTCCTCGACGAACTGCCGGAAGTCGTCGCCACGCGCGACGAAGTCGGTCTGGCAGTTGATCTCGATGAGGACGCCGACCCGGCCCGCCCCGTGGATGTATGCATGCACGAGGCCATCGCCGGCAATCGCGCCCGCTTTCTTGGCGACCTTGCTGAGACCCTTCTTCTGGATGATCTCGATCGCCTTTTCTTCGTCGCCCTCGGTTTCGCGCAGAGCGTCGCGGCAGGCCATCATGCCCGCGCCGGTGCGCTCGCGAAGTGACTTGACCATGGATGCGCTAATCTCAGACATCATTCATTCCCTTCGGGAGCCGCCGGAGCGGCGGGAGCAGAACCGCGCTTGCGAGCAAACTCGACCCGGACGCCTTCGGCGGACGCGCGCTCAGGCGCCTGTGCGCCGTCGTGCTGGAGGAAATCGCGGCGCGCCTGGCGGCCCTCGATGCATGCATCGGCGATCCGCGACGTGATGAGCTTGATGGAGCGAAGCGCGTCGTCGTTGCCAGGAACGACGAAATCGATGAGGTCGGGATCGCAGTTGGTGTCGGTGAGCGCAACGATCGGGATGTGGAGCTTGCGCGCCTCGCTGATGGCAATGTGCTCGTTGTGCGGATCGATCACGAAAAGCACGGACGGGAGACTCGTCATCAGCTTGATGCCGCCGAGATACTTCTCGAGCTTCTCGGCCTCGCGGCGAATCGAAAGTGCTTCCTTCTTGCGAAGCGCGTTGATCGTGCCGTCCTCGACCTGCTGTTCGATTGAACGAAGGCGATCGATGCCGCTCTTCATCGTGCGGAAGTTGGTCAGGGTGCCGCCGAGCCAGCGGCCCGTGACGTAAAACTGGTCTGAACGGTTCGCCTCCTCGCGAACGATTTCCGCCGCCTGGCGCTTGGTTCCGACGAAGAGCACGTGCCCGCCACGCCCGACGCTGTCGGCAACGAAGGCATACGCGCGCTTGAACAGCTCTGCGGTCTGATCGAGATCGATGATGTGGATGCCATTGCGCGCGCCATAGATGTAGGGGCGCATTCGCGGGTTCCAGCGCTTGGTCTGGTGACCAAAGTGCACACCGGCATCGATGAGGGCCCGCAGGCCGATGGGCAGATCGCCTGACGCAACGTCGGGACCTCCCAAAGCTGCTAGGTCGGACGCTTCCTGGGTTTCAAGGGTCGGTTCGGTCATCGCTCATTTCTCCTTTCGGTTGAACTGCCATCCCCCCAGACGAACAACTCCCGAAGGAGCACCGGAACGTCTGATCGAGCCGGGAGATGTGAGTGATTTCGGGAGCCGAGGCCCCCGGCTTCAAGATGAAGCGGCGAAGCTATACCAGGGGGTGCCGGCGGATGCCAGGCGAGGAGGATCAGAGCGCAGCATCGGCGAAATCATTCCTCTAATTCCGACCAAATGGGTGGCGCGTCGGCTTCCGGGTGCTCGGCGCCGAGGCGCAGGGCAGTGCGAAGGATGGTCGCGGTGGCCTCCAACGCATCTTGCAGGTGCGGAGCCCAGGGCGCCTCCGCCGAGCGTGCGGCCCCTTCCCTCGCCGGTGCGCATGCCGGATCGTCGACGTCCCCGAGCGGGTCCTCGGGCAGGGCGTCGTAGTAGACCCGGAAGTCGGTGGTCGGAGCCAGGGCTTGGCGAAGACCGTGCCGGTCGCTGAGCCAAGCTTGCAGCCGCAGACAGGCGTGCTCGCGAACCAGATCTCGCTCGCTCTCGTTGTCGAGCCCAAAGTCCGGAACCGAGAGGCTCGCCTGGCCCTCGATCAAGGAGTGACAGAGCTCGTGCAGAATCATCTGCGCCAAGCAATCGTCGGGATCGAGCGTGCTCGGATCGCCGATGGTCATCACGCCCTTCCCGTCTGTCGAGGCGTAGACCTCAGCGGAGCGTTCCACTCGAAATCCAATTCGCCGAGCTACGGTGAGCCAGATCGCGTCGAGCGGATCGAGATAGCTATGTCGGGGAGTGCGATTCACGTCAGAGCAACTTGTGGAATCGGTAGACGAACGTGTAGCACCCGGACGAATAGGGGGCGAAGGCGGCCGATCTTGCGGGGCTGCGCCAAAGGCCTGGATCGGCTTCACAAAAATGCGGGGTTTCGTGCTACCGTTCGGCCTGATGAAAGCCGCACGCTGTGCAATTTGCAAGAAGCAGCTACCCGAACGAGCCAAGAACTTTCCGTTCTGTTCGGAGCGATGCAAGCTGGTCGACGCTGGCAACTGGTTCGAAGGCAGCTACAGGGTCGAGACGAACCACGACGACTACTCGAGGGGAGACAGCTGATGAAGTATTTTGTCTGGGTCTGGTTGATTGGCACCCTGTGGATGTTTGGCTCCACCGCGTCGGCTGAGGACGAGGCGGGCACAGTCACGGAGCCGGCAGTTGCGGCCGAGCCCACAACTGCGGCCGAGCCCGCCGCTGCCGCTACGCCGGAGCCAGAAGAAAAGAAGCGCAGCCCTTACTACAAGAAGGTGAAAGGCTGGCTCTGGCTCGAGGGTTTCGCGGGCCCCTCTGGCTACGATCCGGATAAGTTCGGTAGCCTGAGCCTCGGCACCGGGCCCAATGCACCCAGAGTCAAAGGTCCCGAAGCAGGCTTCGCCGTCGGGACGCCCTTCAGCGGGCCGTTTTTCCTGGGCTGGTTTTATCGCCGAGCGAACTACGGCGATTACGGCCTGATGAAGACCGGTGTCGAATTCCAGCCCACCATTCGAATCCCCTACGTGCACATCATGTTCCGCGTCGACCTCGGGTTCGCGAAGATGATCAACGGCAACCCGTACGGGCTCACCGACCTGAGCAATGGCGGCATCGTCGCGACGGGCGGTGTGGGCATTCGAATCCCGATCGTCCGTTGGATCTCATTTGTCGGGTCGGTCGATTGGAGCTTCGTGGGCCTCGCGCTCAAGGGCACTGGCGCCAATGGCGACGCATTCAACTCGTGGATTCTCGGTCAGCAGATGACTGGCACCTTTGGGCTGACGTTCCAGTTCATCGGCGTGCGCGGCGACTAGCGCTGACTCGCCTCGTGCACGTGGTCGACTAGAGCGCGCGCTTGGGCCGGGGTCGCCTCGGGCATGATCCCGTGCCCGAGGTTGAAGATGTGGCCGGGCCGGCCCGCTGCGCTCTCGAGAACCTCGGAAGCCCGGGCGCGCATCACGTCGGTGGAGGCGAGAAGCGCGGCGGGGTCCATGTTTCCCTGCAAAGCGACGTTCTCGCCGAGGACCGACCAGGCATCGTGCAGTGAGACGCGCCAGTCGATGCCGATCACGTCGCCGCCCGCTTCCTTCATCGCCGGATAGAGGGCTGGATTGCCTGTGCCAAAATGGATCGCGGGAACGCTCTTCGGGAGCTTCTCGAAGATCGCCTTGCTGTGCGGCAAGACGTAACGCCGGTAGTCCTCGGGGGAAAGGCAACCGACCCAACTGTCGAAGAGCTGCACCGCTTGGGCGCCCGCGTCGATCTGCGCGATGAGATAGTCGGCGATGGCGCTCGAGAGCTTGGTCATGAACGCGTTCCAGAGACCTTCGTCGCCGTACATCAGCTTCTTCGCCTCGTAGTAGTTCTTCGAGCCTCCACCTTCGATGGCGTACGAGGCCAAGGTGAAAGGCGCGCCGGCGAAACCGATGAGTGGGACCTCGAGCTCCTTACGCGTGGTGCGAATCGCATCCATCACGTACGAAAGCGAGCCTGCTGCATCGATGCGCTCGGGAATGCCGTCGACCTGTGCAGCGCTTCGAATCGGATTCATGATCTTCGGACCGTGCGCGTCGCTGAACTCGAAACCGATCCGGAGCGGCTCCAGAATCAAGAGGATGTCGGCGAAGATGATCCCGGCGTCGACTCCTAGTTGCTCGACCGCGCGAACCGTCACCTCGCAGGCGAGCTCCGGCGACTTGCAGAGCTCGATGAAGCTGACCTTCTCGCGAAGCGCTCGATACTCGGGCTGATATCGCCCCGCTTGCCGCATGATCCAAACCGGGGTGTACGAAGTCGGCTCACGCCGACAAGCCTGCAAGAACACACTCATCGGCGAAGGCATAGCACGCTTGTTCGCCACTCGACCAAGCGAACGCCTACATCGCTATGGAGGGGTCGGTGCGAACGTTCTTCACCAGGCCGCGAACCTCGGCGAGGAGGAAGATCGAGCCCGCCACGACGACCAGGCCGTCGGAGCCAGCGGCGCGTTTCGCGCGAGAGACGGCCTCCCGGACGCTGCGGGCCACCGTTCCCTGGCGGATCTTGGCGAAGGCCGCCGGGGATTCAGCTCGATGAACCTTTGGCGCGACATACACGCGGTGATCCACTCGACCGTCAAAGGCCGCGAGCATTCGCTGGTGGTTCTTGTCGCGCATCGCGCCGAACAAAAGCACGACTGGGCCGCTCGGTTCGAGCTCGTCGAGGTAGCGCACGAGTGTCTCGCAACCTGCTGCATTGTGCGCAGCGTCGAACAGAAACGCAGGCTCTCCTGGGAACCACTCGAGGCGACCCGCCCACTTGGCCTTCTTCAAGCCCGATCGAATGTCGCGATCCGAAATCTCGAAACCCGCTCGGGAGAGCTCGTTCAGCGTTGCCAGGACGCAGGCGGCGTTGTTGGCCTGGTGCCGTCCACGGAGGCCGAGCCGGAGGCCGTCCCATTCGCGATCGCCCACTCGGACGTAGAGCGAGCCTCGATTCCACTCGCTTTTGAAATCGCGATCGATCCAGCGAAGCGGGGCTCCAACGGCCTTCGCGCGCGCGCTGATGGAACGCTTTGCGCTCGGAACGCGCGTGCCGACGACGCAGGGCACGCCTGGCTTCAAGATGCCCGCTTTTTCCCGAGCGATCTTCCAGAGCGTGTCGCCAAGAATCCGCTCGTGTTCCCGGCTGATGTTCGTGATTACGCATGCCTCGGGTGTCACGATGTTGGTCGCATCGAGCCGACCACCGAGTCCGACTTCCAAGAGCACGATGTCGCAGCGGGCATCGCGAAAGGCCTCGAACGCTAGCAAGGTCGTATGCTCGAAGAACGAAAGGGGGGGGAGGCGCGTGTCGGAGCGCAGGCTCTCGATCCTCAGCGCCGCTTCACGCTCGGAGATCGGTCTTCCATCGATGCGGACGCGCTCGACGTATCGCTGCAGATGCGGTGAAGCGAATTGCCCGGTCCGATAGCCCGCGGCTCGCAAGACCGATTCGAGCATCGTGGCCACGCTGCCCTTCCCGTTGGTCCCGGCGATGTGAACGTATCGCGATGCGCGCTCCGGATGGCCGCGTAGCTCCGCGGCGCTCTGCATGCGTTCGAGGCCGAGCTTGATTCCGCGAGGCTCCAGGCCGTAGAGCCAAGCGAGCGCCTCCTGGTAGCGTGTCACTCCGAGAGATACTCAACCATGCGCGCGACGTTGTCCCGCATGTTTTGACGCGTGGATATCATGTCGATCATGCCATGCTCGAGGAGGAACTCCGCTCGCTGGAAACCCTCCGGGAGTGTCTGGCGAATCGTGTCCTCGATCACGCGTGGCCCGGCAAAGCCGATCAATGCGCCGGGCTCCGCGATGTTCACGTCGCCCTGAAGAGCAAAGCTCGCCGCAACGCCCCCGGTCGTCGGGTTGAGCAAGACGCTGATGAAGGGGGCACCGGAAGCGCGCAGCCTACCCCGTGCAGCCACGGTCTTGGCCATCTGCATCAGCGAGAGCGAGCCCTCCTGCATTCGTGCGCCACCCGAACAGGACAAAAGCACCACGGGCTGCCTCTGCTCCGCACCGCGCTCCATCATTCGCGTCACGATCTCCCCGACCACCGACCCCATGGAGCCTCCCATGAATCGGAATACGAAGACCCCGAGCTGCACCAACCGTCCATCGATTCGAGCGGTCCCGGCCAGAATGGCGTCGTTTACGCCGGTCGACGCTCGCGCCGCTTCCACGCGCTCCAAATAGGGCTTCGAGTCGACGAAGCGCAGCGGGTCGGCAGCGGTCAAATCCACGTCGAGCGCCGCCCAAGTACCTTCGTCGGCGAGGAGCTCGATCCACTGCTCCGCGGTCAAATGGAAGTGAAAACCGCACGCCGGGCAGACCTCGAGGTTGCGCTCGAAGTCCTCTTTCTTCACCGCATCCCCGCAAGCCTCGCACTTGCGGAAGAGTCCTTCACCGAGCGTGCGTTTCTCGGAGGCATCCACGCCGGCCTTGGTCTTGGCGAACTCGTTCACGGCCTGTCGCTAGCATGAAGCCGAATCGCGAGCGAGATGCAAGATCACCGGCGGGAGGCTCTGGCGACGATGGCGGACAAGTGCCTCCCTGTTTTTCCGTGCTCGCGCCGGTGCGAAAAGAACTGCGCGGCATCGCTCGATGTACATCCGCCCACATCGTCGACGGCTTCGTCAGGAACGCCCGCGTCTCGAAGCTGCAATCGAATCAGCGCGGCGAGATCGCCGTGGGGTTTTGCGGAGCTGCGCCGAACGACCGGCCGACCGCGTGCCGCCTGCGCCATCTCGGCAGCGACCTCTTCGCCGATCTCGAAGGCTTCGACGCGAATGTGCGGGCCGAGCGCGACGACGAGCTCGGAGGGATCGTGAGCGAGTGATGCGATGGCGCGCGGCAAGATTCCAGCCACCGCACCGCGCCAACCGGCGTGAACGGCACCCACGTGTCCGCTCTGTGGATGCGCGATCAGGATGGGTACGCAATCGGCGGTGCGTGCCGCCACTGCGTAGCCTTCGACACGAGCAATGAGCGCATCGCCCTCGAGATCGGCGACGGTGTCCGTTGCGTCGGTCTCGGATACCACTCGCACGTCCGTTCCGTGCACCTGCCGCTGCTCGAATAGACGGTCGTGCGCGAGACCCAGGATCTCGGCGAAGCGCCTGCGATTCTCACGCACCGAGTCGTCGGCATCGCCTAAGTGGAAACCGAGGTTGAGCGTGTCGTAGGGTGCAACGCTCACGCCACCCGATCGGGTCGCAAATGCATGGCGAAAGCCGTGGCGATCCGAGAAGGGTGGAATGCAAGGGGGACACCCCGGTTTCTAGCACGACGCGATTGCGCGAGCTTGCACCGCGGGCTAAAGACGCGCTCCTCGAGTCCGGGCTTGGAGTTGGCTTATGCATCGGTTTCCGTCGAAAGAATGGACTGCAGCGCTCAGGGTTGCGCTCAACAACGATCGCGACTACCGCGAAGTGGGCAAAGCCTGGACGTTCGGCGCGGTGGCCATGATCGTTCGTGCGGACCCGGCAAACGGCATCGAGCGGGCGGCGGGGATCATCCTCGACGTGCACGCCGGGGAGTGTCGCGCTGCGAAGTTCGTCGAAGGAACCGATGATCCGCCCGAAGCCGAGTTCGTCATCGTCGCGTCGTACGCGCGCTGGAAAGACGTGATCGAAGGGAAGCTCGACCCCATCAAAGGGATGATGCAGGGAAAGCTGAAGCTGACCCGGGGGCACCTGCCGACGATCATCCGTTTCGTGGAGCCTTCGCGCCTGGTCGTGGCCAGCGCTCGAAAAGTGCCCACCGACTTCAACTGACCAGGATACCTAGGGAAATGGTGGTTCGCCGCCGCTTCTCGGGGGGGTCGAGAGGGCCTGCCCGAACGTGCGCGAAGCGCCGATGATGCTATCACGGCGCGCCATGAAATCACTTAGCCTCTTTCGACCGGCGTTCGTCATCTTGGCGCTGTTCGCGGCTTCCTGCGGAAGCGACTCCAGCTCCACCAACAGCACCCCACCCGACCCGCTCGAGCTCACGGCGTCCGAAGCCGCGTTCGATCTGAGCTCGGTCGCGGCGGAATACTTCGAAGCGATCCAGTACGGGCCGTACGACGAGAATCTGTTCGACATCTATCTGCCAGCGTCGGACGAGCCGACCCCGCTGCTGATTTACATTCACGGCGGCGGGTTCACCGGGGGCTCCCGCGATACGTCGGAGAGCGAGGACTTCGTGATGTCGTACCTGGCGGAAGGCGTCGCGTTTGCATCGATCGACTATCGACTCCTGGAGTCGCCCGACCCGGACGGCGTGATCAAGCCGCTCACCGACAGCACGCGCGCCCTGCAGTTCATTCGGTATCACGCGGCGCAACTCAACGTCGACCCGGACAACGTCATTCTGATGGGCGGGTCCGCTGGCGCGGGTACGAGCCTTTGGATCGGCTTCAACGATGACATGGCAGATCCGGATAGCGAGGATCCGGTGCTGCGACAGTCGTCGCGCGTCACCGCGCTGATCGCGATCGCGACCCAGGGCACCTATGACATCGGCAAGTGGAAAACCGTCGTCTTCGAAGAATACCGATTGGACCTCCTCGAGCTCGCTGACGCTCTTGGATTGGCACAGGCGTTGCTCGACTTCTACGGCATCACCGACATCGAGGACTTCGACTCGCCCGCGATTCTCGAGTACCGGGCGCGAGTCGACATGCTCGACCTGATGGACGCGGACGATCCACCGTTCTATGCGCAGAACGATCTCGAGCCGGCAGGGCCCAACGCGCCGCCGCTGACCGTGAACCTGGCATTCCACCACGCCAATCACGCGCTCGTGCTGGCCGAAAGGGCCGATGAAGTCGGGCTGGAGAACGTGGTGTACATCGGCGGACTGAATATTGCCGACCCGAGCGGTGAGGATTCACTCGGGTTCGCGCTGCGGCACTTCGGGCGCTGAGGCGCCCGAGGGTTCCGGCTTGACAGGCGGCGGCTCTTGACTAGTTTCCGCCCCCTGCATTCCTGCGGAAGTGGCGGAACTGGCAGACGCGCTAGACTAAGGATCTAGTGGGGTAATACCCGTGGAGGTTCGAGTCCTCTCTTCCGCACCCAATCATTTCAGCAGCTTGCGCGATCAGCTCCGCGGTCGTTGGAGCGGCGTCGGCGGGACTGGTGAAGAAACTGGTGCGAAATAACACCGACTGAGCCTCCTCGAGATTGGAGTGCAGGTACTCCTTGGTGGTCGTGACGTGCTTGTGGCCCATCAAGTACGCGATGCCGATCAGGTTGCCGGTCGTGCCCCACTCGGTCCCTCGACCATGGCGGAAGTCGTAGATGCTGAGCCTACTGGCACGATGCGCGCTGATGCCCGCGGCACGCCCTGCCCGCCGTAGTGCGTCACGACAATCGAATTCAGGGAAGATGATCCCGTCGCAGGGAAATCTCGAGTCGATCGCTTTTCGGGCGCGGTCCGTGATTGGCACATCCCGGCCAAACCGAGCTTTGTCGTTTGCGTCTCGGATGCGAAGTAGCCGCGCCCCCGGTTCGTAGTCATGGGGTGCCCGTAGGCCGAAGACCGTCGAGGGCCGCAGGCTCGTCTCGCGCACGAAGGTCACGAAGTCGCGTACGGCGTAGCCTTTGCGCGTGGAGCTCGGGGAGACGCGCAATGATCGCGTCCATCTCCTCCGGCGACAGCTTGACGACCTTGCGCTTGCCGAGCTTATGCGCGGTGCCTGTCGCACGCTTCGGAACCTTCGGCACCTCGGGCAACGCGGACAGCAGTTTTCGCTTCTTCATCCAACGGTGGAGGCGGCGCAATGCGCTGAGCTCGCCACGCAGCGTCGTTGCCTGGACTTGTCCCAGCCGTCGCTCTTTGTATTGCTCGATGGCTACCTCGTCGCAGATCCGCGCGGTCGTCTGAAAGAAGCGCAGGAAGTGCCGAGCATAGGTCTCGAAGAGCGAGCCGTCGCCCTGAGCAGAGGCAACCTCGGTGGCGGCCGACGTCAGCCATGCGGCGAGCAGCTCCTCGAGCGGGGTGTTCGTGACCTCCGAGAACGTCGCGCGAGCACCGGCCTCCTCCTGGTCGACGATCAGTGGGAGCCTTTGAGCAGCCGCTTTGCGAGAGCGCGTTCGAGTGGACCGATGGAGACGACGCCCGTCGGGAGTCGTCCCGACGACGTACCAGATTCCATTGTCTCGCTTCTCGAACTTGTAGGCCTGTCGTCTTCTCCCCATTGATCAATCTCCTCGACGTGATACCGCCACAGGCTGCCGATTTTCTTCTTTCGTTTCAAGCGCGGCGCAACATGCCTGCAGAATGTTTTCCGGGACACCTTGAGCCACTTGCATGACTCCTCTGGAGTTAGCCAGGGTGTTTCGGTTGTCGCGTTCTCAATCATCTGCCGCCCACCTCATCCCCTGTTATCGGTTTTGCCCCCGAAAAAGTTGCTCGAGCCCGAAGAGCTGTTCTCAGCCGGAGTGCAGAAACGCTTGTCACCACGGTGGCGACGAACCGAAGATGCTGATTGGCGTTTTTTGGCGCACGCGATCTCTTTCCGCGACTTTCTGTCGCCGTTCGTCGCGCCGTGTCGCTGCTTGGCGTCGGTTGGCCCCATGTGGCGCGTTTTTCGGTAAGTGCGCCATTGGGCGACAGTTGGTGTCGCAAAGCGCCAACCAGCGACTGTTGACGACAGGTAGCGCCGTTCGGCGCCAAACGGAGACACAACTTGTTGGGGCAAGGCATAGTTTTGGCAGACACCAAAACTGCAGCGTCCTCGCTTCGGGTCTTGGTCCCAAGCTCTGCCGTGGTCGGCGCGCTCAACGCCTTCGGCTTATTCGCACGTGTGGCTGGACGGTGAGCTTTCGGGTTAGCGAATCCGATCCTTCCAATGCTCGGGATGTCGGGAGCTGTGACTGAAGGCGAGAACCGTTGCCGTGCCACCTTCGTCGACGAACATCAGGATCGAGTACCGCGCGAATCGTCGAAGACGGTGGCGGCGAACAGGCAGACCTCGCGCGGTCGTCCCGACAATGGTGCCTGCGTGAGGTAGATCGAGGGCCAAGGCGAGCCGTTCCTCGAACTCGTCGAGAAGAGCGCGACCGAGGCCTTCACGCTGCTCTTCGTACCAACGCGAAGCGTCCCGCAGCTCTTCCCTAGCTGGTGGGAGAATGCGGTATCGTCTCATTTGGAGCGGACGGTTCGAAGCTCCGCCCGAAGCTCCGCCACCGCGGAGGCTCCGTCTTCTGCCGTGAGGTCGCCCCCTTCCAGCGCCTCCGCTCGCGAGACGGCTTCGTCTGCCCAGGCCTTCTCGATCTCAGCCTGCTCCCGCCTGGAAAGCCGGGGAAGGCTCGTGAGCAAGAGCTCAGTCAGGTTTTCGCGCTCGGACTCACTGAGCGCCATAGCATCGCTGAGCACCTTTTTGGCCTGGTCGTTCACCTGCTCATTATGTGCTTGGAGCCTATCCCGGTCAAAGCTCGGATAAGCTCCCGCTCCAGTCAGTAGCGGCGGTGAAGCACGACGCGTACATCGGCCGCGAGACACGGATTTAGCGCTGCTGGCTATCGGACCCACAGCCAAATCTGGGGTGCGAGACATCTTCGGTCGCTGCGCACCGGCGCTAGTCGAGATCGCTTCGAGTCCAAAGCGCGATGACCCCGACGTACGCCGCCAAACAAAGGGCGCCCAGGACCCACAGGTTCGATGCGATGCCACCGAAGGTAGCCCCGAGCCAACAAGCAACGGCGCCGATGATGATGCTCGTTGCCGTCGTTCCTGCGCCTGCAGGACGGAGCCCGACCGCTGTTCCGAAAAGAGACCAGAAGAGCACCCATAGGCCCGCCGAAAGCGCGATATTGATCGCGGCGGGCGGCCCATGGACGAACGCGCGGGGCTTCCTCCTCGCGAGCTCCTGTGCACGATTCTGCTCGGCCGGGGTCATATCCGCGAGCGACCGCTCTTCGAACACCGTGAGGTAACACTCCTCGCGAAGCGGTTGGAAGCTCGAGGCCCACGCGTCTGCGCAATGTTGCTCCTCGGCCGAAGCGCGTATGAGCGTAACCCGGTGCCCGACGCGGATCGCACCCGGATCCGGACGCCGCTCACCCCTGATGCTCTGGGGTTGGTCAGGCGCTACGTACTCGTCCAGCAACTTCGTCGCTAGATCCGCGCACGTCGGGTTTCGGCTCGCCGCCCATCCCTCGAGACACTCCCGATCCTCCTCCACGACAGGAACTATGGTCGTCCCGCTCGGTGAGAACCGACGATAGCCGAGCCCGCAGTGCTGATCGGTCCAGTCGTCCAGACAGAGCCCTTGGCCCGAGTCGAGAAAGACAAACGGCGCGGTTGATTCGAGCACCTTGGTAGCGAAGTTGAAGCACCCCGGCGGAAGCGCATGGACACGACCCGCGTAGGCTTCGAAGCAATCGGCAGCGCGCTCGTTCGGAAACGTCAGCTCGAACTTGCCGAGCTCACTTGCCCTCAGCATTTCCAGGTACAGTACCACCGGCACCTCGCGACGCATCGATGTGGGCGCCGCCCAAGCCAGCGCAGCCATCGTGATCAGCGAGACGCCGAACGCGACGATGAGGAGAGCGAGCGAGCGCGCATGGGCGGCCGTTCGCCGGGCGACCGGTCGTGAGCTCAGGAACGTCGCCACCCGTTGCAGCCTCGTCCCGTAGGCGCGGATGAGGAGAATGCCGACCGGGATGCAGGCCACGGCAAGCCAGAAGGAAGCTAAACGTGCGCCAAGCATCAGGGACAGGGAGTAGTTATCGCCCGTCGATCGCGGAGCGTCTTCGAGATACCACAGGACGCCGACGAGCAAGGCCGAGGGAGCCACGAGCGCAACCCAGAGGCCGAGCGATCGCAAGAGCCTGTGCAGCTCGCGCGTGAACACGACGCGAAACGGCGAAGCGCTCTTCACGTCGCGACCTCGTCTAGTTCGAGGCCGCGCATGAGATCGACCGCGATCTCTTCGAGGCTGCCCCCAGGCCCGCTCTTCAGCTCTTCCAGGGTCGATTCGTGAGCAATCACGCCGTGCGAGAGAATGCCGATGCGATCACACAGGCGTTCCAGGTCTCCAATGGTGTGAGACGAGATGAGAATCGTCGCGCCTTGGTCTGCAGCAAACCCCATCAATTGGCCCATGAGCTCTGCCCGCGAGACGGGGTCGATGGCGATGAACGGCTCATCGAGAAGCAGCACCGCTGGCCTCGCCGCGAGGGCCAGCTCCAGCTCCAGTCGTTTGCGCTCGCCCCCCGAGAGCTCACGAACCTTTCGTCGCGAATCGATCTGCGCCTTCTCGAGCCACCGCCTCAGAGAGGCGGGGTCCCAGTCCGGTCTCAGAGCGCGATCGAAGGCCATGAGCTCTCCGACGCGCATACCCAGGGGTAGAAGCCCGCTTTGCGCAACATAGCCGACGCTCGGCTTCTCTCGGCTACCGCTCGTGAACAGATTGCGCCCTAAGACCGAGTTGCTTCCAGCATCGGGTCGCGCAAGCCCCATCAGCACGCGAATGAGCGTCGTCTTCCCCGCGCCGTTCCTGCCGAGTAGTCCATAGACCGACCCAGTTGGAACCTGCAGATCCAGCCCCCGAAGAACGTGGGTACGGGCAAACGACTTCTGAATACCTCGTGCGAAGATCGGGATCATCGCGCCCTCCCTCGCTTCCGAAGCGCGCGTCGAACCGCGGCTAGGATTTCTTCTTCCGAGGAGCCCCGCGCCTTTGCTCGCGCCACAACGTTTTCTAAATCCCGATGCAGAAGCTCTTCTCGCGTCTCGTTCACGATGGAAGGACGGCGAGCAACGAAGGTCCCGCGACCTTTGTTGACTTGGATCAAGCCGGCGTGCCGCAACTCTCCGTATGCTTTGACCGCAGACGCTGGGTTGATTCGAAGCTCGGAGGCGATCTCGCGGATCGACGGAAGCTGATCCCCGGGTTGCAAGACACCCGAGGCAATAAGGTCACGAATGCCGTCCATGATCTGCCGGTAGATGGGAACACCAAGGGAAGGGTTGAGTTCGAGCCGCATCTGCATTACTGCATTACTGCATTACTGTATGGGTAGACCAATACACTTGCCAAGTCAAAGAGGTTTTGCTGCGGTGTTGCCACAAAGCCGCCGGATCGTCCTCAGTGTCCCGGTGCGGCCTTGGCGGTGGCGCTATCACCTCGTGTGCAATCGTCGCCGCTGAGCACCATCGCGGCGAGCTCCAGGACCTTGCGGACGGCAAACTGATGAGAACCGCCTTGCAGGATTTCCTGCGCGACCCGGAACGCCGGTGCTTCAATAACTGCCCTCGCGAGCTCGTGAGAATGCGCGATCGGCACGTCGCCACCGTCGGCCACGGTGCGGAGCAGATCGCGTGCGAGATTTTTCACCACTGGTGAGAAATCGGACCTTCCGAGGGTGTTCTCGGGCGTTCCTGACCGACTCGCACCCTTGAATTCATGCGCTTTTTCTTCTGTAACGTCTGCTAAGGATCTAGTGGGGTAACACCCGTGGAGGTTCGAGTCCTCTCTT
>CAWBAV010000005.1:0-118339 GCA_963786865.1 uncultured delta proteobacterium | reverse complement strand
GTGCCGGGCGGTTCTCGGAACGAAGACGGCTCGCGCGATGAGCCCAAACGCGGCTACGCGCTGTTGCAAGAACTCCCGGCTGTCGGTGGTCTGACCTACGCTCGTGCCCACTGCGCCCCAAAGCTATCACAATGGAGCGCGTTGACTCCACGCAACCACGCACGTATCAATCTCAGAGGAAGGTCTCGGGATGAACTGTCGGAAGTTTGCTGCGTTGCACCTCGGCGTCGGCCGGCGCGCCTTTCTCAAGGGCGCGTGCGGGGCCACTCTAGGGGCCTCGATGTCGGGCAGGTTTCTCGTCGGTTGTGACGGTTCTTCCTCGCCCAGTGCCGAGCCCTTCGACCCACTGACACCTTGGTGGTTGCAGGGCAATTTCGCGCCCGTGTACGACGAAGTCGTCGCAACCGACCTCGAAGTCCGTGGCGCGATTCCGGCCGCTTTAGACGGACGCTACGTGCGAAACGGCTCGAACCCGGCGAGCGGAGAGTCCGCGCACTGGTTCTTCGGCGACGGCATGCTCCACAGCGTCGAGCTAAGCGGCGGCCGTGCTACTGCGTATCGAAACCGGTGGGTGGAGACCGGGCAGCTGACGGGCGGGACCGTGCCCGGCAACGTGCCAGGAGGCGGCAACAATGCGTCGAACGTCAGCGCGATCCATCACGCCGGCAAGCTGCTCACCTCCGGAGAAGTCGGACTGCCGTTCGAGATCGACCCGAACGACTTGTCGACGGTCGGTGTGTACGACTTCGGTGGGAAGCTCACACAATCGTTCACCGCACATCCCAAAATCGACCCTGCCACCGGTTACCTTCACGCCTTTGGGTACTGGTTCTTCGGGGAAGACCTGTTGCTCTACCACGTTACGGACGAAACCGGAGCCTTGGTGTCGACACAACGCGTCGAGGTCGGCCAATCTTCGATGATGCACTCTTTCGCAATTACCGAGAAGGATGTCGTCTTCTGGGAGGCGCCTGTCTTGTTCGACCTCGAAGCCGCCGTCGCGGGGGACCCCATTCCCTTCGTTTGGGACCCAAGCTACGGCGCGCGTATTGGCGTCATGCCACTCGGCGGACCGACGGAGAACATCCGTTGGGTCGAGGTCGATCCTTTCTACGTTTTCCACGAAGTGAACGCCTACCGAGACGGCGATGATGTCATCGTGGACGTCTGCTGGCACCCGGACATGTTCAACGGCTCGGATCTGATCGGAGGCACCGGGCAGAGCGCTGTGAAGCGTTGGCGTATCAACACCGCCGGGGAGCAGCTCACCTATGCCGAAGAGGTCATTGCTACGAACCCGTTCGAGCTCCCATCGCACGACCGCCGTTTCACGGGACGAAAGCATAGGCACGGTTGGTTCGCGGCAACACGTGATGACCCGCAGACGATCGACTTCGCCGGCATCGGTCACGTGGACTATCAAACAGGCACGATCTCAGAGTGGGATCCGGGGCGGACAAGACACGCGGGCGAAGCATTCTTCGTTCCCGAGGGTTCGGGCGAAGCCGAGGGCTGGTTGCTGACCTTCGTGTACGACCACGTTTCGCAGCGGAGTGTTCTCGCGATTCTCGAAGCCGAGAACGTCCCAGCGGGACCGATCGCCGAGGTCGCACTGCCTCAACGCGTTCCTTATGGGTTTCACGGCGTCTGGATTCCCTCCTGAACATGTCACGGCGACGCACACGTCCGGATACCTCCGGCGAACCCGGCTGCATCACACCCGAGGGATACCGTCGATTCGGAGCGTAGTAAAAACAAAGCCCCTGTCGCCGCCGTTCCTCACGCGACGTAACATCGAGTACCGCGAAATTCGGCGCTCATCGTGATCCCGATGGGCTAAGAGAGCGCATTCCAGACGCACCCCTGGTACCAGGAGAAGTTCCCCGACTACCCACCCGAACGCCGCGTCCTGATCCCGTTCGTCCTGTGACGCGCCAGCGCCCCACGAAAAGGGGTCAGTCCCCTTTTACTGGATCGGGAACTGGAGGAGGCTGAAGTCGGGAGTGGGGCTTGATTGGCCGGGGACGGGGGGGACTGGGCCGAGGGGGCCGTCGCTCGGGACGGCCATCGTGCATTGTAGAAAGACTGCCAGTCCCGATTCGTTGAGCTTGATGCCATTGGGACCGAGCGGGTCGAGGAAGGCGGACAGGGGCAGGTCATACGTTCCGTCAGGGTTGAGCGCAGCGCCCGTGCTCTGATCGTCCCAGCCGAACGAGACCACACCCGACGCGTCTACGTCGACGGTGCTGTCGACACCGGTCAACGGGATGAGGAGATCGCCAGTGATGCAGAAGCTGTTGTTCTGGCATTGCGTGGACTTGCCGAGCAAATCACAGGTGCCCCCGGGCGCGCAATCGAAGCTCGTCGGGAATGGGACGACGTGCTGGCAGGGGTTGAACGTGCCCGTGGGGACGCAGTCGGTGTTGCTGCGGCTGCCGGGCACGCTTGGCCCGTCGTTGGCCGGATCACAGGTCGTCCCCAACGGGATCACGCAGGTGCCCAGCCCTACGGGTACCGGCGAACTCAAAGCAACGTCCGCCGCCGTCGCGCCAGAGCGCACGTGCACAGTCGCCCGCGCGTCGATGAGATCGCCGTTGATGACGCCGCCTGGGACCCCACCCTGCACCACGTCGAGGAAGAATTCGGGGTACCGGAACACCCCGGAGTAGTGCACCGGGACCGTCGCGCCGCCAAGGAGTGGATCCGGACTCACCGTGAGCTCGACGTCAACCATCGTCGCATCGGAGGTGACGTTCTGGGTGCAAGCGAGCGAGACCAGCTTCGTGCAGCTCGCGTAGGACGGGTCCTGGACACTGCATGGGGGCTGGGGGTTGGACAGGCAGTTGCCCGCGCCGTCGCAAGCGCCGGCACTGCAGGTCGTACCGAAAGCCAGGGGGTTGCCGATCACGCATGCATTTCCGGTACAGGTGGTCGGCTCGGAGCACTCGCCCGTAGGCGCGCACTGCGAGACATCCAAGCACTCGACGCAAGTCCCCACGCTGCACAGGCCGGCTTCACCGCCGCGGTCGCAGGAAGTCCCGTCTGGCTCGTTGTCGTAGTAGCACCACCTCGCCTGCACATCGCAGGTGTCGACGGTGCAGTCGTTGAAGTCGTCGCACTTGTATCCGACGCAGAACCCGTTCACGTTGAATTGCACTTGGTCGGTCGCGATGGCAAGCGCTTCGTAGTCCCCGTCCCCGTCGCGGTCGGCGGCAATGCGCGGGCTATCTTCGGGATCGTTCGTCGTCCCGTTCGGAGGGTTGCTCTTGTCCGTCGGCTCGCAGAGGGCTCGGAGATCGAAAATGACCGGCGTGGCCGGCACGACGTTGGCCAGCCAGAGGCGAATCGCCGAGGTCACCATGAAATCCACCGTCCACGCCCCGTCCGCCCATGGCGCCGCCGGAATGGTCCCGAAATCGATGTCGATCGCTGGACCGTACACGCCTGCGCACGCATCCGCGACGTCGATGGAGGCGTACGGCAGGTTGATCGCGGAAAAATTGGCCGACAAGGCGCCGGGGGGCATGACATTGCCGAACTCCGTGACCAGAGTAGCGCTGGCCAGGTCGAGCTGCGTCACGGGGACGTCCGCCGCCGCACAGAATACCTCCGCGGGAACGTGCGCCACGGCCGAAACGTCGGCGAGCATGCCGGTGCCGGCCGTCGGGTACCGATCGAGCGCCACCGTGAGATCGATGGGCATGAAGACCTGCTGCCCGGCCAACACGCAGTCGAAAGCCACCGGGTTGGCCGTCGTCTTCGGGTCAGGATTCGGCGTGCAGTCCTCCTGGCCCATGAGCAGGGGTAGACACAGCAGGAGCAGAGCTCGCGCCAACCGACGACGGCGCAGCGTTTCGGGCTTCGAGCTCTGCATATCGTCTCCTCTCTGCCTACCAGGCGTGACGCAGTCCCGATATTTTCAGAGAGTGCCCTCTATTGGCCTAAAAACCAAGCCCTAGAAAAAAGGGCCTGACCCCATTTACGGGCTTCGTGCCTCGGAGGTCTACGCCATCGCGCGGAGCCGCCTCCAAGACTTCCCACCCCAGTTGATCATCGACCGGGGGGTCCAGCGTGGCACCAAAGACCGGGCGGCCGTGCTCGTCACGCGCAAGAACAAGGAGGCGTACTCGCTGGACGTGACGGAGGATATCCTCGACGCGATCCGCTGGCACATCCGACAGGGCTACGCGGGCCCCGAGTTCCTGTTCAGCAGGGACGGAACCTTTCCTCGTTACATCGACAGCTAGAAACGCCCGATGTTCGTCGTCCAGCGAGCACTTGGACTTCGGCCCCTCAGTCACCACGCCCTCGGGCGCGACTCGGTCGCAAGCCAAGCGGTGACGAGCGGGCACTCCATCGAGGCGGTACAAGCGCAGCTCTGACATCGCTCGGAGCAGAGTACGCACGTCTACGCGCACCTTGGATCGCGCGCGCAACTGCGTTTGGTGGAGGGATTGCAGCCTGCTGCAGCACTGCATGGCTCCCTCAGGGCACCGGGCAAAAAGAAAGGCACCTAGCGTTTCTGCCAAGTGCCCGACTTCGTTGGTTGCGGGGGCCAGATTTGAACCGACGACCTTCGGGTTATGAGCTCACAAAGGCCGGTTTTCGCCGACCATCACAACACACTGGAATTGCACACAAACCTCAAGCATGACCGGGGCTCGCCCACATCGTCGTGTTCATGGTTCGTCACCTCATATCATCTGATTTCAGATCGCCATGGCACCCTCAGGTCACCGCCCATTCGTAGCGTACGCCCGTGAGGTCTTCGGATTCTTGCCAAAGCCGCTTTGCGTCTCGAAGACTTCGAGATGCTCTGCTGGATCGGACGGCGACGGGGGCGCCGCTCATTCCGTGGAGCCGGCCTGGCCCGTAGTATTCGCCGCCGCGAACTTGCGGATCCACCGCCGCGCGAAGTTGGGGAAGCGCACCACCTGCAGGATCTTGTACGACGCGCCTCAAGACCGGCTCGAGCAGTCGCAGGACCAGCGTCTTTTCGATGTGCCTGCCAAGATTCGTCTGCGAGGCACCCGGATGGGCAGCGACGGAGATGCAGTCGATGCCGTGTCGCTCGAAGCGACGTTGGAGCTCATACGTGAAGAGAAGATTCGCCAGCTTGGAACGGCCGTAGGCTTTCAGCGGCGTGTAGCCGCGACCGTCTCGAAAGAGCAGGTTGTCAAAGCTCATCTTTGCACTGCGATGCGCCGAGCTGCTGACGGTGACCACCCTCGACCTCGGGGTGCGCTTGAGCGCGCTGAGGAGTCGGCCGGTCAGCGCGAAATGCCCGAGATGATTGGTGCCGATCTGCGCTTCGAACCCGTCCCGGGTCACGCCATAGGGCGTGCCCATGATCCCGGCGTTGTTGAGCAGGACATCGAGGCGGCCCGCATCCTCGTTGAATTCGTTTGTGAACTTCTCTATCGACGCCAAGTCCTGCAGATCCAGCTTCATCACGCGTACGTTCGCGTGCGGGACAGCCGCCACGATCTCTCGCTTGGCCACCTCGCCGCGCTCTGTTGAGCGGCAGGCGAGGATCACCTCCGCCTCGTTGCGGGAAAGCACCTTTGCGGATTCGAAGCCGAGTCCGTCGTTGCCACCGGTGACGACGGCTACCCTACCCCGCAGATTGGGAATGTCGTTCGCTGTCCACTCGGCCACGCTCCAGCCCCTCGCACATTCATCGAGAGGACATCTATTCTGCGGCGTCGTTCTGCAACACGTTCAGCGGTGTGTACTTGGTGGGAATGCAGTTCTTGCCCATCGGTCGCTCTTCGCCCAGCAGCTCCACTTGGATCCAACGACGGAAGGCGTTGACCTTTTCGAAGCCTTTGGGCACGTCCTCGTAGAAACGGTAGGGCGCCTTTTCGAAGAACGCGCGGCGATCTTGCGTATGAAGGTAGTAGACCTGTGCGAACGTACCCCATGGATGGATTTGACTGATGAAGTCGCGGTAGCTCGGGATGAGGCTCCACTGACGCTTGTCCATGTACATGGTGATCGTCCACTCTGTGACCTCGTCTTCGATCGGCGTGGTGCAGTGGATCATCAAGGCCTCGAACCCGCCGATATTGGCCTTGGTGATGTGGATGCCGAGCCCATGAAAATCCGAGTCCATTTCCGTAACCGGGTTTTCCTCGAGGCGAAAGAACTTCTTCATGCGATCCGGAAGCTCGAAGACCATTCGGTTTCGGGTGCGAAAGCGGTGCTTGTGTTGGTACGGCAAGAGTTCCGACTTGTAGCGCTGCGATCCGTGCAGGATCATGAAGTGCTGATCGTCGATGATGTTCTCATGCAGCGGCGCCATGTGTGTTGGCGTGATCGACCGCATCGTCGCCCGCCGTGGGATAACGACTGACGTCTGGCAGGTCTAGTTCCCACGTGGGCACGCCCACACCGTCTTCGCTCTTGGCATCGAACCAGAAGAAGATGAGCCCGTTGACCTCGGTCACGGGATGACAGGGAATGCACTTGCTCGGGTCGTTGCGGAATTCCGCAGGCCCCGATCGAGGTTTGCCGTTCTCGAATTCATAGCCGTGGTACGCGCACTGAATACGACCGTCGTTGACCGAGCCCAACGGCGCGAACATGCCGTCCATGTGCGTGCAGCGGTTGCTGTGAACGACGGGCTGCCCCTCCTTGTTACGATAGGCGACGAGGTCGAGCCCGTTGAGTTTCTTGTGCACGATCTCCCCGACAGCGAGGTCATCCGAGGGCACGAACAGATACCAGCCAGAGAAGTAGCGTGGGAAGTCGCCGTGCCGGCGTTCGTACTCGCCCTTCGGTAAGAAGATCTGCGAGTCCTTGAGGACATTGTGCACGAAGAGCCGCGCGAGAAACTGCGCGAAGAATGCCTTGTTTTCAACGTCTTTGATTCTCATGAACTTCCCCTCGACAGGCGAACAGCCCGAGACTAACGCATAAATGTCTACGACTAACAATCGTTAGTTTAGAGGGGTCGGAGCTTTCGCACAAGCCTTTTCCGGTTGGAGGCAACACGGACGCGGACACCAAGCGAACCGTTTCGTTGTCTACTCCGCGAAATTCGCGTTTATTGCCGATGTGAACGGCGATCCAACCCGCCAGAAGCTTCTGCACGAGGCCGCACGCCACTTCGCGAGACATGGCTATGACGGAGCGTCTTTGCGGCGGATTTCCGAGGGGGTCGGAATTCGGGCGGCGTCGATCTACAACCATTTCCCGGACGGGAAAGAAGAGCTGTACGAGCACATCATGTCGGCGATCGCCGAAATGCTGCTCGATCGGATCGTCAATCGGTACGGGCGCAACGTTGGCCTCTCTGCGGAGGACGCGATCGTCCAACTAGGAGCGGCGTTCTGGGATTTCTGTGAGGAGCACCCTGACTACGCGACGCTCCTGATACGAGAGATGTTCGACAATCGCGAGCCGGACGTCGGCGCGCTCATGGGTCGCGCTCCTGAAATCATCGAAGCGAGCCTCGGCTACATCGAGAACGCGCAGGCCAGTGGCGAGCTGCCAGAGTTCGACGCGGAAGCGTTCATCCTGTGGAGCGCCAGCTACCTGTTGAGCTACCACGGGGCCCCCGGGTTGCGGACCCATGTGCAGCGCAGGGCGTCGAGCAAAGAGCTCGCTCGGGAACACTTCATCAAGATGCTGCGGAAGCTCTTGCGGACAGCAGACTAGCCGTACGCTGAAACGGACCGGTTCACACCCGCCATGGCGGCGCCGAGGTCCCGGTTGACCCTCGAAACCCTACCATTGCGCATTCGGGGAACAAGTATTAGCCTCAAACTAACAACTGTTAGCACACAAAAAGACCCCCGTTTTTGACCGCCACTACCGCAAACGCGCCAACGTCAAGCAAGACACGTCGCCCCGACGGGCAACGGCGCCCACCGCTGGTGAAGTCATTGCCGTTGGTCGGCCCGGTCCGGCAATTCCTCGGAGATGTTCTCCCCTTCCTCATGGAGAGTCGCGCCACCTATGGGGATGCGTTTCGCCTCCGGATGTTCAACCTCGAGATGACGTGCCTGCTCGGAGCGGACGCCATTGAGCTACTGGAAGCCGGTAGCCCCTTACGGACGAGCAAGTCGATGCATGTGCTCGACGGCGAGCTCGGGAGTTGCCTTCCGAGCACCTTCGACGGCCCCCAGCATCGGATGTTCCGAAAAGCGCATCTCGAATTCATGACCGCAAGCTTGGAGGCGACGCGCCGGGACGACATTCAGAAACGCCTCGCCGTACACACCTCGGAATGGCGCGCCGGTGATCGGGTGGACGTGCTCCACGAGGCCCAAGTGCAAACCGTCGACGTCCTGTCGGTCGCCCTCAATGGCGAGCCCTTTCCGTTCAGCAAGAAGGACTTGGCCCTGGTCGTGCACACTTTGATCTGGGCCACGTTCGGGCACGCACCTCCGTGGGTCTTGCGGAATCCGGTTTACAGGTCCGTGCAGAAGCGCATGCGTTCGCACTTCTTGGATCTAGTCGCCCGGATTCGCAGGAGCCCCGAGCGCGCCGCCACGCTGGTCGGGCGTTACCTCGATCTCGAGCCTCCCATCGGGCGGGAGCGTTGGGAGGATCGCGATCTCGTCGCAGTGCCGTACAGCGCCTACCTCGCCGGCTTCGACACAGTCGCTTCAGCGAGCTCATTTCTGCTCTACCAGCTCCTCACTCATCCCGAGCACCTGGCGCAGGTGAGGCAGGAGTACGAGGATCTTTCGCGCGAGTCCGAGGGCCCGGTCGCTCCGACCAAGCAGAAGTACCTCCGCGCAGCCTTTCTCGAGGCCGTGCGGCTAAACCCACCCGGTACGGCGGTCATCCGCCTAGCAGATCGAGACTTCGAGTTTGCCGGTTACACGATTCGACAAGGGGACGAGGTCCTGGTCGTCATCGCGAGTGACCACCGCAACCCGGAGGTCTTTGAGCGTCCAAACAAGTTCGACCCGACGCGTTATTTCGCACCACAGTCGGGCCCGCTGAGGCGACGGGTCCTCCCCTTCGGCAGCGGCGCCCACCGCTGCACCGGCGCAGTCCTCGGCGAGCTAGTCGCCGTCGAGATGGTTTCCTATTGGGTGAACAACTTTGACCTCCAGGTCGTACCACCCGGACGACAAGTCCGCGCGGTGGCGCGCCCCTTCACGCAGCCCGAAGGGCTACGCGTCAAGGTGCTCGATCGACGCTCCAAGGCGGAAGCGAACGATGGCCTTGGCACATGAGCTTTTCGCCAATGGGAATCACGCGCTCATAGTCAGAAACGTTGCGGCGTGGATTCGATCGTCTTGCCTATGTGTCCCAATGAACTCGATGAAGTCGATTTGGCGTCGCAACCAGGCGCGACGACCTTCGGGCTATGCGCCCGGAAGGTCGCGTTGTTGTCGTGTAGAGAAGATCGAAAACTCCGCGTTCTCCGGCGATCCATGCATCGCTCAGGCGACAGATTTCGGTCTGCCGTGGCACCCCATGGCACCGTTACGGCGCCGAGCAGGGCCGACTCTTGGGGAGGCAAACGACGGTTCGCGAGCTCGCGCACGTAGGCATCGAGCCCATCCAGTAGAGCCTTGAGCCGGCTGACGTTTTCGGGGCTTCTGCGATGAACGATGTCGAGGTCCTCGGTCGTGATGGGCGCGCCGTGAAGCACGGCAGCGGCGCCCTCCACGACGATGAACTCCACCCCAGCACCCGAGAGCTGCCGGAGGAGCTCCCCAACGTCAGTGTCCCTTGGACTTGACATCTCTCAGGGCCTCGAACGAAGCAGCAGAGCGCACCGAAGCACGTAGCCGCTCCAGAGGCGAAAGCGATAGCGCCCAATCAATGAGCCTGCGGTCGACCTCGCGTGCAGCCTGTCGTACGAGCTCTTCGACGTCAGGCATTTCGTTTGGCTCCTCGGACACTACCGGAGGCTACACCGCTTGCCCCGCGCCAGCGAACCGGGGGCAGACTTAGTCGCTGGTCGAGCGCGACCCAATCTTGGCTCGCGATCGGAGATGGTCGATCCCGGATTTGGACAGACGGACTTCCGTTGATGAGCTCACGAGGCCCGATTTCCACTTGAAAACCAGAGCTCCACCAAGCATTGTTTCAAGCGTGGCGGCTTCATTTTTCTGGGGCTTGCTTGCAGGCTCTTCGCTGCTCGTCGGCGGATTGCTGGCGTCATGGGTGCGTCTTGGCAAGCGGACGCTCGGGATCATCATGGGCTTCGGCGCCGGCGTGCTGCTCTCCGCAGTCGCCTACGAGTTGGTCTTCGAAGCGGTTCGCCTCGCCAAGGGCAGCGGGTTTCCCGCGCTCGGTTTCTTCGCGGGGGCATTCACGTTCTTCTTTGCCGACCGTCTAATTGAACGCGCGGGCAGCGCGCGGGGCGGGGCTGCCAGCGCCTCCGGTCAATCGACGTTGGTCGTTCCGCTCGTTCTAGGCATCATTCTCGACGGCGTACCAGAGTCAGTCGTGATCGGCCTAGGCGTGCTGGAAGGCGGCACCGTCAGCCTCGCCATGCTGGTCGCCGTCTTCATCTCCAATATCCCCGAGGCCGCCGCGAGCACGGCGGGAATGAGAGCCGGTGGATGGAGCCGAGCAAAGATCCTTCTACTGTGGCTCGCGATCGCATTGGTTTGCGCTGTCGCGTCGGCTGCGGGTTATGCGCTACTTGGAGATGTTTCACGCTTCGGGCTCTCGGTCGTCCAGGCTTTCGCGGGGGGCGCCATTCTCATGATGCTGGCCAATGCCATGATCCCCGAGGCCTACGAGCACGCAGGCAAGCTCGCGGGGGTGTTCACCGTTTTCGGCTTCGCGGTTTCGGTATCCATCATCGTGTTCGAGCACGCGAGCTAGCGGGCCGCATGCTCACCGTGCACGACGCCTTGAGGAACGACAGGACCCTTTCTTGGTAGAACGTTTCTGCTTCTGATACCGTCGTGGCGTTCGTCGTCGACTCCGATGACGCGGAGGATCATGCGATGACGAAACAACAGATTTTGGGCGCGAGTGTGTTTGGCCTCGTACTGGGGATGACCGGCTGCGACAGCAGCACGAATGGCGGCTCGGCTGGCTCAGGCGGATCAGCCGGGTCGGGCGGTTCGGGTGGGGGCACAGGGAGCGGTTCGTGCCAGATCATATGCAACTACGACTGTGACATCTTCGGCGTCGACCCCGACAGTGCGACATGCGCCTCGGACTGCATGGCAGAAGACCTGGACGGCTGCGTCTCCGAGACTACGGCGCTGGTGGCCTGTGCTGGCCAGGCGCAAGACGGCGACTGCAATGTTAATCCAACGAGTGCGTGCCAATCGGAGGCCGACGCCTTCACTACCTGTGACTCAGGGAGTGGCGGGCCCGGCGCACAGTGCACGCGCATCTGCGATAGCAATTGCAGCGGTATCCTCGAGCCCGGTCCCACGTGCCTCCAAGACTGCGCCACGAGTGGCTACGACATGGAGCCCTGTGAAAACGAGGTGAACGCGCTCTACGACTGCTTGGAGGGTGACGGCTGTGATCCGAACGCGTGCTCGACAGAGATCGATGCTTGGGAGAACTGCGGGTAGCTCTTCTCCGCTGCTTTAGCGGGATCTACGCACTAGGTAGATCCCGTGCGCTGGCGAGCGTCGATCTCAATCCTGCGTTGCAACTGCGTCGGGTGGCCGCGAATCGCCCGCAAGCGACCGCGGAGGAGCGTCAAAGAGACCCCTGGATCACGGTCACCCCGTCGCTTCTCTCGAGACTCTGGGGCGTGATGACGATCGTCGCGCTCCCTTCCGGTAAGCCAAGCCCGTCGCTGAGATCGATCGTAGGAAGTGGCACCGTGCCAAGGCCACCTCCGCTGAGCGCGCCCTCGATGGCGCTGACCAAGGCCGTTTCGAGCAATCCGAGCAGCAGCGACTCGGCCGCCAGTTGACCGTCCTCGTGGATCGTGAGCTCGGTCTCGATTTCGTCGATCTCCTCGACTCCAATCCCGAGCCCCTCCGAGTCGAGGCCAAGCGCGATGTTGCCCGCCAACGAAGAGTAGGCCGTGAAGCTGATCGCTTCTCCGTTGAGCGAGAGGTCACCGCGGATCTCGAGGTCGCCGAGGTGCGCTCGCAGCGTGCCTTCGTCGTTGCAGTCCGAGACGGTTGGCGCGAGCAGTCCGCTCAAAGTCAGCGAGAGTGCCGTGACGCCAAGCGCGCCCAAGTCCGTGTCGCCCAGGAGCTCGGGCCCCGCCTCGAGCTCGAGCCAACCGGCTCGCCACGCGGCGTAGAACACCTGATTCAGAAAATCGTCGCTCAGGCCGATCTCGAGCGGTGCGGTTTTGGGGAGTACGATCGCCTGGTCGCCTCCTCCGCAGCGATCGCGGTTCGGAACACCGAGGTTGTCATAGGGCGTGACGGCTTCGCCGGAATAGGCTCCCCCGCGCTCGATGAGCACGCCTCCCTTTGGGGCGCTGCCGCTGAAGCTCACCGCCTCGAAGTCCGTGATGAGATTCACCACGATTGGCTCACCGCCACCGAGGCGTGGAAGGTTCAGTGAGAACGCGAATGCCAGCTGCGACAGGCCTTCCTCGAGAAGAGGGCCAAGCTCATCGGTGAGCGCGTCGTTGAGCAGGGACTCGACGCTGTCGACCAAGGTGGCATTGATGGCGCTGCTGACGAACCCGAGGAGAAAATCGGTCCAGCCATTGTCCGAGCTGATGTCGAGGCCGACGACGTTCGTCGAGACGTTCTGCAGAGTGACCTGCAGGGTCTGGTCGGGCCGTACGCTGAATATGGCGTCTGCCCCGATTCGCACATAGTCGATATCGACGCTGCCCGTGCTGTCGCCCCCGAGGAAGAAGCAACCGACGTTGGTGCAATCGAACTCCAAGTCTGCGGAGATGTCGTTGATCCTGGCATCGAGCGCGAGGCCCCCGTCGATCGCGTCGATCGACACCGAGCTACTGCCTTTGTCGATGCCCTTCACGTATACGTCGTAGCCCGCTTCCGATACCACCACCGTGCTCGGATTGATCAATCCGCTGATGTCGAACCCTTCGAGCACTAGATCGAGGATGTGTGCGAAGTCCTGAGGCGGCGGCGCCATGCCATCATCGAGCACGGCCTGAGCAAGCCAGACGCCCAATCCGTTCGACGCAATGCCTTCCTTTGGGTTGGTCGGCTTGAGGTAGCCCGTCGACCACAAGAAGCTCTGCACGCGCTCGCGCACGTTTCCGTCACTGTCCTCGGCCCTGAGTACCAACGTGTTGCCGCCGACACGCGCCTCGACCGCGTGTGAGAAGCTGCCCTCGGAGCCGAGCGTCACCGCGCTCCCGTTGAGGCTCAGCGAGGCGATCTCCGCGCCGTCCGAGCTGACCGTTCCGGTGACGACGACGGTCGCATCGGCCCCGTCACCCTGAATCGTGGCGCCCCGCGCAGGAAAGTCGACTTGGATCTGCGTGCGACAGGCGTTGCTCACTGCGGGCTCGTACACACACTCCCCAGTGCTCGCCTCGCAGCGGTCGACGGTGCAGGCATCGGCGTCGTCGCAGAGCACCCCCATGCAGAGGTCCGAGCCGCTCCCGCCGTCGCCCCCACTTCCTCCGCTGCCAGCGCCGCCGTTTTGCCCATCGGACCCGCAGCCGATCAACTTGAGTGTGAGTGTGGAGATGAGAATGAATTTCAATGTCGAGTGCATCCGGTGGATACTAAGAAACTCATACCGAAGAAGAAACTCAAATCTCGGCGGAACGAGATCGTCGCCCTTTCGTCGTGAGCCGAGACACAGTGCAGCTCCACGGCGCGTTGCAACTGGCGCTGCAGCAGCCCTCCAAGAGCGTTCGGGCGTCGAAGCGCTTGACGAAGCGCGGGCTGCTCGGAGAAGCGGTGCTCATCGAAATGCACGCAATGAACGTGCAGCTGGCCGTGCGACGCCATCGTGGTGCTTGTCTGATCGTCACGCCCTGCACTATTCTCGTCGCGAACACGAGGAGGTGTTTCGATGTCAGATTCAAAGAAACAGACCGAACGTGAACCCACCTCGTCGAATCGCACTCTGCCCAGGCGAGAATGGCTGACGGCATTTGCCGTGGGCGGTGTTGCAGCCACCAGTGCAACGCTCGGATATGAGTCCTGCGAAACGGTCCCTCGCGCAGCCGACTCACCCGAGCTCGAGCTCGACTACATCAAAGCCGCCATCGAGCCGCTGAGCAAGACAGACTACGTGGCGGAAGCCAAGCGTCGGGGGCTTTTCAGCGAGGACATTCACGAGGCGCTCACCGCCGACATCAACGAGTACTTTTCGACCGCATACCAAGCCCTCGTCTACTCCGAGCTAATCAATACGCTTCCGGAGAACCTTCGGGAGACCGAGGCGGTGCAGTCCGACATCGCCGCGATGTCGTCCGTGTTGGATCAAGCGGTGGCGGATGCCTACTTCATCGTCGGGACCGCAGACGACGAGATCAAGAAGCAGATCGACCGAGAGGTGCGAGAAGATCCCGACGTTTTCATGGACATGGCTTCCTTCCTCGACCGCGACGGCGCGAGGCACGGGATGGGGATGCGCGGCCGGCTGCGCCTTCGTCGGGCGTCGCGTCAGCTTTCCTCGCGACTCCGTATGCAATCGACCGACGAAGTGATGACCGATCTGACGGACCAGATCACACGTTACGCGGAGCGAAATGGGGCACGCACGCAGAGCGATACGAGCTTCCAGGTCAGCACGGCTGCCAGGCGGATGCTGGCCGCGTATCAAGAACCCGCGAGCGCGATCGAGCGCTGGCACCCGGAAGCCTTCGTCGACCCTTTGCAGCCCGTGGAGCCGGAAGCGGGTGAGGCGGACGCGGGGTCTGAGAAGCAATCGGCACAGACAGAACAGGACCTGGAGAGGGATCGGCGTATCGCAGAGCTCGCGCAGAACGAGCAGAGTTTGACACGAGCGTCGCGAGGGCTCGCCGGGGCCGGAGGCGGGCTTTTGATCGCCGGGGGCATCGCTTTTGGCGTGACGGGAGGGATAGGTGGCGCCGTCGCGATGTGCATTGGCGGCTTTTTGCTTCTGATCGCGCTTTTCGTCGTAGCCGCCCGGACGCGCCGCCGTAGACAACTCGAAGAGGAAAAGGCGCGGTTGAATCCCACCGACGATCAGTGAGCGATGCACCGCACATCACCGGTTGGGGCGTCGCAAGCGCCCTCGGCGTCGGGCGGGTCCGATTCCGCGGCGCTTTGCTTCGAGGCGAAAGCGGAATCGCGACGGTCCGCCGCTTCGATACCTCGGCGTTCACGACTCACGTAGGCGCGATGGTCACCGGCTACGAGTCAGACGACCGCGATCCGAGCTTGCTCTCTCACGAGTTCGGAATGCTTGCGCTTCGCGATGCCATCGAGCATGCACAACTCGACCTCGAAGATCTCCGATCGATGCGGGTCGCGCTGACCTTGGGGGCGAGCCTCTTTGGAGACCATACTACCGAGAGTCTCGCGCACGACCTCGTCAAGGGGCTTTGTATTGAAGGGCCCGCGATCACGATCTCCACGGCGTGCACGTCCTCTACTCAGGCGATCGGCTTTGGCGGCGACCTCATCCGTGAAGGCTTCGCCGATGTGGTTCTCGCTGGAGGCATCGATGTGCTGACTCCGGCCCTGTTCGCAGGCTTTCATGCGCTTGGGGTCCTCAGCGAAAGGGCCTGTACTCCATTTGGTCGGCAGATGGGAACCACGCTCGGCGAAGGTGCGGGCTTCTTGGTGATCGAACGCGGCGGTCTTCGCAATGCCGTCACGCACGCGCGGCTTCGAGGCTATGGGCTCTCGGGCGATGCGTACCATGAGACCTCTCCCGAGCCACGCGGCCGTGGCGTCGCGGCCGCAATTCGCGGCGCTCTCGATGACGCTGGCGCGTCCGAGGCCGAGATTGGCTACTTCAACGCGCACGGAACCGGTACGACGGCCAACGACAGCGCCGAATGGTGCGCCGTTCAATCGGTGTTCGGCTCCGATCTCGGTGGCTCTTTACCCCTGAGCTCGAGCAAAGGGCACCTCGGTCACGCACAGAGCGCGGCCGGAGTGCTCGAAGTGATCAGCACGCTCGAGTGCATGCGCGCCGGTCTCGCACCGACCACGGCTGGCTTCGAAGAAGCGCGGCCCGGAGGTCCGCCGTGCCCAGTCCACTCAAAGAAGCCCAAGCCACTGGTCTATGAGCTTGCGCTTTCCAGCAACTCGGCGTTCGGGGGCAGCAACTGCGCGCTCGTATTTGGGCAACCCAAGCCTGCGACTGCGCCCAACGGCGACCGAAGACGGGTCTTCGTCAGCGGGGCCGCTGCCCTGTGCGCCCGCGTGAGCTGCGTCGAGGATCTCGCTTCGCTCTATGCAGCCGAGTCGCCGCCACCGGAAGGCGACCTCCAGGTCGATTTGGCCGCGGAGCTTCCGAGGGTGGATCTTCGTGGGATCGACCGAGCCTCGGAGCTTCTCACGACGGTCGTTTCGAGAGCATTCGCGGACGCGGGTGTACAACTCAAAGGAAAGATGCGCGCCCGCACCGGGTTGATCGCAGGCGTTCTCCGCGCCTCTCCCGATAGCCTCCATCGATTTCACATGAGCCTCGAGCGGCGGGGCCTCGCTCAGCCCGACACGACGGCGTTTGCGCAAGTTCTACCGAGCGCCGCGCAGGGTGCTTGCGCCAAGGCGCTCGACATCCGTGGTCCGCAGAGCACGGTCACAATCGGCGAGGGCAGTGGTCTCATGGCTGCGGTAATGTCGGCGTGGATGCTCGCTCGTCGACGCGATTCAGACCGCATCGTTGCAGCCGCCGTCGATGTGAGACCGGAGCATGCGCCTGCGGGCGGGGTAGCGGATGCCGGCTGCGCGCTGGTGCTCTCTATCGAACCCGCGGCGGTCGAGGTGGCCGGTATCGGGCTTGCAGGACCCGATCGCCTGGAGGACGCAATTGCTGAGGCGCGCCGCAGGTGGGGTTCGTTGGAATCGGTGGAGCTGTTCGTCGAACCAGCGAACCCCTTTGGTGGCATGCCCGCAACGTCATCGTCCTTTGCGCTCGCATATGCTTTTCAGGCAGTGCGCCAGCGGAAAATGAAAAGTGCTCTCATCGCGATCACCGGCACGACCGCCAGCGTCGCGATGATTCTTACTTCGACCGAGGTGACCCCATGACGATTGACTTGTCGGACTACGTTTCATCGCGAGCAGCGGTCCTCGATAGGGTTCGGCACATGCTGCGCGATGCCATGAAGCTGCGGATCGAGCCCGAATCGATCGACCCCGACGTGCCTCTCTTCGGAACTGGTCTCGGGATGGACTCCGTCGATGCGGTTGAGCTCGTGGTGCAGCTGGACTCCGTGTTTGGATTGACGCTCGCGGGCTCCCCATGGGTTTCCGCGAAGTTGCGGACGGTCAACACCATCGTCGACGCGATCATGGAGCTCGACGATGAGTCTTGAGAAAGAGTACCGATCGGTACGGCACGGGGCCGCGCTGAGCCGTATGGAGCACGTTGGGATCGTGCGCGTGAGCGGCGATGATGCGACCGAGGCGGTCGACGCGATTTGCTCCGGCGACCTCTGGGTTCGGGATGGACGGATGCTCCAGACCTTGATCCTCGGCGAGCATGGTCAGCCTATCGCGGATGTGTACGTCTGTCCGGACGACGACGCCTGTATTCTGATGTACGAAGGGATCACGACCGAGGCGCTTTCAGCATGCCTAGCCAAGTACGCCGGCCCCGAGCTCGCGATCGAGCTCGAAGACCTTCGACCGGCGTACGAGCTGATCTCCGTGAATGGACCCTACGCTTGGGAGGCGCTGAGCAATTGGCTGACGCCCGACGTCATCGGCCTTCCCTACCTGAGCTTCTACCACTTCGATCGGGGGACCTGCTTCCGCGCTGGCAAGACCGGCGAGTACGGCTACGATCTGGCGATTCACGGCGACCAACTGGGACCCGCGTGGGAGGCGTTACTCGAGCACGTCAGTGCTTTGGGCGGTGGCGAGGTCTCTTTGGAGACGCTGGATCTGTGCGCCCTCGAGAACGGGTTCTTTTCCGTTCGGCACGCCTCGGCCGAGGGGCTCACCCCTCTCGAGCTCCAGCTGCAATGGCGTGTCTCGGCGCGCAAGAGCTTTCCGGGCGCCAAGGCAATCGAAGAGCGAAGAGCGAAGGGTATGGACCGTCGCCTCACCCACTTCGTTGCGCGAGAAGGGGTCAAGACCGGCGATCCGATCTGCGGTGCCGACGGCCCGGTGGGCCAGGTGAGCGCCGCCGCTTTTTCGCCCGGCATTGGAGGCGTCGCGGGGATCGCGCTCCTCGACTTTTCGGTCGCCCACCCCGGAATCGACGCGTTCTTCGTACCCACAGCGAACGCTCATCAACCCATTCGCACGGTTTCGAGCCCGCTCCTGTTCAACCGAAGTCTTCTCGTCGACCCGCAGCAACACACCTACGCCACGCGAGACCAGACGAGCGATCCTCCCTTGTGGCTGGGGTCACTTCCATGAGGAGATTCGCAGAACAGCGGGTCTTGGTCACCGGCGCCTCGCGCGGTTTGGGGCGCGACATCGCGTTGCGTTTCGCGAGCGAGGGGGCCGCGGTCTTCATCGGTTATCGGAACCGGCGCCAAGAGGCCGACGATTGCGCCGCCCGATGCGCTGCGCTGGGTGCCGAGGCCACGCCGATCGCGCTCGACCTCGCAGATACCGCATCGGTCCGTGCGACGATTTTGGGCTTGCCGGCGCTGGACGTATTGGTGAACAACGCGGCTACCGTCCGCGACCAGTTCTTCTTCCTTCAGTCCGATGCCGATGACGCAGAGGTCATCGCGATCAATCTAAGCGGCACCATGGCATGCATCCGCGCGGCGCTTCCCGGCATGATGAGGTCCGGAAAGGGGGTCGTCGTCAACGTCGCCTCCGTTGCAGCCATCCATGGAAGCCCTGGGCAAGCGAGCTACTCTGCCTCGAAGGGCGGCATCGTCGCCTTGACTCGGACGCTCGCGCGCGAGCTCTCGGGACGCGGAATCCGCGTGAACGCAGTAGCTCCGGGGATTTTCGATGCGGGTATGGCACAGCGCATGGATCACCGCGTGCGAGAGACTCGGCTCCAGTTGCTGCCGATGGGCCGGGCGGGGCGCGCCGAAGAGCTTGCTAGCGTCGTGGCGTTCCTCGCTTCCGACGAGGCAAGCTATATCACGGGGCAAACGATTGCGGTCGACGGGGGAATGACCGCATGATCGCGTGGCTCGTCGCGGGGCAAGGGGCCGAGCATCCGGGTATGGGGCTCGAGCTCGCCCGATACTATTCTCCGGCGGCGGCGCTTTGGGAACGGGCGAGCGAAGCAGCCGGCAAGGACCTGCTTCAGGTTTCCGAGGCCGGTGGTCGATCCTTGTTGCGCACGGAGTACGTTCAGCCCGCGCTCACCGCAGTTGCTTTGAGCGCAGCGTCGTTCCTCCGCGATGAGGGGATCGAGCCGTCAATCGCGCTAGGTCACTCGGCCGGGGAAGTCGGAGCGCTCGCACTCGCCGGACATCTGAGCTTCGAGGACGCCGGCTATCTCTCGGCGATGCGCGGACGGGCGATGGCGGAGGCGGCGCGAGCTAGGCCAGGTGGGATGGCAATGGTCCGTGGCTTCAAAGTGCGAGCGAGGAAGGTCGTCGAGCACGCTGCGAAGGCCGGTGCCATCTTCAACGCCGGACAGATCACCGGCGACGCGTATTTGGTTGCAGCCGATCGCGCTGCGTTGCGAGCCGCCGCTTCGCTCGACGGAGTCTCTCCGCTCCCAGTTTCTGGGCCGTGGCATTCGCCACTCGTGGAGCCCGCCGTTGCCGAGCTCCGACCCGTCGTCGAGTCAGTCATCCGTGATGCACACGGAGCGACCTCGTGGGTGAGCAATGAGACAGCCGAGCGCGGCGCCGCCAGAGCGAAACAAGCCGGCGAGCAGCTGCTTTCCCAGCTGATTCGACCCATGAATCTTCACGGTGCCATCGAATGGCTCCTCGGGGAAGGCGCGACGGAGCTGGTCATCTTGGGTCCTCATCGCGTGCTGCAGCACATCGTCCGACAGCACTTTGACGAGTACACGGAGGCGCGAATTCACGGCACCGCTTCTCTTCGAGAGTTGCAGACGATCGTCAAGGAGTTGGCATGACACGAACGAGCGAGGAGCATCGCGGTCTCGGCGCGAACATCGTCCAGCGTCTCCTACAGCACGGGAGGCCCTTTCTGTTCGTCGATCGAATCAAGCGCTACCGGTTGGGAGAGGCGCGCTCCATCGAAGCGGCGTTTCACGTTTCGGTGAGCCATCCCGTGTTCGACGGACATTTCCCCGATTGGTCCTTGTGGCCCGGTGTCTACGTCGTCGAGGGCCTGGGACAGACAGCGCAGCTTCTGGCCACGCTCGACGCGATCCAGAGCGCGGGCGCAGCTCGCCAGGATGCGGGGCTCGGGCTTCGGACCCTCGATGCACTCGACGCGGTCTACTCGCTTCGGCCGGGCGCCACTCCATCGGAAGAAGGCCTGGCCCTGCTTCAAGAGGTGTCGCGCTCCCCGATCGTCGGGCTGGCCAGTCGCATCGACGTAAGATTTCTCGAACCCGTGCTGCCGGGCTGCCGACTAGACTATCGTGCCGAGTGGACGCTCGAGCAGAACGGAGTGATGGCATTCGACGTCGAGGCTTCGGTTGGCGGGCGTCCAGTCGTGCGCGGAGAGCTCGGTGCCAGCGTCAACACCCGGATCCCTCGTCGCTCCGACGATCCGAACGGGCGCTGAGCTCACTTAGCCCGTTGGGCTCATGTTGAGTCCAGAGTCGCGCGGGCTTCAGCACCAGCCCGGCCGGGGTCTCCCCATGTGATAGGTTCCCATACGAGGCGTAGGGCGTGATCAGGCGAGCGAAAATCGGTGTCGTGGCAGGGGTGATTCCTACGATGACTGCACTTGGATCGGTGCCCAAGGTGCCGCGTGGGCAAGATACTGGAGATGGCAAACGAATCCGAGCCGCGATGCACCGCACCGCCGACCATGATGGGATCGCTGACGCGCACTCGAAACCTCTGAGAACCCTGCTCGGCACCCCGTCCACGGCGCTAGCCGCGCGGGCCATGAGCTACGTCCCGGAGAAGCTCTAATGCGCAAGCTCATCGTCTGGATGCTGGTTGGCGGGATTGTCGTCATCCTGCTTGGGCTCGGCGCGCTCCGTGTGACGGCAGTGCAGGACGGGATCGCGCGGCGCGTCGTCGAGCGGCGCTTGCTCGAGGAACGTCATGCTCTGTTCGAACCGAACGCGCTCCGTGCGTTGATCTGTGGGAGCTCCTCCCCGTTTCCGCATCCGAGTCGGGCGAAGGCCTGCGTCGCCGTGTTCGCTGCCAACCGTTTTTGGGTCGTCGATACTGGGATGGGTTCGTGGAATACGCTTGCGATGCTGGGGCTCGACGCGTCGCGCGTGGGCGCCATCTTGCTCACGCACTTTCACTCGGACCACATCGGTGACCTAGGAGAGTTCAACCTCCAGACCTGGGTCGGAGGGCGCGATGCTCCGTTGACGGTCTACGGTCCGGCCGGTGTCGAACGCGTCGTGGCTGGATTCAACGCAGCGTACGCGCTCGATGCAGGGTACAGAACGGCCCATCACGGTGCTGCGCTCATGCCGCCTGAGAACTCCCAGATGCGAGCGATCGCGATCGAAGCGCCCCAGAAGAGCGGGGCGCCTGCGGTCGTGTTCAACGAGGATGGCCTGACGATCACCGCGTTCTTGGTGCAGCACGACCCCGTCGTTCCCGCATACGGCTATCGATTCGACTACGAAGGTCGATCCCTTGTGGTCAGCGGGGACACGATCAAGTCCGCATCGTTGGCCGCCGCGGCCAGAGGCAGCGACGTGCTCATTCACGAGGCCCAATCGGACGAGATGGTGAACACCATCGGCCGAAGCGCGACGCGCCTCGGTCGCTCACGCCTCGCGACCATCATGAACGACATTCAGAGCTACCACACGACCCCCGTCGAAGCGGCAGAGGTCGCAAACGAGGCGGAGGTCAAGCTCTTGGTGATGTATCACTTGAATCCGCCTCCGCCGGCGCGCTTGGTGGAGCGAATCTTCGCCCGCGGTGTCGATGAAGTCCGTGACGAGGGCTGGATTCTCGCGGACGACGGCACGCTCATCACGCTCCCGGCGAGCTCCGAGCTCGTCGAAGTTGAACAGCTGTAGGGAGGATGAATTGTCGCGGGCATCCTTCATCCACGACTAAAAACCATCCGTCATCTCTATGCCCATTGGGCTCACTGGTGGTGCCAACTGCGCGGTACTGAATGTTATGTAGCGTCGGGCGCGAAGCGGAAAAGGCGTTTGTCCTCCCCATGCCTCGAAGGTCATTTCTCGCGAGCTGCCGCTTCTTTTTCGGCTTCGACGTCCTCGAGCGTCGGCGGCACCCAGCCGCGATCGAGGCGGCTGCCAAAGGCGGCGCTGTTGCCAAGCATCGCATCGCGGTAGCGATTGATGTAGACCTTCGCGCGCTCGATGTACGCGGTGTTCTGTTGGACCGGGATATCGGGATCGAAGAGCTCGGCGAGGTCGCGCATTTGCTGCCTGTCGTTCAGAACGTAGCCGCGTATCTGGCGTTCGGCGTCGTAGGGGTGCGCCCCGAGCGCCTCGAGCGCCGAGCGCCCGGCGCGGAGCGCGCTGTCGAAAGTCTCGCGAATGATGTCGCGGGCGCCCGCGGCCCAAAGCTCATACACATGGTGACGGTCGAAGGCGCGCACGATGATGTAGACGTGCGGATAGTGCTTCCTGACATAGCGCACCAGCTCCGTAGCGTTCTCTTTGTCGTCGATCGCAATCACGAGCATCTTCGCCTCGTCGATCCCGGCGGCGTGCAGCAGGTCGGGCCGCGTCGCGTCGCCGAAGAACACCTTGATGCCGAACGCGCGCAGCATCTCGAGCTGTTCGGACTGGTAATCGAGGACGACGGTCTCGTATCCGGACGACTTGAGAATGCGGTTGATGATGCCGCCGAAGCGTCCGTGACCTGCGATGATGACCTTGCCCTTCTCGTCGATCTCATCGGCTTCGGTCGTCTGGGACTGCGCGAATCGTGGAGCGATCACCTTGTCGAACAGGATGAACAGCAATGGCGTCAGCAGCATCGAGAGCGCGACGACGAGCAACAGCTTGTCCGCGATGGCGGCAGGGATGACCGAGCTCGCAACGGTAAACGACAGCAGTACGAAGCCGAACTCGCCTGCTTGCGCAAGGCCTAGCGTGAAAAGCCAGCGGTCGCTCCCGCCGATTCGGAATGCCCGGCTCAGGGCGTACAGAACGGCTGCTTTGAGCGCCATCAGCCCGAGCGTCATCGCCATGACTTCGCCAAAGCTGGCCATCAGCAGGTCGAAGCGAATCGAAGCGCCAACCGTGATGAAAAAGAGACCGAGCAACAAGCCCTTGAATGGGTCAATGTCACTCTCGAGCTCGTGACGATACTCGCTGTTGGCCAGCACGACCCCGGCGAGGAACGTGCCCAACGCCGGCGACAGCCCGACGACGATCATCAACAGCGCAATCCCGATCACCAGCACCAAGGCGACCGCGGTGAAGAGCTCGCGCAGACGCGCTCCGGCGATGAAGCGAAAGATCGGACGCGTCAGATAGCTGCCTCCAATGACGACGAAGGCGATGGCGCCCGCTGTGACGAGCGCCTGCTGCCAGCCATCGAGGCGCTCGACGAGGCTCAGGCTTGCGTGCTCCGCGTCACTGGCGGGATGCGCCCCAACGACATCCGCCAGCTCGGGCAACACCAGCAGCGGAATGAACGCGAGCATGGGAATGACGGCGAGATCCTGGAACAACAACACCGAGAAGCTCGATTGCCCGCCGTCGCATTGCATCAGACCCTTCTCGTTGAGCGTTTGCAGAACGATCGCCGTCGACGAGAGTGAGAAGACGAGACCGATCGCGAGTGCGATCGACCAGGGTTGGCCCAAGGCCATGGCGATGCCCATGACGGCGAGCGCCGTCACGGTGACTTGCAGCCCACCGAGCCCGAGTAAGCGATGGCGCATCGACCAGAGCATTCGGGGCTCGAGCTCCAGCCCCACGAGGAACAGCATCATCACGACGCCGAACTCGGCGAAGTGTTGAATGCTGACGACGTCGACGCCGAGCTGTTGAAGCAAGGGGCTGATCGCAATCCCGGCGATCAGATAACCGAGCACCGAGCCGAGCCCGAGGCGTGCAGCGATCGGTACGGCAATGACGCCGGTGACGAGGAACAAGAAGGCAAGTAGCAAGAACGCATCCACGCTCAGCTCCCCTGCCGGATGGGCAGCGCGTCGTAGGTGATGATGTCGCGAGAAGACGCCGCGTCGAAGTCGTAGCGGTCGTCGCGAATCGCCTCCAGGAGCCGTCGGTAGCCGTCGACGTGTCGCTCGGCCCGCCCGTCATCCGGCGCCTTCAACGACGAGTGGAGGACGTAGGGTGCGAGGAATCGCATGTTGCACAGTCGCGCGGTCTGCTCGAGAGGCGTGAGGAAAGTCCGCAGCGGGTAGTGCTGATAGCCCTGCGGCGTGTACGCCTCCGCGGGGCCCGCCGCGGTGACAGCCAGCATCATGCACTTGGACGCGAGCTGGTCGCCCCGACTCCCGTAGGCGAACCCGTGCTCGAGCACGAGGTCCTGCCACTCCTTGATCATCGATGGCGTCGAGTACCAAAACAGCGGGAACTGAAACAGGATCACGTCGTGGCGCAGTAGGCGCTCCTGCTCGACCTCCACGTCGATGTCGAAGCGGGGGTAGTCCCTGTAGAGATCGACGAGGTCGATATCCGGCACCGCCGCGGCGGTACGCGCCATGTAGCGGTTGACATGGGAGTGCTTGTGGCCCGGATGGGCGTAATAGACGAGCAGTCTTGCCATTGGGCCATGCTACCGCATCGGTTTCGCCGCGTCGGTCTGCAACTTGGAGGAAACGCATTCAAGCGACGAGAGATTCATCGTGCCACGTCGCTGACACCATGGTCGGTCAACCATTGGCTCAGGGGGGTGGGAAGCTCCGCCGGGCGGTCTCCCCAGTCGTAAACGACCGCGGTCTTTGCGGCCAAGTCGTGAAGCGCGCGTTGTTTGGCGTCGAAAACTACGCCCAGGACACCGACCACGCTAGCGACACTGAAGGGAAGAAGCAGCGCCCGAACCGCCGCGTGGCGCGGGCTCACAGGTCTTCCTTCTTTGCCCACGACTTTGATTCCAACGACGCTCATTCCAGGAGTCCGCCCGGAGATCGCCACTCCGACCCAAAGGTAGAGGAAAGACCAGATCGCAAATGCGGCGACACCGAGCAAGCCGGCTCGCCAATCCCACTCCAACTCGGCGCCCAAGACGATGTTGACCGACCCGACGACGGCCGCGGAGATCAAACCCGCCCCAGTGAACACTACGAACGAATCGATCAGGTAGGCGAGAAGACGCGTGAGGGGCCCCGCATAGTACCCGCTGATCTTGACCCGAGGAGACCCCAGCGCGGGCCGGGCCTCGGTCTCTCGTGGAACCAGGGCGGGAGGTCCTAGCGGCTGCTTGGCGGAATCGCGCCCGAGCAGTCGGTCAGCGAACCCCATGATCAGGGTGTCCACACCCACGGCCTGTCGACGGGCCACGTCCAAGGTCGAGCCGGCGACCTGACTCGTGCTCCGGGCGACCAGATCACCTACGTTGGCCCGATTGGTCACGGCTTGAACGTCGACGCGGTCGAGCAACCTGTTGACGTCGACGCGGTCGAGCAGGCGGTCGACGTCGACGTGGTCGAGCAGGCGATCGACGTCTACTCGGTCCAGCAGTCGCGTCAGGTCGACTCGATCGAGGAGACGATTGACATCGATGCGGTCGAGCAGCTCGTCGAGCTCCACCTGGCCGATCAGGGCGTCGACGTCGACCCGCTCGAGCATGGCGTTGATCAGTCGGGCCCGGTGCTTCTCGTCGTTGCTCACAGGGCAATCCTAGCACCAACAACAGATCCGGCAGGAGCGATTGGAGCTGCCTGTGCTCGTTTCGGAAGTAGGCGTCGTGGGTGCCCCAAACGATGAGCGGCGCTGGCAGCGATGGGAGCGCATCGATCACTCGTTCCATCAGCGGACGATATCCTTCGAGGCGTTCGAGCCGCAGGAAGGTGCGCCGATTTCCGAGAGGCTGGCTGGCGGCGAGGTAATGTCCGCCCACCTCGGGGTCGGAAGCTGGTGCCGCCACAACGCAGAGGTTGTCGGGCTTCCATGCACTAGCACCAAGTCACGGTCAGGCGGGCACGCCGATGTCAGGCCAAAGAACGCGACCTTCGACGATCTCTTTGACGAACCAGTCGTGGTAGCCGCGGGCAAGAATCCACTCGATTCGGTCGCCTCTCCAGAAGATCTTGTCGCGCTCAACGCCGCCGACGGCGGCCGGATCGGAGAGGAAAGCTCTCGTGCGTGCGGCGTCTTCCGCGAAGATCTTGGTAGCGCGGCAGCGCTTGTACCAGGAGAGCAAATTCGGGTGTCGCCTTTCCTCGAAGGGCACTTGCAACGTGCGTGCACCGCTCAAGTGTGGGAACAACGCGATGTCGGCGATCGAGAGGTCTCCGCAAACCCAATCGCGGCCCTCGAGCTCCGCATCGAGGGCGCTGTAGATTCGCGCCAGATCGGCGCGGGCCGCGTCGAGGAGGCCCTCCGGCATGGAGTCCGGTCGATTCGCCCAAACCCAGTAGCTGATATCGACCAGGATGGGGTCGATGGTGCTGTCGGCGCATCGCTCCCACGCGCGAGCCTTCACCCAGGTCTCGTCGTCGCCTGGGTAGATCGGCTGTTGCGGGAAGGCACGCTCCAGGTACGCGGCGATGTCCGCAGAGTTCACGACGATCAGCCCGTCGTGGTCGATCACGGGAACCTCGATGCGCTTGTTGACCTTGGCAAGCTGACCGCGATTCCCGGGCGCGAGCCCGTCGACGTACCGATACTCGATGCCTTTGTGCTCGAGAACGATCTGCACCTTGCGCGAAAACGGGCTGAACGCATTGCCGTAGAGAGTCAGCATGGGCTTCTCCTATGTCGAAGCGGAGCATAGTCAGCCGCCTGTCGGGGACAACCGACGATTCTGCCGCAGGGCCATGCAGCGCCGAGCGCATGAGCCATCGCCAACCCGAAAGGGTCCACGAGCAGAAGCTGCCCCTCCACGGGCTTCATTCAGTGTAGATGCAGCCAAGTTGTGGGATATGTCGGTCCTCGTCCGTCGAACATGCCGGACGTTTGAAGCGGAGAGTATACGCATGACGATGTTACGGGTCTGGCCAATCCTGCTCCTCCTTGGTTCCAACGTGTTCATGACCTTTGCGTGGTACGCGCACCTGAAGGATCACCGCAACGCTGCTCTATGGGCCGTCGTGCTTGCGAGCTGGGGCATCGCGTTCTTCGAATACCTGCTGCAGGTGCCCGCGAATCGCCTGGGGATGGACGCTGGGTATTCGCTCGCGCAACTCAAGACCATCCAAGAGGTAGTCTCCCTGTCTGTCTTCGCCGGCTTTTCTGCCTTGTACTTTGGCCAAGCGCTCGCGTGGAACCAGATCGCCGGCTTCAGCCTGATCGGTCTCGGCGCTGTTTTCGTATTCAAGCCCTGGTAAGTCGTCGCCGTTGGCGCTCGGCTCTGCTAGCCACGCGCCGGTCCACCGACCACCGCAGTGCCTCGTCAGGGGGGTGGCGCATGCGCCACCACTCAGCCCCCGTAGGCATCGTGCTCGGGCCTCGCCAGCGCAACGACCATGGAAACGCTGGTGTAGAGCCCGATCAGGAGCGTCAACTCGACGAGCTCCTCCTCGGTGAAATGGCGCCGGGCCTCGTCGAACACGAGCTGGTCCACGTCGATGTGCTCGACCAGCCCATCTACCAGAGCGATGAGTGCGCGCTCCTTTTCAGACCAAAGCTCTTCGGAGACCTGCGTGTTCTTCACGTCTTCGATCTGCGCTCGGGTGAGGCCCATCATCTCCGAGATCGTCCTCTCGTGCAGGTTGAACTCGTACTGGTTACGCGCAGCGACACATGTTCGCAGGATCAGCAGCTCCCGCAGAGCGGGCGGGAACGTCTTCCGATCCAACAGACCGGTTCTGCCGATCACCCGCCTCTCGACCAGGTCGACGAATAGAGACTCGTTGCGGGCGACGGTACGGTAGAGCATCGGCGCTGGAAGGGGGAGGGGGAAGACCTTGGCCATGGCGGACTTGAGCGGCTCGCCGAGGTCGGGGCCGACAGGAGCAATGCGCGGTCGAGACATGAGGGAGACTCTAGCCCGAAAATGAATCCTTGCTTGCCGCCTCGGGTGAACCCAAATCCCGGACAGAGAGTGGATGGGTGGTGAAAATGGCGGCGCTAGCCCCGATCGCAGACGAGCTGTGGAGCGCGACCAGGCCGCTACGATTCTGGGGCGTCGAAACCGGGAGTCGGATGACGATTGCGCGCCTCGCCGATGGCGGCTTGTTCGTGCACTCGCCTCTGCCTCTCGATGACGCGTTGAAACTCGAGGTCGACGCCCTGGGTCCGGTCGACTGCGTGGTGGCACCGAGTCTGTTTCACCACATGGCGGTGGCAGCTTGGAAGCAAGCGTACCCGTCGGCGGTCTATGCATGCTGTCCGGGGCTCGAGCGAAAGAGAGCCGATATCGCGTGGGACCGCGTGCTCGCTGACCGCCCCGAGCCGGAATGGGCGAGCGACCTCGATCAAGTCTTCTTCGAGGCGCGCACGATGGAGAACGAGGTCGTGTTCTTCCATCGCACGACGCGGACCATGATCTGCGCCGACGTGATCTTCAATCTATCGAGGCACCCGAGCCTCTTGACCCGCGTCGCAGCAGCGCTGCTACTCAATCGCAAACCAGGAGCGACCTGGCTCGAGCACGTCATGATTCGTGATCGGAAGAATGCACGAAAACAGGTCGATCGAATGCTCGCCTGGAAACCGGAACGAATCCTGCTCGCCCACGGCCCTTGCATCGAGCGCGATGGCGAGGCGGTACTGCGCGAAGCGTACGCTTGGCTCTAGCCCAACCGTAGTGGGCGTGTTTGCTTCCTAGCGTGCTCGGATTTGCGTACCCATCCCCGCCGTCCCAAGACGCGTCGAACGGGTGCATCGAAACGAGGCGTCCCTCCCGGCACCAATCCGACTTGGGTCCTCGGCTGCCGCCCGATCATGCGCGTCCACGGCCGCGAGCGAACCTTGCTCGCCTAGGCTATCGCTACCCTTGCGGCCAGCCTCGTTGAAGCAAATGCGCTAAAAAGCCGCATGTCGCAAGCAGCGAGCAAGGGCCCCAAGGTCGGCTTCTTCGGCCCCATGAAGTCGCCCGATTCCGCCGAAAGCTCCTTCGAGCAGCTGCCCAATGGCCAGTTGCGCGCGCGGATCTGGCACGAAACGATGCACGGCGTAACCCCACAAATGGTTCGCTGGTGGTTTGAACATTCGGATACCTCGACGCATTTCAACGGCCAGGATTTCACCGGTCCACCGGTTCCCGTATACCGGCTCTGGCACCCCTACGATCACATTCGCTGTGGCTGGGCACACCGCGTCTACGACGAATCAGGGAGGCTTGCGCCGGGGAGCGTGATCGAAATCGAAGAGAACTTGGGCGCCCGATACCCGGTGAGGGCCAAGGCGCGCGTGACGCGGTTCGACGACTCCGCGTTCAACTTCGACCTGCTTTTGGGAGGCCTGGTCCCGGCGGGGCATCTGCTGCACGAGTACGCCGAGACCCAAGACGGATGCTCTTTCTACACCGAGATGCTCCTCGGCAGAGACGTCCCGCTCCTCGGTCGCCTCGTCAACGCGCTCGCGCGTCGGTTTGCCGGAGCCGATGAGGATTTCGTGCGAACTTGGATCGTCCACAACATCGAGGAAAGCGGAGAAACCGAGAAGTTCGTCCCCAAGCTCTATGAGCACGCGATGGCTGGCCAGAAACTCTGAGCCCTCCCGGCGCAATAGACAAATTCAGAGTCGACAACCGCGCGTTGACCCCCGAAGAAGCGCAGCGACTCGCGGCTGAGCCTCGTTGAGTCGCGGCTAGGGCGTCGCGACTTCTCTTAGTGCGTCGTCGTCGCACTCGATCGTGATGAAGGTCGTGCCGGTTTCCACGTAGAACTGCACGTCTGCGGCACGGGCCATGGTCGCCAGCTGCGTGACGGCGCATCGGGTCGTGGTCGCTGAAGTCACCCCAGTGGCTGTCGCGTCAAACGCAAAACATCCGAGCCCGACTCGCACTACGACCCACAGGATGCCAGTGCCAGAACAGCCGCGACGAACGCGCTCAGCGACGAGTTACCTGCAACTTCGATGATGCGAGTCTCTTCGAGCGCCGTCCCGAGACTTGTTCGGGCGCCGGTGCGCAGGTCTCGAGAGGTCGAGCCGTCAGCTCGAGCACACCTGGCCCCGAGAACACCGGATCGACGAACATCGCGTCGGACTCGGGTCCGCCCCAGGTGCCACAATGGTGCACCGTGTCGCCGATTTGAAGGACACGGACGACGTTGCGACCGTCGAAATCGAGGCGAAGTGCCCCTTCGTCTAGGCCCTCTGCGATGCTGAGCGTGGCGGAATCCGCTATGGCAGGCTCTCGAAGGGTCACGGAGCCCCCACGCACCACGACGTCGCCGGTGCCGAGTGCGCTTGGCGACGCTACGATCAAGTCCGCGGCCTCCACGGTCACGCCTCCTAGGAAATCGTTCTGGCCATTCAACACGATCCGTCCGCTCGCCAGACGAAGACCGCCCGGTCCGGTGAGATGGAGCGGTGCATCCCCATAAGAAACACCATCGAACTCAGAAGGCGCGTTGCCGAAGACGCGCACCAGCAAAGCGCCTCCATCGTCCAAGATCGCTTCGTCGAGGGAAATGCGCCCGCGCAGGCGAGCAGCACGCGCCAGCACGGGGCGATATTTCTGCCTCGGGCTCAGACGCCGCTGGAGGACGTGCCCCTCTTCGCTCAAGGCGAACCAAATCGTGCCCACACCGACCCCGCCCGCCTTTGCGTGGGGATGAGGGCGGACGTTCGGCAAGGAGTAACGCCCTTTCTCGTTCTTCCTCGAGTCCGGGTCGAAGTGAACGGTCGAGCTCGAGTCGACCACCGACACGGCGATGACTTTGACCGCTTCTTCGTGCAGGGATCCTCGACCGCTGTAGCTCTTGCTCGTTGGGTCGACCACGGCGGGTGGTTCCACCACGACGAAGACGTGTCCCGTGTCCCTAGGCGTGGGACGGCTCTCGTCGGTCGGCTTGGCGTACCGTCCCATCGCATACGCACCGATGTCGCCCGGCCGCAGGTCCTCGAAGTTCGGCACAGGCTCAAAGCCGGTCGCCTTCGCATGATCACTGCGAAGGTAGTGCGTCACTACGAACGCTCGCGACCAGGGTCTCCGACTTTCCCGCAAGACGAAGTCGTCGGAATAGGCACGGTTGTGGGCATCCCACCGGCGCTGCGACTGCAAAACTGCTTCATGGAGGGGCGAGACCGTGTTCAGCATGAAGCTGAGCCAACCAGAGCAATCGGTGGACGCGAGCGCTGAGTATGCATCGGTCGAATCGAGGTGCACCAGCGGCTCGCCCAGCCGCTTCCTCCAGCCGAGCCACCTCTGGTGACTATAGCTGTTGCTCACAGGCGGCTCCGCGGTCTGGTCGTTCAGCGCCTCGATCATCGAGACCGAGAACCGGACCATGCCCTCGGACAGTTCCTCGGACGAGTCCGTGGCCGCGTGGCCCGAGCCCCACTCCTGGACCGTAGTCGGTCCGCTATGCGCCGAAGCGCACGACGCTACGAAAATGAGCATCGCAAGAAGTGTTCTCGGTAGCACGACTGATCCCCTTTTGCACCAATTCGTACCGGGGCAAGTACCCGGCCGCTAAACAGGCTAGTTGGAATGGAGCGTCTGTACCAAATCCCTGTCCGCGCAGCCTCGTCTCATCCATGGTCCATGGCGTTGGTCGCGGCCTGTCGCTTGCATCGACAAGCTGTCACTCCCATTGCACGCTCTCCGATGGCTGCCCCTCTTTGGGGAGGAGGTTTTCATGCGGAAGAGATTGGATCGCATCGCTCTAGTAGCGGCTTTGCTCATTTCGTCTTGCGGGGACACGACTGCGCCACCGCCGGAATCGCTCGTCGGAACTTGGAACGCCACCTCGGTCGAGCTCGTGAGCGTCGCCAACCCCGCTGTCCAAGTCGATCTCGTTGCCGATCGCGGCGCGACCGTAACGCTGGTGCTCGCCGAGGACAACGACTTCACTCTGACCGTGACGTATGCGGGCGAAGAGCCCGGGGGACCCTGGGGCACGAGCTCCGAAGTGATCGGAACTTGGAGCTCTACGGACATCTTGACCCTTCAGACCTCCCCAACGAGCCAGTGGCAGTTCGAGATCGAGCTCGTCGGCGACGCACTCACGCTCACCGAGGCCGACACCTCGTTCGACTTCGACGAAGATGGCATGCCCGAGGACGCGAAGCTCGGCCTCGATCTGACCAGAGCCTGAGACAGATCTCTCGCTTGGCATTTCTCGTCGAGCCGTCGCACCTCGTCAAGGTGCGATGTTCTGATTCAGCCGAAACGAGTTCTTCGGATCGTACTTGCGTTTGAGCGCGAGAAGTCGTTCGTAGTTGGGACCGTACGCGGCCTCGATGGGCGCCTCGCCTTCGGGAACGAAGTTCACGTAGACACCGCCGCTGGCGTATGGCTCGGTGGCCTCGAAGTCGTCGCGCGCCCATTTGATGCACGCGCTGTCGTCTCTCGTCTCTTCCCATCGCGCATGCACGTTCATCACGTATTCGGCATCACGGTGTGGGTATGCCGTGGCATCCGGCGCCACTTCGTTGATGGCGCCTCCGAGCCGCGCGAAGAAGATCTCGGTTTGATCGGAAGGCAGGCGGCCGAGGTAGTCGAGCGCCGTATCGATTAGGCCGTCGGACATCTCGGTGAAGTTGTGCGACTTCCAGTAGTTGCGCGCGCCGGGAGTCAGCAAAGGATCGAACGCCGTCTGCCAACCGGTGAACGGATGCGGCCCGATGACATCCGCAATCGGCTTGCCGACCTCACGAAGCGGTTGAAGCAGGCGTTCGCCCTCCTTCATGTCGCCCGGGTAGAACGCCGCCACGATGACGACCTCCTTGCCGTGGACTTCCTCGGGCAGGAATGGGAGTGGTGGAGCCTTTCGCAGGACGAGCCAGACGTTGAGGTCGTCTGGCATGTTCGACGCGAAGTCGCGATACGCGCGAACGACTTCGGGTGCGTCCGAATAGGGATGCACGATGAGGCCTGAAAGAATCTCCGGACCGACGTCATGCAATTCGAGCTCGAACGAGGTGACGATGCCGAAATTGCCACCACCACCGCGGAGCCCCCAGAAGAGATCCGCGTTCTCGCCCGCGCTCGCGGTCACGATCTCACCGTCCGCGGTCACCACGTCCGCCGAACGAAGGTTGTCGATCGTCAATCCGTGCTGGCGGCTGAGCCAACCGAAACCGCCTCCGAGCGTGAGGCCGGCGATCCCCCGCCCGCGATGTTGTGCCCCGCCCCTCGAACGGCCAGAAGAAGCCCGTGCTCGCCGGCGAAACGGACTGCCCGCATCACATCGGCGGCTCCGGCACAGCGCGCGATCAGAGCCGGCTTGCGGTCGATCATGGCGTTCCACAGCGTTCGCGCCTCGTCGTATCCGCTCGATTCGGGAAATAACAGCGTGCCTCGAAGCGCGGCATCGAGGGCGACGAGCTGATCTTCGGCGATCATCTTCGCACCCCCATCCGTGGTGACGATTCTCATCTCTGTAGTCATGGCCCTCTCCCTTTCTGGCTTTCGCCTGAGGATGAACCTACTAAGGCGCCGTTTGAAGTAGCGTTTGAGACGGCGTGGAAAGCGAAAATCACCCCGAAGGCCCCAAGCGCAATACGATGCGGACCCGACGGATGCCCGTCGCACAACTTTACCGAGCCACCGGGGTTCAGGTATGCTCTCGCGAGAAAGGAAGCCCATGTTCACACCAAAGAAGACGATTCCGAAGCTCGCCATGGCCGCTCTAGCCATCGCCGGATGCGGCGGATCGGATAGCAATGGCGGCGGTGGTGGCAGCGGCAGCGGCGGTAGCGGCGGCAGCGACGGCGGGAACCTTGCGGACTCCATCAATGCGTTTTGCATGAAGGCCGTCGAGTGCTTCCCAGGCTACACGGTGCAAGAATGCACCAGCTACTACAACGATCTGGTGGCGGGCTACAATCTCACGCAGGCCTGCGAGGCGGCGGCAATCAGCTACTTCGATTGCGCTGCAGCATTGAGCTGTGCCGAGCTCGATATGTCCAGCAATAGCTGTGACGACGAGTTCGATGCGATCTTTGGAGCCTGCGAGCCACTCTAGCTGGAGCGCGCCAAGGCCACCTCGCCTTCCGGAAGCAAATCCGGCGCCGCCTCCGCTCTCTAGTTCTCGAACAGCCGCTTGGCTGCTTCCCAAAGGTCGTCGACCATGTCCCAACCCGCTGCGTTGGTTTCTTCGTAATGGCCGTCCGGCTCGCCGAGCTCGCGCCCAAGCGCTTGCCCGTAGCGGCAGAGCGCGACTACCGCTTCGGCGTCGTTCCCGTATTCCTCGAGCGCCGATTCATCGTCGGTGATTCGCTGGCAGATGTCACCGCTGATCCAGTCTTCCCCTTGGATGACGCCGCGGGCGTAGAGGTCCTCGCACGTCGCCCGCGCGAATAGAAGCGCCTCGTTGAGGCACTTGAGTCGGTAGTCCGAGACCGGAACGAAGTACCCGATCTGGTCCCCGCCGAGCCCCACGGTGAGCGTCACCTCCTCGTCGACCAGCGAGAGCAAGTGCCCGGGGATCTGGTAGTCCGCGCCCACGGCATGGAGATGCGGCTCGCGGTAGTACTTCTCTGGTGGCGCGGTTTCGAAATCATCGGGCAGTCCAGCCACGAGCTCGGGTGGTAGCTCACCGGGCATGAACAGCATGCCAACGTTGCCAAGATCGACGCGCGCGATCTGCGTCTCGATGACGTCTCCGCGTGTGATCCGACTGTCGAAAAATGCGAGCAAGGGGTCGTCGATGATCTCTCCGCCATCCTCGACGCAGTTGTCATCGCTGAATGGCTTGCCCGTGCAGTTGTAGAGCGTCGGAACCTGCCAGCCTATGTCGCCGTCGGCGATCAGAACACGGAAACCGATGTTGGTCAGGCGCGTGTAGAAGCTCTCGATCTTGACGCTCAGCTCGGTGACGGTGACGGGCTTGGACTGCTCCATCGCGGTGCGCACGGCGTTGGCGAGCTCGGTGCCGATGGACTCGGTCTTCGCGAAGCTCCGGCAGAGATAGGGGGCCCGGTCCTCGCATTCGGTAAGCGGCACCGCGCCCTCCGGGACGGTCAGTCCGTCGCCGACCGGGTGGTCCTCGTCGACGACCCAGGTCGGAGCGGCTCCCGGGCCTACCTGGCTCCCGAGGGGCCCGTTGAAGTAGAGCACTTCGCCGCCTCGAGCGGCTTGCAGGCGCGTTCGCAACACTCCTGGATAGTCGGCCGTGAGGTAGCGGCCCTCCGCGGTGCAGTTGCCCTCCGTCCAACCCTTGATGGCACAGGCCTCCTCCAGGTTCGCCGCCTCGGCCGGAGGGTGCCAACCGAGCGTCGACTCCGGGTGACTGGTCCACTGCACGAGCGTCGCGATGTGCTGTTCGCCCTCCGCGGAGTCTTCCGCTGCGTCGATGGCGAGCACGTTCAGAAGCGTGTTGCGGATGACCGGATCCCGCACGTCGTCGACTCCGTATCCGTGGTCGCCCACGGCCGACGAGACGGCGGCGGGCTGCATTGCCGCAACCGCGTCTTCGGCCGCCGCGGCGAGCTGATCCGCCATGAGGGAGAACCAGTCGTCGTTGATGTCGAAAGCCGTGTCCGGCCCGTGATGGTTATGCGTCGCCGAGATCAGGATCGGAGCCTCCGACCATTCATCGGGCAAGCGAGCTCGCACACGCTCGACCATCACGGCGATATCCGTGCCGAAGTATGAATAGGTGTCGGCCATGATGATCATGGCGCGCTGCTCCCCGAACGAAAGCGCCAGTGCGGTCGCCCTCAAGTCGTCGTGCACCCACGCCGAATCGTCGCGACCGTTTCCGACGTCGACCCGGCCCTGATCCCACGTCTCGATGAACACACCCGGGTTGTTCGGATCGATCTCCTCACGCGCAGGCCACCCCGGAGCATCGACCAGGTACTCACGCTCGCCGTTCACGGTCGGAAGAATGCTTCGACTCGCGGCGCCTGCCATGAATGTGTCGTCCCCATCGGAGCTCTTGCAGGCAGGCAAAACACTGGCCAGCGCCAACACAATGAACGTCGCTCGCATTGAAATCATCACATCGCCCTTCGCATTACGCCCGCACACCCAGGGCCGATCTGTACACCAGTAGGCCGAAGAGTTGCAAGCACCGCGAGACCAACAAGAGGTGTTCCTTCCCGGGTTCGATTTCGACGCCTTACATCACTAGGCAACAGGTCCGTCGAAGAGTACGCTGCCCCGACGGAACGACCATGACCAACGGCGCACAAGCTCTGATTCAAACGCTCATCCACTGTGGTGTGGACACCTGCTTCACCAACCCCGGAACGTCGGAAATGCACTTCGTTGCCGCGCTGGATCGCGCGGACATGCGCGCGGTCTTGTGTTTGTTCGAAGGTGTGGCGTCAGGCGCTGCCGACGGATACGCGCGCATGGCGGACAAGCCCGCAGCCACGTTGTTGCATCTCGGATGCGGTCTCGGAAACGCGCTCGCGAATCTGCACAATGCACGCAAGGCACGAGTACCCATGATCAACATCATTGGAGATCATGCGACCTATCACACGCAATACGATGCGCAGTTGCAGTCCGACATCGAGACCGTCGCCAAGAACATTTCCAAATGGATCAAGACGACGCCTGAAACCAGTCAATTGGCTGCCGATGCCGCTGAAGCGGTCGCGGTCGCCAAGGGCCCGCCCGCGCAGATTTCTACCCTGGTCTTGCCCGCAGATGTGTCCTGGGGAGAGGGTGCCGAACCCGTGCAGGCGCACACGCCTCAGCAACCGCCGCCGGCATCCGACGAAACGGTGCACGCGATTGCGCGGGTCATCAAGAAGTCGGGTAAGAAGGTTGCTCTCTTGCTGGGCAATCGGGTGCTCCGTGAGGCGGGGCTGCGTGCGGCGTCGCAGATCGAGCAGAAGACAGGCGCCAAGCTCTTCTGCGAGGTCTTTCCGACGCGCCTCGAGCGAGGTGCAGGACTGCCCGCCGTTGAACGCATTGCGTATCTAGCGGAAATGGCTTCGGTGCAGCTCGACGGCTACGATCACTTGGTCCTGGTCGATGCCAAGGCGCCTGTGTCGTTCTTCGCGTATCCCGGCAAGAAGAGCTATCTCGTGCCAGACGACTGCACAGCCCACACGTTGGTGCAGGAGCATGAAGATGCGCTCGCTTCGCTGCATGCACTCGTCGAAGCGGTGGGTGCGTCGGACACCGAGCCCAAGTTGCAGAGCGCAGAACGTCCAGAATTGCCCTCAGGCAAGCTCAACGCCGCCAAGGTCTGTCAGGCCATCGGCGCCTTGTTGCCCGCAAACGCCATCATCTCCGATGAGGCGCAAACCTCGGGGATTAGGCTGCCGAGCTTCACGGCGGGTGCGCCTCGCCATGACCTGCTGGCTCTGACCGGTGGAGCGATCGGCCAAGGCTTACCGGTGGCCGTTGGCGCTGCAACGGCCTCGCCGGGCCGGCCCGTGCTCGCGCTCATCGGCGATGGCTCCGCCATGTACACGATTCAGGCACTATGGACGATCGCACGCGAGGGTCTCGACGTGACTACGGTCATTCTAAACAATCGCTCCTATGGGATTCTCAACATCGAGCTCGAGCGCGTCGGAGCGGACAAAGTCGGACCCAAAGCCAAGGCGCAATTGGATCTATCGAAACCCGCGATCGACTTCGTAGCGATGGCCAAGGGAATGGGAGTGCCTGGACAACGGGTCTCGACCGCCGAGGACTTCAACGCAGCCCTGGAGAACGCGTTGAAGACCCGTGGCCCGCATCTGATCGAGGCGGTCGTCCCTAGCGAGTACGAAGGCTTGAAGCTCAAAGTGCTACCACACATGCTCAACGCGCTCGGCCGCGTCCCCTCACCCGTCGCGAAGGCGATCAAGAAGAAGATCGCTCCGTAGCGGGTGCGTTGCAGTGCATAGGCCGTGCGTGAAAACGTTCGTCCGCGTGGCCGGTCTGACCGTGCGGAAACATCGGGGCGCCGGACGAGCCGTCACGTGCTATGGCTAGGCCCATGGCTACCTCGTTGGTAACACTCGAAATCGAGGGCTCTGTCGCGACGCTCACGATGGACGATGGCAAGCGCAATGCGCTGTCTCCGGCGATGTTCGATGAGATCTACGCGGCGCTCGAGCGAGCGGAGCGCGAGGGCGCGGCCGTTGTAATCACCGGGCGTGAAGGGGTGCTATCCGCGGGGTTTGACCTCAAGGTCATGAAGTCCGGCGGCGTGCAAGCGGTCAAGATGCTGCGGGCAGGCTACGCGCTGACCGCACGGCTGTTGTCGTTTCCCACGCCCGTGGTCATCGCGTCGCCCGGTCATGCATATGCGATGGGCGCGTTCATGTTGCTGTCGGGCGACTACCGCTTTGGAGTGCCGGGCCCCTACACCTACGTTGCCAACGAAGTGGCGATCGGTCTTCCGATGCCGCGTGTGGCCTGCGAGGTGCTTCGATTGCGCTTGACCCCCGCTGCTCGCGAGCGTGCGGTGACTCTGTCTGAAGAGTTTTCGCCGGAGGATGCACTGAGAGTTGGCTTCGTCGACGCGTTGGTACCCGCCGAGCGCCTGCTCGACGAAGCGCGTGACAAGGCTGCGGCGCTCTTGAAGCTCGATGCGGCCGCGCACGCGGTGTCCAAGAAGCGCTTGCGCGCTGACACGCTGAGGAACATTCGCACGGCGCTTCCTTTGGACCTCAAAGACGCCTTGGTGCTTGGTGTCAAGCGCGCCGCAAAGGCAAAGCTAGCGCGCTGAGCCGGGAGATCTAGCCGACGTTGGCGGCGAGCGAACGCACCGCGACCACTGGCCGAGGCACCCTCCGACCCTCGTTGTCTCCTTCCCGTCCCCCCGTCTTTGCCGCCAGGCGCGTTGCTGACCTACTTTTCGCTTCTGTAGCGTGCTGCGCGCTCAAGGACGCGGCGCTGAAGACGCACCACAACCACCTCCTGGCCGTTCACGACGCCTGGCGATCGCTTCAAACCCCGGTCTTGTCCAGAGAACTTACGGGGCCGGCCCGCACTGCGCCCCATGACACACGCGCATCCACCAGGTGCCGACGGGGAAGCGCACGGTGCGCTTTCCGGAGCTCCAGGCCGCAAGTGCCTCGTCATATTGCGCATTGAAGGCGCGCAGGTGCCGCACCGCTTCGGCCGCCGCGCTCCGATGTCCCGCCGCGGCAAACTGAGGATTGAGGCTCCCAAACGCTTCGTGGCTTCGAGCCCGCATCGTGTGCGCTCGCCGAAGCACCCGCCGCGCCCCGACAAACGCGATGCCGGTGCGCTTCGACTCCTCAAACGCTCGGCGCTCCCGCTCTTGCACGCGCTCCGCGATACTTCTCCGAGCCAGCTCGGTGCCGAAGTCGAGTTCGAGCGCCGTCGGCATTTCGAGCCGAAGCTCGACGACGTCGGGCCAGTTGGAATTGTCGGGGTCGAAGTAGTGGACAGGGCGGCGGGCCTTCACCACACGGGCCCCGATGTCCCGGGGTAGGGTGTGGGCACCTGGCCAGTCCTTGGCATAGCGCACGGCTCCCGCTTCGACGGGATTACAGACGAGGTAGGCAAGCGCTTCGATCGTCGCCTCGGGGGTGAGCAGCGCATGCTGCCCGGTGCTTCGCTTGTCGAAGACCTCGCCAGGCCACCCACGAAGGGCTTTGGTCGTGAGCGCGAGCAATCGGTGAAACTCTTGAAGGAACCGGGGCAGCACCCCGAGCACATCAGTGACGACCTCGTGTGAATGGGTGCTCATCAGGCATCCTGCGTGCACGACCACGCCAAACCGCCTCGCTGCAAGGCCGAGGCAATACCAGTAGCATCGCTCGAGCTCGCGGGCTCCGTCGGGGTTCAGGAGAAAGTAGCGTCGCGTGGTACGGCGAGAGAGGGCCCAAGTCTTGCCGGGCTCGATGATACGGCGTCGGGTCATCCCGCAAACACCAGCGAAAAGTGTGCCGTCAGACGGACGGCGCATTAGTGGTGGAATTGCGACCGATCAGCCTGCGACATGGTGGCGGGCCGCCAACAGCCACCGGCGGCCGTGAGCGCACGAAAACACAAGAGAATCACCGAGCACTTGCCCCGTTTCAGCCAATGTCGGTCGGAGCTTCGAGCTTCTTGCTGCTCTTTTAGATCCAAACGGAAGCGTCACGCGTCCTCTTCGGCGAGAACGGACTGTCGACAAGCGCGTCCGTCCTGCGTAATGGAAAGGCCGAAGGAGCAACGATGAGGACGCAAAGAGCACTGATCATATGGGCCGCGCTGGTCGCTGGGGCTGCCGCCACGGGGGCCGGAGCGGACGACGCCGAGGGGGTGGCGCTCACCATCTACAACCAGGACTTCGGGGTGGTGCGCGAAAAGCGAACCGTGGACCTCAGGGAGAAGGTTGGGACGATTCGATTCACCGGAGTTGCCGCGCAGATCGACGGCACCACCGTGCAGTTCAAATCACTCACCCATCCAGGCACCACGGTTCTCGAGCAAAACTACGAATACGATCTGGTGTCCGCCGACAAGCTGCTCGACAAGCACATCGATCGATCGATTGCGGTGCTGACCAAGGACGGCTCCCGATACGCCGGGACGCTCCTCAGCTTCGATCCCGCCCAGCTGGTTCTGCGTCAGGAGCAGAGCGTGGTGATGATCCAGCGCGGCGACAACGTCAAAGACATCCAGCTCGGTGCCTTACCGGACGGATTGATCACCAAGCCTACCCTCGTCTGGAAGCTCGCCACGAAGAAGACCGGCCGTCAGTTGGTAGAGGTCGCCTACCAGACCGCTGGGCTCGGATGGCACGCGGACTACAATGCGGTCCTCAACGAAAAAGACACGGCGCTCGACTTGGGCGGATGGGTGACGATAGAGAATCACTCGGGCGCAACGTACGAGAATGCGCGACTGAAGCTCATCGCGGGCGACGTGCGGCGTGTTCAACCGCCCATGCAGATGTATCGCAAGGACATGATGGCCGCCGAAGCCGCGTCCAGCTTCGAGGAAAAGCCCTTCTTCGAGTACCACCTCTACACGCTCGGGCGGCAGACGACCGTTGCCGACAACCAGACCAAACAGGTCGAGCTCCTGAAGGCGGCAGACGTCCCCGTAAAGAAAGTTTTCCTGTACGACGGTGCACCCCAATACCGCTTCTACGGAGGACTGGTGAGTGACGCGGGCTACGGCAGCGAGCAGTCGAACAGCAAAGTCAACGTCATCCTCGAGCTCACGAACTCGAAGCGAAACCACATGGGCATGGCTCTGCCGAAGGGCAAGGTGCGGCTCTACAAGCGTGACGAAGCAGACGGGGCGCTCGAATTCATCGGTGAGGACGAGATCGACCACACGCCAAAGGACGAGACCATTCGGCTGCACATCGGGGATGCGTTCGACGTCGTGGGCGAACGCAAGCGAACCGACTACAAAGTCGACACCAGTCGCCACGTGATCACCGAGAGCTTCGAGATCCGCCTTCGGAATCACAAGGACGAACCGGTCGAAGTGCTCGTGAAGGAGACGCTCTACCGCTGGAACAACTGGGAGATCATAAAGGCCTCGGACAAACACGAGAAGTACGACGCCAACACGGCGCACTTCCGAGTCAAAGTCGGCAAAGACAGCGAGAAAGTCATCCAGTACACCGTGCGCTACACCTGGTAGGTCATCGAAGAGTTCTGGCACCCGAACAATTTCAGAATTGCCCAAAGCGCCAGATCTCTGTAGTTTCGATTGTGGAGAGGAACGCGTTTGCAGCGGCTATCTTCGCGTATGCGGCCATGATCGACTACCTGAAGCACCTGCTGCTGCGCACTCCGCTCGAAGAAGCCGCTTTGCTTTTTCAAGATTTGCTGCGGCTGCGCTCCGTGATTAGGCACCCTGAATTGTTCCGAGTGCAAGTTGAGCCAGCAGCGGTTCGTGCGGCCATCCGTGGCCTTATCGACCGCCCCCATTCAAATTGCATCGATGTGGGCGCCCACATCGGGAGCATGACCTCGCTATTCTGCAAGCTCGCACCCAGTGGGAAGCACATCGCTGTCGAGCCAATGCAGCAAAAGGTCGAGTGGCTGCGCAAGAAGTTCCTCGAAGTGGAGGTCCACGCCAAGGCCCTCGGCGCCGAGCCGGCCCAAGCTGCCTTCTCGATCAACGAGACACGCAGCGGCTACAGCGGCCTCAAGCCCTATGGCAGCGCTTCGGACCGATACACGAAGACCGACGTAGAAGTCGCGCGCTTGGACGACCTGGTTCCTGCAGAACGCGAGATCGCAGTCTTGAAGGTCGTCGTCGAAGGAGCCGAGTTATCGGTATTGCAGGGAGCTCGGCGCATTCTGCGCGACTCCCATCCAGCCTTGATCCTCGAGAGCTCGGTGGATGGGCTCGACGCATGGGGTATTGCGCCTCGCCAAGTCTATGACTTCCTGACCGACCACCACTACGAGCTGCGGACACCACGTGGTTTCTTGCGCAGTAGCCCGGCGCTGCGCTTCGGTGACTACACCTCGGCCCAACAATACCCATTCGGGGCTTTCCGCTTCGTCGCTACCCCGCGTCGGACACGCGGAAGCGGCGCCCGAGCATGACCGGCAGCTGAGGCAGCTACGGACAGCCGTGCCGGTTCCGCTGTGACATCGTGGATGTGTCTTCATTGTATGGGACACCACAAATCTCGCAGGCCGTCGCAGTGCTATCGGATGGTGGATGGCGTGACCAGCCGAGTATAGTGACTCTGATGACGTTACTGGCTTTTCTTCTCGCCGCGGCTGCCGCGATGCTCATGATTCCGGCGCTGATCTTCTTCGTGGAGTGCTTCGCGAGCCTTTTCCTTTCTGACGGAAAGCGAGTTGCCAGGGCCGAAGGCGTCTCCGTCGTGGTGCTCGTTCCCGCGCACGACGAAGAAGGTGGCATCGGCCCAACCATCGCTGGTATTCAAACGCAGCTCGCGGTCGGCGACCGAGTCTTAGTAGATCGCAGGGGTCCCGTGGTCGGACGCGACACCCACCAAAACCGAATGACAGGCCCCGCGTCCCGTACCAAGCTTCGGCAGTCGTCATCGAGGGACGCTCTTCTTGCGGCCGTCGCGACGACAGATGGGAAGCGACCAGAGCATGCAGGCGGAAGTTCCGGAGAGCGAAAAAGAGAGAATCCGGAAGGTGTGTAGGCTCTTGTACGAGGCGAGCCGTCACATACGCATTCTCAAATCGATCGACTGGCCTGGCGACACCAAGGAGAAGTTCTTCGCAGGCGGTGCCAAGGAGCTTCCGGAGGTCAGCTACCCACGTTTCGACCCCACACCTGCGATCGAGGCGGTGCGGGAGGCACGTCGTTCGATCGGTCCCGTAGGGACGGTCGATTTGTGGCTCGAGCGCCAGGCGAGCACGTTGGAGCGCAGCGCGCGCATGCTGGCCGCCGTTGGTACTGCTGCTTTTTTCGAGCTCTCCCGCGACATCTACGGCGAGCCGACGGCGCCGCTGCGACTCTACCCCGCGACCGCGCTCGAGCTCGCCCAAAGCGTCCGCAATGCCATCGATCAGCTCGCCAAAGTCGAGATGGACATCGCGCCACCCACGTATCACAGCGCCGAAGAAGTGGCGAAGGACATCGAGCGAGCCGTCCAAGAACACTTCGGCGAGGATGCGCCACCGGTGAACCTGGTCGACCACCTGTCGGCGAAAGCGCTCGCCTCGACCAACTCGATTCGTATTCGACGGGACGCGCGCTTCACGGATCGTGACGCCATTCAGCTCCTCAACCATGAAGCCTACATTCACTATGCGACCTCGCTCAACGGCCGCGCACAAGTCGATCTACCCATCCTCGCAGCCGGTCACGCCGGAACTACACGCACCCAGGAGGGTCTGGCGGTCTTTGCCGAGATCATCAGCGGCAGCATGGAGCTGGATCGCTTGCACAGGCTCGCGGACCGTGTGTTTGCGATTCAAATGGCCGTCGAGGGAGCCGACTTTCTGCAGGTGTACGGCTATTTCCTCGAGCGGGCCATCGACCCGGTCCAGGCCTTCGACAACGCCCAGCGTGTCTTTCGGGGGGGTGTGATGACCGGCGGCGCGCCGTTCACGAAGGACGTCGTTTATCTCTACGGGTTGCTCGCCGTCGGCAATCTCATACGCGCCACCTTCGCGGCAGGGCGTTCAGATTGTCTTCGCTTGTTATTCTGCGGGAAGCTCGACATCTTCGACCTCCCGGCGTTGGCGGAGCTCCATGCGATGGGTCTCCTCCAGGCGCCGAAGCACCTGCCGCCCTGGGTTGCGGATCCGCGCTTCTTGTTGGCGCTCCTGACCTACTCGGCGTTCATCAACAAGATGGACATCCAGCCGGCACGGGAGTTCACCGAACGGCTCCTGGCCAACGCTCCGGTGGTCAAAGTGGCGTAGCTCGACTCCCCTCCGCGGGGTCAAAACGCCCGGATTTCGCTCATTCGAGCCCGGAGCCATCGTTCGGAACCCGATCGAGCTCGCTCGGTGACGAGGCCCAAGTGCTCATCCCCTCAAATTCTGGGAGGCGAAGACGGGCGTTCGAAGTTACTATCCGCCGCATGATTCATCCGTCGACTGAGCTCCGACACATCGACGCCGAGCTAGGTTATGGCGTGTTCGCAACCGCACGCTTGCCGAAGGGAACCATCACCTATGTTTGGGACCCGCTCGAAATCGAGATTTCCCCCGATGACCCCAGCCTGCAAGAGCCAGCCTTGCGCGAAGCGATCGAGCGCTACTCGTACATCGACCCGCGCGGCGTTCGAATCGTGAGCTGGGACCACGCCAAGTACGTGAACCATTGCTGTCAGTCCAACACCATGAGCACTGCATATGGATTCGAGATTGCCGTGCGCGACATCGAGCCAGGGGAACAGATCACCGACGAATACGGAATGTTCAATCTGCGGGAGCCGATGAAGCTAAGGTGTTCGGGGAGCCTCTGCCGCGGTGAGGTGCAAGCCTCGGATCTCGACCGCTTCTCCAGCGTCTGGGACGAACAGATCAAGGCGGCTCTCGAGCTCGTCGAGCTCGTCCCCCAACCTCTTTGGCCACTGATCGACCCGGCGTCGGCCGTCGAGGTCGAGCGCTACGCGAGGTGGGGCGAGGGCTATCGTTCCGTGCAGGAGCTCCGCGAAATCAACGCCCCCAATCGAGCGCGCTCCGGGTGACTTTGGGTGTCATCAGAAGCGCGGCAGCGAAGCCCTCTGACGGGGCCATCGACGACGCGACCGGGGCCGATTATGAGAGCGAAAGCAAGTAGGCTCCCGAGAGTCGCAACGCATCGTTCGTAGGAGGCAGCCGTGGTCGCGATCGCCGAAAACATCACCTGGCTCGTGGGCCGCACGCCGCTCGTGCGGATGCCGCGCATCACCGCCGGCTTGAACGCCCAGGTCGTCGCCAAGCTCGAGAGCTTCAATCCCTGCGCGAGCGTCAAGGACCGCATCGCACTCGCGATGATCGAGGCCGCCGAGCGCGAAGGCGTGCTGAAGCCGGGCGTCACCCTCGTCGAGCCGACCAGCGGCAACACCGGCGTCGGGCTCGCGTTCGTTGCAGCGTCAAGAGGCTACCGGCTCGTCCTCACGATGCCGGAAACGATGAGCCTCGAACGACGCCGACTGCTCTCCGCGCTTGGCGCCAAGCTCATTCTGACGCCAGGCAAGGGCGGGATGAGCGCCGCGATCGAGAAGGCGAGGGAGCTCGCCGAGCAGGAGGGTTACTTGCTCTTGCAGCAGTTCTCCAACCCCGCGAACCCGGAGGTCCATCGGAGGACGACCGCCGAGGAAATCTGGAACGACACGGACGGACAGATCGACGTGTTCGTCTCCGGCGTCGGAACCGGCGGCACCATCACCGGGGTTGCCGATGTCATCAAGCGCCGCAAGCCAAGCTTCAAAGCCATCGCCGTCGAACCGGCCGCCTCACCTGTGCTCAGCGGCGGCCCGTCCGGGTCGCACAAGATTCAGGGCATCGGCGCGGGCTTCGTGCCGGCAGTCTTGCAGACCGAGCTGATCGACGAGGTGTTTCAGGTCTCCGACGAGGATGCAGGCGCTGCTGCCCGGCGGGCCGCGAAAGAGGAAGGCATTTTGGTCGGAATCTCTTCGGGGGCCGCCCTCCATGCTGCGCTCGAGGTGGCAAAGCGCCCCGAGCACGCCGGCCACCTCATCGTGGTCCTGCTTCCGGACACCGGGGAACGCTACCTCTCGACCTGGCTCTACGACGAAGAATGAATCGATGACACGCGACACGCACGACTACGAGCTCTCCCCGATCGTCGACGCGCTCTGCGCGCACAGTCAGGGGCTTCCGCGCGCGGACGGGTCCACCAGCGGGGCGATGCTCCTGCCCTCGCGCAAGGTCCTCGTCGAAGTGGTCGAAGGCCTGCGCGGGGTCCTCTTTCCCGGTTACTTCGGCGTCTCGAAAGTGAGCGACGAGACCTTGCGATTTCATGTCGGCGCGACCCTCGATCACTTGCGCCCCATCCTCGAGGAGCAGGTCGAGCACTGCCTCGTTTTCGTCTCCCGTGACACGCCCGAGCAGCGCGTGGCTTGCGAAGCGCGCGCTCGCGACGTGGTGCGTGAGTTCCTCCAACGGCTGCCCTCGGTCCGAGCGATTCTCGCGACCGACGTGCAGGCCGCGTTCGACGGGGACCCCGCGGCGACCTCGCCCGACGAGGCCATCTTCTGTTACCCCGGCATCGTCGCCATCACCTGCCAGCGCCTGGCTCACGAGCTCTACAAGCTCGGGGTGCCGCTCCTGCCGCGCATGATCACCGAGCACGCGCACACGCAAACGGGAATCGACATTCACCCCGGCGCAAAAATCGGCGAGCGCTTTTTCATCGATCACGGCACCGGAGTCGTCATCGGCGAGACCTGCATCATCGGAAAGAACGTCTGCCTCTACCAAGGCGTCACCTTGGGCGCGAAAAGCTTTCCACAGGACGCGAACGGTGTCCCAATCAAAGGAATCCCGCGGCACCCGATCGTCGAGGACGACGTCACGATCTACGGCGGTGCCACCATCCTCGGCCGCATCACCATCGGCAAAGGCTCAGTCGTCGGCGGCAACGTCTGGCTCACGCGCAGCATCCGCCCAAGTACGAAAGTCGTCCTCCCCCAGGCGCGCACAGAAGCCTTCGTAGAAGGCGCGGGCATCTAGAGGGGCGCCCTCCCGAGCGCGCAAACGCGAAGCAGAATAGGGACTCAGCCGCGCTCGGTTTGGTGCTTCTGGATCAGGTCCTGCGCGATTCGATCGGGCACGGGGTCGTAATGACTGAGCTCCATGGTGAAGCTCCCGCGTCCCTTGGTCATGCTCTTGAGCGCAGGCTCGTAGTCGATCATGTCAGCGAGTGGAACAGTAGCTTTGACGACCGTGGTGCCGGTGCTCTTTACGTCGGTGACGAAGATCTTTCCACGGCGGCTCGAAAGGTCGCCCGTGATGGTGCCCACGTGGTCGCCGGGCGTGGTCACCTCGACGTTGACGACGGGTTCGAGAATCTGCGGCTGAGCCTTGAGAAAGGCTTCTTTGAAAGCGAACTTCCCGGCGGTCCTGAAAGCGATTTCCTTGCTGTCGACCGCGTGAGTCTTGCCGTCGAAGACGGTGACGCGCACATCTTCGATTGGATAGCCGGCGACGATGCCCCGCCGCATCATGTCGCGGACGCCCTTCTCGATGGCCGGCAAGAAGACTTTGGGGATGACGCCCCCGACGATCTTGTCGACGAACTCGAAGCCCCGCCCTCGCTCGAGCGGCTCGACTCGCAGGCTGACCTCGCCGAACTGGCCGGCACCGCCACTCTGCTTCTTGTGTCGGTACTGACCTTCAGCCTCGCCCATGATCGTTTCGTGATACGCGATCTTGGGTGGCTTGGTTTCGACTTCGACGCCCTGATTCTTGATGCGCTCGATCACCAGGTTCAGGTGCATTTCGCCCAGACCGTGAATGACGAGCTCGCGGGTTTCGAGCTCGAAGTGCGCTTCAAAAGTCGGGTCCTCCTCCCGAATGCGCGCGAGGACTTCGGCGATCTTGTCCTCGTCGCTGCGGGTTTTCGGGACGATGGCGAGTCCGTGAAGAGGTTTGGGATACGGAAGCGGCTTGTGATGCACTTGGTCCAGAGCGTGGTCGTCGTGGAGCACGTCCCCGAGGTGCAGCTCGTCGAGCTTGGCGATGACGCCCACGTCCCCTGCGACGATGGAGTGGATCGCGGTGCGCTGCTTCCCTTGTGTCTTGAACAGATGGCCGATGCGAATCGGCCTCTTTCCGTCACCTACGAAGAGCTGGTCGCCGGCGTTGAGCTTTCCCTGGTAAACCCGGAAGAAGCAGAGCTTCCCGAGGTATGGGTCGGTTGCGACGTGAAAGACGCGAGCGAGCAGAGGCTTGTCGGCTTCGTCCGAGTAGACGAACGGTTTTTCGTCGTCTCCTTCGCCGATGAAGAACGGACGCGGGTTGCCCTCGGGAGGGCTCGGAAAGTAGCGCACGATGATGTCGAGCAGCTCTTTGACGCCGGCGCCGCTCAGCGCGTCCGTGAAACAGACGGGGATGACGTGCGCCTGATCCATCGCGCGCTCGAACGGCTCGTGAAGCGCCTCGTAGTTGGGCTCTTCGCCTTCGAGGTAGCGCTCCATGAGCGCATCGTCGATCTCGACGACTTGATCGAGGAGCTCGGTGTGGAAGCCGGCGACCGGGCCGAGGTCGCTCTCGCCCGTCGCGTTCAGCAAGCACCCGATGACAGCTTCGCCATTGTTCGCTGGCAGATTGATCGGAAGGCAGCCGCGGCCGAACGCTTCTTGTATCTCGGAAAGAAACGCGCCTAGGCGCGAAACGCCTTGGCCGATGTGGCTGACGACGATTGCGATTGGAAGGTCGAGGCTGCGCGCGAGCTTCACGAGACGTCGGCTGGCACTGTCGACGCCAACTTCCGGATCCATGACCATCACCATCGTCTCGGCGGCGGGAAGACAGGCGATGGCCTGGCCGATGAAATCGGGTGCGCCCGGAAGGTCGAGGAGGTTGATCAGCTTCCCCTGATGCGTCGCGTGCATCAAGGTCGAGTACACCGAATAGTGGTGCGCTTGCTCTTCCTGCTCGAAGTCGCTGGTGGTAGTGCCGCTGTCAACCGAGCCTTGTCGGCTCGTTTCACCAGCATGAAATAGGAGCGCTTCTGCGAGCGTGGTCTTTCCGCTCGAGCGTGAGCCGGCGAGGAGAACATTGTGGAAATCCGGGGTTCCGAAGTCTGGCATGGGTGCATATCAAGCAAGTCTTGGGCGCCGCTGCAAGGCGACTCCGCTTGCCCCATACTCCGGGCGCTGCGCTCCCCGCTCGGAAGAGGACAAAAATAATGACTGAACTCAACAAGCTCGACCCTGTCACTCTGGATTTCTTCGACACGGCGCCCCTGCGCGTGCAGTGCACGATGCTGGCCAAGTGCACTCCCGAACGACTCTTCGAGACGCTCCGCGGCGATACCGTCTGGACCGAATGGGCGGGCGTCATCACGGGCGTGAAGTGGACCTCGGAAAGACCCTACGCGAAGAACGCGACTCGAGACGTTTCACTGGTGGGCGGAATGATCGTAAAGGAGCTCTTCTTCCACTGGGAAGAAAACGAGCGCATCGCGTTCTACGTCACCGAATCGACCATCCCCGGCCTTTCGAAGTTCGCAGAGGACTATCGAGTCGAGCGCGTCGGCGCTGACGAAACGAAGCTGACTTGGACCGTGGCGATCGAGAACCAAGGCCTCATGCGGCACCTCAACGCCATCACCGCGCCCGTCATGAAGCTCGTGTTCCAGGGCTGGCTCAAGAAGTACAAGAAGATCCTCGAGACTCCCGTTGTGAAGTCCGCGACTCGACCCCGTGCAGGTGCTCAGCCACGAGCGTAGCGGGCTTCCGCCGCGGCGGGCCCAAAGCTCGTCGAGCGGCGGCCCAGCGACTCGACGGTCACCCGGGCCGTCGCTTCGGTCTCGTAAGGGATGTCGAGCTTTGGAATCTGGCCCTTCTTGATTTGCGCCAGCTCGTCTTTGCCCAGTCGGCGAATCAGACCCAACATCTGAATGGGATCGAGCCCAAGCGTACGACTACCTTCATCTCGTCGTTGGGTGGACGGTGCGGATGCGTAGGCCGCTGAATTCGCGCTGGTCGAGGGCGGTCGAAATCAGGAATCCGGTTGTAGCGTTGGCTAAATCGCGAGCGCCAGCAGAGCGTGTCGGGTGGCTTGCTTCATGCTCGGACCGGCAGGTTGCCAGACCTCCAAGCCATGCGCTATGACGTTCCTGGCAAGCTGGGTCGACATCAAGGGGTGAGAGTCGGTGTGATGAGACCGCCTTTGGGCGTGTGCTCGCAGCTTGCTGAATGGAGGCACTAGTGAAGCGCAAGCAAGTAGTTTTGGCCATGGTGGTTGCCGTCGCCGGGGCGGCCGGGTTGGCGGGATGCAAAGACGACAGCGCCGCGATCCAGGCTCTGCAGGAATTGACCACCCAGCTTTCACAGCAAGTGGCCGAGCAAAACGACGCCCTGACGAGCATGACCGAGAAGGTCCAGGGCTGCATGAAAGACCTCGCCACGACCAAGGGCGAGGCGGTCGTCATCACGTCGAAGGACGCCAGCGGTCGATGTTCCCTCCCTCGAGGGCGAAGCGAGCGTTGCTTCGTTAGAGGCGCTCAAGAAAGCGCTCAACGAGACGGTGGAGAAGCAGAAGAGCGCTCTCACCGAGCTCGAGGCGACGAGCAAGCAGTGCATGACGGACCTCGAGGCTGCGCGAGCCGAGCAGCAGGCTGCGGCGAAAGCCAAAGCGAAGCCGACGCCGACGCAGCAGCCAAGAAGCAGGCGGCCGACAGCAAGAGCAAAGCAGCCGACAAGAAACCGACTGCCGTGAAGAAGGCCGAAGAAGAAGGCACACCCACCAAGGGCGTTCGCAGTCGTTACTGAATTTGAGGGAGGGAGACATCCATGAACAAAGTAATTCTAGCCATCGGGTTGATCGCCGTCGTCGCAGCATGGGGTTGCGAGACTGACACGGGGATCGGGGGCTCAGGGGGTACGGCTGGCACAGGAGGCGCAGGTGGCAGCGGCGGCGTCATCGGTCCGCTCCTCGTGGACCACACCCGGCCAGACGATCGTGGGCGATGATTGCGACTTTTTCGTCGACGAGGCATTGGCCTTCGAAATCACAATCGATGGCAGCACGGTCATCATGCAGGACGCAGACCCGCAGAGCTCCCTCGAGGCTTCCACAGACAATTACAGCCCAGAGCAGAACGAGGTCCTTCTGACTGGGACCACGACCAATGACGATTTCCCCCCTGCATCGTCGAGCTCGAGGACGCCTTTCAGCTCTTGCTAGACGATCCGGACGTGAGCCTCGCCGACAACGACACGGTGCAGGTCACCTGGGATCACACCGAGGCAGACGTCAGCATCGTTGCGGGTGATTGCGAAGGCGAGTGGTTCGTGCCTCTAGCCCTGCGCGGGCGAGGCGACGTTTACGCTTACTCAAGAGTTCTGACGACGACACGACTCGATGCGCATCCATCCATCCACCGCTCTGGTGCTCTTGCCGGTGATGTTGGCCTGCTCCACGACGATGACGGGTCGTCGGCAGCTCACACTGATCGACGATCAGAAGATGGATGAGCTCGGCGTCGCAGCCTTCAGCGACCTGCAAAAGGAGGCGAAGGTCTCGAAGGACTCGGCCGCCGCGGCGTACGTACGCTGCGTGGCCGATGCCATCTTGACCGTCGTCCCCAAAGGTGGTCCTGCGCCCAAGGACGGACGATGGGAGGTGCTGGTCTTCGACGATCCCACTCCCAACGCATTTGCCCTTCCAGGCGGGAAGATCGGGGTGCACACGGGCATGCTGACGGTCGCTACGACTGCGGGACAGCTCGCGGCCGTCATCGGACATGAGATTGGGCATGTTCTACTGCGTCATGGAAACGAGCGGATGTCGCAGGGAATGGTCGCACAGAGCGTGGTCGAAGCCGGCTCGGTGGCGATCGATCAGATGCAACCCGCGTATCGCGATGCCGTCGTCGGCGGCCTGGGTGTCGGCGCTCAGTACGGGGTGCTCTTGCCCTTCAGTCGAAAGCACGAAAGCGAAGCCGACATCGTCGGGCAACGAGTTCATGGCCGAAGCTGGGTTCAACCCTGCGGAGGCGATCAAGCTGTGGGAGAAGATGGCCGAGCTGAGCCAAGGTCAAGACCCGCCTCAGTGGATGTCCACCCACCCGGCGAACGAAAGCCGAATCGAGAGCCTTCAAGCGAACCTGCCGAAAGCGCGGGATCTCTATCGCAAAGCGCGTTCTGCGGGCAAGAGCCCGAAATGCGTTCCTCCAGCGGCCAATGCAAGCCGCAAGTGAATGGCGCGACGCGGCCCAGTTTGGCCTTAGACTACGGTCATGCCCCACCTCAAGCTCACCTATTTCGACATTCACGGAGGCCGCGCCGAGCCGGCGCGGCTTGCTCTGTACATCGGCGGCGTTGCCTTCGAAGACAACCGAATCAGCTTTCAAGAGTTCGACGCGAACCGTTCGAGCTATCCGTTCGAGCGAGTGCCGCTCTTGGAAATCGACGGCGTCCCGCTCAGTCAGTGCAACAGCATCAATCGGTATGCCGCAAAGTTAGCGGGGCTCTACCCGAGCGACCCGCTGCAGGCCGCGTTCTGCGATGAGGCCATGGACGCCGTCGAAGACATCGTTTCGCAAGTCACCGTCACCATGCGCATCAAAGACGAAGCCGAGAAGAAGGCAGCGCGAGCGGCGCTGGCGGATGGTGCGATCAAGATCTATCTCAAGCAGCTTCAAACGATGCTCGAGTCGCGTGGCGGCGAATACTTCGCCGATGGGCGCCTCACCGTCGCCGACCTCAAAGTGATGGTCTGCGTCCGCTATCTCCGTTCCGGCATCATCGACCACGTTCCTCGTGACCTACCCGATAGGCTGGCGCCGAAGCTCGTCGACCACCTCGGCCGAATCAAGAACCATCCCAAGGTTCGCGAGTACTACGCACGCTTCTCGTGACAGAGCCCAGCACCCCATCGAAGACGAGCCCACCCGAGCTCGACCGAGTCGATCTGGCAGTGCTCCTCACCGTCTGCGTCTTGGCTCTCGCCCATGCGCTCTGGTTCAGCCACACCGCGGACGATGCCTTCATCTCATTTCGATATGTAGACAACTGGGTGCGGGGCCATGGCTTGGTGTTCAACCCAGGCGAGCGGGTCATGGGCTACTCCAATTTCCTCTGGGTAGCTCTGCTCTATCCGTTCGTCTCGCTCGGGGTCCCAGCACAGACGGCTGCCCGCATTCTCGGCGCGCTTTTCGCCTGGGGCACACTGACCCGCGTCTATCTCTATGTGCGGCATGAGCTCGCTGGCCGCCTGCCCGCCGCCGCCGCCGTTCTTTCCTTGGTGTCTAGTGGCACGTTCGCGCTTTGGATCTTTGGAGGACTCGAAAGCCAACTCCTCGGTTTCCTGCTCACTCTCGGCGTGACCGGTGCGATGCAGGTAACCGGGGAAGCACCACGCGAACGCTTCGTCTGGCTCGGAGTCGTATTCGGCCTCGCGAGCATCACGCGTCCCGAGGCGATCGCATACGTCGCACCGACCGCCGCATGGCTCTGGCCCCGCAAACGGAACCAGGAGCGCTTCCTCGGCGTCTTGGTATTCGCGGGCGTGGCAGCGAGCTTTCCCCTCGTGCTCTCGCTCGCAGCATGGCTCTACTACGGCGACCCGCTGCCCAACACGTATTACGCGAAATCGCTCCCACTCGGCGAAGAGGTGCTCGCCCGTGGCCTCAGCATGACCCGCAAGTTCGCCTTCGACTATCGGTGGGTGCCTGCGGGTATCATCGTCGCCTGGCTGATCGCGAAGCGCAGATCGCTTCGCGCAAGCGGCTGGCTTCCACTCGCGATCATCGTGACGTTCACCCTGTTCTTTCTCCGGATCGGCGGTGACATGCTGCAATATCACCGGATGTGGGTTTCGGTATTGCCGATGTTTGCGCTGCTGTTCGCAGAAGTCATCGCGCAGATCCGCCGGCCCGAGCTCGCGATGACGCTCATGGTGCTGGTCGTCGCCCTCACGCTTCCGAACTCGTTCCAGGGCCGAAACATCGACTCGCTACGCCAGGGCGAGGAGTTTGTCGAAGGCGCGCATCTGGTAGGGCAGCGCCTAGCCCAGCTGCCAGACTCGACCGTCGTCGCGGCCAACAACGTGGGCGTCATCGCCTACGAAAGCCCTGTGAGGATCCTCGACATGCTGGGTCTGACCGACTCACACATCGCCCGCGCTCCAGGGAAGGAAGTCGGCATCGCGGGCCACGAAAGCCACGATGGAACGTACGTCTTGGACCGGAAGCCCGACATCATCATCCTGGGCATGCCACGCGCGGTGACGAAGCCGAATCCCGTGTGGGACACCGGACAGCAAGGCTACCCATCGGACATGGATCTCAGGCGGGACCCGCGCTTCGCACGCGAATACGAGCTCCGCTATTTGAACCTCAGCGACGGCCGCTGGTCGCCGGTGTTCGTTCGCGAGGGGTTTGACATCGGAGGCGCGTGGAAGCCGGAGCCGCGGCGGTGACGGAATCCGCGTTGGAGACGCCGCCCGTGCACAATCGCGATGGACTGGGACGCCAGGTCACTCTACAGATCATCGGCTTTGCCGCGCTCTGCGGATCCGTCTCGCTCATCTATCCATTTGGGCGCGACCAAGGAAGCTACGCGTACGCGGGTTGGGTGTTGCTGGACGGGGGCGTTCCCTATCGGGATGTGTTCATGCTCAAGCCACCGATGACCGCGATCGTGCACAGCATTGCGATGGGTCTATTTGGCGTGAACACTTGGGCGATTCGAGTTTTCGACGTCGGTTGGACCGCTCTGGCGGCCCTCCTCGTCGCCAAGATTGCGCTGGAGCTCTGGAATCGGCGCGACGCCGCGCTCGCGGCCGGGTTGACGCTTCCGTTTCTCTACTTCCAGATCGACTATTGGAACATCGCACAGACAGATGGTTGGATGGTGCTCCCTTCGGCCGCGTCGGTGCTGGCCGTGCTCCGAGGTGGGCGCGCGCTGGATCGCGGACTGCGCGCCGCAATTGCATGGTGGTTGATCTCGGGCGCGCTCGTCGGGGTTGCGGTGCTTTTCAAATACACCGCGGGCGCAATAGGCCTGCCGATCCTCATCGCGCTCGGCTGGGTGGCGCAAACACATGACCGGCGCGCATGGATAGGGGCGCCGGCCATCCTCCTCGGCGGCGCTTTCGTCGTCGGAGCATGCTGGCTCTGGCTCGTCGGGACCGGCGCCTGGGCGGCGTTCCTCGACAGCCAGCTCGGCCTCGTGGCCCCGTACGTGGAGAAGCGTGCATATGCCGATTCATTTGCGCAGACGCTCGGGCGTTTGATCCTGCTTCGTGGTTTGAGAGCGGATTTGATCCCGCTCGTCTGGGCCACTCCCATCGCCTTGCCCGCAGTGCTCGCAGCGACCTGGCATGGTGGCCGAAAAGCGTGGCTGGGTCTGGCCGTGGTTCTCAGTTGGTCGCTGGTCGCGATCGGCAGCGCCGCCCTGCAGGGCAAGTTCTTCGACTATCACTACCTTCCACTCACGGCTCCGACCGCGCTGATCTTTGGATACGGCCTAGCGCTGCTCATCCGCAGGCTTCTCGCGCGCGTCCGCGGGCACGAGGCACGCGTTCTCGTGATCCTGGCATGCATCGTAGCCCTGGTCGCGATCACTCCGCTTGGACGGAGAGCAAGCGACCTCGCGCTCGTGACGGTGGGCGCGGAATCGATCGAGCAGTACATCGAGCACCGACGCGAGTATCGATTCCCCACCTACGACGTCGCCGATATCCGACGCGTTGCAGATGTGGTCCAAGACAGCACGACGCCCGACCAGCGCGTCTTCGTCTGGGCCTTCGAGCCCACCATCAACGTGAGGGCCCAGCGGCGCACGGTGAGTCGCTTCCTCTACAACTATCCGTTTCGCGCGAGCGAGGGCAATCGCGCGTACGAGGATGAGCTCATGCAGGCCCTCCGCGCACGCCCCCCCGAGGTGTTCGTGGTGGCGTCCAAAGACCGATTCCCCGGGTTCACGGGCACCTACAAAGACAGCACGGTGCTCCTGCGGGAATTCACCGAGCTCCACTCGTTTCTCGAGGACCGCTATCACCTCGCCGAATCCATAGGACGATACGCCCTGTGGAGGCTCGACGATCGACCTCACTAGGTGTTCGGCCCCCGCTTCATCTATCCCTTTTCTCTAGCCAACGCGGAGAGATTTGGCGTTCTCGACCACGATCTGATGGACCAGCTCTCGGAGCTCGCGCCGCGTCTCCCTCGGAATGTCTCGATACTTCTTCTGGATCTTCGAAAACGTCTTGCCGAGCCGACGCCGCGTGGATGTATCGAGCTGACCGAGAATCTTGGGGCCATTCTCGGTCGGCTCCGGAAGCTCTTTCTTGGCATGCGCCCAGGCCTGGATGCGTTCGAAGTGGTCGAGCGCTCTTGCGAGAAGGACAAAAGGGAAATTGAGTGAAGGGTGGGGTCCGACGCGAACGCGGTAACCGTCTTTGGGGTTTCGTATTGCGGACATCGCCTGCTCGGTCACGTTGGACGCGCTCGCAAATCGGCGCGTGAGCTCGTAGAGCCCCACGCCAAGCCCACCGAGTCCCCCAAGCACGGTTCCCGCGAACACCGATGCGAAGCCCACCGCCGCGTCGACCGCCCCACCGGCCGCAGCGCCCGTGAGCGTCGTCAGCGTCAGGAGGGCCTTCGGTGAGAGCCCCATGACGTCCCAGGTTTCTTTGGCGAAGAGGTCGTCGTGCGACTCCAGCTCGATCTCCGTTTCGGGCGACCAGTGGTCGAGGCGGTGCAAGTAGACCTCGGCGATCTTCCGATGCGCCTTCCTCTCGATCGCGCGCAGCTTGTCGTGAAACTCTCGCTCGAGTCGCTTCTTTTCGTGCGGCAACGCGTGCTCATCGGGGAGCACGACGCTCAAATGGAGCGAAAGCGCATCGAGCATCATGTCGGAAATGATACTGGCCACTTGGTAGCGCCGGTGCTCTTCCTGCGCCCGCAAGGCGTCGACCGCTTCGACGATGGAGTCCTCCCAGGAAGGCTGCAGCGTCGCAAAGGCTTCGAGAAGCTTCCGGCGCTCTTCCCAGGTTACCGCATGGGCGTCGAAGAGCCTGACGAGCTTGAAGTATTGGTTGAGCGCACGTCGCCAGTCTTCGATGTACTGACCCGAGCCGCTGCGGTTGATCAGCGCCATGGCCGGCTGTCCCGTGTACCGCAGGACCTCCATTTCCGTTTCGTAGTTCTTTCGGTAAGGCTCGTCGCCGTTCACCACGTAGAGAATCGCCGCGCCATCCAGGATGGGCCGAAGCAGGCGCCGCTCTTCGACGAAATCTTCCGTACTCTCGAACGCATCGACGAGCTCGCGGACGCGTTGGACTCGATCGGCGGCGGTGACCTCCCGCTGCCTGATCCAATGAAGCGCCCGAGGCGCGTCTTCGAACCCCGGCGTATCGATGACCGAGAACAAGACTCGACCGTCGACCTCGACGTCATACCGGACACATTCGGTCGTCGTACCGGGCCTCGGAGAGATCTTGACCGCGTCGTTCTCGATGAGGCTCGCAATGACGCTCGACTTGCCCTTGTTCACCCGACCGACCACCGCGAAGCGCGGAACTTCGACAGCTCGCTCGCTCATAGCGCATCCAGTGCAATGTACGGGTCGCCCAGCTCGGCCAGGTACCCGGCCCAGACCGCGCGCTGCTCGTCGTTTCCTCCCGTGGTCAGCAAGACGTAGATGTTCCGGCTGGAGTGGCCGCGAGCTCGCAGAGCTTGAATCAAACGTTTGAAGGCGCGATCGGGGGCGTTCCAGGGCTCGGCGAGCACCAGCACCGGCTGCTCGCTGCCCTCGAGGCGCCTGAGCAGCGCCTCGTCCTGCCCGTGGTCGTGGCCGCCAGCGTTTGCGATCGGCCCTTCGACCCGTGCGCCAAACCGTTCGTGCAAGCGCTTCAGGAACGCCTCGTCGGAGATCTCGGCCTCGCGCCAGCGAACCGCGATCGCCGGCTCAGCTTGGCTGAGCTGCTGAGGTCGGTCCAGGGGCTGATGCCCTTCGCCGAGCGGAGCCACGTTGCCGGGGTCGTTCTCCTGGACGCGACGCACGCGGGGGATGGTGAGTCGCGCGATGACCTCGGCTTCCTCAGGCGTGTCGAATGAGAGCTTTCCAAACGCGCGATGGATTCCCACGCTCGCCCAGACCGCGAGCACGAGCCTCGGGAGCAGGCCGTACACCAGCAGGCACATCAGGAGAAAAGGCCACCATCCGCCCGCGAGGGCTGCGTCTCGTACGCGCGCACCAGCCGGCGCGTTCACGTAGGCCGAGTCGAGCCGAAAGTACTGCGTCGCACCGATCAGATCGAGCGTTGGGACTGCATCGGGCAACCAGAGGCGCCAGGGCGCCGCCAGTCCCTCGCAAAATCGCTGAAGCCCCTCCGCTTCGATCTGCAATGTCGTGCTCCAAGCGAAGGCCAAGTCGGTGAAAGAGACGGCCGCGACGAAGGTCGCAATCGCGCCGAGGTTGAACGCAATGGCGCCTAGCTGCATCGCCCGAAACAAGACCCAGCGCTCCACTTCGCCGTAGAGAGAACGCCTCGCCAGAAACCGTCCGGTATCTTCGGCGCCTGCGATTCTGATGATCAGCTTTCGAACCAGGGCGCTCAGGGGAAGCTGCGCGAGAAAGCCCGGTGAGGAACGCGACCAGACGAAGGCGACGATCGTTCCAAGCAAGTTGATCCACTGAAGGAACACGAACACGCCGAGCATGACGAACACGTTGATCGGGTGGTCACCCGTGAATTGCAGGACCGCGAGCGCGATCGTCGTGCCGATCAGGCTGAACACCACGAAGACCAGCCAGCTCACGATGACCTGTGCCCGCTCGACGCGTTCACCAGCCGTTGGCGCCGTACTTCGGCGCGGAAGCGATGCCAGCCAACGCGTCACGAGCTCCGCTGCGCTTGTTGGGTCGTTCCGCCAGCCCAATGCGATCGCGCGATCCCGGGCGATGAGCTCCTCGCGCGGACGATCGCGGTCCGACGCCAGCTGTACCTCGAAATCGATGAGCTCCGCGAGCCCGAAGCGACCCTGGTTCGAATGTCGCTTGGGCTCCGTCACGCATAGAATTCGTACTATAAGCCCGGGCCGACGCCAACTGACCTCCGGTCGGATGCCATGGCTCCCATGGCCTCGGTCGCGCTCGCAAACAGGACACGATCTCGTGAAATGTGTTACTCGGAGCCACTTCTCATGTCAGCAATCCGCCGCACGGGTCCTTGGACCGAATCCCAAGTATGGGACTTCATTGATGAGCAGCGAATTCCCATTCGACTCGCCGCAAACACCGCCACGGGATTTCCGGTCGTCCTGTCCCTCTGGTTCTTGCCCGAGAACGAACAGCTCCTCGCAGCGGTTCACCGGGAGGCTCGGATCGCGAAACGCCTCGAGGCGGATCCCCGCTGTGCGTTCGAAATCGCTCCAAACGAGCCGCCTTATCGTGGAGTGCGAGGACAGGCCACCGCGACCCCTCGAACCGGAGGGAGCAGGCGCTCTGCTCGAGCGTCTCCTCCACCGATATCTCGGCTCGACCGACTCGAGTCTCGGTCGCTTTCTTCTCGCTCGCGCCGACGAAGAGCTCATCGTGCGTCTGCAACCAACTTGGATAGGCTCCTGGGACTACAGCCGACGCATGGACGACGCGCTCGAGGAATGACGGCGCGGCCCGTTTCCGCCGCATCGATTGCGATCTATGGGATCAATCGCTCTGCTTTGAGCTTCTTGGCGACCGCATGGGTCATCGAGCTTCGGGCGTCGTCGATGGACTCGGGGTCGACGGTTTCCGATTGCCCCGTCCATACGAGCTCGTTCGTCGCGACCGAGTACAAGGTGGTTTCGAGCTTCACCGTCGTGCTCGTCTCGAAGTAGCCCGGCTCGTGTACCTCTGCGAACGTCGTGCCGTAGAACCCGTAGTAGCCGCCATATCCGTAACCCCAGCCGGATGATGCGGGGTAGTATCTCGTCTCGGGGTTGTTGTACGCTTTCGGAGGCGTGTATTCCTGAGACTTGTCGACGCTCAAGACGCGCGTGATGAGAACCGCGTCGAACCCGCCAGCATCGATTGCGGCGTGTAGCTGATCCTCGGAGATTTGCTCTTCGTGCGGCAGCACGCCGATGCTGGCCTCGGCAGAGCCGCCCTCGGCGACGATCGCGGAAACGAGCGCGTCCTCGAAGGCCTGGCGGCCTTTCTGGTCTTGGGCGACCCCGATGACCATCACTTTCTTGAAGAAGGTCCCCTCGTAGCCGGGATTTCGGTAGCTCTGAGAGAAGTTGGTGCTGGTCGTTTTGCACGCGGCGAGCGCGAGCAGAGAGCCGCAAAGCACGGCGAAGTGGGTGGTCGTATTCATGGAATTGGTTTCTGAGCCTCGAGTTTTCTTTACGGCACTGGCAGTGCCAGCGCCAGCGGCGTCTCGTTTGCGAGGGCCAAAAAGACATTGAGCCCCGACGGCAAGACCGACGGGGCTCAACGATGTGTGATAGCGAGCGTAGTTACGGAGCTGGAATGGTGACCGTCGGCACGGTGATCCAGGTGCACGCTGGAGCAGCGCCTGAGGTCGACAGCGTGAGCGGTACCGGCTGCGTGATTGCGAACGTCATGTCGACGGCCTCGATGACGATCGATCCGTCGACTGCGGTCCAAGTTGCCACCACGACCGGCGTGGTGACGACGATCGGACCCGCAGTGCCGTTCTCGTCCGGGTCTGCCGTGAAGTCGACCGTGCAAGGAACGGTTGCCGGCACGTTTACCGCACCGCCGCCTTCGCTGTCGTCGACATCCGCAGACGACTCGCCAATGAGTGCCTCTTGCACCAAAGCGCCGAGATCACCGACGGTGTCCTCCGAGAGGGTAAACTGCAACTGGACGTCGACGTCTGTCTCTCCGTCTACGACTTCGGCGTTGGCTGCAAGGACCATCTCGATGGGAACGGTGATGACGTCAAGACCGTTACAGGTCACCGAGCCTTCACCCGTTGCGAAACCCTCGCCGATCGACTCGCCAGCACCGCAAGCCTCGACGACAGCACCACCCGTGCCACCTTCGCCACCGCCCCCGCCACCGGAGCCTGCCGACCCACCCGAGCCTGCGGATCCACCGGAGCCTGCGCTGGAAGTCGCGTCATCGCCGCAGCCGACCAAACCGAGCGAGCCCGCGAGCACGCCAATCAAAACAAGTTTCATGAATTTCATATCCTTCTATTCTCCTGGAAACGCCCGGTCAGTGCGAAGCTTGGCATAGACGAGGCCATGGCGCCCAACAAGCGCCCAACCCGCTTATCCGGACTCGTCCGGGAAGGCAAATGGTCCCTTGGGCGCCAGGCTATTGCGCTCGCTTTTCGGCGATCTTGCCGGACGACGTCAGCGGGTTTCGAGGCGTGCCCATCACCTCTCCTTGTTCTTTTGTGGCGTTGGGGTAGTCGTTGGGCGCCAAGGAGGGTCTACCCATGAACTTCTCGTATCTCGGTCTCGTCGCTGCCACGCTGCTATTTGGACTGAACACGGCTTCCGCCAAGACGGGTCAAGACGTTCAGGTTCGTGCTCCAAATCCGCCCGTCCTTCTGGATCAAGATCAAGGCCAGGAGCTAGAGGATCGGGGCCGAGATCGCGATCCGGGTCGGGATGGCGATCCGGGTCGAGATGGGGATCCAGGCCGAGACCGCGATCGGGGTCGGGATGGAGATCCGGGTCGGGATGGGGATCCGGGTCGGGATGGGGATCCGGGCCGAGATCGGGATCCGGGCCGGGATGGCGATCCAGGCCGACGCCGCTGATCGCCTAGGCCTCCATGGTCTCTTTGACGGTGACGAGCGCCAGGTCGAACTCCCGCGCGTTCCGCTTCACGAGGATGTTCTCGGCGAGCTTGCCGATCAGGGGAATCGGGACGTCGTACTCGACCTCGAGGGTCAGCTCGGCCCCTTCTTCGTGGGGTTCGACGCAATAGCCAAGTGTGCTGCTGACCATTCCAATCGACTGATGCACGGCACGACGATTGGGAACATGCTCGATGATCGTGCTCTGCCCGCGAAGCAGAAGCCCTGCCATTTTGGCCGTCCACTCGAACTGCTGCCCGGCGCCGCTGCCGATGACGTTGTGAATTTCGACGGCCTGCGGCAGCCACGCCGCGATGTTCATGGGGTCATCCAGATACGCGAACACCAGGTCCGGCGGCGCATGGATCACGATACTGTTTTTCCACGATTTCATCGTTTCCCGATCCGCGTGATGGGGCCGATGTCCGTCGGAGGCAAGCGGACGCAAGCTCCCACGCTTTACCCGCGGGTGTGCGCGTAGATTCTGGTAAACTGCAATGGGATGCTGCTCGATCACTACAAAGTCATGGCGCGGTACAACCATTGGATGAATGGCAAGCTCTACGGCATCTGCGGAGAGCTTTCCGACGAAGAGCGAAAGCGCGACATGGGTGCGTTTTTCGGTTCCATACATCGGACGCTCAATCACATCCTGCTAGCTGACCACGCATGGATGCGGCGGTTCACGGGTGACTCGGAAGCGTTTCAATTTCGCGATGTGAAAGGCGAGCCCATCGAAGTTCGCTCGCTCGATCAGGAGCTCTATGCCGACTTCGGGATGCTGCGGACCGTTCGCCGGACGACCGACGGTCAAATCCAAGCTTGGGTAGCGGGTCTGACCGAAGCGGACCTCTCGGCGCTTCTTCGATACGAGACGAGCACTGGCGAGGAGCACGAGCATCCGATCTGGTGGGCGGTGAGCCACTTCTTCAATCATCAAACGCATCATCGAGGCCAGATCACGACGCTCCTCAAACAGATTGGAATCAATCCGGGCGTCACCGACCTCGCCGCCATGCTGCGCACCGTTTCGGACGCCTAATCGCCTCCGAAAAACCGGCTATGGGATCTCGATCGCGCCGATATCGCCGAGCGTATTCGCCGGTCGTTCAGCGCCCCGTTGATCGACTTCCAGCAGGGAGAAGCCTTCACTTGGCTGAATCAAGACGAACATCTCGATGCTCGGGTTTTCGACGAGGGGCCCTGATTCGAACAGCGCGGACCAGGCGTCGTCGCCGATCACCTCGGGCCCCATCCCGGGGATGCCCTCTTCGAGAAGCGCCGCATCCAGTCGATGCCAGAAGTGCATGTAGGGATAGTTCGGAAGGTACGAGGGCCAGGTGCGGCTCGGGCCGAACCACTGCGTGTCGTCCAGCGTGACAATAGGCTCGCCCGAGGGATCCAGGTATGGCTGCAACCCCGGCTTCTCCTCGTCTAGATCGACGGAACCGAGAAACGTCTCGAGCTCCGCGGTAAAGGCGACCGCAAAACCATCGAGGCCATAGTGATCTTCCAGTCGGCTGAGCATGATCGCGAGGAAATCGTTGGTGCGGCCATCCCGAACATCGTATTCGGCGAGAACCTCGTTCACGACATAGGAAGCCTGAGGCACTCGATCGAGGGCGCTCCCCCGGGGCTCGTAGTGCAGCACGGCAGGATCCGGGGCGTCGACGCCCGCCGAGAGAATCGATGCGGAGCGCGTGACGCCACCGTCCAAGTTCAGCACCTCGGCCAGTCGAGCGCCGTCCTCATCGCCCTGCTTCGGAAAGTGCTTGCGGCTGAGCGAACGCCAGCTGATCTCGCCCACCGGCACCAGTATCTGGCTGAAGTCGAGAACACCGATGCGGTTGAATCCCCGGCTCTTGAAGTAGAAGAGAGATCCGGTGAAGATGTCCTGCTCGTACTCGGCGCCATCGGTTTCGTGGACCGTGTTGCCGGCGATTACCGAGTGGCCGATTACCATGTGTTCCACGGCATGCGCGTTGCCGATGGTAGCCACCACGCCGCCGGCCATGTTCGGTTTGCCCAGGTCGTCCGTGCGGGGCGTTCCGTGCACTTCGTTCTCGACGATCGTGCAGCCGTGGAGCTCGAGCGAGCCATTGGACATGTAAACCCCGCCGCCACGCCAGTATCCCATCGCGTACATGAACGGTTGCGATCCGGGCAGCGGCGCCACGAGGTTCCTCGCGACGGTGCTGTTCTCCAAGGCCAAGGTATTCGCCTTGCCGATCCCGCCGCCGTCCGAATAGACGCCGCCGCCATAGGTGAAGATCCCGTAAATGCCGTTGCCCGTGATCGAGGAGCGACGGATCCTCGACACCTTGGCGCGCGCCTCGGCGCCTCCGACCGAGAAGATCCCGCCTCCGGATACGCCTGAAGCGGAAAGGGAGTTGCCGCTGACCACGCACTTGTCGATGTCGACGATATCCGCATAGACACCGCCTCCGAAGACGCCCGCATCTCTCGACCGGGCCGGCACGTCCGCGTCCCGCTTGGCGTGGTTGTCGTAGAGCGTGCAGTCCTCGAGCTTGGCGATTCCCCAGACCGCGATCCCAGCGCCGCGTGCGCGAGTCGAGAGTTGCCCGTTTTCGTCGTTCGGATCGGGCGGCGGCAGCTCTTCGGCAACGCTCCAGCCTCCGGTGATCGACACCTTGCGCAGGCTTAGGTTGCCTCGGACGGCCAGGACGCGCGCCGGGTTCGCCTCGCCGCCCGTCCAGGCCAGGGTGATGCCGGAGGGAAGGGCGGAAGCGTCGATCACGACGTTTTTCCGGGCGTAGAGCGCCGAGCGGCCGTAGTCGCGATCGAAGTAGCCGACCAAGTACGAGACCGGACCGCTTGGCTCCTCCCGAATGCCCATCACCTCGCCCTTGAGCACGGTGTGCGCGTTCCCGACGATCGACAATTCGATGACCCCGCCATCGAGACTCTCGTCGAAGATGATCGCTTGCCCGCTCGCGGCGGAAGCGAGAGCGGAGCGAAGCGTGACCAGTCCCTCGGGTGGCTCCGCTATGTCTTCGAGACTGTTGACGACGATGGGTTCGCGCTCGCCCGGGTCACAGCCGAGGCCGAAGAGAGCCATGAGTGTAGCCGCGAACGAGCAAACGCAAGCTCTCATTTGCGACGCCTCGGAGAATCGGAGCCGAGATAGCGATCATGGAGGATGCCGTAGTCCATCAGAATCTCCCGGTTCGCTTTTCGAGCGGCGTCGAGGTCGAGCGTCAGAAGCCATCCGTCTCCCGTGACGATGCGAAGCCATGGGCCGCTGGCCCGATCGATGATGGTCGGCAAGATGCTGAAGGTCTCGTGGAATGATGCCGTCGACGAGCCGGATCGTCTCGCCACCCCAGTCTTGGTAGCCGCGATTGACCGCATGGGGCAGCACCTGCCCGAGCAAGACGATCTCCCGACGCTCCTTGGTCACGAGATTGTTCACTTCGGAGTAGCTGTACGAATCGGCGTAGGCGTCGTCTCGGGCGCCAGGCGCATCGAGCATCTCGTCGCTGAGCGGCTGAAACACGAGCCCTGCAAACTGAAAGTACCGAGGCCATTCGGTGGTCCTGCGGCCGGGCACCAATGGACTGTGCGACTTGAGCTCGATCTCCTTGGTCAGCGTCTTGCCGCCGCGCAAGAAGGTCACACGGATGCTCTCGCCGATCTGTTTGCCCTGGAAGGCCAGCTCGTAGTCCACCCGCCCGATGCCCGGCCAGGAAATCGTGAGGTCGTTCGCGATCGGGTGCCCGTCGATTGCGAGCAGGACGTCGCGCGGTCGAAGCGTCCCGTACGAAGGCCCTTCGTAGTCGACGCGGGTCACCAGCGCGCCGCTCTGTTGGGCTGTCATGCCACTTGCACGTCGCTGCGATTGGCTTTCCATGTCTTGCACGTCGATTCCGAGTCGAGGGATGCCGTCGTACCGGCCGTCCCCTACGTCCGCGAGGAAATGCCGGATGACGGGACTCGGAATCATGTAGCCCACGTTCTCAGCACCATCGAAACCTTGCATGGCAATGCCTACGATGGCGCCGTTCGTCACGACTGGTCCGCCGCTGTTGCCCTCGTTGAGGGCGGCATCGATCTGTACCGAAAGCAAGCGGCGGTTCGACTGCGCGTAGGTGTCGACCTCCACCCTCGAGACGATGCCGGATGTGATCGACAGGGTGAACCCGCCGATTGGAAAGCCGAAGACGAGTACGGTCTGCCGGAGCCTGGGCATCTCCCCGATGGGAACGGGGATTGCGCCGTCGAAGAACCGAGAATCTTCGACCTCGACCAGCGCTAGGTCTGCGTCATGGCTGATGAACGTCACTTTCGCCGGAAATGGCTCCTTTCCATCGGCGCGCTTCACTTCGATGCTCACGGCGCTTTCGACCACGTGCGCATTGGTGAGTATGCGCCGCCCTTCGATGATCACGCCCGAGCCGCCGAAATTCTCGATGCCTTTGCTTTGCCAGGGGATCGTCAAGTCCGGAGCGTCGCTCAGCACGTTTAAGCTCACCACGCTCGACGCGATGGAGGCTTCGTCCTGGGCATGGCCGGTCTCGGGCCAGTCGAAGAGTGCGCTGAGGGCTAGCAGCGCGGCCAGCGGAAGCTTGCGGCCGTTCATGGCCATCACGGATCCTGACCCTCCAGGAACTCCATATCTCCGGTGACGACGTCGTACATGGCACCGACGATCGCGATCTTGCCGCCACGAACGAGCGCGCCCAGGGTATGGCTCTCGGTCGGAAGCGTTCGCACGACCCGCGCGACGTGTCGGCGCGCCACCTCGTTGATCAGCGCGTCTTGTTCGCCCATCGGAAGCTGCCCGAGGCCCTTCACTCGCTCCAAGTCCACCGACTGTTCGATGTCGCGCACGATGTGCCCGATGTGTTGACAACCGGTAGCTTGCGCGGGTTCGTCGCCGCTTTCGGTGAGCCGGACCGCCGCCGTCACGGCTCCGCAACGCGTGTGTCCCATCACCAAGATCAGCTTGGCGCCAGCGACCGCGCAAGCGTACTCGATGCTCCCGAGGACCTTCCTTCCGGCTACGTTGCCCGCAACCCGAGCACTGAAGATGTCCCCCATGCCCAGGTCGAAGACGAGCTCGGCGGGCGTCCGCGAATCGATGCAGCTCAACACCACCGCGAGCGGGTGTTGCCCCTCGGCCGTCGCATCGACCTGTCGAGCGAGATCGCGGGTCAGGCGCTTGCCGCTCCTGAAACGTTCGTGCCCGTCCTTTAGAATCTGCAGCACCTGCGACGGCGTGGCCGCATCTTGTAGCTCCCTCGTCGAGTAGTCGACGTATTGCGTACGGTCTTCGAGCGCGGGGTAACGGCTATGAAACCCGACGAGGCTCAGCTCGACTCCACGAGCCGGAGCGATCTTGTCGTTGTACTCGTGGATCAAGTCGAGCACGTCCGGGTCGATGTAGTCAGTCGTTCGTGCATCCAGGAGCACGTGACCGCCTGGTGCCACGGCGTCGAGCTCGCGAGAGAGGGCTGCTCGATTGAGGAAGCTTACCTGATCCGCCAGCTCGATGTGGACCACTTCTCCTCCGAGGTGCTTCTCGACGATCTTTCGAAGAGGGCTCCGGAAGTTGCTGTGCAAGATGAAGCCTATTGCGGAAGCGAGACCGATCAGTACGCCGACGAGCAAATCGGTGAGTACGATTGCTACGATTGTCACGGCAAACGGTGCAAACTGCGTGCGTCCCTCCGACCACATTCGCTTGACCAGGGCGGGGCTCGCCAACTTGAATCCCGTCACGAAAAGGATCGCGGCCAGACACGAAAGAGGGATCGTGTTCAGCCAACCTGGCAGCAACATCACGCTCACGAGCAAGAGCACACCGTGGAAGACGGTCGAGAGCTTGGTCTCTGCTTTCGCCCCGATGTTCACGGAGCTCCGAACGATCACCGATGTGACTGGCAGCCCGCCCAGAAAACCGCATGCCATGTTTCCGACCCCCTGTGCGATCAACTCGCGGCTCGGAGGCGAATGGCGCTGCTTCGGATCGAGGTTGTCGACGGCTTCGAGATTGAGCAGCGTTTCGAGGGACGCCACGAATGCGATCGTCAAAGCTGCGGAGTAGAGTGCTGGATTCGCCCACTGCGAGAAATCGGGGTTTCGGAGGAACCCGAGGAAGCTCGACATGTCCTCAGCGACCGGCACCTGCACCAAGTGGCTGCCGCCGACGAACCACTGATCTCCGAGCCCGCGGAAGGCGAAGTTCATGCCGACACCGAGGAGCACGACCACGAGCGGGGCAGGAATGAACGAATCCTTCAGAGGTTTGACCTTGCCCCAGAGCACGAGAATACCCACCGAAAGCAGACCGATCAGAGCAGCTCCCGCGTGAAGGTCGGTGATCGTTTGGAGCAATTCCGAGAAGGTGTTTTGTCGGTCTGGTTGCAAGAACGACATCTCCCCTTCCGGATCGGCGTCATGCCCCACGAGGTGAGGAATCTGCTTGAGAATGAGGATGATACCGATCGCAGCCAACAGGCCGTTGATCACGCTCGACGGAAAGAATCGCGCGAGCGAGCCAGCCTGCGCGAGGCCGAGGCCCACCTGGATGACGCCCGCCAGAGCGACGGCAGCGAGGAATGCTTCGAACGACCCCAAGGTTGCGATCTGGGCCGCGACGACGGCGGCGAGCCCAGCGGCCGGACCGCTCACGCTCGTCCGCGAGCCGCTAATCGCGCCAACCAGAACGCCACCGACGATGCCGGCCACCAGACCCGAGAACAGGGGCGCGTTCGAGGCCAAGGCGATCCCCAGGCACAGAGGCAGGGCCACGAGCGAGACGACCAATCCGGCGCTCAGGTCACGTGGGATGGTAGACATAGCGAAAGATCTATTCGACACCATGGATTCTCCTGAGTCACCGCATATCGCACAACCAGGAGCGCTGTCGACTGGCAGCCAGACCGCCAAACGGCCATCATCGTCCGATGGAGCCGATCTTCCTGCGCCTGGCGGTGGCCCTGGGATTGGGGCTGCTGGTCGGCGTGCAGCGTGAGCGCGCCGAAGATCCGTTGGCCGGGATTCGCACTTTCCCGCTGATCACGATGCTGGGCGGACTCCTGGCTGAGCTTTCGCTTCGGCTCGATGCGACCTGGATCTTCGCAGTGGGGCTTGGAAGCCTCGCGGCGGTGCTCGCGACGGGCTACGCGATCACGGGCAGTACGGGCCGCTATAAGCTCGGACTGACCACGGAGATCGCAGCTCTCTACATGTACATCGTGGGGGCACTCGTTGCGATCGGTGCGATCACCCAAGGAGTCGTGATGGGTGGGCTCTGCGCCTTGCTCCTGCACCTGAAGGAGCCGATGGAGGGCTTTGCCACCCGGCTGACCCAGGCAGACGTGAAGTCGGTCATGCAGTTCGCAGCGATCGCTCTGGTGGTGCTCCCGGTCCTTCCGAACCGCACCTACGGTCCATACGACGTGCTCAATCCTTTCGAGATTTGGCTGATGGTCGTGCTGATCGTCGGGATCAGCTTGGTAGGTTACGTGCTCTACAAGCTGCTCGGCGCTCGAGCAGGGACTCTGCTCGGGGGCTTTCTCGGAGGCTTGATCTCGAGCACGGCCGCGACTGCGAGCTACGCGAGCCGCGCAAAGCAGCATCGGTCTCTCGCACCACAGGTCGCCATTCTAATCATGGTCGCTTCCACGGTGGCCTACCTGCGCATCTTGCTGGAGATCTCGGTGGCGGCGCCCGCCGTGCTGTCCGCCGTAGCTCCGCCCCTGCTCATCATCTCTCTTGCCAACGCCGTCATCTGCGGGGTGGCGCTGGTCTTCGTCCGAGGGGACGCAGGCGATCTCGCGAAGCAAGACAACCCTTCGGAGCTCCGCATCGCTCTCGTTTTCGGTGCGCTGTACGGCTTGATCATCTTCGTCATCTCAGCCGCTCGGGACACCTACGGAGATCTAGGCCTCTACGTGATCGCGACCATCTCGGGTCTCACCGACGTCGACGCGATCACGCTATCCACCGCCAACTTGATCGATGCAGGCCGCCTGGATGCGGAGTCCGGTTGGCGCGCGATCGTGATCGCTAGCCTCTCGAACCTCGCCTTCAAGGGTGTGCTCGGCAGCGCGCTCGGAGGTCTTGCGTTGCTGAGGTATCTCGCGCCCCTCTTCCTCGCTTCGATTGCCGCTGGCACCGCGGTCCTCCTGTCTTGGCATTGACGACAGCGCTTGCCGTGGCGTCCAAAGGAATGGATCTTTTCGGAACGGTCGGTTGGAGGTTTGCTCCGCGATCTCTTGGCAGGTCCGCAAGACCTTCTCTCGGCTCGAGACTTCTACGCGACGCGAACATCTACTGCTTGGCCAGGAGGTCGCGGATCTCTTCCAAGAGCACTTGCTCTTTGGGCGGAGGTGGAGGAGCAGCCACTTCCGCTTTCTCTTCCTTCCTACGAAGCGAATTCATCCCCTTGATCATCATGAAAATGACGAACGCGATGATGACGAAGTCGAACACGGTCATGATGAACGCGCCGTACTTCAGCACGGCGGCGCCCGCCGTTTCTGCGGCCGCAAGCGATTCATAGGTGCCGTCGCCCAGCACAACGTAGTTCTGGCTGAAATCGACGCCGCCGGTGAACAGCCCGACCACGGGCATCAGAACGTCACCGACCAACGAGGCGATGATCTTTCCAAAGGCGGCTCCGATGATGATGCCGACCGCCATGTCCATCACATTGCCCTTCAGGGCGAACTCTTTGAACTCTTTGAGCATCTCTTCACTTCCCTTTCAGTGCCTCGGATTGGGCGGAAATCGTATGGATGAATCCCAAGCGGGCCGCAACCCCTGCTGGCCGTCAACGACGTCACCCATGTCGCCCCGCAAACATATGGCACACCCTGGGGGCAACTATGCCGGCGGGTCCGCCTGGATCTGCTGCATCATTTTCGCCGTAGCCGCAGCGCGCGCTTCAAAGCCCTTGGCGGCATAGAGCTCCGCCGCACGCTGATAGGCCATCACCGCATCGACGGTCCTGCCCATTCGGCGCAAAAGGTCTCCCTTTCGATGCGACCATCGAGGCTCGTCGGGTTTCCTTCGTTCGATCTGCTCATAGAGATCGAGCGCTTCGGCGATCCGTCCAGAACGGAGCGCGTCGCTGATCTGCGCATGAAGATCCGAAGTGCTGCTCTTGTGTCCGCGCATTTGCCTGACCAAGATTCACATCCGTTGCGTCGCACCACACGACGCGGGGAAGACAAATAGAAAACACCCGTTCGAGCCAAGCGTCCATACGTAATTATTCGTTCACCTGATCCCGTGGCCAGCAGACAGGATGAAAACACCCTGATTTCGGACGTTTCTAGGGCCAGTCGCCGACATTCGTCGAGCGCCGGCGGTACTCAGCTGCCGTAGGAGCCCCCGAGGTGGTCGTAGGGGTCCACGCCCTCGCCGAGCGTATCTTCGTAGTTCAGCTTGTCGATGACGCGCTCGAGACCTTCGACCACGTACGCGAGAAAGTCGCGGCTCGACAGAATACCAACGGGCTTTCCATTTTCGGTCACCGGCAGGTGCCGTACGCCCAACGCGTGCTGCATCTCCGCACACTTGCGCACGTGGGTGCCGACATCCACGGTGACGACCTCTTCCGTTGCGACTTCGGAAACGCGCGTCGTGCTCGGATTCTTGCCCAGCGCCACGACGCGACCGACTACATCGCGCTCGGAGAGAATGCCCTGCATCTCACCATCTTCGACGACCAGTACTGCGCCTACGTGGTTCTGAGACATGATGCGAGCGGCATCTGCCACGGAATCGCCGGGCTTCACCGTAATCATCTCGGTCTTCATCAACGAACCAATAATCGCCATGGGTTTGCCTCCTTACAGAGACGAGATAGCCTATCCCACGCGCACATGAAAGCCGTTCACTTGGCCGGCGACGCCTTTCTTGGTTAAGTACGGCTTGGGTTCAGGCTAGAAAGGGCACGGTGATCAGTATGATGCCGTCGAGTGCGATCAAAGGGGAGCGGTCATGACCAAGCAAGGATTGCTGCGCGCGTTGGCCCTCACGTGTGGATTGCTCGTCTTCCAAGGATGCAAGGTTCGCACTGGAGTAGTCGACACCAAGGATTCGGTCGTGGTGCTCGAATATGGCGTTGGGCCGAGGATTCCCCTTCGCTATGCGATCCCGGAGGGGTCGATGACCACTTCGACCTTGGAGGTCTCGACCTCGTCTATGATGACGACGTCGAGCAGTGGCGAGAAATTGACCAAGGGCCCGAGCCTTCGCTTCGTGGTCTCCGCCGGTCCCGCGATCAAGCTTCCGACTGGCAACGTCCGCTTGGATGTTCGAATCGTCGATGCCGAGGCGGTCCTGCCTCCCGGATTCGAGCCGCAAGCCTCCCGTGATTTCAGCCAGAGTGCCTCGCTACTCAGAGATGTGGGCGGTTGGATCGAGGTCGACGACCGCGGGAACGTCGTACGTAGCGAGCTCAACCAGGCCGCGAAGAATCCGAAGGTGCCGACTCGACTGCTCATGACACTGGTCCAGGCGCGCACGTCGCTGGCGCGTGTCGTTTTTCCTGCCGAGCCCGTGGGCCTGGGCGCTCGCTGGGAGGCCCGTAAGCAGCTGAAGCTCTACGGTTTCGAAATTCAGCAGACCGACCGGTACACGCTCAGGGACAGGAATGGCCAGGCCGTGAAGCTCGACGTCAACATCATTCACACGGCGCCCGAGCAGAGCCTGAGCTTCGTAGAGGAGGGTATGGAGCTCGCGTTGAAATCGCTTTCGACGACCGCCCGCGGGGAAATCAACCTGAGGCTCAGCGCACTCGAGGGCAGCGCGCGCATCAACGGCGAGTCGGCGGAGACCCTCACCGTGACGACGGGCAAGAGCACGGAGAACATCGATCTCCAGAGCGCGTTCGAGCTCCAGATGGAAGTGCGCTACGAAGCCTCGCAAGCAGCCGAGCCGAACTGATCCACGGTCGGGGCCCGGGATCGAATGACCCTCCGGCTTCCCATCCCTGCTGTTCCCGTCGTCGGACCCACCCTCGTAGGTTGGAAGATCTGGGACGAGGTTCGCAGGACGCTTAGGGAGGATCCCCTCGTTTGGGAAAGACAGATCCGCGCGTTCGACACGGGGGGCTTTGGCGGCGCGAAGGTCAACGACGTGATCCACTACATGGACCGCCTCATCACGTCTCGCGATCCAGCGATGGTCGTCCTCTACATCGGTGCCAACGATATGCTCGGCTTCGGTGGCAACCGCCCGAAGAGCGTCGCGCAAATGCAGCAGCTCTACGATACGTTGCTTACACGACTACACGATCGCCTGCCCAGAGCGCGCATCGTCGTGCTTGCAACCTTTCCGTCGCCGCTCAACGCGCGCTGGCGAGAGACATTGAACTGATCGCGGGGCGCCTTGGAGGGCTTCCGAGGCCCTGGCATGCTACCGGGAAATCGATGGACGAGGCGCGTGAAGTAGTGGAGTTCGAGCACGATCCGGCGTTTCTGACCCGCGTGGTGCCTCTGATGGAGAGCTATGGCCGGTATTTCGACTCCGAGGTACGGGGTACGGAACACCTCCCGAAAAAAGGCCCGGCGCTATTGGTCGGGAATCATTCGGGTCCCAACTGCGATCCCGACACCCCCGCCCTCATGGCCGCCTGGTATCGCAAGAACGGTGTCGAAACCCCATTGGTCCTCTTGAGCTACGATCTGATCTTCGGCGTACCGGGCGCTGGCGAGTTTTTTCGGCGTCTGACGCAGGTTCCCGCGAATCAGCAAAACGGTGCCGCCGCACTCGATAGAGGCGCAGCCGTGCTCGTCTACCCCGGCGGCCTCGAAGACATCGCGCGACCGTGGACCGAACGCAATCGCATCGTGCTCGCAGGCCACAAAGGCTTCATCAAGCTCGCACTGCAAAAAGGGGTTCCCGTGATTCCCATCGTGGGCCACGGCGGCCACGAGTCGAGCATCGTGCTCAGCCGCGGCCGCCTCATCGCAAAGGCGCTCGGTCTCAACAAGTTTCGAACCTACAGCATGCCCCTCGTACTAACGATTCCTTGGGGGCTGGTCATCGGTCCGATTCCGGCGGTTCCGATCCCCAGCAAGGTGACCCTGCAGGTTTGCGAGCCAATTCACTGGAGCCGGCTGAGCCCCGAGGACGCGGAGAACCCCGACATCGTTCAGCAGTGCTACGACGAAGTCGAGTCCGTCATGCAGCGAACCCTCGATGCGCTCGCGAAGGAACACCCGTACCCGATCCTCACGCGGCTGACGAACCTCCTCAAGCGAAGCTGAAGCGGCGAGCGAGAAAGCTCAGTGCGACGTCGGGATGTAGCCGGCGGTCATCATCTCGTTGACCTGATCCAACGCCGCCGTCCAGGCAGCGGCGAGCTCCGGCGTCCATTGCGATCCCGAAACTGCGGCTAGCGCCTCGAGCATGGCTTCGGCGTAAGGCGCGTAGAGATCGGTCGGCGTTTCGTAAGAAAACTGATGCCGTGATCCCATCGCGTGCACGTATTCGTCGAGCCACGGTTCCCGATCGAGCATGTTGAGGACTGCCGTCAGGGTCTCGGTCATCATCCGTTGCTGGCTCGCGCGACTGTAGGTGCCGAAAAGCTCCTCGGCCTCGGGGCGCTTGGCGAAGAGGCTGGCGTAAACCCGCTCGGTGAGCTCGGACTCGCGCTCGGAGACCGCTGCCAGATGCTCGCGAAGCAAATTCGCATCGATAGGCGCGCTTGGGGCCATCAGAGCCTTACTTGACATTAAATAAAGTAAGCCGCCAGCCGGAAGAAGCGCGGACCGACGTGAGACCGTTGCTAGCGCCGGGGATGCGATGCGACTCTGCCCACGCGAGACCTCGTGCTCGCGGTCGACCTCGGCCTGCGGTCGATGGGACGTGAATCCAGCATCCACTCAAACGAGATTCGGACATGTCGGTGATGACTCGGCTGCTGAGTATGTGTTTGCTAGTTGGCTTGTCGTCCGGCTGCGTGAGGGTGGCTCCGTACCAGCGGGAGTATCTCTCCGACCCGACGATGCAACCGGTCGTCGATCCGCTCGAAGCCAGGGCGTCGCGACAGCTCCATCTCGCGAGAGAGGCTGCGGGAGGGGGCGATGCCACCGCAGCGGGAGGAGGTTGTGGCTGCAGCAACTAGGCGAGTACGCAGGGACCTCGTCGCGCTGACGCTCGCGCTGCTGGTGTCCTGCGCGGTGGGGGCGACCCACGCCGACGACTCCGACCAGCAGTGGAAGGTCGAAGAGCTGCTGATGAGGTTCTCGTACTTCACTCAGCGCGGCTTCGGCTATCAGTCCCAGGCCGGACCGGGCGTCAGAGGCTCAGAGACACTCGACGTCTGGAATCCGGCCATGATGCTGGTCGCGCGGCAAAACGAAAAAGTCCAGCACAGGCTGACGGTCCCGGTCGACATCATCACTTCGGCTTCGACCGATGCCATCGACGTCATCACCTCTGCCTCCCGCACCAACGAGACTGTGACTCTCGACATCAACACCGCGTACACGGCATCCGATGAAGACATGCTGGACTTTCGCTACGGCGTGCATCTCGAAGAGTGGTATCGCTCGGTCTTCGGCGGGCTCGCGTATGCGCGTGGCGTGGCGCAGAACAACGCCACCTTGGGCGTGAGCGTCAGTGGCTACGTCGACGTGTTTCGACCGTACGGGCCTGACGGCGGTCTCACCCCTCCCGGCAACGAGCGCGACGTTCGCGGTGCGTTCAACGCCAACGCTGAAGTCACGCAGATCCTCAGCCCGACCACCTTGGTCAAGGGCAGCTACGGATTCACCTGGCAGGCCGGAGAGCTCCTCACCCCTTGGAACACCGTCCCCGTCGGTTGCGATCCAGAGACTACCGCTTGCGAGGGACGCATTCAGGAGCGCTTTCCAGATCAGCGCAGACGCCACGCCCTTTACGGTCTTCTCGCCCAGCACATCCCTGCTACCCATTCCACGCTCCGTCTCGGCTACCGGTATTATCTCGACGATTACGACGTGCGCGCACACACCGTGACGACGGAGCTGTACCAATACGTCACTCACCGCGCTTACCTTCGCGCGAGCTATCGATTTCACGATCAGAACGCGGTATATTTTTGGACGAGGTCTCTGGAGCTGTCCGAGCCGGAAAGCGACGCGCCGCGAACGTCTGATTCGGATTTGGCCGAGTTTCGAGCCCACGAGCTCGGGGGCAAGATCCTCGTTTACCTCGATCCGTTGCAGGGTCCCGTTCCGAACCGCCTGGAGCTCGCGTTCAGCCGCTACTGGCGCACCGACGGGCTCACGGTCGACGTCTTTAGCTTCGGATACGGCCGCTTGTTCTAGAACGACGACGGAACCCGAACGCGCGAATTTGCTGCGCATACACTGCCCCGAGGCGCATGGATTGCGGTGACAGATCCTCGCGCAGGCGAAAACATCTTGATTTCCGCCTGGCACGCCGTTTGCGTTGCTTTGACGGCAGGAGGAAGCATGCGCGTTTTCACGATACTCCCAATACTCTTGATATCGAGCGTTCTCGTCCCTCTTGGGTGCGGCGGCTCCTCAAGTGGTGGTCCAGGCGGCAGCGGCGGGACCGCTGGCGTTGGTGGTTCAGCCGGTACAGGTGGCGGCGGATCGGGTGGCATGGGAGGCACCGGGGGAGATTTGGGCCCGCGGTTCTCGCAGTTGGCCGCATGGGGAGACCACAGCTGCGGCCTCTTGATGGTGGACGGCAGCGTCCAGTGCTGGGGCTTGGACGCGCACGCTGATGTCGCGCCCCCGGAGAACCCAGTCTTCGAGGAGATTCATACCGCGAGCACGTACTCTTGCGGGGTCCGCCCGAACCAGTCCGTCGAGTGCTGGGGCGAAGGGCAGGGGACGGCGCTCCCAGACGGAGAGTCTTTTGAAACCGTCGCCCTCGGGTTCAACCACGCCTGTGGACTGCGCCCCGACGGGACGGTCCGCTGCTGGGGCGGAGCGACGGACGATGAGGAATGCGGGAACAATCAATATGCCTGCGGCCAAGGGGTGTCCCCTGGCGGGACGTTTACCCAGATCGTCGCTGGACACTACAGCAACTGCGGGCTGACCACCGGAGGAACGATTCAGTGCTGGGGCGCCGGTCTGACCGACGACTCGATCTCACCAAACTGGGGCCAGGCGCTCGCGCCGCCGGGGACCTTCGTGAAGCTCTTCGCCGGGTTCTGGCACTACTGCGCGCTCGACGCGTCGGGGAACGCTAGCTGCTGGGGCGCGGGCACCAAGGACGCGTGCGGCGGACCGAGCTTGCATTGCGGTCAAGCGACACCGCCGGACGCGCAAACGTTCAAGACGCTCGGCCTCGGTTGGCTACACAGTTGCGGCATCCTGACCGACGACAGCACGACCTGCTGGGGCACAGACCGCATCACCTCTGGTGTTCTCGACCCACCAGCCGGGGAGCTCTTTGATCAGCTCACCGCGGGCCAGAATCATAGCTGCGGTCTTCGATCCGACGGACTCGGGATCTGCTGGGGCTTCATCCCCTGCGGCGGTGCCGGTGAAGCAGTCTGTGGGGACGATTGAAGTCGATGACGGAGCATCGGCGCGACGCTCGTCCGATCAACTCGGTGGCGGGGGGGACCAAACCTGCTGGAAGGTTGCTTCGTAATTAACGCTGCAGTCGCCCTCCAAGAGCAAAACGCCGGTCAGCTCGGCGAAACCGAAGTTTTCTGGATTGGACGCGGTGTAGGTCAAGACGTTGCCCCCCGCTTGGATGCCGAACTCGTCCCCATCGTCGTCCTCGTAGTCGCAGCGGCCCTGTTCATTCTTGACCGAAAGCCACCAGCCGCCCTCTAGATACAGCTGGTCACCACAGAACCGGCCCTTGACCCGGTACTCGTCGACGGTGATGTCGATATCGTTCCCATCTTGCGTGAACGCCCAGTTCTCTGGGCACGACTCCACCGTGGTGTCGGGTTGAACATCCAGGCATCCCGCCGTGAGAACCGTTGCAGGCCCCGTGTTGAACCAGACCGTGTCGTTGAGATCGGTCACAGGCGGCTCATTGCAATCGGGCAACGTACCGGTTCCCGGGATGAACGCGGGATCTTTACAGCTCGAAAGAGCCAAGACCGCGCATACGCAGCTCAACAATTTCATGAGCGTTGCGTACCATACTCTTGCAGCTCGATCATCCGGACCCTATTCCGCCACGCGCTTCGATCTGCGGGTCACCGGGCGGTCTCTCAATTTCGGGACGATCTCCGAGCGCCGATTCGTGGCTCTCCCGCGCGCCTGATAAGCGACTTCGCAAGGTCGATCCGCGCGCGCGATGCCGCCGATCTGTCGTCGAAGAGGGAGCGGCGCCTCGAAAAGCGGGCTGAGCTCGAAGCGCCGAACGAGCTCGCAGGTCGCATGGCGAATCGCCAATGTGGAGAAACGATGCGCGGGGCAGCTGTGTTTGCCGTGGCCGTACGTCGTTACTAGCTCGCGCGCGGGTAGCTCGTCCGCACGCACGAAGGTGGCTCCTCGGTAGTTGTCGACGTTGAACTGCTCGAGCCCTGCAGCCGCGAAGCGGTTGGTGACCGAAAGCATCGTGGCCACCAGCGTGCCCGGCGACAATCGATACGTCCGATGTTCGTCGGAAATCTCGATCGGGCTGACGACACGACGGAGCACGATCGAGCGCTGACTCATGCGAATCGCTTCATGGCTGAAAGAATCGACGCGGCTCTCATCGCCGCGTCGGATCTCGTCGATCAGCCAGGACTCTCGTAGCGCGTAGACCAGGGTCCAGGCCATCGCCGCGAAAAGGTTCGTTTGCGAGCCCATGTGAACGACGATGACGTCGCGTGCGATCCCGATCTCGCGGTCGGGGATCGGCACGCCATCCCAGGCGCTGCAGATGCGCGAAAACAGGTCGCTTCTTTGCACGCGCGGACGATTCGCGAGGGCTTCGATGAAGATCGTTTCAATCGCTTGCATCGCGCGCCGTTCCCGACTCTTGCGCGTCGCCGTCGCGAACATGGCTTTGTGCGGATGCACGAACGATTCGGACGCATCGAGCTGCTCGAAGTGTGGGATCAGCGCGTCGAGCTCTTCGGCGGAGAGCGCGTTCAAGCCGCCCCAGCTTGCGAGACCCATGCGATGCGCGAGTCGCTTGGTGAACGTGAAAAGCTCGATCGACCCCGAGTTGCCGAGATCATCAAGCTCGAACGCGACCGCTGTGCGAAGGTTCTCGAGATACGCCTCGACATCGTCGCGCGCGAAGAGCTCGTGCGGCAACGTTCTACGGCCTTCGAAGAGCTCGATTGGAAGCTTGTGGCTCAACAAAGTGAGGTCGGCGAGGGCTTTGCTCGCCTCTTCTTCGGGTAACCTCCACAAGTTGTGCACGCCCAACGGCGAGAAGAGGCAGAACAAGCGGTAGCCAAACGCGTCGACCACGAACGTGTCGCCGAAGCGCTTTCGACAGCGCATGAGGAACGCGGTGGGATCGTCTGTCAGTGCGCGGCCGGCGCCGAGCCAGGGCAGGGCTCTCCCTACGTGCGGTGGCATGGGGTCCACGCTGGGCCGCGCGCCAAAGACTGCGGACACGACCCGTCGCACTCGCGCCGCGGCGGCCGAGAAGGGGCTCTCGGCGTGGATGCCGAACCCTTCGGCCATGTTCACCACGTTGGGAAGGCTGACCGCGAGCTTCAGGTCGCCGAGCACTCGAATCTTCCCACCCATGAAGGCGCGCATGGGGTTCATCTGCCCGGTAGTCAGTGCCACCCAGTCGTCCGAGGCCACGTGAATTGTCGCGTCGGGGTCGGGTCGATGCTCGCGAGTGACGAACCCAGACGTCGTGCCTTTTCGAAGGTCGAGCGTCCAAGTGCCGCCATCCTCCCCGCTGAGCTCGAATCGAAACACGGCATTGGGCAGCGCGGCTGCCTCCGGGTCAGCCAGCGCAGCCTTCTCGAACGCATCAAAAAAATCAGCCGGTTTCACCATCTCGCGACGACGACAGTATCGGCGCGCGCCGAGATCCGCAATGCACGCGACGTTCCGCATGACACACCGCATTTGCTTCAGGACGCGCTAGAAGTGAACAATTACGTATATCCGGTGGCGTCCTGGGTCATCTAGCATCGACATCGAGCACTGAAGTTCCCCTAGGCTCGCAAGGAGGCTGCCGTGTCCATTCCATGCGCAAATCCCGACGCTCGCGTGCGTCGGTCCGTGCTCCTTGCTTACGCGCTCGCGGCATCCATTGGCTGCGGGAGCAGTGAAGAGCAGTCGAGCAGCGAGTTCTACGTCCCACCGGATCCGCTTCCATCGGATGTTCCGGGTGCGCTGATTCGCGCCGAGGCGATGGAACCTTTCTCCGAAGGAAGTCGAGCGTGGCGAGTCATGTACGTTTCGACTGCTGTCGACGGATCGCCGATTGCCGTGACTGGCATGGTGGCTGCGCCGGCAGGTCCCGCGCCGCAGAGGGGACGCGACGTGGTGAGTTGGGCGCACGGGCTCACTGGCGTTTCGGACCGCTGCGCACCTTCCAAGGGCTATCGAGGCGGGCATGACTTCTACGCCGTGGCCCCCGAGCTCATCGCCGCTGGCTATGTTGGCGTAGCGACCGACTACGAGGGACTGGGTACGCCCGGCATTCACCCCTACCTCGTCGGTCCAAGCGAGGGCCGCGCGGTGCTGGACATCGCGAAAGCGGTGCTGGAGATCGAAGAGGCAGGCGCTAGCAGCCGGCTCGCGGTCTGGGGTCTTTCACAAGGCGGACATAGCGCGCTCTTCGCAGGGGAGATCGCAGCCGACTGGGCGCCTCGGCTTGAGCTGTTCGGTATAGTGAGCGCGGCGCCGGGAAGCGAGTTCGATACGGTCGTTCAGGCGGGCGCGCTCCTCCCCGGCCCGAGATACCTCCTCTGGCTCTTGGGGCTCGGGTTCGAGGGGGCGTACGACGAGCTTTCGATCGCCGACATCTTCAGCTCCGATGCGCGAGATGTGATCGAGGATCTGCTCGAAGACGACGCGTGCATCGGCGAATTCGCCGAGGCCGGCCGCCTTTTCGAGGGACCGACGTTCAGCACTAGCCCCCTGGACTCAAACGATTGGCGCGAGCGACTGCTCGAAAACTCACCGGGCTACGCTCGAACCGAGGCACCCATCCTGCTTCTTCAAAGTGCGGACGACTTGAGCGTACCCATTCTTCTGACGAACACGTTACACCGAAGGCTATGTGAGATCGGGAGTCACCCCGACTACCGCGTCTTTCGGGGCCTGGAACACGACGAGACCACGGGAAGTAACGTGCCCCTCATGCTGGACTGGACCGCTGCACGTTTTGCGGGAGAGGCCGCCTCGACGACCTGCGAGTAGATCCACCATTCACGAGCTTGAAAAGCAGCGGACAGCGACCACACTCGGGTCATGCAAGAGTCGCTTTCTGAGCCGAGAGAGCCTCCCGCGCGCGTGGTGTCGAGCAGAATCGTCGCCATCAGCGGCATCGCGCTGGCCCTCGGTTTGCTGGCTTGCGCCGCGAATCCGGGCACCGCGCGCACCCGTCGCGCGATGAGCGAAGAAGAAGAAGTCGAGATTGGGCGACAGGCCGCCGCCGAGGTCGAACGGTCGATGGGCTTCGCGGGCAGCGCGGAGCTCACCGCCTACGTGGAGCACATCGGACAGCGACTCGCCAAGCACTCGTCGCGCAGTCAGCTCGACTACGAGTTCCACGTAGTCGACATGAAGGAGCCGAACGCCTTCGCGCTTCCCGGCGGCCACATCTACGTATCGCGTGGCCTGCTCGCCCTTTTGAACAACGAGGATGAGCTCGCGACCGTCCTAGGGCACGAGATCGCTCACGTCGCTGCTCGCCATTCCGCGAAGAGCAAGGCCAAGAGCCGAGCCTGGATCCCCTTGCAGGTGCTGACAGGCATCGGCGGCGCGGCCACCTCGATCGTCTCGCCCGGCTTGGGAAGCGCGGTGGCCGGGGTAGGGCAGCTTCCCGCGACCTTGGCGCTGGCGAGCTACAGCCGCAAGCAAGAGGCGCAGGCCGATCGCCTCGGGCAAGAGTACGCCGCCGCCGAGGGCTGGGATCCCGCGGCCTTGGCAAGCAGCATGGACGCCCTCACCCGTGAGCAGGAGCTCGAAGGTGGACGCGATCCACGCACGATGAGCTTCTTCGATTCGCACCCGACCACACCGGATCGTTCGCATGATGCTCGCGAATATGCCGCCAAGCTCGAGGTGGCGCCGGCGGATCGAATCGCCATCGATCGTGCGGATTTCGTGCAACGCCTCGATGGCCTCATCGTCGACGAGTCCGTCCGAGCGGGGGTGTTTCTAGACCATCGCTTCGTGCATCCCGATCTGGTTTTCGGTATGAGCTTTCCGGCAGGCTGGGAGCACGCCAACGGCCTCAGTGCCGTCGTTGCTCAACCCGAGGACGGATCTGCGGTTCTCGTGCTGCAGGTCGCTGGCAAGGGGGATGATCCCACGACGTTCGCCGATCAGTTCGGGACCAGATTCCCCTTTCTCGCGCGAGGCGAGGTTGAAAAGCTCAACCAATTGCCAGCGGTTTCCGGCATCGCCCGAATCGTAGACGAAGGCCAAGAGATCAATCTCTTCCTCACCTGGATTGCGAAAGACGGGATCGTTTACCGAGTCCTGGGCGCCACGCCCGTCTCGCGTTGGAACGAACACCAACCGAGCTTCGAGGCGAGCGCCCGGAGCTTCCATGAGCTCTCCGACCATGAGCTCCGCGAGGTGCACGTCCATCGCCTACGCCTCGTGAAAGCCCAGCCAGGCGAGACGCTGATGGCGATCGCGGCTCGAAGCGAAAGCCAATGGACTGCAGAGAAAATGGCCGTTGCCAATGATCTGAGCACGAGTGCAAACCTCTCGGGCGGCGAGTCGATCAAGATCAGCAAGCGCGAGCCGTACTGACCTCGACGCCATGACCCGCCGACCGCGAAGGCCCGCGCGCTACTGTGTAGAAATCTCGGTTTCCGAGATCTTTGCCGCTTCGATGTCGGCCGGGCAGTACGGCATGTCGTTCCAACCCTTGCCCGAATAGAGTCGCGTCACGTCGGCGTAGTGCTCGGAGGCCGGATCGGTGGACTGTGAATACGTCAAGACGGCGTACGCATCCGGGCACTCGCTTTCATCCCAGGTCACGGTCTGGATGTAGCTGTTCCCGTGAGGAATCTCGCTGTAACCCTCGCCCTCGACCCAGACGGCGCTGATGTTGCTGAACATGAACATCGGGTTCCCGCCGTGGATCGGGATTTGTTCGTCACCGACTTTGCGATACTGCACTTGGCCCCAGGGCCGATCGAGCGGGATGTCGTTGGCGACGAGGAAGTCCACGCCGCGTCCGAGCGCACATCGTACGCCTTCGACCACCTCGGCGTCCTCATCGTTCAGGGTGTTCGGCGTGCCCACGGGGTCTGCGGGGTCGAACGGAACCGCCCAAAGCCCAGGGATGCTGCGCGCGGAGAGCCAGAACCGAGTCCAAAGGGCAGGCCCGACGCTGTCGGTATTGAAGAGGCCGTCCCAGTTCTCGAGGATGCTGCACGCCTCCGCTGCCTCCTCCGGATTGGCGCTGTACGGCTGCTCGCCCTCGGTCCCGGGGTCGCAATCGCCTTGCATCCAGTCCGAGATGCCATTGCAGATCGCGAGCACATCATTGCGGGTCATCTCGCCGGCGATGTTGCGGCTCCCAAACATGACTTCTTGCAAGAGCTCTACGGTAAATCCCGGGGCATCGTCCAAACCGTCGGTGCCCGCAATGCGCTGCTCGGCCTGTAGAAACGTCTGTCGTGTTCTAAGCGACTGCTCGATGCCCTCGGGGGGCTGCTTGCCGTTGCGGCCCATGAGCGGCGAGAAGCCTTCGAGAAGGCTATCCGGATTGCTCAGCCAGTAGCTGTCGTTCGCGTTGCCCACGTAGGGTACGGCTTCGCTCGTCGTCAGCATGGGTAGGTTGTCGTATCCAAAGAGGCCTTCGGGTCCGTCCGGGTCGCTTCCCCATTCGCACTCGCTTCTCGAACCGTTCAGCGAAGCAACGCCGAAATCGGTGACCAGGGAGCTGAATCCTTCGGCGCAGTCGATCAGCTGGTCCTGGGTGATGTGCGGAACGGTCGTGACGTCCGCGTACATCCCCGTTCCGGCGCGATCCGCCCCGATCGTGTTCGCCCATGGGATGCCCACGTCCTTGAGCGCGTTCTGCAAATCGGCGATCGAGGTCGATTGGCCCATCTTGACGAACTGATCGAGGATCCGCGTGTTGTCGATGTTCGCATCGCGCATCGAGAACAAGGTGCCGGCCGGTGTCGGCCATCCGCCGACGATGTTGACCAGGGCGCCCAAGTCCAAGATCGGACCGTAGTGACTCGTGTAGATGTTCTCGGTGCGCTCTTCGATGCTGCCATCTTCGAGCTTCACCTGAATCGTCACCGGAGTCGCTTCGATCTCGCGGACCTCGTCATCGTAGTGATACTTGTACGGGTCTCCGTCGACGAGCTCGAGCTCGAAGAGGGTGAAGCGCTGGGCCGTGGATACCGTGTGCGTCCAGGCGACGTCCTTGTTGAAGCCGATCAAGACGAGCGGCACCCCGTGAAGGGATGCCCCCATCATGTCGTACTGCCCGGGAACCGTGAGGTGTTGCACGTAGAATCGCTCGGGGCCCTGCCAGGGAAAGTGCGGGTTGCCGAGAAGAATGCCACGGCCAGTCTGTGAGCCCGCGGCGCCGATCGCGTATGCGTTGCTGCCGATCGCATCGACCTGCCGGGTTTCGAGCCAACTCGCGTCGAGGGCCAGGCTCTCGGGGCCTCGCATTGCGGTGCTTGCAGTCGATTGAGTTGGCGCAGCTGCAGAGGCTGCCATGATGAGATCGGTCACCGCCGCGGGTCCGAGATCGGCGTCGATGCCGGCGAGTAGAATCAGCTTGTGGAGCCTCTTGGCGACATCGCCGTCCGTGATCTCACGAACCCAGTCGGCGTCGCGGCAGCCCTCGGGTCCTTCGGCCAGGTTCTCGACGCCGGTCTCCGCGAGATACCTGTTGAAGCCCGCAGCGAAGCCCTTGAACAGATCCTGAATGTCTTCACTCGAATTTCCGATGAACTCGTTCTCGATGAACTCGTCCGAGTTGACCAGCGAGAAGACGAAGTCCGAATTCGCATGCTCCTCGCCGAAGTAACGGGCCGAGTGGCCATTGGCTGCCACGATCTCGCGCATGAGAACACAGAAGTTGTCCTGCGCGTAGGCGTAGCCTTCGCCGTACCCGAGGTTGCCGAAGTCGCTGCCGGTGATGTGCGGGATGCCGTAGGTGGTTCGTACGATCGTGGCCGAATACTCGCGGTCGGCACCCGTGGGGCTCGTGCTGTCGGAACCACAGCCCGTTGCGGCGATCAACCCGCACAATCCGATCAAAGCTATCAATCGAGTCATTTGTCTCTCCCGGTCCCCTGCCCGACACCTTTCTGGAGCCAAGTGGCGGCGAATGTAGCAGGGGACTTGCCTCGGGGCGACCCCGACGATTGCGTGTGCGGAACCCTCGATTGCGGCGTTCAGACCGCTCTGGTAAGGCTCTCGGCGTAAGTTCTTTCCAGTTTGGAATGACCGCAGATCTCCTCGGGTCAGTCATGCTCCACTTCGCCTACGACGGGTCGATTCACGGTGACTGGGTTGCTCGCTACGCGATGCGAATGGCAACGCGGCTTCCGGAGCCGAGGATGCGAGTGCTGCACGTCCACGATGGGCAACTCCCGGACTCCGTCCTCGAGACGGGTCTCGCGCGCATCGAATCCGAATGCGCATCACTGTCCGTGGCGTGCGAGATCGCAGTGCATCCCGCGCGCGGCGCAGTGGCTGCGACCTTGCTCGGGCTCGTCCCGCAGCGACGCGATCATTATTTGGTCTGCGGCACTCGCGCCCGCCACAAGGGTCGCGGGTTTCTGACGGGAACGGTATCTCAGCAGTTGCTCCGCGAGGGACGCTGTCAGGTTCTCTCGCTCCGAGTCATCCAGCCCGGACTTCTAGGCGGGCCCCGCAGCTTCCTGGTTCCCGTGAGCGGCCGGCCGGAAGGCATTCAAGTGGGATTGCCTTTCCTTCGCTTGATGGTTCCGGAGTCTGCGCAGTTGGAAGTCCTCCTGGTGCATCGCATGAGTCGGCAACGGTTTCGAGCCATTGGCCATGCCGAGGCCGCAGTTCTGATCGAACGAGGGCAGGCCTACGTTCTCGGCATCGAGCGAGCGCTGAGCACCGAGTTGAACCTGCCGTTGGGACGGCTCGACGCTGCGGTCGTCCTCTCCGACGACTTGCCCAAGGAGATCGTCATCCAGGCGAACAAGGCCAAGTCCCAGATCATCTACATGGGTGCATCTGCGATCTCCCTTCGCCAGCGCTCGGTGTACGGCAGTGCGATCGAGCAGGTCTTGCGAAGCGCTCCGTGCGACATCGCCATCTACGGTACGCCGTCGTGAGTCAGATCCACGAGGTAGCGCCGACGCGGGTGTTCGAGTTGCTACACAGCCGCTCGGAAGGGCTGACGAATGCGGAAGCCGCGGAGCGTCTACGCGAGCTCGGCAAGAACACCTTGGGGGCTCCGGTTCGGTTTCGCTTGATCCGAAGCCTCGTCCGGCAGCTGACGAATTTCTTCAGCCTATTGCTCGACGTGGCTGCCGGGCTTTGTTTCGTCGCCGATGCGATGCAGCCCGGCGAGCGAATGAACGTCCTCGGATGGGCTCTGCTCGGTGTCTCGTTGCTCAATGCCTTGTTTGCGTTCTTCCAGGAATACAGGGCGGAGCGCGCCATGCAGGCCTTGTCGCAGTTCCTGCCCCCTCGTCTGGTATTGCGCCGCGAGGGTCGCGAGCTCGAGATGCTCGCCGAGGACGTCGTTCCCGGAGACGTGCTTCTCATCAGGGAAGGTGATCGGATTTCCGCCGACGCACGACTGGTGGAGTGTAACGAGCTCCTCGTGAACAATGCGCCGCTCACGGGCGAATCCGCTGCAATGGCTCTCACGGACGCGGCCGAATCCGGTCGTATCATCGACAGCGGCAACATCGTCTTTGCGGGATGCTCCATTCTCAAGGGTTCGGGCGTTGCGGTCGTGTTCGCAACCGGGGAGCGAACCCAGTTCGGCAAGGTGGCGGCGCTTTCCCGGGACATCCGACGGCCGGCATCTCCGCTCGAGCGGCAGACCACGCACATGGTCCGGGTGCTGACCGCGATTGCGGTCACGATGGGCGTTGGCTTCTTCACTTACGGCGTGTTTGCGGGGCGCCCTCTCTGGGTGAATCTCGTCTTCATGCTCGGCATCATCGTAGCCAACGTTCCGGAGGGTTTGCTCCCCACATTCACACTCTCGCTGGCGATGGGAAGCCTGCGGATGGCGCGCAAGAACGTGCTCGTCAAGAGCCTCAACGCGGTGGAGGCGCTCGGTGCGGTGCACGCGATTTGCACCGACAAGACCGGCACGCTCACGCTCAACGAGTTGTCGATCGCCCGGATGGTCGATGCGGGGGCCGGCGAGATCCTGCCCACAGACCCAAGGCGCGCGAGCCTGCTCCGCTCGGGTCTCATCGCAAGTGAAGTCCACCGGCACGGGGACACGTGGGCAGGGGATCCGCTCGACGTCGCCCTAGCCGACATGTTCGAGAACGAAGTCGGTGACGTCGAGGGGGTTCTTCAGCAGGTCAAGCGGCGATTCTCTTTCGACGTACGCAAGCGAAGGTCGGCTGGGGTTTGGCGGGACGGAGAGGAATCGGTCGTTGCGGTCAAAGGCGGCTGGGAGGCGCTCCGGCCCTTGATCGACGAGATCGCGCAGCCAGATGGGAGGGCGCGCAGTGCGACCCAAGAGTCGCTCACCGAAACCGATGCGCTCGTCGATGAGCTAGCCGGTGAGGGTCAGCGCATCATCGCGATTGCCGAACGCGGTCTGGCGGCCGCGGCCGACGATGCTGAGCAAGACCAGCTCGAACGCGGGCTCACTCTACTGGGATTCCTATGCCTCGAGGATCCGCTTCGGGCAGAAGTCCCCGACGCCGTGAACCAGTGCCATCAAGCGGGCATTCGAGTTCTACTCGTCACCGGTGACCATCCCCGCACGGCCGTTGCGGTGGCCCGCAAGGCGCAGATCCTGCCAGCATCCGCTTCGCCTGCCGAAGATGGGCGGGCACTTCTCGTCACCGGCGATGAGCTAGAGCGTCTGCGACAAAACGAGCTCTGCGAGCTTCTCGAACGCGGCGCTTGCGTGTTCGCGCGGACGACGCCTGAACAGAAGATGAAGATCGTCACCGCTCTCAAGCGGCTCGGCTTGGTGGTGGCCATGACGGGGGACGGCGTCAACGACGCGCCGGCCCTGAAAGCGGCGGATGTCGGCGTGGCGATGGGCGTCGGAGGCACCGATGTCGCTCGCGAGGCTGCTCAAATCATCCTGCTCGACGACAACTTCGCCTCGATCGTCGCCGGAGTTGCCGAAGGGCGCACGATCTTCGACAACATCAGAAAGTTCACCAACTACGTGCTGGTCAGCAACGGCCCCGAGATCCTCCCGTACCTGATCTACATCCTCTTTCCAGTGCCACTGGCGCTGACGATCATTCAGATCCTCGCGATCGACCTCGGCACGGACATCATTCCCTCGATGGCGCTCGGCCAGGAGCCCACGGACCAGGACACGATGAGGCGATCCCCCCGCCGGCGCGATGCGCCTCTGCTCAGCTTCCGCTTGGTCGCCCACAGCTACTTCTTCCTAGGACTGATCGAGGCCGCATACTCGCTCTGTCTCTTCTTCTGGGTCTTGCACGCCGGGGGCTGGCACTACGGAGAGCGGCTCACCGCCGCCGATCCATTGTACCAGTCGGCGACGGGGCTCGCGCTCGCGACGATCATGCTCATGCAGATCGGCAACCTGATCGGTCGCCGTTCCGACACCCGCTCGGGCTTGGATCGCGGGCTTCTCGCCAACCACCTCATCCTCATCGGCGTCGCGATCGAAATCCTCTTCTCCTGGGGCGCGCTCTACTTCCCTCCGCTTTGCAGCGTGCTCGGCACCGGCCCCGTCCCTTTGCCGATGTACGCGATGGCTTGGCTCGGTGCGCCGCTCATCTTCGCGGCGGACTATTTACGCAAGCACACTCGCCGCGGATGCGGCGGACAAGAGAAGCACCTGCCGGTCTAAGCGGGCTTCGGCTCGACACATTGGGTTCTCAGCATATATCGCCGACATGCTTTCCGTCATGACGGGTGCCTACGGGCATGCCGGCGCCGAACCGGTCCCCGCGTGTTCGGCCAGGTGAAAGGTGGGCTCTTCATTGTTTCCCTTCGACAACAGCTACGCGCGCCTTCCCGAGCGGTTCTTCGCGCGCCGGTCGCCCACTCCGGTGTCCAGGCCGAGCCTGATTCGTCTGAACGAGTGCCTCGCGCGTGAGCTCGGGCTCGACCCCGAGCGCTTACTCACGCCCGAGGGCATCGAAGTGTTCGCCGGGAATCGCGTGCCGGAGGGCGCCGAGCCTCTGGCCATGGCGTATGCGGGGTTTCAGTTTGGCACCTGGGTGCCCCAGTTGGGCGATGGTCGGGCGATTCTTCTCGGAGAGTTGATCGCTCCGGATGGCGTGCGCCGTGATGTTCAGCTCAAGGGGGCGGGTCCCACGCCGTTTTCTCGCAACGGCGATGGGCGCGCCGGACTTGGTCCGGTCTTGCGCGAGTACATCATCAGTGAGGCGATGGCGGCACTGGGCATCCCGACCACGCGTTCGCTCGCCGCCGTGACGACGGGCGAGCGGATCGTGCGTGAAACACATCAGCCAGGCGCGGTCCTTACCCGGGTGGCGCAGAGTCATATCAGGGTAGGGACCTTCCAGTTCTTCGCCGGCCGGCGCGACCAGGACGCACTCCGAATGCTGGCCGATCATGTCATCGCCCGTCACTACCCCGAGGCGTCCGAGGCGGACAATCCCATACTCTCCTTGCTCGCTGCGGTGATCGAGCGGCAGGCGGAGCTGATCGCCCGCTGGCAGCTCGTCGGGTTCATTCACGGGGTCATGAACACCGACAACATGTCGATCGCCGGAGAGACAATCGACTATGGACCCTGCGCGTTCATGGATAGCTATCATCCCGATACGGTCTACAGCTCCATCGATCAGCGGGGTCGGTACGCGTTCGCGAAGCAACCGTCGATCGCGCACTGGAACCTCGTGGGGCTTGCGAATGTCCTATTGCCGCTCATCTCCGGCGATCCAGAGATCGCCGTCGCTTTGGGCACAGAGGTCATCCAGACATTTCCGGATCGATTCGACCATTTCTATCGAGCCGGCTTGCAACGAAAGCTCGGGCTCGGCGAGCCGAAGGATGGAGATGCGGTGCTTGCCCAGGACCTACTCACACGGATGGCAAAGAGCTCAGCCGACTTCACGCTCACCTTCCGACGACTCGGCGACCTCGCGCACCCGAGCGCGGTAGATGACCAATGGGTGAGCGGCCTCTTCGATGATCCTGCGGTCTTCGACGAGTGGGCGGTGCGATGGCGACGTCGCCTCGCCGCTGACGAGCGATCCTCCGCGGAGCGTCGGGTCGAGATGCGATCCGTGAATCCCGCTTTCATTCCGCGCAATCACCGGGTCGAAGCGGCGATTCAGGCTGCAGTCGAAGAAGGTGATCTCCGGCCATTCGAAGAGCTCATCGAAGTGCTGTCGTCACCCTACGATGACCAGCCGTCCCATGAACATTACGCTGCACCGCCACGGCCCGATCAAATCGTTCGACAGACCTTCTGCGGAACCTGACCTTCATGGAGTCTCGCCTATGCGAATGACCAATCGCTGGAATCAGCTCGTGTACCGACTCTGGTCCCCGATTTATGACGGGGGCTCGGAGCGGCTCTTCGGTCCGGGCCGCAAGCGGGCGATGGAGCTCGTGAGTCTGCGTGCCGGCGACGAGGTGTGCCTCGTCGGGGTGGGTACCGGCTCCGACCTGATCTACCTCCCCGAAGGCGTAAGAGCAGTCGGCGTGGATCTGAGCGAAGCCATGCTCGCTCAGGCGAAGAAGAAGCTTCCAATTGCGGGATGCGACATCGAGCTCAGGGTCGGCGATGCGCAAGTGCTGCCTTTCGCCGATGAATCGTTCGATGCCGTCATCCTCAACCTGATCCTGAGCGTCGTTCCCGACCCCGCTCTCTGCATGTCGGAAGCCATCCGTGTGTTGCGTCCGGATGGTCGCATCGTCGTGTTCGACAAGTTTCTGCCCGACGGCAGCAGACCGAGCTTGGGGCGACGCTTGTCGAACGCATTTTCGACGCTGCTTGGCACGGACATCAACCGGCGCTTCGGCGACATCATCGAAGGACTGCCATGCGATCTCGTGCACGACGAGCCGAGCATCCTCGGAGGGATGTACCGCGTCGTGCTGCTCCGCGGATCGAAGCAGCCCCCGGCCGCTCGGAAGTGTTAGAGTCCGCGCGGATGCCCGCCTCGAAGCTGAAGCCCGCTCTTCTGGCGTTGACACTCGGCCTCGGTGCCGCGGGCCTTTTGCTCGCCGTTCACTTGCAGTATCCCATCGGCGACTGGTTGATCTGGCGATACCTTGCCTACTTCTTGGCCTGCGGCGTCTGGGCAGTCGCCTGTCTCGGCTTCGGGGCTCGACTGCTCGATTCGTTTTGCATCACGAGCTTCGCGGCTGATCAGCGCTGGGTTCTCGGCTTCGCGCTCGGCGTATTCGCCTTTGGAATGGCGATGCTCGTGCTCGGCTTGCTCGGGCTCTGGTCCGGCTGGATCTTCCCGCTCTTGCCCCTAGTCTTTCTCGGGCTGGGACGCCGCGAGCTCCGAGGCGCAACGTCCGCGCTGAAATGCGCAACGTTCCCCAACGCGGTCACGGCAATCGGCGTGGTCGGCGCAGGGGTCGTCGGCATTCTCCTCGTCTATCTGCCCATCCTCAGCCCTGGTAACCTCGGTTATGACGCGCGCTGGTACCATCTCGCGCTCGCGGAACAATACGCCGTTCGCGGCGGTATCGAGGCGTTCCGTGAAGGATGGCTTCTCGGCGCGTACCCGCAGCTCGCTTCCGTGATCTATGGCTGGGCATTTCTCCTTCCGGTCGGGGCTCTCTTCGACCGCATCGAGTTGAGCCTGCACCTCGAGTTCACGATCTTCGTAGCAACGCTTGCTTCCGTCCCGGTCCTAGCCAGAGCACTGATCGGTGAGCGCCAGCCTTATGCCTGGGTGTTCATGCTCTTGTTCCCGGGTCTCTATCTCTACGATTCCAACCTGATTGGAGGCGCCGATCACGTCGCAGCATTCTGGGCCGTCCCGATCGCCCTAGCGGGCTTTCGCGCATGGAACGACTTCACGGCTCGCCCGGTGCTCTTGACGACCCTCTTCGCTTCCGCCGCGCTGCTCACGAAGTACACGGCCGCAGGTCTGGTTCTCGGCCCCGGCCTCTTGCTACTCGGACGAGCGGCTCACCTGCTCTTCAAAGCGAGCTCTGCCGATGGCGTTCGGCGACGCACGATTGTCGCGCTCGGGGTGGGGACGGCCGCGGGCCTCCTCGTAACGTCTCCACATTGGCTCAAGAACTATCTGTTCTACGGTGATCCCTTGCTCCCTTTTCTTCGGGAGCTGTTTCCGCCGCACCCGTGGGTGCCGGGCGCGGAGGATCGCTTGACCGTATTTGCCGACCCTGGCTGGAAAGCCAAACACTCGGTGCGCGATGTGCTGAACACCCTTGCTTCGCCCTTCACCTTCGCATTCTGGCCACATAACTGGAGCGCATTTCACGAAAGAGTTCCGGTGTTCGGGTTTCTCTACACGCTGACCATGCCCGCCATCTTCTTCGTTCCGAAGCGTTCCCGGATTGCGGCCCTCTACGTAGTCGTCAGCATCGGAGTCATCTTCTGGTACTGGACCTTTCATCAAGATCGCTACTTGCAGGCGTACTTGCCGTGGATGGCAGCATGTGTGGCCGCCGTCGTCACACAGGCCTGGCGCCTGGGTGCCGGCGTTCGCTTTGCGTTGGTCCTTTTGATCGCGGCGCAGCTCGTCGCCGGCGCAGGCGTTCCCTTCCTGCCGACCCATCCGATGCTCCGACAGAGCCCTTACTCTACATCGATCAAGCTCATCGGCGGCTGGCTTTCGGAGAAGCGCGTCCACGTCGAATCACCTCTGGGGGCATTCTCCCAGCTCCCTTTCGAGCTGCCGGAAGACGCAAAAGTGCTCGTGCACGACGAGCACCTCACGCTTGGAATTGGTCGCCCGATCGTCAGCGATGCTCTAGCCTGGCAAACGGGCATCGACTACGGCACGCACAGCCGTCCGAGCGAGATCTGGAGCCTGCTGCGATCGTTCGAGCTCTCTCACGTCGTCTGGAAAGTAGAGGGAGGCTACGGCCTTAGCTCCATTGGGGCCGACGTGGCGTTCTACTACTTCGTGCTCAACCACCTGGACTCCATGGAGTCTCTCGAGGGCCTTCGCATCGGGACGATTCCGTCGAATCCACCATCGGACGAGGCCTTCTTGGGCCGAGTCGCGCTCCTCGGCTGTGAGACTTCGTACGAGAACGGGATCTATCCGATCGAGGCTCTCACAGCGACTTGGCTGGGGGGGGCGCCTGACAAGAGCGCAATGCCCGCTCCAGAAACTCCGATCAAATCAAAGCCTGGTGCGAAGGAGCTCATCGATCTGCTCGCTGGAGTCGATGCCGTTCGAATCGACGGCAAGTGCATGCGAAAGGTCCGTATCGATCGCCAGGAATTCACCGAAGCCCACAAGCGCGGAACGCTATCCCTCTACATCAGGGCACTCAAACGAGAATAGCCGTCTGCGCCCGGCATCTTCACGGCGCGCGCTTGGCACGAGAACCCATCAGAGGATGGTGTCATACTTTGGGACTGCGACGCTTTGCTCCGCGAGCGTCGTCCATTTCGCAACGGAGCGTTGCTCCCAGATACGGGCTTCCCAGGCCGCTGCCGTGCGCCCAAGCGGCACTCCGTAGGTTCGAAATCGGCTCAAAACGGGCACGTACATGCAATCGGCGATCGAAAACTCGCCGAACAAGAACGGACCGGGTGAACTAGACAGCGATGCGTTCCAGATGTCGAGAACACGTTCGATTTCGCGCATGGCCGCGTCACTCGGAGAAAATCGTCTTGCCCTGCCGCGATAGTTCATCGGCATCTCGTTGCGGATGTTGGTGAAGTTCGAGCTCATCTCGCTGCTCACGGCTCGTGCGCGCGCGCGAAGCTGCGGATCGCTCGGCCAAAGACCGGCCGCCGGGAATCGTTCGGCGGCGTACTCGCAGATCGCCAGGGCCTCATGCACGCTGAGGTTGCCGTCTATCAAGATCGGCACCTTCCCCGCTCCCGAGAACCGAAGAACCTTCTCACGCCAATTCGGATCGACGTAGAGCCCGATTTCGTGGGTTTTGAACTGAGCACCTGCATGGTCGAGCGCGAGCCAGGCCCGAACTGACCAAGAAGAGTAGTTGAGCGGAGCCACGACGAGTCGCATCACCCCGCTCAGCAAAAGATGCGCAGCGCAACGACCACTTGTGCGCCAAAGCCCGTCAAGAAAGCAACGGTTCGAACTCCGGTCATACCGAACGCGCCAGCCGGGAAATGAATCAAACGTGCCCAGAAGTACACCTGCGCCGCCACGAGAATTCCGGGTGCGTCGCCCTTGCCCATCGCAAACGCCACGAGGACCAATGTGGCGAACACGACGAGGTTCTCGACTCCGTTGTAGTGCGCCCGCTTCGCGCGGCGTGCCCAGAGGGCCTGCTTCAGCTCGTCCTCGGGATCCACCGGCTTCATCGCACCGATCACGCCCAAGGACACCATTCGCTCGAGAACGTACGGAACCCAGAAGAGTGCCGTCATCAGTGCCGTGGCTGCAAGCCATTCGAGTGCGCTCATAGGATCCTCCATCGCTGAACGCGAGTCTGCTGGGCACTCTACACCCAGGGACGACCCATTGTTACGTCGGTGCTCGAAAAGTCACCGTGGTGATCACTGCGTCGCAGCCCATGAGGGTGAAGATGCCGGTCGACCGAAACTCGTCAAGCGCGATCCCTGAGCAGGAGTCGGCAGATCGCTTCCGCATGCGCCGTGATCATCGGTTCTTCCGTCGGGTTCTGTCCGGTGAGCCGCTGGCATTCGGGCGCGTGCGTGAAAATGAGCGAGGTCGCGCCAAGCAGGATGTAGAAGAGGTGTACGAGTGGAACGTTCGGAAGTGCTTCGGCGCGCTGGGCATCGTCGATGAGCTCGGCATAGATTTCATAGAGCGGCCTGATGTGTCGATCGACCAGCCACTCCATGCGAGGGCTGTCGGCCTTTCCTTCCTGAACCATGAGTCGCATCTGCTCCGGGTGCTCGGCCGAGTAGCGAACGAAGTAGTAGATCAGCAGACGCAGGCGCGTGCGCGGATCGGCATCGGCGAGGACCTCACGGCGAGATTCGAGCTCGTGGCGAAAGCCGCCAAACAAAGCATCCACTGCGGCTTTCCAGAGGTTCTCCTTGCTGCCGAAGTGATATGCGATGAGACCCTGGTTCTCGCCGGCCAGTGACCCGATCTGCCGGGTGGAAGCACCTTCGAAGCCGTCCGTGGAGAACGCTTCGATGGCGGCGGCGATGATGCGGGCGCGAGTCTCCTGACCGCGGCCGCCTTCGGGGGCCGGGCACTCAGATCCCGTTTCCTTTGTGATTTCAAGCATTCGTTACCCGGAACCTAGCACGAATTAGTTCATTTGACAAGTCCTATGCAGATAAGTTATTCATTCGAATAACTCAATGGAGGTTGTATGGCAGCCGTCAGTAAACGCTACCGAGTCGCTCAGATCCTTCTCACGGTCGGCGTGTTCGAGTTCTTCGGGCCGATCGCGCGAGACGTGAGCTCGACACATCTCCTGAATCCGAGCTGGGTCGGGCACGCGCGCTTTCACTTGGCCTGGGCGCTCGTCTTCTTGGGACTGTCCGGCCTCTGCAATCTCTATCTGATCTGGTTTAGGCGTCCTCAAGGGCTTTCGAGCCTCTACATTTCCTGGGCCTGGCAGGCCTGCAACATCTTTGGCTTCTGGGGAGCGGCCATTCTCGAGGGAGCGTACGGAGGCTCGATCGTCGACCCGGAGTTTCACCTCGTAGTGATGGGCCTGAACGAAAACGTCTTCGCGTTCGTCATGCTCACCACGATCCTCTTCATTAGCATCGTGTATCTCAAGACAGCCCTCGAGCCTTCGATGCGTGCGCCGGCTGCAAGCCCGTCATGACCGTCGAGCTCGAAACCCAAGTTCTGATCATCGGCTCGGGCCCCTCCGGCATGGTGAGCGCGCTTTGTTTGGCGCGGGCAGGCATACGAAGCATCATCGTCGAACGAGCCGCGAGCCTTTCCAGGCATCCAAAGGCGCACGAAGTCAACGGCCGCTCGATCGAGATACTCAACGGGCTCGGCTTTACCGAGGAAGAGCTCAGAGCCGAAGCATCGCCTCCAGCGGACGCGGCACGGATCATGTTCTGCAAGACGATCAACGAGGAGCTCGGCCGGATCGACCTGCTCGCAGATCCGAAGAATGCCGACAAGTATCGACGGCACCTTCGTTTCGAGCAGCCATACCTGAACCTCTCCCAGACCGAGCTCGAGAAGCGGATGCTCTCACACGTCGAGCAGACACCAGAGACGCAGGTTCTGTTCGAGCACGAATGGGAAGCGCTCGAAGAGGAGGGCGAGTCGACGATCAGCGTGGTTCGCCGGCTGCGGGACGACACGATGCTTCGCATCCGAAGCCGCTACGTCATCGCTGCCGACGGGGCTGCGAGCCAAGCGCGAGCTGCCGTTGGAATCGAGATGAACGGACCCGACAAGATTCAAGACTTCGTCAACGCGTACTTCGAGTTGGACCTTCGCGAGCACGTGCAGACGCCTGCCAAGCTCTATTGGATCTTCCACCCCGAGGCGGTGGGCAGCTTGATCGCCCACCACATCGCGAAGCGCTGGGTCTATCACGTGCCAATCTTTGCACCGTATGAGCGCGCAGAGGACTACACCGCGGAGGTTTTGCAAGCGCGCATCGGCAAGGCGCTGGGAATCGCCGCTGCCGCGATCCAGATCGAATCCATCGCATTCTGGCGCATGACGGCTCAGGTGGCCGAGTCCTTCCGCAGCGGCAGGGTCTTTCTGGTGGGTGACGCGGCACATCGATTTCCGCCGACCGGCGGTCTCGGAATGAACACCGGCATCGCAGATGCGCACAATCTCGGCTGGAAGCTCGCGGCCGTTCTCGACGGAGAAGCAGATGAAGCGCTGCTCGATACGTACCAAAGCGAGCGCCACCCGATTGCAGTGCGCAACTGCGCCGAGAGCAGGGCCAACTTCGAGAAGATGTTCGAGGTGATCGAGGCGTTTGGACTGCCCCGCCATGGGCTCGAGCTCGCCGCGCGCCTGAAGAACAGCGCTCCATTGCGATGGCTTCCGGCTTCCTGGGTCCGGGCATTCTCCCGGCTCGTCGACATGCCAGCCTTCCGCGCCCTGAAGCGCTTCGAGAAGCGACCGGAAGTGAACAGAAGGGTGCTCCAAAGCATCGCAGACCAAGCTCCTCACTTCGACCGCATAGGCCTCGACATCGGATACGTGTACGAGGAAGGAGCCCTCGTCCCCGACGGCTCTGCCCCAGAGGAGCCAGCCGATCCAGTGACTGAGTACCGCCCGTCGGCACGTCCAGGGGCGAGGTTTCCCCATCTTTGGTTGGACGCGCCGAAGAATACTCGGTCGACGCACGATCTCCTCGACCCCAGGGCTTTGACTCTCTTGCTAGGGGGCGGCGGTGGCGAATGGCAAGATGCCGCGCTGCAAGTCAAGGGTTCGCTGCGCTCCGGGCTTCGGACGCAGTCGCTCGGCTCGCTCTGCGAGGACGACGCGTCGCGGCGCGCGCTCGAAAAATTTTGCGGGATCGGGCAGGATGGCGCTCTACTCATCCGACCCGACGGGCACGTGGCCTGGCGCGAGCCGCGGCGAGGAAATGATCCGACGCAGTCTCTACGACGCGCCATCGAAAGGTGTCATCTGCGATGAAGAAAGCCGCCGTGACCGTGGCCGCCTTGCTCCTGCCATCGATGGCAGCGCTCGGCTACTTCCTTCTTCGACCGCTTTCCGACGAGCCCGTTCCCGCCGAATTTCAATGCTACGACCTCGGGCAGGGCGCGTATGTGCCTCTCGACGATCCCGGCCAGGCCTACGGCATCGGTCTCTCGTACGCGGGTCACATTCAGGAGACCGCTTCGTCCTTCGATCCGGACGGCGTGCCGCCGGTGTTCGAGAAGAGCCCCAGCGCGCTGGTTCGCTCCGGCGCCAACGTGCCTTTCCCATCGCCCGAGGTGCTGATCGAGGCTGCCGATCACGTGGAACCGGGGATCGCCGAAACCCTTCGAAGCAAGTTCCCAGACCTTGCCCCCTTGCTCGACTACGAGGTGGAGATGGGCTTCGTCCTGCTCGAGGACATCGATCCCTCCCAACTCGACGACCCGAGCTTCGCACCGCAGCTCGGATTTTTCATCGCCAACGATCTCTCCGCGCGTTCGATCGGGATTCTGGGCGAGGGACGGCCGAACCGCTATGCGTATTGGGGCCTGTCCAAGAGCTTTCCTGGTTTCATGCCCGTCGGCGACAAAGCCTGGGTGCCCGAGAAACCTTTGCCGAACGGCATTCCCTGCGTAGAAATCGAGAGTTTGATCAACGGCGAAGTCCGTCAGCATCAGTCCACCGCAGATCTCATCTACACACCGGTCCAGATGCTGCGCTTCGTTCGGACCGAGTTCCCCAACGACTCGCTCTCGAAGGGCACCATCGTGCTCAGCGGTACACCGGGCGGGGTCGCGATGAGCACGCCCCGCTGGCTGGTGCGCCTGGGCAATCTCATCGGCATGAGCCGCTATCGCAAGCTCTCGGCCAAGCTCGGTGGAGACACCTCGCGCTTCCTCGGCGTCGGCGATGAGGTCGTGGTCAGGGGCCCAGGCCTCGGGCAAGTCACCGTGACGATCGCAGCCGAGTGACAGGTCCGCTCCAGCCCTCGAGCCACCCGGTGCTGCCGTTCGGTCACTCTACCACCACCTCGCAAACGGCGCTGCAGCCAGATCCCGTCTGACCGTTCTGTTCGCCAGCGTCGCAGGACTCGCCCAGCTCGGGTTGACGGATGCCATCGCCGCAAAACGGCCCGCTACTGCAGTCGGGATTACAGCCGTTCAGGCCGCCGAGGTTTTCTCCGTCGTCGCAGTCCTCGAAGGCTTCCTGAACGATGCCATCGCCGCAATGGGGGCCGAGCGCCGTGCAGGAACCGTTGCAATGCCCGTACTCGCCGGTGTTCTCCGCGCTCCCGTCATCACAGAACTCGTAGCGGGTACGAATTCCGTCGCCGCACGTGTGACTGCATTCCGAACGCTCGGTGACGAATCCGTCGAGCGTCAACCTGAAGTTCGATTGTGTCACGTGACGCTCGGCGTGGAAGATCGAGACCTCGTACACCTTGCCCGTTTGCAGACCGAGGTCCGTGATGCAGGCATCGACGATCGCCTGTCGAGCCGCGTTGCCGTCGACCACGCCGGGATCGAAGCTCATCACACCGCTGATCGCAGCGTGAATTCCGCCGATGTCCATGCAGAGTCGGCCGTCCACGAATACCCAGAGGTCGTCGTCCCCCTCGAAGCGAAGCACCTCGTTGCCCTGGTACACGAAGAAATAGTGCACCTCCGTGGTGAACCCAAAGTTGTGCCCGTTGGTCATCGGCAGCTCTTGGAGTGGCGGTGCCTGAAGCTCCCATCCATCGTCGTCGAGCGGGAAGAACGAGCTGCTCGCGAACTGGTAGCGATTCGGAATGCTCGGATTCGGTCGCGTGAGCGTCAGCTCACGAACCACTTCGATGTTTCCATCTGCGACGAGACTAGGGCTCGTCCGATACCATGCAGCAAAGGAGGTGCTGCTCTGCGGCCAGCCTCCAGTACCAACCCCGGCGCCATCGGAGTTGAACTGCGGCTTGCCCTCGGTGTCCAGCAGATCCGTGGTAATTCCAAGATGGGTACCGGTCGGAGACGGGTTGAAATCAGGATTGAAAGTCGGCTCGACACCGACTCCCGTCTGCTGGCTTCGAAAGTCTCGATAGATCACCGGTACCACGAGCTCGTCCGGAAGCTCGGACTCCACGGTAGTACAGATGAAGCCGTCTTCGATTTCGCAGATCACGGAGCATCCATCACCGCCCACCGTGTTGCCGTCGTCGCAGGCTTCACCCGTTCCAGGGAGGATCACGCCGTCACCACAGACGGATTGACAGTCTCCGCCGGAGCAGTTCGGTTCGTTCTTGCAGTTGAGATCACAGCCATCAAAGGGCGTCTGGTTCCCATCGTCACACTGCTCGGTACCTTCGCGTATGCCGTCGCCGCAGGATGTCGCTGTGCAAGGCGCGCCGGGCGTTTCGCATTTGAATCCGTCTTCGAGTTGGCAACTCGCCGAGCAACCCTCGGTCACCGCGTTCCCGTCGTCACACTGCTCGAAGCCCGCGACGATACCATCTCCGCATTCCGCCGCGCTGCAAGCGACCCCTGGCTGCAAGCACACCCAGCCGGGCTCGAGCTTGCAACTCGCGCTGCACCCGTCCGAGGCCATGTCGTTGTTGTCGTCGCACTGCTCTGGTGGGTCGATGCGAGAGTCACCGCAGACGAGTGGTACGCAAGGCGCACCTGGACTCGGGCAGCGAAAACCCTCCTCGATCATCATGCAGTCGCCGGAGCAGCCATCATCGCTTCGGCGATTCCGGTCATCGCAGGCTTCGGTGGGCTGTCGCTCACCGTTTCCGCAGTCGTCCGTCGGATCGACGCCGCCACTTGCTCCATGACCTCCGTGGCCGGCATCGCCCCCGACGCCGCCAAACCCAGAAGCCCCGCCGGTGCCGTGGTCCCCTCCAGCGCCTCCCGTTCGGCCAGCGCCGTCCGCTGTCCCGTCACCGCAAGCCGCTAAACCCGACAAGCAGGCGAGAAGGCCCAAACCAAGCAAGAAATTCCTACAGTACTGCATATTTGCAGTATAGTTACTCAAATTAGGGTACGCCAGCCCTCGCAGCGGCGCCTTCCAGCGACTTCTTTCGTCCTTATCGGGTCCTCACTCGGCTGCCGCGACCCAGAGAATCGCACCGCGGATGCCTTCCAGGGTCACCGTCAGGACGTCGTCCTGGAGATCCGTAGCGATCGCCTCCCCGGTCTCCGGGTCGAGCAGTCGTGCTTCGCCGAACGCGCCATCGATTCGGATCCGTTCGGTCCGCGCCGCAAAGCTCTCGTTGAAGAGAAAATAGACGTCACCGTTGAGGACACGCCGATGCTCCACGGAGATCTCCATTCCCGCCGCATCGACGGGGCGCAACGAGGGCGTGACCCCGGCGTTTGAGATGGCGGCGGGGATCTCCTCCACCGAGGCCACGCGGGTGATCACGGCTTGCAAGCTCGCAACGCGCGCATTCACCTCCGCATCCCTGACTTCCGCGTCTGCCAGACCGATCGCGCGAGACGGCAGCTCCCCCATCCAGACCACCGGAACGCCCGCTGCCACCGCCTGCTCGATCGCTTCGAGCATTTCCGGATCGGCGGCATGAACATCTTCGATGAGCAGTGCTTGGAAAGAGGTTTCGCCTACGCTCAAGATCCCGTCGACGCTCGTCGATGAGGACAGCGCCCGCCGACTTATGCGATCATACGAGAATCCAGCGCGGCGCAACGCTGCGCTGATCTGAGATTCGTTCGCGCCCGGCTCTACACCGAAGCTCGGGAAGTTCCTCACGCGCCACTCCGGGTACAGCCAGGCCACCTCGGCAACCGCGCTGCCGCGGCTGAGGGCGTAGCTCAGTCGAGCGGACCAGGCGTTCAACGCCTGCAGCGATGCCCAAATGTCGGCGCCGGGATGGATGTCAAACGCAATGTCGAGCGGACCTGTGGCGAATGCGCTGTCGGGGAGAGGGTGGAATGGGTACCAGCGTTGCCCGTCCTGGTGGAAGTACGGGTACGCGTTTCCGTGGTGCACCAGTCGATTGATCCCCGCGCTAAAGGCTCGCCCCATCAAGAGTCGCGCTTCGTTCTCGCTCAGACTCAATGCCCCCACCGATGGGAAGGTTTCGTTGCTGACGTAGCGCTTGCCTCCCACGTGGGCCGCGGACGCCGACAACCGAAGGAAGTCGTAGGAGCCACCGGCGTACAGACTCTCGGATTCGGGGACGTCCGCCATCGCGTAGGCATCGAGCACATCTGCATAGCCACCATGGGCCTGCAAGCGCAGCTCGACGCCACGTTCCGCCAGCCATTCCTTCGCGATGTCGATCAGCTCTCGGCCAAACAGCGCACCGCGGACTTCCTCGTAGTCCTCGCGTACTCGCACTCCGCGCTCATCCGCCAACCCATAGACGGGCATCCCTTCGCCAAAGAGAAGAGTCAGGTACTCCGACTCCCCCCCTTTCAAGAACAAGAACGGGACCATCGGTGCGACGTCGTATCCAAGGTGCTCCCGAAAATCCGCTCCAAACGAAGTCGTCCAAGGCAGCTCGCCAACCAGCTCGAAACTGTCGATGAACACGGAGCGCGGGGGACAGTCGGCGACCGCGTCCATCCATGCCGAGAACTCGCGTTCGAGAAACGCCTCCACCCCTCTTCGATCCAAGTGGTCGACGATGCGCGCCTCTTCGAGCTCTCCGGAATACGCATTGCCAGCAGGAAAGTGCCGGGTCCGGTTCTCGTAGACTGCGAGCACTCGGTGGGGCCCCGACGGGACTTCCCAGGTCAGGGTTCCCGCTTGCACTTGCGATCGGAGGTCGACGGTGTCCCCCAGAACGACCGTGCCGCCTTCTGGTTCCTCGATGACCTCGGCGCCGAGCACCGCGACCAATGCAAGTGCGTCGTCGAAACCATCGATCGCAGGCAGGATATCGTTCGTTCCCTCGATCCAGGCCGGGGGTTCTGCGACCGGCAGAGGACCGTCATAACTCGACGGTCCCTCGAGCATCAACTCTGCAAGGACGAGCTGGCGCTCACCGTTCTCTTCGATCCCCGAGCTTCCGGTCGACCAACCGCTCCCGAACGTGAGATCCCAAGCGAGGCCGAGCTCTTGCGATGCACATGCGGCGCTGTGAAGCCGATCGAGGAAGTTCGCGTCGCCGACCGTCCGGATGCGCGCGTCCCCGCGCAAGTCCGCGTAGGTGATGGCAGACATGAACGGTTGGATCTCGACAGCGCCGTAACCGACCTCGGCGAAGCTGCGGAGTTGATCCCGAAGCGTCGCATCGTCCACTGCACCGCCCGGCCACCACCAACGTGTTTGAGGCCTGAATTCGGACGGCGGATCAGCGAACGACTCCGCCGCGAAAACCTCGTCGGCGCTCGTATCGGTCCCGTCGCTCGAGGCGTTGCAGCCCCACAGTGCGGCGCTCAAGAAGATCAGGCGTAACTTCCGGATCATCGCGTACCTGCGTCCATGAGACCTTCCTTCACCAGCCAAGCGTAATTGTCAGCGACGCCAGTCGTCATCGGTCGAATTCGATAACCGAGCTCACGAATCGCTTTGTCGCTTCGGAACGTCGTCGTGGTTCGACTTCCGATCGCCGCGATTTCCGGTGTGACGTCCGGTTCCTTGCCGGTGACCGCTGCGACCATGACCGATGCCCGGCCAAAGACCTTCAAGACCCAAGCGGGCGCCGTTGGCGGCGCCTTCGTGCCCGACACTCGAGCAACCTCCGCCACGAAATCGGCAATCGAGCAATCCTCTCCGGCCAAGAGGTAGCGCTCGCCGCTTCGACCTCTGGCCACCGCGTCGAGGTGCGCACGAACGACGTCATGAACGTGCGTCACCGAAATGATGCCCGGTGGAATCGCGGGAAGGGCGCCATCGCGGAGTAGCGTGAAGATTCGGCCCCAGCTGTTGACGTCGTAAGGCCCGGCGACATCGCCGGGATTGAGAACGACGACCTTCATGCCGCGTTTCGTGCCCTCCAGCGCCTCGAGCTCGCCAAGATGCTTGCTGCGCTCGTAGTTGATCCACGAATCCTTGCCTCGAAGCGGAGTCTCTTCGGTGACGATCCCTTCGACCCGACCCCAGGCAGAGTTGCTCGAGGTATGAATGAACGTGCCGACGCCTTTCGATGCGGCCGCCTCGATCATGTTCCGAGTACCGTCGACGTTGTTGGCCGTTTGCTGCGCGTTTCGCTTCGACCAGAAGTTGGTGTCACCTGCAACGTGGAATACGACGTCCGTTCCGCTGGGAACCGCGCGTTCCAGTGATTCGCGATCGGTGATCGATCCCTCGCTCAGAGAGACTGGAAATCGCTTCAGATAGGTCAGATTCGAACCCGGGCGATGAAGAGCCGTGACCGTCCAGCCCTCCTGGACGAGCAGCGCGACCAAATTGATTCCAATGAACCCGGTGCCACCGGTCACGAATGCCGTCTTACCCATTGCGCGTATCGCTACCCTACCTCATGTGGCGCGTCGAGCGCTGATGGATCGACAAGCTCCAATCGGCGACTCCAATCCCGCGCTTGCCGCACGACGGTTCGCCGGTGTAGACCGGACACACCATGCGCAATTCAGCTCTCGCAATGATCGGTACGGTCGGGTTCATCCTCCTCGCGTCGCAGTTGGGGATCGGGGCCCATGCCGACAGCGGCAAGGTGGCGAAGGTGGCCGAGCTCCTCGGCAGCTACACGTACGTTGGCGATCGCGCGAAAGATGAAGCTTCTATCAAGGCGAAGGCGGACGCGGCCACCGCTCAGATGAGCCGGATGGTCTTGAAGCGAGCAAAGCCGAGGCTCGATTCGAGCACTCGGATTCCCAACCAACTGAGCATCACGCAGCAAGGAGCAAATCTGGTCTTCAAGATGGACGATTACGTCGTGACGACGCCCAAAGACGGAACCTCGGCCAAGGTAACGACGCCGATTGGCGAAACGGCGGACGCGTCTTTCGACACCGGAACGGCCACGCTCTTGCAGTCGGTGGCGACGACCGGGGGCGCCAAGAGAAACACCTTTGGCTTCGATCCGTCCGGTCAGTTGCTGGTACACGTCCAGATCACGAACAGCCGATTCGTTGCACCGGTCGCGTTCACTCTGCTTTACGCCCGATCGCAGTAGCTCGAATCGCGCATCTGGATCAGCGTCTCGACGATCTGGCGCACGCCCTTGGAGAAAGCGAGCGGCTCCGTGAGAAGGCTCACGATCACCCAGGCCTCCTCGGGAAAATCGTAAAACCAGCCGGGCTGAACGAGCACACCCCGCTCGAGAAAAAGCAGGACCCATTCGTCTTCGGAGAGCAGGTTGGGCAATCGCAATACCTGATACCAGCCGCCCTCCGGGGGGAGCGCCGATATCTCCGGCGCGTCCCGAAGGAGCTCGCACAGGCTTAATCGATTCTGCTGCAGGCGTTCGAAGACGAGCCGCCGGCGCCCCTCGGATGCGCTGAGGAGACTTGGAAGCGCGCGCTGCGTGATCTCGTTGACCGACAGATACGTGTCCGTGATCAGATCGAGATGCGCGAGGGACTCTTCGACGAGCCGCTCTTCGCCCGAAGCGGCGATCCAACTCAGCTTCAACTGCGGCAGAGCAGCCGCCTTCGACAAGCCGCCCAGCGCGAACAGCAGTCCGGAGCGAGCCTCGCCATGGCGCAGTCGCTGGGGTCGCGCGTGGCGGAGGTCGTAGGGCGCAAAGACTTCATCGACGACGAGCGGCACCCCCTGACTCATAAGAAAGGCGAGGTCCTCCTCGGAAAGATACGCACCCGTCGGATTGTTCGGGCTGACCGCCAGGATCAGCTTGACCTCTGGACCGACACGCTCGGCGAACGCCGTGCGATCGATGTGCCACTGCCCGTCGTAGCGAAACGAATAGGGTGAAGCGACGACGCCTTCGAAACGCGCGAGCATCGGAAGGAGCGGGTAGCTCGGCTCCGGAATCAGAATCTGGTCCCCCGGGTCGCAGAAGAGCTTGATGAGAGACGAGTACGCCTCGCTCGTCGTAGCAGTGAGCACCAGATGCTCGGGATTCCAGTCCAGCTGCGCAGCCAATGCTTCCCGAGCCGACGCGAGTCCTCGCGGCTGAGGATCGTAAAGATCGGCTGGCGCGGTTCGTACTGCCTGCATGGCGTCGTTTCCCAACCCAAGTCCCACGCGCAATGGGTTCGAACAGGTGAGGTCCCACTTGGGTGGCGTCGCCTCAGCCGCCCGAGCGATCCGATTCGGACTGAGGTCGAACGCGCCTCTTTTCGAAAACATCGCTCGAGTATCCTCGCCTCCGCTTCGAAGCGCTAGACCGCCACGCAGGCTCTGCGTTTGGCGAGCTCCATGTACCCGAGGCGATCGGGGTCGGCTCAACCTGAAATACGCAGAAACCCCTGCGGGACGAGACTGGTCGCCAGCATCACCTCGTTGATATCGCGATGCTCCGACCAGCTTCGGGCTTCGCGATGCTCGGGGTCGACCCAGAACGATCGGATTTCCGAGCCCAAGTAGACATAGGCTCTCAAGGCTTCCAAGCGCTCGCGCACTCGCTCAGTCTGTGACTGGGGCCGCTGCTCGACTCGTTCTTCGATGAGCTCGATCCCGGCGAGCCCGATCGCGAGCCCGAGCTCTCTGAAAGCCAAGCGTCGCGAGGCGGGGAGTCCCGTGTCGTTCTGCCTCGCGTAGTACGAAATCCCCGGCAGTGCCGCGGAGAGCAAGGCGTCGAGTAGCTCGCTGTCAGCAAAGGCCCCGAGCTGCATGAGCTGGGCAACACGCGAGGCGTCCGTCAGCAGGCCCCCCAGGCCCAAGGGGTCCGTCGTGGTCCAATCCTGGCCTCGGATCATCATCGCGAAGTCGGCAGCCGCTTGCTCCAAATTCGGTTCGCCGGCCGCCCTCTGGAGTCGCGTCCGTGTCGTCTGAAGCTCGATGCAGGTGATGTATCCATCTAGCGGATCATGGTGTCCCATCGAAGTCACCAGCGGGCGCCGAAGGTCCGTGCTCATCTTCCAAACCATCCGTCGACCATCGTGACTCGGATAGCTGAACGCAGCGTGCGCCACCTCGGCGAGCTCCCGCGCCCAGGTGTTGAACTGCGCCTCCCCCGTCGATCTCGCCACCTGATCGAGCGCATGCATCCACTTGGTCAGGTAGTGGAAGTACTGCCCATCCCGTTCCCACTCCAGGCGCTCGTCGAACGGATCGGAGGCCGCCCGCTCGGGGAGTGCCTTGCCGATTCGGAGGCCACCTCGCGTCGGGTGAGCCCGGGCTTCCTGTTCGCTGAGCCCGCTGATCCGCCCAACGCGCCGATCATCGGTCCGATACGAGCCAAGTACATCGTGAACCTGCTCGACCAAACGCAGCGCGAGCTCGGTGTACCGGTCGTCGCCAGTAGCTTGCGCCAGACCGAGGAAGTTGCAGACCGCAAAGGCGTCCGTCCAGAGGTAGCGCCGTGGAGGGCGCTCCGAGCCGAGACCCGTGCGTTCCGCAAAGCGCATCATGATCTCAGCAGCCTCTTCGAGCGGTTCCATCGACACGGCGCAGCCTCCAACCCCAAGCTCGTTCCACGAGAAGACCCGCACTATACGGATCGCCCACGTCGGGATTCGCGCTAGTCAGTGGGCGCGAGCTCTTGAGCCTCACGCAGCTCTTTCTCGAGCTCCGTCACGCGTGCTTCCAGTGCCTCGATTCGCTTCCTCAGCGAAGTCAGCTCACCGCGCAGCGCAGGGCCTTCCTGTTCGTTCTGTTTTGACATGATATTCGCCTTCGTGATTGCAGTGCTTCATCCGTAGACATGCGGAATCACTGCGTGTGCCGCATCCGCATCGAGCGCGTGTACGGCGCGGGTTTCGTCGAACCAAGCATAGGCATCGAACTGCCAGGGCAGGGCGGCTTGGAAGTAGTGGCTCTGAAGCTCGGTTTCCGGGCGATAGATCACGCCGATCGCCCGCTCCAAGCGCGGCGAAGCGAGCTCCTCGCGAACGTACTCACGTGTCGGATGGCGCAGTGCGAGCAGAAATGCGGGAACGCCGGAGTCGTGGCAAAGACGTTCGTAGCTACTCGGATGCGAAGGGCGTACCGTCTTGATCTGCATCGATCCGCCCCAGTCGGTTGCTGCCGCGACCGTGCCTGTGTGGGTGCCGAACCCGATCGAGAAGGCTGCGTCGCCGAAGGCCTGGCGGCACAGCTGCCCGATGTTGTGCTCGCCTCGCGATGCGCCCATCTCCGTCGCGCGGGCGTCACCCACGTGGGAATTGTGCGCCCAAACGACCGCCTTCGCATCGGGCCCGCGAAACGCCAGCAGCCGTTCCAAGGTGTCGAACATGTGCTGGTCACGGAGGTTCCACGAGGCAGGCCCGCCATAGTACATGATGCGGTAGTACTGCTCCGCGGCGGCGACCAGGTGCGCGTTGGATGCCGCATCGAAGAACCGATCGCCATCGGCCCTGGCGTAGTCGAGCTCCCGCTCCAGCAGGTCACGAAGGACCGAAACGACCGGGCGCTCGCATTTCGCGTACCCTTCACTGAGCGCCGCTCGCCCATAGAGCGCCGGATCGCGTTCCCAAGGCGAAAGACATGCGTATCGCTCTGCTGCAATCTGTGCTGCCTTGGGGTCGACCTCCCTCAAGTAGTGAAGCACCGCGTCGAGTGACTTGTACAAGCTATAGAGATCGAGGCCGTGAAAGCCGACACGTCGATCGGGTTCCTCGATCAAGTCGTTGTGCGACTTCAACCAGGCGATCAACTCGAGAATCTCTTGGTTGCGCCACATCCAAGTCGGAAAGCGAGTAAACGGTCGATCCTCGCGAAGAGGAAACTCCAGCGCGCGAACATGGTGATCGACGCGCGCAGCGTCCGGCCAGTCACCCTCGATCGCCACGATGTTGAATCCGCGTCGCATCACGAGCTCGCCCGTGATACGCGCTCTCATTCGATAGAACTCGGACGTTCCGTGCGAGGCTTCGCCAAGGAGCACGACGCGCGCATCGCCGATCTGCTCGAGCAAAGGACCGAGGTCTGCATCGCCAATGCCTGAAATCGGCTGACAAGCCTCGCGAATTAGATGCGCGATCGGGACCTCGGATCGCGGGACCTGCTTTGCGCTGGGGGCCTCGATGTCTTCCGGAAAGCCGCCGGCCCCGATCAACGGAACGAATCGGACACCGCCCAGGTCCTCGGTTTCGGTGCGCCCGTCGGGCTGCTTGGTCACACGGAGCAAGCGCTGGTCCCGCAGGTCCGGTCCAACGGGGACTACCAACCGTCCACCCGGTGCGAGTTGCTCGACGAGAACGCGCGGCACTTCGGGCCCACCTGCCGAAACCAGGATCGCGTCGAAGGGCGCATGTTCGGGCCATCCTAGCGTGCCGTCGCCGCACAGAACGTGGACGTTCGCATAGTCGAGCTCGCGGAGCCTCCGGTCTGCCTGGCTCGCAAGCGCGCGATGTCGCTCGATGGTGTAGACCTCGGCAGCGACTTCGGCGAGCACCGCGGCCGCGTAGCCGGAGCCTGTGCCGATCTCCAAGACCCTGTCACCCGGACCGAGCTTCAGCGCCTCGACCATCGCCGCGACGATGAACGGCTGCGAGATCGTTTGCCCTTCTTCGATGGGCAGGGGTGTGTCTTCGTACGCGAACTCGGCAAGGTGCTCCGGAAGAAACGCTTCGCGCGGCACCGAGCGCATGGCCTCGAGCACCGCCGAATCGTGGACACCCCGGGCCTCGAGGTGCCGCTCGACCATCCGATGACGCCGTTCACTGGTATCCATCTCGTTTACCCAAATTCCGACTTGCCGGGCTCCTCTTATCTCTCGTTTTCCGTTCAACCCGATCCGCCTGGCACATCATCGTCCGTAGCAACAACCGGGCCAAGAAGATCTATTGAACTAGCAGGCCGTCGCACGCGCGGGGAGGAAACCTCTTCGCGTCTGAGGCGCATAAACTGCGCCTCGGGTTCACCTGCGCGCAAATAAGGTCTTGAGCTCTCTCCATGAGTGGGTGTTGAGCACGTCGCCTGGCTCGAGCCAACCGCGGCGGCCTTGGTCGATGCCGAAGCGCATGTAGCCCAAGGTACTCGTCGAGTGGGCGTCGGTCGAAATGGCGAGCTTGAGACCCAGGTCCTTGGCCATGCGGCAATGGACGTCGTTCAAGTCCAGTCGTTCAGGCTGCGCGTTGAGCTCGAGAAAACAACCCCGTTCGAGGGCGGCCCTCATGACGCGCTCCATGTCGATCTCGTACGCCGGTCGCTGGTTGATCAGGCGTCCGGTCGGATGCGCCAAGATGTTGAAGTAAGGATTGTCCATTGCGCGAATGATCCGCTCGGTTTGCTTGTCTCGGCTCGATCCAAAACCGCTGTGAATCGCTCCGACGACGAGGTCCAAGCGCTTCAAAACGCTGTCACGTACGTCGAGGGAACCGTTCTCCAGGATGTCGACTTCGACACCCTTCAGAATCCGGATTCCCTTCAAAGTCCCGTTCAGGCGATCGATTGCCTCGATCTGGCGCCGAAGGCGTGCCTCATCCATCCCGTGCGCAATGGTGACGCGTTTCGAATGGTCCGTGATCGCCAGGTACGCGTACCCCCGACTCTTGGCGGCCTCAGCCATTTCGCGCAGCGAATGTTGACCGTCGGTCGCGTCGCTGTGGCTGTGCAGGTCGCCACGGATGTCGCTCATCGAAACCAGCTGCGGCAGCCGGTTCGTCTGCGCAGCTTCGATCTCGCCCCTGTTCTCCCTCAGCTCGGGTTCGATGTAGCGTAGCCCCACCGCCTTGAAGAGCTCCTCTTCCGTCTTGCCCGCAACTCGCCGCTTGCCCTCGAAAACGCCGTACTCGTTGATCTTGAGCTTCTTCTTGACCGCGATGGTGCGCACCGCGACGTTGTGTGCCTTCGAGCCCGTGAAGTAGTAGAGGGCCGCGCCGTAGGAGATTTCTGGAACCACGCGCAGGTCGACTTGCAATCCGGACCGAAGAACCACGGTCGAACGGGTCGTGCCGCGCGAGCTCACGGTGTCCACTTCGTCGTACTCGACGAAAGCTTGCATGATCGGCGTTCCCTTCGTGCACGTGACCAGGATGTCCAGGTCTCCCACGGTTTCCTTACGCCGACGATAGCTTCCCGCGACGACCACGCGATGCACGCCGGCCACGGCTTCCAGGTATTCGACGTACGCGCCTGCGATCTCCTCTACGTCGGCAAGTTTGTGGCGTCCCGCATCCTGAGTGCGCCTCGCGAGTGCCTCCATGATTCGTTGCTCCGTCTTCGCGCCGAAGCCTGGCAGCTCGCGGATCCGGTGTTTTCGAGTGGCGCGTTCGAGCCCGTCGAGATCGCAAATGCCGAGGGACTCGTACAAGCTCTTGACGCGCTTCGGCCCCAAACCTGGCAAGCGAGTCAGCTCGACGAGACCCGCGGGCGTTTCCTTTTCGAGCGCGGCGAGCGCAGCGAGACGGCCGGTGTCGACGATCTCTCGGATCTTGCCGGCGAGATCTTTTCCGATGTCTGGAAGCTTCGAGAGGTCCTCGCTCGCGGCCAGCATGTCGGCGAGACTTCGTCCTAGGCCGGCGACCGTTCGAGACGCGTTCCGGTACGCCCGGACCCTGAAAGGGTTGGCCCCTTGGATCTCCAGAAGATCCGCCATCCGATCGAAAATATCGGCGATCTCGGCGTTGCGAACGGACATGATTCTCGTCGTGCCGACCGTAGCAGCCGCGCTCGACATATGGGATCGCTCGGTCTCGCGCACCCCCAAAATGCCCAGCGTTCTGTGTTTACGAACGCTTGGCGCCGGGGTAGCCTCTGTGCCCTTGTCCTCATCTCTCCGCTCGCGCTCTCAAGAAGGCTTCATCGTGCCTGACCGAAACTTGGCCTCGCTGCTCTGGGTAGGCGCCGCGCTTCTCGCGGCTGGCTGTAGTGGCAACTCCGTCTCGGTCCCTTGCTACTCCGAGTTGCTCATCGATCTCGAGGTCAGCGTGGAGGGGGAGGATCAGAGCATCGTCCTCGACGAGGTTCTCTGGACCCTCAGTGGCAACGGAATGGCTCCGATGTCCGGCGCGATCGATACCAGCGCTCCGGGTGCCACACCTTCAGTCGAGGCCTTCGGGCTGAACCCGGGGAGCTACATGGTCGATCTCGAAGGCGTCACGGATGACGGCGAGACCCGCTGCCGGGGGTCGGCGCCGTTCGACGTCACGGCAGGCATTTCGACCGCGGTAGCCGTGCTTCTTCGATGCAAGGTCGGCCAGCGTTTCGGAGCCGTTCGAGTGAACGGCAAGTTCAACATCTGTTCCGAGCTCACCAAGGCCGTGGTCGCTCCGCTTCAAACCTCGATCGGAAACCGAATCGCGGTTCGCTCGCAAGCCGAGGACGAGGAGGGCGATCCGATTGTCTACGCCTGGACAGCCGACACTGGAAGCTTCGACGACCCCTCTGCAGCGGACACGTTCTATACCTGCGAAGAGACCGGCGACCATTCGCTTACGGTTTCCGTGAGCGACGACGGCTTCGCCCACTGCGTCGATAGTTGGACCGTCGCGATTCGCTGCGTCGACCACGGCGGGACCGGCGGCACCGGCGGAAATGGCGGCGGCGGCATGGGAGGCAGCGGTGCGACGGGTGGCGCAGGTGGCGTCGGTGGTTCCGGCGGCGCAGGTGGCATGGGCGGCAGCGGCGCAACGGGTGGCGTCGGTGGCGCAGGCGGCCTCGGTGGCACGGGCGGCTCCGGTGGCACGGGCGCAACGGGCGGCGAAGGTGGCGCAGGCGGCGGCGGTGCAACAGGTGGCGCTGGCGGAATGGGCGGCAGTGGTGCGACCGGCGGCACAGGCGGTCGCGGCGCAAGCGGTGGCACAGGCGGCACGGACGGTGGCATCTGCGAAATCACGATTTCGCTCACCGGCTCCTGACATCGACGGCTTGCTGCGTACTAGATCTGGCTACGGATCGTCTGGCGCATCTTCTGGCTCTTCCGGCTCTTCCGGCTCGCCTTCCGCGATGTGGAACTCCACTCGACGATTCTGCGCCAGCTCCGCTCTCGTTCTCGCGTTGGGCACGAGCGGACGCGTTTCCCCGAAGCCCTCTGCGACGAGGCGGTCCTCGCTGACTTCGCCCTTCTCGACCAGGTAGCGGACCACCGACTCCACGCGGCGTTGCGAAAGGCGCAGGTTGTAGCCAGCCGAGCCGGTCGAGTCGGTGTGGCCCTCGACCCGGATGAGAGAAATCTCGGGATGCTCGTTGAGCACTTCCGCCACGTTGTCGAGAACCGGATATGAGCGCCTCTGAAGATTGGCGCTGTCGACGTTGAAGTAGATCTTGTCGAGGATCTCGAGCCGACTCTCTTCGATGACGACGTGTTGCTCTTCAGGGCAGCCCTGGTTCTCGACGGGGCCAGGCTCGTCCGGGCAGTTGTCGATCCGGTCGGGAACCCCATCGGCATCGTTGTCGAGATCCGGACAACCGTCCTCGTCCTGAAAGCGATCGAAATCCTCCGCTTCGGTCGGGCACTCGTCGTCCTCATCGACGATACCATCGCCGTCCGTGTCGACTGGCGTTTCTTCGACCTTCCCCGGCATCGTGTACGCGAGCATGCCGATCAGGCGCCAATCGGGGTTGCCATAGCCCGAGGTCACCCCGCCCGTGCCGGCCATTCCAATGGTGACGCCTTTCTGATTCAAGTACTTGAAGCCTCCGAGGAGCTCGACTGGTGTCTCCTGACTGCCTCCGAATCCGGTCGCTGCGTCCGCTGCAGTTCGGCCGAAGGCTTCCATCGTGATCATGAATCGGTTCTGTCCGAGCAGAACCTGGATCGCGGCGCCGAAGGTGAGTTGGCTCCCGATTTCGAGAGATGGAACATCCTGTCGAAAGCTGGTCTTGTACCCGACGTTCAAGGGAATCCGGAAGTAGTCGCCCGCATTGAAGGTCCCGAGCAATTCGAACCATCCCCCGATGTTGGGGCTCGCGTTTGGCTCGCCGAGGTAGTTCTGCTCGGGTCTCGACGCAGACGCCGTATTCGTGGTCAGGATCGCCTGCCCCGCCAGCTGAAAGACGTTCTCACGCGTTCCGTACAACACGCCACGAGCGCCCACGTACAGATCACCAAGACCGCTTCCTCTCGGGATGAGCGGACCCTGCCCGATCGAGTCGAGAAAATCGACAGCCGATTGCGAGAGATTGTCGTCGAGCATGAACGTGTACGGGAGGTCCATGAAGATCACCAGTCGATCCCAGAGGCCGAGGTTCCACGTGAGGTGACCGGTGAGCTGCGAGTGCACGAGTCCAAGGCGCTGATCGGGGATCGGGCCGTTGGTCACTTTGAGCTCCAGCGGATCCCGCGCGAAGTCGACGTAGAGCTGCACGCCGAAGCGCAGATGACCCTGACCGTCCGCGTGACTCACCGCGAAACCATCGGTCGCGAGCTGCGAGGGTCGAAACTGATTGAGATCGAACTGAGGCGGTGCTTGCGCGTCGGCACCCGACGAGACGCCGAGCGCGGCGGTGACGCCGAGCAAAGCGAGGGCCAGGCGCCAGCGGGACATCGTTCGGCACTCTCTCATGCCCACCTCCTGAGCTCATCGGAGCAGGCCTGTGCCCACCGGATGAATCATCGCTTTGCTACCATTTTTCACCGTCAGTGGATAGCGCCGTCGTTCGGCCGGGTGCGAGCTTCAGCTCTCCATGGGCCTCGCGGCGACGGACCAGGGGATCGCCAGCCGGGCTCGAGATTTCGCCGTCAGCTCGGCGAGGGCGTGTGCCCGTTCCCAGCCTCGCACGAGAGCACTTGGCGCAACGCTCATGTGGTTCATTTCGGTCAAGAGATCCCGGAGCAACGCCTCGAGCGCGTCGCGGTCGAGCACGAGCATCGACGCGGATCCCCGTCGTTTTCTTCGCGCGTCCAAGTATCCCGCCTCGCCTTGGCTTCGCCGACGTTGTTCTTCGCGCGTGAGAAGGGCTGCCGAGTGTACGGCCTGAACGGGGGATGCCTGCGGTACGATCGGCGAAAAGGGAGTGGGGCTGTTGATGTCGACGACGCAATCGAAGTGCTCCGCCCAGCAGTGGTCCTCGCCATAGCTCGTATCCGTCATGGCCAGCACTTGCACTCCTCGATCGAAGACCCGCGGATAGATCTCGCGCAGGCGTTCGATCTTCGCGCTCCCGCTATTGATCCGTTCCACGGTGGAGTAGGTGGCTCCGTCTGCGCCGAGCTCTTCGATCGCCACGTCCAGCATGGCTTTGGGCGAGGCGCTGCTGAGAATGACTTGGATGCCCGGAGCGCGCGCGCGAACCCAGTCCAGATCTTCTCGCGAGATCGTTTGATCGGGAGACTGGCGGTTCCACACTCGCCGCGCGAGCGTCCGCAAGACGGACTCGTCTACCGATTCGAGGTGCGAGAGAGCGACGCTCTGAGGCCGTCGCTGCACCGCGCTAGTCGGATGCGCACCGAAGCGACGGTAAGCGAGCCGCCGAAGCCAGGGGATGCGTGATGCCAACTTGCCCCAGACCAGGTAGTGAGCTCCGGCCAAGGCCCAGCGCTCCGCGCCCGCGGCGAGATACCGGATGAGCTTGACCGGTTGCGAAGCGTCCAGCAGCACGCGCCCGCCGAACCAGCGGCGAAGCGGACGCCCGTTGAGGGAATCTCCGTACACTTCGTGGGCGCAGAGCTCCCAAGCGAGCAACTCGCCGAGATTGCGTCCGAGGTGCGTGGTCTTGTCGAGATCGAGAATCAAGTAGTCATGGTCCTCATCGAGCACGCGGGCGCAGAGCTCTCGGAACGGAAGCGGCGCGCCATGGTCGACGAAACGGTCGACCACTCGCATCTCAGGGGATCGGTCAGTCATGGGCGAGCCTGCGTGCCGCTAGCGGCGGTGACGGAATGAGGAGGGCGCGCTGAATTTTCAGAACCCCGAGCTTTTCGAGGCCGAGGCTCACTCCGAAACCGAGGTCGAGCTCCCAGGGCTGGTACGAGAACTTCGCCGAAGCAGGATAGCGATGATGATTGTTCTGATAGCCTTCGCCGAGGATCATCCATGCAGCGAGGTGGTTGTTGCGCGAGTTGTCCGGCGTCTCGAAGTTGCGCCCGCCCACGGCGTGGCCGAGTGAATTGACGATCCAGCCCTCGATCGGGTGGCTCATCATGCCGAGGAAGTAGCATGCACCGAGCGCCCACATGCCCGTCGGCACGGCGATGGCAAGCGCGATGAGAAGGTGAAGAACGTACGGCAGGTACCAGAGGCCCTTCCGGTTGATGCCGCTGATCTCGAAATCGAGGTCGGCGACTTCGTCGCAGTACTCGCCTTCGCCACGTGCAAGCCCCACCAGGGTGCGTTCGTAGCTCCTGAGCTGTCCGAGCAGGACACCGATGAGCCCATAGTGAACCGGGCTATGGGGATCCTCGGGCGTGTCGGAGTGGCTGTGGTGTTTGCGATGCATGCAAACCCAGCCCTTGGCGTCGAGCCCTGTGAGCCAAATCCCGTAGCGGGCGGCAAATCGGCGCGCCGCTGGGCGGAGCTCGACGGCGCTGTGTGCGAGACCGCGATGGTAAAAGACGGAGATGATCGTCGTGTTGATCAGGTAGGCCAGGGCGAAGACGGCGGCGCAAGTGATTAGATACATTGGTGTTTCTCCATGAAGTTACGAATAAGTAACTTACTATTGCGTAACTTACGGTACCGTAGTATCAATGTCAAATGACCTCGAGAAAAAAGCTCACAGCGGCGGCACGAAGGGCCCAGCTCATCCAGGTGGGTCGGCAGGTCTTCGCCGAAAAAGGATACGAGGCGACCTCCGTCGAGGAGATCGCGGCCTGCGCAAAGGTCTCGAAGCCGATTGTCTACGAGCATTTCGGAGGCAAGGAAGGCCTCTACGCCGTCGTGGTCGACCGGGAGATGGAGTACGTCATCGGCGTGATCTCGGAGGCCCTTTCCGCCGGTACCCCTCGGGAACGAGCCGAACAGGCCGCCCTCGCTTTCCTGACCTGGGTCAAGGACAACCCCGACGGTTTCGCCGTACTGACCCACGACACGCCAGCGACCGCTTCGGGCTCCGGCGGCTTTTCGAGCCTCATCAACGAAGTGGCCGATCGCGTGAGCGACGTCTTCGCCGAAGCGTTCGAGGAAGCGGGCTACGATCCCGACGTCGCTCCGATCTACGCCCACGCGCTCATCGGGATGGTGACCCTCGTCGGTCAGTGGTGGAGCGTCGTCCGCAAGCCTTCGGTCGAAAAAGTCGCGAGCCACATCGCTGCCCTGGCCTGGATGGGGCTACGCAACCTTCCAGAGAAACCCGACCCAATTGGGGTGAGGCGCAAGCGCGAGCGCTAGCGTTGGTTCGAGGATCGCCGACGACGATCAGAACTTCACAGTGGCCATCACCTGAACGAAGATCGGCCACCCTGGTGTGAAGTGAATGTCCTCGCAGCCAACGAAAGTCCCATCCGGCTCGGTGATCGGCCGCGTTCCGCTAGGGCAATCCTCCGGGCCGTCCTCACCGGGTAGTCGGCCGACAGTCGCAAACTGAGCCTGACGCCACCGAGTGTTGATCAGGTTGAGCACTTGGGCCTTGAGCGCGAATCGACGGTTCTCCCATCCGAACGAAGCATCCACTCGAACGAAGCCATCAGCCGTCAGAAAGCGGTCCTCAGTAGCCGGCCGATCGGCGATGTAGAAGACCCCGATTCGGCCCGATAACCCCGTGCGGGTGTCGAGCGCGCTCAGACCGCCGCTGATCAGCAGCTCGGGGGCCAGGGCCACGGCATTGGCATTGCCGGGATTGTTCACGAACTCGGCTCGCACCCAGGTCGCATCCAGATCGGCCAGCAGCCATGGAAGGATGTCGACTCGAAGCTGCGCCTCCACGCCAAATCGCTGCGTTTCGCCGCTGGCCTCGGTGGTGCCTTCATCGCCTATCCATACGACCTCGCTGTCGAGGTTGAGCCAGAAGAGCGTCGTCGAGACCTGGAGTCGATCCCAGGCGAGCACCCGTGCGGCGAGCTCCCAGCCCAGCGCCGCCGAAAGCGGACTGGCGGGGTCTGTGCCGAGGACCACCCCGCGCGCATCGTTCGAGTGAAAGCCGCGTCCGAAGTTGAAGAAGAGCTCGAGCGGCTCGACCGGGTGCACGATGACGCTTGCCTTCGGCAAGACGATCGCCTGTGCCTCTTCGCCACTGCTCATCGTGCCCAGCGTGTCCCGGTCCTCCAGGTGATCCGTGACGTCGAAACCGAAGTAGTCGAACCGAAGGCCACCGATCAAGCGCAGCCATTTCCAAGCGAGCTCCTCTTCGCCGAAGAGGCCGAGGCCGCCTTCGCTGATGTCTGCATCGACTCGAGTCTCGCTGATCTCCCGAGCGGGTGCAGTTTGAAGGACG
>CAWBAV010000004.1:0-108477 GCA_963786865.1 uncultured delta proteobacterium | reverse complement strand
CGAAAACCGGAACCAGATTCGCGTCTCATCGTAGAGTGTGTGGTCGTTCACCTCGATGGCCATCGCGTGCCGCACGAGTGCAAGGGCCTCGGGGAGCTGGGCTTCTGGGATGAGTCCCATCTTCAGGTTGCCAGGGGCTGCGTGCGCGCGGATCGTGGCCAGCTCGTCTTCGGTGACCATCGGACCTTCGTGTGGGAGCCGACTCGTCCGCCGCGCGAGAACCTGCGAGAACAAGGGGTCGACCACGCTGTCCGGAGCCTCGACCAGACGGATTCGAGCGGTCGGCTTGGTTCCGAACTGCTCGTACGGCATCGGCCCGTCCGGAAGGATCTCTATGTCCGCTCGATAGCCGAAATGGGTCGCCGCGATCGCCATGACCTCGAGAAAGGTGCCGTGACTCATGTGCACTTGACGTCCGGGCGGGTCGGTCGCGGGCAACAGGCGTTCCGGATCCATGTACAGGCGCGCCTCCGTTGCGGAGACGAGCTCGATTCGCCAGGGTTGTGTGTTGTGCGCGCTGGGGGCGGTGATGCCGTAGCGAAGCGCCTCGACGATCGGCGCGTCGATCGCATCTCCGCCGTCGACTGGGCGAGGTCCGGACTTGGCACGCCCACAGGCCTGGGCGAACACGGCGGCGGTCATGATCGAGCCCGCTCCGATCAAGACATCGCGTCGATAGATTGTCATTGCTGCCTCACTTTCCAATTCCAAAATTGATGCCCACGCTGAGTGAGAGGACGTTGAAGACCTCCTGATCGAAGATCCATTCGGTGCGAAGCGAGATGAACGGAAGCACCCGCGAGCTCCAGGTTGGTTCCCAACCGAGATTGGTCACCAAGCCGAATGGATTTCGATCGGTGCTGCCTAGGCCGATGTAACCGAGCGTGCCGATCCCCAAATTGAAGTTCTCGAACAGCGTCAACTCGAGCACGATGCCGACCGCGGCGTAGCGTTCCGGCAGGGCATTGCTCTCCCTCACGTCCAGATCGACGTAGGTCGCCTCGAGCCCGAACGTCGCACTGACTTTGTCCGAGAGCGGCGCGGGGAACAGAACACGCCCGCCCGCGTGCAGAGCCAAGCCGTTCCCCGAATCCTTGTCGCCCCTGGCCCAGCCCACCCCAACGTGCGGTCGGAGAAGCAAGATGCGGCGTTTCGAATTCGCGTCCCCGCCAGTCGCTTCTTTCGGAGCGAGCTGCTCTTGGGCCGACGCCTCCGCCGTCGAGAGCAGAAGGGCGACTCCGAGCAGCAGACCCGAGAATATGGTGGCCGGTCGAAAGCTTGCCCAGGCGGTTTCCGTTTTCTTTCGATCAATCGATTGATTGATGCTTCCGCTTGAACGATTGCAAATCATGCCGTTCTCCACGTCCTTAGGGGGCGATGCCTCGAAGATAGACCTTGAGAATGAAGTCCAGGTACTGCGGGTCGAGCGCCTCACGGCCTTCGATTCCCGCTTCTGACATGAAGAGGCGGCCGCCCTGGAACCAGTAGGCCACCATCGAGAGAAATCCGACGATGACGAACTCCGGTCGGACATCGTCGCGGATGGCGCCGATCCGCTGAGCCTCTGCGATGACCTCGGATCCCTTCCGCATGAGGTCGGCACCCATTTCGTTTGCCGCGCCGAGCTCCTGCCCGGTGGGGTCGTCGGGGGCGTCGAGCTGGGCACGCCCGAGTAGACGGATGTAGTGCGGGTTGGCTTCGAAGAACCCAAAGTACGAACGGATCGAGGCCTCCATCCGAGCCATGTCATCCATCCCTTCGGTGTGAAGCAGGGTCGACTGAGCCGCGAAATAGTCGGCGAAGCGGCGTTGGAAGATCGCCTCCCAGAGCTTCTCTTTCGTTTCGAAGTGGTAGTGAATCTGACTCTGTGACACCCCGGCTTCTTTGGCGATCTTCGCGGTCGAGACACCGTCGAAGCCTTTCGCGGCGAACAGGCGCTCTCCCGCGTCTAGAATGTCACCTCGCGCGGCTTCGGGGTCATATCGACGTGTGTTCATGGCGGGCTTGGGGCGCGGGTCGGCGCCCGGCGAGATGCTTCTCGTGTGGGCTCCGAGTGTCAACGGATTTCTCCTTCGAGACGCGTGCGCAACGCTTCCATGCTTCGTCCTGCGGCGCGCTCGTTCTCGCGGCTGATCAACGAGGCCGGAAGGGGCAGGTCGGGATCGACGAAGATCCGGAATGCGACCCTTGTCCGCTCGCCGTCCGCGCTCGGCTCCAGCCTCCACTCGGCCCGAAAGGCCTCGATGTTTCCCTCGAGGAGTGTCGCTTCGATCACGCGTGCGCCGTCGCTCTCTTCCGTGCGCTCTTTCATATCGAGTTGACCCCAGAGCGTCAGGGCGCCGGCCGCCGCGCTCACCTCCATGTAGACCCGCGCCCGCGAGCCCCGCTGCGCGAGCACCCGGGAGCGCTGGAAGTTCGGCATGAACGTTTCGTACCGGGCGTAGTCCGCGACCACCGGCAAGATCTCGTCGAGCGCGCGCCCGAGCTCCGCCTCCGCTTCGCCCCAGGCGATGTCGCTTGCCGAATCTGAAACTTGGCGAGTGACCACTGGGCTCGGGAGCAGCCTTCCAGAGGCTACCGCGCTCGAGGGACCCGCAAGGACTACCAGGGACAGCACTGAAACTAGGATTCTTTTGGCCAGGGCCAGGGTTGCTTGGGTCATTGGGTCTTCGCTCGGTTCTTAAAATCGATTGATTGATTTATTTATGCCCTTCGATGTCTGCGTCGTCAAGAAAAAATCGATCGATCGATCGAAAATAATTCCGCGCGTCCCCAAACGGTGGGGGCCTTACCGGGTTACCATCCGCCGATGTGGTCCCGCATCGCGCGCCTCGTGCTCTTCGGCATCGCCATCCTCCTCGGCATTGCCATGGGCGCAGCAGCGTTCCTGCTCACCACCTACCGGGCGCCCCCCGTCGACCCCGACTGGGCGCTCGCGCCCGCGCGAGCGATTCCGCACGACGCGATCACCGTTCGCTACACCGGCACCGCAACCCTCGTCTTCTCCGATGGCGACACGACGTGGATGACCGACGGCTGGTTCTCGCGTCCCGGTCCCCTTCGGATCCTCTTCGGCAAGATCGAGCCCGACCTCGACGCGATCAGCCGAGGCCTCGCACACAATGAAATCGAAAAGCTCGCGGCCGTCTTTCCACTCCACTCGCACTACGACCACGCCATGGACGCGCCCGAGGTGGCGAAGCGCACGGGCGCTCTGCTCCTCGGCTCGGAGTCGACCGCGAACATCGGTCGCGGCTGGGGCCTTGCCGAAGATCAAATTCGCGTCGTCACCAACGGCGAGCCCATCGCGCTCGGCAAGTTCAGCATCACCCCGATCGAGCTCCGCCACTTTCAGTTCCCCGATCCCGCGATGGCTGAACGCGCCCTCGGCGATCCGGAGATCATGGCGCCGCTCACACCCCCAGTCGGCGCCTTCGACTACAGAGTCGGCAAAGCCTACGCCCTCCACGTCGCGCACCCGAAAGGCACCTGGCTGATCCTAGGCAGCGCCGGCTTCGTCGAAGGCGCTCTCGAACCCTACGACGCCGACGTCGTCTTCCTAGGCGTCGGCGCCCTCGGTTCTCAAACCGACGCCTACCGCGAGACCTATTGGCGGGAGAGTATCGAGAGCACGAACCCGAGCCGCGTGATCCCGATCCACTGGGACAGCCTCACCGGCCCCATCGAAGGCCCGTTCACCGGCATGGTCCGCGGAGCCGCACTGCTCTCCAAAGGCGACGAGAAGCTCCTCCAGTTCCTCGAGGCGAAAGAAGCCGCCAACCCCGAGATCCAGTTCCTCACGCTCCCCCGATACGCCCCCGTCGTCTTGTTCTGAGCGTTCCTTCACACTGACAAGGCTGGCCGAATGAGATAAGTCCCTCAGGTGACCGCTCGCAAGCGACACTTGCTTTGGATCGTGCCGCTTGCTGGGGCGCTCGCGCTCGGTGCCTGGTGGCTCCTTCGCAAGACCGAAGGCCGGCGTGTCGATGCGCTCAGTCCAGTCCGGGCCCCCATGGTGCAGACGATCGTGACCTCCGGCCGCGTCATTCAGCGCCGGCAATCCGAGCTCGGCGCGATGATTCCGGGCACCGTCGCGGAGCTACTCGCCGACGATGGCGATCGAGTCGAAGCCGACGCGCTTCTCGTCCGTCTCGCCGATGACGATGCGCTCGCGAGCCTGGCCGAAGCCGAAGCCGCGGTCGCCGAAGCGGAAGCGCGGCTCTCACGTGTGCAAGGCCTGGGAAGAAAAATGGCGGTCGAAGCCCTACGGCAAGCGAACATCGACGCCAAGCAGGCCGAAGCCGAGTACCGGCGCCAGGACAAGCTTTTCGGCACCGGCGCGGTGAGTGAGCTCAGCCTCGAGCGCGCCCGTCGCGACCGCGATCAGACGCGCAGCAAGCGCATCTCCGCGTCTCTCGAAGTCGCAGCATCCGCTCCGAAGGGAAGCGACGTGGCGGCGGCTGCGGCGGCTCTCGCCCGCGCCGAAGCTCGCCTCAAAGCCGCGCAGGTCGATGTCGAGCACACGCGGATCCGCGCGCCCTCGTCGGGGGTCGTCCTCAAGCGGTACATCGAACGCGGGGAGGTCGTTCAACCGGGGGAGCCACTGCTGACCTTCGCGGGAGATGGCCCCTTGCAGGTGCGCATCCAACCCGACGAGTCGAACCTCGCACTCCTACGCGTGGGTCAGCGCGCCCTGGTGTCCGCCGAAGCCTTTCCCGACCAGCGCCTCGATGCCTCCATCGATCGCATCGCGCCTTCGGTCGACCCGGTTCGAGGTACGGTCGAAGTGGACCTCGGCATCGAGGACGAAGCAAACCTCCGGCCCGACATGACGGTCACCGTCGAAATCGAAGTGGGGCGCGCCGAGAACGCGCTGCTTCTGCCCAGCTGGACGATACGCGACCTTGGTGGTGAAGCGCCTTGGGTCTTGGTCGCCGAGGAAGGCGAGGCGCAGCGCCGTGAGCTGAAGTTGGGACTCGAGGGCGATGATCTCGATCGAGGTCGTATCGGGCCTCAGCGACGATGATCGGGTGCTCTCGCCCGCTCTCCCCGTGGAGGAGGGTGATCCCGTGCGCGTGCGAAGGACGAGTCCAGCCGTGGAAGCACTCGAAGGAGGAGGCTAGTGCTCGCCGTCCAGCTCGCATGGAGATTCCTGCGCGAAGGCCGGACTCAGTCGCTCCTCATTCTCGCCGGGGTCACGATCGGCATCGCAGCGTTCGTCTTCGTCTCCGCGATCATCGCGGGCCTTCAGGTCAACCTGCTCGAGCAGACGCTCGGAAGCCAGGCCCACATCACGGTCGAGCCGGAGGAAACGCCCCCTCGGGCGCTCATGCGCGAGCCGGGCATCGCATTCGCCCGACGGATCGAGCCCTCCGAGCCACGGCGGAGGCCCTTCGATCAGTGGCAACAAGCGGTTCGTAGAGTCGAAGCCACCGAGGGCGTCATCGCCACGTGCCCCAAGGTGAGCGGCTCCGCGCTTGCCTACCGCGGTGCGGCCGAAGAAGCCGTCCTGCTGGTGGGCGCGGATGCCGACCGCCTGCGGCGCATCGTCGATCTTCGCGCGAACCTCGCGGAGGGGACGTACCGGCTCGGCGGCGACGAGGCCGTGATCGGCAAGTCGCTTGCGGAGAAGCTCGGCGCGCACCTGGGGGATCCGATCCGGGTCCGAAGCGGAGACCGAGAAAGCGTGCTCCGCATCGTCGGGGTCTTCGACATTGGAAACGAAACGGTCAACGGCCGCTGGCTCGTGACCTCACTGCGAAACGCCCAAACGCTTCTCGGTCGAGTAGGCGACATCACCGAGATCGACGCTCGCGTAGCGGACGTGTACGAAGCCGAGCGGATCGCACGGGAGGTCGAAGCGCGGACCGGAGTGCCCACCGAAAGCTGGATGGAGCGCAATCGAGATCTCCTCACCGGGCTCCGGTCTCAGGACGCTTCCACGACGATGATTCGGATCTTCGTCCTGCTTGCCGTCGCGATGGGCATCGCGAGCGTCTTGAGCGTCACGGTCGTCCAGCGCAGGGGTCAAATCGGCATCCTCCGTGCCGTCGGGACCTCGCGCGGCACTGTGCTCGCCATCTTCCTCTGCCAAGGCTTCATCTTCGGGCTCGCCGGAGCGCTGCTTGGAAGCAGCCTCGGCGCGGCCGCAGGCGAGCTCATCGAATCGAGCGCGCTCTTCGACATCACGGTCTCGCCGAGGCTCTTGCTCACCGCGCTCTTCGTTTCGATTACGACGGGCGTGCTCGCGGCCTATCTACCCGCACGGAAAGCCGCCAATCTCGACCCCGCCGCGGCGATTCGAGGCGACGAATGAACCCTGAAGCGAAGCTCCTCGAGCTGCAAGGCATCCGCAAATCCTACACCGACGGAGTCACCACGGAGGTTCTGCACGGCATCGATCTTTCGATGACGAAAGGCGAGCTCGTCGCGCTCGTCGGTCCCTCGGGTTCCGGCAAGAGCACCTTGCTCAACATCATCGGCCTTCTCGATCGCCCGACCCAAGGACGCATGCTGATCGAGGAGCAGGCGGTCGAGGAGCTCGACGAGCGGACGTGCACCGTTCTGCGCGGCGAGAAGCTCGGATTCATCTTCCAGTCGCATCACCTCCTGCCGGGCCTGAGCGTCATCGAGAACGTCATGCTCCCGAGCGCGGCCGCCCAAGGGGGATTCCGAGCGCTGATGAAGCCTCGCGCCCGCGCGCTGCTCGACTCCATGGGACTTGGAGAATGGGCCGAAGCCTGGCCGCGCCAGCTTTCGGGGGGGATGCAACAGCGCGTCGCCGTCGCCAGAGCCCTCATGAATGATCCACGGCTCGTCCTCGCAGACGAGCCCACTGGAAACCTCGACACTGAGACCTCCGATCAGGTCATGGAGCTCCTTCTCGAGAGGAACGCCGAGGCCGACACGGCGTTCCTGATCGTCACGCACGACAGAGACCTCGCGAAACGATGTGAGCGCGTCATCGAGCTCGTCGACGGCGCCGTCGTCTACGACGGCCCACCTCCCCAACGAGCCTGATCCTCTACAAGGCCTCAGCCAGGCACTGCAGGCACATCCACCTTGCTGTCTCTGCCTTCATGCTCGAGCGTGATGTGAAGTGAGCCGGTCAGCACCCCTTCCCAAGGCCCTCGGAGTGCCTCGAACGCGCTCTCATCGAGGTTCACCGACTCCTCCAGTAGCGCATCGACCAAGAGCTGACGATGATCGCCCTCCATGTCCCAGTGCGCGACCAAGGCCAGGCCACCGAGTTGATGGGCCTCGGTCAGGAACACATGCGCCTTCGCGAACGCGCGCTCCACCGCCTGCAACGCTTCGGAAGCGGTCGCATGCATGGTGGCTGTGAGCGCAGGTTCGTCAGACACGATGTCTACCCGGTAAACCGCGACTCGAGCACGGCATGGTATCCTTGGTACCATGCCGTCCCGACGCCTTCCGAGTCGAAATCGAAGAAGATCCGCCCCGGGGCCGCTTCAAGCTCGTCGACGACGCCGGCCAAATGCTCGGCGAGATGACCTTCAGCCGAGCGCGCGAAGACCTGATCATCATCGACCACACCGAAGTCGACGACTCCCTGCGCGGTCAGAAGGGCGGCCTCCGCCTTTTCGAGGGCATGGTCGACTGGGCCCGCGAAACGAACACGAGCATCATGTCGACCTGCCCCTTCGCGAACGCCATGTTCGAACGCGACCCAAGCAGCCAAGACGTTCTGGCTTAGAGCGACTCCGTGGTACGCGGCCGCAAGAGCCGCTTCTGCGACACCTTGATCCGCGCCGGCCGCGTGGACTCGATGAACTCGGTGAGCGCAGTGACGAAGCGTTCGGGGGCCTCGCAGTGCGGGTAGTGCCCGACGCCTTCGATGATCTCGAGCCAGCTCCCGGGTATCACCTGGTGCGCTGTGTAGGCGTGTTCCACTGGAATGATCCGATCGTCCTCGCCCCAGATGATCAGCGTTGGTAGTCCCGCGGCGAGGTAGAGCTTGTCCTGCGCGCTCACCGATTGACCACGCGGATCGATCACTGCGCGCAACGTGCGCAAGAACGCGCGACGCCCCTCGTTGGAACCGAGTGACGAATAGCTTCGCCAGAGCTCGGGAATCACCGTGGCGTTCTCGAGCTTCTTGCGGAAGGCGACCCGGCCGATCGCTTCGACGATCCGGCGGACGGGCGGTGCACAGGCCACGAGCAGCACCGCTTCGGATCCGGGAAGGGTCAACATCCGAAGGAGCGGGTTGACTTCCTTGCCTAGACCGCCGGCATCGACGAGCACCAGCCGCTCGCAGCGTTCGGGATACTGATACGCGAACTGCAGCGCGATTCCGCCCCCATACGACTGCCCCACCACCGTCGCTCGCTTGTATCCCAGGCCCACGATCAAATCGCGCAGCGTGGAGGCCATGGCGCCGAGCGAATAGTCACCCTTCGCCTTGTCTGAATCGCCGTGGCCCAAGAGGTCCGGGGCCAGCACGGTGAAGTGGTTGCTGAGAGCCGGCATGACCTGCTTCCAAGTCGTTGCGCTGCCGGCCATCCCGTGAATCAGAAGCACCAGCGGGCCTTTGCCCCCGATTCGATAGGTCAGGCGCTTGCCATGGATCGTGAATTCCTTCTGTTCCATTGCACCGGTCTTCTGCCACGGTCGCGCTATGCGCTCAACCCCGGCTGTTTCGCTGAAAGCGCCGACATCAAAGCCGGCAACATGATCCGCTGAATGTCCATCGTCGGCCGATAGTGCATGATCAGCCCGCCGAGCGTGGCCACGCACGCGGCCGATCATCACGAAGTGATCTGGAACGCGCACGACCGGATCCTCCTCGACGGCTACGCAAGAGCCGGATCCATTCGTCGATCATCTCGGCGCTCGAAAACCCTTGCCGAAGCGCGCTCCCCTGCGAGCGCAGCTCGTCGAGCATCAAGTCCGCGAACCAGAGCAAGGTGTCCGGTCGTCCGCTCTGCGTCTGGAACCCGAGCTGCTGAAGCATCTGGGTCACTCGTGTCGTGTCTTGCACGAAGAATGCCTGGAGCAGTTGTGCATAGGCACGTCGCGCCTCGGGATCGAGGATCTTCGTGCACCCGAAGTCGAGAATCACCAAGCCGCCATCGGGCTCGACCAGGAGATTGCCCGGGTGCGGATCGGCCTGGAATCGTCCGAATTCCAAGATCTGCCGCGCATACGCTTCGATGAGCTTGTTCACCAAGCGGGAGATCTCGATTTCAGCGCTCTCGTCGCCCGTCCCGCGCGCTTCGGCCAGCCGGTCGAGAACCGACGTGACCTTCTCGCCTTCGATGAATTCGGTCACGAGCACCCGTTTGCTCTGATGGGCGCCGAGCGGCCTGGGCACGCGAACCCCTTGCAAGCTGGCGAGGAACTCGCCGACGGCCGAGGTGTGCTCCGCGCTCCGCCTCGTAATCGACTTCCGCGCTGATCGTGGCACGCACTTCTCGGACGATGGTTTCGTAGTCCGCAGGCGGCAGAGACGTTTTCATCGCCTCGAGGAACGTCGCCAAGATCCGCATATCGAGCTGAATGACGGCATCGATCGAAGGCCGCTGCAGCTTGACGGCGACCACGGTCTGCGTCCTTGCATGACCGCGCGGTGCACTTGCCCGATGCTCGCCGAAGCGATCGGCGTCTTCTCGAAGTCGAGGAACGCCTCCGCGAGCGATACCCCGATCTCCTCTTCGAGCATCGCGACCATGCGTGCTTCGTCTTCCGCAGGGACGCTGTCTTGCAGGACCGACAGCGCGTCGATCCAGACCCGCGGCATCAGATCCGGACGCGAGGAGAGCAGCTGTCCCACTTTGAGAAAGCCCCCGCCATGCGAAATGCACAGCTCCGTGAACCGCTGCGCGTTCTTCGCGTGCAAGCGCTCGAGCATCGCCGCGGCCCGCGTCCGGCTCACGAACGCGGCCCGCGTCAGGTGCAGGCGGTAGCCTGCGGCGATCTTCGTGAGCACCCAGCCGATACCGACGAGACGCGCCGTCTGCTGCTGCCAGCTCTGAAACGCCCCCTGCGCATCCCGAAAGCCATCGGCCCAGTCCGCCCACTCCTCGCGACTCGACTGGCATGCCTCCACCGCTTCGCGACGCACGCGCCAGACGGTCTCCTCGATACCCCTGAGGACCGCGTCGACCGCAGCCAGCCAGTGCCGCAGCGACGAGTAGCGCGTCAGGTGCTCGATTTCGCAAGGGTTTTTTGCTGTGGAGCCAGCTCTTGTGATACATCCATGCAGCGTTTGTATCACGTTGTGATTCGTATGGCTAGAGATTCGTGACGTTCGGCTCGTTGCGATCTCGGCCGAGCGTTGATCGAAGCACAGGCCCCCTGAAGCGAGGCCATACGCTCGCGTTTCATGCTGTTGCCGGTGCTTCGATCCGTACGAGCTTCGCGATCAGCTCCACATGCGGCGTTTGCGGCAAGGTGTCGTAGGCGCGAAGACTCTCCAAGCGGTATCCGTCTGCAAGCGCGGCGATGTCCTTTGCAAGGCCCTCAGGTCCGCACGCCATCACGTGAATACGGGCCGGGCGAAGCCGAAGCAGCTCCTCGGTCACGGCCGCGCCAAGCCCCTTTCGCGGTGGGTTGGCGACCACTGCATCGGGCGCCTCGGTCTGTCTCGCAAGAAACGCTTCCGCAGTTTCCGCCTCGATCCCAAGGCTGCTCGCACCTTCGGGGTGAGACTCGCAGGGCAGCACTTCACTGGCCACCGCTCTCAGTCGACGCGTGGTCGCACCCGAGCCCGCATAAAGGTCCAGAATCCGCCCGCCGCCAATACCATCGACGAGATCATCGTACATCTGCTCGGCGACCCTGGGGTTCGGTTGCAGAAAGCCGAGCGGACCGACACGCGTGCCGTTCACATCGAGCGCATCGACCCCGCGAAGCATCGTCGCCTCCGCGCCCCGAAGCGCATTGCCGCTCTCACGATGAAAGCTGAACGCCACGCCATCGCAACGCGTGAGCCGCGGGCTCAGTCGCCGTAGCTCGTCCTCATTGGCTTCACTCGTCACCAAGGTCGCCAGCACCTCGGTCCCATTGGTACGCAACCAGACCGCGCGAAGCCCGAGTCGTTTCCGTTCTTCGTCATGCGCCGCGATCCCGAGATCACGCGCGGCTTCCGCCAGCTCGTCCGCCGCCGCCGCGATCAGAGGGTGGTCGACCAGGCATCCCTCCATGTCCGCGGGACGATTCGTCCCCCGCATGAAGCTTCCGAGCCGTAGCTTCCCGGGTCCACCAAACGCGATTCGCTTCGCGCTCCAGCGGTACCCGAGCGATTCCGGCGCCGCCGCCACATCAACCACCTCGAGCCCGTGTTGTTCGCGCAGCATCTCCCGGAGGAGCGTCCGTTGATCGCTCTCTTCGAGCGCCATCAGCGCGCAACCGGTGCAGTTCCCGCCTTTCAGACCCGCGTGACGCGGGCAGGGCGGCAGCCGCCGACCCGGGCGCGCGCGCTCGACTTCCAGGGTTGTCGCGAAGCTCGCGTGCTTGCCAACGTGCTCGACACGCGCGATCACTTGCTCCCCCGGAAAAGCGCCCGCGATGCGCGTGCGCCCTGAGACGCCTTCCCCGGAAGGCAGCAGCGATTCGACCTCGAAGCTCCGCCGATCTCCGGCCCTGGCACGCGGCTCTTCTTGGCCTTTCATGGGCGTACGTTTGCGCGACGGGTCGCTCATGGGCAAGGTGCGGCGTGGCTCTCGTCTCCTTATCGCGAAAAGGCACTCGGGGCGCGAGCCGGCCGGATACGAGCGCCTATCTGCCTACCACCCGGGCCGAAATGCATGCGCGCGGCTGGGAAGAGCTCGACGTGCTGATCGTCAACGGAGACGCCTACGTCGACCACCCGGCGTTCGGAGGCGCGCTGATCGGCCGATTCCTCGAAGGGCGCGGCTACCGAGTCGGCATGATCGCACAGCCCAAATGGGACGATCCCACCGACGTATCCCGCATGGGTGCACCGCGCCTCTTCGTCGGCATCACCAGCGGCAACCTCGACAGCATGCTCAACAAGCTGACTGCGCAGAAGAAGGTGCGCTCCGAAGATCAATACTCGCCGGGCGGTCGCACCAACATGCGCCCCAATCGCGCGAGCATCGTCTACGGCAATCTCTGCCGGCAGGCCTTCTCGGGTGTGCCGATCGTTCTCGGTGGCATCGAGGCATCCCTTCGACGCATCGCTCACTACGACTACTGGAGCGATTCGATTCGCCGGAGCGTTCTCCTCGACTCCAAAGCCGACATGCTGATCTTCGGCATGGGCGAGCGCCCGGTCTGGGAGCTCGCCGATCGGCTGGCCGCCGGCGAATCGCTGGAAGACGTGCGCAACATTCGCGGAACAGCTCACGTCCTGCGAAAAGGCGAATGGGAGACGATCGAGCCCAGCCGTTTCATCCGCGACGGAAAGCCCGTGTTCCTGCCGAGCTACGAGGAGATCAAAACCAGCAAGGCGACGCTTCAGCGAAATGAGCGGTGCGTTTCAAAAAGAGACGAACCCGGGCAACGGCCGGCCCTTGATCCAGCCTCACGACCACGAGGCTGTCTATCTCAACCCGCCAGCCGAGCCGCTCAGCACCGAGCTCATGGACGAGCTCTACGATCTTCCCTTCACGCGCTACCCACATCCTTCGTACGACGCGCCGATCCCTGCTTACGAAACCGTGAAGCACAGCATCGTGACCATGCGCGGCTGTTTCGGCGGTTGCAGCTTCTGCTCGATCACCGAGCACGAGGGAAGGGTGATTCAGTCGCGAAGCGCCGAGAGCGTTTTGCGTGAAGTGCGCGCGCTCCGTCGCATGGACGACTTCGCCGGGGTGATCAGCGACGTCGGCGGTCCGACCGCGAACATGTACAAGATGAAGTGCAAGGACGAGCGGATCGAAAAGGCCTGCCGACGCCTCAGCTGCGTGTACCCAGGCGTTTGCGAAAACCTGATCACCGATCACGCCCCGCTCGTCGAGCTCCTAGGCCAGGTCCGGAAGGAGCCGGGCATCAAGAAGGCCTTCATCGCCTCGGGCGTGCGCTACGACCTGGCAGAGCTCAGTCCAGAGTTCGTGGAAGTGCTCGCCAAGCACCACACCGGCGGCCAGCTCTCCGTCGCGCCCGAGCACGTCGACGAAGACGTGCTCGACAAGATGAAAAAGCCGGGCGCCGAAAGCTACGAGCGCTTCGCCGAGATGTTCAGCTGCGCCAGCGAGAAGAGTGGCAAGGACCAGCACCTCGTGCCCTACTACATCAGCGGCCACCCGGGCTCGACCGCACACTCGATGATCGAGCTCGCGCTCTACTTGAAGAAGCGCGGCCTGAAGCCAAGGCAAGTCCAAGACTTCATCCCCACCCCGATGAGCATGGCGACCAGCATGTACGTGACCGGCCTCGATCCCTTCACCCAGGAGCCGGTCTACGTCGCTAAAGGCCTCCGCGAGAAGCGAATGCAAAAAGCGCTCTTGCAGTATTGGGACGTCGAGCAGCACGACCTCGCGCGCGAAGCCCTGATCTTGGCCAAACGTGGCGATCTCATAGGAAGCACCGAGCGCCACCTTGTCCCTCCCGCCTCGGGCAAGGGCGCACTCTCGATTCACGAAAAGCGCCGCCGTCAGCGCCCCCGCGGCCCGCGCCCGAGTCGATGAAACGCGCTTTTCGCCAGCCTGAAACGCGCCGGAAAGAGTGCATGGGTATACGTAACCTGGCCTCACAGCCAAATCAGCGAATGCGAGTAAGCGAAACGGGCGGCGGTGGCGTCGATCCGCGAGAGAGCAGCCTGGGGGTACGGGCACCTTTGCGGGTAGCGGCAAGACAAGGGATCGACACCACCGTCGCCCACCTCCTCTGTCCCAGCTGAACGCATCCGCAGCGTGATTTGCGCTTCAGCTCACCGACTCCCTATCTTGAGTCATGGGGAACATCGGCAAGTGCGGCTTGGGCTTGCTGTGGCTTTGTGCCGCGGCGGCCTGTGGTGAGGCGGACGGCGGCGCAGGCGAATCGCGAAGCGGTGACCTCGCTCGAGACATCGTCCCTCCAGCGTTCTGCGACGAGGTGAGCGACTGGGATCCAGAAGCGCTCGCACTCGAAGAAGAGATGCTGCGCCTGATCAACCAGCACCGCACCGAGGGATCCAACTGCGGCGCCCCGACGCACCCGCTGCAATCCGCGCCCGCTCTCCGCTGCGCCGCGCGCTTGCACTCCAAAGACATGGACGAGCGAGACTTCTATCAGCACGTCAATCCCGACAGGGACGGCCCGCGTGAGCGTATGGAAGCGGTGGGCTTCATCGACGGCCCCTGGGCCGAGAACATCGTCAAAGGGCCCACGAGCGCCGAAGAGGCCATGGAAGGCTTCATGGAAAGCCCGGGCCACTGCAGCAACATCATGAGCCCCGAGCTCAGCGCCGTCGGTATCGGCGTTCACGGCACCACCTGGACGCAAGCCTTCAGTCGCTGATCGAGCGATCCCGTACTCGCTAGTCGATCGAGCTCCCGGAGACCTAGATCCGAGCCCCATGAGGGCATCGACCTCGTTGGAGCGATCGCGCTGGGCGTCATCAGGGCGAGCGGCGGCAGCTTGCTTCGCGATCCATTGGCAGGTCGACAGAGCCCTCTACTGCAGTCGCAGGAATGGACGATTGCACTCGTCTACGCCGTGCTCTTTGGAAAAGAACGCCGACGTATTCACATTCAGCCCATCTGGATTGTGATGCGCGATGAGGACAGTGATCTTGCGGTCTGAGTCATTGGAGATCCGGTCGTTCACGTAGTCCGTGAGATCGAAAGCGTAGCGCGTCCCCGGATCGTCGACTCCGTCTTGGTCTTGGTCGAACTCTCCTCCAAGCATGAAGTCATAGCCTGCGATCAAGAGGCGAACCCCTGGGCCTTCCTCGAACGGAATGCGCCAATCGTCGAGGTTTCTCGGCGCGTTGTTCCATGTGATGGAGGTTTCTGGGAGCGTGGCCGGATCCCAATCGTCGTCGTCGCCGATGCCGTAGAGGTTGAATGGCTGGGGCCCCGATTGCTCCGGTGTAGGGCCCTCGACGTGCCGCTCGAGGGTGAGCACGAGTATTGCGTTCGTGACAGCGGTCGAGCGATCGCTCAGATCGAACACCATGTAGGTCTTTCGAGTGAAGCCGAGATTGGTCGTCGTTCTCGTCAGCAGATTCTGTGCATTCCCGAAGTTCGTGTCGGCCAGCATGCGGTCTGCTTCAGGCCCATCTCCAGTGATGTAGGTGTCCGCGATCGGAAGCCTGTCCGTCCCTCCAAGCTCGCAGGACGCCGGTCCGGGGATCGCCGCCGTCGTGGTGCCGCCACCCGAACCACTCGAGCCAGCCGAGCCGCCGCTGCCCGCGCTGCCTCCGTTGCCACCTGGGCCGATCGTGCCTCCGGTACCGTCTTCGGGGTCCGCCTGGGGCTCGCAGCCCAGGGCGACACACCCGATCAGCAATCCACCCAAGACAACGCATGCCTTCATGCGCCAAACGGTACGCCCGTTTGCTCAGGACCGTCAACCGTCCTCGAAACCATCGAGATTGGCACTGAAGAGCGAAGCGACGCAACTCGTCGGAGCGCTTGGCGCACCATCGGTCTCGCCGTCGGTCTTGCTAGTCGATCGAAATGCCGCAGAGCGGATCGTCCGGTGCGCACCCGGGTTTCTTGGCGGGGCGCGCTTTCGGCGAGTTCTTCGAGGCGGCGGCCTTCAGCTTCGCCTGTTCTTGAGCACGCTCTCTCTTCTCGAGGCGCTCCTTCAGCTGGTCCTTCTCGAGCTCGGCCTGCGCGGCTCGCTCCTGCTCCGTGAGCAGCGCGGCCTCCGCTTGTTCCTTGTCCATCGTCGCACGGCGTTGCTCTTGCTTGGCCATCTCCTCAGCCAAGGCTTCGCGCTCGAGCGCCGGCTTCACCACGAATGCGTAGCCGCCAAGCGCGGCGAGGACGATGAACAGGGCGCCGCCGGCAAAGATCCGATGCGAGCGAATCTTCGCCTTCTCGACGGCGATGATCTTCGCGAGCTCCTTCTCGTGCGCGAGCGTCCGTTGCTGCTCGGCAGCACGGGCCTTGGCCTCTTCTTGCAGGTGAACGCGAAGCTCGGCCTCCTTGGCTTCACGCGCGCGCCGTTCCGCTTCGGACCGCTGAGCCTGTGCTTCGGCCAGACGCGCCTCTTCTTGATCGCGGCGCCGAGCTTCCTCTTCTTCGCGACGCCGCTTGGCCTCGAGCTCCGCCCAACGCCGAGCGTCCTCGGCCGCTTTCAACCGAGTCTCTTCCTCGGCTGCCACACGCGCCTCTTGAATTGTCTGCAGCTCCAAGAGCTGGTCCGCCAGTGAATCGTGGCTCCCTGCTTCCATTCCAGTCCCCCGCCTCACCCAAGAGTCTGGCAAATCGGGAAGCCGATTGCCCATGAGTTTTCCCAATGTTCCGAGAAATGAGGACTGGATCGCCAAACCAACGGCCTTGTGATTTCGACCACAAAACCGCTATGCTCCACAGCCCCAGCATTCCCAAGAAGGGGCCCATGCCCCCTGCTCCCATAGGTGTATTCACATGACTGAAGAGAATTACGGCCTCGGCACGCTTGCCCTTCACGCCGGACAGGAACCCGACCCCACGACCAATTCGCGCGCCGTTCCGATCTACGCGACCACGTCGTATGTCTTCAGAGACACCGACCATGCCGCTGCGCTCTTCGGGCTTGCCGAGTTTGGCAACATCTACTCGCGCTTGATGAATCCCACGGTCGACGTCCTCGAGAAGCGCTTGGCGGCGCTCGATGGCGGCGTGACGGGGCTCTGCTTTGCCTCGGGTCAGTCCGCGATCAACGCGGCGGTTCTCACGCTCTGCCATTCGGGCCAGAACTTCGTTTCGGCGACGAGCCTCTACGGCGGCACCTGGACCCTCTTCAACAACACCTTCAAGAACCTCGGCATCGAAGTCCGTTTCTTCGACCCGGCGCACCCCGAACAGATTCACGGCCTGGTCGATGAAAACACCCGGCTCGTCTACATCGAGTCGATCGGCAACCCCAAGAACGACGTGCCTGATTTCAAGGCGATCGCAGACGCCGCGCACAGCGCCCCGCACGGCGCGCTTCCCGTGATTTGCGACAACACCGTGATGACGCCGTACTTGTTCCGCCCCTTCGAGCACGGAATCGACATCAACGTGTATTCCACGACCAAGTTCATCGGCGGCCACGGCACCCACATCGGCGGCGCCATCGTCGATTCGGGCAAGTTCCAATGGACCGAGAACCGCGAGAAGTGGCCGGAGTTTTGCGGGCCCTCGCCCAACTACCACGGCGCGGTCCTGGCGGACGCTCTCGCTCCGATGGGGAACATCGTTTACAACGTTCAGATTCGTACCCACTGGCTTCGCGACACGGGCGCGGCGATGAGCCCGTTCGCAGCGTTCCTCTTCCTTCAAGGGCTCGAGACCTTGCACCTTCGCATGCCCCGGCATTGCGAGAATGCGCAGGCGGTAGCCGAGCACCTCGAGAAGCACCCCGCCGTCCAATGGGTGAACTATCCAGGCCTCCCGTCGCATCCCGACAACGAGCGCGCCAACCACTACCTGCCGGATGGCAAGGGCGCCATCCTCGGCTTCGGCATCAAGGGCGGCATGGAAGCGGGCAAGAAGTTCATCAATTCGGTCAAGCTTTGCTCGCATCTCGCCAACATCGGCGACGCCAAGACCCTGGTGATTCACCCGGCCTCGACGACGCATCAGCAGTTGAGCCCGGCCGAGCAGCAGCAAACCGGTGTCGTGCCCGAGTACGTGCGCATTTCGGTCGGCATCGAGGATGTGAAAGACATCATCGCGGACATCGACCAGGCGCTTGCGGCGGCCGTGAGGTAGGCTAACCGACGCTCGTGGTCGACGATTTCGAAAGCACGGATTCGATGCGAAGCGGAAAGCCGCTTCGTCACGCACAAAAAGCCGTCTTTCCCAGCCCGATGCGCCTTCACCACGGCGGAACGCTGCCGAGCGTGGAGGTGGCCTACGAGACTTACGGCACCCTCGATCCGGATGGCGGCAACGCCGTCCTGATCTGCCATGCGATCACCGGTGACTCTCACCTCGCCGGCCACGACGCGCACGACGATCCAGGTTGGTGGGAGGGATTGGTCGGGCCGGGCAAAGCCGTCGACACCGAGCGCCTCTTCGTGATCTGTTCGAACGTCCTCGGCGGCTGCCGGGGCACGACCGGGCCGGCCACGATCAACCCGGTGACTGGGATTCCCTATGGCAGCGATTTCCCACTCGTCAGCGTCGAGGACATGGTCGACGTGCAGAAGCGGCTCGTCGACCTTCTCGGCATCAAGCGCCTTCGCGCGGTCATTGGTGGCTCGCTCGGTGGTCATCAGACGCTCTGCTGGGCCACGCGCTATCCGGAGCAGGTGCAAACCGCCGTCGTGATCGCGGCCTCGGCGCGGGTCACCGCCCAGGCTATCGCGTTCGACGTGGTCGGCCGCAACGCGATCCAAAGCGACCCGCACTTCCACGGCGGCCAGTATTACGGCACCGGAGAGTTCCCACAGACAGGCCTCGCGCTCGCGCGGATGCTCGGCCACATCACCTATCTCTCATCCGAGGCGATGACGCGAAAGTTCGACCTCGACCGGCATGCGCCGCGAGACATCGTGACGGACTTCGAGAAACGCTTCTCGGTCGGCTCGTACTTGGCGTATCAGGGCGAACAGTTCGTCGATCGCTTCGATGCGAACTCGTACGTCACCGTGACGCTCGCGATGGACAATTTCGACCTCGGGGACACACGCGAGAAACGCCTCGAAGCGTTCGGCACCGCTCGGTGCGACTGGCTGGTGATCTCGTTCTCGAGCGACTGGCTCTTCCCGCCTAGCCAGTCGCGCGAGCTGGTCTCGATCATGACCACCCTCGGCCAGCCGGTTTCGTATTGCGAGATCGAAAGCGACGGCGGGCACGACAGCTTCCTCTTGCCCGATGACATCGAGGCCTTCAGCCCCCTCGTCGCTGCGAAGCTCGGCGCGCCCAGGCCCAGGGCACCACGAATCAGCGCGGAGGATGACCGCATTCTCGCGCTGATCCCCGCCGGAAGCTCGGTGCTCGACCTCGGCTGCGGCGAGGGGGACCTCTTGGCACGCTTGAAGGAGCGTGGCGCGCCGCTTCTCTGCGGTGTCGAGGTGAGCACCGATCTGCTCGCAGCAACGATGCAGCACGGCGTCGAAGCGATCGACTACGACTTGAACGTCGGTCTGCCAGAGTTCGACGACAACCGATTCGACTACGTCGTGCTCTCCTCGACGCTTCAGGCCGTTCCAAACGTCGAGCGCTTGCTCGAAGACGCGCTCCGCGTCGGCCGCCGCGCGATCGTCGGGTTCACGAATTTTGCGCATCGGACGCTGCGCGAGATGTTCGGCCTCGAAGGGCGAGCCCCGAAGGCCCCAGGCCCGTATTCGTACGAATGGTACAACACCCCGAACCGCCGCTTCCCTTCGATCCGCGACATGCTCGAGCTCTGCGAACAGATGGGCGTCACGGTCGAGGACGCTCGCTATTACGACGACACCCAGGGCCGCGTCATCGGCCAAGACGAGGATCCGAACCTCGCGGCCGAAACCGCGCTGCTCGTGCTCAGTAAGAAGAGCGGCTAGGCGTAGTGGTCAGCCGGCGCCTCGAACCGGCTCTCGATCGCATGCACCCGGGCCACGACGTCCTCTGCCAAGTCGGGGTCCGTATCGTCTTCGAAGTTGAATTCCACGGTATCCGAGATCCCGCCGAAGCGCGCCTCGATCGCTTTTGGAAGTGCATCGTAGGGCGCGTACACGCAGAACTCATCGAGCATTTCGTCGGGAATTTCTGCGCCCATCTTCTTCCACTGTCCGGTCTTCGACATGTGAAGGAGCTTCTGTGCCAGGTCATCCCAGCCGTGCAGTGACATGACAGGCAGATAGGAAGGCGTCGATCCGTAAAATGCCAATCGGTAGCGAACCCATTCCCGGTTCTTCATGACTGTCTCTTCGTCCGGACCGGTCATGATGAAACCGCCCCCGCACACGTCGAGCTCGCTTCGTGAGCGCCCCACCGAGGCGAGGCCACGATCGATCGCCGGCCAAACTACTTCCTTCAAATACTTCTTGGTGCAGAAGCCGTGGAGCCTCAGCCCGTCCGCAACGCTTGCTGCCGATTCGATCATCTTCGGCCGGACCGCTGCGAGATAGACGGGCACCATCGGCAGGTTCGACTTCGGCGGCGTGAACTCCGGCGTCATCAGCGTGAACTGATAGTGCTCTCCTTGGTAGCTCAAGCGCTCACCGAGCTCCCAGCATCGCCAAATCGCGCGAAGAGCTTCCACGTATTCGACCATGCGGCTCCGCGGTGCATTCCACGGCGTGCTGAAGCGCCGTTCGTTGTGCGCCTTGACCTGTGTGCCGAGTCCGAGCGCGAAGCGTCCCCCCGAGTTCACCTGGATCGACCAGGCCTGGCTTGCGAGCACCATCGGGCTTCGGGGGAACGCGACCGCGATCGCCGTCCGTGCTTGAATCCGCTCCGTAGCGTTCGCCACCATGGCTGCGTGGATCAAAGGGTCGCCGGTGATCTCGGGGATCGCGAACCCATCGAATCCCAATGCCTCGGCTCTCTGCGCCGCGGCGGCGAGCTTGCCCCAATCGGTTTCGCCGTTGAACGTGTCGATCTTCATCCATCGCCTCTACCACGACTCGGGGCCGCTGTGCCGGGATCTCGTTCATCCACCCGCGCGACGAAGTCGTCTACGCGTTTCCACCAGTCGAACAGCCATCGTCTCCGCTCGTCGCCCTTCGGAATGTCCGCGGCTTGGACGCGCCAAATGCGAACCTCGATCTTCTGACCCACCACCGTCCCGCTCAGCAAGTCCGTCGCGTTGGCCAGACCTTCGAGCCCTCGGTGGGCGATGATCAGCACGTCGGCGTGCGGCGCGGCATCGAGCAAGGTGAGCGCGCCTCCCGGTTTGGGCGGGAGGCAATGCCGAAACGACGCGGCGATCGGCACGAGCTCGGGGTGTGCCTTGGCCAATCGGGCGAGCGCAATCTCCTGTTTTCGCTTCGTGAATCGAGTGCCCTCTGGATAGAGAAGCACACCTTCATCGCCTAGGTTCTCGGCCAGCTTTCGAACGCCCGCGAGCTCCTGCTCGGGACTTCCGCCGCGATCGATGAAGTAGTTCGGCGAGGCATGACCGGCCACGTCGATGCACGGGTCCACCAGAAGCTCGCGTTTGAAGACGTAGCGCAGCCGGAGGCCTGTCTTGTTCGACAGGAGGGCCACGGGCACCGCCGTGTCGATGATGCTCGCGTGCCGGATGAACACCAGCACGGGCCCCGGAAGGATCTGCTCCTCGCCCTCGATCGAAACCGACAGCGAGAGCAGTCGCCGGATCCAGTCGAAGAGGGAGCTACCCCACCAGCACTCGAGCCCGAACATCAGATCCTGCCGCCGCCGGTCGTCGCCGCGCGTCACCAGATGGATCCACCCGGCCGCGATCAGCCCCATGAGCTCGATCGTCAGATAGAACCAAAAGAACGTCAGCAGGCGTAGAATCACGAACGAGCATTGCCGGAATACGCCGACCGCGAACGCGATCGGGACCCAGAAGGGCACAAATGCGGTCAGCCCCGCCCATGTCAGGACGTACGTGGAGATGGTCATGAGCCGCCGCCAAGCCGGGGAGACCGCGGTGGAATGGGAAAACGCCAGCACCTGCACGAAGCGCGAGCGGCGCCGCAGGTCGGTGGGTCGTACTTGACTCGGCTGCTCTCGGGTCCTGATCATGACTCAGACCGGAATTTATCCCGTAAGGCTCGCGAGCGAAACCTCCACCTTGGCGCTCACGTTGCGCGCGTGCACCTACGGCGCCGGGACGATCGACGCGATCAAGGCGTCGAAAGCCGCGCGATGTTCCTGCACCGTGGAGTCCGGTCCGAGGAACTTGAAGTAGTACGGTCCGCCCTCACTCACGACGATAGCCGCGAGCAGACGCTGACCGGGTATCGCATCCTGGGGTTGTCCTGGAGGGGCCATTCCGCCTCCGTACTCGCCGGCGACCTCGACTCTCGCGACGTCATAGCCCGAGACCTTGCTCGATGATCGTGTTGCGTTCGTCACCGGAGAACCATCGGTATTGGCGAACTGCCCGATCCAGCGATCGATGTTCGCATCGGAAGTCCCCGCACCTTGCGGGCCGAAGAAATAGACGACGAGCTCTGCGGGCCCTGCCTTTCCTGCGGCGTCGAGTTGAGCGAGACGCATCTGCGACTTCGGAGGCCGAACGCTCCAGGCTCCAGGCACCTTGAAGGCAATCGCGCCTACGTCGAGCATGCCGTTGTCATCGGGCAGGCCAGTCACGTCCGTTCCACCGTGCGGGTTCTGAATGGGCGCCATTCCGGCATGCGGGTCCCCGGTTGCCGCCAGTCCTGCATGTGGGTCTCCGGTGCCGCCAGGGTGGGCGCCGGTGGTTTCAGTCGTGCCCACCTGCGGCGAAGGCTCGCCCGCCGCGCTCCCCTCCTTCGGGGTCGGCCCCTTGCTCTGACAACCGAGAATCAAGGAAACGCTGAGGATCACGGAGGAGACATGAAAGGTGAGGTTCTTCATCATCGCCGTATTGGAGCACCTTCCTGGCCCCCCCTCAACCGCCTTCTGGACAAGGCCAGGGCAACTGCTACCTTGCTGCCATCGCCCATCGTGGGCGCGGTGGCTCACCGTGGGCCACCAGCACGCTGCCGACCTGTTCCTACCAGACCCGCACCGTGAATTGAAACAACGGTTAACGGTTCGTAGAAGACATCGGCAAGTAAAAGCGAAGCAGGCACTCGGGAGAGGTCCCGTCGTCCATGCTCCGCAGATTGATCAGAGAGAGACAGAATGAGCAAGAAACTATTCGTAGGCGGCCTTAGCTGGAACACGACCGACAGTGAGCTCCAGCAGGCCTTTGAGGCTTGCGGCACCGTTGCCGAGGCCAAAGTGATCACCGATCGGGAAACCGGTCGCTCGCGAGGCTTCGGCTTCGTGACCTTTGAAGACGAGCAGAGTGCAGTTCGCGCGTGCGAGGAGCTCAACGGCTCCACGCTCGACGGCCGCACGATTCGAGTCGACCAGGCAAACGAGCGCCCAAGAAACGACCGCCGCTCCGACAATCGTTGGTAAGCGGGACTACTGAATGACCACGAGTCAGAACGACTTTGAATCTCTCGGGGTCGGCGAAAATCTTCGCCGTGCCCTGAGAGACGTGGGCTACACAGAGCCCACACCGATCCAGACCCAGGCCATCCCACACTTGCTGCAGGGCAGAGACCTCTTGGGCATCGCCCAGACGGGGACCGGCAAGACAGCAGCATTTGCGTTGCCTTTGTTGCAACGCTTGGACGAGGAACGCTCGTCCACAAAGCCCCGGCGACCCCGGGCCTTGATCCTCGCGCCGACTCGAGAGCTGGCGCTCCAGATCCACGAAGAGCTCGGCCGCTATGGGCGGTACCTGAGCCTCCGCCACACGTACATTTTTGGTGGCGTGAGTCCGAACCCGCAAATCAAAGCACTCGCCGAGGGCATCGACGTGGTCGTTGCGACTCCGGGCCGGCTCTTGGACCTCGCGGGGCAACGGAAGATCGATCTATCTGAAGTTTCGGTCCTGGTGCTCGACGAAGCCGATAGGCTCCTCGACATGGGATTCGTTCGCGATGTGAAACGCATCGTCGCGATGACGCCCAAGACGCGTCAGTCCCTTCTATTTTCCGCCACGATGCCGAAAGAGGTCGTGTCTCTCGCTCGCGAGATCCTCGACGACCCGATTCGAGTGGATGTGTCGCCCAAGCAGGTGACCGTCACCGAGATCGACCAGCGGGTAGTGATGGTCGGAACCAACGACAAACAACGCATGCTCGAGCATTTGCTCCGCGACGACGAGGTTTCCCGGGCCATCGTGTTCACGCGCACCAAGCACGGTGCCAACCGAGTGGCGAAGAAGCTCGAACGCGCCGGCATCGGCGCAGAAGCCATCCACGGAAACAAGTCGCAGAACGCGCGCCAACGTGCGCTGAGCAACTTCAAGAACGGCGACGCCTGGGTCTTGGTGGCGACGGATATCGCCGCGCGCGGCATCGACATCGACGCCGTCTCGCACGTGTTCAACTTCGAGCTCCCCCATGAGCCCGAGAGCTACGTGCACCGCATCGGCCGAACCGGTCGCGCAGGTGCTACCGGCGCTGCATGGTCGCTGGTCGATCCATCGGAACGCGGTCGTTTGCGGGCCGTGGAGAGGTTGATTCGCAGCTCTCCTTCGGAGGTCTTGGTCGACCTTCCGCCGCGCGACCCGGCCGAGCAAAGCCGCGATCGCGAAGACGAGCGACCTCGCCGGGACAGCCGCCCTCCGCGGAACGGGCAGCGGCCCGGCCAGGGGCAGCAACAGCGACGTCGTCGGCGCCGGCCGGCGGCCTGAGCAAAACGGTCCTGAGTCGCAGCGTGCATTGCGCGCTGCCTCTCGGCGACCTAGTACACGATGCATGAAGCGCGTACGCGGCTTCGTCGATCTGGTGTTCGACCTCGTCGACGAAACGACCAACCTCGTCCAGCGGACGCACGACTCTGTCGTTGAGCGCTCCAAACGTCGTTTTGCGCCCATCGAGCCGGCCAAGAGCACCGCCGAGCTCGTCACCGGGATTCAAACCGCCATTTCCGGAGGCATCTTCGAGTCGATCCGAATCGTCAACGGGATCACGCGTTTCGGCGTGAACGCTGCGGCCGACATCGCTGAAGCAGGCCTCGAGCGTCACGGCGACGCCGAGGCCATCGAGCTCGCGACCCCTCTGCGCTCGAGCGCTCTCGGAACGGCGACCTGGTACGTCGATTATCTCCAGGCCTCGATCAACGGTTTTTGGGGAGATCATCTCAGCCGCAAGAACCACCGCCTGGATCTCGGCATGACCCTCCGACACCATGGGCGCCACCTTCCGACCACGCCCGAGGCGTTCGCGGAGGCGTTTCCAAACCCGACGCCCAAAGTGTGCGTCTTCGTGCATAGCCTTGCCGCTACGGAGTGGCTCTGGAGCTTGGAGTCCGGCAAGCACTACGGCGATCCCGACGTGACGTTTGGGACACGCCTTCGAGACGACTTGGGGTTCACCCCAATCTACCTTCGATACAACACTGGCCGTCACATCTCCGAGAACGGGCGCGAATTGGCCGAGCTGATCACCGAGGCCATCGAGGCGTATCCCGTGCCGGTCGAAGAGATCGCCCTGGTTGGGCACAGCATGGGCGGCTTGGTGGCGCGCAGCGCGGCGCACTATGCGCGCGAGCACGACGAGCCCTGGATCGGCAAGCTTCGCCATGTGGCCTGCGTCGGTTCCCCGCACCTCGGTGCGCCGCTCGAGAAAGCCGTGAACCTGTTCACCCACGTCTTGCGTAAGTTGGACGCCGCGGGCGCCGAGGTTCCTGCCGCGCTTCTCGACAGCCGAAGCTCCGGTGTGAAGGACCTGCGTTACGGCTACACGGTGGATGAGGAGTGGGCTGGAAGAGATCCCGACGAAGTTTTCGCGGATGCTCGGCAGAACGTGCCGCTCGTCGAGGGCGTCGGATACTACTTCTTGGCCGCGACCATCTCGCGCGATCCCGAGCACCCACTCGGCGAGCTGCTCGGCGATCTCATGGTCCGACTGCCGAGCGCCATAGGAGAAGCGCCCGAGCCCGCCCGGCGCATTCATTTCTCGGGCGGAACCGTGTTCCCGGGCATGAATCACATCCACATTGCCAATCATCCGGACGTGTACGAAGCGCTGCGCGAGCTGTTCGCCTAACGAGGCCCCTTGCGGGACTGAGGCGGAGGCCTATCTCCAGCTGAAGAACGCCGCTACTCTCGGCGAACGGCAAGGAGACCTGCACGATGGACTTGGGAATGATCGGCCTGGGCCGAATGGGCGCGAATCTCGTACGCAGATTGCTTCGCGACGGTCACAGGGCCGTCGTCTATGACGTGAATGCAAGCTCGGTGGCGGAGCTGGTCTCCGAAGGCGCCGAGGGTGCAAGCAGTGTTTCCGATCTCAGTCGCAAGCTCGACGGCCCGCGCGCGGTCTGGGTCATGGTCCCTGCAGCCCTCACCGGCCAGGTGATCGACGAGCTAGCCACCCATCTCGACTCCGGTGACATCATCGTCGACGGCGGTAATTCGTTCTATCAAGACGATCTTCAGCGCTCGGCTGTCTTGTCGGAGCGAGGCATCCATCTCCTCGACGTGGGGACGAGCGGTGGTGTCTTCGGGCTCGACCGCGGGTTCTGCTTGATGATCGGCGGAGATGCCCATGCGGTCCGGTACCTCGAACCGATCTTTCGTACGCTCGCGCCCGGCATCGATTCCGCATCGCGCACACCGGGGCGAGAAGGCGAGTCCGTGACCGCCGAGCACGGGTACTTGCACTGCGGACCGAGCGGCGCCGGTCACTTCGTCAAGATGGTGCACAACGGCATCGAGTACGGAATGATGGCCGCCTACGCCGAGGGTTTGAACATTCTCAAGCATGCAGGCGCAGGGCTCTCCGATCATCCGATCGACGCCGAAACGACGCCGCTTCGCGAACCCAAGCACTATCAGTACGCGTTCGACATCCCCCAGGTGAGCGAGGTCTGGCGGCGCGGGAGCGTGATCGCCTCCTGGCTGCTCGACCTCACCGCGGCAGCGCTCGCCGAGAACCCCGAGCTCGATGCGTTCAGCGGTCAGGTCTCGGATTCGGGGGAAGGGCGATGGACGGTGCTGACCGCGGTCGAGGAAGGTGTCCCCGCGCCGGTTCTCTCCGCCGCGCTCTATGGACGGTTTGCGTCGCGGGGCCGTGACGAGTTTGCCAACCGCGTCTTGTCGGCGATGCGCAAGCAGTTTGGCGGCCATCACGAGAAAGTGGATTCGAAGTGACGGCGCCGCGGGACGCCGACGCCCTCGTTCTCTTCGGTATCACCGGCGACCTTGCGCATAGAAAGCTCTTCTCTGCGCTCTACGACCTCACCGCTGCCGATCGCCTGAACATGCCGATCATCGGAGTGGCCTCCCGCAGCTGGGACGATGAGACCTTGCGGCTTCAGGCCCGCAAAGCCCTGGAGTCCGCCGCTCGTCCGATCGACGAGCAGCTCTTCTCCCGGCTGGCCTCCAATCTCTCCTACGTGTCCGGCGATTACAGAGACCCTACGACCTACACCAAGATCGCCGAGAGACTCGCGCCCGACGCCTGCGCCGTTTGCTACCTCGCGATCCCTCCTGGAATGTTCGACGCTGTGGTCGAGGGTCTTGCGTCTGTGGGACTCAATCAACGCGGCCGCCTCGTCCTCGAGAAACCCTTCGGCCGCGACCTCCGCTCCGCCATCGAGCTCAACGAGATCGTTCACCGGCATTTCCCCGAGGACCGGGTCTACCGAATCGATCATTTCCTCGGCAAGGAGTCCGTTCAGAATCTGATGATCTTCCGGTTCTCGAACACGGTGCTCGAGCCGATCTGGAACCGCCACTACGTGCGCGGCGTGCAGATCACGATGGCCGAGGATTTTGGTGTCGAAGGAAGGGGGTCCTTTTACGACAAGGTCGGCACGGTGCGTGATGTCGTACAGAACCACCTTCTGCAAGTGCTCGCATTGCTCGCCATGGAGCCGCCCGTGTCCGAAAGCGCCGATGCTCTGAGAGACGAACGCGTCAAAGCGCTGCGCGCGATCGTCACACCTACGCCCGATGACGTCGTTCGCGGTCAATACGCGGGCTACCGCGAGGAGCCTGGAGTGAGCCCGGATTCAGACACCGAGACGTTCTCCGCCATGCGCCTTCAAGTGGATTCCTGGCGCTGGGCCGGCGTGCCCTGGATCATCCGTGCGGGCAAGGGACTGGCCACGACCGTCACCGAAGCCGTGGTCGAGTTCGCGCGTCCTCCGCGTCCGCTCTTTGCGGATGCCAGTTGCCGGCCCGGCCCGAACCGCTTGACGTTTCGCACCAAACCGGACGATGGAATCAGCTTGTCGATGCAGGCCAAGAAGCCAGGGCCCGCGATGGTCAGCCGTCCGATCGAGCTCCACCTCGAGCACGACCGACCTCCCGGTCGTGGCGCCTACGATCGACTGATTGGCGATGCGCTCCGGGGGGACGCGAGCCTGTTCGCGCGTGAGGATGGGGTGATGGAGGCCTGGCGAATCGTCGAGCAAACGCTTTCGAATTCCCGTCCGATCGTTCCCTATGAGCGCGGGACTTGGGGGCCGTCGCAAGCGGAGTACCTTCTTGGACCGGACTGGAGCTGGATCACGAAATGAAGACGGGTCGACGGTCCTGATGCGCGTCATTCACGCTGGTAGCGACTTGGTCACGACCGCCACCGACGTGCTCTCGCAGGCACTCGCCGATGCGCTCGACGCGAAGCAGAGGGTTTCGTTGGCGCTTTCCGGAGGGTCGACGCCTTGGCCGATCTTTCGCTCACTCGCGCGCGCCCCGATCGATTGGCAGCGCGTCGACGTCTACCAAGTCGATGAACGGGTCGCCCCCGACGGCGACCCCGCGCGTAATCTCATCGGACTCCGCGTGGCCTTGCTCGACCGCATCCCCGCCATCGTACATCCGATGCCGGTGAACGAGCCCGACCTGGTCGCCGCGGCCGAGCGATACGCCGCCGACTTGCCCGAGGTGCTCGACCTCGTTCATCTGGGTCTCGGAGACGACGGACACACTGCTTCGCTCGTTCCCGGTGATCCAGTGCTGGGCGTCGCGGACAGGTCGGTCGCTCTCACCGCGCCCTATCGGGGTCTCCGCCGTATGACGCTCACCTTCCCCGCATTGGACCGGGCCGCTTCGATCGCTTGGATCGTAGCGGGCACCGAAAAGGCCTCCATGGTTCAACGGTTGATCGATGCCGACCCCAGCATTCCGGCCGGACGGGTGCCACAAGAGCGGGCGGTGCTGCTCACCGACCTGTTGGCGGGATAGCCAGGTCGATGCCAAGCTGCGAGCCCATGGCGCCCCAATCACCCTTGGATTCTGCGGTCGACGAGGTTCGTGCTGCGATTGGCCCCGCGCTTCAGCGCTTCGGGCCGGACTACTGGCGCGAGCAAGACGCGGCCAAGACGTTTCCAACCGAGTTCTTCGACACGATTGGCGAGGCCGGCTACTTCGGCACCTTCATTCCGGAAGCATACGGTGGTCTCGACGCGGGCGCGCGGGTGGCCGCCGTCCTGGTGGAGGAAATCAACCGCGCGGGTGGCGATGCAGCATCGGTCAACGCGCAGATGGCGATTTGCAGAACCCTGATCCTGCACGGGTCCGAAGAGCAAAAGAAGAAGTATCTCCCGGGTGTCGCCTCTGGCGAGATTCGATTCCTCACCGTTGCGGCGACCGAGCCCGACAGCGGTGCGAACATGGCCGAGCTGCTGAGCAGCGCGCGCCGCGATGGCGATCACTGGGTCATCAACGCGAGCAAGGTCCTCATCTCGTTTGCGCAGCATACGCGTCTCATGATCCTGCTCGCGCGTGCTGACGAAGGAACGACCCTGTTCTTGCTCGATCTCGACGAGTTGGGTGATCAGATCGAGATGCACCCGATCGATCTCGTGGCGCACCGGATGACCGCGAGCCTCTTCATCGACGACCTTCGCGTGCCCGACAGCGCGCGCATCGGCCCCATTGGAAAGGGGCTTGCCTGCTTGATGAAGGGGTTCGTGATTCGACGCGTGCTCGCGGCGTCCGAAGCGATCGGCAACGCTCGCTTCCTGCTCGATCGAAGCATCGACTACGCCAAGACCCGGAAGACCTTCGACCAGCTCATCGGGGTCAACCAGGGAATCCAGTATCCTTTGGTGCAGGCCTACATGAAGGTCGAGGCCGCAGACCTGATGCGCTGGGACGTGCTCGATCTAGTCGACCGCGGCGAAGATGCCGTGCCGCGTTCGGCCATGGTCAAAGTGCTCGCGTCAGAGGCCGCCTGGGAAACGTCGCGCGCCGCGCTGACCACCTTCGGCGGCTGGGGCCTCGCTGCCGAGTATCACGTCGAGCGCAAGCTTCGCGAAGGCACGGTCTACGTGTTCAACAATCTATTGATGAACCTGATCGCCGAGAGAGCGCTGGGGCTTCCCAAGAAGTAGACGAGCGTTCGGGTCTCTCAGACGGAGGCGGCGCCAGGCTGATAGGCGCAGAGCGGGTCCTCTCCGAGCGGGTCTCCCGTCATCGCGTACGCTCGCGCACGCGAACCGCCACAGGCGTACTTGAATTCGCAGCGCCCGCAGCGTCCACGGTAGTTGTCGGGGTTCTGAATCTCGTGCAGGGCATCGGACTCGCGATAGATCTCGTGCAGCGGCTGATCTTTGACGTTTCCGAGCAGCGGATAGGGCAAAAATCCTGCCGGATGCACCTCGCCTCGATGCGAAACGAAGATCACGCCGTTGCCATCACGGATGCCGAACGCCATCTGCCGCGCGCGCGCCTGGATGGACGCGAGCGGCATGCCCTCGGCGAGCTTCTGCTGTATCCAGTAGCGGCGATAGTGAGGCGCTTCCGTGGTGCCGACGCGGAACGGAGCCTCGTCGGAGATCGAATACACCCAGGCGAGAAGCTTCTCCACCTCGTCTGCGCTCGGCGTGTGGAGCTCCGCACCCCGGCCCACAGGAACCAAGAGAAAGAGACTCCATCGGCGCACCGGAGGCGCGGCCGTGTCGCGCAGAAGCTCGTACATCGCTTGCACGTGGGGAAGCGTCTGGGCGGTGATCGTCGTGTTGACCTGCACGGGAATGTTGAACTCACGAGCCCAGCTGAGTGCGCGCATCGAATAATCGAAGGTGCCCGGCACGTTGCGGAACGCGTCGTGAATCTCGGCGTTTGGTCCGTCGAGGCTCACGCCCATCGCGCTCACGCCGAGCTCGCGGAATCGGTCGACGGTCTCGCGCTGTAAGAGCGGGGTCGTGCTTGGCGTGATCGACACGTGGATCGGCAGCGAACGCCCGTACTCGATCAGCTCGGCGATGTCTGGGCGCTTGAGCGGATCGCCGCCGGTGAGCACCAGCATGCTGCCGAGCTCCTGAACGCTGCGCATCAGTGCCTTGCCCTGTTCGGTCGTCAGCTCCGCGGGGTCGCGATGCGGAATCGCGCTCGCGCGACAGTGCTGGCAGGCGAGGTCGCAGGAGATCGTCGTCTCCCAGTACACGTTCTGCGGCTGGCGACGGTAGATGAATCCCGGGTACTCGGTTCCGACGGTTTGAAGCTCCATCAGCTCTGCTCTCTCTCACGGACCACACCACCGAGGCGATCGGCCCAATTCTCGGGGTAGCCCTCGTAGTACCGAGTCCACTGCGTGCCGGTCAGCTCGCGAAAAACAAACGCGTAGGCCGCCCGTGAAATAGACGGCAAGCCGACCAGTGGCAAGTAGAGCGGGCCGAGCAGCCGGGATTGCCTGCTGTGACCGAGCTCGTGCGCCCTGTTTCGGACGTCCAAGTCGTGCCAGCGGCTGTTTTCGCGGCTCCAGAACACGATGTGTCCGAGCGAGATGCCGGTTCCCCTCGATTCGACGACGAGGCGCCCATCCTCGACTTCGGTCCGGACGATGCGCTTTCGCACGGACTCCGCGCCTAGCATCATCGCGCCGAGCGCCGTTTGTGGCGCTTCCCACACGAGCGAGATCGCGCGCCGAAGCAAGGGCATCGCCGCTAAGATAGCACCGCCCGCTCAGGTCACTACTCGAACAGACTTAGGTACTTGCCGTAGCCCTCTTTGGCGAGATCTTCCTTCGGAATGAAGCGCAGCGCGGCACTGTTGATGCAATAGCGCATGCCGGTAGGTGCTGGTCCGTCGGGGAAGACGTGGCCCAGATGGCTGTCGCCATGCTTGCTTCGCACTTCGGTGCGTGTCGCCATCAACTTGCGGTCCGTGCGCTCGGCGATGTGTTCCTTCTCGAGCGGCTGACTGAAGCTCGGCCAGCCGGTGCCGCTGTCGTACTTGTCCTTCGAGCTGAAGAGGGGCTCCCCGCTCACGACGTCGACGTAGATCCCTTCCCTCTTGTTGTCCCAGAGCTCGTTGCGGAACGGTGGCTCGGTGCCTTCTTCTTGGGTCACCGCATACTGCAACGGCGTGAGCTCTTTGCGTAGCTCAGGCTCAGGGGGCTTGCTGTATCGTTTGTTCTCGTCGGACATGGATTCCTTCTCTGTGGATTTCGGTTTGGGCGGGGCTTCGAGCGGTCTCTTGCCCCAGACGGATTCGAGAAAGGCCTCGCGGCCCGAGCCGGACCTGTAGCGTTTGTAATGGTCCGGATTCTTCTTGTAGTAGTCCTGGTGATAATCTTCGGCGGCGTAGAAGGGCTGCGCCCAGCGAATGGGTGTGACGATGGGCGTCTTGAAGATCGCACTCTTCTCGAGCTCGCGTTTCGATGCTTCGGCCAGCTCCCGTTGCTTCTGATCGTAGACGAAGATCGCGGTTCGATATTGCTTGCCCCGGTCCGCGAACTGGCCTCCGTCGTCCGTGGGATCGATCTGCCGCCAGAAGACTTTCAGCAGGTACTCGTACGAAATGACCGCCGGGTCGTACTTCACCTCGACCGCTTCGAGGTGTCCCGTCCGCCCAGCGCTCACCTGCTCGTACGAGGGCGCTGGCTCCTTGCCACCCGTGTAGCCCGAGGTGACGCTCACCACGCCAGGCAACTTCTCGAACGGGGGCTCCATGCACCAGAAACAGCCGCCGGCGAAGGTTGCTCGGGCAAGACCGTCGTTTCGTGCCGGCGTGCCGACCTGTTCGCCTTTTGGCTTCGGTGAATCCGCGTGCGAGGACGTAATGCCGATCGCAACCAAGATGGCCGTCACCAGAATGGGAACCCCCAATAGAATCGTATATCCGGTCTTCATCTCCAAACCCTCATCTAAGGCTCCCGTCCTTAACGTCAGCAGCGCCCAAATGTTTCGCAGAAAGGCGGGAGTTGCATCTTTTCGAAGGTCTGACGCTGACGCTGGCTCGCTATTCCTTGTCGAGGAAGAGGGTCTGCGTCGGGTAGGCGAACTCGATCCCCTCGTCGGCGAAGCTTCGGTAGATACGGAGATTGACTGCCTGGAGGATGTCCATGTGCTTCGCGTAGTCGGAAGACTCGACGAAGTAGACGGTTTCGAAGTTGAGCGAGAAGTCCCCGTAAGAGGCGAAATGCGAACGGTCGAAACGCACCTGCTCTTGCGCTTCCACCGCGGATCGGATCAACGCAGGGATTCGTTCGAGCTTGTCGATGGGCGTTTGGTACGTGACGCCAATCGAGAACACGACGCGGCGCTGTTCCATCCGACCGAAATTGCGAATCCGGCTGCCCAGGAGGTCCGCGTTGGAAAAGACGAGCTGCTCTCCGGAAATGCTGCGAATCCGGGTCGTCTTGATGCCGATGTGCTCCACCGAGCCCGCCAGATCGCCCACGACGACGAAGTCGCCCAGCACGAAGGGTTGATCCAGGACGATCGAAAGCGATGCGAACAGGTCGCCGAGGATGTTTTGTACCGCGAGCGCGATCGCCACTCCGCCGATCCCGAGGCCGGCCACCAGAGCGGTTACGTCGACGCCCAGATTGTCTAGGATCAGCAGCACCACCGTGGCCCAGAGCGCGATTCGGCCAAGGAAGCTCAGAGCGCCCATCGTCATCCGATGGCCCCCGTCCTCCTCGCCCTTGCGGTAGTTTTCGAGCCAGATCGTGAGCGCCGCGCTGATCCAGATTCCTGCCTGGACGATCGCAGCCACGATCGCGACCTTCCAAAGGATGCCCCTGACCTCGGCCGGTAGCTTCAGCGAGAGCGCGCCGACGAACGCCGAAACCACGAATAGAAACAGCAGCTTCGTCTTTCGCAGTGCGCCAACGATCAGGTCATCGATGATCGTGTGCGTCTTCTGGGTGAGCCGCTCGATCCGGACGATCAAGACCTGCTCCACCATGCGAAGGACGAGGAGCGTGCCGAAGGCGATCCCCAACGCGATCAGCCAAGCTCGGATTTCGTTACCGTAGAAACTATTGCTGAGGTCGAACACCCTGGGTTCTTGAAATGTGTTCGCGAACGAAGCAAGTATCGAGATGATCGTTGACCAGCCCCATCGCTTGCATGAACGCATAGGCGGTCGTCGGACCGACGAAGGACCAGCCACGGCGCTTGAGGTCCTTGCTGAGCGCGATCGACGTAGGTGTCTTCGAAAGCTTCATCAGGGCTGTCCGCGTCATCCGCCGAGGGCGTTCTCGCGATGGCGGTACGTACTCCCAGAAGTACGCGGCAAGTGAGCCATACGCATCCTCGAGCTCGACGGCCCGCTTGGCGTTGTTGATCGTGGATTCGATTTTGCCCCGGTGCCGGACGATGCTCGCGTCCTCGAGCAGGCGCGCGACACTTCGCTGATTGAACCGCGATACGCGGTGATAGTCGAAGTCCGAGAACGCCTTCCGGAAACCGTCACGTTTGCGAAGGATCGTGAGCCAGCTCAGCCCGGACTGAAACCCTTCGAGGCAGATCTTCTCGAACAGGCGCCGGTCGTCGTGTACCGGCCATCCCCACTCTGCGTCGTGATATGCCGCGTAGTCCGGGGCACTCGCACCCCACCAGCACCGGGCGAGTCCATCCTCGCCTCGAACGAGCCCTTTTGGCAGTCGAGACATCGGCGCCAAACCTACCACGCCTGGAGCGCAGCTCGAGCGAGAGCGCTCTGAGCTCAGTCCCCGATGGCGATGGCTCCCTCTGGGCAGGCATCGACCGCGTCTTGCAGGGCTTCGCGGAGCTCTTCGGGTGGGTTCTCGTCCAAGATCACGAGACTCCCATCCGGTGCGAAAGAAAATAGCTCGGGAGCTGCGCCACGGCACTGGGCGTGCAGTTGGCATTTGCTTCGGTCGTACAAGATTTTCATGCTTCACCCGTCCCTGGTCTAGGGCGTCCTCATCGTGCTTCGAGCACCGCTGGGAACTTCTTGAGGCCCCGCGTGAACGACGAGGACACGTACTCGACTTTCTTGCCCTCGGGGATCCGAATGCGCTTCACACGCTGCGTCATCTCCTCGAGTGAAAGGCGCACCTCCAGGCGCGCAAGGGAAGCGCCGAGGCAGAAATGCGGGCCAAGGCCGAACGAAAGGTGCTTCGCTTCCTTCGAGAAATCCCGGAAGATGTTGAATCGATGCGGGTCCTCGAATTTGCGAGGATCGCGATTGGCGGCCGGGTAAGTGAGCCCGACCTGCTGGCCTTCTTTGATGACCTTGCCGTGAAGCTCGTAGTCACGGGTCGCGGTTCGATACATGTTCACGAAGGGGCAGACCCAGCGAATGATCTCTTCGACCGCGTTGGGAATGAGCGACGCGTCCTCGCTGATGGCGTCGTATTGCTTCTGGTCCTCGGAGAGCTGCTGAAGGCCTCCTGCAATCGCGCTGCGGGTGGTCTCCGCACCACCCACGTTGAGCAAGACGTGCTCGAAAAGAAGCTGTGACTCGTCGAGCTTCTCACCATTGATCTCCGCGTTGATCCAGATCGTGAGAAGATCGCTACCCTTACAGCCTGACGCGATGCGGTCCTGGTACATCTCTTCGTGATGCATGCAGAAGTTCTCGAATGCCTCGTTGACCTCATCGGTGACGTATTCGGGACCGCACCCCCCAGCCGTGATCTGGTTGATCCAGGTCATCACCGCCGCCCGCTTTTCTTCGGGAATGTCCAACATGTCGGCGATCAATCGCGCCGGCAGAGCTCCAGCTAGATCATCGACGATGTCGACCTCGTCCTTGGCGAGCATCTTGTCGACGAGATCCACACAGATCTCCCGCGCACGGTCCTCCATCTTGCGCATTTGGCGGGGCGTGAACCCGGAAGCCACCAGCGCTCTCTGCTTGGTGTGCTGCTCGCCGTCTTGGTAGATCATGCCTGGATCCGGCGGGATGTTCGGCCGGACGCCTTCGCTGTTGATGAACGTCTCCGTGTCGCGTTCGATCGCGACGATGTCGTCGTACCGAAAGACCTCCCAAACGCCGTTGTGCTCGTCGAAGCGGATCGGCTCGTGTTCGAGGAAGTAGTCGTACATCTCGTACGGGTTGTCGTGCGTTGCGGGGGCGCAAAAATCGATGTTTTGAAACCTGGCCGGGCACTTGTTTTCCAAGGGATCCTCCGCATATCCGTGATACAGGATATAACTTTACGACAAGTAAACTAAGGGTAGTGTAGAACAAGTTCTATTCCGGTCAAGCCCAATGCGCCTCGATGACGGAAACGTGACGAAAGGCGGCTTGGCCGCCGAACGCGAGCGGCTTGCTGCGCGCCGGTCGGACGCGACGCTGCCTCAGCCGGCCTTGCGCGCCATGATCGACCAGGTGCTCGAGGGCATGAAGACGCCCTCGTCGCGAACGAAGGGCCTCATGAGCTCATGGAGATCGCGGCGGATCTCGGGAAGCTTGCGTTGGCCTTCTTCGCCCGCCTCCCGAACGATCTCACCGGAGGGCCCTACGAGGATCTGGTAATCGATCGCTTCCTCGATGTCGCGGCCGATACAAATGTGGGCGTCGATGCGTCTGAACGCCTCGACTTCCGAAAAACCAGCTGCCTCGAGCATGGCCCGATCGGTGTCTTCGCTGGCCATCGAGAACGGACCGGGCCCGCAGGTCGATGCGGCATCCCCGGGAGGCGGCAGATGCCGAAGCACGACCTCCTTCGCGGCGCCCCAAGCCGGATTGTCCGCCAGCGAGCGCCAGACGATCAGGCAAAGCTTGCCGCCCGGCTTGAGGGCGCGATTCGCGTTTCGAAGCGCCCGCACCGCGCTCTGAAAGAACATCACACCGAAACGGGAGTACACGACATCGAAATAGCCTTCGGGAAGATCGCAAATCTGCGCATCGGCGATCTCGTAGCGCACGTGCTTTACATTGGCCGCGTCGCGCTCCTGATTGGCGATATCGATGAATGCGTCGGTGCAATCGATTCCGACGACCTCCCCCCCGGGCCCGACCATTTCGCCGATCTCGAGAGCGGTCTCACCAAAGCCACAGCCGATATCGAGGACCTTGTCGCCTTTACGGATGCCGTAGTCCGAATAAGCAATGTCGCTGTGGATCTTGCCGTTCCCTGAAAGCAGGTGCCGGAAGCGAATCCACTTCGGCGTGAGGATCTCGTTCCAGCATTCGACGAATCCCAGATTGTCGTTCGCGATCTCCGTCATTCTTACCGCCCAGCCCGATTGTGCCCTTCCGGGAGCTCGATCTCAACGATCTTCATCCAGATCTCGGAATCTGAGCGAACTCGGTCAGAATCTCGTTTCGTCGCAAGAACCAGGGCATGAACGGAGGATTGTACCTTGCCCAGAGCGGTTCACCGACCGATTCGTAGCCGTTGCGATGAAGCGTTTCTCGAAGCTTCGTCAGGTGAACCTCGTATCGTTCTCTGGTCCATCGCCCGGAATAGCGAATCGCGGCTAGCCGACGCGCCGGTATCTCCCGCAATTTGATGCGTGGGTCATTTGGAGTCGGCAAGGTCGAAAGTGAGAGCTCCGACGGCATCATGAATCGAATCACGAACTCGCCGCCATCACGCTCCTGCGTAACCGGCGCAGTCATCGCGATCTTGCTTCCCCCGGCTCCTTCCTGGCTGACCGGCGAGGTCATCGCAATTCTCTGCTCGCCCTGGTTGTTGCCGAAAATGTACGCAGCCAAGATCCGAAACCCTTGGTTTCCCGCGGTCTCCAGGGTTCCCTGAACGCGGGTCTCCGCGACCACGTAGGGTTCGTATTCTCGCACCTCGACCCCGTCCATGCGTTCGACGAGCTCGTATCTCGGACTCTCATAGGCCATTTCGCCACCTCGTAAGACTGCGATGAACGCTCCCACCGCGCCGAGTAGAGCTAGAGTCGCAACGAGCTTGATCCAGATCCGCTTCGGCACCGGGTCCTTATACGCCTTGTACGCCTTAGCATCGCCTTGTTCAGTCGGCTTGCGCCTCGCTCGTGCTCGTCCCGTCGGTGCTGAGAAAGACTTCGTGGATCGTGAGCTCGTTGGGGCCTCGAAACATTTCCTTTGGAGGTCGGTTGCGGTGCGCTTCGGCGAAAGAGGGGCTCGTGGTCCATGCGACGAAATCGTCGAACGATTCCCACCAGGTCTTGACCTCGTAGTAGCCGGTTCCCACCGGGCCGCGCCTCCATTCGCCGGTTTGGTGGTCCAGCTCCATCGGTCGCGGCCGGTGGACTTCATTTCGAATGAAGCCCCTTGCCTGGTCCACGAGGTGAACGCGCTTGCGGAAACGATCTTCGAAATCGATTTCGTAGCCCTCGGCTACCGGAATGCGGTTTGTGACGACAATCATGGGTTGATCATACCCCGCTTCCGCTTCGGTGCAGCCGGCGCTAGAAGTGCAGGGCATGGACCTCGAAAAACCTCGTGTCGTGATCGTAGGCGGCGGCTTTGCTGGAGTTGCCGCGGCTCGAGCCCTTCGGCGTGCCAAGGCGAACGTCGTCCTCATCGACAAGCACAATCACCACCTCTTTCAGCCACTTCTGTACCAGGTGGCCACCGCCGCCCTTCATCCGGGCACCATTGCGGCGCCAATACGGAGTGTGGTCAGCAGCCAGGCGAATTGCCGGGTATTGATGAAAGAGGTCGAAGACATCGACGTCGAGGCCAGGACCCTCACCCTCGGCGGCGAGCCCTACACGTACGACTATCTGGTGCTCGCAACGGGCTACGCGACGAACTACTTCGGCAACGAGAAGTGGAAGGCAGTGGCCCCCGGTCTGAAGACGATCGACGAGGCGACGGACGTTCGTGCCCGCTTCTTGCTCGCGTTCGAGCAAGCGGAGTTCGAGCTCGACAAAGCCGCGCAACGGGCGGCACTCACATTCGCAATCGTCGGTGCAGGACCGACGGGCGTCGAGATGGCGGGTGCGCTCGCGGGCATCGCAGACTCCGTACGCGAAGACTTTCGCTCGATCGACACCCGAACCGCGCGCATCATCTTGATCGACTTTGCCGACCGGGTTCTGACCTCGTTTCACCCGGAGCTCTCCGAGCGCGCGAAGCAAGACCTCGAATCTCTCGGCGTCGAGATCTTGCTTCAGACGCGCGTCATCGACGTCGACGAAAGAGGGCTCAGTGCGGAGACCCGAGACGGTGCCGTCCGGATCGACGCCAACAACGTGATTTGGGCCGCTGGCGTCAAGGGCTGCCCACTGGCAAAGGCGCTCGGTGCCGAGCTCGACCGGGGAGGGCGCGTGCTCGTGGAAGCGGACATGTCGATTCCGGGCCACCCCGAGGTGTTCGTCGCCGGTGATTTGGCACATCGCACCGATCCCAAGACCGCTCAGCCCGTGCCCGCGGTGGCCCAGGGCGCGATTCAAGGAGGGAAGTTCGTCGGCCAAACCATCGCTGCGGAAGTCGACGCGCTTGCCGCTGGCGAGCCGCCGCCGCCGCGTAAGGCGTTCCGGTATCGAGACCGCGGCTCCATGGCGATCATCGGCCGAAACCGCGCCGTCGCGGAAATCGGGAAACTGCGCTTCGGCGGATATTTCGCGTTCGTGCTCTGGGCGATGATCCACATTCTGTTCTTGATCGATTTCCGACGAAAGCTGGTGGTCTTCGTCGAATGGACGTGGCTCTATTTCACGGGAGGCCGCGGTGCGCGTTTGATCACCGGCGACGACCGAATGCCGAAAACGATCCAACCTCCGCCCGATTTCCGCCTCATCGCCCGCGACTCGCAGCCACACGAGTAGCTCGTCGAAGTTCGAGGGGACTGTGCTAGGAAACCCCCGTGACCGATTGGAAGCTCAAGAAGCACCAGACGTTCCCGGGCGTACGTGGCCCGGTCCTGATCGTCGTGATGGATGGAGTCGGTTGCGGCGCCTCGAACGAGGGCGACGCGGTATGGCTCGCGCGAACTCCGACGCTCGATTGGCTCGCCGGTGTTTCTCTGACCACGCGGCTCTGCGCGCACGGAACGGCCGTGGGACTTCCCAGCGACGACGACATGGGAAACAGCGAGGTCGGACACAACGCCTTTGGAGCTGGCCGCGTCTTCGACCAGGGCGCCAAGCGCGTCCAGATGGCAATCGACAGTGGTGAGATGTTCGAGGGCGAGGAGTGGAAGAAGCTCGTCCGGTGCGTGAATGAGAATGGCGAACCGATGCACTTCATCGGATTGCTCTCGGACGGCAACGTTCACAGCCACATCGAGCACCTTTTTGCGATGCTGCGGCGATGCAATCAAGAGGGCGTACGGCACGCGCGCGTTCACATTTTGCTCGATGGGCGCGACGTGCCTGAAACAAGCGCGCTCGAGTACGTCGACGCGCTCGAAAAGGTCTTGCACGAGCTGAACGCGCAGGGTGGACGGGACTACCGCATCGCATCCGGTGGCGGACGCATGTTCATGACGATGGACCGATACAATGCCGACTGGTCGATGGTCGAGCGCGGTTGGAAACACCACGTGCTTGGCGAGGGCCGGGGCTTTTCGAGTGCAGCCGAGGCGATTCAGACGCTCCGCGACGAAAACCCGGGCATGATCGATCAGGACCTGCTCGGCTTCGTCATCGTCGATGGCAAGGGCCAGCCAGTGGGACCGATTCGCGATGGCGCTGCAGTCGTCCTCTTCAATTTTCGCGGCGACCGCGCGCTCGAGCTCACCCGAGCATTCACCGAGCCGGAGTTGAGCAAGTTCGAGCGAGGGCCGATTCCGGATGTCGAGTTCGTCGGCATGATGGAGTACGACGGCGACCTCAAGCTACCGAGGCACTACCTCGTTCAGCCACCGAAGATCGACCGCACGATGGGCGAGTATCTCGCTCGCAACCAGGTCAGCCAGTTCGCGTGCAGCGAGACGCAGAAGTTCGGCCACGTGACCTATTTCTGGAACGGCAACCGTACCGGTATGTTCGACGAGTTGTATGAAGAGTACGTCGAGGTTCCGAGCGATCTGGTTCCGTTCGAGCAGCGTCCCTGGATGAAAGCCGCCGAGATCACCGACGCCACAATCCGTGCGCTCACGCGGGGCGGCGTTCGGCATGGCCGCATCAACTATGCCAATGGCGACATGGTCGGTCACACCGGCCACCTGGATGCATCCGTCATCGCCGTGGAAGCCGTCGATCTGTCGTTGGCACGAATCATTCCCGTGATCGAGAAGCTCGGGGGCGCGCTCATAGTCACAGCCGATCACGGCAACTGCGACGAGATGTTCGAGGTGGACAAGAAATCGGGAGAATTCAAGCGTGACGCTGCCGGACATCTGAGGAGCAAGACGAGCCACACGCTCAACGCGGTACCCTGCTACCTCTACGTGCCCGACCACGACACTCTGCGCCTCGACCAGAGCATCGAGCGTCCGGGGATCACGAACGTCTCTGCGACGGCGTTCCAACTCCTCGGGTACGAACGTCCCGAGGGTTACGACCCTTCACTTCTCGAATGATCTCGAGTACGTACGATCAACGATAACGAATCCGCAGCTTGATCCCGAGGAAGTCGGCGATCTGCTGAGCGTAGGAGCGGGGAATCAAGTCCAGCCGACCCTCCACCACGGCGCGTGCGCGCGCATGCGGCTCGCCCTTGAGCGCAGGGAGGACGATCTCGAGTCCAGGCCAAGAGCGTCTTTCCATCGGCTCCCTTGAGCGCGAGTGTGAGCACGGGTTCAAGACGCTTCTGATAGGCAACCGACGCCGTGCAGAGTGCGGCGAACGTCTTGACGAGGCCGTCTTTGCCGACATCGTTCGCTGTTTCGAATGAAGTCTTGAGGACCTCGAGTTGCCGCGCGACTCGGGCGGGTGCGATGCGTGCGATGGCGGGAAGCGCTTCCGCCGATGTTTGCACCACGCGCTTGTTCGACGAGGAGACCCCTTTCGCGAACTTCGCGACCAGGGATACGACGAGCTCGGGCTTCTCGTTGATCACTTCGCTCAACACGCGCGCAGACTGAGTCGCCGCCGTTCGCGGACCCTCCATCATGGTTTCACCATGCTCCGCGATCTTCGACTGCGGGCTCTCATCGGAGAGGATCTTCTCGCCGCTGCGCCGGCGCCTCCGCCGACGGACTTCTTGGCCGAGGTCTCTGCAACCGTTTCGATCGCCTCTTCGGTACTCTTCTTCTTGCTCGTCATTCGGGTCCTTGAAGTGCTTCGACGATCAGCGGCAACGAGGCTTCGTAACGCCAAGAGGTGCCTCGGTGCCCGCCCTCGTACTCCTCATAGCGAACGGGTAGCCCACGCCTGCGAAGCGCCTCGTCGAGCAACCGCGCTGCGAAGTGTAGCCCGTGCTCATCCCTGTTGCCCGCATCGACGTAAATAAGCGACATCCTTTGCAAAGCAGCTAAAGAGGCATCGATCCGCCCAAGCGGATCTTGCGCGAGCCACCTGGCCCAGACCTCGCCGTTGAGTTGGCCTGTCGACGGCTCGACGGGGATCTGGGCGAACGGGAACGCGCGAGAGTCGGGCGAGTAGGCGGCGCCAGCGGCCAGCACGAAGATCGCGTCGAACTCGGTGGCGTTCTTGGGTCCGGATACCGGAATTTCCTCGGCGAACGCGCGCAGTCCGCCCGCCAGATCAATCGCGATGGCCGCGCTCGTGAGCATGGGTCGCATGCTCACTTCGAAGGCGGCGTCGCCTGCATGACTTCCGATCACGGAGACCACGTCGGGGCGATCCATGCCGAGGCGAAGTGCACCGAATCCCCCAGACGAGCGGCCGAGCACGGCCCGGGCCTCGCGATCGGGAATCGTACGGAACTCAGCATCGACGAAGGCAAACACCTCGTCCGCCAGGTAGGTTTGATACCGCCCGGTTCCTTCGGAGTCGATGAACTGCGAGCCGCCCCAGCGGTTGAAGCAGTCGGGTAGGACGAGAACCGCTGGCTCGCATCGACCTTCTGCCACGAGGCGGTCGAACAACTCCAGCGTGTTCGGTTTCCACGGGCTCCAAGCCGCGATCGAGTGATTCGTCGAGCCAAAACCGGCCAGCAGCATCACCACTGGAAAACGCTTCGATTCGTCATACTGCGGAGGCAGATACACGTAGAGCTCGCGTTGGTGCGGATCGCCGAGCGGGTTGCCCCGCAGACACTGGCTCTCATGGGATGTGCGAACGACCCGGCCCTTCATCAGCGGGCTTCGCATAGCACATTCGCCAAGTCGCTGCGGGAAATACCGCGACTTTCGCTACATGCGATCGAGCACGCCGATTCCAACGAGCCCGAGGCCACGGCGAATCTGACGTGCAGTCAGTGCCGTGAGCCCGAGGCGGCTCTCTCTGGCGCCCCCCTCAGCGTCCAGCACTGGGCACTCCGCGTAGAAGCCGTTGAATGCCCGCGCCAGCTCATAGACGTGCTCGCAGATCAGATGTGGCTGGCTCGTCGCGCCGGCCTGATACACCACGTCCGAGAAGCGCAGCAGGTGCTTCCCGAGGGTTAGCTCGGCCGCTGCATCGAGGGCGATCGTCGTGCCTGCGGCGATCGAGCCCATGTCGATGCCGCCCTTGGCGAAGATCGAGGCGCAGCGCGCATATGCGTACTGAAGATATGGACCGGCGTTTCCCTGGAACGAAATCATCTTGTCCCAATCGAACTGGTAGTCGCTGAGCCGGTTCTGGCGAAGGTCGGCGTACTTCACCGCGCCGATGCCCACGACTCTGGAAACCTCGTGCATCTCTTCCGGGCGAACGCGAAGGCGACCTGCGGCGATCCCTTCATCGATGCGCTGCCGCGCGCGCTCCTTCGATTCCTCCAGAAGAGATGACAGTGTAATCACGGCGCCGCTCGCATCTCTCGTTCTCAACGGTTTTCCATCATCGCCGAGAACCGTCCCAAATCCGACGTGCTCGAGCTCCATCTCGACACCGAGCAGCTTCATGATCGCGAAGAGTTGTTGAAAGTGAAGCCCTTGGCGATTGTCGACGACATACAGCGCGCGGTCTGCCTTGAAATGGTCCCTCCGATACTCGACGGTAGCAATGTCGGTCGTGGAGTAGAGATAGGCACCATCCTTCTTTCGAATGATGAACGGGGTCTTCTGCTTGCGCAGCGCTTGCGGCACACCATCGAGCTCGTCCCAGAAGATGCACACGGCCCCGTCGTCTTCGCGTGCAAGTCCCCGCTCTAGAAGCTCGTCGACGACTTTGGGCAAAGCGTCGTGGTAAGCGCTCTCGCCGAGCCAGACGTCGAACGAGACATCGAGCTCGGCGTACACGGCCTCGAGAGCCCCGCGGGTCACCTCGACGAAATGCTCCCAGAGGCCACGGTTCTCCGGATCGCCGTTCTGCAGCTTCGCGAGCTCGGCACGTGCGCGGTCCGCAAATGCTTCTTCCGTACCCGCACGTTCGGATGCGAGCTTGTACACGCGCTCGAGCTCTTCGGATCGGATCCGATCGCAGCGCGCTCTCGTCGCCCCACTCACGCATTCCCACGATCAGGAGCCCGAACTGGGTGCCCCAGTCGCCAAGGTGATTGTCGCGGACGACGTCGTGACCCATGAACGACAAGATTCGAGCGATCGCATCGCCGATGATCGTCGACCGCAGATGCCCTACGTGCATTTGCTTGGCGATGTTCGGGCTCGAGAAGTCGACGATGATCTTTTCCGCTCGCTCGACGACGGGCACTCCGTCTCGCGATGCATCGCAAAGCGCTTCGCCGAGCTTCGATGCGATCCATACGGGAGCGAGGTGAATGTTGACGAAGCCAGGCCCCGCCACTTCGGCCTTCTCGATGGCGTCGACCCTGGTCAAGGCCTCGGCGATTGGCTGCGCGAGCTCCCGCGGTGGTTTTCCGAGCTCTTTGCCAAGCGGCATCGCGCCATTGATTTGGAAGTCGCCGAACTTCGGGTCCTGCGTCGGTCGAACGATCGCCGGCCGGGGTCCGTCGAGTTGAAGGGCGTCCTGAATGGCTCGGGAGCCAAGTGACTCGAGGTAGCGCTCGAGGAGCATGGGCCGAGGCTTACCACGTGCTACGCTCCGGCGCCGTGAATGTGATTCGGGCGATGATGGGTGGCTCGAGGCCGCTGATTCGAGTCGCGTGATCCTCTATCTGTCCGGTGGCGACTACTCCACGGGCTCGATGAACTCGCATCGGGACTTCCTCGCGCGGCTCTGCATCGCGAGCGGGACGCGTGTCCTGGCCACAGACTACCGGCTGCCGCGGGCCTCACGGTGTCCACATTGGTTTCGCTTCGCGACGCGGGGCTTCCGTTGCCCGCCCGCGGAGTGCTGGGTTCCAGCGGGTTCGGCCTGGATTCCCGCAGCACGTCCATGCAGTTCAACAGGCACTACGATTTCGTAACCCGAGTCGGCATCCAGACGATGGCGAAACGCTTCGCTCCGAGCTCCGAGCACAGCAACCCTTTAGTGTCACCCGTGCATGCCGACATTCGCGGGCTTGACGCAAAGCGCCCCTGACCTCAGCTTTCTTACCGCTGGCATCCATCAGGGCTTCATCCCGTAATCAAGCCAAAGCTCGAGGGTGACCAATTCGAACATTGGAGGCTGACGTGGCGCAAGCAATCAATCGCTATCGTGCGGATCTACGAGACTTTCGGTTCCTTTTCTTCGAGCAGTTCGACTTGCCCGCAGTCCTCGGAAAAGAACCTTATGCCGAGTGGAGCGCTGACGAGTGCAATATGGTGCTCGACGAAGTTTATCGCTTCGTCTGCGATGTAACGGGCCCGCTCAACGGAACCGGAGATGCGCAGGGCTGCCGCATCGAGGACGGTCGCGTCATCACGCCCGATGGTTTCAAAGAAGCCTGGGACAAGACCTGGGAAGCCGGCTGGCGAACGATTGCATCGCCCTCGCGCTGGGGCGGCCAAGATGCGCCGAACATGATCGGCTCCTACGTCGAAGAGATGATGTGCGGCGCGAACACCGCGTTCACGATGTATACGGGACTCACCCTCACCGCCGCAGAGCTCATCATGGAGTTCGGCACCGAGGAACAGAAGCAGAGGTATGTTCCCAAGATGATGAGCGGTGAGTGGACGGGGACGATGTGCCTCACCGAGCCGCACGCCGGATCCGACGTTGGGTCCGCGTCGAGCAGCGCCACGCGCAACGGGGACGGCACGTACAACATCCGAGGCACCAAGATCTTCATCAGCGCCGGCGACAACGACCTCGGCACCAACGTCATTCATCTCGTGCTTGCGCGTATCGAAGGCGCCGAGGCTGGCACGAAGGGACTCTCGCTCTTTCTCGTGCCGCGCGTACGAATCAACGAAGACGGGTCGCTCGGGGAGCTCAACGACGTCCACGTCCCTTCGATCGAGCACAAGATGGGCATCAACGCCTCGGCTACATGCGTGATGCAGTTCGGTGACGAGGACGCGTGCGTCGGTGAAGTAGTCGGCGGGGTGGAGCACCAGGGCATTCGTCAGATGTTCCACATGATGAATGCGGCGCGCATCGGCGTTGGAATTCAAGGGCTGTCCGTGGCTTCAGCAGCGTACCTGAGCGCGCTCGAGTACGCGCGTGAGCGAAAGCAGGGCGCCAGCATCAAGCAGTTCAAAGACGCGAACGCTCCGCGCGTTCCCATCCTCGATCACCCGAACATCCGTCGCGATCTTCTCGCCATGAAGGCTCGGGTCGAGGGAATTCGCGCGCTCGTCATGAAGCTCTCGAACCACGGCGATAGGCTCCGTGCGACGCAGGGTAAGGACGACGAGTCCGAGGCCTACCACAAGGGACAGGTGGATCTTCTCACCCCGCTCGTGAAGGCCTACGGCACCGACGCTGCTTTCGAAGTGTCGAGCCGCGCCATCCAGGTCTATGGCGGCCACGGCTTCCTCAAGGACCATCCGGTCGAGCAGTACTGTCGCGACTCGAAGATCTTCCAGATTTACGAGGGCACGAATTTCATCCAGTCGATGGATCTGGTGAGCCGAAAGCTCGGTCAGGCCGGCGGAGCCAACACGCAGGCGTTCTTGATGGACATCCAGAAGTTCATCACCCAGAACAAAGACACGGAGGAGCTGAAGCAGGGCCTCCGCCACCTCCAGGCGGCGCACGAAGCGGTCGCCGCGTCGGTCATGCAGTTCATCGGCTGGTTCAAGGGCGGCAAGTTGGAGCACATCCCGCTCGCCGCAGAGGATTTCCTCACGATCATGAGCGACCTGGCCGTGGGCTGGTTGCTCCTCGACCAGGCATCCATCGCGCTGAAGAAGCTCCCGGAAACCTCCGAAACCCATCCGGACCACGCTTTCTATACGGGCAAGAAGTTCTCCGCGCAGTACTTCGCCAACAACGTGCTTTCGACCTTGCCGAGTCGCGTGAAACGATTGAGCGAAATCGATACGCTTCCGGTCGAAATCCCCGACGAAGCATTCGCGACCGTCTGAGCGGAAGGCGATGCAGGGCTGCCGGGCCTACTTGGCTCTCGTTTGTCTGGCTTGGCAGTCCCCGCAGACCCCGTAGAGCTCGAGCTTGTGCCGCACGAGCTTGAAACCCTTTCGAGCGGCTACTTTGTGCTGAAGCGCTTCGATGCCCTCGTCCTCGAACTCGATGATCTTCTCGCATTCGACACAGATCAGATGGTCGTGGTGCTCGTCGGCCCAGGCGACCTCGTAGCGTGACACTCCGTCCCCGAAGTGTCGCTCGAATGCTAGCCCGCACTCCTTCAGGAGCTTGAGGGTACGGTACACCGTGGCATAACCGATCTTGGGTTCCTCGATGCGCACTCTGTCGAGAAGGTCCTCGATCGAGAGGTGCTCGCTGCTGGCGAAGAACATCTCGGTGACGAGGCGGCGTTGCTCCGTCGACCGCAGACCGTGCTTGGTCATGTAGTCGTTCAAACGAGCACGGAGTTGCTCGACGTCGTGTTCGGCGGTGGCTCCCATGCGCGCTCTTGGTCTCTACCGTTCCTAAGGTAAGATCCCGAACTTGTCCATCCCCATCACCCGACAGGAACGACAATTCAACCGATTCGCCTGGGCGATCCGAATGTCGCCTCTGCTCGTCGCGATTGTCCTCGCATCGCTCTGGATCGCCGGGAGCCCCCCGGAGGTTCCCGATCTTCGTTTGGGCGCGCCGCTGGTCGCTCAGCCCGGAACGAGCATCGGGCTCCGCGCATGGCAAGTGGCTGAAGACGAGCAAGGGTATTCGATCATCCTTGCACCGGACGTCACGGTCGAGCTCCAGAACGAAGTCGGCCTCACCCTTGCGAAGACGGAGCTCGTGGAGTCGCTCGTGCAAGGAAGTGAAGGTCAATTGACCGTTCCCAATGGGATCGACGAGGTGCTGACCCTGGTCGCACGCGCAGAAGTTGGCGGTCGCAACGTGTCGGTCGAGCGCGCCCTATACGTGCAGCAGGGGATCGAGTCTCGCCTTCCGAGGGGGCGCGAAGTCAACGCGTTCCAGGCGTACGAGCTCGGGCCGATTCGTCTCGCGAGCGCTCGCGATTCGATCGAGGCGCTCGATCCCCGTGTCGAGGAAGGCGCTTGCGTTCCCGACCTCAGCTGCTGGCTCTCGGTTTGGATCGGCGACGAAGACGCGCGTGTACGCGTGCGCCCGCTCAGCGGCGTGCGCGTGGACCGCGGCACTGCCACTCCAACTGACGGATTCGCTCGCTTTCCATTGATCGTCGCCGGCAGTGAAGCACGCGTGGAAGTCGCGCTTCTCTCCGAGCGTGGCGACCCAATCGCTGCACGTGAGGTGCGACTTCCGCTGGTGCCCGGCGGCATCGTCGTTCGAACCTCGGAAGAGAACGGACGAGTCCGTCTCGACTGGGAGCAAGTCGGCGAACGTGGTCCCGTCTTGATCGACGCGTTCCAGGGGCATCGCTGGGTACGAGCCTTCTCGCTGGCCCCGGAAAACGCCTATCTCCCGCCATTCGGCCCCGGTATCTGGCGTCTCCAGGTTCGCTCCGATCTCTTCTCTGACAACACGGCCGGCGTGCAGTACCTCGTCGTTGCCGACCCGAACGGGCCCGGCCGGGCGCGGCAAGCTGCTGACGCGGTCCTGGCCGAGGGCGCACGCGAAGGTCTCGATCCCATCGCCCTTGCAGTGAGCGAGGGCAGGCTCCAGGTCGACGACGAGCAGACCCTCGAGCGAGCCTTGTTTGCCATTCCCAGCTTCGACGTCGTTTCGACCGGCGGTGGGGCGAGCTCGCGCGTCGGCGCCGACGAAACGCTCGAACGGGTGCAGGAGCTGCGGCGATGGCAGGCCGCCGCCGTGATTCTGCTCATCGGGCTGATGGTCAGCATGGTTCTGTTGCGCGTGGAGCTGGTTTCACAGGCGCGTGCCCGTCAGCTTCTCGACGAGCTCGGGGATGGGCTCCCATCGCCGTCCCCCGGCTCCTCTTCGGGTCGCGGCTTGTGGGCGTTCGTCCTCCTGGTTTTCGTCTTGATGGCGCTGCTCGCACTCTCCAAGCGTTGGTTTTGACTGTCGTTTGCGCGGCTCCCCCGGGCGACCTAGATTGCAGCCGTGTTCAACTCGGCTCTCAAGAAGGTCTTCGGCACCAAGCACGCGCGCGAAGTGAAGCGCATGCAGCCCATGGTGGATGCGATTTCGGCTCTCGAAGGCGAAATGAAGCAGCTTTCCGATGCGCAGCTGCGCGGCAAAACGGCGGAGTTCCGGCAACAGATCGACAACGGCGCGACCGTGGACGAGCTGCTGGTCCCTGCGTTCGCCGTCGCACGTGAAGCGGGCAAGCGCGTTCTCGGAATGCGCCACTACGACGTCCAGCTCGTAGGCGGGATCGTGCTCCACCAGGGCAAGATCGCCGAGATGAAGACGGGCGAGGGCAAGACGCTCGTCGCGACGCTTCCCTGCTACTTGAACGGACTCGAGGGCAAGGGCGTGCATGTCGTGACCGTCAACGACTACCTCGCATCCCGCGATGCCGAGTGGATGGGCAAGCTCTACGGTTTCCTCGGACTGAGCACCGGTGTCGTCGTGCCGGGTCAAAGCAACCAGCTGAAGAAGCGCGCGTACAATTGCGACATCACGTACGGACAGAACAACGAGTTCGGCTTCGACTACATGCGCGACAACATGAAGTTCAGCATTTACGACTACGCACAGCGTGATCTCAATTATGCGATCGTGGACGAGGTCGACTCCATTCTGATCGACGAGGCACGAACCCCTCTGATCATCAGCGGACCAGGCGAGACCGCCAGCGAGAAGTACGAGATGATCAACGAGGTCATCCCGCGCCTCCGCAAAGACGAGCACTTCGACCTCGACGAGAAGAACCACAGCGTCACGCTCACCGAAGAAGGCATGGAGCGCGCACAGGAGCTCCTCGGCGGTCGTGGGCTCCTCGGCGGCGATGGCAACCTCTACGACCCGGCCAACCTGGAGACTCTTCACATCTTGCAGCAGTGCCTGCGCGCGCATGCGCTCTACCACCGTGACCAGCACTACATGGTGACCGAGGACGGCAAGGTGATGATCATCGACGAGTTCACCGGTCGCGTGTTACCAGGCCGCCGCTGGTCAGACGGGCTTCACCAGGCGGTCGAGGCCAAGGAGCGCGTTCTCATCCAGAGCGAGAACCTCACGCTCGCGACCATTTCGTTCCAGAATCTCTTCCGACTCTACAAGAAGCTCGCTGGCATGACCGGAACGGCCGACACCGAGGCCACCGAGTTCCACAACATCTACAAGCTCGATGTAGTGGTCATTCCGACCAACAAACCGATCGCGCGCATCGATGAAGAAGACCTGATCTACAAGACCGAGCGCGAGAAGTTCCGCGCCGTCTGCCAAGAGATCGAGGAGTGCCACAAGAGAGGTCAGCCCGTGCTCGTGGGCACGACGAGCGTCGAGAAGTCCGATGCGGTTGCGCACTTCCTCACCCGACAGGGGGTTCCACATCACGTGCTCAATGCGAAGCAGCACGAGCGCGAAGCCTACATCGTCGCGCAGGCGGGTACTCCGGGCGCGGTGACTGTGGCTACGAACATGGCGGGTCGAGGCACCGACATCGTGCTTGGTGGAAACGCCGAGATGCTCGCGCGGATCGAGGTGCTCGAGACCGCGCCGGAGGACGTCCTCTCCGATCCGGAGCGTCGTGAAGCTGCGATCGCCAAGAACACGGAGCACTACGTCAGCAAGTGCAAGGAAGACGCCAAGCGCGTCAAAGACGCCGGCGGCCTTCAAATCATCGGCACCGAGCGCCACGAGTCACGCCGGATCGACAATCAGCTCCGCGGACGTTCGGGCCGGCAGGGCGATCCCGGAGCTTCGCGATTCTTCCTCTCGCTCGAAGACGACTTGATGAGGATTTTCGCGGGTGAACGCGTGCAGGCGATGATGGACCGGCTCGGGATGGAAGAGGACGTTCCAATCGAGCATCGCTGGGTGACGCGGGCCGTCGAGAATGCTCAGAAGAAGGTCGAAGAGCGCAACTTCGACGTCCGAAAGCACCTGCTGGAATACGACGACGTGATGAACCAGCAGCGCAAGAGCACCTACGCGCTCCGGAAGCAGGTCCTGCGCGGCGAGTATCGTACCGTGCCGACCGACGACGAGCGCAAGGCAGGCATCGAGCCACAGCCCTTGGTCGAGGGAATCGACGAGACGCTTCTATCTCGGGTGTCGAAGGTGCTCGAGAACATGGTGAAGTTCCACTCGTATCCGTTACCGGATGCCGGGCTCACCCAGGACGACGTGCCTCAGCACCGGAAGAAGGCGATCGAGTCCGACCTCAGCACACTGACGGACGTGCGCGTCCAACTTCTCGAAAAGGACGTCTATCTCTGGTTCGGCTGCGTCGTGCCGCTCGAGGCCTTCCGAAAAGATCCCGCGGGTGCGTACGAGCATCTCCGTGAGGCGGTCGGCATGTCGCTCACCGAGCAGCAAGAACGCCTGCTCGACTTGGTCGACGAGATCGTGAGCACGATGACCGATCACGCCTGCCCCCCGGGCAAGCACTACGAGGACTGGGATCTCCAAGGGCTCGAGAGAGCTTACAGAGAGCAGTTCGGGCTCAAAGCGACCGGAATTCAGCAGATTAGCGACCGCGAGGAGCTCCTTCGCAAGCTCTACCACGATGCTTCGGCCGTGCTCGAGCGTAAGGAGCAAGAGTTCGGCACCGAGAACTTCCTCCGCCTGTTTCGGGACCTGTATCTGCAGGAGATCGACAAGCAGTGGATGGACCACCTGCAAGCCATGGATCACCTGCGCGACGGTATCGGCCTGCGTGGCTACGGGCAGCGCGACCCGAAGAAGGAGTACCAGCGCGAGGGCTTCGACATGTATTTGGAGATGGTGCAGAGCGTGAAGTCGTCCGTCGCCCTCGGAATGTTCACGGTCGAGCGCGCTGGGGAGGAGGAGCTGCGACAGCTCGAAGAGCAGCGCCGCCAGGCAAGCGAGAAGCGCCAGCGCCAAATCCGCGCGAGCCATCAGGTCGGAGACGAGGAAGCAGGCGACCGCGGGCAGCAAGCGGGACCAAGTAGGCAGGCTCGTCGGGCGGCGGCGAGGAGAGGGCGTCGCGCGGGTAGCCCGGGAGCTGGAGCGCCGCCTCCGTCGCAGGTGGCCACGGTCATGCGCGACCGCCCCAAGCTCGGTCGCAACGATCCTTGCTATTGCGGCAGCGGCAAGAAGTACAAGAACTGCCACTACCGAGACGACCAGGCTGCAGCCTCGCCGCAGTAACCTGCATCTGATAAGACGCACGCCATGAGTGGACGGGTGAAGGGTTTCCGCTTCGCTGGGGTACACGGCGGAGTCAAAGCAAGCGGCGCGTTGGACCTCGGCTTGCTGCTTGCAGACGAGCCGGCGGTAGCTTCCGGGGTGTTCACGAAGAACCAAGTGCGGGCTGCACCGGTCGTGATCAGTGCGCGGCGCCTCGAGTCGGGGCGGTGCCAGGCGATTCTCGTCAATAGTGGCAACGCGAACGCTTGCACTGGGAAAGAGGGTCGACAGGCGGCGCTTGCGTTGACCCGCGCTGCCGCCCTCGCGCTCCACGTGCCGCAGGCACTCGTCGTCCCTGCATCGACGGGGGTCATCGGAGTACAATTGCCCTGCGAGGCCATCCAAGCCTCGATTCCCGCTCTTCTCGAGGATCTGTCCGCATCCGGCGCCGCGCGCTTTGCGCGGGCGATTATGACGACCGATCGCGGCCCAAAGGTTGCAAAGGCCGAGGTGAAGGTCGGACGCGCGGTATGTCGCATACTGGGGATCGCCAAGGGTGCTGGCATGATTCATCCCAACATGGCGACCACGCTCGCTTTCGTGACGACGGACGCTCCGCTCGAGCGAGCCACGCTCTCTCGGATCCTTCGGCGCGCGACCGATGTGACGTTCAATCGGGCGACCGTGGACGGAGACACCAGCACCAACGATTCCATCTATGCGCTCGCATCAGGAGCTGCGACGACTCGCACGGTCGAGGAAGGCACGACCGACGGACGCCGCTTCGCGGCTGCACTCACCGAGGTGCTCGAATCACTTGCGACCAAGATCGTCGCGGACGGAGAAGGGGCCGAGCATCTCGTTCGAATCGAAGTGCGCGGTACTCGATCCGATGCCGATGCAGTTCAGATCGCACGGACGATCGCCAGCTCTCAGCTCGTGAAGACCGCGCTTCACGGGTGCGACCCCAATCTGGGGCCGCATTCTGGCCGCAGCGGGCCGTTCGGGGGCACGTTTCAATCCTGATCAGGTTTCGGTGAGCATCGGACCGGTTTCGATCTTCGAGCGTGGGACACCGAAGATGACTGCGAAAACCGAGGCCAAAGCTGTGGCGGTCATGAAACGCCCCGAATACCAGATCTCGGTCATGGCGGGCACGGGGCGCGGTCTTGGTCATTATTGGACCTGCGACCTCGGTCACGAGTACGTTCGGATCAACGCCGCTTACCGGACGTGATTCAAGCTGATGCTGCGCAAAACGATTCTTCCTTGTGTCATGCTGCTCGCCATCCACGCGGCAGCTGGCGCCGACGAAAACAGCGAAGCCCCCGCGGAGGGCGCGGCCAATCCCGCTCCGGGGACGCCTGACACTCTCTGCATCAAGAGCCCGAAGCTCGAGTCGGTCGCGCGAGACCTCGCAGACCTTCAGGACATCCCGCCGTCGGGCGAGCTGATCCGCACTGTGCGCGATGCCGGAGTCGATGCGAATCCGGTCTACGCGAAGTTTGGAGTCACCGGGGAGTTCGACAGCTTCAAGTCATGGCTCACGGACCTCAACGAGGCCGCGGACGCGCCGTTGATCTGCGGGCGCGCCCGCAAAGGCGAGCGTATCGTTCTCGTCGCAGCCGTGAGGGCCGGCGAGCTCACGGTGCAGGGCGAGCAGCGACTTCATGCGCAAGTCATCGAAGATTTCCGGGACCCTTATATCGTGGTACGCGATTCCAAGGGCTCATCACGGCGCCTGGCGGTCGGTGGCGGAGAGTCTGGCGCCACGATCACGATTCCAATCGAATGGGGGCGTCCGCTCTTCGTTCAACTGGTGGCGACCGGTCCGAACGGGCCGCGGCCGGTCGCAGAGCGCTGGGTTGGCAAGATCCCCAATGGCGAGCCCACACGTAACGGATCCCAATCCCCAGAGGCCTGGCTCATGCAGCTCCGTCGTTCGGCCGGTGCGCGAACGCTCCGCTCGAATCGCTTGCTGTCCCAGGAGGCCACGAGCCATGCGCAACTGGTCTGCGAATCGGGGAAGGTCGGCCACGATCTCGATCCCAGCGGGGATCCCGAGGCGAGGCTGCTCAAGCGAGGTATCGAGGCGCGCGTGGTCGGCGAAGCGGTGGCCCGTGCCGCCACGATGCGGGATGCGCTTCACGCGATCGAGGACAGCCCCAGCCACCGACTCACCGTGACCGACCCGCGGTTCACCGATGCCGGCTATGGGCAGGCCAAGGACGAGCGCGGGCGAACCTGCGCCGTCATCCTTCTGGCGTCCTGGCCGCGCAAGATCCCCTGAGCTCAGGGCGCGACCGAACCGCGCGCTTTCACTCGGCTCGAGGCGGTCTGGTAAGCGACGACGAGGACCTGTGCGAGGGCCAAACCTGCGACGATCGTTCCCACCATCCCTGCGACGATCGCCGCGATCGTAGGACCCTGAATGGTCACGGGCTTCGGACCGACCGGCCAGACCTCGCTCGCGACCAGGAGCCCGATGTGAATCGAATACGCCACGAGCAGTGCGGCCGCCCAGACATGAGAGCCGCCTCGGGTGCTGCTGTCCATGAAAGCCATCAACGAGAGCAATGCGAGAAGGCCCAATGTCATTTGAGTGCTTGCGGGCCCCCAGGAGTGCCAATTGCCCTCGAGCATGATCAGGCTTTCGTGGCCTCCCGATACGACGAACCAGCTGCCCAGCGTCAAAACGCCCAATGTCACCGCGACCCTGGCGAGGCCGGCGCCTCGGTAGTAGGCGCGGAAGAGCAGGCTCCCGCTGAGCAGAATCGCTGCCGCCGCGAGGATCACGCCTTCCGGTGCGATGCCATACAGCGTTTGCTGCCAGAGGGAGACGCCCGTTGCAACGGTCGCGACCATGAACAGCATGACCGCACGACCTACGTACGACATCGGTGTGAGCGCCAAAGTCCCCATGGTGATCAGCAAGGCCAGCGCCACAAACGTCAACGGATGAATGCCGCCCACGAACAGAGCTCCGGCAGCGCCCAGGGCCGAGAGCGTCAACGTGGTACGGCGCAGCGATTTCTCGCCGGGGCTCGAGGGCCGCATTTGTTCGCGTAATAGATCCGAGGCCAGAATCGGTGGGCCCGGCGGAATGGGCATGTTGGGAAGGCTGGTGTCGCGATCGGGGGCCGATCCTCTGGCTGTGCTCGCCCCGGATTGGCCGAGCGCCCGTTCGTCTCGGGGCTCGCTCTCGGTCCCGTTCTTCTTGCGGTGCAGCGGGAGCACCGGCGCCGGCTCGCTCAATGGCTCACGCTCGAGGATCCCAGTGCGATTGAGCTCGGGATCACTAGACTTGGCAAGTCCTGGATCCGAGATCGCAACCACCGCCATCGCTCGCGCCGAAGCGGCGGTAGCGGATGGAGGGGCGAACGTTCCGCTCATGCGCTCTGGCGCGCTTTGCACTCCGCTTTGCCTCGTCTCGCGCGCGATCGGAACCACCGGCTTTCCGCCGGGAACCGGCTCCCCGCAGGTGCCGCAAAAAGCATCTGTTCTCAGCACGGCAGCGTCGCAGCTATTGCATTTTGGCATCGTGTCTCGCCTGACCGGTCGCTCAGATCATACGCGGGAGAACGTACGCACTTCAACCGGCGCCGTAGGGAGATGTACGCCCATGGGTCTGGCGACGCCTGCTCTAGCTCCGATCGCGACAATCCGTTCCACGTCTATGACAGAAATGTCCTACCAATAACCTTGGTGGCCGCTAAATCCTGGGGTTTTCAGCCTCTGACAAGTTGGCACCGCGATTGCATTGTAGCCGATCGCTTGCTTAAGACCCTCGCCGCGCACTTTCCAGCTTGCCCGGCATCCGCGCGGTGGGGGTCGTCCTTTTTCTTCGAAAACACTCAGGAAATTAAGTCTTAACTTACTTATCCTAGCTTTCTCACTCTAGCATCGTTTCCTTCGTTTGAAATGGGTCACCGCTTGGTGGCCCATTTTGCTTTTGAGATTCAGAGCAGGCTCCAAAAAGAACGGCCCGCCTACCGAGACGGGCCGTTCACGCGGGGTTTGGGGGGGATGGAGAAAGGCTCTCTTCGAGCAGGTCTTCGAACGACCTACCCGACGTCCTCTAGGGCGTCCTTGGCCCAGAGCTTCTGTTTCTTGAGTTGTTGGAGCTCGAGCTCCTCGCTCGGCGTGAGACTCAGGCGGGAGTCGAGGGCTTCGACGCGTTCCGCGAGCTCGGCGTGCTTCTTTTCCAGGTGCGACTTTTGTCGCTCCGGCGGGATGATTCGAGCGTGGTGCTTGGACATGTCAACTCCCAGGTGTTTCACGGGTTCACAAGCTAACTCAAGCAAGATCCTGGCGCGCAGCGGCGCCTCTTTTCGTATCCTACGGATCTAGCGCGCATTGATCAATCCCACTTCTGCACGATTTGTGCTTGCCTTGTGCAGACGCCGTCACCGTGAATACTAGCGTTTCGGGAGCGTTCTGAGGGCTGATGATCAAGGAAGTTGGGGCGATCTTTTGTGGTTTGGGGCTCTTGGCGCTTGGAACGGCCGTCGAGGCCGAGGAGCCTGCGCCGCTCGACCCCGCGGTCGTCGTTGGCCTGGTCCAATCGTTCTATGACCAAACCAAGACTCTTCAGGCCGACTTTGAGCAAACCCGTTACACCCGGCTTTACGATCGCTACGATCGCGCGAGAGGCAAGGTCGTCTTCAAGAAGCCCGGGATGATGCGCTGGGACTACGCCGAGCCGAACGGGCAAGTGTTCGTGAGCAACGGAAAGAAGCTCTTGATCTACCAGCCGCCAGAGGAAGGCGAGAAGTCGGGCCAGCTCATCGAGCGCGCACTCGAAGAGGATCAATTGCCATCGGCGTTCTCATTCCTCATCGGAAGCGGCGACCTGCAGAAGGACTTCGAAGTCCGCTTGCTCGAGCACGACGATGAAAAGTTTCAGGATGGCTACATCCTGCAGCTCCTGCCTCGCAAGCCCACGCCCAACTACGAACAGCTGGTGTTCTACGTTCGGACGCTCACGACGGGCGCAAAGCGCGCGGGGATCGTGCAGCGCGTGCTGATCATCGACTCATCGGGAAATCGAAACCGCTTCGACTTCTCCGAGATCAAGTTCAACCGCGACGTGTCCGACAAGCGGTTCAACTACCGTCCGCCCAAAGGAACCGAGCGGGTCTCGCCGTGAGCATCGGCTGAGCTTCTTCGTTCCGTGTCTGGACTTGCCGGATCGCCCGGCCGAGCGCGCCGCGATCGCGAGGAGGCACGAGCAGCACGTCTGGTTGACGTCGAAGGGTCTCTGGGATCGCACCCAGCGCGCTAGTGATGATGGGAAGGCCGCGGGCCTTGGCTTCGAAGAGCACGATGGGAAGCCCGTCTTCCGTCTCGGAGGGCACGACGATGACGTCGCACGCGCGCAGGAGCGCTTCCTTGCGTTCGCCGCTCACCCAGCCCTCGAAGCGGGCATCAACCCCGAGGCGCCTCGCCAGTGCTTGGAGCCGGGGACGCTCCGGGCCATCCCCCGCCACACGGATTCCCACCGGCTCCGGCAACTCGGCAAGCGCACGAAGGAGCCCATCGAGCCCTTTGACGGGCACCAGACGCCCGAGGAAGAGCAGGGTGAAACCCTGAATGCCCAGGCGCTGGCGAATGCACTCGCGGGTCTCGCTAAGCCGCAGTGGCGCCTCTATCGGCATGGAGCCGATGTGGCAGGTGGTGCCCGCCGGATCGAGGCCGGCCCTGGCGAAGAAGCGATCGCGAAGGTCTGCGCTCAGAAACCAGATCGAGCTCGCCCCCGCGACGATCTCGCGTGCGAGCGCTCCCCCGGCAGGCATCTTCGAGAGCCATCGAACGTCGGTTGCATGGCAGATGCAAAGGTGGGGCCGTCCGGCGGCGCTCTTGGAGGCGACCCATCCGCTTGGCAGGCACCAGGAGCTGATCAGCAGATCGCAGTCCGATAGCTCGCGCACCGAAGCGCGACGGAGGGCCGCCACGAAGCTCGCCGCGCCCGCCCAGCGTCCCAGCCGCAAACGCAGATTGTCTGGCGCGCCGCTTCCGTAGAATGTTCCTTGCAAAGAGCGCGGTCGCGCGTAGGGCACCCAGCGCAGCTCGATGCCCGGCCAGCTCGGTTTTTCGTGACGGTGCCGAGGCTCCGGCGCGAGCACGCGGACCGAATGCCCGTCGCTCACCAAGCCCCGCGCCAACGTCAGTAGGAAAGCGCCGCTGCAGTCACCCTCGAAGCGCGGGAAACCCGTCGTGAGGAGACCGACTCGCATGGCTCGCACGCCTCACTCCACGGTGACTGTCTTGGCGAGGTTGCGCGGCTGGTCCACGTCGGTGCCTTTGTGGTCCGCGACGCAGTAGGCGTACAGTTGCAAGGGCACGACCGTCACGAAGGGGGTCAGCGCCTCGTGCGTCTTCGCCACTTCGACGAAGCGGTCGCAGAGCGCCTGCGCGTGTTTGTCGCCTTCCGTCGTCACGCCGATGATCTTCGCTTCACGGGCACGGGCCTCTTGCATATTGCTCGAGACCCGCTCGTAGTGTCGGTCCTTTGGCATGAGCACGATGACCGGCACGTGTGCATCCAAGAGCGCGATCGGGCCGTGCTTCATCTCGCCTGCGGCGTAGCCTTCGGCGTGCACGTACGAGATTTCCTTCAGCTTGAGCGCGCCTTCGAGCGCGATCGGGTAGCTCAGTCCGCGTCCGAGGAAGAGCACGTCTCGCGCTTCCGCAAAATCACGGACGATGTCCGCGATCATCAAATGCGTTTCGCGGAGGCGCTCGGCGATCACGTTTGGGATACGCGCAAGTCCTTCGACGAGCTCTCTGGCCTGGGCATCGTCGATGGTGCCGCGGCGGCGACCGAGCCAGATGCTGAACATCAGCAAATTGGCGAGTTGGGTGGTGAAACACTTCGTGGAAGCCACCCCGATCTCTGGACCGGCATGCGTGTAGAAGCTCCCGTCCGCCATTCGCGGAATCGCGCTTCCGTTCACGTTCGCGATGGCGAGCACCTTGGCGCCGCGCTCCTTGGCTTCTTTGGCGGCCATGAGCGTGTCGAGCGTTTCACCCGACTGACTCACTGCGATCACCAGATCACCCTCTCCGACCACGGCGTCACGCCCTCGGAACTCGCTCGCGAGCTCGGTGATCGCGGGCACCCTCGCGAGCTCTTCGAGCCAGTATCGTCCTGCGATCGTGGCGTGGTGGCTGGTGCCGCATGCGAGGAGGATGACGCGCTTGACTTGCTTGGCATCGTCCTCGCTGAGGCCGATTTCGGGCGTCGCGATGTCCGCCTTTTCGCGATCGAGTCGACCGCGAAGGGTGTCCTCGAGCGCCCGGGGCTGCTCGAAGATCTCCTTCAGCATGAAGTGCTTGTACCCGGCCTTCTCGGCCATCACGGGCGACCAGGATATCTTTCTCGCGCGTCGGGTGAGTGGTGTTCCGTCGAGCTTCGAGAGCGAGAAACCGGTGGCTTCGAGCACGGCGATTTCACCGTCCTCGAGAAACACCATCTCGTCGGTATACGGGAGCAGTGCAGGGATGTCGCTCGCGCAGTAGGTCGCACCCTTCGAGAGGCCCAACACGAGAGGAGAGGCGTTCTTCGCCACGACGATTCGGTCGGGCTCATCCTCGGAAAGAACCGCGATGGCATAGGCGCCTTCGACGAGCTGGAGGGCCCGACGAATCGCGCTGAGCATGTCGAGCCCCGACTTCGTCTCCCGATGAATCAGGTGAGCGATGATCTCGGTGTCCGTTTCGCTCGACATCGTAAAGCCGCTCGCCTCGAGCTCGTTGCGAAGCGCCGAGTGGTTCTCGATGATGCCGTTGTGAACGACGGCGATGGGACCCGCGACGTGCGGGTGGGCATTGACCTCGGACGGACGACCGTGGGTCGCCCATCGTGTGTGCCCGATCCCGACCGTGCCCGGGAGGCCTTCTTCGAACAGCGCCTTTTCGAGATTGTGGAGCTTACCCACCGCGCGAACGATCTCGATGCCGTTGCGCGAATGCACGGCAAGCCCCGCCGAGTCGTAACCCCGATACTCCAAGCGCCGCAGCCCATCGAGCAGGACAGGGGTCGCCTGTTCGTCACCTACGTGACCGACGATTCCGCACATGCCCTGACTTTAGTCGATGGGAAAGCGCTGCGCACCGGTCGCACCCGCATTGGGTCGTTTATCGTCGAACTTGGCCTTCAGCTCTCCGTCGGGCGAAACGACGGTCACCGGTCCGAACTCCTGAAGAGAGCGTGCGAAATCCGCGGCCTGGCCCACGATGACCACCAGCGAGTCGTTCGGCCGGATGTAGTTGCGCGCCACGTACAGAGCCTCGGATGCGCTGGTGGCGCGAATCGCCCGCCGGTAATTGTCCCAGTAGTCGTCGGGCAGGCCGAAGATCCGCAGCTTGACCAGCAGCTCGGCGAGCTTTCCAGGGGTATCGACCTGCAGCGGAAAGGAGTCGCTCAGGTAACGCTTTGCATTGACGAGCTCCTCTGGGCTCGCGGGCTCTTCGTGGATGAGCTCCAGGTGCTCGAAGAACGCGCCGACGGCCTCATGGGTCACTTCGGTGCGAACTGACGCATAGGCGACGAACGGGCCTACCTCCACTCGCTCGCCGATTGCGCTATACGCGCCGTAGGTGAGGCTTCGCTTTTCGCGGAGGTCCATGAAGAGCCGGGACGCCGCCGAGCCGCCAAGAACCTGGTTCGAGACCATCAACGGGATCCACTCACGGTCGGCGCGGGCGATCGCCAGGTTGCCCAAGTAGATCACCGATTGGACGGAGCCCGGCCGATCCACGACCAGGATGGTCCGATCGCTGCGCTGGGGCGGTGTCGCATAGGTGGGAGCGGCTCGCTTGCCGGGCTTCCAGCTGCCGAAGATCCTTCGGGCCGTTTCGTCCACCTTGGCGGGATCAACATCACCGGCGACCACCAGGAACGAGTTCTTGGCGACGAATTGTTCCTCGTGCCAGCGCAGCATGTCCTGCCGCCGGGCTCTTTTGACCGCCTGAGGGGTCGTGTCCACGGTCCCGTACGGGTGATCCCCGTAGAGATTTCGATAGAACGTGCGCCGGGCGATGTAGCTCGGCTCTCGCTCCGCGAGCGCCAGACGATCGAGCTCGCGCCGCTTCAGCTTCTGGAGCTCCTGGTTGCTGAACGCCGGCTTGCCGGCGACCTCCGCGAGGATATCCATGACCGAATCGAACTGCTCAGCCAGCGCCCGAACGCCGACGTAGGTGTTCTCCTCATCCGAGCTGGCCCAGAGCTCTGCGCCCAGAAACTCGATCTCCTCGGCGATCTGCGCGCTCGAGCGTTCGGTCGTGCCTTCCTTGAGCATCTGGGCGACGAGGCCGGACAAGCCGGGAAGCTTCGCTGGATCCGATTCGCCGCCGCTACGAACGACGAGTGTTGCGTATACGATCGGCAGTTGGTCGGTGACGATGGTGTTGACCTGCATGCCATTGTCGAGCTCGACCACATGGACTGGCGGGAGCGACATGTCCTTGGTTTCGCCGGGTGCGGGCGGCGATTCGAGGTCCGGCGTCGATCCGGCTTGGGCGTCCTTCGCGGTCTTGGGCTCAGCGCGCGTGCTTGACTGCGAGCCGCCGCAGGCGGACAGCCACGACATCGCGCCAAGGGCGATGGCGAGCAAGAACAACGATCGGGTTCGATGCCCCATGGTCATTTCTCCTCCGATGCCGGAGCTTCCCCGGGCAATACGTCGAGCACGGTGCGTTGGCTCGGCTTGAAGTACGTTTCGGCGACCCGTTTGATGTCAGCCTCGGAAACCGCCAAGTAGTGGTCGAGCTCGAGCTTGAGCAAGTTGGCGTCCCCATAATAGAGCTCGAACTCGGCCAAATATTGCGAACGCGCCATGTTCGACTGGAGCCCGAATACGAACGCCGCATGAATTTGGTTCTTTGCTTTCTCGAGCTCGCGGGCGCTCACGCCCTCGGTCGCTATCGACTCGAGCGCAGCGATGACGACGTCTTGCGCTTCCTTGGTCGCGTGCCCACTTGCCATGACGGCCCAGACCGAGAACAGATCGGGTCCCCGACGGTCGTCGGTGCCCACCGCGACGTCTTGGCAGATCTCTTTCTGCTTCACGAGCGTTTGATAGAGCCGGCTCGACTCGCCGTCGCCGAGCACCAGAGCGAGGATCTCGAGGGCGTAGTGATCGGCCGCGCGGTTCGGTGGAATGTGGTACGCGATGTGGAACGCTGGGAGCGTCGCATTCGCGTCGTACATCGTTTCGGTGCGCTCCGCAGTTTGCTCGGGTGGGGCCGGCTCGGTGTAGAGGGGGGTTTCGCGAGCTGGGATGCCGGCAAAGTACTTCTCGACCAGCTTCATCGCATCGTCCGGATCGAAATCGCCGCTGATGCTGAGCACGGCGTTGTTGGGTGCGTAGTACATGTCGAAGAATTCCTGGACCGCCTCCAGAGGTGCGTCCAGCAAGTCCTGCATGTCGCCGATGGTCGAATGTGCGTAGGGCCAGTAGTCGCCGTAAGCGAGCTCGTTGATGCGAAGCATGCTCGGGATGTACGGCTGATTGTCGATTCGCTGCCGCCGTTCTTCCATCACGGTCATTCGCTGATTTTCGAAATTTTCCTGGGTGATCGACAGCGACCGCATGCGATCGGCCTCGAGCCAGAGTCCGAGCGCGAGCTCGTTGGATGGCAAGGTCTCGAAATAGTTGGTGCGGTCGTTGCTGGTGGTCCCGTTCGCGCTGCCGCCGCGGTTGATGATCAGACTGAAGTGCTCGCCTTTGCCGACGTTGGCCGAGCCCTGAAACATCATGTGCTCGAACAAATGCGCGAACCCAGAGCGGCCTTTGACTTCGTTTCGGGAGCCCACGTCGTAGTAGACGGCGACGGCGACCGTCGGAACCGTGTGGTCCTGATTCATCACGACGCGCAGGCCGTTGTCGAGCTTGGCGCGGCTCACGTTCAAGTTGGAGAGCGCGGCCGAGCCTTGCTCAGCAACCGCGCGTTCTCCGGCGAGAAGAGCAAGAGCGGCGACCAGCACCCCCAATGCTGTACCCATGAAAATCCGGTTCATCTGACTCCCATCAACACGCGAAACGCGGAAAAGCTTCCAGCCTCGCTACCACATCCACCCCTAGGGGCAAAGCGGTTGACTGCTGATTGGGTTTTGCGAACACTCTTCGACCGCCATGACCGCCGCCGTCTTATCGATCGGGACCGAGCTCACGCGTGGTGAGTTGGTGAACAGCAACGCCGCCTGGCTCGGCGAGGAGCTCACCAAGCTGGGATTCGACGTCATCGAACACGCGACCGTGGACGACGCGCTCGAACGAATCGTGACGATCATCCGACGCTTTGCAAGAGATCGCCGCATCGTAGTCGTGACAGGGGGGCTCGGGCCGACCTCAGACGACCTCACCACGGACAGCCGCTGCGACGGCGGCGGGCGTGCCGCTTCGCCGAGATGAGAGCGTGGTCGCCGAGATCAGAGAAAAGTTCAGGGCGTTCGGCAGAGTCATGCCCGAGTCCAATGCCAAGCAAGGCGATTTCCCGCAGGGTGCGACGATTCTCCCGAACGCGATGGGAACCGCACCTGGCTTCACCATGACTCTCGGCGACTGCCGGTTCTTCTTCGTGCCGGGCGTGCCTCGGGAGATGGAGCACATCTTCTTCCAGTCGATCGTACCGCTCATCGCGCCGCTCGCGGAGCCACGAACGCACCAGGTGCATCTCCGAACCTTCGGGATGACCGAGTCCGGTGTGGCTGAGGCCCTTCGTGACCTCGAGAAGGAGCACGAGGGGTTGACCCTCGGGTATCGCGCACACTTTCCGGAGATCGAAGTGAAGGTTCACGTTCGCGCGGACTCGGCTGCGGAAGCCGAGCGGCGTTCTCAGTCGATCGCCGCGCAGGTTCGCGAACGTCTCGGCGATGCGGTGTTTGGAGAGCGCCAGGATTCGTTTTCCGAAGTGGTGGGTGAGGCGCTCCGCAATCACGGCAAGACGCTTGCCGTGGCCGAGTCGTGCACCGGCGGGCGGGTTGCAGAGATGCTGACCCGTATACCAGGCGCCTCCGACTACCTGCTGCTCGATGCGGTCGTGTATGCGAACAGCGCCAAGGTCGCGGTTCTCGGTGTGAGCGAAGAAACCTTGCGCGCTTACGGTGCGGTGAGCTCCGAAACGGCCGCGGCGATGGCCGAAGGCGCACTTCGGGTCGCCGGCGCGGACATCGCCGTGTCGATTACGGGGATCGCAGGGCCAAGCGGCGGGACAGATGACAAACCCGTCGGCACGATCTGGTTTGGCCTGGCCCGCAAGGGCGAGTCGACGATCACGAAGCTGAGGAGGCTGCCCTGGGGGCGAGATCGCGTTCAGCGCTTGTCCGCTTACATCGCTCTCGAGCTCGTCCGCCGTGCAGCACTGGGCCGTGACTTCGACCTCGGCGAGCGCTGAGTCCGCTTCCGAGATCGTCGAGTGCGCTGCAGAGCGCGGTCGATCCAAACATTGTACGGGCCAAGTCGGTCTGCTCTCGCTGTCGGGGCCCGGTCGCGGTAGGCTCCGGTCCCATGCAGCCCGGGGGGGAACCGATCGGTGCTTTTCGTGCACGCCCTCGGGCACGAACTTGACTACTGTAATGAAGCCGACTAGACGGGTGTTCAGGTAACTCACCCAAAGGAATTCATGCCATGGCCGACTCGAACCGCGAAAAAGCCCTCAATCTAGCCCTCGGAACCATTGAGAAAGCCTACGGAAAAGGCGCGATCATGCGCCTGGGTGACGAATCGGCGAAAATCCAGATACCGGTGACTTCGAGCGGGGCGATTTCCCTCGACCTCGCCCTTGGCGTGGGTGGGTATCCACGAGGCCGCATCGTCGAGATCTACGGCCCAGAGTCGAGCGGAAAGACCACGTTGACCCTTCATGCGATCGCCGAGTGCCAAAAAAAGGGCGGCATCGCGGCCTTCATCGATGCAGAGCACGCCCTCGACCCGAACTACGCCCGTAAGCTCGGCGTCAACGTCGACGAGCTCCTGGTCAGCCAGCCAGACAACGGTGAGCAGGCCCTCGAGATCGCCGACACCCTAGTTCGTTCCGGTGCCGTCGACATGATCGTCATCGACTCGGTGGCCGCCCTCGTGCCCCGCGCGGAGATCGAAGGCGAGATGGGCGACAGCCACGTCGGTCTTCAAGCGCGCTTGATGAGCCAGGCGCTTCGAAAGCTCACCGGCAACCTCCAGAAGAGCCACACGACACTGTTCTTCATCAACCAGATCCGCATGAAGATCGGCGTGATGTTCGGTAGCCCCGAAACGACCAGTGGCGGTAACGCGCTCAAGTTCTATGCGTCGCAGCGTCTCGACATTCGCCGCATCGGCACGATCAAAGTCGGTGAGGCTGCAGTCGGCAATCGTTGCCGCGTCAAAGTCGTGAAAAACAAACTCGCGCCTCCGTTTCGTCTTTGCGAGTTCGATATCCTCTTCGGTAAGGGCATCAGCCGCAGCGGCGACGTGCTCGATCTCGGTGTCGAAGCCGGCATCATCAACAAGTCGGGTGCCTGGTATAGCTACGGCGACGAGCGCGTCGGCCAAGGTCGCGACAACGCCCGGGCCTTCCTCGAAGAACATCCGGACGTTCTTGCCGCGGTCGAACGCAAGCTCCTTCAGCAGCATGGGCTCATCGAAGAGGACACGCCTGACGCACCGAAGGCCGAGGCTCCGGCCGAAGCCAAGGCGGCCCCGCCCGCGGCGGCGAGCAAACGAGCGCGACCGAACTGAACCTCTTTTCCGGAGCGTTCCAGGGCGCGTTTTTGTCAAGCCTGAAATCAGTCGACGAAATAGCCACAAACCACTGAAATCACACGTGTTTGCGCAAAAGTAAGCATTGACTTTTCAGTCTGGTTTTGCTATACACATCGGGTCCACGTAGTTGATTGCATATTCAGCGATGAATGGATCTCTGCCCGCGCTCCCGGCGCGGGTTTTCGTCGTTTTTGACTCGAAGGAGAGTTAGCCCATGAGCTTTAGCGTAGGCGACAAGGCAGTTCATCCAGCGCACGGAGTCGGCGAGATCACGCAAATCGAAGAGCGTTTGATCGGCTCCGACCGCATCGATTTCTACATTCTCAAGCTCGTAAACGGCAAATCCGGCACGATTCGCGTCGCGCTGAACGCCGTCGATCGGGTCGGGCTTCGACAGGTCATGTCGCGCAGTGCCGCCAAGACGGTGCTCGAAGAGCTCAAGAAGGACGAGATGGCCGTGACCTCACAGCCTTGGAACCGGCGCTACCGTGAGTATACCGAAATGCTCAAGAGCGGCTCTCCGATCAAAGTGGCCAAGGTTCTTCGCGACCTGTCGAAGGTACGCGCAGACAAGGGCGAGCTCAGCTACGGCGAAAAGAAGCTCATGGAGCAGGCCCGGAAGCTCCTGATCACGGAGCTCGCTCTTGCTCGTCGAGTCCGCGAGGAAACCATCGAGCGCGACATCGACAAGATCCTGAACTGAGAGGACCGACAGGCCGCCTTCGACGGCGGTCGATTCGCGCCGGAGACCTCCGGTTAGCGCTTCGCTTTCTCCTCGTGTCCGGACTGGCCGAACCGCTTGGAGAGCTCGCTGAAGAGCGCGCGGAGAGAGACCCCGCGTGAGACCAGCCCGACCAGGAGATGGTAGATCACGTCGCCGGCTTCGGAGGCTACCCGCTCATCGCTTTCGTCGATGAGAGCCTGACCGAGCTCTCCGGCCTCCTCCCGAAGCTTTGCGTCGATCTTCGTCGGTCCCGCGTCGAGCAACGCCTTGGTGTAGCTCTTGCCCGCGTCCGACGCCTTGCGGGCCTCCAGTGTGCGCTCGAGACGGAGCAAGGTCGGCGCCGCACTCTCTCCGCCGGCTTCCATGAGCTCGCCTTCGGTGTTCATCCGACGGAAGAAACAGGTCTCTGCACCGGTGTGGCAGGATGGCCCGGCCGGATCGACCATGTAAATGAGCGTGTCACCGTCGCAGTCGACCCAGACGCTACGGACCGCGAGGACGTTGCCGCTGCTCTCGCCCTTCTTCCACGCTTGCTGGCGCGACCGGCTGAAGAAGTGAGCCTCCCGGGTCGCGAGCGTTCGCTCGATCGCCGCTCGGTCCGCATACGCCATCATACGCACCTCGCCGGTCTCCGCGTCCTGCGCAATGACCGCAACGAGGCCCCGGTCGTCGTACTTGAGCGCGTCGAGGGACATGAGCGTGAGGTACGCCAGGTCGCGGAGCTCCGCAAGCCAGGGCCAGCGGCAGCGGCAGCGACGGCGCCCGCGCCGAGGTGCGCGGGCTCACATCGCTGTGCGGATCTCCGCAAAGGGACATTTGCAGTTGCACAGGGGCTTCTCCAGGGTGCGCGACGAGGTCCCCGGGTCAGTGTCGAAGGCCCATCAGAGCTTCGAGAGTATCTCGAAGGCCCTTCAGATCCGATCCACTCACGTGTGCCGACGCGCCTGCTTCGAGTGCGGCTTGCTTACCGCTTCCGCCGTCCTCCAGCAGGACCGCTCGAACGTGCCGCGTGTGAGTCCCCAGCTTGAGCGCCGCGATGATCTCTGCTCCAGAGAGGTGTCCGACCTTGGTGGCAAGCACGATCGCGTCTGGCGGCGTCTCGCCGATCTGGAGGAGCCCGGTGACGGGGTCGGGATAGTCGACGACTTCGAATGCCTTTCGCAGCTCGGAAACGATCTCATGCTTCGAGTGGGCGTTCTCGATGAGCAAGGCGACACGCGGCCGCTCCGCATCCAACTCGTCTGGGATCGGGTAGCCGTACTTGCGGAGGAAATCCAACACATGTGGGCGACGGAATCGGAGATGCCGACCCGGTGTGCGGAAATGCGGAATCTGGTCCCGGTCCGCCCAGTTGTGGATCGTCTTGAGGTCGACCTGGCAGAAGCGTGCGATCTGCGAAGCCGTAAACAAGTCTCGAGGCCTTCTCGTATCGGTCGCCATCTCCTTCTTGGGTAACTGGCGAGCGCCCACAGCGACAAGAAGAAGCCGGAATAATCTGGAAAAACTGTAGCCTATCGAACAGGCGATGGCGCTTACCGCCAGGCGCCGTTGTCAAACACCATACGAGTCGCACCCGGGAGTACGGGTTCGTCTTCGGGGTGCGCGGGGTCCCCGGGCAGCGCCAAGAACCAGCCTCCGTCCGCGGTCACGATCTCCGGGCGGACGAGGGGGGGCTTCCGTGAGAGCGCGTCGGCGATCACCGAGTCGGCGTCCTCGAAGTCCGCCAACCACTGCAATGTTCGAACGGTTGGCGGCGCCAACTTGATTCGACCTTCGAACATGTCTTCGATTGCGCGTGCCGGGCGAAGCCAGACGGCCGATGTAATTTCAGTTCCGTCGTGGCGCGCGCTTTGACTCTCGGGCACCACAGCAACGTAGAAGCGCGTATCGAAACGTCGGCTCTCCATCTTGGGGGTGATCCAGCGTGCGTAAGGCGTGAGCGCTTTGGAGTGGATCTTGAGGTCGAGCTCGTTCGCGAGATCCAGAAACGCGGCGCCGTCGTGAAGCCGTTGGCGAGCTTCCGCGAGGTCGGCTCCGGGTGCGGTGCTTGCCAGCAAGACACCGGCCTCTTCGAACGTTTCCCGCACAGCAGCAACCAGCAGGCCCTGTCCAACTTCAGCGTCGGTCTCGCCGAGTTGTTTGCTGAGGTCTCCGGCGGATCGATCGATTCTCGCGCGCCAACCTGGGTCGGTGTCGCCTTGATCGACTTTCCCACCGGGGAAGACGTGCGCGCCGCCCATGAAGCCGCTCTGCTGATGCCTGCAGAGCATGAAGGTTTCGAGTCCCGCTCCGGTCTCGCGGAGAACGATGACGGTCGATGCGTCCTTGATTGCCTTCCCTTCGGGCGCGCCGCTCATGATTCTTGTGAGACCAGGACGTGGGTCGTCGAAACCCCGATCGCATTCGCGATCCGTGCAAGCGTCTCGAGTGATGGCGTGTGGCGCCCCGCTTCTACGCGCGCGATGTTCGGGCGATGAATGCCGGTTCGGCGTGCGAGCTCCGCCTGGGTGAGGCCGGCCGCGAGACGGAGCTCGCGAAGACGCGCGCCCAATTTCTCGCCATTGATGGCGATGTCGTCATGCGCGGGCACCGTGTCCGCCCCGTGCACGAATCCAACCGCGAGCTGGCAGACGGCGCCGCTCTCTAGCTGGAGCGTCGCTTTGGTGGCGGTCGCATCGATCGTGATGTTCGTGATCTCGGAACCATCGTCGCTTGCGTCGATCGGACGCGAATGGAGGGATGCGTCGCCATTGCCGAGCACCGCAAGCACGTCATCACCACAGGGCGACACCGTGACGAACTCGAACCGAAGACCTCGTCGCAAATTGGCTCTACGCGTGATCGCCGCAGCGATGCGGGCGAAATCGTCTTCATTGCGGGTCACGAGCCCGTGGCACACCTCGTGGATGATGTCTTCGATCATCTCTCCATCACGCTCGACGTGCGCGACGGGCAGGGCGCCAGACGCCCGGACGAAGCCGATCGTGGCAAGGAGCTCGTCAGCGTCGAGATCGGCGCCGTCGACAATCACCGCCCACTGGCCGTCAACCGCTTTCGCGAGGTGACTCGGTGCAACCACCTTGGAAACGATATCGTGTTCGCTCAGGGCCCTTTGCCATTGCTGCACGAAGTGCTCGCGTTCCGTCAACAATGTCACGCTCGACGTCATCATTCCTCCGAGTAACGGGAGCGATGAGGTGTACACTCACACGTCAGGAACCTCAACCGTGAATCATGCGGAACCGCGGAACGCTTCTTGCCTAGGATTCTTGCGAAGCGACTCGTGGTTGACACTCGACGGTCGCTTTGCTACCCCCGGACGCCTTCCCACCTGGTGGCAGCTCTTTGCTCAGTTCAGGGGACCACCGATGTTCAAGTCGACCTGCGTTTTCTCAGGAAACTCCAATCCGGCTCTCGCCGAGAAGATCGCCAACTACCTGGAATTGCCGGTGGCTCGCGCCCGCGTCTCGAGGTTCTCCGACGGCGAGGTCTTTGCCGAGATCAAGGAAAACGTTCGAGGCGTCGACGTCTATGTGGTCCAGTCCACTTGCAGCCCCGTCAACGACAACTTGATGGAGCTATTGGTCATGGTGGACGCTCTCAAGCGCGCATCCGCCGGCTCGATTACGGCAGTCGTCCCCTATTACGGATATGCGCGCCAGGACAGAAAGGCGGCTCCCCGAACGCCCATCACCGCCAAGTTGGTCGCGGACCTGCTTAGCGCCTCGGGCGTCGATCGTGTCGTTTCGATGGACTTGCACGCAGGCCAGATTCAGGGTTTTTTCAACAAGCCTTTCGACCATCTGTACGCGATGCCCGTGTTCTTGCAGCATCTGCGGCCCCGCTTCCGGACCCCGCCTGTCTTCGTCTCGCCCGATGCGGGTGGGGTGGAGCGTACCCGGGCTTATGCGAAGCGCCTGGATGCAGATCTGGCCATCATCGACAAGCGTCGTGAGCAGAAGAACGTGAGTGAAGTCATGCACATCATCGGTGATGTCGACGGGCGTGAGTGCTTGATCTTGGACGACATGATCGACACTGCCGGGACCATGACGAACGCGGCTCGGGCCCTACACGAGAAGGGGGCCAAGCGGGTCATGGCGGCGGCGACCCACCCGGTCCTGTCGGGCCCAGCGCTCGAGCGCATCATCGCGTCCCCCTTGGAGGAGGTCATCGTGACCGACACCATACCCCTTCGGGAGGAAGCCAAGCAGACGGGTCGGTTCCGCGTGCTTTCGGTGGCGAGTTTGCTAGGAGAGGCCATCAAACGGATTCACCACAGCGACTCGGTGAGCTCGCTGTTCGTATAATTGGGAGCATTTGAGAATGGAAACGACGACGTTGCAGGCTGAGGTCCGCGAGAGCCGCGGAAAGGGGCCAGCGCGTCGGCTGCGTGTAGAAGGAAAGGTTCCGGGCGTATTTTACGGCCCGGGAATAGAGCCCACGCCGCTGACCCTGTCCCCCAAGGAACTAATCAAGGCACTTCGAGGCGAGCGCGGAAGGAACGTAGTGTTCAAGCTGTCCGTGCACGGCGAGGACGAGTTGGCGATGGTCAAGGACCTCACCACGGATCCCGTGACCCAGGAGCTGCTTCACATCGATCTGTATCGGGTGTTCGAGGACAAGGAGCTCCACGTGGACGTGCCGTTCCATACGCATGGAAGGGCCGCTGGCGTGGTTCAAGGCGGGGTCCTCAACGTGACCCGGCGCACGCTTCCGCTTCGCACGACTCCGGCAAACATTCCGATTTCCATCGACGTGGACGTGACTCATCTCAACCTGAGGGACAGCATTGCCGTAGAAGACGTCAAGCTACCCGCGGGCGTCGTGTGCACTCTCAAGCCCAAGCTCACGCTGGCTATCATTCTCGAGCCTCGCAAGGCGACCGCGGAGGAAGCCGCGGAGGATGCGGCTGCGGCTGCGGCCGGAGCAGCTACGGCATCGGCGGCCGAGGCCGAAAAGGCCAAGGCCAAGGCTACCACCTAGGCGCCTGCCGGGTCGTGGGCACGTACCTCATCGTGGGCCTGGGCAATCCTGGGCCCCAGTACGCCGGCAATCGTCACAACGTTGGATTCATGGTGATCGACGAGCTGGCGCGGCGATGGGGTGCGCCTCGGTCCCGCGAGAAGTTCAAGGGCGAGTTCAGCAAAGTCGCGGTCGATGGTGAGGAGATCGTCCTGCTCAAACCGATGACCTACATGAACCTCAGCGGCGAATCGGTTCAAGCGGCCATGCAATTCTTCAAAGTGCCGCTCGCGAAGGTCGTCTGCATTCACGACGAGCTCGACTTGGATTTTGGCGTGGTGCGTCTCAAGGACGGTGGCGGCACGGCCGGTCACAACGGGCTGCGTTCGATGGTGGCGCACTGCGGGGGCGCCGGGTTCGTGCGTTGCCGAGTGGGGATCGGTCGACCCCAGCAGGAAAGGCCAGAGCAGTATGTTCTCAGTGATTTCAACAGCTTGGAGAGAGCGGAGCTCGGCATCGTTCTCGAGCTCGCGGCCGATTTGGTGGAAACGAGCGTTCGCGACGGCATTCGCCAGGCCATGAATCGGCACCACGGACGGTCCTGAGCACTGGCACCCGAGTCAGGATCGGCTATGCCTGGCCCTTCCTCGCTCCAGCCAAGCGCTGGGGCCGACCAGTCCAGGAGGAGAGATGACAAGCACTGCAACAGCGTCCGCCACGCGGTGGGCGCGAGAATACGAAACAATTTACATTCTGCGGCCGAACGTCGACAACGAGACCGCGGAAAAAATTGTCGACCGGCTGCGGGACGTGATCACCCGCCTCGACGGTACACTCACGAAGCTCGACAACTGGGGGAAGCGCAAGCTTGCATACCCGATCCAGAAGAACCACCGAGGGATCTTCGTTTACTTGAAGTACATCGGGTTCAACGACCTCGTTGCCGAAATCGAGCGTAACCTTCGCTTGCTGGACGAGGTAGTGCGGTTCCAAACGGTCCTGATCGCCGAGGACATCGACCCGGCTTCGATCGCCGTGGATCCCGACGAGGTCCAGTACCTTCACGTCGAAGAAGAAGAGGAAGAATCCGAGGACGCCGAGCTCGAGCGTGCCCGTAGCCTCGGGATGGCGCCGCGAGTCTCGCGTGACGCTCCCCGAGATTCTGACGATGATTCGGACGACGACTCGAACGACGAGTCGGACGACGATGAGGCATCCACGGAAGCTGTGTCCGACGAGGACGAGAGCGAGGAGGGCTGAGCCATGCTCGAAGACATCAGACAGGATTTCGACATTGAAGCCGGCGGCCGCCGCCGTGGTGCACGCAAGAAGGCACCGGGCTTGGGGCTCGCTCCGGACTTCAAGTTCGACTACAAAGACCCACAGCAGCTTCGAAACTTCATCACCGATCGCGGAAAGATCACCCCGCGCCGGATCAGCGGTCTCAATGCGAAGCAGCAGCGTGACCTGACCCGTGCGATCAAGCGAGCCCGCAATATTGCGCTGCTCCCCTACACGGCCACGAAGTGAGGTAGCCATGGCATCCACAGTGGAAGTCGTACTCAAAGATAACCTCGAGCACTTGGGCTCCATCGGCGACGTGGTGCGAGTGCGCCGCGGCTATGCACGGAATTTCCTCTTGCCACGGGGCCTAGCGGTCGTGGCGAGCCGGAGTAACGTTCGCCAGATTGAGCATGAGAAGTCACTTCAGGCTCAACGCATCGCGAAGCTTCGCTCCGAACAGGAAAAGATCGTCGCCGAGCTGGCCAAAGTCACCGTCATGATCGCCAAAGAGGCCGGTGACGATGGGAAGCTCTTCGGCTCCGTCACCTCGAGTGACGTCATCGACGGGCTCGTTGCCAAGGGCGTCGGCGTGGAGATAGACAAGAGGAAGCTCGTGATGCCGCCCCAACCCATCAAAGAGGTGGGTAGCTACGAGATCGGCTTGAAGCTCCCATATGGCTTGACGGCCGTCGTGAAGCTCGAAGTCAAGACTCGCGCCTGAGCGCAAAAAACCGAGGCCTCCATCGCGGGGCTTCCGCTCGTTCGCTGTAGGAGCTAGAACCAAGGCTCTGAAGGGAGCAGTACGATCAGTTCATCGCAACAAGTTGGCCAGGTTCCACCGAACTCCCTCGATGCGGAGCGGGCGGTGCTCGGGGGCATTCTTCTCGAAAACGATGCGATGAACGTCGTCGTCGAGGTGCTGTCGGCCGGGGACTTCTATAGCGAAGCGAACGGGAAGATATTCGAAGCGATGAGCGAGCTCTTTCGACGGAGCCAGCCCATCGATCACGTCACCTTGCGAGAGGCGCTGGTCCAGAGTGGGAAGCTCGCATCGATTGGTGGTGACGAGTACTTGCTCTCGCTGAGCAACACGATTCCGAGCGTTTCGAACATTCAGTCTCACGCGAGCATCATTCGTGAGAAGTCGGTCATCCGCTCTCTGATTCGCGTTTGCCACGAGGTCGCCTCACGGGGCTATGGAGATTACGGACCCGTAGAGGAGTTCCTCGATCAATCGGAGTCTTCGATTTTCGCGGTCGCGAGAGAGCGCGCTCGGAATCCCTACGAGCACGTCAAAGACGTCGTCATGCGGACGTTTCAGGAGATCCACGAGACGGCCAACCGGGGCGAAGCGATTACCGGGCTACCCACGGGCTACAAGCAGCTCGATAAGATGACGGCCGGCATGCATCCGGGCGACCTCATCATCGTCGCTGGACGCCCTGGCATGGGAAAGACCTCATTTGCGCTCAACGTCGCACACCATGCCTGCGAAAAGAGCAAGGCGCCCGTGGGTGTATTCTCGCTCGAGATGCCCAAAGGGCAGCTCGTTCGCCGTCTTCTAGGAAGCGAAGCCCGCGTCGACGGCAACCGCATTCGAACGGGGCAGCTGCAGAAGGACGACTGGCCGAAGCTCGCTGATGCAGCGGGCAGCTTGAGCGAAATGCCCATTTGGATCGACGACACGCCGGCGATTACGATGCTCGAGTTGCGGGCCAAGGCCCGTCGTCTCAAGTCGGAAGTAGGGCTCAGCTTGATCGTCGTGGACTACTTGCAGCTGATGCGTTCCGGCTCGCGCAACGACTCGCGGGAGCAGGAGATCAGCGAGATCAGCCGGAGTCTCAAGGCGCTCGCCAAGGAGCTCGAGATTCCGGTCATCGCGCTTTCGCAGCTCAACCGTGGTGTGGAATCACGCGGGGTCAAAGACAAGCGCCCGCAGCTTTCGGACCTTCGCGAGTCTGGCGCCATCGAGCAAGACGCCGATACCATCTGGTTCATCTATCGCGACGAGGTCTACAACCGTGAGAGCGACGACCGCGGGATTGCCGAAATCATCATCGGCAAGCAGCGCTCGGGCCCCACGGGAACTTGCCGCGTCCGGTTCTTCAACGAGTACACCCGATTCGATGACCTCGCGGAGTCCGACTACTATGGCGGCGCAGCGTCTGGGATCGCCGACTTCCAAGACAACTGAGCTCGCCTCGCGCACACGGCCTTGCGGCTTGCCGGGTTTCGATCAGAGCGCTTTGACTTCGCTGATGAGGCCCTGAAGCACCTTCTTGGCATCACCGAAGATCATCATCGTGTTGGGATACTCGAAGAGCTCGTTCTTGATGCCCGCATAGCCAGGGCTCAGGCTTCTCTTGACGACGAAGACCGAGCGCGCTTCGTGGGCGTTCAGGATTGGCATCCCTGCAATGGGGCTGGTCGGGTCCTTGCTGGCGACCGGATTCACCACGTCGTTCGCACCGAGGATGATCACTGCGTCCGTGTTCTTGAACTCCGGGTTGATCTCGTCCATTTCGAGAAGCTCTTCGTACGGAACGTCGGCTTCCGCGAGGAGCACGTTCATGTGCCCGGGCATGCGGCCTGCAACCGGATGGATTGCGTAGGTGACCTTGGTGCCGCGTGCCTTGAGCATGTCGGCGAGCTCGCGAACGGCGTGCTGTGCCTGTGCCACGGCGAGACCGTAGCCTGGTACGATGATGACCGATTCGGCATTCTCGAGGATCATGGCTGCTTCCTCGGGGCCGCAGGAGGTGACGTTCTTGTACTCGTCACTGCCACCGCCGCCGCCATCGGTGACGCCGAAGCCGCCCACCAGGACGTTGAGAAGCGAGCGGTTCATCGCCACGCACATGATCTGCGTGAGGATCAGCCCGGCCGCGCCCACCATGGCACCCGCGATGATCAGCAAGGGGTTGCCGATGACGAAGCCTGCCATCGAGGCTGCGACACCCGAATACGAGTTGAGGAGCGAGACCACGACCGGCATGTCTGCGCCGCCGATCGGGATTGTCAGCAGGACACCGAGGATCAGCGAGACCGCAGAGAGGGCTAGCACCCAGACGAGGGAGTCCGAAGCGGTCGCGGCCACGGCGATTCCACCGAACGCGAAGGAACCGAAGAGCAGCGCGAAGGTGATGTAGTGTCTCGCCGGAAGCAGGATCGGCTGGCCGTTTTTCAGCGTGCCCTGCAACTTGAAGAGGGCGATGAGGCTGCCCGTGAAGGTGATGCCCCCAACGAGGATCGACAGCATCACCGTGATCGCCTCAGAGGCGCCAAGCGCTTGATGGACGCGACCGACTGGCGCCTGCTCCACGACCTCTTCCCAGTAGACGGAAGTCGCGACCAGCGCCGAGGCGATGCCGCCAAACCCGTTGAAGAGAGCGACCATCTCGGGCATCGCGGTCATCTGAACGCGAATGGCGAAGATGGCGCCGATGATCGTCCCGAGAATCATCCCTCCGGCGATCCAGCGGTAATCGATGGTGCCGAGCTCCAAAAGCGCACCAACGATCGCGAGGAGCATGCCTACGGCGGCGAGCCCATTGCCACGACGGGCAGTCTTCACCTTGGAAAGCTGCTTGATCCCGAAAATGAACAGGACTGTGGACAGAAGATAGATGATCGGGACTACAGTCGAACGCATGATTTCATGGTTCATTTGCCCACCGCCTCCCGTCCTCCGGCAGTGATGCCTTCCGAATCAGGCTTGAGAGCCTTGGGCTTCTTCTTTCCGAACATGCGCAGCATCCTGTCGGTCACGAGGAAGCCGCCGACCACGTTGATCGTCGCAGTGACGACGGCGAGCGCGCCGAGGATGTTGGCGACGGTCGGGGCACCCGTCGTTGCGGCTGCCACTGCGCCGACGACCGTGATGCCGCTGATCGCATTGGCGCCACTCATCAAGGGGGTGTGCAAGGTTGGAGGCACTTTGGTGATCATTTCGAAGCCGACGAAGCTGGCCAGCACGAATACGTAGATACCTATGAGCAGAGGTCCCAGGGTCATGGTCGCTCTCCTTTCTTAGAGTGCCTCGGCGGTCGGTCCGTGCCGGACTTCGCCGTTGTGAGTGAGTAGGGCTCCATCGAGAATCTCGTCTTCGAGATTCAGGACCACCTTCCCGTCGGTGACGGTGCTGAGCAGAAGAGCCTGGATGTTGCGGGAGTAGAGAAGGCTCGCGTCGGCCGGCGTCGCTGCGGGCAGATTTGGATAGCCGATGATCGTCACGCCATGTTCGACGACGATCTCGCCGTTCTTCGACAGCTCGCAGTTGCCACCTTGCTCGACGGCGAGGTCGACGATCACGGCGCCTTCGCGCATCTCTTCGACCATGTCCTTGGTGATGAGCTTGGGCGCTGGGCGACCAGGTACGAGCGCGGTGGTGATGACGGCATCCGCGGCCACGACCCTCTTGCGAACGATCGCCTGCTGTGCCTTGAGCTGCTCGGCGGTGAGCTCGCGCGCGTAACCGCCTTCGCCTTCGCCGCTCTGGTCCATCGGGACGTCGATGAAACGTCCACCGAGGGATTCGACTTGCTCTTTGACCCCGGGCCGAATGTCCGAAACCTCGACCACGGCGCCGAGTCGGCGCGCGGTGGCGATCGCCTGAAGCCCTGCCACGCCCGCACCCATGATGACGATTCTGGCTGGCTGAATCGTCCCGGCCGCCGTCATGAGCAGTGGGAAATACTTGTCGAGGTAGGTTGCTGCCATGAGCACGGCTTGATACCCCGAGATCGAAGCCTGCGAGCTGAGCGCGTCCATCGACTGGGCGCGGCTGATCCTTGGCACGAGCTCCATCGCCACGGTGCTCACCTTCCGATCTCGAAGGATCTTCACCGACTCGAGATTTCGATGTGGGGACATGAAGCCGATGAGAAGCGCACCCTCCTCGAGTCTGGACGCTTCTTCAGGGGTGATGGGGTACACTCGAAGCACGATCTCTGCGGCACCCCACGCGGCGTCCGCCTCGGCACCGGAGACGATCTTCGCCCCGGCGTCGCGATAATGCTGATCGGTGAAATGGGCGTGCTTGCCCGCTCCGCTTTCTACGACGACATCGAAGCCTTCTTTGATGTAACGCTTCGTTGTTTCTGGTGTGCAGGCGACCCGAGTCTCGCCTTTGGCGATTTCCTTGGGTACGAAAACCTGAGGCATGCCTTCCTCCTGGGCGAGCGATGTCGGAGAGACAAACCCGATCGAACTAGTCAACAATCGGAGGCCCGCGTCCGGGGTTGTTAGTGGCGATCCGGGTTCCTGTCCAGTGGCGAGCGAAAAAGCCTTCGGCGCACCTTTTGCGTTTTGGCGCAGCCTGCTAGATCCGGCCCGCGAACCTGGAGGACAAGAGCATGGGGAATCCCGCGAAGCTCGATGAGCTCGCCATTAAGACGATTCGTGGCCTGAGCATGGACGCTGTCCAAGCTGCGAACTCCGGGCACCCCGGAACGCCGATGGCGTTGGCGCCTCTTGGGTGGGCGCTCTTTTCGGACCTCCGTCGACATGATCCAGCGCATCCAGACTGGCCGGACCGAGACCGCTTCGTCCTCTCCTGCGGCCACGCCTCGATGTTGCAGTACGCACTGCTTCATTTGAGCGGTTACGCAGTGTCCCTGGACGACATTCGCAAGTTTCGGCAGTGGGGGAGCATCACCCCGGGACACCCGGAGTCCCATGTCACTCCGGGGGTCGAAACGACGACCGGTCCCCTCGGGCAGGGCATTGGGAACGGGGTCGGGATGGCGATGGCGGAGCGTCACCTCGCGGCGCGGTTCAACCGGCCCGGTCACACGATCATCGACCACCGAACCTGGGTCATCGCATCCGATGGGGACATCATGGAAGGGGTCGCCTCGGAGGCCGCCTCGATCGCCGGTCATCTCGAGCTCGGCAAGTTGGTGGTCTTTTGGGACGACAACCAGATCACGATCGATGGGAGGACCGAGATCAGCTTCAGCGAGGATGTTCTGGCACGCTTTGCCGCGTACGGCTGGCACACCGAAAGTGTCGACGATGGGGAGGATCTCGCGGCCCTGATCGCCGCGGCCCGCGCGGCCATTACCGATGTACGCCCTAGCTTCATCCGAGTGCGCACCATCATCGCTCGCCCATCGCCCAACAAGCAGGACACCTCGGGCGCGCACGGCGCCCCCCTCGGTGAAGACGAGATCATCGCGACGAAGCAGATCATGGAATGGCCGACCGACCCATTCTTCGTGCCGGACGAGATCGCCACAGCGGCCGAGGCGATTCGGGAGCGCGGGGCCGCGAGCTACGGGGACTGGCGGCAACGCCTCGAAAGTTACCGGACCGAATTCCCCGACGAGGCCGCTGCGCTCGAATGGGCGATGGCCGGGGAGCTTCCTGCGGGGTGGGACGCGGACCTGCCCACGTTCGAAGCCGACCCCAAGGGTATTCCAACCCGCAAGGCGAGTGGCGTCGTGCTCAATGCGCTGGCCGCGAAGATAGGCGGGCTCGTCGGCGGCTCTGCTGACCTCGCAGGCTCCAACAACAGTCACATGAACGGCTTTCCAAGCTTCCTGCCCGGTGCCGAGGGCATCCCGCGCAACGTCGATTGGGGCATTCGTGAGCACGGAATGGGGGCGGCGCTGAATGGGATGGCGCTTCATGGCGGCATCGTCCCCTATGGGGCGACTTTCCTGGTCTTCAGCGACTACATGCGGCCATCGATTCGGCTCGCGGCACTGATGAAGCTTCACACGCGCTACATCTACACGCACGATAGCATCGGCCTAGGAGAAGACGGGCCGACTCACCAGCCCGTCGAGCATCTCGCGGCGCTGCGTGCGATTCCGAATCTCGCAGTGTTTCGGCCGGCCGATGCGAACGAGGTTCGCGAGTGCTGGAAAGCGGCACTCGAGTGGGATGGCCCTGCAGCGCTCGCGCTCACACGGCAGAACGTACCGGTGCTCGATCGGAAGATCCTTGCGAGTGCCGAGAAGGTGAAGCGAGGTGCCTATACGCTCCGCGAGGCGGGTGGCGGGGGTCCGGACGTGATCCTCGTGGCCACCGGAAGTGAAGTGGAGATCGCGCTTGCTGCCGCAGACGTCCTCGAGCAAGAGGGTGCTGCCGTGCGAGTCGTCAGCATGCCGTGCTGGGAGCTCTTCGAGCGACAAGACGAACGATATCGACGAGAAGTGCTTCCCCACGGCGGCGCCAAGGTCGTGGTCGAGGCAGGGATTCGCCAAGGCTGGGACCGATGGGTCGGCAACGATGCTGCGTTCGTCACCATCGATCGGTTCGGCGCCTCTGCGCCCTACGAGGTGCTGTACGAGAAGTACGGCATCACCGCGGAGCGCGTGGTTGCAGAAGCGCAGCGCCTCCTGTCTTAGCGCGTCGCGGCGAGCGCAGCGTCGTAGTCGGGCTCTTTGACGATGTCCGACACGAGCTCCGTGTGAACGACCTTGTCGTTCTCGTCGACGACGACAATCGCGCGAGCGGCAGAGATCCCTCATGGCTCCGTCGACCATGCGCACGCCGTAGTCATCGAGGAAGCTCCCTCGGAACGTGGAAAGTGGAATCACGCCTTCCAGGCCTTCGGTCGTGCAGAAGCGCTTCTGTGCGAACGGCAGATCGGGGCTGATCACCAGCACGACGACGTTCTTGGCGCTCGCTGCGCGCTGATTGAAGGTTCGCGCGGTCGCTTGGCAGACCGGTGTATCGTAGCTCGGGTTGATCGTGAGGATTTTCTTCTTGCCCGCGAAATCCGCGAGCGTCTTTTCGCTGAGGTCGGTTCCGACGAGGAGGAAGTCCGGGGCAGTGCTGCCAGGGGCAGGCAGGTCGCCATTGGTTCGAACCGGGGTTCCTTTGAGCGCGGTGGTGGCCATGATTCTCCTTTTTGGTCTCGAGACGTTCCGAGTTATAGGGACTTGGCCCCAAAAACCAAGCGGTTGCCACCGAAAAAGAAATTCATTATCAGTAGTCGATGAAGCCATCCCTCGTCGATTTGCCCTTCGGGCGGCACGCTGAGATCGTCTCGATCGACTGCGGGCGCCGCTTGTCGCGGCGCTTGATGGAGATGGGACTCCTTCCCGGAACCCGCGTTCGCGTGGTTCGCGTGGCGCCGCTCGGCGACCCGATCGAGCTCAGACTGCGAAACTACTCACTTTCGCTGCGTCGAGCGGAGGCGGCCAGGATCACCGTCCGCCTCGAAGGTGCCCCGTGAGCGTCGCTTCAGCTCCACGGCAAGTCCTGATCGCTGGCAACCCCAACTCGGGGAAGAGCACGCTCTTCAACGCTCTCTCGGGAGGAAGCGCCCACGTGGGGAATTACCCGGGGGTGACCGTCGACCGGACGAGCGCGCGCCTTCGATCGAGCGCACTCGATATCGAGTTGGTGGACGTACCCGGCATGTACAGCCTGACCGCAGGCTCGCCTGAAGAGCAGCTCGCGGTGAACGCTCTGGTCGAGCGGGAGACCGCGGGGGTGATTTGTGTGGTCGACGCAACCACCTTGCAGCGAGGTCTCTATCTGGCCTTGCAGTTGATCGAGTCCGGGGTTCCCGTCGTGATCGCGCTCAACATGATGGATGCCGCCGAGCGCATCGGTCTTCGAATCGATACCGAGCGCTTGGCAGGACTCCTAGGCTCTCCGGTCGTCCCCGTCGTTGCAACGAAACGAAAGGGACTCGGCGCTCTCATTGCAGCGCTCGAGAACGAGCTGGGGTCTCCCGCGGCCGCGACCGAGCTAGGAATCGAGTACCCCCCGAACCTACGAGCGGATGTGACCAAACTGGTTCCCGCCATCGCCGAATGGCGCCCCGGCACTCCGCCGGAGCAGCTCCGCGTGTTTGCGCTCTGGTGTCTCCTGTCGCTCGGGGAAGATAGCCTGCGTGACGTCCCGGATTCGGTCCGGAACGCCGTGGAGCGCGTCCGAGAGGCGGGAGAGTCCCAGGGCCGCAACTTGGATCTGGAAATCATCTCGGCCCGCTATGCTTGGATCGATCGCGCAGTCCGAGAATCCTGCTCTGCACATGATGCGAGTCCTTCGTGGAGCGAGCGCATCGACCGCGTGCTGACCCATCCGCTTGCCGGACTTGTGATCTTCGCGGCGGTGATGTTGGGGATCTTCGAGGCGCTCTTCGCCGGGGCGGAGCCCTTGATTGAGGCGATCGAGAGCCTCACGGCGTTCATGCAAGCGCAGGCGGCATTGCTCATCCCGGCCGGAGTGCTTCGCGACCTGGTCTCCGAGGGGATCATCGCCGGCGTCGGAAACGTCGTGGTCTTCGCGCCTCAGATCTTGATGCTCTTCCTTTTCATTGGATTCCTCGAGGACTCCGGATACCTCGCCCGCGTCGCTTTCGTCATCGACAGGGTGATGAAAGGGGTGGGCCTTCACGGAAAAGCCTTCGTTCCGCTCCTGTCGGGTTTCGCTTGCGCGGTGCCGGCCGTCATGGCCACCCGTACGATCGAACGACGAAGAGACCGTCTCGTGACGATGCTCGCACTTCCGTTGATGTCGTGCAGCGCGCGTCTACCCATCTACATCTTGGTCGTGGGCACCGTCTTCGCGGGACAGTCGTTCGGTTGGTTCAGTGCCGGCGCCGTCGCTTTGTTCTCGATGTACACCCTGTCGGTCCTCGTCACGCTCGCGGCCGCCACAGTCATTCGACGGACGGTGCTACCCGGCCCGGCGCCCACGTTCGTGCTCGAAATGCCGCCGTACCGATGGCCATCGGCTCAGATCCTCTGGCTCAATGCCTGGCGTCGGCTGCGCATCTTCCTGGTCGACGCGGGCACGATCATCCTCGCAATGACGATCCTGCTCTGGGCCCTGCTCTCGTTCCCCAAGTCGGACGAAATCGCTCAGCGCTATGCCGCGGAGCGCGAACAGGTTCTACAGACGGCGATTCCCGTGGCGGAGCAAGCCGGGGCGCTTCAATCGCTCGACTCCCAGGAAGCCGGCGAGCAGCTTGCATTCAGCTTTGGCGGCCGCTTTGGTCACGCCATCGAGCCGCTGATCAGGCCGATCGGCTTCGACTGGCAGATTGGGGTCGGAATCATTGGCGCCTTTGCCGCGCGCGAGGTGTTCATATCCACCCTGGGCGTGGTCTTCGGAATCGGCGAGGCCGACGAGGAGACCAAACCCCTCCGACAGGCCCTCCGGGAGGCACGCCACGCGGACGGGACCCCGGTCATGACCCCTCTCAGCGGCGTTTCGCTCATGGTGTTCTTCCTGCTCGCTTGCCAATGCATGAGCACGATCGCCGTCGTGAGGAGGGAGTCAGGATCCTGGAAGTGGCCGGTCTTCCTATTCTCCTACATGACGGTACTCGCCTACATCGCCTCCTTGCTGGTGTATCAGGGCGGCCAACTACTGGGTTTCAGGTAGGCTTCTTGGGTATGCCCTGGCAGCAAATCGTGGCAGGCTTGATCGTCGCGTCCGCCAGCGCCTACGTCATTTGGCGGCTCCGCGGTAGGAAGCGCAACCAACGCCGAGCTCAGGGCCCAGACGTGCCCGTTTCGAGATTGACGAAGAAGCGCCCGCCGTCAGATTCGTGCGGGCATTGATTGGAATGATTACATTGAGTTGAACATGGGCCGATCCGCCACCATCGAAGGATTGCGAAAGTTTCGAACGAAGCTCCTGCGCGAGAGAGATCCCTGGCAGGACACGTCACGCCGATTTCGCATTCGACGCTTTGCGGGGCCGGAGTGCTTCATCGAGCACCTCGAGGGGGTCCGGGTCGCGCATCTCACCGATCTACACGTGGGACGCGTCACGCCGATGGCCGTGCAATACGACGCCGTATCCATGACCAACGCGGGCAAGCCCGACATCGTGGTCATCAGCGGTGATTTCGTCTGTCACAGCCAGGTCTATCTGGATGACCTCACAGACGTGATCAGCAAGATCGACGCCCCGGTGTTTGCCGTGCTCGGCAATCACGATCACTGGGCGGGGGCACAGCCGGTGCGCCATGCGCTCAGGCGAGGTGGCGCCGAGGTGCTCGACAACGCGCACACCACCATCACGATCGGACATCAGCCGCTCCAGGTCGTCGGGCTCGATGACGCGTACACTGGGCATGCCGATCGACGCGCGGCGATCAAGGGCCTCCGTACGGATCTTCCCGTCATCGCGCTGTCCCACATCGCAGAGGAAGCCGATGCCCTCTGGGAGGCGGGCGTGCCGCTCGTGTTTTCGGGCCATACTCATGCAGGACAGGTCACGGTCGCGAGGCTACACGAGCTCTCGGTAGGCAAGCTCGCGGGCCACAAGTACATCCACGGACTCTATGGCTCGAGAGACGCCGAGGATCCCAAGGGGGCAGTCTACGTGGGTGCAGGAGTCGGCGCCGCAATCGTTCCCCTTCGGCTCGGGGAGCGCGCGAAACGCGAAGTGGCGTTCTTCGAGCTAGGCACGCAACCTGGCTCCTTCGACGAGCACCACAGCGAGCAAGCGCCGCATCGGGGGCGGGTCCCTTCGCCCAAGACCAAGGAGCGGCGGGCTCAAGCGGTCTTGCGCAAACAGGAGCGTCGCGAACGCAAGAGTGGCAATGGTAATGGAAACGGCAACGGCGCCCGTTCCAACCCTTAGGAATTCGAGGCCAGAAAGTGCTCGGCTTCTAGAGCCGCCATGCAACCTGTGCCGGCGGCGGTAATCGCCTGACGCCACTTCTTGTCCTGCACGTCGCCGGCGGCGAAGACACCCGGGATGTTGGTCTGTGTCGAGTCGGGCTTGGTGACGATGTAGCCCTGCTCATCGGTGTCAATCTGGCCGTTCAGGAAAGCGGTGTTCGGCGTGTGGCCGATTGCGAAGAACAGACCCGCGACGGGGATGTCTCGTTCCTGATCGGTCTTGAGGTCTTTGACCCGAATCGCTTCGAGGAAGTCGGTGCCCTTCGCTTGCGTCACGACGTGCGACCAGAGCATTTCGATCTTCGGATGGTCGATCGCGCGCTGCTGCATGATCTTCGAAGCGCGGAGCTCGTCGCGTCGGTGAACGATGTACACCGTCGATCCATACTTCGCGAGGAACGACGCCTCCTCGACGGCGGAGTCGCCGCCTCCGATCACGGCAAGCGGCTGATTCCGGAACGCCGGCAAAGCGCCATCGCAGACCGCACACGCCGAAATGCCTTTTTGCCAGAGCTCGCCATCATTGGCGCCCGGAATTTCGAGACGCTTGGCCGTCGCGCCGGTTGCGATGATCACGCAGTCGGCGCTGCCCTCCTGCGCGTCGGCCTTGAACCGAAACGGGCGGCTGGAGAGGTCGATTTCGTTGACCGTCTCGGTGTGGATCGTCGTCCCAAATCGCTGCGACTGTGCGCGAAAGCGGTCGGTGAGCTCGGGACCCATGATCCCCTCCGGAAAGCCGGGGAAGTTCTCGACATCCGTGGTGGTAGTGAGCTGACCGCCGGCGGCGATGCCACCCGCCATGAACCCTTCGAAAAGGACCGGCTTAAGCTCGGCGCGTGCGGCATATATCGCTGCGGTGTGTGCGGCAGGTCCACTGCCGATGATTAGGACGCGATGGCTCATGGCACTCCTTCAGACGCCCGGGTTATGCATACCTGCAGGCGGTGGCGCAAGCCCTAAGCAATCAGCTCGGACACGTGCGCGCCAATTGAAAGCGCTGCAGTAAGCCCCGGAGATTCGATGCCAATCAGATGCACCAGGCCCGGTTGCGAAGTCGGCATGGTGATCACGAAGTCTGCGAATCCGCCTTCGGGACCGACGAGCTTCGGGCGAATTCCACTGTAGTCCGGCGTCAAGTGCTCGGGCCGGATCGCAGGCAGATAGCGGGCGACGGCCTCAGCAAAGCGTTCTGCCCGGGATTCGTCGACGGAGTAATCGATCGTCTCGACGAACTCGGCATCGGGGCCGGCGCGGCGTGCGCCAGCGATGTCTGCGGTGATGTGAACCCCCAGTCCGCCTCCGGAAGGAAGCGGATAGATCAAGCTATTGCGGGTTTGAGGAGCACCGGCACCGAGCGCGAAATACGAGCCTTTGCAAGGATACAGGCGCCAGGGCCGCTCGCTTTCGGGTAAACCCGATCTTGCTGCGACATCCAGGGCTGCAAGGCCCGCAGCGTTGACGACTCGCTTTGCTTCCAGCTCCATTTCACTTCCCGTCGTGTCGGTCGTTCGGACGAGCCATCCACCTCGGGACTTCAGAATCTCGTCCACCTGCGTGTGGTAGACGATCATGCCATCGGCCTCTTTGATTTCATGGACGAGGCTCGCGATGAGCTCGTGCACGTCCACGATGCCTGAGCTCGGAGAGTGAAGGGCAAGCGCGCAACGTAGCTCCGGCTCCTGCTCGGTCGCTTCGCCTGAGCTCATCAAACGAAGCTCGGCGGCGCCGATTTCGCTCGCATGGCGTGCGATGGCGCGAAGACGCTGCTCGTCTTCGGCGCTCGTAGCGACGATCAGCTTGCCCGTGTGTTTGTGCGGCACGTCGTGCTTCTCACACCATTGGTAGAGGCGACGATTTCCTTCGATGCAGAGTCGCGTCTTCAGCGAGTCTCTTGGGTAGTAGATCCCGGCGTGAACGACGCCGCTGTTGCGGCTGGAGATTTCCCGGCCGGGACCGACCTCGCGTTCAATCACCACGACGGAGTCGAAGTGCTTTGAGAGCTCATGGGCACAGGCGAGACCGACCACGCCAGCGCCGATCACGATCGCATCGACTGCTTCGGACATCCCGGTTCTCCTAGAAGGCCAGTGGATCGACGCGCTGCGGTGGAACTGTGAGCGCGAGCTGAGGCATCGGAAGCTCGCGCTGCTGCCGGTACGCCTCGTAGTTTGTGAGCACTTTGCGCACGTAACGGTGCGTCTGAGTGAATGGAATCCGTTCCAACAAGACATCGACCGGCGCGTCAGCCGGGCTTTCCTGGATCCAGCGTCGAACGTTGTGCGGACCGCCGTTGTACGCGGCGATCGCGAGTGGCAGCCGACCGTCAAAGCGGCGAATCAACGAAGTGAGGTACCAGGCTGCAAACTCGAGGTTGAGCTCGGGGTCGAGGAGATCAGCGGGAGTGAAGTCGTCGTGACCGAGGGCGTGGGCAATGAGCTGACCGGTGCGGGGCATGATCTGCATGAGACCGACCGCGCCGGCGTACGAGACGATGTGCTTCTGGTACACGCTTTCGACTCGCATGACCGCGAGTAAGAGGTTGGGGTCCAGCCCGTATCGGTTCGCTGCCGGGACAGCGAGCCATTCGTAGGCGCGGGGCAAGCTCTCGATGAACTCGGGACCCTGGAAGCCACCAGCGGTTCCCATGTCCCCGAGGGCGGTTGCCACTTCGGCCAGCGTGGCTCGGTCCTCTTCGGAAAGCTCGAGGCGCGCGACTCGAACATCGCTCGTGATCGGCTGGTGCGTTCGGCCGTCGGCTCGCGCAACGCAGGTGAGTCCCGCTCTGGCGATCGGCTTTCCAAGTGCGTGACGCCAGGTGAGGTAGGTCTCGAACAACTCGGCCGTCGCAGCCTCGCGCTCTCCAACACGAAGAAGGTCGGCAGCACGCGCAATCCAGGGATAGCTCTCCGAGTGCAGCTCTCCGATCGGTTCGAGCTTCTTGGCGAGCGCGAGATTCGAGCTCCGAGGCGTTCGGGGCACGTCGGTTCCTTCCAGATTGGAAAGCCCTTCGAGACGGCCGCTTCGCTCGCCGTGCTCGAGCCTCCGAAGCCCGTTCGTGGCCCAGAGCGCATAATAGAGATCTCCGCTGGCTTCCGCGGCGGACTTCGCCTCAGTGAAGTAGAGGGCCGCCTCGGCCAGCCTTCTCGAGCGTTCCTGGGCACGCGCCAGATGGTACATCCCTGCCGCGCGGAAGGAGGAGCCGGGGCGCTTCACGAGGTCCTCCAGGAGCGAGATGATGAGGTCTTCGCTTCCGGTTCCCACCGCGGCCATGGCTGCATCGAAAAGGACCGGCGAAGGCACCCCAGCGCGTTTGTGGAGCGTCCGCAGGATCGAATCGGTAGCGTCTCGAAGGCTGGCCGCGGATGCCAGCTTCAACATCTCTAGGAGCCGGACTGACGGTATCGAAGCGTCGGAGCGCCCGGCGCGCAAGCGTGCGATCTGCTGCTGCGCGTGCTCCGGATCACGCGCACGCGCAGTCTGGGCCATGTCGTTGGCCCGGTTTTCGACGTTGCGCTCAGCAGCGAGGCTCGCCATTGGATAGAGCTGGGCCGTGCGAAGGTAGGTTTCCGCAGCCTGCCAACGGCCTTCGTCACGGGCCAGTCGTCCCGCGAGGTAGTGGACCTCGGCGTGCTGCTCTCCGCTCAGCGGGCTTTCGAGGAGCGCCGCGATCTCGGACTTGGCCTGCTCGAGAGGGCCGGTTCGTACGAGGCGGCGAGCGCGCTCGACTCGTTCGTCGTCCGTGATCGATGGCGTCTCGTAGCCCAAAGTGCTCAGACGCTTGAGCTCGGCTTCAGCCCAGCCCGCAATGCGGCTGCCCGGATGCTCCACGCAGACCGTGTGCATGACAGCGATCGCGTCCGAATAGCGAGACTGACGAATCAGACTCTGCACTTGCTCGAAGACTAGCTCGGTCCGCTTTGGAACTTCGGGGTAGTCGTCCAAGAGCTCACCCATGAATTGATCCGCGCGGGTATCATCCGAGCGAAGAAGCGCGAGCACCTCGCCGTATCGAGCGTCGAATCTCACGGCTTCGTGAGGGCTCTCCCGAGCTTCCGCAAAGAAACCGACCGCTCGAGCGGGTTGGTTGCGGAGGAGCTCGAGTCGAGCGCTCTGGAGCGCAATTCGGTCCGCGATCCGCGGAAGTCCGCGGGATGCCAGGTCGAGCTGAAGCCGAGCCTCTTCGTAGCTTGCTGCCGCGATCTGATCACTGGCCGCCCGATAGGCTTCGACTGCGCGCGCCTCGAGCGGCTTTGCTTCGGCGACGGCGAACGCGCTGAGGTATGGACCGCACATCGGAGCTCGCCACTGCACGAGACTGACCGGTGGATCGCTCGAATTCTTCCCATCGGCCACGCACATGGGAACGTCGGGCGATGCGTGAGCCATTGGCGGAAGCGATGCGAACAACGCCGCCGCAAGAACGAGAGCGATGAATCCGCGCTGAGTCATGCTCCCCATAAGATTGCAAATTTGTGAGGTGAGACGCAAAGATTGAGTGGCCGGCACACCTCTTTATACGTATTCGGTCCTCTCGCGCGTCATTCTTGCAACGCCGCCTCGGTTTCTAGGTCCTCGCTCCTCGCGTCGGTGCCCTGTTCTTCGGCATCAGGCTCGTTTGCCAGCTCGGGCAGGAGGACGGTGACCACCGCGACTCCGACCAGGACCGCGAAGCCCAGCGCCAGCCCGACGGTGCGCCATTTGGCAGTCTGGTAGGCTTGCTCGCCTCTAGACATCGGCTCGGGCCCCGAGCTCGGCCAAGGCGGCCTTGGCAGCCTCGACCGCGTTTTTCACGGGCACGTCCGCCGACTCGCTTTCGCTGCGCTTCTTGAGCTCGATCGTGCCTTGCTGCAGGCCGCGCGCACCGATGGTAATCCGAATGGGAATCCCGAGGAGGTCGGCATCCTTGAACTTGACGCCCGGTCGCTCCGAACGGTCGTCGAGGAGCGATTCGATGCCTTCCGCTGCAAGCGCCTCGTAGATTTGGGTCGCGACCTCGAGGGGTTCCGCGTCCTTGCCAATGGGCGTGATGATGACCTGGTAAGGGGCGACCTGGACGGGCCAGCGGATCCCCTGTTCGTCGTGATGTTGCTCCATGATGGCCGCAACCAGGCGACTGACCCCGATGCCGTAGCAACCCATGACGATCGGGCGACTCGTTCCCGCTTCGTCCAGGAAAGCCGCGTTCATCTTGTCGCTGTAGTGCGTGCCGAGGACGAAGATGTGACCCCCTTCGATCCCCCGGTAGAGCTCGAGTCGGCCGTCGCAATTGGGGCAAGGATCCCCGGAGGTCGCCTGCCGGATCGGAGCGACCTCGGCCGCGAAGTCCCTGCCGTGGTTCACGTTCCTGTAGTGATACGGAGTTTCACCGGCGCCAGCGATCGCGTCCCTCACCGCGACGGCATCGGGGTCCGCAATGATGCGTCCTTTGAACCCGACCGGGCCGACGAAACCGATTTCCGTCTGGGTCGCCGCCTTCACGGCTGCGTCGGAGGCCAGCAAGACCTCGTCGACGCCGAGTAGCCTCGCAAGCCCTATCTCGTTGATCTCGTGGTCGCCGCGAACGATGGCGAGAATGACTTCGTCGCCGGCGACGTAGAGCAAAGACTTCAAGGTCTGGGATGCAGTGGTGCCGCCGCCGAAGAAGGCGACGACCTCGTCGATCGAGCGGGCATCGGGTGTCGCGACCTTTTCGAGCTTACCCATTTTCGTTTCGACTGAAGCGGTCGCGGAAAGTCGAGTCGAGCCGGCTTTTGCCACCTCTGCGTTGGCTGCGTAGTCGCACGCGTCGCACGCGACGATCCAGTCCTCCCCGGTCTGTGCCAGCACCTGAAACTCGGCGCTTTGTTTGCCGCCGATCGCTCCGCTGTCGGCCTCGACGACACGGTATTCCAGCCCGAGCCGAGCAAAGATGCGATGGTACGTATCGCGCATCTGCGCGTAGCTTTCGAGCGCGGCTTCTTCGGACACGTCGAATGAATACGCATCCTTCATGATGAACTCGCGGCAGCGCAGGAGCCCCGCGCGCGGCCGCGGCTCGTCGCGGTACTTCAGCTGAATTTGGTACAGGTTGAGCGGAAGCTGTCGATAGCTCTTGACCTCTCGCCGCACGAGATCGGTGATGATCTCCTCGTGCGTGGGCGCTAGATGATACTCACCGCCCTTGCGATCCCTGATGCGCAGGAGCGTCTGGCCATAGAGATCCCAGCGTCCAGTCTCTTTGAAGTACTCCGCGGGAACGAACGTTGGCATGAGGAGCTCTTGGGCTCCAGCTGCGTCCATCTCTTCGCGGATGATCTGCTCGATCTTGTGAAGGACTCGCGTTCCCAACGGCAGGAGCTCGTAGATGCCGGCGCCGACCATCCGGGCATACCCGGCCCGGAGCATCAGCACGTGCGACGGCATCGTCGCGTCTTTGGGGACTTCTTTGACGGTCGGAATGAACGCGCGCGAGTATCGCATCGCGCCGTCGTAGCAGGCAGGGAGGAGAGTTTCCACCGGGGTCGTGGGACCCCGGTGTCGCTCTTTGGAGCTCAGACTCCGATGATGAAGCTGACGCTGGTCGTGCCCGAGCCGCCGATGTTGAGCGTCTGGACGTTTTTCGCGCCTTCGACCTGATAGTCGCCCGCTTCTCCAGTGACCTGCTTGTGGCAGTCGAGCACCTGGCGGACGCCGGTGGCGCCCACCGGGTGGCCGGCTCCGATGAGGCCGCCGCTCGGGTTGATCGGCGTTTTGCCGCCGAGGGCGATGTCACCGGCTTCGATCGCTTTCCAGCTTTCGCCGGGTGCCGTGAGGCCGAAGTGGTCGATCGCCATGTACTCGGAGGTGGTGAAACAGTCGTGGGTTTCGATCGCATCGATTCCGTCGCTGTTCGCGATTCCGGCGCGCTTCTGCGCATCGGTGACGGTGCTTCGGACGTGCGGCAAGACGTACTTCGCGTTGCGGCTCTCTTCGATCTTGTCCTCGAAACGAATCCGCGCGGTGTTGTGTCCCCAGCCCTTGATGCGGGGAATCGACTCGAGCGGCACTCCGACTCGGTTGGCCCACTTCTGGGCGTATTCCGGTGAGGCGACCATGACTGCAGCCGCGCCGTCGGTGACCTGAGAGCAGTCCGAGATGTGGATGCGGCCCCCGATGCTGCCGTTGAACTCGTCCCGGCTCATCGCGTGGTCGTAGTTCATGTACCAGGTGCGGGTCTGCGCGTTCGGATTCAGCTTCGCGTTCGCGTAGTTGATCGTGCTGATCTCCGCGAGGTGCTCGTCCTTGAGTCCGTAGCGTTTGTCGTACTCGTCGCCGAGCTTGCCGAAGAGCTTCGGGAAGGGGAACTCCACTCCCTTGGCCTCGAGCTCGTACCAAGCAGCCGTGCCGAGGAAGTCACCGCCCTCGCCAGGGCCGACGGTCTTCATTTGCTCGACGCCGACCACACATGCGAGGTCGTATCGCCTCGCCTCAATCTCGGCCGAGGCCGCGAGGAGAGCGATGCTGCCCGATGCGCACGCCGCTTCGTGACGCGACGTCGGAATGCCGGTGAACGCCGAATCGATCTCCAAGAAGAACGCACCGAGGTGGCCCTGCTTGCTGTAGAGCTCGGCGGCGAAATTGCCGGTGTGTGCGACCTCGACCTCGCTCGGCTCAATCTGAGTCTCCTCGAGCGCGCCGAGCACTGCTTCGCGCATCATGGCGACGAAATGCTTCTTTTCCTTGCTCCAGTTGCGAGCAAAGTCCGTCTGATAGCCGCCGAGAACGTAAACTTCTGGAACCTGTGCCATTTCTTTCACCAAAACCTTTCGCTCACGCAGCGACGAAGAACTTACCCACATTGACCTGAGGGTCATCGAAGAACTTTGTGCCCTCTTGGGCGTTTGCCAGTGCGGCCGGCACGGCGAGTCCAGCCTTCTCGATCATTTTGATGGTCGGCTTGAGGCCAATGGTGTCGACTAGGACGCTTGGAGGCGCCCAGTTGAAACCGTAGCCCATGATTCGATCGATCCCGGAAATGTCGTCGGTTACCTCTCCGACGCGGTTGAACGAGTAGCTGATGTACCCAGCAATGACCTTCTGCGCGATCGCAGCGTATGGCCCGGTCGCCGCAGCAAAGGCGCGCATCCCGTCCACGTATCGGCCGACACGATGAAGGTTCGAAATCTCGTCGATGAAGCCGAGGTCCGGTCGTGAGATCGAGGACTTCGAGACGTAGTTCTGAGTCTTCGGGTCGAGCACGATCCGCCCGCCTCCGTCGTCCTTGCCAAAGAAGCCTCCGCCGCTCTTGCGACCGAGTACGCCCTTGGCCATGAGGTCGGCCATGTACTTCGGAAGCTTCAGCGTTTCATGCGCTTCGTCCGGAGCGAGCTCGTAGATGTTGTCGACGATCGCGCGATGGATGTCCCAGCCGACCAAGTCGACGGTAGCCAGCGGCGTCATCGCTCGGCCGGTGTAGGGGCCGACTAGCTCGTCGATCAGGAGCGGCCCGTGCTGCTCGGCGAGGATCGCGCATTCGTTGAGCACCTTGAAGCCGATCCGGTTGCCGGCAAAGCCAGCCGTGTCGGCCGTTCGCACCATTGCGCGTCCGAGGAGCTTGGTGCAGTACTCGTCGAGGAAGTCGACCAGCTTGGGGTCGGTGTCTTTGCCTGCGATGAGCTCCGTGCCGACGATGACGTTCGGCGGGTTGAAGAAGTGCAGGCCGACGAAGTTCTTACGGAAGGAATCGCTGCGGCCTTCGGCCAGCTGATTGATGGAGAGGCCGGAGGTGACGGTGGCGACGATCGAGTCCGGGCGTCGTATCGCGTCGATGCGATCGAAGAACTCTTTCTTGAGCGGGAGCTGCTCGGTCACCGCTTCGAAAATCAAATCGGCCTCCGCCACCACGCGATCGAAGTCCGCATCGTAGCTCCCGGTATCGACTCGCTTGGCAACCGTGGTCGAGCGAACCATCTTCACGGCAGCGGCGAGCCCGCCGTCTGCCTTTTCCTTGGTGCGCGCCAAAAAGGTGACCCGTGGTACGACGGAGGTGAAGAGAGCGCCGCTTCCGAGGCCCATCGCGCCGTTGGCACCGAGGACCACCACGTGTTTGATTGAGCGCGAGCTCAGCAAATCCGAGGACTTGCTACCCGCCGCTGCTGGGGTCGCCGACAACATCTTCTGTCCTTTCTGTACCTCGGCTGTTTACAACTTAACTAGCCGGGAAGCCCCAATGTGAGTGGAGAGACAGCTCTAGTCAATTGAAGCCTTGCAAAAACAGGCATTTACAAATAATTTACAAAGTTGCGCGCCTGGGAAATTTCGGCCAAATAGCTGGGATTACAGCGATCTTGTGCCGAGCGTGTTAGGGAAGCGTTTCGATGGAGGCCCGGACGATCGCCCATGCGCTCGAGATCTCGGAAGAGGCGGCCGCGATGTTCCTCTGCTCGGACGCGATCGACCTCCACGTCGAGTCATTCCTTTGGCGCCGGATCTTCGGGTATGACCTCAATCGCATTCACCGGGGCGGATTCTTCGGCCGTCGTTTCTTTGGACACGCGGACCTTCCGAGTGCCCGGCAGATAGGGCTCGCTGGGGCCACCTGGGTGATTTCGACGAACCCGATGCGAGCCTCGCGACGCCGCCGCCAGGTCTTCGAGCACAATCTCGCTTCCCTTCGAACCTTGCTCGAGGAGGCGCCTGGCGTGCGGCATGTCCGAAACGCTGCGGAGTTCCGTGCGGCGCGGGCCTCTGGAGAGCATGCGGCCTTCATCGGGATCCAAGGCGGAAACGCGCTCGACGATGGCCTCGACGCGCTCGACATTCTCGCCGACCAGTCCGTGCTCCGGGTGACGCTCCTTCACCTCACCTCGTCGCGGTTAGGCGCCAGCAGCGCTCCGGGCGGGGGCCGAAGCGCAGGATTGACCAATTTCGGCAGGGCATATGTCGAGCGCTTGAACGAGCTTCGGATCGGCGTCGATCTCGCGCACATCAGCCGCCCGGGATTCTTCGATGCCCTGGAGGTGCACGACAGGACCCAGCCACTGCTGGTCACGCACACCGGCTTAGCCGGCGTTTACGCGCACTGGAGAAACATCACCGACGAGCAGCTCCGCGCGGTGGCCGACACCGGTGGAACCGTCGGTGTGATCATGCACGCCGCGTATCTCGGTCGAGGTCGTGTCACCGTTGCGACCCTGGTCGACCATCTGGCGCATATCGTCGCTACCGTTGGAGAGGACCACGCGTCGATCGGCACGGACTATGACGGATTCATCATTCCTCCGAGGGACTTGCCGGGGATTTGGGCGTTGCCGCGGCTGGTTCAAGAAATGCTCGACCGCGGCTGGTCGGAGTCACGGATTCGGAAAATCCTCGGCGGGAACGCATTGAGGGTAGTCGAGGCATTGCGCGGCTAGCTGCGCGCGCACAGGCTTGGGTCATGGCACTGCTAGAAAAGATCGACGCCGACCTCAAGAAAGCCATGCTCGCTCGCGACGAAGTGACCCGCGATACTCTCCGCATGCTCAAGTCCGAGCTGTTGACGCTCGAGAACCCAGATGAGCTTGCGGTGCTGTCCCGTGCCGTGAAGTCACGACGCGACAGCATCAAGAGCTACGTCGAAGGAGGCCGGCAGGACCTCGCCGACAAGGAGCAAGCCGAGATCGAAGTGATCGAACGCTATCTTCCAAGACAGCTCAGCGAAGACGACGCCAGCGACGCGATAACAGGAATCATCGAGGAGCTCGGACTCTCGAGCAAGAAGGATCTCGGGCTGGTCATGCGGGAGATCAAAGCCCGCTATCCCGGCCAGATCGATGGCAAGCTGGCGTCCTCGATCGCCGCACGGCTGCTCGCATGAAGCGCTAGTCTTGCTCTGCGCTCTGCGCAGCCCACCAGAGTCGATATCGTTCGCGGATGGCCGTCCGATCGATGCTTGTCATGTGTGTCTTGAAGCCGAAGTCGTGGCCGGAAGCACGAACGAGGTCCCGGCTTGCGATCGAGCGGACCTCGGCGTCCGGGTGATCGAGACCGTCGATCAACCATTCGACGCGCGAACGGGTGCGATTGGCCAGAAACCAGGCACGCCAATCCGATGTCCGGTCCCCAAAATCCTGTGCGGTCAGCATGCGAAGCACGCGCCACGCAGCCTCTCCAATGACGCCATGCTCGGCAAGCGCGGGGATGAGCGCTTCGACGCAGCCTTCGTCACGCAGGACGGCGAGCGCTCGAATGGCCAGTAAGCGCGAACGTTGATCGCTGTCCGACGCGACCGCGAGCTCCCTGAGCGACTCCTTGAGAACCTCGATGCCTTCTTGTTCGTCGAAGACCTCGAGCGCATAGAGGGCGCTCCGAGACACCCCTTGGTCGTCGTCGAACAGCGCGGTCGCCAGTGGCTCCAGCAGACGCGGATGCGGAAGCTCCGCTGCGATGAGCGACGCGTAGTAGCGTGTTTCGGGATCGTCGGACTTCAAGAGCTCTGCGACATAGGGCACAGCTGGCTCGCCAAACGCGACGAGTGTCTTGCACAGTCCGGACACGCTGCTCCCCGCCGGAGCCTGGACGTGAGGTTCCCAACGATTGAACCACAGTCGCCCGGGAAAGAAGTCTCGCAGTACCGGCAGGACCTCTTCGCCCATCGCGAGCAAGGCCCCATGGTCGGGCGCATCCTCGTTGGGTCCGTGCATTCCGAGACGAATGACCATGCTTCTCACCCTCGCGAGGAAATCCGGAGGCTCCAGGGTGGGCAGAGGGGCTCGCGGCGCGCTGCCCACTGCGGTGAGCTCACCGACGTTCAAGTGCTCGACCAGGAACTTCATCGCCACCATGCGGGCGCGGTCCCCCTTTGCCGGCGGAATCGAGGTCCATCGGCGAAACGCATTTCCGAGCTCGCGGTCTGGCCACCACTTGGCTTCCAAGCTCTCGCCAGGTGGGGGATTCGAGGTTCGCCAGCGGCCGTCCGCCGGCTCCGACTGCGGGGCATCGCTCGGGTTCGGCGCCTCGACGCGATCGGACGGCGCGTTCTTGATCAGATAGGTCGAATCCGACTTGGTCTCTGACCCCATGGGCCGTCAGGGTACACCAATCCGAATCAAACCAGCATCTTGATTCGGCGCTCTTCTTGAGCGCTGCTGACTTTCCCAACGGCCGCTTCGCGCAGCAGTTTCTTGATGCGGAGCCCAAGAACATCGATCTCGGTCGAGGCGAAGTCCTCGGTGCCAAAGCGTCGCACCTGCTCGGTTTGGCGCCTGAGGATCTCCATGTCTTGACGTAGGATCCTCAGCGCAACCGGTCTGAACACCGTTTTCAGGATCAGGTTCGGGATGGGTGCTTTGGCGGCGACCGTCGCGAACATGTCGGTGACCGTCGGACTACGTGGCGTCAGTGCCGTCGTCGCGATGATGTGACTGTGGTCGCTCAGGCGATATTCGACCTGTGCGATGCAGGGAAGAAGGAATCGATCCCAATGAAACACCTCGCCTCCTTGCGGGGCGAGGATGCGGCCGGCCAAACCTTCGGGACGTTGCTCGCCGATGAACTGCGCTTCCACGCCTCCGTCCAACGCGCGGATGACCACCTCGATAGGCTTCCGGTCCCTGTTCTTTCGAAAGAGGCCGGCGTGGACGAACGCCGTGTGCGGAACGTCCAGTGCGTTTTCCGCGACGGCGTCGAGCGGACCGGGCATTTCGAGCTGCTCGCGAATGGTGAGATATCCAGGCTCGTCAGCGCAGGGGATCCGGTATGGCTCAGACACCGGTTCGACGTCGGCCTCCGAGTACACCCAGACCCAGCCCTGCGAATCACGACAGGCAAATGCAGGGACCCGACGAGCCGGGTGATCTGGCGCCCCGCAGAGTCCGGGCACGGACTTGCACACGCCAGATCCATCGAACTCCCAGCCGTGGTAGTGGCATTGAATGTTGTCGCCCGAGACCCGGCCAGCAGAGAGCGGCGCGTTGCGGTGCGAGCAACGGTCCAGCAGGGCGACACTTCGTCCGGCTGAGTCACGAAATGTAACGAGTGGTATCCCGTTCAATGAGACCGCTCTGGGCTTCGCGCCGACATCCCGGCTTGCGGCGACGACGTACCAACCGGGCGCAAACCCATCGTTCGCTCTCTTCTGGGTGAAATGTTGCAGAGTTTGGCTCATTGCGACCCGTGCGCATATTCTGCGCCTACGCAGCTGTGACTTTGTTTCCTTTGCGTAATTAGCACAAGAGGGCGTCAAGTTTCGATGGAACGGCGTGGTTTCGACTGCTACACGAACATCATGTCACGCCAAATCAACAAGGAACGTACGCGGCATCGCCTCCTTCAGGCGATTCTCAAAACGATCCAGCGGTACGGCCACGGCAACTTGACGACCGGGCGCGTCGCGCAGATCGCTGGAGTGGCGCAGCCAACGTTCTATGTGCATTTCCGAAGCATGGACCAAGCGCTCGAGCAGGTAGCCGAATGGGTCGCCGAGGAGCTCGGCCCCGGTCTTCACCCGGAGGCGTCGGCCGAGCTCGATCGGGCCGCCGACGTGCTCGAGCAGGCCGTGCAGAAGTGCACGCGCTCTCTCGTTCGGGACCGAAAGATTGCCGAGGTGTTCCTCAGCAATCGCCGGGACCAAACCTCGGCATTGGGCCGCCGCTGGACTGTCCTCAGCGGAAGTCTTCGTGAACGGATGCGCCAAATCCTCGTGCAGGTTCGTCCCGACGTCATGCCAGCGGATGCGGCGCTCCACGCAGAGCTTCTCGTGAGCGTCATTTTCGGCCTCGCGGAGGCCCATCTCGACGGCCGCGTGGACGATCTCGACCGGGCGACGGCAACCGCTTCTCGGGCCATCGTCACGAGCATCTTGACGAGCTCTTCGGTCGCGGACGCTGCGTGAGTGGTGGGTCCGCTTCCGATCGCCGGGCTTGCGTGTTAAGCCCGCGGTGTGACTGACCTGTTCAATCCATCTGCCGAGCACCGCGCGCTGCGCGAGCTCGTTCGTTCGTTCACCGAAAGAGAAGTGGACCCCCAGGCCGAGCAGTCGGACCACGAGGAACGCTTCAACGTCGAGTTGTTCCGCAAGCTCGGGGAGCTCGGGCTTCTTGGCATTACCGTCGAGGAGCGGTTCGGCGGGGCGGGTCTAGATCCCGTGGCCGCGGTGATCGCGCACGAGGAGCTCGCGGCCGCCGATCCGGGCTTCACCTTGGCGTACCTCGCCCATTCGATGCTCTTTGCCAACAACCTGCAGGTCAACGGGAGCGACGCGCAGCGAAGCAAGTACCTGCCCGACGCCTGTTCCGGCAGGAAGGTCTGCGGCATGTGTATGAGCGAGCCGGGCGCTGGCACCGACGTGCTCGGTATGCAGACGACCGCGGCCAAGAAAGGCGGCGTTTACCTGCTCAATGGCGCCAAAATGTGGATCACCAACGGAGCGGTCAGTGACACCGATCTCGGCGATACGTTCCTCGTCTACGCTCGCATCAACGGGAGCCCACGGAACCAGCTCTCGATGTTCATCGTCGAAAAGGGGTTTCCCGGGTTTAGCCTCGGTCAGAAGATCAAGGGCAAGCTCGGCATGCGTGCGTCGACCACGGCCGAGCTCGTGTTCGAGGATTGCGAGGTCCCCGCGGAGAACCTCGTTGGCTCCGAGGGGTCTGCAACGCTTCACATGATGCGCAACCTCGAGATCGAGCGAGTGACTTTGGCGGGAATGAGTCTCGGAATCGCGCGCAGATCCGTCGAAGTGATGAACCGCTATGCGAGCGAGCGTTCGTCGTTTGGCAAGCCACTGAGAGACTTCGGCCAGATTCAACGCTACATCGCCCAGTCCTACGCCGAGTACATGGCCGGTCGTGCGTACACCTATTACACGGCCGCGACGATGAGCCTCGAAGCGCCCGGCCATCGTCTCGACTCCGACGGGGTCAAGCTGTTCACCTCGACGATGGGCAAGGAAGTGGCGGACCGGGCCATCCAAGTGCTGGGTGGCTATGGCTACGTCTCGGAGTACGCCGTGGAGCGTTTGTGGCGGGACGCCAAGCTCCTCGAAATTGGCGGAGGTACCCTCGAAGCGCACCAGAAGAACATGTGCCGCGAGCTCAGCCGTACCGAGCGCATTTTGTGAGAAACACCACAGCTTTTCGATCCGATCTGGATTTTCCCATCTCGAAGTAGGCGATCGCCCATTCGAGTCGCTATGCTGTGTGGAGCGACACTTTCCTTCAGGGGAAAGCCGGGCACCGAGCGATATGCGCAGGAGGCGTCGGCTGGGAAGGTGTCTGGGGACGACGTGACACAGGATTCCGCAGCCAGCCAGTTGACCAGACCGCCAGTCGACCTTCCGGTTCTCGGAAAGTTCGCTGGCTATGACATCCTCGGACGACTCGCTCTAGGCGGCATGGCGGAGATTCTTCTCGCGCGTCACGCGAACACCGAGGGCGATCATCGATTCCTCGTGGTGAAGCGGATCCTTCCCCATTTCGAGCAGGACAGTGACTTCGTTCAGATGTTCCTCGACGAGGCGCGCATCGGGATGCAGCTCAAGCACCCCAACATCTGCCAGTTCCATCAATTCGGTGCGGACGAAGGGTCGCACTTCATCGTGATGGAATGGGTCAACGGCGTGCCCTTGGGAAGGCTGATTCGCAAGGCGCGAAACTCAGGCGGTGTAGGGCTACCAATTGCAATTCGCATCGGCGTCGACGTGGCACGAGCGCTTCACTACGCGCACATTGCAAACGACGAACACGGCGAGCCATTCAACATCATTCATCGCGATGTGTCGCCCCACAACATCATGATCGGTTACACGGGTGCGGTGAAGCTGCTCGATTTCGGGATCGCAAAGGCCGACCATCGGGCTCACAAGACCCAAGCCGGCGTGGTCAAAGGGAAGTTCGCGTACATGGCTCCCGAGCAGTGCACGGCAGGTCAGGCCGATCACCGACTCGATATCTTCGCGCTCGGCGTCTGTCTCTTCGAGACACTCACCGGACGCTCACTCTACCGGCGCCAAACCGAAGCTGCGACGATGCGGGCCGTGATCATGGACCCGGTGCCCTCGCTGAAGGAGCGTCTTCCCGACGTCTCGGATGAGCTCGACAGGATTCTACAGAAGGCGCTCGCCAAGGAGGCGAGCGATCGCTATGCGAACGCAGAGGCTCTTGCCCGCGATCTGGAGGAGTTCGGCAAGGCGAACAAGCTTTTCGCGACACAACGCGAGGTCGCCGACTTCGTGAGGAAGGTGTTTCCCGAAGAGTTCACACGGGGTCCTCGAGTCGACACGGTCCCGTTCGGAGCATCGATCACGCTCGACATGCATCACGCCAACGATTCGTCCTCTGCGAAGTCGTACGTGTCGCAGATTCCGGGAGCGATTCGGGAGCTCGAGGTCGATGTCGGAGGCTACGGCGACGAGCTCGGACACTTGCTCGACTCGCCGGTCGTCGCGCCATTGCCTCTGCCCGCGTCCCGCCCCGCGAACTCCGACGCGCAGGCCGCTTGGGCACCCTCTGAGGATGCGCCGAAAGGAGCTCCAAAGCGCGCCACGCCGAAAAAGAGGACCGCCGGTACCAAGAAGTCATCAGGCTTCGGCTGGAAAGGGGTCGCGGTCACTCTGATCTTGCTGCTCGGTGGAGTCGCGGTTGCCCATGAGCACACCGACATCGTGAAGGATGCCGTCGGCAGTCTGAGCGCGATGTTCGAGGAGAAAGGTCCGCCCGAGGTCGCGGTCGACGACAACCCGCTCTTACGAGAGCACGGGGCCCGCATCCTGGTCGCTTCGTCTCCGCCAGGAGCCAAGGTGTATCTGGACGGCAAGGAGCAGGGCGTCACACCGGTTGCGTTGACCGGGCTCATGCGCGGCGACTATCGAGTGCGTGTCGAAACGCCGGGTTTTGCATCCTGGTCGACCAAGGTCGAAGTCTCGAACGGGGAAACAGCGGGTGTGACCGCGCGGCTGCTCGGCAAGCAGGGCGGTGCACAGCCGGGGGCGTTTGGTCGCGTGAGCATCGACACGACTCCGCCGGCCGACGCGTACGTGGCCGGCGACTTGGTGGGACGGACGCCCATCGATTTGGTCTATGCACCGATTGGGCGCGTCACGTTCGATTTCGAGCTGCCCGACGGTCGGAAGGTCAGTCGTGAGGTCGATGTCAAATCGGATGGCCTTGCGCGAGCGCGTTTCGATCTGAGCGACGCCAAACGCTAGCCGTTTGCTTCCTCGCGAAGCCGCACGTAGCTCTCGTATCGCTCGGGGTCGATGCTGCCTTCGTTCACCGCTTCGACGACCGCGCAGCTCGGCTCGTGCGTATGACTGCAGCTTCGAAAGGCGCACTGATCTCGAAAAGAGCTCAACTCGGGAAAGCAGCGGTCGAGCTGCTCGATCGGCAGTGCCCAGGTCCCCAGCTCACGAATGCCGGGGGTGTCGGCGAGATAGCCGGTTCCAGGCAGGGCGTGCAGAGTGGCGACACGGGTCGTATGGCGGCCCTTGCCGTGATGGTCGCTGACGCTCGCTATTCCGAGATCGAGGCCTGGCAGAATTCGATTGATGAGGCTGCTTTTTCCAACCCCAGAAGGGCCGACAAACGCCGAGATCTTTCCCTCCAAGGCATCGAGGAGCGCGCCCATGCCCTCACCGGTGCCCGCGCTCACGCTCAGCACCGGGTATCCGATCGATTGATATGTGGACCGCCAGTCGCTGTCCCCCGGAACGCGGAGGTCCGACTTATTCATGACGATCACGGGCTGCACGCCTTGGTATTCGGCGATCACGAGAAAGCGATCGAGAAGGCGCGTCTTGAGTCCGGGTCGCCCGTGGCAGAAAGTAATCAGCAGCTGATCGAGATTGGCAACGAGAACGTCCTCCTTGTTGGGCCCCCGTCCTGGCTGGCGCCTCGAGAAGCGTGTCTTTCGAGGCAACACCTCGTTCACGACGTAGGTCCGTTCGTCGGGGCACGACACGCGCACGCGATCGCCGATGACGCAGAGGTCGGTCGTGCGCGCCGTGTTCTTGAGCCGTCCGCGTATTCGCGCTTGCAGCACCTCTCCATCGACATGCACATCGACGAACCCTGCTGTCGAACGCACGACGAGTCCTTCTAGGGTCTCCACCGTCCTCAACCCTCGCAGCTCGAATCCGGGTCGCGCGTGATCAGCGTCCGGAGCGAATCTTGATGAGAAATCCACGCGTCGACGACCTCGTTCGGCGCATCGTGGTCCCGAAGCGTTTCGATCAGGATCTGGCGGCGCCGGTCGAATTGCCCACCGAAAATACGGTGAGGCCGGTGCACCTCGTCGAGAGGTCTCCCGCGGTATTCGACGGCGGCGCCGAGATGCCGGGCCGCATGCTCATACTCGAAGCGCTTGATGCGTTCCCGCTCGGCGCGCGCGAACAAGAAGCCGATCATCGTGTCGTCAAAACAGCGGTCGACGAAATCGTCGATGATGGCTCGCAAGGCCCGCTCACCGCCGAGCTGTTCAAACAAACTCATCTAGTCCGTGACCCTGAGCCAATGTCGATCTCCGATCAAGCGGCGACCTTGCGGCATCTGCTGCCCCGAGGCGAAAACAGGGACTGGTGAAGAAATCGCGCACAAAGTAGGCCGCTTGGAGTAAACATGGATCACCCCCATGACCGAAGATGATCCGGAGCTTGCGGAGCATGCATTTCGTCTTTGCCAACAACTGCTTCGCATCGATACGACCAACCCGCCGGGCAACGAGCTTCCTGCGGCCGAGCTGCTCGCCGAAGAGCTTGTGGGCGCCGGCCTCGAGCCGGTGGTCATGCAGAGCGCTCCGGGTCGCGGCAACGTGGTTGCGCGCCTTCGCGGGACGGGACAGAAGCCGCCGCTGCTCTTGACCGCGCACCTCGACGTGGTCGAAGCCGATCCATTGGCCTGGGACCACCCGCCCTTTTGCGGCGAGGTCCATGACGACTGCTTGTGGGGGCGCGGGGCGGTCGACATGAAGAACATGGCAGCGATGTCCGTTGCCATCCTCACGCGGCTTGCCCGCGAAGGCGTGAAACCCGAACGGGATCTCATCTTTGCAGGGGTCGCCGATGAGGAGGCCGGATGCCGATACGGCTCCCTCTGGCTTTGCGAGAACCACGCGGATCTCGTGCGAAGCGAGTTTGCCATTGGCGAGGGCGGCGGCTTCAACATTCAAGTCGCTGGAAGGAGCTTCTTCACGGTGCAGGTTGCCGAGAAGGGGGTTTGCTGGGTCCGAGCGCGTGCAACGGGGGAACCAGGGCACGGCTCGATGCCGCGTGAGGACTCGGCCGTCGTTCAGCTGAGTGAGGCAATTGCGCGGCTCGGGAAGGAGGGCTTGCCGCGCCACTCCTCAGCCCCGGTTCAAGGCTTCATCGGCGCGCTCGCGTCGCATCTTCCCGCGGCGGTCCGTCCCGCGATCAAGCTGTTGGCGAGCCCCACGTTCGGACCTGCCATGCTCAAGATCTTGCCCGATCCTTCTGTGAGGCGCGCGTTTCGCGCTTTGCTCGGGAACACTGCGTCACCCACCGTGCTTCGAGCTGGTAACAAGACCAACGTCATTCCCGGATTCGCCGAAGCGGAGATAGACGGCCGCATTCTGCCAGGTCAGAGCAGAGACGAGTTCATGCGCGAGCTCGGCGAGGTCTTGGGCCCGGGCATCGCGCTCGAGATCATGCATTCGTTGCCCCCCGTGGTCACCGAGCCGAAGGAGTCATCCCTGTATTCGCTGATTCACGACGTCATGTCGCAGCGGGCCCCGAGCTCGCCCATCGTACCGTTCATCATGCAAGGATTCACCGACGCGAAAGCGTTCACTTCGATTGGGGCCAAGTGGTACGGTTTTGCGCCCGTGACGCTCCCACCTTCCTTGCGTTTCGCAGACATGTTTCACGGTCACAACGAACGCATTCCGGTGGAAGGCTTGAAGTGGGGGACGCACACTTTGATGCAAGTCGTTCGTGGCTCCATCGGGGCCTAGTTTTCGCCCCTTTGGGCTCCCAGATTCGCGTTCGGCCTTCACAAGCGAGCGGAGATCGGTGAACCTCGTCCACTTCGACCGGGATGAGCTTGCAGAAGCGCCTTCATGACAGCGAGATCTTGCTCGACCTGGCTGCCCGCGATCTGCCGGGTCTCGTTCAGCAGGCTTTGGACGCGCTCGTCGACTTGGGCAGGTTGAACGCCCAGCAGCGAGCCGCGATTCGAGACACTCTAAGCGAACGAGGCGAGGGCGAGCTTCAAGACCTCGGCAGCGGCGTAGGTGCTCTTCGCGTGCGCTATGAAGCGCAGAACGGAGACGCTTACCGCTGCGCACTGATTCGTGTGCCCGACGGTGTTCGCGCGAGCGATCACGAGAGGGTTCACTACGTTTGGCTGATCGTGGCGCCTTATGGCGGCTCGATGCCTTCCAATGAGGAGCTCGAGCCCTTTGGGTGGATGCTGCATGACGAGCGGTTCAGCGCTTCCATCATCGGTGCGAACGACCCGATGCAAGTGCTGGCGACGTATCAGCTCTATTTGGAATACGTCGAAGCTCCGCCGGATCAACGCCGCCCATCGCTGCTCCCCAGGTATCCGAGCATTCCTCCGCCGCAAACGGGGCTTGCCTCTGGACTGTTCGCGGACCTTCGACGCAAGTATCCGTTCTACAGCAGCGATTTCGTCGATGGATTCAACGTCAAAGGTCTCGCAGCAATTCTGTTCCTCTATTTTGCTTGTTTGGCGCCATCGATCGCCTTCGGCGCCCTACTCGCGTTTCTCACCCGAGGAGAAATAGGAGTCGTCGAGGCCTTGCTGGCGACGGCCATCGGAGGTGTGACGTATGCACTCCTTTCGGGGCAGCCCCTCACGCTTCTCGGAAGTACGGGACCCGTCACTATCTTCCTGGCGCTCTTGTACGTGCTTTGCGGGCAACTCGGGGTTCCGTTTCTTCCCGGTTTGTTCTGGATTGGCATTTGGACTGCAGTTCTCATGATGTTCCTGGCCCTCACGAACGCCAGCCGGTACATCCGATACTTCACGCGCTTCACCGACGAGATTTTCGCGGCACTGATTGCACTGATCTTCATCACGGAGGCATTGCGTGACATTTTCAGTGACATTTTCGATTCCGAGGTACCAACGAACGGCGAGCTGCTCGCGCTCATTCTCGCACTCGGAACCTTCATGATCGCGCAGCAGCTTTCGCGAGTGAGGCAGAAGCCGTTCCTCACGAAGACGGTCCGCGAGTTCCTGGCCGATTTTGGACCAGCGATTGCGATCTTCGCGATGACGGCCGCGGCCTGGGCGATGCGGCCCATCGAGCTCGAGCACCTCGCCGTTCCCAACGAGCTCGCCACGACGAGCGGCCGACCGTGGTTGGTGAACCCGATGCAGGCGCCGGTATGGTTCTGGGTCGCATCGATTCCGATCGCAGTCCTAGCCACGGTGCTCCTCTTCTTGGATCAGAACATCACCGTCCGCCTCGTCAACAGTCCACAGCATCGACTCAGGAAGGGGGAGGGATACGACCTCGACATGGCCGTGATCGCCGTCCTGGTCGCCGTCTGTTCGGCGATCGGGCTTCCCTGGGTGGTCGCGGCGACCGTTCGGTCTTTGAATCACGTCCGGAGCTTGGCGACAGTCCGTCATCATGCACGAGGGGAGCACATCATCTCCGTGATGGAGAACCGGCTGACTCCTTTGCTCGTCCATCTACTGATCGGCGGGTCGCTCGTCTTTCTGGCCGTGCTTCGAGAGATTCCGATGTCGGTGATTTTTGGCTTGTTCCTTTTCATGGGAATCGCTTCGCTCCGAAGCAACCAGTTCGTCGACCGCCTCAAGCTCTGGGTCACCGACCCCACGCTCTATCCGCCGACGCACTACATCCGCCGAGTTTCACGGACGGTCCTCCACGGATTCACCCTCATTCAGCTCGTCTGTCTTTCGATGCTCTGGCTCGTGAAAGAGTCCTCCTTCGGAGTTCTCTTTCCTCTGTTCATCGCGCTTCTCGTGCCGGTTCGACGCGGGCTCGAGCGCATCTTCAACCAGAAAGACTTGGCGTTCTTGGATGCGGACGAGAACCCGGAAGAGGAGCAGTTCCGCGAAATGGACTGACTATCGGGGACGCGGGGGAACACGACACGGGAGTTCGACGGACGGGGCGCCTTGCAAAGGTGGCCGGAAGGACTGCGAGCAGGGGCCACGCAAGGCGCCCCTCGGTGCTCGCGCCAATCGGAGGGGGCTGCTCGCTGACCGATTGTCACTCACACGCCGCCGAACCCCCGCATCGCGTTCCCCCGCGCCCCTCCGGACACTTCCAGTGCCAGTGCCAGTGTTCATCCGTGGGGATCTGCATAGGAGGGCGGCTCGGGATGCGCGGCACAGCGATTGGGCGGGAGGCTAGACGTAGGGAAACTTGAAGAGACGGCCGAGCGGGTCCCAATCGCGAGCACGTGCGTCGCGAGCCGCCCTCCGATCCGTACAGCTTGAGGGGTCACTCTCCCAGTGCCAGCGCCCGCTTATGCGGGTTTCTCTGTCGCACCGTTGGCTTCGCGTATGCTTCTTCGAATGCGCCGCTCGGTCTCTCTCCGTGTGCTTTCTGACCGTGAGCACTACGACGAAGTCATGGAGGCGGTGCTCGCTGCCGAGCAGAGCGTCTGGGTTGCGACTGCAAATCTCAAGGACGTAATGGTGGAGGATCAGCGCGTGGTTCCCGGCCGACGTCGTGGTCGCCGCTCCAACTACCGGTCCGTTCTCGAGGCGTTTTCGGAGCTGACGGAGCGCGGCGTCGAGCTACGCCTGCTGCACGCTTCGCCCCCTTCGCGTGCTTTTCGCCGAAGCTTCGATGCGCAGTCCGCGCTCGTCCAGGGCGGTCTGCAAATGCGAGTGTGCCCACGCGTGCATCTCAAGACGGTCGTCGTGGATGCGCGGCTCGTTTACTTGGGAAGCGCAAACTGGACCGGAGCCGGTCTGGGCGCCAAAGGGGACGGAAGGCGCAACTTCGAAATGGGCATCGTCACGTCGGACGAGCAGACGATCGACCAGGTCCAGGAACGCTACGATCGGATTTGGCGAGGCGCTGAATGCCCCGCCTGTCGACTTCGCGACGAATGCGAAATGCCGCTCGACCAAGTCTGACGCCCCCCTTACAGCGCCAGTGCCAGTGCCAGTGCCAGTGCCAGCGCCAGTGCCAGTGCCAGCGTCAGAGCCAGGCGAGGAGAAGGGGTATCGACACCACCGATACCAAGGTGCTCACCAGCACCAAGCTCGCGACTTGTTCGGGGCTTCTTCCGTATCGCTGGGCGAACAGATAGTTCAAGACGCCGACCGGCATCGAGGCCTGCAGAACGAGAACCTTGCGGGTCAGCCCCTCGACGCCGAGAAGCTCCGTCAGCAGTAGCCCGGCACCGAGCCCGAGGCCGAGGCGTACCAACGACAATGTGACCGATTGGCCGAGGGACCGAGGATGCATCTTTGCAAGTGAGACGCCCAGGGTGAGTAGCATCAGCGGTATCGCGATGTCGCCGAGGAGCGTGGTCGTGCGTTGGACCCAGGTCGGGATCGCGATGCCCGAGGCGATGACGGCCACCGTGACCAGCACCGCCCAGGTGAGCGGTGAGCGAAAGAACGGTCGCGCTGAAAAGCTGCCAGAGAACAAGGGGCCGCCCAGGACGACGTGACAAGTCGACGATACGGCGAAATATGCCATCCCGAGCGCGAGACCCGCTTCGCCGAAGGCAAAGAGGCAAATCGGGAGGCCGACGTTGCCAG
>CAWBAV010000003.1:0-167625 GCA_963786865.1 uncultured delta proteobacterium | reverse complement strand
TCATTCGGGACATGGCGGTCGGGAACTTCCCGTACTCCGCGCTGTTCGAGGACGACCTCGACACGCCCGTGGATGACCCCACCGATCAGATGGGCGAGATACCCCAAGCCCCAACCACTGTGCCCTGTCCCGATATTGAGGTCTCGGATGGAGTCACAATCGTCGACCAGATGAACGAGGCGGTCGACTGCGTAGCGGAGAACTGTTCGACCATCCCCGGCAGCGAAGACGGCCGCACGACGAGCGCGAGCTGCGCGTCCACGAATTGCGTCGGTGCGGTGGCGGCGCTCCTCTTTGGGGATGCGCAACAACAGCGATGCTATTCTTGCGTCGTCCCGCAACTCCCGACGAGCACGTTCGCCGAAATCCGAAGCAGTTGCCCGACAGTCGTCAATCAAGACCTCGCCTTCGACGGCCAGAATGGCGTGATGATCCTCTCGCGCTACCCGCTGAGCGACCAAGAAAATTGGGTGATGCCTGGCACCTGGAATCGGCGCACGATCCTTCGCGCGACCGTGACTCTGCCGAACGGTGCTTCTTTGGACGCGTACTGCAACCACCTCACGCCGATCTTCGACGACTTCACCTTCCCGTACACCGGCCAATACGGCAACGGGGAAACCGGCGCTGCGGGATGGGAAGCGGAGCAGTATCTTCAAGCGCAGAAGTTGATCGCATTCGTGCAAGACCGAAGCGGCGACTCCCCGGCTGTCATCCTCGGCGACTTCAACACGGGGCGCGCCTATCCAGACCAGGGCATCAGCGAAGAAGGCGAAGCCACGCTGGGCTTGCTCGAAGCGTCATTCCCCGCTGCGCTCGCGGCGGACTACGAACCGCTCTGCACCTTCTGCGAAGACAATCCCGTGGCCGACTCGGCGAGCTCGGTCTGGATCGACCACATCTTGCTCAATGGTCTGACATCCGACGCGGTGCAGTCCACGGTCCGCACGTTTGACGAAGACGTGGTGCCTGTCGGGGGTGACGAGCTCGTTCCCCTTTCGGACCACTACGGCTTGCGTTCAGTAATTCGCATTCCCTAGTTTCGTAATTGCCCACACCTAAAGAAGAGTCGACAGAGGCGTGGATCTGCGTAATTCAAATAGGGATGGGAAACGGGGGGGTGTCCAAACGAATGGCGCGCTACATGAGGGTCTCGATTTTGGCCATGGGGCTGGCCTCCTGCGGTGACAGCGGCGGCGCGGCCTGGCCGGGCTCGGGTGGAACGGGTGGCGAATGGCAGCCGGGAGTGTTCGAGCCTGCGAGCGTTTTCGAATCGCAGTGCGAGGAGCCCAGGACCGGCGTCAATCCATTCACAGATCAGCCCTACTCGGATGTCCAAGGAACGATCACGGACGAGAACAACTTCCTTCGGTCCTACAGCGACGACACCTACCTCTGGTACGACGAGATCAACGACCAGGACCCCGCGCTCTTCGATGACCAGATTCTCTACTTCAATCAGCTGAAGACAAACGCAATCACGGCTTCCGGTCAGCCGAAAGACAAGTTCCACTTTTCGATTGACTTGCAAGAGTATCTGAGCCTTTCGCAATCTGGCGTGTCTGCGGGCTACGGCGTCCAGTGGGCTTTGCTCTCTGCCGCTCCACCACGCGAGATCCTAGTCGCTTACACGGAGCCGGACTCACCGGCGACGAATCCTCAAGTCGCTCTCGAGCGCGGCGCCAAGGTCCTGGCCATCGATGGTTTCGACATCGACACGGACACGGACGCCGGAATCGAGGCGCTCAATGCCGCTTTATTTCCGTCGGAAGCGGGCGAAACACATACTTTCACGATTCAGGATCGCGATTCGCAGGACAGCCGGTCCATCACGATGACGTCGGCGTTCATCGAGTCAGAGCCTGTGAAGAACGTTCGAGTGCTCGAAACGCCCGCCGGGCGCGTCGGCTATATCCTGTTCAACGATCACATCGCCACCGCGGAGCTGGGGCTCTTCGAGGCCGTGAACCAGCTCAATGAAGGCGAAGGCATCGACGACCTCGTCCTCGACATGCGCTACAACGGTGGTGGGTTTCTCGCCCTGGCGAGCGAGCTCGCCTACATGATCGCAGGGCCGGCCGCCACGGATGGACGGGCGTTCGAGCTCATCGAGTTCAACGACAAGCACCCCGAGACCAATCCGGTGACCGGACGGTCGATCTCACCCACGCCATTCTACGACACGACGCTCGGTTCACCCTTCAATGCGCCGGAAGGTCAGCCTCTTCCGACCCTCGACCTGCAGCGGGTGTTCGTTCTCACCAGCGGGTCCACCTGTTCTGCCAGCGAAGCGGTCATGAACGGTCTGCGAGGCATCGATGTCGAGGTGATTCAAATCGGAACCACGACCTGCGGCAAACCTTATGGGTTCTACGCGACCGACAACTGCGGCATCGCCTATTTCACGATCCAGTTCCGCGGCGTGAACGACAAGGACTTCGGGGACTACACAGATGGATTCTCGCCCGCCAATACGGAGGGCACCATGGGTGTTTCAGTCCCGGGCTGCTCCGTTGCGGATGATTTTGGCGCGGAGCTCGGTGATGTGAACGAAGATCGCCTCGCGGCAGCATTGAGCTACCGCGAGACTCAAACCTGCCCGGAGCCACCGGGGCTTGCGTCGGGCTTCGCGAGCAAGTCGGGCGACGGCCGGGACGATACGGACGTGCTCGTACCGAAATCGCCTTGGCAAACGAATAGGACCATGTTGCCGTGATGGACGGAACGACGGCCAAGCTGATCCTGTTCGGTGCGCTCTTGCTCGGAGCCAGCGCCTGCAAAACAGCACCAACCGAGCAAGACGAGGCAGCCCGCATCGTCGACCCAGATGACGCGAGCCGCGCAGCGCTCCAGCGTGTCGTCGATGGCGCACTGCACACGAACGTCAACCTTGCGAGCGACGCCTTGACCAAGAGCAGCATCCTGATCATCCACCGGAAGCCCATGCGTGACTTGAACGGCATCCCAATCGATGGTCGTCGCCTCGAAGCCCCGATCCAGTTCCGCCTGGTCAGCAACCGCGAACACTGCATCCTGATCGACCAGCGTGACCAATCCCGCTACGAGCTCGAGAACACGCGCTGCGAACCCGAATAGCTCATCGGAGGTCACGCTCAAAATGCGAGAAGCCCCACATTGGTGGTGTTTTCGAGGGTCTCACCCGCTTGAAGCTCGTTGCTATGGCTCTTTGGGCCCGCTATTCTCATAGACCGCATGCCCCCCGAAGACAGCAGTCAACGTGCCGAAATTCGTCCGGTGATCGAGGCGATTCCGCGCAAGAAGGTCGCGATTTTCATCGTGACCTACAACGCGGTGAAGACGCTCCGTCAGGTTCTCGATCGCATTCCTGAAGACGTCTGGGATCGGGTCGATGAGGTCTTCGTGTTCGACGACGGAAGCCAGGACGACACCTTCCTCGTCGGCCTCGGCTACAAGCAACTGCACGGCAAGGCCAAGCTGAGCATCTTTCGCAACGAGGAGAACCTCGGCTACGGCGGCAATCAGATCCGCGGCTACAAGTATGCGATCGAGCAGGGCCACGACATCGTCGCGCTCTTGCACGGCGACGGTCAGTACGCGCCCGAGGCGCTCGGGGAGCTGCTCGCACCGCTCGATCGCGGAGAAGCCGACGCGGTCTTCGGTTCACGCATGATGACGAAGGGTGCAGCGCGCGAAGGGGGCATGCCGCTCTACAAGTACGTCGGGAACAAGATCCTGTCGAGCTTCGAGAACGCCATGCTCGGCACCCACTTGAGCGAGTTCCACTCGGGTTACCGGCTGTATTCTACCGAAGCGCTCAAGAAGATTCCGTTCGAACGCAACACTCAGGATTTCCACTTCGACACGCAAATCATCATCCAGTTTCACGCGGCAGGGCTTCGTATCGTCGAGCTGCCCATCCCGACCTACTACGGCGACGAGATTTGCCACGTGAACGGGATGAAGTACGCGAAGGACGTCGTGGCGTCAGTGATGCGATACGAGGCGCACGAGCTCGGAATTCAGCACTACCCCGAGTACGCGGTTGATCAGCCCAACTACACGATGAAGAAGAGCCGACTCTCATCGCATAGCCAACTGCTCGACATGGTGGGCCCCACCAAGCAGCGCGTCCTCGATGTCGGCTGCGGCAAAGGCGAGCTGGCACACGCACTATCGCAGCGCGGCCACACCGTCGTGGGCATCGACCAGTATCCGCCAGAGCAGGAGCTGGACGCATTCTACGAGGCGAACCTCTTCACTGGCTTGCCGGACGACATCCTCGGCGAGCGCTTCGACACCATTCTGTTTGCCGATGTGCTCGAGCATCTGCCCCATCCCGATGCGATGTTGAGCCAGGCCGCAGGTTTACTCAGCGAGAACGGTAAGATCCTCGTGTCGCTACCCAACGCGGTTCACTGGAGCGTGCGAGCCCAGGTCGCGGCAGGCCGTTTCGACTACACGAACAAGGGCATCATGGATCACGGCCACCTGCGCTTCTTCACCCAGCTCTCCGCCGAACGCATGTTCGAGCAGGCAGGCCTCCGCGTGCGTGAGCACCGGACGAGTCCCGTGCCTTGGGAAAACGTGCTGCCGCGCGTCTTTGGAAAACTGATCCGTGAGAACGTGGAACGTGCGGATTTCATGTTGTCACGCATGAAGCCGAACGTCTTCGCCTATCAGCATCTGTTCGAGCTCAACCCGGCCCCCTGAGCTCGCGAAGGTCGACGAGGGCATAGTTGCGATCGCGGTAGATCGCGTGTTTGTCGACGAGCTCTTGGAGCAAGAGCGGCTTTCCCGCACTCGCGCTGCGCGCTTCTGCGATCCATCGGTCGAATGGCTTGAAGTACCTCAGTCGCGCGCCACCGAGATGCGGCAAGTACACGAGCATGTGCGTCACGCCTTGTTCGTCTCTCAGCCGGATGAGGGGAGCATCGGACGTCGCGAGCGTGGCATCGATGATCGCGCGCATGCGTTGACGCATCTCATCGACGTACTGTTGATGAAACGCCTGGTGGGTTTCGAAAGTCAGAAGCGCGGTGCGCCGTGAGACGTACGGCACATTCTCGATCGCGGTCTGAGGCCAGCCAGCGATGACCGCCTCGACAGGCAGCGTCCCGATCGCGTCATGAAGGGCTTTGTTGCCCAACTCGATGTTGAGGCCCGCCCGGCTGCTTCCGCGTCCCCCAACGCTGGCGAGGACGAGCAGACAGAAGACGAAGGTGACGCCTGCCCGAACTGCGTTCTTGGTATCGGCACCACGCTTGTCCCTCATGGAGAAGAAGCCGGCCACCGATGTGCTCACCATCAAGACCGCGAAGAGCGGCATCGAGTACGTCGTGTAGCGATCGGGGAGATAGAAATACGGCGGCACCGAGCGAGCAATCGAATAGCCGATGAACGCAGCGAGGCCAAACATCATCACGCGACGCGCGGCCCCGCTCGACGCGACGAAGAGCAGCCAGCCGACTGTCGTGAAGATCGCAAGGAGCGCGAGAAGTGCTTTCAATCGGGTCCATTGGGACCCGCGGGGCTCATCGGCGTTTACCCATTCAAAGACCGGTGCAACCCAAGGCTTGCCCACCCCGACGAAACCGCGCGCGACTGCCGTCGAGGCGCTGTCGAAGAAGCTCCTGTACGGCGCGCGTGAGTCGGGCGCATAGCGGCCGCCAGGTCCCGCCTCGGGGTACTGCACGACGTCGTCCGGCGTAATCGCCGGCGCGTACTTGGAGGAGCTCACGATCGTGGGCAGCAGCAGAACGATCGATGCGCCTGCAACGATCGTGAGGAAGCGCAGGCGCCGCCGCAGGTCCCAGTCCTGCGCATCGCCGCGATCGGACGCCGGAAGCAACAGGAGAAGGAACGCCGTCGCAAAGCCGACCAGGACACCGGCCACCGGGTAGAAACAAGCGCCCAACCACACCAGCGCCGCGAGCCACCTCGTGCGGCCGTAGATGAGGGCCACCAGGGCCCATGCGAGGATGGGAAAGCCAAAGGCGCGCGGCAGGCCGCCGCCCATGCGATCGATGTAGAGGCTCGCTCCGAGTGCGAGCGACATCGCCCCCCAAGCTGCGACCTTGCCGCCGAGTCGATTTGCCGCCGCACCGAGACCGAGGACGGTGATCAAGAGCATGAGGTACATGACGATCTTGTTCGAGACCGACGGATCGATCAGAGGCGCCGAGATCGTGTAGAGCGCGCGGAAGCCAATCGGAAGATTGTCGAGGTAGTAGTCGCCGACGTAGTCGTTCGGAAAGAGCGCCAAATCGGCATAGCGAAAGAACGGATAGATCTGCTGCCGCGCATCATCGTTGAAGATCTGCGGGTTGAAGCCGCGGCTGATGTGTGCGCCCAGTGTGGGCCCATAGACGAACGCGAGCGCCCCGAAGACGAGGACCCAGGGCCACCAGGCCTTCATTCGTTGGGCATCCATGCGCATTCGCACAATTAGCACCCTGCTGCCCGTTTGCCTTATCTTGCGGGTCGACCGTCGGTTGCGGCTGTCCGAGCACGAATGAACGCGTCAGTGTCGATTTCCTCAGACTCGAATAAGGTGATCCGTGCGCGAATAGCTTGGGCGGCGATCTACGTGGCGATGATCGCCTGGGCAATTCTCTGGAGCTTCCCTTGGAGATTCCATACGCCGGCCCATTGGCCGACGGACGCTTCCTTCACGCCCTTGGCTCACACCTTCTTTGCTGAAGGACGCCCTTGGGGGTCGCACACTCTGCATACCAGCGGCATCTGGGGATTCCTTCGCTTCCCGAACTACCATCCCAAGACGTTTTCACTGTTCGTCTGCGCCCACGTCGCCCTGGGCGCCGTGATCGGATGGTTCTTCGCCGATCGTAGCTTTCACCTCGCGCGGGGCCGATGGGTGCTCGTGCTCACCAGCGCCGCCCTTTTGCCGCTCTTGGCAGCGAGCGACGACGCCCGCTGGTACATTCCTATCTTCGGACTGCTCGCCCTCCGGGCTCTCGACAGGACCCGCGGCAGGCCCACGGCCCTCATCGTTGCCTTGGCCCTAGCGGTGGCGTTGGCGGCCCACACCAAAGGCAACCTCTTCATCGCCACGGGCGTCGCCCTGGTCGCCTTGTTCGCGAGTGATGTCTTTCAGCGACGCGTACCTTGGATCGCAATGCTGATCGTCGGGACGGGAATCGGTCTCGCCTATGCGGGTGGAGGCAGCCTCGTGGGATTCGTGCGTTACACCATCCATGTCTTCGAGAGCACGCGAGCCTACCCCGAGGCGTTCTCGCAGAGCCACGATGCTTGGACCGCGGCGCTGTTCCTACTCGGGGTGCTCTGCGCAGGCACCGCGCGCTGCCTTCAGATCGAACAGCGCTGGCAGTGGCCCCTCGCCCTCGCCTATGGACTGCTCTTGTTCTTACTCTATAAGGGGGCGTTCGTCCGCGAGGACGCGATTCACATCACACGCTCGCTGACGGCGGTGCTCTTGGTGGTCGCAACCGAATCGGTTGCGGCGTCGTTCTCCTGGCCGTCGACTTCGATACCCCGACCACGCGCAATCGTCTCTACCAGCCTGGCGATTGCGTCGCTCGCGCTCTTCCTCTCGCCGCTATCGGACGAATATGTTGAAGAGATCCTGGGCCGGGAGATCCTGAGCCACCCTGGGACCGCAGCAGGTTTCATCAAGATCCCGCTCGAAGGACACCAGCGTCGCCTCGATCATCAATTGGCCTTCATCCGGCAGCAAACTCCCTTCTTAAACGTTCGCGGCACGGTCGCGACGATCGGCACTTTTCAGACACCGGTCCTGGCTCACGGCCTGCATGCGGAGACCCTCCCCGTCGTCGCCCACTACGAGGTCTGGTCGCCCCGCGCCGCTGCCTCCATCGATCGCTACTTGGAAAGCGATGCGGCTCCCCAGTTCCTGGTTCGAACCGCCAGCTATCCGAGCGCCTCCAACGAGCTCACGGTCGCGCGCTTGTATCGCTCCACACCCGTTGCCGGATTCAACTATAGGCTCCTCGAGCGACGCAGCGAACCCCTGGTCGTGAGCTCGAAGACGCTATTCGATGGAACTGTCGGATGGGATGAGTCGATCGACATTCCGAGTGAATACTGGGACTCGCTCTTGGTGGCCGACATCACCTACCATCAGAACTTGGCCGGGCGACTCGTCTCGTTCCTTCACCACCCGCCTCACGCGGAGATGATCTTGGAGAAGTCCGACGGCACCGAGGCGAGCGTGCGACTCAACTCCATGCTGGCGGCTCAAGGCGTCGTCGCGGCTGTCGATGTCCCCGACCCCGAGTACGGCGGGCACTTGCAGCGGCGCGGCGTTCCCGGAGAAAAGACCATTCAAGATGGATACTGGGGCGGAGGGTCCGATGCCTTGCACCTCTCGCGACACGCGATCCTCAGCGAAGTGCACTCGAACGTCCGTAAGATCAGGTTCAGGGCCCGAACCTTGGACCGGGACGCGTCCGCGCTGTTCAAGCCTGAGCTTCACGTCAGGGTTCGGGTGGTATCGTTCAGCGAAGCTTCGGAACCCTAGGATGCCTGGATTTCGCGCGCTCCTGTCGCTGATGATGCTCGCATTGAGCGTTGGCTGCGCCGGGTCACACGCGGCTGTCCGTGGTCCCTCCCAGCTCTCGCTCGCCGGCCGCGTCCTGTACGAGCACTATGAGGCCCCGCGCGTCGCGGACGACGGTACGCAGATTGGGGGCGGACTACCGCTGTCCATCGCGCTCGACGACGAGGGCAACGCATGGGTACTCGGCGAGTTCCATACTGAGCTCCAGCTCGTGAGCGTTTCAGATTCCGCACTTGCGACGAGGCACATTCGAATTCCCCTGCACCCGAAGGCCCGCCCGTTCACGGACCGTCATGGTGCGCCGACGCAGAACAGCATGCTCGGCGAGAGCGTCATCGTCGACGGCGGGGGACGCGTATGGCTCAGCGAGGGTGGAGGATACTTGGTTCGAGAAGGTAAGAACCACAGCCGAGTCGTTTCCTACGATCCTCGCAGCGGCACCTTTCGAGCCTACAACCTGCCAGGGAACCGCAATGAGGCCATGGGCCTGCTCTGGGATGAGCCTCGCGGCCTCATCTGGGTTGCGGAGTCGGGGATGTTTGCCGCACGAGGCGAGCTGCCCTCGGACGCGGCCCCAGAGGCGGGTGCTCTCCTGGCTTTCGATCCCGAGACTCTGCCCCACGACAACGAATTCCTCTGGGATCGACGGCTGGACGAGATGCTCTGCGCCAAGCCCGGTCCAAGTCCTAAGGGCTGCTTCGCGCGCTATGCACTTCCGGATGGCGCGTCGGCCCCGTCACAGTTGGTGGGCGACGCCTCCGGCGCGATCTGGTTCACTCTTTTCTGGGGTGCCGCGATCGGACGGCTCGATCCCACAACAGGAGAGGTCTTCATCTACCCTCTGGCGGCCGGTATAGGAACGGACCCCCGCGCCAAAATCGTGGGGCCCGGGCCCTGGGACATCGCGATCTCACCCGACGGAGAGTACTTGGTCTGGAGTGAGTTCTTCGACCGCACGATCTCCCGCCTCCCGATCGCCGCGTGCTCTGGATACTGCCTGTCATGCGCTCATTGATGGGCGTAATCCCTGCGTCGAAGAGATGCGCGTTCCCGGCACGGACTTCGGAAGCCAGAATGTCCACTCGATTGCCTTCGATGGCTTTGGAAATCTGTGGTTCACGCAGTTTTCTTTCCCGGTCACGCCGGGTGCGCACAACTCCATCGGTTTCGTGACCGCCGATTGGTCGCGGGCAGAGTTGCTCGACCCACTCGAGCTGAGTCCGGACGGCGAGGGTTCCTACGCCGGAATCGCCATCGACCAGAAGACAGGCGACATCTGGGTCGCCAAGTTCCTGCCTCCGGGCGTGGTACGACTCAGGCCCGTGGAACGCGACGTTGACCCGACAACGTGGTAGCGCGCCGCTCGCAGACCAAAACCCACGCGAGCAGCAAGACCAGGGACAAGGAAAGCCACAGATACCGAGTTTGCAGAATCGGCGCAGGCGCCAGAATTTCGATGCTGTGAGTGCCCGCCGGAAACGCAAGCGTGATCGCTCCACCGAGCGAATCGGCTGTCGTCTCGACGACCTCGCCGTCGAGCGAGACGGTCTGATCCGGATCGCGCGCGTAGCTGAGACGCACGTAGCCCGACTGGGATGCACGGGCGACGATTCGAGCTCGACTGGGCTCCTCGAGGTGACTGAGGACGGCGAAACTCACGGGGCCGCTCGACGAGGGTCCCTTTGGAGGCAGGAGCTCGTCGACGAAGACCCGAGTCGCTCGCGCCTCTGCGCGATCCAACTCCATGGCTCGCAGCAAGGGGAGGAACCCCTTCCAGTCCTGTCTGTCGCTCGTTCGAAAGAGCGGATCCAACGACCGGGAGCGGGCCCAATCCAGCTGATCTTTCTGCCAGGTCTGCTCGAGAACCCCGAGCAGCCGTGGAGAATGCTCTCGCGCTCCCGCCGCTAGGATCCAATCGGGAAGCGGCGCCAGGCGAGGGGCAAAAAACGCCGGAGACGCGTACCGCAGTCTTACTAGCTCCGGCTTCAGCGGATCGCCAACGCCGTTTTCGAGCTGGAGACGCGAGGTCGCGGGCGATCTTCCCCGGTCCACGAGAAACTGAACATGGTCTAGGTAGAGAACATCGAGCGCATCATCGGAGATCGCCGGACGCGGGCCGGAAAGCTCTTCAACGAGCATGCTCATCAAGGCCAAGCGGATTTGCGTCGCCGGCGAGGCGCCTTGTGGATATGCGCCAAATGGAATCGCGCGCCCGCTCAAGAGGGGAGAGAACGAGCTCGGTCCGTAGAAGCCGTCGAAGGATATCGTGGTTGGGGAAACGTCGAAGGTTCGGCTGCGAGTGGCTGAATCGGGAATGGATCGATAGACGTCGAACCTTGACGCCGGCATGTAGCGAGGCGGGGGCACCTCGACGGGAAACGCGATTGCTACCGCGATGCCTGCCGCGGGAATTGCGAGCTGCGCTCGGCGAAGACCCAAGGCTCGCGCCCTCTCGGAGACGGCATCGACGGCCACGGCACAGAGCGGGTAAAGAAAGAAAGCCAGGCCGATCGCGGCTCGCTCGTTGACGAGCACGACGGTTGCCAGGTTGACGCAGAGACCGGCAAAGAGCGGCAACCACTTCCGATACGCTCTGCTGAGCGAAGTGATCCCAGCGAGAATCCCAAGCGCCATCCAGAAAGTTCCGTGATCTCTCAAGAAGAGGTGCGTGTACCCGGCTGGCACGATCCCCGCCGCGATCAGGAGGGGCTCGAGACTGACTCGGTCCACGGTCAGAGCTGTCCGATCGAGAACGAGGGACGCACGATCCAGATCGAGGACCGCAGGTACCAGCGCGAAGGCCACTAGAGCCAGAGCGATCGCGAGCGAGCCGCCAATAGCAATGAAGGCTTTCGCCTTGTCGCGGGGCCCGGAAGCCGCCTGTGCGATCCGTGTGACTTCGAAAGCCAGAATCGCCGGAAGTACCAGGAGCGCATTTGCAAAATGCGCGGCGAGCATTGCGCCGAGCAGGAGTGATTGCCCGGCAAAGAGGCGCCTTGGCGCAATCTTTCCCTCCGCGCATCCCCAGGCGAGCAAGAGAAGCGCCGGAATCGAAATATAGAGGAGCGTGCTCGGATAGTTGCCGACGACTCCGAAGATCATTCCCCGCTCGGCGCTGTGAATGAGCAAGACGGCCGCAAGAACCGCTGGGAGCGTGCGAGCCGTGATCCGTTTCACGAAGGCGAACAGAAGGACGACCGAAGAGACCTGGGCCGCCCAGACCACGAGCTTGACCGAGAGGATCAGGTCACGAAGAAGAAGACTAGTCGCAGCACTCAGCCAGTACCAAAGGGGGCTGTAGAACTCGAGCAGGCGGTAGCCGCCATACCAATCGTTGGCCCAAGCGGGGTACTGCCCCGCGGCGAACGCGCGCTCGACGAAACCGGCACGGCTCAGGTGACTGTGCGCATCGAAATCGAGAGGAAGGCCGTCTCGAAGGAAGTCACGAAGTGCCCAAGAGGCGTAGAGCGCCACGCCGACCCAGGCTGCGCGCGGCCAGTCAATTCGAGACAGGCGAAATTTCCCTCCGTCCGATCCGGCCGTCGAGTCGACGGGCTTTTCATCCACGACCGGCATGGACCGACTCTACACGGGAGAGTCGGCACAGCAAGTGCCTCCATACGAGCCCGAATGTAGGACTTCAGTGCTGCCGGTGCACGGCGGCGGCCTTTTGCGCGATGCCCACACAGCCGTCGGGCCCTAACTGGCTGCCCAGCATTGCGTCCAGTTTTTGTTCTACATCAGCCGCACTGAGCCCCGCCGCTTCGGGATTGACTAGATGCGGAAATACGGGGCGCTTGAAGCGACAATAGCGTGCGCCGCGCATGAAGACATTCGCGTCGGGGTCGATCTGATCGACGAGATAGAGGTCAGTGATGCTGTTGGAGATCCCGAAGAACGACTCGACTGAGCGGGGCACCGTGAAGTCGAGCCGCGTCCGGTCATCGGTGACGACCGGTGCGTCGCCTGCGAACTCGAGGACCTCGTCGTCCGCCATGACGAAGTAGTTGAGGAAGTCGAACGGGTCTTTGTAGGGAATCGACTCGAGATCCTTCTTGATCTTCGGGTCCGCGAAGCGCCGCATGAGCAGCTCCAGGTCTGGTGGCCGGGGAGCGACACTTCCGTTGATGACCCAGGAGTAGAGCCAAGGGCTCTGCCAGATCGTGACATGGGGGAAGACCTCCTTCGCAGTACGTGCGATCATCTTCATCTCCGCCTCGGGTGTGTACGCAATGTTCACCCAGATGCTGAAGATTCCGCCTTCGGCAAGGTGATCCCGTGCGAGCTCGAAGAACTCCTTCGTGTAGAGATTGACGATCCCCCGCGTATGGAGCTCGGGTGGATCGAGTCGAATGATGTCGAATCGATCCCGACTCGTGAGCAGGTAGTTCCGCCCGTCCTCGATGGTGAGCTGCACTCTCGGGTCCTGCAGGACCTTTCGATTGGTCGCCTCGAAATAGGGCGCGGCGTAGACCACACCCGGACTGAGCTCTACCTGAACAACCCGCTCGACCGGATACTGCGTGACGCTCGAGAGAGAATTGCCCACGCCGAAGCAGATATTGAGGATATTTCGCGGATTGGGATGAGGCATCAGGGCAACGTGTGCGTAGCTTCGGTCCTCCCTGAAGGTCGTCGTCCCCGCCGTTCCTCGTCCGTCGCCGTACCGGATCAGGCGCTGACCCTGCTCGTCCTCGGTGACCATGACGATGTCGGTGATCTGCTCGCGATACATCAGCAGCTTGTGATAGCGCTGCTCGTAGATGCTCTTGAAGATATCCTGCGGGATCAGGACGAAGCTAGCTGCCGCGAGGACGAGGGCAATGCCGATGCCGGCAATGGACGTGCGGGGCCAACGAGTCGCTCCTGGGGCAGGCGTGGATGTGGCACGCGTGCCGCGGTCCACCAATAGCGCGCCAAGTGCCAGCGAGACGAGAATCAGGGTCGCGAAACTGCCGCGAAGGCCAAGGGTCGGCAAGAGTAGGAAGCCCACCGTCACCGCCCCGAGGATCGCCCCGAGCGTATTCACCGCATAGGCGATAGCGATGCGCTTGCCCACGTGCTCCACAGAGTCGACCACGCAGCGTGCCACGAATGGGAACGTGGCTCCGAAAAGCGTCGTGGTGACGAGCATCGTCACGGTTGCAATGGCAAAGATGAGGGCCACCGCCCTCCCCCAAGATTGAAGACCGCCGGCGGCTTCTGTGACGACCGGAATCCAGTCTAGAAGATTCATGTATACGAGCAGGGAGAGGATCACGCTCGCGCCGATCGCCAGCTCGATCACGCCAAAGGCAAAGAGCGGGCGCTTCGCCCGATCCGCGAAACGCGCGCATACCGCACTGCCGCCGCCGATCCCGAGGAGAAAGATGGCGAGCATCGACGTGTATGCGTAGGTCGAATTGTGGGTGAACTGCTCGAGTGCCCGCGTCCAGAGCACCTCGAGCCCGAGTGCGGTGAATCCCGATACTCCAAAGGCGATGGTGGCGAGCCGGATCCGCGCGCGATCGGCGGCTTCGGGGGTCACATCGGACTCGCCGGTCTGGGAGACCGCGGAGGCCACCGCGGTCTGCGAGGAGCGCATTCCGAGCGCCACGGCGGATGCGCCAAGGCCCAGATTGAGCAGAGCAGCGACACCGCTGGTTGCCTGGAGTCCAAGATTCGGAACGAGGTAGTATCCCGCAGCCACGCAGCCGACTACCGCGCCGAGCGTATTGAACGCGTAAAGCCCGCCGGCGCCCATCGCCACCTCGTCGCGGACCCGTACGGCTGCCCGACTGAGGAGGGGCAAAGTCGTGCCCATCAGGGTGCAAGGGATGAGGAGAACGCTCGCGGCAAGCGCGAAACGGGCGGTGGCGTAGGCAGCAGGGCTCCCCTCGAGCGCGCCGTGCATCCAGATCTCGATCGGTCCGAGCCCGAAGAGGACCGTTGGCGCGATCAACCCGAGAGCGCCGATGCTGATCTCGACGAAGCCAAAAACGACGAGAGGCCGGCGCAGACGATCGACGTAGCGCCCGGCGATCACAGCGCCAAGCGCGAGCCCGGCCATGTAGGCGCAGAGAACGGTCGTCACGGCGTACACCGTCACCGACAAGGTCAGTGTGAGGACGCGCATCCAGACGACTTCGTAGATGAGGCCGCAGGCGCCCGAGACCGTAAACAGCAAGAATAGCCAGCGAAGGGGCATAGCTCGAAAGTGTCGCATTTTCACAGACATCCGGCTAGGCCGACGCGCTCGTAGAGAGCAACTATCGTTCGGACGAGCCCTTGCCGAATCTTCCTTCGAGACTCCTAAGACAGGCGCGATTCGCCTCGGCTCCGAGTTGACCTCCGCAGGCAAGCGCCCTCACGATTGACATTGCGGCAAAGCGGTGGCCTGCCGGCGTGGGGTGCCACCAGTCCATGAAGAGCGGGGTTCTCGCCACGTGTGCTTCTTGAAAGGCGGCGAGTGGATCGATGACGGGCCAATCGTGCTTCCGCCCGAGCTGAGCAAGCTGATTCTGCACTGCATGGGGTGGGGGCTCCGCGAGCTGCTTCTGATAAGGGAACGCCAGGATTGCGAATGAGGCACCATCCGCATTTGCGATCTTTGCCATTTCCTCATAGCGCGCTTCGAGCCAGATCCACTCAGGCCGGTCCGCCGCCTCGATGAAAGCGAAAGCATCTCGGCGAGTCCGCTCGTCGAGCTCGGGCCCGGTCATCGCGAGCCAAAGGCCCTGAAGGGTCGCGCAGAGCTTCGACGCCTGGCACCAGCGCAAGCCCTGCGATGGCGCATGCGCCGACCCCCGGCGCTTTGATGGATCGGGGAAAGCTGCATCGGGAATCGCGGAGAGGACGACACGCGTCTGCGCGTCGAAATGAACGGTCGGGTCATTGAGGTCGTTGATGCAGAACTGAACGAGCACCAGGTCAGGCTCGTAGCTCCGGCCAACCCCTTCGAGCAGTTGGGCTTCGTTGTATGCGTTGTAGCCACCGACGCCTAGGTTCACGACCTCGATGCGGGAGTCGGGTGCGAGCTCGGAAAGCAGCTCCTCCAGAACCTGCGGATAGGCCTCTGTCTCATCCACGCCGTAGCCGAACGAAACCGAATCGCCCATCACGACGATGCGAAACACCCCCTCGGGCTTGGGTCGCGCATAGACGGAGTCGCGGAATCCATCGGCATTGATGCTGTAGAGGGCCGCGCCCGTCTGGGAAATCCGTCCCTCGGCACCGGGACGGAGCTCGAAGAGCCAGGGGAGATCCGGACGAAAACGGTGCAGACCGCGGAGCTCGGACGCGCCATCGGCCTTCGAACCCCGCAAGCCGGCCACGACGCGCAGTCCTGTCTCGATGAGCACCACGCCGAGAGCCAAGCCAAAGAGCATCAGAAAGACGCGGGGCAGCCACACACGCGCGCTGCTTGCGTTCAAGGACTCCCGCTTCACGATCTTCTCGCTGCTCCGATCCCGTCCAGCCGCCACCGCCGTCGATGGATAGCACAATTCGAAGTCATCGCGAAGCTGAGCAAGCTTCGAGTGTGCCCTTGGACGCGAGCACTGCTGGCGGCCAACCCCAGCTCAGTCAGCGATTTGGGCCTTGCGCTTGAGCAATGGCCTCTCGATCAATAGGTACGTCAATGCAGACACAGTGAGGGCGAGTGCGAGGCACGCGAGAACCGTCGCAAGAGAGGTTGCTGTCCAGCCCTGATACGCCTCAGGTGTAGCGAAGCGACCTCGGAAGATGAGCTCGAATCAGAATTGGCAGGTGGAACAGATACATCGAGTACGAGAGTATTCCCACGGTTCCCATCACGCGGTTCGTCAGCAAGGAACCAAGCCGCAGCGGCAACAACAGCGTCACCAGTACGATGGACGCCCAAAGGAGTGACTCCATCACGTGCCACGCATGCCAGGTCCACTCCGCAGCGTCGAAGCCGATGAATACCACTTCACGCAACAGGTATCCAAGACCGAACAGCAGCGCAATCAAGACAAGGTCTCCGCCACCCCAACGGGCCAGTCCCAACTGCGTACACCGTTCGCGAATCTGAAGCCCGAAGCGCTCGTAGATCCATGCCGCTCCCCCACCGATCAGAAATGCGGGTCCGCGTCCAAAGAGGTTGACCCAGAGCTTTGGGCTGAGCGCGCCGCTCGCCATGTAGAAATAGCTGCCGAGATATAGAAGCATCAGAGCCAGAAAAGTCTGGCGGCCAAACGTCGTCCGCAGCATCAGCGTGCAGAACGCCAACGCGATGTAGAACTGCGCTTCGGTCGAAAGACTCCACCACACGTCGCTATAGGGAAACATTCGCAGCGTCGCGCCGGGAAAAGAGTCCAACAAGAGCATGTGAGGGACCGCCTTCGAGAGCATCGGCTCATCCGACTGATCCAGCCACGAAAAGACGATCACGGCGATCCAGTAGAGCGGCAGGATGCGCAGGGCGCGGCGAGCGAGAAACCGTCGTCGCGAAACCGGGCGACCTCCCCTTGCCTCTACTAGAAAGGCCCTCGAAAGCAGGAACGCACTGAGGACGAAGAAAAGCGTGACGCCGGTGTGTCCGGCGTGAACGAAGGCGGAGAGAGGTGATACCCAGGTGCCGATCATGGGGTATCCAGTCGGACTCAGGAGGCCATCCGCGTGGAAAAAGAAGACGAGTAGGATCGCGACTCCCCGCAGAGCCTCGAGCTGCGGCATGTAGTGAGCGGCGTCGCGGATTCCCGTCGGCACCGGCAGTTCGCTCGGTTCACCGACACGGGGTTCCTCGTCAGGCTCCAGCGGGATGTTCACCGCGGGCGGCATGATTCCTGACAACCGCTACTCGACATAGCCGAGTGCTTTGAGCTGCGCCTTGGCTTCCTCGGTCAAGGCCTGCGGCACACGCGCGGGGATGCTGGACGTCCACGCGTCGAGCTCCTGGGCGAGCCTCGTGTATACGTCGGAGTGCTGCGTTTTGACGTCGACTTCTTCAGCCCAGTCTTCTTGCGTGTCGTAAAGACTCCGGGCGTATCCGCCCTCGAACAAGGGGCGCTCGACGAGCTTGAAGCGTCCGTCGCTCACGCTGCGCTCACGGGTTTGTCCAGGTTGCCAGCGTTCGCGGGCACGGAGCATCTCCGCATAGAGCTCGGGCTCCTCGACGCGGAGGTCTCGCTCGAGCTTCGGGTCGTGGTGTCGATTGTGCAGCTTTGGAACGGCGAACCCTTGCCAGCAGAGCGAATACTCATCCTTGTTGATGCAGTACCCGGAAATCACGTGTCCCGACAACAAACGCGAGTGATTGCCCAGCACGGGGCTTCCGCCGCTTTCCGCGAATGCGAGCAGCCCAGGGGTGGCTTGCTGTTTACCGGAGGCGTCGACCTGGCTCACGCCCGACATCGAGGGCCAGCTCCTTGCAGGGACGGTCGCAAGCGACAGAAGGGTCGGTGCAAGGTCGATGATCCGAACCACCTCGCGACGCACCGCCCCCTTCCCGAAGCCAGGGCCTGCGATGATCAGCGGGACTCTGAGGCTTGCGTCGTGAGCGTTCGCTCCATGCGAGTAGTACAACCCCCCTTCCCCGAAGTTCTCTCCGTGGTCTGCGGTGAATAAGACGATCGCTTTGTCGAGACGCCCATTCTCACGAAGCGCTTCGAGCAGTCGCCCGACCTGCGTATCGGTGTACGTGACCTCCTGGTCGTAGGCTCCCCAGCAGTCGTCCAGTCGCTCCTGAGACAGCCCGCCTTCGTTGGACGCGCGAGCCCCGCGCGAAATCTCTTGCCTGAGCTTCGAACACGCGAGCGTGGCTGCATCGTGTTCCCTGCCCGGAGCCGCATAGGGCCAGTGCGGGTCGAGGTAGTGCGCCCACAAGAAGACGGGCTTGTCGTTCGGCGCCGCATCGAGCAACGCGCTCGCGTGATCGGTGACGTCCCCGGCGTTCCATCGCTCGCGGGGACCCTGATCTCCAACCTGGACGAACACCTCAAAACCATTCTCGAGCCCGAGTCCTCGACCAGCGGCTGGGTTGGCGATTGCAGCAAGCGTCGTGTAGCCCGATGCTCGAATCGCTTCGGCGACAGCTTTTCCATGGAGGATCGGCTCCCTAACCTCACGGCTGCCATGCTCATGGGGCCAGAGCCCCGTCATCATCGACGCGAGCGCAGGACTCGTCAGTCCCATCGGGACGAACGCGTTGAGAAACGTCGTTCCCCGCGCGGCAAGGGCGTCGATCGAGGGAGTCTTCGCGCCTCGTGCCCCGTATGCGACGAGCCGGTCGGGGCGGAGCGTGTCAACCGAAATGAGGATGAGATCAGGCGGGCCTTTGCGCGGCACTAGACGGAAAACCGAGTAGCGACCGATTTTCGTTTCGAGCGCGTAGCGCGAAGTGACGAATTCGTTGAGCTCTCCGAAATCGCGTAGGAGCTCAGCGCTGTCCTTCTTCGAACCGGTGAGACCCAGGTATCGATCCTCCGATGAAACGACGAAGACCTCCGGTGGTTGTGCCCGCAGTGCGCGCATGAGCTCGGCTTTGTACTCGGCATTCCGCCAGGCGGTGCGCAATGGAAAATTGTAGAGAAACCGACTGACGGTGCGACGCTGCGCGCGGACATAGATCGTTGGCGCGTAGCCCCAGACGAAGACGCGCTGTTCGGGAGTCGTCGTCTCCTGGAGCAGCTTTGCGACAGCGCGAATCTCGCCAACGTTGTACAGGGACAGCGCGTATTCGCTGCGGCTGGCGATGTACTCGTCCATCGTTTGGCCGCCGACGGTCACGCGTGTGAGCTCGACGGCCCTTCCGCCCATAGGGGTCGCCGCGACTGCGACCGCGATGAGCCCAGCGACGAGCGCCACCCGAGCGATTCTCCGCGGAATGCGCGACAAGGGAAGGCGAAGCAGCGCGCTGAAACCAAGCCCTGCAACGAGGGCCGATGGCGCGAGGAGCGGGAGATAGTGGTAGTCGTAGAATTTGCCTTGGACCAGGACGTTTCCAAACGCGATGAGCCACCAACTCACGACGAGACCCCAGCCGGCCCAATCGGCGCGGCTCTTCGGACGCGCGGCGATCAGCGCAGGGACGAGCGCCACGAACGGCGCCCAGACGAGGGGCACGAGATCGGTCTTCGTTCGCTCGAGTGTAAACAGCCATTTGAGCGTCTGCGAAACGTCGCTCAAGTCTGCTCGGGTACCGACGTACGCGGCGAGACCGAGCTGAGTCTCGAGGAAGGCGTCCCAAGCGCCGCCGATGAAAAGCCAGGCCCAGCACGCTCCCAAGGTGAGCAGCCCGCCAAGCAGCATGGCAGGAATGCCGACCCAAACGCGGTGCCGATACGAGGCTCGAACCCATGCGAGCGCCATGAGCATGGGTAGCCCGATGAGCCCGGCGGTGTACTTGAAGAGCACCGCCACGCCTGCCAGCGCTCCTGCGCCGATCCACCAGGCGATCGATCGACGCTTGCTGAGATCGAGTGCCCGGCCTCCGCGGAGCACGGCCCAAACCGCCGCGGCGCAGGGGAGAGTCATCCAGCCGTCGGTCTGCGCGGTCGTCCAGTAGTCGATCTGATAGTAGAAGAACGGAACCGCGAGGCCGGCCGCGAGCGCCGCGTCACGGCGCTTCCACAATTCGAGAGCGACCGAGGCGACCACCAGCCCGGTCGCGGCGGTCCACGCGATGTCCATCGCTCGAATCGCCCAAGTGTTCACGCCGAACAGGCCCATCGCGAGCGCATGCAGGAGAACGTTCATCGGCGGCTTGTAGGCGTAGACGTCGAGGTAGGGCATGCCGCCATCGAGGAGCACCCAGGCCGCATAGCCATAGCTTCCCTGGTCGCGACCGAACGGATAGATCAGAGAAACGGAGCCTGCGAGGATCGTGAAGCCGATGATCCAAAGGCTGGCTGCCCGATCAAGGCCGATCGCACCCTCATGACTGCGATCTGGCTCGCGACTGATCACCGGGTCCAGTGTAGCAAACTTCAGCTCCGCCCCACCGTAGTGACAGCGCCTGATCTTTGCGAGGGCAAGACGACCTGTTACCATGGTTTTTCGCACGCGAACGCTCCCGACATGCCGCAAGCCCACGCCATCTCAGATCTAGAACGGCAGCAAATCGCGCTCGCGCAAACGCGAGGAACCGACTTCCGCGCCGAGGCCCTCGGACATCTGGTCGCCGCTCGGATTCAGAAAGGCACCGTCGTCGACATTGGCTGCGGAGCTGGCGATTTGGTCGCATGGCTCGCGGAGCGCGGGTACGACGTACGGGGTATCGACCTCAGCGAGCCGATCGTGCGCGCCGCTCGTGAGCATCTTCGCGTCCGCGGCTTGAATCCAGATTGGATCGAACAGTCATCGATCGAGTCCTTCATCGAGCGTGGCGAGCTCGCCGACAACATCGTGAGCATGGAGTGCCTCGAGCACATCGAGGACGATGCCTCGGCGTTCGATAGCTTGGTAGCGTCCGTTCGGCCCGGGGGTAGATTGATCCTCAGCGTCCCCGCGATGCCGAGCCTCTTCGGACCCAAGGACGTCGCCGTCGGCCACTACCGACGCTACACCGCGGATCGGTTGAGGGCGCTGGCCGATCGCCCGGACATTCGTGTCGAGGAGCTCAGACACTGGAACCTTCTCGGCGTCGCACCGACCTTCTTTGCCGTTCGGTTCCTGAAGAGAGCGATCAACGACTCCTTTCGATTTGGAGCTCCCGGTCTCGACTAACCGCATGCTTCGGCGAGGGCTGTCCCCTTGGTTTCGGCACGTCGAGAACCGAATCGCGCCGCCGCTCGGACTCACGTTGATCATGGTTGCCACGGTGCTGCCGCAGGATGGGCGCGCATGAAAGACTTCCTCGTTCATCCACCGACCGTTGCGCGAGACGTCTCGGTGGTGCTTCCGATTTTCAACGAGGAAGAAAGCCTTCCCACGATGATCGAGATGATCCACGAAGCGCTCGACCCTACGGACATCGATTTCGAGATCGTGTGCATCGACGATGGATCCTCCGACCGATCGTTCGAGGTCCTCAGCCGGATCGCGGATGCCGATCCGCGCCTCGTCATCGGCCGGTTTCGACGTAACTTCGGTCAGACGGCCGCAATGCAGGCCGGAATCGACGGAGCGGCCGGCGCCATCATCGTCACGATGGACGCCGACCTGCAGAATGACCCGCGCGACATCCCCGCAATGATCGACAAGCTCGACGAGGGCTTCGACATGGTCACCGGCTGGCGTGTCGATCGGAAGGACCGTCTTCTAAACAGGCGCCTGCCTTCATTTCTGGCGAACCTGCTCATCGCGCGGACGACGGGAATCCACCTACACGACTACGGTTGCAGCTTGAAAGTGATGCGCGCGGAGCTTGCGAAAGAGCTACGCCTCTATGGAGAGATGCATCGCTTCATCCCGGTCATGGCCTCGCTGGTTGGAGCGCGCATCGCAGAGGTCGAAGTCAATCACCGACCTCGCCAGTTCGGCGAGTCGAAATACGGCATCGGACGGACGGTCCGCGTGACTTTGGACCTGCTGACGGTTCTGTTCTTGCAGTCGTACCTGGCGCGTCCGATGCAGGTGTTTGGCTTTTCCGGCTTACTCTGTCTGTTTCTAGGATTCGGAGTTAGCGCCTACCTGACCTTTCAGAAGATCGCCTTCGGTGCTCAGCTAGCCGATCGGCCTCTTCTCCTGCTCGGGGTGATTCTGATTCTCGTTGGCGTTCAACTGGTGTCGCTCGGCCTCGTGGCCGAAGTCTTGGGACGCACCTACCACGAAGCGCAGGGGAAGCGGCCGTATCACATCAGGGAGTGGGTGGTCGGCGGCCAACTTGCACGCTCACCTATTGCGGATCGCGCGCGCGCGAACGAGGTCTAGGGATGCATGAGAAATCCAAAACCATGGAAGCTCGCGTTTCCGTTGCTCTGATCGCAGTGATTACGCTGCTCACGCCACTGTGGGTCGCCGGATGCGAGCGAGATCATCAGAGCAGCAACTTCGACGACATGTTCGAGAATATTTCCAAGCTGACAGCCGAGGAGGTCAACGCGTACGGGAACCGCGCACACGCATTCGGACAAGTCGCTGCTAGGTTTCGACCGGATTTAGACTTTCGAGAAGTGCTGAGCCCAGCGCTCGCCCATGAGCAACCGCAATGGAGCCAAGGCTACGAAGAGCTCATCGTTCGCGATTTCTTCGGCGACAAGAAGGAAGGCGTCTTCGTCGACGTCGGCTGCTATCTGCCGCGTGAATTGAGCACGACCTACTATCTGGAAGACCGCCTCCAATGGACCGGTATAGGGATCGACGCGCAGCGCGATTTCGCAACTGCCTGGAAGAAGGAGCGCCCTAGGTCCACATTCGTCGCGACCGCGATCTCCGACAAAGATGGCGAAACGCTCACCCTGTTCATCGCGGGGACGACGGCATCTCTCGAGAAGTGGGCCATGGAAATCTTTACGAAAGACCTGAAAGAGATCGAAGTGAAGACCATCACGCTCAACACGCTCCTCGATATGCTCGTCGTCGATAAGGTCGATTTCCTCTCCATCGACATCGATGGCGGCGAGATCGGTGCGCTCAACGGCTTCGATATTCAGCGCTACAAACCCGAGCTCTGCGCCGTCGAAGCCGTCATGCCCGAGCTCGTCAAGGAGTACTTCGACGCGAACGGCTACGAGCTGATCGAGAAGTATCTGAAAGTCGACAAGATCAATCTGTACTTCCGTCCGAAGCCGTCGGGAAGAACCCGCGAGCCATAGAGTCGCTGAGGCGCTTGCGCGAGGATCCAGTCTCAGGGTACGTATCGATTCATGCGAAGCACGGTTCTCCTTCTCTCGGTAGCTCTCTTGTCGGTTGTTGCAGGCTGCGCCGCGACCCAATCCACGCCGCGCTGCCCCGAAGCTGCGGAGACCGAAGCCGCCTTTCCTGCCGGCAAGACACAGATCGCGTCACACGCCGACGAGGTCGCTTGGATGCCGTGTCCACCGACGCTGCCCAGCGGTTGCGAGATGGTAGTTCTCGAAGGTGACCCCAAACGAGAAATGCTCTTCACGGTTCGATTTAGGACCGAAGGCCGGTTTGAGATGCTCCCCCACTGGCACCCCCGCAACGAGCGGGTGACGATTCTGGAGGGGCGGGTTGGCGTGGGCTTCGGCGACGTCGTGGATCGCGAGAACGTCGTCTGGTTTGGGCCGGGCGACTACTACGTCAACGCCCAAGAGGCACATCACTTCGTTTTGGTCGATGAGCCCGCGGTGCTGCAGATAACCGGCATCGGGCCGTGGAAGGTGAACTTCCTTCACAACGAGTAGGCGGACGCGCTCGGAGCTTCTTGCTCACGAGGACCCTCCCTACTCGGCGAGGGAAAAGGTAAGCCAGCGCACAAAGACATACCTCTCGGCCTAGCTCGGGGGAACCAGCGTTGGTTCCATCTTCCCAGTGGCTCCGATCTTCGATATATGTTTCTTTCCCGTTTCCCCGAGGCTCTCGATGACACTCAGACGCTCTCGCCGCTGGACAGCCTTCTTGGCTATCGCGGCGTTCTTGGTCCTTTCCGGTGCCGAGGAATGCACGCCGATCGACCCATTGGCCGACAGCTGTCGATCTCATCGCACCCGACAACCAAATTTTTCCCGGTTTCCACGACCCAGTCGCCGGTCCCCCCACCACGCTCTACCGAAGCATCGACGGGACCGGGAACCACCAGACGCACTTCGAGCTGGGTGCCTCGCACACGCCGCTCCGCCGCATCATGCCGGATGCCTACGCGGACCAGGTTTCAGCCATGGCCGGACCCAATCGTCCATCGGCGCGCGAGATCAGCAACATCGTTTGTGCCGAGGAAGGGCGCACTGTGAATTCCCTCGGGGCGAGCGACTTCCTTTGGCAATGGGGGCAGTTCCTCGACCATGACATCGATCTCAGTGAGCCGAACGCGCCGTTTGGCCCCGAGCACATCCGCCCCGAAACTGGAGATCCTTTCTTCGATCCCGACAACACAGGGCTTTCGCAGATCGATTTCTTCCGCTCGAGCGGCGTCCGGGGTACCGGGATCGACGCCGCTTATCCTCGGCAGCAGGTCAATAGCATCACGCATTATATCGACGCGTCCAACGTGTACGGGTCCGACGATGCCCGCGCGGCTGCGCTTCGCACCAACGATGGAACTGGCCGCCTAGCTGTCAGCGCTGGCAACTTGCTGCCTTTCAACACGCAGGGCTTCGACAACGCAGGCGGCACCGGCCCCGAGCTCTTCTTCGCCGGCGATATCCGTGCAAACGAGCAGTTGGCGTTGACGGCCATGCACACGCTCTTCGTTCGCGAGCACAACCGTCGTGCTGCGGAGATCGCGGCAGCCGATCCAACTCTCTCGGGTGAGGAGATCTACCAGCGCGCGCGGCGATTCGTGGGTGGCTTGATGCAGGGCATCACCTACAACGAGTTCCTGCCCGCCTTGCTCGGACCCAATGCCTTGGCGCAGTACCAGGGATACAAGCGGACCGTCAGTCCGACGATCATGAATTGCTTCTCGACGGCGGTCTATCGCTTCGGTCACAGCGCCCTCAGCCCGACGCTCCTCCGGCTCGACGCGAACGGGAACCCGATAGCGTTCGGCCACCTCCCGCTGAAGGATGCCTTCTTCACCCCTCAACGCTTGCTCACTGAAGGCGGCATCGAGCCCATCCTCCGCGGGCTGGCAGCCCAGGAGATGTCCGCGATCGACGTCCATGTGGTCGATGCTGTCCGCAACTTCCTCTTCGGCGACCCGACCGCGGGTGGGCTCGATTTGGCCTCGTTGAACATCCAGCGCGGACGCGATCATGGCCTGCCCGACTACTATTCGGCCCGCGTTGCGCGCGGTCTCACACGACCGAACACGTTCGCGTCGATCTCGTCGAACCCCACGACCCAGTCCCTCTTGGCCGCGGCCTACGGGAACACCAGCGACATCGATCTGTGGGTGGGCGGCTTGGCTGAAGATCCAGTGAACGGCGGGCACGTTGGGACCCTGTTCTTCCAGATCATCAAGATGCAGTTCGAAGCCCTACGGGACGGAGACCGGTACTGGTACCAGTTGAGCCTGCCCGCGGAGGAGATCAGCGAGATTGAGAACACCACCCTCGCCGACGTGATTCGCCGAAACACCACCATCGGCGCCGAGCTCAGCGACAACGTGTTCAACGTCAACTGACAACGCTCGAGTCCGTATCGCCAAAAGAAGAAAGCCCGCTTCTTTCGAAGCGGGCTCTCATAATTCCGGCGGCGTCCTACTCTCCCACAGGGCTGCCCCTGCAGTACCATCGGCTCTGATAGGCTTAACTTCCGAGTTCGGGATGGGATCGGGTGTGACCCTACCGACATTGCCACCGAATCCGTAGAAAGTTTCTCTGTGCCGCTCTGTGCGGATCAGAAGCGAGTCCGAGAGTCCGTGTTGATGGATTGTCTCGAGCTCTTCCTTCCAACCCTGATCTCAAATCACGCACGAAACGTGTCTTAGAAGAAGGTCAAGCCTCACGGCCGATTAGTACTGGTCAGCTCCACGTGTTGCCACGCTTCCACACCCAGCCTATCAAACTCGTAGTCTCCGAGTGGCCTTTAGGGACCGAAGTCCAGGGATACCTCATCTTGGGGCCCGCTTCCCGCTTAGATGCTTTCAGCGGTTATCGGTTCCGTATATAGCTACCCGGCTATGCTTCTGGCGAAACAACCGGAACACTAGGGATACGTTCAACCAGGTCCTCTCGTACTATGGTCAACTCCCCTCAAGTATCCTCCGCCCACGACAGATAGGGACCGAACTGTCTCACGACGTTCTGAACCCAGCTCGCGTACCGCTTTAATTGGCGAACAGCCAAACCCTTGGGACCTGCTCCAGCCCCAGGATGCGATGAGCCGACATCGAGGTGCCAAACCGCGCCGCCGATATGAACTCTCAGGCGCGATCAGCCTGTTATCCCCGGAGTACCTTTTATCCGTTGAGCGATAACCCTTCCATATGGAGTTACCGGATCACTAAGGCCTGCTTTCGCATCTGTTCGACCTGTCGGTCTCACAGTTAAGCTCCCTTATGCCTTTGCACTCTACGGCTGGTTTCCAATCAGCCTGAGGGAACCATCGCGCACCTCCGTTACATTTTAGGAGGTGACCGCCCCAGTCAAACTGCCCACCAGGCAATGTCCCCGCACCGGATCACGGTGCTGGGTTAGAAGTCCAGAACAGCCAGGGTGGTATTTCAAGGTTGACTCCACCGAAACCAGAATCCCGGCTTCGAAGTCTCCCACCTATCCTACGCAGACTGTCCCGAACTTCACTGCCAAGCTGCAGTAAAGGTTCACGGGGTCTTTCCGTCTTGTCGCGGGTAGAGCGTATCTTCACGCTCAATACAATTTCGCTGAGTCACTGGCCGAGACAGTAGGGATGTCGTTACGCCATTCGTGCAGGTCGGAACTTACCCGACAAGGAATTTCGCTACCTTAGGACCGTTATAGTTACGGCCGCCGTTTACTGGGGCTTCGATTCGCTGCTTCGCCGAAGCTAACAACTCCTCTTAACCTTCCAGCACCGGGCAGGCGTCAGACCCTATACGTCCTCTTACGAGTTCGCAGAGTCCTGTGTTTTTGGTAAACAGTCGCAACCCTCTATTCTCTGCAACCCACACCCGCTCAGAGAGCAAGTCTCATCACGGACACGGGCACACCTTCTCCCGAAGTTACGGTGTCAATTTGCCGAGTTCCTTAGCCAGTGTTCTCTCAAGCGCCTTGGGATTCTCACCCCGCCCACCTGAGTCGGTTTGCGGTACGGTCACTGAAGATCCTCACTACGCAGCTTTTCTTGGAAGCATGGAATCACCGAGTTACGGAGCCGGAGCTCCACCTCATCACGTCTCGGAGTAATGTTTCCGCGTTTGTGGCTATCGCCTCCTACGGAAACCTCCTACCTGCTTGAACGGGCACTTCCATTCGCCCGATCGGCCTATCCTTCTCCGTCCCTGCTTAGATCAACGGATTCCTCAGTGGTGCAGGAATATTAACCTGCTTCCCATCGTGTACCCCTTTCGGGCTCCACTTAGGGGCCGACTAACCCACAGGCGAATTATTCTTGCCTGGGAAACCTTGGGCTTACGGCGACAGGGTTTCTCACCCTGTTTATCGCTACTCATGCCTACATAAGCTCTTCTCACACCCGACAGTGCTCCTTACGGTACACCTTGTATCTGCGTGAGAATGCTCCGCTACCGCTCTAATAAATTAGAACCCGAAGCTTCGGTACCAGACTTAGCCCCGTTACATTTTCGGCGCGGGTTCGCTCGACCAGTGAGCTGTTACGCTTTCTTTAAAGGATGGCTGCTTCTAAGCCAACCTCCTGGCTGTCTGAGCGCCCCCACATCCTTTCACACTTAGTCTGGATTAGGGACCTTAGCTGTCGATCTGGGCTCTTTCCCTCTTGGCTACGGACCTTATCACCCGCAGCCTGACTGCCTAGCAGTTGTCACCGGTATTCGGAGTTTGGTTGGGTTTGGTAATCTGGTAGGACCCCTAGCCCATCCAGTGCTCTACCCCCGGGGCAATTCACTAGACGCTATACCTCAATATATTTCGCGGAGAACCAGCTATCTCCGAGCTTGATTAGCCTTTCACTCCGATCCTCAGGTCATCCCCTGAATTTTCAACTTCAGTGGGTTCGGTCCTCCACGCAGTGTTACCCACGCTTCAACCTGCCCAAGGATAGATCGCTCGGTTTCGGGTCTACGCCCTGCTACTAAATCGCCCTATTTGGACTTGGTTTCCCTACGGCTTCACCTATCGGCTTAACCTTGCAACAAAGCGTAACTCGTAGGCCCATTATGCAAAAGGTACGCCGTCGCACATTCCCCGAAGGGCATAGTGCTTCGACTGCTTGTAGACACACGGTTTCAGGTACTATTTCACTCCCCTTGCCGGGGTGCTTTTCACCTTTCCCTCACGGTACTCGTTCACTATCGGTCGTCGAGTAGTACTTAGCCTTGGAAGATGGTCCTCCCAGATTCCCACAGGATTCCACGTGCCCCGTGGTACTCGGGTACCAGTGCAGAGACCAACCGTTTTCGACTACAGGGCTGTCACCTCGTATCGCCGACCTTTCCAGATCGTTCATCTAACGTTTGGCTTTGTAACTCTGTCGGAGCATTAGGGCGCTCCACCACTGGACCCACGACACCATATCAACAACGCCCCTAAGCTTACATTGATATGGTTTAGGCTAGTCCCCGTTCGCTCGCCGCTACTAGGGGAGTCTCGGTTGATGTCTTTTCCTCCAGGTACTTAGATGTTTCAGTTCCCTGGGTTGGCTATCCAACGCCTATGTATTCAGCATTGGACTTCTGGGTATAACCCCAGACGGTTTCCCGATTCGGATATCTTCGGATCAAAGTGTGTTAGCCACTCCCCGAAGCTTTTCGCAGCTGCCCACGTCCTTCATCGCCTCTCGACGCCAAGGCATCCACCGTGTGCCCTTCCTAGCTTGACCTTTTCCTAAGACGCATTTCGTCTCGGCGCTTCGACCGAAGTCGACGCGCTAAGTTGGTGCTTTCCTGGATAGCGATACCCAGTTCCACACCGGGTGCTTCGCCATGACGGAAAGTCTTTATGGCTCAGCACCTTCGTAACTCGAGACCAGGGTTCGAAAGAAGAGCCTGGTCACAGCTACGGCTAGAAAGAGAAAATTTCTACAGATATTCAGTTGTCAAAGAGCTGCGAGAATCGAGCTTTGAATCTTGATTACTCGGGTCGATTGCGCGCTCTTGCTGCGCTGCCGACCGAAGGAATCAAGATTGGGTCTTCACGGGGAATGATTGGCAATGGCCAATTTTGGTGGAGCTGAGGGGGATCGAACCCCTGACTTCCGGCTTGCAAAGCCGGCGCTCTCCCAGCTGAGCTACAGCCCCGTCCTTTGTAGTGGGGCACGCTAGACTCGAACTAGCGACCTCACCCTTATCAGGGGTGCGCTCTAACCACCTGAGCTAGTGCCCCGTGTATTCTCGCAAACTGTCAAAGAGCGTCTAGACGCTGTTTCCGTGAACCGTGTTCGAAGCTGGTTCGGGCCTAAGCCCTGAAAACTACTCCGCTTTGTTGGTTCCCGTCCCCAACCTCATCCGCAAAGGGACGCCTTCTTTAGCGGCCTTCCCGAAACCCGTCAAGGACTTTCATAAGAGTCGATTCAGAAAGCCGGAGAGCCCCATTTTTGCAGGAGCGGGTGATCTCGGTAGTTCCATTGATCCCGGCGAAGCCGCGCACGGATCAGCGCAGCTGTCCCGATTCAGGGATTCGGGCATAACAATGCGGAATAAAAGGACAAATCGCTCACTTTAGGAAATCGGGCCTGACGTCCCGGGCCCAGCGGTCTCATGGCTTGGGCGGAGGAAGGGCTGGAACGTCTTCGAGCCGTTGGCGGTAGTGCGCCAGGCAACGCGCCATCGCTTCATCCGGACTCACGATCGGCCGGTAGCCGAAGTCGCGCTCGGCCGCCGCGCTGCTCGCGCAGTGTGAAATCGCGAGCTTTCGGATCTCGTGAGGACTGAAGAAGGGCGCCGGCAGGCCGATCCGAAAGTGCAGGTATTGCCACAATCGCAGGAGCGCGAGCACCGGGCGATAGGGGATGTCGAGCTTCGGGACCTTGTACCCCATGCCTTCGATCAACGGCCGCATGAATTCGAACAGCGGGAGCGGGCGCCCGTCGGTGACGAAGTACGCCTTGCCGCACACAGGGCTTCCGGGAACTAGGTGGCTGGCGATGCGGATCTCGGCATCGACGAGGTTGTCGATGTAAATGTGATCGTGAAGCGCACCCGGATAGCCGATCGTCGCGACGAGCCGACCCTTGGTCACCTGTTCGAACATCTCGTCCAACATGAGGTTGTTGCCGGGGCCGTAGATGCCATCGGGTCGCAGAACGGTCGTCAACAAGCCTCCCTGTCCGTTGGCCTCGAGCACGCGCTTTTCCCCTTCAATCTTCGTCTCCGTGTAGAGGCAACTCATCTTGGTTGCATAGGGAGTGTGCTCGTCCATCCGGGTATCGACTTCGGCATTGAAGCAGACATCGATCGAGCTGGTGTGCACCAAGCGGCGGACCCCATTTGCGCGACACGCGGCGAGGAGATTCTCGACACCTCTCACGTTCGCATCGTACGCGGCCTTGCGATACTCGGCCGAAGCAGCTTTCCCACCCAGCAGCGCCAGGTGCGCGGCGGTGTGGAAGACGGTGTCGACGCCCCGGCAGATCTCCATCATGCGCTCGGCGTCTTCCATCTCGCCCTTCACAATCTCGAGCTCGGGGTGTTCGAGCGGCAGAGCAGTGCGACGAACGACGGCTCGGACGGAGTAACCCTCGTCGAGCAGGCGGCGAACCAAATGGCTGCCGAGGAAGCCCGCCGCGCCGGTGACGAGGCAGACTCCGAGATCTTCGAGGGGCGTGAGGGGTGGCATGGTGGTGGCGATTGGAGCACGGGGCCGCCGGGGATCAAGTCCGCCATCCTCGCGGAGACTTGACGGTATATGTAACGTTCGTTATAGCTCGTAAGAGCTCTAGGAGCCAAGGAGAACCATCGATGTCGGAACCTCATTTCCTGTACGAGAAGCGCGGTCACCTCGCGATATGCACGTTCAACCGGCCCGAGAAGAAAAACGCTCTCAGCATCGAGATGCTGGTCCGGATGGCGGACGCCTGGGACGAGGCCGATGCGGACACGGAAGTTCGCGCGATCATTCTCACTGGAACCGGAGGTGTCTTTTGCGCGGGCAGTGACCTCGGCTCGATGAAGTCCGGCAAGTGGGACGCGGACGACACTTGGCTGAATCGCATGAAAGAGAATCCGGACATCCATTGGAAGGCGCTCCTCCGGCACTACCTCACCAAGAAGCCTTTGATCGCAGCCGTGGAGGGGTATGCGCTCGCGGGTGGCACGGAGATCCTTCAAGGCACGGACATTCGCGTCGCCGGAGAGGGTGCCGTGTTCGGCGTCACGGAGGTTCAGCTCGGCCTCTTCCCCCTGGGGGGCTCGAGTGTGCGACTCCGACGGCAGATCCCGTACACGATCGCCGCGGAGATGCTGCTTGCGGGCCGTCGTCTCACCGCCGCCGAGGCGCTGCACTACGGGTTGATCGGACACGTAGTGCCAGATGGGCAAGCGCTCGAGAAGGCGATCGAAATCGGCGAACGCGTTGCTGCAAACGGCCCGGTCGCAGTTCAGGCGGTCAAGCGGTCACTCATCGAGAACGACGGCGTCCCTGCCAAGGAAGCGCTCGCGCGCTCCCTCGAAATCGGGCAACCGGTGTTCAAAACCAAGGATGCCATCGAAGGCCCTACCGCCTTCATGGAGAAACGAAAGCCGCAGTTTCAGGGCTCCTGATGTCGCGAGCGGAAATAGCGCAACGCCATGGTGGCACGCGGGAACTCATACTCGAGAGCGCGGAACGCCTCTTTGCCGAGCGGGGTTTTGCAGCCACGAGCATCCGCGACATCGTCGGGGACGCCGAGCTCACGGCTCCGACCCTCTACCACTTCTTCGGCAGCAAAGAGAATCTCCTGGTGGAGCTGATCAACATTCGTCACGCTGCCTACTGCGACGAGCTCGAGACCGATCTCGCGCATGCCAAGAGCTCGTTCGAGGTGTGCCAGCGCTTCGTTCGGTTCGTGCTCACCAACATGACGCAGCGTCCTACGACCGCGAAGTTCTTGCTGGGAATCATGTTCGGACCTCGGCTGAACATCCCCGAAGACGTGGTGGGTGAAACGCTCATGCGCTCGCAGCAGATTCTTCAGGCACGGCTGCGTGACGTCGCCTCTGGCCTCTCGGAGTCACGCATCGTGTTTGCGCGAATGATGCTCATCGGGATGGTGACGCCCGCGGTGCTCATGTTTCTGACGGCTGGCGTTCAATCCTTTTCGCCAAAGCTGCCGGCATGCATCGCATACCGCGTCGTCGAAATGATGACCGACTCGCATCCAACCTGCGCGTGGCCGAGCGTGGGACCCCAGTCGTGAGACGATGACCGAGTCTTTTGCACCACCGGTTCCTCTTCTGCGATTCGAGCTCCCCAATGGAATGTCGATCGCGGCGGATGCTCACGGAGATCCGAGGAACCAGCCAGTGCTCTTCCTGCACGGCGGGGGTCAAACGCGACATGCCTGGGGACGAACTGCCGAGTCTCTGGCCGAGCGCGGGTTTCACACCATTTGCACCGACCACCGTGGCCACGGAGAAAGCAGTTGGGCAGGCGAAGGTCAGTATCGGCTCGACCACTTCGTCGAAGACCTGCGGGGCGTCGTCGCACAGTTGACGCGAAAGCCGATCTTGGTGGGCGCCTCGCTGGGCGGGATCGCGTCGCTCTTGGCTCAAACCGAAGGCACCGATTCGATCGCCGCGGGCCTGGTGCTGGTCGACGTGACGCCGCGCATGGAAGCTGACGGAGTCGACCGAATCCTCGATTTCATGCGGGGCGGCGCAGCGGGCTTCACCTCGCTCGAGGAAGCCGCAGACACGATCGCAAAATACCTGCCTCACAGAAAGCGCCCAAATGACCTTTCGGGGCTGGCCAAGAACCTGAGGCATGAGAGCGACGGGCGGTACTACTGGCACTGGGATCCGCAGATGCTCAAAACATGGGACCCGGACAGGTACACGGAGGACGACGACCGCTCGCTCAAGGCGCGGCTGCAGAACGTTCGTGGGCTCGACATTCCGACCTTGCTGATTCGCGGCCGCCTGAGCGACCTCGTGTCGGCTGAGGCTGCAGCCGAGTTTCTGGAGATGGTGCCTCATGCAGAGTACGTCGATCTCGCGGGCGCACACCACATGGTCGCGGGTGACCGGAACGACGCGTTCACCGATAGCATAACCGAATTTCTCCTTCGTCGATTCGCGCCCGAGGGCGTTGGAAACGAAGATCGAGTACAAAGGAGCTCGCAATGACGAACGAACGACTTTTCGACATGCCCTTGATGCCACACCTGGTGATCGACGGACTCAACCGGTACGACGAGCGGCCGTTCCTCATTTTGGGGGACGCTACGATCACGTATGCAGAGGTTCGGGCAGACGCGAGCCGCTATGCGCAGGCACTCGAGTCCAAGGGGATCCGCAAGGGGTCCCGCACGGCCGTGCTTTCGGCAAACCGCCCGGAGGTGCTCTACAACCTCTGCGCCAACATGCTTCTCGGGTCCTGCAACACTCCACTGCACCCACTCGGCTCGGCCGAAGATCAAGCCTACGTGTTGCGAGACGCCGAGATCGAAACACTGGTTTTCGATCCTGCTTACTTCGGCCAGCGGGCAGCCGAGCTCAAGACCCGTGTGCCGGGTCTGAAACATCTTCTCGCGTTTGGTCCAACCGCGGTCGGCGAGGACTTGAACGCATTGGCCGCGAGCTTTGATCCGAAGCCGCTCGTCGCGCCGGACATCAGGCCGGATGATCTCAATACGATCGTCTACACGGGGGGCACGACTGGGCGGCCGAAGGGCGTGCGCCAGCCGTATCGCTCGGCCGCCTACATGACGATGGTGCAGATGGCGGAGTGGGAATGGCCGAGGGAGGTCCGGTTCCTGATCGCGACGCCGCTTTCGCATGCAGCCGCCGCATTCGTCGTGCCAACGTTGCAGAGCGGTGGCGCCTTCGTGGCCTTGCAAGGGTTCACCCCGGATCTGTTCTTCGACGCGATCGAAAAGCACGAGATCACGGCGACTTTTCTGGTGCCGGTGATGATCTACCCGCTGCTCGACCATCCTCGGGCTGGCACGGCGGACCTCACCAGCCTCGAAACACTGTTCTATGGAGCCTCACCGATGAGCCCGGCACGTCTCAAAGAAGGCGTCGAGAAGTGGGGGCAGATCTTCTTTCAATGCTTTGGGCAATCCGAAGCGCCGATGGCGTTGACTCATCTGAAGAGAGCGGACCACGACCTTTCGAAACCCGAGCGTTTCGCATCGTGCGGTCGGCCTAGCCCATGGGTGCATCTCGCGCTTCTCGACGAGAACAATCAACCCGCTCCCGATGGAGAAGCAGGGGAGATCTGCGTGCGCGCGCCGCTCGTGATGGAGGGCTACAATGGTCTTCCCGATGAAACCGCCGAGGCCTTTGCTGGAGGCTGGCTTCACACAGGCGACGTCGGACGCTTCGACGACGAGGGCTTTCTTCACATCGTCGATCGCAAGAAGGACATGATCGTCACCGGTGGCTTCAACGTGTTCCCTCGCGAGATCGAAGACGTGATCTCGACGCATCCCGCGGTGGCGCAAGTAGCGGTGGTCGGCGTGCCGGACGAGCGTTGGGGCGAAGCGGTGAAAGCCGTCGTGATTCTCCGCCCGGGGCACGAAGCCAGTGAGGGCCTGGCTGCGGAGCTCAAGTCAGCCGTGAAAGACGCCAAGGGGTCCGTGCAGTCTCCCAAGACCATCGACTTCGTGACATCGATCCCGCTTTCGGCACTGGGCAAGCCCGACAAGAAAGCATTGCGAAAGCAATTCTGGGGCGAGCATGCGCGTGGAGTCAACTGAGGCCATGGGTCATCGAAGCGCATTGATCACCGGAGCGGGAGGTGGACTGGGGCACGCCACGGTCGAACGCTTGGTTGCCAAAGGCTGGAAGGTTTTCGCCGCGGACATCGATATGGAGCTTCTTCGGAGCTCGATGCACGACCCGGACGTCGTGCCAGTCTTGATGGACGTGACCGATAACGAGAGCATCAAGAGCGCCTTCGAAACGATTTCGAGCCATACCGATCGTCTCGACGGCTTGGTCAACTTCGCCGGGGTGATGGGTCTGGGCTCCTTGACCGACATTCCCGAAGAGCGTCTTGCGCGAATTCTCGACATCAACGTGATGGGCACGTTCAGGGTCAACAAGATGTTCTTTCCTCTGCTGGACGCGGCGAAGGGGCGTATCGTCAACATCAGCTCGGAGACGGGTTGGCAGAGCGCAGCGCCCTTCAATGGTCCCTACGCAATGAGCAAGTACGCGATCGAAGCATATTCGACCGCACTGCGTCGCGAGTTGGCGCTCCTCGGCGTTCGGGTGATCACCGTTCAGCCGGGGCCGTTTCGCACCGATATGGTGGCAGGGATCGAGCGAGCATTCACCCAGGCCGAAAACGAGACCGTGAAGTTCGCTTCGGTGATTCGCGCGCTAAAGGGCTTGGCCGCCAAGCAGATCAACTCCGCGCATGACCCAGACATCTTGGCCCAGGTGATCGAAACCGCGCTCACGGCGAAGCGCCCGAAGCCGGTTTACTCGGTGAAGCCTGACCGTTTGAGATCGTCTCTCGAAAGACTGCCGCTGCGCGCGGTCGATGGTATCTACGTGACCGTGATGCGACGAGCAGGCAAGGAATAGAAACGTCATGAGCAGCGATATCGTGAAGATCAAACCCAAGCCCGAGGGTCTCGACAAACCCTACGTGGGGAAGATCATCAAGACCATGTCGAAGGTGAACGTGGTGATCTACCGCTGGACGGGAGGAGTGCTCGGCTCGACTTGGCGTGTTGGAAGCGCGTTTCCGCGGGGCGTCCCTGTCTTGCTGCTCACGACGATCGGGCGCAAGAGCGGCGAGCCGAGAATCGCGCCGCTCCTTTTCATCGAAGACGGAGGGAACGTGATCGTGGTGGGATCACAAGGCGGTCTTCCGAGCGACCCGCTCTGGTACAAGAACCTCCAAGCGAATCCGGACTGCGAAGTTCAGATCAAGCGACGCAAGATGAAGATGCGAGCCCGTACTGCGTCACCCGAGGAACGCGCCCGTCTCTGGCCGAAGCTCGTCGATCACTACGCAGACTTCGCGAGCTACGAGACCTGGACCGATCGCGTGATCCCGGTGGTCGTTCTCGAGCCGGCTGCCTGAGCTCCTCTCCGGACGTTCAATCCTCGCAAACCTTCAGGACCACCGGGCCATCGGCACCGTCAACGAGTCTGGCCTGGCAACATAGGCGGACCCGATCGGGCGTGTCGCCGAAGATCTCGAGCACTTCGAGCTCGAACTCGTCGGGCATGGACAGCGCTTCGCCGCCCGCCACGACCTCGACTCTACAGGTGCCACAGGTGGCCGCGCGGCAGGAGTACGGAATCTCCGCCGCAGGATTGGCGTCGGTGATGTCCATGATCGCCTCGCCTGGCTGGGCACTGACCTCGAAGCCCGAGGGCTCGAACCGCACTCGAATCATGCTCATGCTTTGATGTGAATCGGAATCTTCGTGAAGCCGCGGGTGAAGGCTGAGTGCCGACGCTCTGCGCGATCCCAGTCGATCTCGAAGCTCTCGCCGATCCGGGCGCCCATCTCTTCAAAATAAGTTCGCACCATGAGACGCGCAACATGCGCGCCAATGCAGAAGTGCGGACCTTGGGCGAATGAAAGATGGCGATCGATCTTCCGGTGAATGTCGAGCTCGTCCGCGTCATCTCCCCAGTGCCGCGGGTCGCGATTGCCGGATGCGTAGATGTTGTGAACCTTGCTTCCCGCCGGAATCCTCGTTCCGTGGAGCTCGACATCCTCGGTCGTGGTTCGCGACAAGCCCTGAACGACCGATTCGATGCGGAGGAGCTCCTCGATCGCGTTCGGAATGAGCGATGGGTTCACGAGCATCTCCCTGTGTTGATCCGGGTAGTCGTGAAGAAATTTCATGGAGTTCCCGATGAGATTGGTGGTGGTGTCGTTGCCACCCGCGATCATCACGAAGCAAAAGCCGAGTATGTCCCAGTCGCTCAGCGTCTCGCCTTCGACCTCGGCTTGCGTGAGCTTGCTGATCATGTCGCCCGTCGGCTTTGCGCGGCGCGCCTGGCACATGGCGCCAAAGTAGCTGACCAGGCCTTGAACGGCGCCGATCGCTTGCTTGAGATCCAAGGCAAAGTCGGCCGAAGCCGAGGTGATGGCATCCGACCATGGGTCGAACTTCACACGGTCTTCGGGGGGGACGCCCAGGATGTTTGCCACCACCATGGTCGGCAAGGGAGAAGCGATCCCCTCGATGAGGTCGACTTCCTCACCATCCGCCGACTTCTGCTTCATCGCCTCGACGTGATCGATGACGAACTGCCGAATCGTCGGCTCGAGCTCCTTGACCGTATCGGGGGTAAATGCCTTGGTGATCAGACGCCGAAGCCGCGTGTGATCGGGCGGGTCCATCATGATGAACGTCGGCGGAAGGCCTAGCTGGCTGATCTCGTCCTTGGCGGGCGTGAGCCCCTCGGCAGATGAAAAGAGCTGGGGCCTTCGAAGCGCGTGGAAGATGTCGTCGTAGCGGGACAAGACGTAGAAATCCATGCGCTCGTTGTAGTAGACGGGATGCTCGTCCCGGAGGCGCCGATAGAAGGGGTACGGATCGGCGATCAGCTCCGGACTGAACGGATCGTAGATGGCGTCGTAGACGACTTGCTCTTCGCTTGGTCCCAGGCTTTGCATGTCTCCTGCTCCTTGGTTCGGTCACGCACGCCGAAACTTCAGATCCGCCGTCACAAGGCCGTCGGCGAAGGGTGGAAGCGGACTTCCGCCTGCATGCCGCGCTCGCCTGGATGCATCGAAAGCTCCGTCACGAAGTCGGGCTCGAAGCCCTCGGCGAGATTCGGCTCCAGACGCTGAATCAGCGTCGCGAGGATCATGCGCATTTCCATCATCGCAAACTGCTTTCCGAGGCACACCCGGGGTCCGCCTGCGAAGGGCGTGTAGGCGCCGCGGGGAAGATTCCGCTCGAACTCGCGCGTCCAGCGCTCCGGCCTGAACTCCTCGGGCTTGTCGTAGTACGCGGCGTTACGTCCCATCGCGATGTGGCTGATCGTAATCGTCTGGCCCTTCTTGATCTCGTAGCCCTCGATGACGAGGTCGCGCTGCGCCTGACGCGCGTAGGCCCAGACCGAGGGCAGGAGCCGAAGCGACTCCTTCACGACCATCTCGAGGTAGGGGAGCTCGGGAAGATCCTCGACGTCTGCGTTCCTGCCCTGCAACACGCGAGCCAGCTCCTCGCGCATTTTGGCGACTTTGTCTGGGTTCTTGGCAAGCAGGTACCAGGTCCAGGTGAGCGCATGGGCGGTCGTTTCATGGCCGGCGAAGATCAGAGTCATCGCTTCGTCGCGAAGTTGCTCGTCGGACATCCGGCCTTGCTCGTCCTCGACGAACACCATGTGAGAAAACAGGTCGCCGCGATCCATCTTGTGGGTGAGGCGCTCCTGATGCACGCGCCGGATGATCTCTTCAATCTTGGCGATAGCGCGTTTCTTCCTCCGATTCTCTGCGCTCGGCCACCAACTCGGACGCGGGATCATCTTGTCGACGTCCGTGACCAGGATCTCGCTGATGTCGGCGAGTGCATCGCGGATCGTCTTCGAATCGTCCTTTCCGATGTCGATTGCAAACAGCGTGTCGGCAACGACCTCGAGGGCCAGGGCGTTGAGCTCGAGCCGCATGTCCCTGCGCTCGCCTTCACTCCAGCGATCGACCATGCGTTCGGTGAAAGCAACCATGGTCGCGGCATAGGCGTCGACGCGCTTCTTGTGGAACCCCGGCATGATCAACTTGTGTTGGCGCTTCCAGGACTCACCGTCGTTCGGAACGAGACCGTTTCCGAGAAACGGCTTCCACATGAGCTTGATGTAGTCGGGCTTGTAGAAATCGGCCCAATGCGTGACGTTGATCGCGTTGACGAGCGCTGGGTCTCGCACGCACATCAGATCCCGGGTGAGCGCGCGGGCGACGAAGACGTCTCCGTATTTCTCGTGGCCATCGATCAAGAACCCGGAACGATCCCGGACGAGATCGAAGAGGCTTCCCCAGAACCAGTGGCCTTTCATCCGCGGAACCTCGCGGGTCGCGATCGGGCTCGGGCGGGTCTGGGATGTGGTTGCGGCGGTCATTGCGGCCTCAGGGTCGCGACGAAGCCACCCCTCGCGGGAAGCTCGACCGTGATCCCGTCGCCGGACTGAACGGCCCGTGTGCTGCGGCTGAACGAGTCTTCGGACTCACCTTGCTCGATCAACGTGAGCTCGTAGGCGCCAGGGGCGAGGAAGTCGAGCGTGAGCGTGTACTCGGCGGACGATTCCGATGCATGAATTCCAGCGAGATACCAGTCGCTTCCGTTTCGACGTGCCAAGAACACGTGATCGTCGATGTCCGCGGCGACGAGCCGCGTCTCGTCCCAAGCTACCGGAACGCTCGATAGAAAGTCGCCGACATAGGGATAGGCGCCGAAGACCGCTCGGTACCCAGCTTGCGTGTCGGAATCGGCGCGGTCGGCGAAGTGCTGGATGCCCGATTCGAACAAGACCGAAAGCGCGAGCGAGTGCGCGTAAGGAAGACCTACTCGGTCGAGCGCACTTTCGAAGACCACCGGGGTATAGTCCATGGAGCCGAGGACGTTTCGCAGAACCACGTCCTGAACGTTCATGATCGCGGTCGGCGCTCCGCCGACGCCGGAGAACTTGTACTGCTCAGCTCCATTGACGGCTTCGTGGCTCATCAGATGCGGATACGTTCGCTGCCAACCTCGGGGAACGGTTGCGCCGTGGAAATTCACCAAGAGCTGGAAGTCTTGCGCGTCCTCGAGGATGCCGATGTATTGGTCGATGCGATCCTGTTTGTCACTGTTGAAGAAATCAATCTTGATTCCGGCGATGCCCCAGCCGGAGATCTTCGCCATCTCGCTTCGCCGGGCGGGCTCGATCATTCGGTTGAGTGGGGTTTCCAAAGGCGAAACCGTGTGCGGCCCTCCGGAATTGTACCAGAGCAGGAGCTTCACACCGACGGCGTCGGCTTGCGCAACCAGGTCCTGAACTTCCTGCTCGGCATCGTTCCACTGGTCCCAGTTGGCATCGATCAGCACGTAGTCCCAGCCGTATTCCGCGGCAAAATCGATGTATTCAGACTGGAGCTCCGGATCGCCGGTCTCCTGGCTGAACCAGGACCAGGCCGCTCGCCCCGGTTCGATCCAGCTCGGATCTTCCAAGCGGGACGGCTCGCTCAGGTCGTCTACGAGAGTGGATTCGACGATGGTCGAAAGCTCGCCAATCACTACGACGCGCCACGGCGTCATGAACGGAAGCGGGGCCTTGGGAAGGACTTCTCCGTACCCTTTGCCCTCTCTTGGATCGGGAAAACGAATCCGGTAAAGGCCTCCGTCAGGCGTTTCGTCGAGCCGGGTTCCGCAGTAGCTCCGGTCGAGATCGGCCTCGGACACCATGACGTAGCGCGCGCCTTCTTCGACCTCGAAGAGCGCGGGAAATGCGAAGCCGGTGGATGCGGTCGGCTCTCCGAGCGCGAAGATCATGGGCGGCTGCTCGTAGGCCCCGGCAGTCGGCGCGAAGATCGCATCGCCACCATCGTAGGCACGACTGAGCAGGCGCGCGCCGGACGGAATCGTGAACCCGGTGGCTTCGCTCGAGACCTGGGAGAAGCCGTCTCCGAGCAGATGATACCGAAATGCAACACCGTCTTCGTGCGCGCGCAGGAATAGCTCGGCGCGCGCACCGTTGGCGTCTGTGAGCGGCACGCGAATCTCGTTTCCGATCACTCTGCGCTCACGCCGCTTCCCCGTAGGCATGGTGTAGGTCTCGTCGATCGTGCGGACGGAGCTACGGGTCATCGTCACGGCGGTGCTGAGGTCGTGCGTGGTCGCAACCACGCCAAGAGGGCTTGGCTCGATCTCGAGACGCCCGTTCCGAGTGACCGAGTAGGTCAGGCTGCCTTCGGCATCCGTGGAAACGGAAATCTGGAGGTCACCACTCGGAGAGGTCACGACGACCTCTTGAACCGTAGTGGGCCCGGCTGAGTCGCAGGCCGCTGCGAGAAGAAAAGTAAGGGCAAGTGGGGCCCATCGGGCGCCGGGCATCGAGCTCATGGAAAGCGAGGGTAAGTGGGGCCTCGGACCGGAGCAAGGGGCACGCGGGCACCGAGGTCCAAGCTGGCTTGGCGTGGAGCCAAATCGTAAGGCGAAGTCGCGTCCGAAGCCTTTACTAGAGGGGTGCTGCAAACTATACGCCTTCAATGAACAAATCTCTTCTTGGGTTGTCCCTGCTTCTCGGCTCGGGCTTGTGGATGGTCGGTTGCGGTGACGATGGAGGCTGTCCGAGCGGGCAAGTCAGCTGCGACGACACCTGTATTCCGGAGATCGACCCTACGCTTGCAGGCGCCGACGGCATTCAAGAGCGCGTCTTTGAGGGCAGCTGTGCATTCAGCAACTGCCACGGAGCCGAAGGCTCTCCGCAGGCAGACCTCGAGCTCAGCTCGGCTACGGTATCGGCTGAGAATCTGATCGACGTGCAGTCCACGGAAGTCGATGGGCTCAGGGTCGCTCCGGGGAACACGAGCGCCTCTTACCTGCTCGACAAGCTGCTCGGCCAAAACCTCGCTCCGGGGACGGCGCAAATGCCCAACGTCGGCATCCCCCTCTGCGACGCGAAGATCCAAGCGGTCGAAGCATGGATTGCGTCGGGCGCGAACTAGCATCAGGCCATCCGAATGGAGATGGAATACCGGCGATTGGGTAGCACGGGCCTCAAGCTCAGCGTTCTTTCGTTCGGTTCCTGGGTGACGTTCCACAATCAGCTCGGCCACGAGACCGCCTTGCAGTGCATGAAAGCTGCCTGGGAGGCGGGCGTGAATTTTTTCGACAACGCCGAGGTGTATGCGGGCGGCAAGTCCGAGATCATCATGGGTCACGTGGCCCGCGAGCTCGGCTGGCCCCGTGAGTCGTTCGTGATCTCGACCAAGCTCTTCTGGGGCTTGCGCGACGGGCCGAACACGAAGAACACGCTCAACCGCAAATACCTCATGCACGCCATCGATGGCTCGCTCGAGCGGCTCGGCCTCGAGCACGTCGATCTCTTGTTCTGCCACCGCGCGGACCCCGAGACGACCGTCGAGGAAGTGGTCTGGGCGATGAGCGACATCATCGGCTCTGGAAAAGCGCACTACTGGGGTACCTCGGAATGGCCCGCAGAGGCGATCGAGGAAGCTTTCGAGGTCGCCGAGCGGTATCGACTTCGAAAGCCCGTGATGGAGCAGCCGCAGTACAGCCTGCTCTCGCGCGACCGGGTCGAGCGGGAATACGCGCCGCTCTACGAGAGCCACCAGATGGGAACGACGGTCTGGAGCCCGCTCGCCTCGGGTGCGCTGACTGGCAAGTACCTCGACGGCGTGCCTGCTGATAGCCGCGCCGCATTGCCAGGCTACGAGTGGTTGCGCGACTACATCACGTCGGCCGACAATCACGCGCAGATTCGACGCACAATCGAAGTGGCGGAGGAGCTCGGCTGTACGCCCGCCCAACTGGCCATTGCCTGGTGCACCAAGAATCCTCGCGTGTCGACTGTCATCACCGGCGCGAGCCGCGTGGAGCAGGTACACGAGAACATGGGCGCCCTGAACGTGATTCCGCGGCTCACCGACGAGTTGATGACGCGACTCGAAGGCCGGGCCTAGGCACTCCGCTCAGCTGGGGAGGTGCGCTCGCGGCGAACGGCGTTATGATCGCCCCATGACCGCCTTCGACGCTCTATCCAAAGCCCGTTACGTGAACCTCGAAACGTTCCGAAAGAACGGCACCGGCATTCAGACTCCGGTCTGGGCCGCACCCGATGGCGATGAGATCGTCATCTTCACGAACGGGGACTCGTACAAGGTCAAGAGATTGCGGCGCAATCCCAGGGTTCGAATCGCCGAGTGCGGGGTCCGCGGTGCTCTCAAAGGGCCCTGGCATGACGGGACCGGCCGTCTGGTGGTCGACGAGACCGGTAAGCAGTCCGCGCTCCGGGCGCTCCGCAAGAAGTACGGTTGGCAGATGCTTCTCGCCGATTGGGGGGGTCGAATCCGGGGTTCGAAGAAGAACTGGCAGATCATCGCCGTGCGACTGGGCGCCGATTCGTAACCAACGTGGCTAGGGTCATTCGATCATGCGCCTGTTCACCTTGTTGCTCCTCGCCACGACGACCCCGGCCATCGCCTTAGGGCAGGACGCGGCGGCTGACACCAGCGTTCGATCCGGGGACGAGATCCCGGACGACATGCCGGCACCGCCCGATGCTGCGCCTCCAGCCGAGGCGCCTCCCGTGGAAGCTGACGATGGGAGACCGCCCCATCCGCAGACGCCCGATCCGCTGCAAGAGGAACAGCCGAGCGCGGAGACCCTCGCCAAGACTTCGTACCATTGGTTTCCGGGTCATTGGGTTTGGACCGGAGATCAATTCGAGTGGAAGAGCGGCGAGTGGGTCTACAAGGTCAAGGGCATGGTCCTAGTACGGCCCCGCTGGGACTGGAACGGAAAGCAATGGGTCTTTCACGAAGCGGGCTGGGCTGAACCAGGAACCAACGAAGTCATCTATCGAACGACGCCGGCGCCGGGCGGACCCGATGTCGCTTCGAGTACGACGCCACCGCCAGCCAGCCACGACCGAGGCGGCAGCTCCGCAGGCGACGACGACGACGGTCTACATCTGGACCGGCGTGTACGTCGCACCGCCGATCTTCTTCCCGATCTGGCACCCGTACTACCATTACCACTGGTATCACCGGTACCCGTCCCCGTACTATCGAAGACCGCCCGCCTATCACAGCACGCGCTATCATTACGCGTACAGCCATCCGAGGCCCCCGCCTCATCGGCCTCCGAGCTACCGCCCCCCGAGCAGCCGGCCGGCAAACCCGAGCACGAGGCCGAGCACGAAACCAGCGGCCGAGCCCTCTAATCGCAGGGGCTCGAGCTCGAGCAGCCGCCAAGGAAGCGGCAGTCACGCTGGTCATCGCAGCGGTGGCGGACGCCGCGGTGGAGGCAGTGGCCGGCGCTGAGCCAGTTGCGCTACCTGCGTCGAACTAGGACGCCAACGTATGGTGCCAGCCACCAGCCGCTGTCTTCGAAGAAGTCCCCTTTGCCCGTGAACGAGAACTGAAACCCCGCGTCGATGTAGACGCCGTTCTTGACCTCGAATCCGACGCCGGCCTTACCGGTGAAGCCGGGCGTGAATCGATACACGTTGTAAGTGCTGCAATACCAGTAACCGCAGCCGACCGCGCTCTCGGCGAAGTTCCAGAAGTTCATGTCGAATGCACCGCTGATGTACGGGAGGACGATCTTGAGATCCGGAACTTGGAAGCGAACCTCGGGAAGCGTGAGGTAGATGCGCGTAAGCGGATGCCGACCGGAGTACGCGACACCGTTGATTGGAGGGGCGTTGTCCAAATTGATGGGATTCCACTGGAGACCCACGTCGCCGCCGAGGATGAACCATCCGAAATCGGCACCTCCGAAGAAAAAGAGGTTTGCACCGGGCCGCACGATGTCGTGAGGCACGTCTAGGACGATCGGCACGCCGATACCGAGGGACCAGGTGAAGCTCACGTCGAGGCCCTTCTTTTCCGGCGGCGCCTCGACGACGTTCTGCGGTGTCGTGGACACCATCTGGTCAGGCGGAGCTGGCGGAGGAGTCGGAGCCGTGGTGTAGGCTCCCTCCTCGGGGGACGCGTCCCATTGTGCAGCTGCAGAGCTCCCTGGCAGGCAAACCGTGACGATGAATATCAGGAATCCAAAACGCACTGTCTTCATCGGAACCTCCCAGAATTGGCCCAGCTATACCCGACCAGAACTTTCGATTCAATGTTCCTGGCGACTTGAGCGACGCCGAGACTTCGACTAGCACTGCCGCTCTTTCCAGAGTCGGGCTCATAGCCGGGCCACCACTTTTAGGGGAACTGAACATGACCAGCGCGACACCAGGGCGGGCGCTCGAGCCCGCCGTAGCCTTCCTATTGAGCCTCTCCATTGCCTCCTTGCTGCCACTCGTGGCGCTCGGACAGGAAAGCCAGCCCGCGCAAGAGAAGAGCGCGGCGGAGCAAGTCGCGGAGCTGATCGCCGACTTGGAAACACGGGAGGCGAATCTCGAAGAGATGCGTCTCAAGATCGAGAAGGACCCCGACAATGCAGCCTCCAAGATCCTAGAGAAAGAGCTGAGCGAGCGGCGCGAGAAGTATCGCCGCGACTCATCGAAGCTGGTCGAGCTCGTCTTGAGCGGGGAGGACGCCGGGGCCGACGTGGCTACTGGCAGGGCCGCCGCCATCGAGATCCTCGAGAAAGACGCGCAGTCGATGCTCGAGAAATCGCGTGAGCTCGACAAGAAGATCGTCGAGCTGATGAACATCATCGAGGACGGGACCGGCGAGGAGGCGCAAACGGCGCGCGCCAAGCTGATCGATTCGATTCCACCATCCGACCGCCTGATCAGCTACATCGATACAAACCTGCATGAGCGGGAACAGCTCGGTCTGGACGTGCAGGCCGAGAGCGCCAGCATGATCAAGCGCCTCGAAACGCGCGCGGACATCGTCGCTGGCTTGTTGCAGAACACCAAGTCCGAAATCGACGCCATCACGAGGCGCCCGGGTGCGGACCAGGATGCCGAGGCTCAAGAGCAGCTCGCCGAGCTCAGGCGCCAACGGGATGCGCTCGCCGAGAGCCAACGGAACAACGTCCGCATCCTGACTGAGCGGGGCATCGACACTGCGACGCTCCGGCAGGGGATCATCACGGCAACCGGCAAGCTCTCACAAGACATCCTCGACAAGGACGTAGCGGCCGGGCTCATCGAACAATGGTTTGCGAACACCGCAGAATGGTTTCGGAGTAACGGTGCGTCGCTGGTGTTTCAGCTCCTCGTGTTCGTTCTGATCCTGTTTGCATTCTGGATCGTGGCGCGGATCGCGAGGGGTGCGGTCCGTCGCGGAATCGAGCGCTCGAAGCTGGACATCTCGAGCCTCGCGAAGGACTTCTTCATCAAGATGACGAGCCGGATGGTCATGCTCCTCGGCGTGATCATCGCGATCGCCCAAATCGGCATCGAGGTCGGACCTTTGCTCGCCGGCCTCGGAATCGCCGGCTTCGTCGTGGGCTTCGCATTGCAGGATACTCTCTCGAACTTCGCATCCGGACTGATGATCCTCGTCTATCGGCCCTTCGACGTGGGTGACGCGATCGAAGCGGGCGGCGTCATGGGCAAGGTGGACCAGATGAATCTGGTGGCGACGATGGTGCTCACCTTCGACAACCAGCTCTTGATCGTGCCCAACAAGCAGATCTGGGGTGGTGTCATTCGCAACATCACCCATCAGGAGACGCGGCGCGTGGACTTGACGTTCGGCATCGGATACTCCGACGACATCCCCAAAGCAGAGAAGGTGCTCACCGAAATCGTCACCGCGCACGAGAAGGTTCTGAAGGATCCGGAACCGGTCATTCGGCTGCACGAGCTCGGGGATTCTTCGGTGAACTTCGTGGTGAGGCCTTGGAGCAAGACCGAGGATTACTGGGATGTCTACTGGGACGTCACACGCGAAGTGAAGCGACGCTTCGACGCAGAAGGGATTTCGATCCCGTTCCCACAACGCGACGTTCACATCTATCGAGAAGAAAGAGAGCCAGCGGAGAAGGCCTAGGCTTCGTGGTTCATCTTGCGCCGCCGGCGCTCGCCGTATCGGATGAACGGCTGAAGCGCCTTGAGGCTCAAGGCCGGAAAAGGCCGGAGTGCATGAGCCAAGGCTGCACGTGAACGCGGAACGCTCACGGCCAGCCGAGGCTTGTCCACGAGATCGAGAACGACCGCTGCGACTTCCTCGACGGTCAGTAGCTTCGGAGCTGCGAACACGATCCCTGCTTGCTTGGAGCTCCGGACGTCCCGAACCATGTCGGTATCGATGCCATCGGGGCAAACGGCGCTCACTTGGATCGGAAGCGACTCGCGCTCGAGGTCGCCCGCCAAGGAAATCGTGAAGCCCAAGACCGCCTGCTTCGTCGCGCCGTAGATCGCCAGCCCGGGCACCGGCGTAATCGACGATAGGGAGGCGATGTTGATCAAATGGCCGCCCTGGGCTCGCATCGCGTCGACTGCGGCGCGTGAACCCCAGATCATGCCGAGCAGGTTGACCTCGATCATCTGGCGGACGACATCGTCGCTCTGGTCCCAGGAGTTTCCGGTGTGAAGCACGCCTGCGTTGTTGACCCAGAGCCCGAGGGCTCCGCGCTCGTTGGCGGAACGTGCGACCTCGTGATGGGAGGTCGCATCTCGCACGTCCTGGCGCATCGACCAGGCCCCGGCGCCGATGGCGCTTGCAGTGGAGCGGGCTGCCTCTCCGTCGATGTCCGTCGCGAGAACGGCAAATCCCTTCTTGGCGAGACCTTTCGCGATTTCCCGCCCAAGTCCCTTTCCGGCTCCTGTCACGACCGCGGTCTTCATGCCTGCCTCTTTGGCGCATCTCCGGCCAAGTTCAAGAGGGGCTCACGCGGCGCTGGAAAGCAGGTCCCGAATCCGTCTAGCATCCGCCGCATGAAATACGTAGCAGCTTGCTTTGGCATCATCGCTCTCAGCGCTCTTTTCGCGACCGGATGTGGCAGCGACAGCAGCACCACCGCGGGCGCCGGCGGGGATGGGGGAACCGGCGGCAGCGGAGGCTCGATTCCTGCGCCCCCTCTTGGATGTGACCCTCTGACTCCGAGCTACTGCGGCTTCCCGTTCCCGAACGACTATTGGACCGTCGAGGATTCGAGCGCCGTCACTGGCCTGCGACTCGCCCTTCCAGAGGTCGCGATGCCTGCGAATCGGAACGGGCAGCGATCGAACCGAGATGCGTTCAACGAGATGGACGGATTCTCCCCGGGAATTGCCGCGATGACGCACTTCCCCGGCGCGACGGTGACCGGGCTGGCGTCGCCGGACACCATCGACGATTCGCTCGAGGCGGCGTCTCCCACGGTGATCATCGACGCGGAGACGGGCGCGCGAGTGCCTCACTGGGCCGAGCTCGACGAGTGGGTCGTTCAAGCGAAGATCCGCATCGACGCGGGAGAGGAGAAGCCAGAGTTCCCGACCCTCACTCGCGAGCTCGCGGAGCTCCGCCAGGAGCAGGCTTTCATGGTGCGACCAGCGATTCGATTGAACGATGCGACCCGGTACATCGTTGCGATCCGAAACGTGCAGGACGGCGAAGGTGCGCTCGTATCACCCTCCCCTGGCTTCAAGGCGCTGCGCGACGCTGAGCCCTCGGACGACGACGTCATCGAATCGCGGCGCGCTCATTTCGAGGAGATCTTCAGCACCTTGGAGAGCGCGGGTATTGCACGCGAGGACCTCCAGATCGCCTGGGATTTCACCACCGCGAGCAAAGAAAACAACACGAGCGCGATGTTGCACATGCGGGACGACGCGTTCGCGAAGTACCCCGACGGCGTGCCGTACACGATCGAGGTCGTGGACACACCGATGGACGGGAATGGCCTGCCGCCTCGAGATCACCTTCGACATGCCGCTCTACATGACCGGAGGCGAGACGGGCGAGTTGCTCAATCTAGGGGACGACGGACTCCCGGAGCAGAACGGCACCTACCCCTATGCCGCGGCGATGTTCGTCCCCTTGAAAGCGCAAGAAGAAGGAAACCCTGCGCCGCTCGTCGAGGTCGGCCACGGCCAGCTCGGCGCCAAGGAACAGGTCTTCGGCTACCGGGAGATCTGGGCCCAGGAGAATCTCGCTGGCTTTGGGCTGGATCACAAGGGGTTCTCCTCGGACGACGTTCCCACCGTCGTGAGCGCGATCCTCGGAGGCGACCTATCGACGTTTCGCGCGATCCCGGAACGCATGCACCAGGGCCTGCTGAATTTCCTCGTGGCAATGCGAACTCTATCCCGCGAGGCCGAAGGCGGCCCGAACACGACCTTGAACCAAGTCCTCGCCAACGATTGCGGCGGCGCCAAGCTCGATGGAACCAAGCGCTACTACTTCGGTGGAAGCCAGGGAGGAATCCTCGGCGCGAGCATCATGGCGCTCAACCTCGACATCGAACGAGGCCTGCTGGCCGTCCCCGGTCAGTCGTACAATCTGCTTCTCAACCGGAGCGGCAACTTCGACGAATATGCCGGACAGCTCTACGCGAACTACGGTTGGAACGGGCTCGACATGCAGATGAACCTGGCCCTGATTCAGGGGCTCTGGGATCGCGCCGAGCCCACCGGGTACTCCAAGTACATACGAACCAATCGCTTCCCCGGAACTCCCGCCCACGAGGTGCTGATCCAGGTGTCCAAGGCCGATCACCAGGTCACCAACCTCGGTGCGCACATCATGGCGCGTACGATCGGCGACGTCGTCAACCTCGCCCCCCTGATCCGCCCGGTCTGGGGCCTGGAAGTCAGCGGTGACAACGAGCTTCATACGGGCTCGGCCATGCTCGAGGTGGACTTTGGCAACCCGGACCCGCCGATCACGAACATCCCGCACTGGGGGGATACGATGCGGGACCCCCATGGGCGCGCCGCCGAGCTAGCCGGTTTGGGCCCCGCCCTCATCAACTTCTACGAAACGGGCCAAGTTCAAAATCCCTGCACCGGCCCCTGCGACCAAGACGACTTGGCTGACGCCCCTTGAGCCGGTCGCCGGTGGTGGTGGTTTGTCCCGCCCCGCCGCCCCCAGACCGTCGCTTAGATCCAGCCGAGCACTGCTCCAAAAACGACTAGGCAGATCGCATCGAACCCGAGGATGGCGCCGACTGCAGCCGCCTGCCGTTTGATGCACTTCATGTCGTGCACCCAGTATGCGACCACGAAGAACGGAAAGTAGCCGATCAAGAAGATCAGCCAAGGGGCCGAGCGATTCCACCAGGAGTAATCCCAGGTGAGCGCGTTGACCGAGTTGAGCAAGTACTCGATGAAGACCGCAAGCGCGCTGAAGAAAACGGCAAACACCCAGCGGTTGGGAAGGCCGAGAATCTTGGCGTCCTTGGCTGGAAGCATGACCGTCGTCACGATGCCGAGGATCGCGAACATGAAACAGATCTCGATGTTGAGGCCGATCAGAATCATGTACGCCGTATCGCCCGGCGTGGCCCAGACCGGCGCGTAACCGTTGAAATGAAAGACCAAGGAGTTCCAGATCTCGTTGAACCAGTCCATGCCCCAGAGCGCCAGGCCAGCGAAGACTACGCTGTAGTTCTTTCGGCCGAGCTGCTCGTGGTAGATGTAGAGCACGATCACTAGAAGCGGAATCACGTACCACTTGAAGTCGGACGGATCTCGAAGGTGAGAGAGCGCTTGCTGAGCGTAATCGGAGGGCATGGGCGTGATTTACCATCCGAGATTGGGCGCCGCCTAGTGCATAAATTGCGCCTGAAATGCCGGTGCTGACTGATCTTTTGAATCCAGGGAAAGTGGCGCTATCCTCGGGCGTCGGTGCACGGTGGGTCGAGCGCTGGCCTCGAACACGCTTACGATGTTGCGGTTTCTCTCCAATCGATGGTTTCTCTTGTGCCTGGCGGGGCTGATCGCCGGAATCGGCGGCGGAACGGTGGCGTTCGGCGAGCACGCATCGAGCGGGGAACAGGGCGACACCGAAACCATCGACGGTAAGCGCGTGTTGCGAGCGCCGGGTCTCGACGGCTGGAACGCTCGGCAGCAAAGCCCGAAGAACAACACGCGATCAGGCGATCTCTTCGGTTCGGCCTTCCACTTCGACGCATATGTCTACAGCAAGCCGATGACTAGCCCAAGCGTGGCCGGCGTCGTCCGAAGAGGTTCGGTCGTCGCAGTTGGTGACAAGGTCAGCGGCTCGGGGTGCACCGACGGCAATTGGTACGAAGCGATGCCATTCGGCTATGTTTGTACGTCTCTCGGCTTTCAGGTGAGCGACACACCGAGCACGAACCAATACGGCGTTCCGCCCGCCAAAATCAGCGAGCACCTTCCCTATCAGTATTCTCGCGTCATCACGAAGCGAGCGCCGCGCTACTTTCGCATCCCCACCGTAGATGAAGAGAAGCAGGCCCGACGCGCGATGGACGAGAAGGGTCCGACCCCGGAGGTCGTCTCAGAGCTGATGGAAGGCGACTATTTCCTCGCACTTGCCGAAAAGGAGATCCGGAAGGAAGACGGAGCCGTCTTTTACAGAACCGTGCGCGGGCGGTTCGTCAGGGAAACCGACGTCGAGCTCCGGAACCCGGTCGTCGTGCGAGGCGAAGAGCTCGGCCGGAATGGTTGGCGACTGCCCCTAGCCATCGTCTACGGCGAGGACCGGGAGCTACTCGACCTGGGCGACAACCGGCCGCGAGTGATGGGTAAGGCGGAGAAGCACGCGAGGTTCGTGATTCAAGAGGAGCTGAGCAAGAGTGGGATCGCGTATGTGTCCGGGTCACCAGGCGCGGTCCGGCGTGATGAAGTGCGTGTGGCGCGTCGAGCCACACGACCGAGCGAGGTCCCAGCCAAGGGCAAATGGATTCACGTCGATCTCGCGGAGCAGACTTTGGTTGCGTACGAAGGCGATGAGCCGGTCTATGCGACGGTGATCTCCAGCGGCAAGGAGGGGTACGAGCCGCCGACGGGACTGTTCGAAGTTCAGCAGAAATACGTCTCGACGACGATGAACGCGACCGACCCCATCGATGGTTTCTACGAGGTCGAAGAGGTGCCCTGGACGCTCTACTACCTCGGCGGCTACGCGCTTCACGGCGCTTACTGGCATACGGATTTCGGCAAGGTAAGAAGCCATGGCTGCACCAACATCGCCCCCGCCGATGCGCGCTGGCTCTACTACTGGAGCGAGCCGGAGGTTCCGGCTGCCTGGCACGCCGTCCGATTCCAGCCCGAAACGACCTGGGTCCAGTTCACGCGCTGAGCAAGCCGCGCGCGAGCAGCATCAGCGCCGCGACTCCGGCAACGAGGACGATGGCGTTTCGAAGACGCGACCCATCGACCCGCGGAATGAGCACTCCACTGGCGCGCAACCCGAGCAGAACCGCGGGCAAGAGGGCCGCGCCGATGGCGACCTCGTCCCAACTCACTTCACCTGCCGCGGCGCGCACGCTGATCGTGATGCAGAGGCCGACGGAGAACACGAGTCCGAGGTTCGCGCGCACGGTTGGGCCCTCATCGTTTCGATAGAGCAAAGCGATGGGCGGTCCACCGATTGCCGAGACCATCGCCATCGTGCCTGAGGCCACGCCCGCCCCGAACTCTCGCGCAGGTGTTCGGCGAAAGCTACCGTGGGTGACGACAATCGCGACGCCGAGGATCACCATCACCGACATCAGCACGTCGAGCGCGGCCGTCGACAAGAGCTTGAGGAGCGCCACGCCGAGGACTGCCCCGGGTAGTCGACCCGCGAAGATCCAAAGCGTGCTTCGAACCTCGACGGCCTGGCGTTCGCGGAAGACGATAGCCAGGGTGAGCGGAAACACGACGAGGAGTTGGGGAACCGGAGCGAACAGCGGATTGAGCAGCGATAGAAGGGGCACGCTGATGAGCGCGAAGCCGAAGCCGACGGTGCTGTGAAGGGCCGCGGCAATGAAGCTGACGACGAAGGCGGCGGCGAACTCAGGTGTCGCGATATGTGCTAGGGCTTCCATTCGTGGTGCTAGGGTAGTCAGGGTCCGATCATGCGGCCAACCAAGATGAAAGCGACCGGAGACCCAATCAAAAAGACGGCGAGTCGCGTCCTTCGTCTTGCCACGAGCGCACTCGATCGGGCAGCGCGTGGTCTCGACAACACGCGTAGAGTCGCCAACTTCCTGCGCGGGCGACTGGAGCTCGAGGTTCGACCGAGCGACGTTTTCATTTCGAGCTACCCGCGCTCGGGAACGACTCTGACGCAGTGGATCTTGTACCTATTGACGCACGAAGAGCAGCCGGACCCGATTCATCTCACCGAGGTTTCGCCCTGGTTCGAGCGCTCTCTCGCGATCGGTGACTTGACCGCAGCCGACTTGGATCGGTTCCCGTCACCGCGCGTATTCAAGAGCCATCTTCCGCGGGAATGGCTTCCTGATGGTGCGCGCTACATCTATGTCGAGCGAGACGGATTGGACGTTCTCGTCTCGTACTTTCACTTCTATCGTGCGTACCTGGGTTTCCGAGGTTCGCTGGCAGATTTCCACCGCCTGTTCGTCGATGGTCACCTACAGTACGGTTCTTGGTTCGAGCACGTAGCCGGATGGCGAGCTAGAGCATCCGATCCCGATGTGCTGAGCGTTCGCTACGAGGACCTCTTGAATGATCGCAAAGCGTCCATCGAACGGATGGTCGATTTCCTAGGCTGGGCGCGCGATGAACGCTGGATCGACCGGGTGGTCATCGAAAGTAGCTTCGATGCGATGAAGCGCCGCGAGTCGGTGTTCGACCACGCAACGGCGTTGCTCCTCGAGCGCGGAGTGAGCCCTCGATCGTTTCTCCGCTCCGGTCAAAGCGGGAGCGGCGCAGACGCTCTGACTGAGATGCAGATCCGAGAGATCAGGGAGCGAAGCTCGAAGGGCCGCCGGCTCGCGATTCGCGGGCTTCCCGCTTTCCTACAGTAGCCGGCCTGACGGACGCATCCACGATGAACTGGAGAAAGGTTTCCGGCGTTCCCGGGTCGTCTCCAGTGAGGTGGGAATAGGCGCGTGCGAGCTTCGCGACCAAGCGGCGATAGCCGCGGACCGCGGGAGAGTCGGGGTCGGAGTAGAGCTTTCGAACGGCGTTCTCTTTGACGCCTAGGAGCAAGCGATCGCGCGGCTCCCGGCAGAGGTACGGACACGCGCGAGGGCGCTGCGGATTGAGGGTTCGACCCCCGATGGTGTATGCAAACGAAACACCCTCGCCGAATCGGTTGCGATAGAGCCGATCGAAGTAAGTTTCGTCGTAAGTGCAGGCCGACAGCGCCCAACCGATCTTCACTGCAGCTCCGCGGGTGCGCATGATCTCCGTCTGGACGAGCTGCTGCGCAACGTAACCGTTTTCGATCTCGAGCGCTTCTTGTTGCCGCTCGATCTCCGACGCAGGCGCCAACGAAGACGAACGACGAACGTGCACGGGGAAGCCAAATCGCTCGACGAGGGCTTCCAAGGGGCCTTGCGCGAGCGAAGCTGCGCGATGTACATCGAGCCTCGGAACACCGGCATTGCATGCGTTGCTGTCCGCGATCAGGATCGAGCTCTTGGCGAGCCCGAGCTCCCGGCGAACCATTTCCTGGGCGAAGACCAGGATGAGGACGTCGACGGGAAGACCGCAACTGGCGTCGTCCGCCGCAACTCCGACGCCAAACCAAGTCGAGGTCGCCGATTCGAGCGCTTCGGCAGACACCACCGGCTCGTATTGACGCCGAGCGAAGAGCTCCTGGCGGTTTGCAAGCGATGCGAGGATCCCCCTCGATGTATCTGTCCCTCTGTAGCCACTCATTCTGCGTGTCGCCGCATAGCCCGAACGGCACCCTAGCGGACATGGAGCGAGTGGGCAAAACCTTTGAAGACGCGAAACACTCCGGATACTTAGACCATTAAGTTGGAAGCTCCATTTCTTCGCGGCATCCTTAGAGCTTCGGAGAGACGCTTGAGAATTCTCACCTGTTCCTTAACCCTGACCTTCCTCGTCGCGTTCACCGCTTCGTTGGCGCCGAGCCATGCGCAAGAGACGCCTTGGAAGAGGCGGCTCCGAACCGGAGTCGTGGTGCACGATGCTCCCGAGCCCGCCGCCGGTGGCGCTAGGGGTCCTTTGACCGCCGACGAGATGCGGCGCTTGGGACTTCGCCCGCGCGGAGGAGGTCTGGTCGACCTGTCGTACTGGCCCGATGAGCCGGGGTCACCCGCCGAGGTGCAACCCGAGCAGCTTGCACGGGCGATGAGAGATCTCTGTCCGACCTCGACACCATCGAGTGAGCTCGAGCGCTACGCTGCGGACATCGTCCACTACAGTCAGGAATTCGCCGTGGATCCATGGCTTCTTGCCGCGCTGGTCTACTCGCAAAGCGACTGCAAGCCCGACATCGACAACAGCTACGGGACCGGACTGACGCTCATCAACGTTGGCATGCACGCGGACAACATTCGTGACGGCAAGTACCACTTCGCTGTACGGACCCGTGAGGGTTGGGAGCGCCAGGAGTTGGAGGTAAGCGCGTTCGAGCTGCGGAGAGACGCGCTCCTGAGCCCGAAAGCCAACATCTATTTCGCCGCGGCCTTGTTGAACGTCTTTGGTCGGCAATGCCCACAGATCGACGGTGCCTTCGACTCCGTGCCCCATCGCCACGCGATCTCCCACTTCGTATGGGGAGATCGGGTTGCCGACACTGCACCGGAGGACCGTATTCTGCTTGCGAGGCGCCGACTGCTCAACAGTCATGCAATGGTCGACGCCCACGGCAAAGGGCTCGGAGGCATCTCATTCGTGAGCCCGCTCGATGGTTACCCGCGAATCGCGATCAGCGGTCTGGGCGAGCCTCGCGACAACGGGCGACGCCCGCACCGAGGTATCGACTTCGCATCCGAACAAGGCGAGCCCGTTCGCTCGATTGCGGCTGGCACAGTCACGTTCGCTGGCGTCGATTGGGAACGCCGAGCGCTGATCCCCTTGGAACCCTGGGGTGCCGCGATCGTACACCAACGCCACATGGGACCTCGGGGATTGTTCGTCGAAGTCGACCATGGAAACGGCGTGGTGTCCCTCTACGCGCATCTCGCGAGCTACGACGTGGAGATCGGTGACCGCGTAGAGGCGGGCCAGCGCCTCGGCGCCGTAGGTCGTACGGGAATCAAGGACTCGGGGCCGCACCTTCACTTCGGGCTTTTCGAGCACGGGGAGGTCAGGGACCCCTTGGTGTACTTGGCGGCGTATCTGTTTCCGCCCAAGCTCACCAAGCGTGGGCATGTCGACTTGGCGAGCGCCCACCGACGCCAAAGCCGCCAACAGCGCTGGCGTCAGGGGGTCGTCGGACAGGGGCGGACCTTCTCTGGCCACTGATCGAAGATCGCCTGTACGGCGTTTTGAACCTTGGTATCGAGGTCCGGACCGGTGCCAAGGACCGACTGAGCAAGCCCCGCGAAGACCGGAGCCGGCTCCTCGGTACCGACCGGAGGCGGGCCAGCGAGGATGAGAAGACTGCCAACGTCGTATTCGACGTACACCGGATACCAGTACGCACAGGGGTCCCAGTACCAACCCCAGTAGCCCCACCACCAGTCGCCGACGCACTCGTAGTAGTAACCGCCGTCGGTCGATTGCCCGAGCCCGTTGGCTGCCCAGAGGTCAGGCTGGTTCTCTTCGGTCACTTCGTCGGGCGGAATGAACGTCAAACACACGGGCTCCGCTTGCATGGCCTCGATGATCAAGTCGTTGACCTTGTCGTTGAACGCGATTTGCTCCTCGCTGAGCTCCGGAAGGTCGTCGGGATCTACCAGGTCCGCGGTCACGACGCTGAACGTCTGATAGGCGCTGAAGTCCGCGTCCTCGTCGGTCTGGACCTCGACGGTGCCGGTTTGAACGACGTCGTTTGCGCAGCTCGAGCAGAGAAGCACAGTGGACAGCAAGAGTGTCAGAGCCGAGTTACGAAGCATCTAGAACCTCCAAGGGCAGACGAGATAGCACGATGAAACTGCTCATCAATCCGGTGAAGGGCGGCGCGGCGCTTGTCCACCCTCGGTTCCCTCGGGTCGAGCTCCAATCCCAATCGGAGCGCGCGGCGGCGGCGGCAGGATGCTCTCGGGCGGGATGGTCGCGCGCAGCATCCGGGTACCCCAGGGAGCCCGGGCGATCACGAAGAGCGCGAGCAGGATCAACGACAGCACGATACCCGCGAGCCAGCGATTGGGTTGGCGCCTCTGAAAGATATCGCCGGTTCCAACTTCCGGAACCACTTGCGGCGCGATTTCGAGGCCGTATTCCTCGGCGAGATCGATGATCTGTGTCACGTGAATCCCCGGCACGCCGTTCTCCAGAAACGCGCCGAGCACCGACGGCGGCATGTCCTCGATGCCCTTGGGCGGCCGGGAATTGACACCGGGAACGAACTTCCGCTTGCCGACCTTCGTCCCGACGGAGACCGTTCCACCGCCGACGTTGACGTAGGCCTTGATCGGGCGGTCCCCTGCCTTCTCGTAGTACACGCGCATTCGCTCGCGGACGCGATCCTGATCGATCAGACCGAGCTCTGGTGTCTGCGATTCCTCTTCGCCCTCGGCCTGACGGGATTTGGGCCTCTTCGCATCGAATTCGGTCAAGGCGGTGACTTTGTTTCGCTCGATGGCGCGCTCCAGCATGGTTCGACCTTGCTCGGTCAGGCCTATCGCGTCATCCCCCACGCCACCGAGTGACGCCGCGACCGACTTGTAAGGGAAGACGTCGGCCTTGCGAAGCGTGGTTTCCATGTCGAGCCAAGTGAAGTTGGGATTGTTTGCGCCCCACTGCGAAGCGGCCGTGCTCGAAATGATGATCGGCTCGATGCCGAGCTCATGCAGTGCGGCGAAAACTGACACGTTCATCGCAGGAAAAGACCCGGACAAGCCCACGGCGACGAGGTCGCCGCTCTTGATATCCAAGTCCTTGAGCCACTGTACGACCACAGCGGCGAAGTTGGGGTTCACCGAAGTCTGCTTCGAAACCAAGCTACCGCTGCCGCTGGTGATCGGCGACAGGACATCACCGATGATTCTCGAACCGGATGGGTCGGTTTTCGCGCGCAGGAAGAGCCCGCGTCGCTCGGATGCGTCGCGAATGACCTCCAAGGCATCTTGGGCTTTGCGCGCCGCGAGCATCTTTTCGGCGTAGTGCGGCTGCTGCTCTTCCGTAGGGAACACCTCGACCGCGACCAAACCCACTACGGCGAGGGCTGCTACCAAGGCCCGCTGAACCTGAGATGCGCCCTCAGGCTTCCAATACATCCCTCTCATATCGTCACGTCTCCGATGAACACGACCAGGACCATGCGCACGATGATCGCGGCGGTGAGAAGGCTCAGCGTGGTTTCGATCACGCCCTGGCGCTGATACCAAATCGCGATCAGGCCGGGAATGATGAAGCCGATGATCGCGCCTTCGGACATTGGCACGATGGGACTGTCCAGCCACATCCGGAATGCCAGCCCGACGAGGTAGCCCACCAAGATCGTCAGAGCGGTTCGCCGGCGGCCATAGACGATCGCGATCTGGGAGACGCCCCTCAAGAAGCCAAACGTGATGAGAGCGGCAAGCAGCGTGAGTCCAATGTCGACCGGCTTGTTCATGTAGAGAGCGACGTAGCCCGGCACGACCATTCCGCCCGCTGCGAGGCCGAAGAGCTCTCCGTAAAGGAGGCTGGCAGCGAGGCCGAGCCCGATCGACAGGGTCAACAACTCAATTACTGGCATTTTCTGTCCCCCGATTGGCGAAGTACTCGGCCAACGCCAGGCCAGGTCCCGCGATGTTCCCAAGCCCCATGATCAAGGCGGAGGTCTCGGCGAGGCCCAGCAGAATCTCAAAGATATCGGCCGGATGGGTCCGGTCGACGAAAACCAAGCGCGTAGGATCGAGACCGCTCTTCACGGCAGCGCGCGCGAAAATGTACTGACCGGTGCCGAGGAGGACGACTTCGTCGGCCTGCGTCCAACTCGCGTACGCCTCGGCGAGTTGCTCCGAACGGTCGGCGCGGTCTGACCTGCAGTTGAACACGGCCACACGACGTTCGAGCTCGGGGTGGCGGCGCAAGGCCTGCTCCCAGATGTAATGCGTCGAAAAGGGATCGTTCGCCGCAAAACCGTTGACGAACACGATGTGGCGGCCGAAAAATTCGACGCGAGCCTCGGTCATCGCACCGGGATCGGGCTTGGCCCTCCACATGCCTCGAAGGGCGGTTTCGGTGTCGATGCCGATCTCTTCGCAGACCGCGAGCGCGAGCTCGACGTTCTCCTGATGTTCCAGGTAAGAAAAGCCTTGGAGGTCTTCGGGGCCAAGCGGGCGAACGATGTCCTCCGAGGCATGGAAGCGAGACCCCCGGTCCGCAGCGACTTGTTGAAAGAACTCTCGGTGATTGCGCTCTGCCGTCAGAAACACACCGCCCACCGGAACGGTGGCAGCGAGCGCGCGCGCAACGTCATCTTCGGTGGGACCCATGACGTCGAGGTGATCGGGCCGGGCATTGGTGATCACGCCGTGCGTAGCGCGAACGAGCTTCGATTCGGAGAGCCATTGAAGGTGAGGTTGCAGCGCCATGCACTCGACGACGAGCGCTTCGGCTCGCTGCGCCGCCGCCATGGTGACCGACTGCTTCTGCTCGATGATATTCGCACCACCCGGACGATAGACAGGAACCTCGCGGCCATTCGGCAAAATGAAGCGAGGAACCGTGCCGGTCGTCTTGGCGACGCAGCGGATGCCCGCCTCGCGGAGGCCGCCGGCGATCAAGCGCGTCACGCTGGTCTTACCGCGCGTGCCATTCACGTGGATACGAATCGGAATCCTCGCCAGGCGCCGACGGTGCAAGATCAGCTCGAGCGCCCCCAGTAGAATGAGGATGCCGCACGCGGTGAGAAGGATGACAATCTCGATAGACACTCGACTCGCCCCGATCGTTTGGAAGGCTCCCGAACGCGAGCCCTTGTACCAGCTTGCACCGCCCCGGCAAGCCTGCAGCGGCAAGGTATCAAACGCGTGGGGGCTTCAAACTAGCCCCGGAGGCTAGTCGAAATTGTAATGAACTGTCACCGGTACTAGACACCTACACCTTCGAACCGGCATATCGATCCATAGGGCAACTGGTTCATTCCTGCGCGCATTCAAAGGGGCGACAGCAGGGGCCGGGGACGGGCCGCGTTCGGGGGGACTGCGGCCCGTCCGCCAAATCCGGCTGCAGCAGGATTGGGGCCGATCGGATCGGTTAGACCGCGCCGGTGGCTTCGAGATGCCGACAGGTGAGCTCGATCCCCTCGTCCACGCTGACCGACGGGTCATAGCCGAGCTCGCGGCGCGCCTTCTCGATGCTGAAATAGTGGTGGGTGCAGATGTAGCGTATGGCAAAACGCGTCAGACCGTCTTCGGCATTGAGCGTCCCACCCTTCAGCGTATCGATCCCTTCTTTGATCGCTGCGATCGCATAGACGAGTGACTTCGGCGCTCTGTACTTCACCGGAGGGAAGCCGAGTCGAGCTGCGACTTTGCGTATGAAGTCCCAGAACGGCATCGGCTCGCCATTGGTGATGAAATAAGCCTGGCCCGCAGCGATGCTCTTCAGCCCGTCCTTGGCGAGCGCTTCGTCGGCGAGAAGGACAGCATCGGTCAAGTTGCTCACGTAGGTGTAATCGGAGAGCCAAATGCCACGGCCGATCTGCACGCGCAGCTGACCGTTGCGCCCCTTCTCGAGTAGCGTCGGCATGAACCGGTTGTCTCCGGGACCGAAGATGACGTGGGGCCGGAGTGCGCAGGTTGCCATGCCGCCCCGGCCGTTCTCAGCGAGAACCAACTTCTCCGCAGCGATCTTGCTGTCCGCATAGGGCGCCTGGGAAACCGACGAGTACGGCAAACTCTCGTCTCCGTTCTCGATGTCCTTTCCCTCGTACACGACGCTCCCGGAGCTGATGTAGATGAACCGTGGAACGCCGTGCTGACGCGCGGCTTCAAGCATGTTTTCCGTGCCCCCGAGATTCACTCCCCAGACCACGTCCTGCTTGTTCTGTTTCGTGTGAACGATCGAAGCATTGTGGATGATCACATCGACACCGCGGCATGCTGCGGTGACGGCCGCCTTGTCCGTGATGTCGATTCGTCGATAATCGGCCCCTTCGACGGGGCACGTGGGCGCAACGTCGACGATGATGACCGTATCCCCGCGTGCCTGAAGCGCGCGGGCTATCGCTGCGCCAACGAATCCGCACCCCCCGGTAACCAAACTGACAGTCATGGATTACTCAACCGTACCGAAGATGATGTCGGGCAACGGCGTGATGGACGCATAGTTGCCGGAAAGCATGCTGTGGTGGTGCCGGTCGTGCTTCGCCGCCAGGACCCCCAGCGTCTTGAATGGGAAATGCGGGACGTCGAGTCCAGCGTGATTGAGTATGTTGAGCGCGGTGTAGGTCGTGAAGAGCACGCCCAAGGTGTACAAGTGCACTCCGCCGACCAGGGCCACCGATCCGAAGAACAAACCGAGCCCGAGAACCGTTTCGATTGGATGCAGCAAGAGGCTGTCGATGAACCTCGGATTCCTGGCCGCATGGTGAACGGAGTGCACTCCGCGGAGGATCTTCCACTCGTGGAATGGATAGCGATGCATGAAGTAGTACGCGAAGTCGTAGATGAGAACTACGGTCACTGCTTCTAGGACGTACCGCCAAACGGGTACCGCATGATCGTAGTAGAGGTACCCTCCGAGGCCGAACATCACGCTGAAGATCAGGGTGATCGAAACGGTGATGTTGAGAGCGACTCTCCAATGGAGCTCGCGGTCGGTCTTGGAGCGATGAGGATCATCGCTGATCAGGTACTGCTGCGCGTCCTTGGAGCGATAGGCATAGAACAGAACCGCCTGTGCAAGCCCCGCGGACGCATAACTGATGAGGATGACGTACAAGACCTTCATGTCGATTTCCGAGGAGTCATTCTACCACCTAGTGCACGAACCTGAGAATGAGCGTCCCAGCGACCATGAATGCAAACACGGCCACGGCCGCGAGTTGGGACGCACGCTTTCCGTAGGATGATTTCACCGCGGATGCCGCGCGGAAGGACGTCGAGTCGTTGTCGAGCTCGAGCGGCTCGCTACTGGCCGGAAAGCTCTGGCAGAGGAGGGCCACGCCCCGCGCGATGTCGCGCTCGGAAAGCGCTTCGTGCGTCCTCATGCGAACTTTGCCGGTATTCACATGGGCCATGCAGGAACCGCAGTATCCCGACTCGCAGGAGTGCGACGGTTGCAGGCCAGCGTCCTGGGCGCATTCGAGAAGGGTCTTTCCTCTGACGTACGGCACGGTGCGCGACCGGCCACCGAGCCACAGGCTGAAAGTTTCAGGCGCTTCGAGCGACTCGATGTCGATCATGTCGGCTTCGACTCGATCGGGGTCGGCGGGAGAGACGAAGCGCTCGATGTAGACCAGCTCTTCATGCACGCCTGCCGAGTGCAAGGTCGTCTCGATCAGCTCCATGAACGGCGCCGGTCCGCACAGATAGAACTCGGCGATGTCGGTATGATGGAGAAGCGATCGAATTTCATGGGGCGTCAAGTAGCCGTTCTCCGTGTCGAAGTGGTGACGAACTACCAGCCGCTCGGGATGCTCGAAGGCAAGTCGATCGATCTCTGCTCCGTAAATCACGGATTCCTCGTCGCGATTGGCATAGAGCAATGTCACCGAGCGCTTGGTCTCGAAGAGCGCGCTCTTCAGCAGGCCAATGATGGGCGTGATCCCGCTCCCGCCGGCAAAGAGAAACAGCGGCGCGCCCGAACGGGTTTCGGGGTCGAGAACGAAGCGGCCCTCGGGCGCGCTGGCTTTGATCGCATCGCCCACTCTGAGATTGTCGTTGAGCCAGTTCGAGACCCGGCCCCCTTGGACGCGTTTTGCTGCGATTTTCAAGGTTTCGCCGAGCTCGGCGCAGCTCGAAATCGAATAGCAGCGAGTGACCTTGAAGTCCTCCCATGGAACCTCGATGGTGATGTGCTGGCCCGACTTCCAACGGAACGCATCCTCGAGCTCGGCCGGCACGAGAAGCTCGAATGAGCTGCACTCGGAAGTCTCGCGGATCACCGCGGACACCGTCAACTCGTGAAATGTGACGCTCACGATGCGTCCTCCAGGCCCGCCGCTTGCAGCGCTGCTGCGAGCCTGTCCGCTTTGCAATAACTGCGAAGTAAGTGGCGAAGCGCTGCATCGGATACGCGCCGGGGATCTTCCTCACAGCCGCGATCCATCCACATGGCCAAGCGAACTTGCTGCGAGGCGATGATCATACGCGCCATCAGCTCTGGATCATCATCGACGAGGAATCCATCTTCGATGCACTGTCGAAGCAGCTCACCAAAGAGCTTCAACCCAGCGCCGAGCGCCTCGACTTGTTCCGGGCTCCGCAAGAGCTCGATCGTCGACCAAGCGGTGACTTCCTTGAGCTGCATCTTGGTGAAGTCGCGGCGTGTCATGAAGAATCCGAGTTGCATCCGGGTACCTGCGATGAGGGTGTCGAGAGAAGACAGCTCTCGCCCAAGGACTCCCTCGGTGAGGTGCATGACCTCGTTCAAACGCCGCCGGTGTACGGCCCGATAAATCTCCCACTTGGACTCGAGCACGCTGTAGAGCGTGGTGAGCGAAACGCCGGCCTCGGAGGCGATTCGCTGCACCTTGGTCGCCTCGTACCCCTCTTCGCCGAAGACCCGTTCGGCCGCGTCGAGGACAGCATCTCGGTAAAGCTCTCGCTTCCTCGCTCGAAGAGATTCCTGGGCTTTTGCGACTGCTGTGCTCGTTGACACGGTTGAGTCGGAATGATAAAGGCGGAAATCAGAATGTCAATTCCGATTTCTGTTGGGTCTCGATCAACGATGTCCCACGGGTCGCACGAGATCTCATGCGTGGACCCTGGGACGCGGCAAAGCCTCGGCTCGGTTCGGATCGACTCTCCTGAGGACGTGGATGCCGCAGTGGCGCGGGCGAAGGTCGCTCAGAGAGCCTGGCGCAAGACCAGCTTCGAAGAGCGGCGTGAGCTGCTCCGCGCGCTGCTTGCCTACACGGTCGAGCACAAAGACGAGATTTGTCTCACCGTGCAGCGTGACTCGGGCAAGACGCGCGAGAACGCGCTGATGGGGGAGATCTGGCCGACCTGCGAGAAGTTCCGCTGGATGATCAAGAATGGCGAGAAGTACCTGCGACCCGAGCCGGTGTCTTCAGGCCTCTTGCTGCACAAGAAGGCGCGGCTCGAGTATCACCCGCTTGGCGTCGTCGCGGCGATCATTCCTTGGAACTACCCGTTCCAGAACATCGTCAATCCGCTCATCCCGGCGCTGATGGCGGGGAACGCCATCGTACTCAAGCCTTCCGAGTGGGTGGCCTGGTCGAGCGCAAGGTTCATCGACGAGTTGCGGGGGGTCATCGAGGCTGCCGGTCACAGTCCTGATCTGGTTCAGGCCGTACAAGGATATGGTCCGACCGGCGCGGCTTTGGCGCGTTCTGCCGTAGATACGATTCTCTTCATCGGCTCGGTTCAAAACGGGCGCCGCGTCATCGAGGCGAGCGCCGAGCGCGTGATCCCGGTCGTCATGGAGCTCGGCGGCAAAGACGCGTTCATCGTCTGCGACGACGCCGACCTCGAACAAGCCGTCCACGCCGCTCTGGCGGGTTGTTACATCAATTGCGGTCAAAACTGCGTCGCATCCGAACGCATTCTCGTTCACCACTCGGTCTACGATGCCTTCGAGAAACGTGCGGCTGAGCTCGTCGACGGATTCCGCCAAGGCAGCAGTCGCGAATCGCTCGTCGATGTCGGGGCGATCGTGACGCCCTTACAGCTCGAGGTGATCGAACGAGCGGTCAATGGGGCGGTTGCGCAAGGCGCTCGCGTCGTGAGGGGCGGTAAGAGGACGCTCGACGAGAAGGGCGATTATTTCGAGCCCACGATCTTGGCGGACGTGACCCCCGAGATGGACATCGCCAAAGACGAGGTATTCGGGCCCGTGATGCTACTGATGCGCGTGCATGACGACGCAGAAGCGGTGAAGGTCGCAAACGGCGTGTCCTACGGACTGTCATCGTCCGTGTTCTCGAAAGATCGCGCGCGCGCGCGCAAGATTGCCTCCGAGCTCGAAGCCGGGATGAGCGCCATCAACGAGTTCGCGGGCATCACTTACATGGCGCAAAGCTTGACCTTTGGGGGCGTCAAGGCATCTGGTTTCGGCCGCATGAACGGTCGCGAAGGGCTGCGCTCCATGTGCAACATCAAGGCGGTCGTCGAGGATCGCCTTCCGATCCACCAAGCGAACCGCGTTTTTCCGATCGCCGAAAGAGACTACGGCATCTTCAGCGGCGTCATCGAGCTGATCTATGGTCGGGGCTTTGTGCAACGCTGGCGCGGCTTCCTCAAGCTCTTAGGCCGCAAGAGCTGATGGAGGAGTTCGACTACATCGTCGTCGGTGGAGGGTCGGCCGGCTGCATCGTCGCGTCTCGACTCGCGGATGACAGGCGACTGAGGGTCCTTCTTATCGAGAGCGGTCCAGCGGCGGAAGAACACCCCGAGACTTTGGTCGCTGCGGGCTACAAGGACGCTTTCATCAACGATGCGGTGATGGGTGAGCGATTTTCGGTGCCCCAGGCGCACGCGGCCAGACAGCGAGTCTTTGCAGGCACCGGAACCGTCCTAGGAGGAAGCGGCTCGGTGAACGGGATGGTCTACACCCGCGGCGCTCGCGAGGATTATGCCGAATGGCCGAAAGGATGGCACTGGGACGAGATTCAAGAAGCATTCGGAGCGATCGAGAAGACACTCCGCCCTCATCGACGGCCGGCGACGAGATGGACCGAAGCCTGCATCGCCTCAGCCGAGCAAAACGGATTCACTCGCAAGCAGGACCTCAACGACGGTGACATGCACAATGTGATCGGATACGAGTGGATGTCCTACGAGGGCGAAGAGAGGCGGAGCTCGTACGTGGCGTTCATCAAGAACGTGGGTCCGCGCCCGAACCTCAGCGTGATAACTGGAGCCCACGTACACCGGATCGTGTTCAGTGCGGAGAAGCGCGCAAGGGCCGTCGAGTTCGAGCACGAGGGCGAGCTGAAGCGTGCGGCCGCCGCCATGGAGATCATTCTCAGCGCCGGTGCGCTCGAAACACCGAAGATCTTGATGCTCTCGGGAGTCGGTCCGAGCGAGCACCTGCGCGCATTCGGCATACCGGTGGTTGCAGACCGCCCCTCGATCGGAGACGGATTGCACGATCATCCGAACGTCCCCGTCTTCTTCAAGGCCAAAGCCGAAATCGATTGCTTCTACCCCCAGGTGTACAGCTTCTACCGGACGAACGAAGACAGCGACCTGCCAGAATCGCAGAGCGACACCTGTTACGTATACTGGCCGGCGCCCTCGGCGATGCGCCAGATGATGCAGCGCATGCTCCCGCCTATGGTCGTGCCTAATTCGCTCTACGGGCCTCGCTCGCGGCAAATGGTTCGGAACCTCGTCGGGGCCGCTTTCCGGATCGGCGCCATCCAACGGTTCGCAGACCAAATGTTCGGGGTCATCTTGATTCTCGGAAAGCCGAAGAGCCGAGGCAGGCTTCGCCTCGAGTCCGCGGACGCCCGCGCCCAGGCCTCAATCGACCCAGCGTATTACTCGCACCCCGAAGACCTCGACACGATGGTGAAAGGAGTGCGCATCGCGCGAGCGATCGGTGAGTCGAATGGGCTTGCGCAGTGGAAGGTCAGGGAGCTCATGCCTGGCAAGCGCGTCAACAGTGACGAGAGCATCGCCAGTTACGTTCGGAAGAACACCATCACCACGTATCACTTTGCCGGGACGTGCGGCATGGGAACCCGTGAACGCGATGCCGTGGACCCTCAATTGCGCCTTCGTGGCGTTTCCGGCCTCAGAATCGCGGACGCGTCTGCGATCCCCTGGACGCCGGTCTCCGCGCTCAATGCGCCCAGCATGCTCATCGGATACCGCGCTTCGGAGCTGATCCTCGACGGGGCGAGCCACAGGTAGACGGAGACTCGATGCCGGAACTCGGGGATTGCTGCTAGTATCGCGTCCACCCCAACGAGACATCCATGAATAAAGCCAAACACGCCTTCATTTCACTCCTCGCCGCGAGTGCTTTTCTCCTGCCCGGAGCGGTTTCCGCGCCCACTGCGAACGCGGCTTCACCGATCATCATTCGCTTTGCTTCGCTCGCACCTCCCGGTTCGGCGTTCATGAAGTTGATGCAGGCCTGGAATCGAAGTCTCAAGAAGGAAACCGAGAACCGGGTCGAGCTTCGATTCTATTCCGGCGGAAGTCAGGGCGACGAGCGGGACTTCATCCGCAAAGTGCGCGCCGGGCAGATGGATGCAGCGGGCGTGACGACGACGGGCCTCGGGATGGTTGCCCGACCGGTGCTGGTGTTGACCGCGCCGGGAATGATCACCGAGTACGATCAGCTCGAACGCGCGCGCGCAAAGCTGAGCGACCGATTCGCGAAGCTGTTCGAAGAAGCCGGGTTCGTGATGCTTGCCTGGGGTGAGGCTGGGAAGAATCGCATTTTCTCGATGGAGGAGTTTGCGAGACCAGAAGACCTCAAGCAGCTCCGCCCCTGGGCCTGGAAGGACGACCCGGTTTTCGCAGGCTACATCAGCACGATCGGTGCCAATGCGGTGCGAGTAGGCGTGCCGGAGGTGTACGGCGGCCTTCAGACCCGCATGCTCGACACGGTGCCTGCATCGGCTCTCGCGGCGGTCGCGCTCCAGTGGTACACGCGCCTCAACTACATGGCGAAGACCAACTTCGGGATCATCATTGGCGGCTCATTGATCAAGCAAGAAAAGTTCGACGAGCTGACGGAGCACGACCAGAAGGTGCTTCTCGACACGAGCGAGCGCGCTGCGCGTGCAGGCGACGTGATGGCCCGCCGCGACGACGATCGAGCCTATTCCTCGCTGCTCAAGCGCGGCATCATCGAGGTCGATACGAGCCAGTACAAGGCCGAGTGGGATGCGGTCGCAAATACGACCCGCGAGAACCTCACGGGCCGTGTCTACAGCAAGAGTCTCCTCGACGCGGTCGAAGCGGCCATCGCGCCGGACTAGCCGATCCCGTCGGACGGCTTCGCTTCTATCCCAAATCGTCGGCCAGAAACTTCAGCGTGAGCTCGTTGAAGAGCTTGGGATACTCGACCATCACCCAATGGCCGCAGCTCGAGATCAGCATCGTCCGGGAGGACTTGCATTCAGAGGCGATTTTTGCCGCTCCGCTCGATGGGCAGAACTTGTCGTTGGCGCCCCAAAAACAGAGGACCGGGCATTGGATTTCGGAGAGGCGGGCTTCTTGATTGGTCACGTGAATTCGGGCGATGTTGTCTTTGTGCTGAGTCATGGCGACTTGATATCGCTCTTCGATCACTTCATCCGTGATCTTCGTTTCGTCATGAAGCTGCAGCGCAAACACTCTGCGCATGGTTTCTTTGCTCACGCCCTCTTTGTAGAGGACTCGAATCATCGCCTTGATGCCCTCCATCGCCATGTAGGTCTCTCGAGTCTCGAGGCCGCCTGGCGCCATCAGGACGAGCCTCTGAATGAGCTGCGGATAGTTGAGCGCCATGTTGATCGCGATCGCGCCACCTTGTGAATTGCCCACCAAGGTGACTCGAGTGACGTCGAGCGCGTCGAGCAACGACTTGTACTGCGCGGAGACGTCATCGAGACTGAAAGTCCCATCCTCGGGCTTCGACGAATACCCGTAGCCCAAGGTGTCGGGCACGATCGTCCGGTAGCCGTGCTCGGCGAGGAAGGGGTAGTTCCCTTTGAAGTTGCTCCAGCCGCTCGCTCCAGGCCCGCTCCCGTGGATGAACAGGACGGCACCCCGATCGCCACTTCCTGCCTCGTGGTAGTGCAGGGTGATGCCGTTCCCGACATCGACGTATTTTCCTTCGGGAACTGCTGCTACGACCATGGCTCAAACCTCGAACTAGAACGTGTTCTAGCCTACTCCGAGGGGCCGGTCCAATGGTCGCTTAGTGCTTCTTTTCGTGCGCTTCCTTGGCGCGGCGATAGGCCTTGGTGAGGAGCTGAGGCGGATGGTGCCCCCATTCGCTGACCTTACCGTGCGTCTTCGCCTCCCAGGTCGCGTCGTCGATTTCGATCGCGCCCGCGCCGAACTCGAAGTGAAATCCGGACGGAGTGTACCCGTAGAACGAAAACATCTTGTCGTTCGGATGCCGCCCGAGCGTTTGATGCACCATGCCGCCGGAGAAGAGAAAACGGTCGTAGCACATGCCGACTTCGTCGATCGTTCTCGTCTGGACCATGAAGTGGTGGATCCGCTTCAGTTGGGTGCCCCCGAATGCCAGCGAGTGATGCCGCGCGTTGGCATGCATGAAGGTCACGTCGATCTTGTGCCCGAAGTACTCGCAGCGGATGTAGTCGCTCAGCTTCAGACCGAACATGGTGGCGTAGAAAGCTTCATGCTCGGCCATGTCTTTCGATACCACGACCACGTGGCCGAAACCTTGGTCGTCGGCGACGAACCCCGATCGAACCACATCGGACACGAATGGTTCGGCAGCCATCTTGGGACCGTGAAATACCTCGACCGGATTTCCGGCGGGATCGGTGAAACGGATCAGCGCTTCGACGTTGCGCTTCGCAGCTTGTTCGCGCGTGCACTCGATCACTTCATGACCGGCGCTCCTGAGCCGATCGATCATCCCGGCCAGCTCGACTGGCCCATCGACTTCCCAGCCCATCGCAACGAGATCGTCAGCCGGGCCCTGTTCGATGAAGAAACGTTGTCGATAGGCATCCATTCTGAGGGCAAATCCTCCATCGGGGCGCGGGTCGACGACTTGCAGGCCGAGAATCTGGGTCCCGAAGCGCTCCCACGCGGCGAGATCGCTCACCTCGAACACCAGATATCCAAGCTGCTTCACCGCACTCATTTGCCTTGCCTCCGGCGAGATCATAGTACGGGGAACCTGCCAGGCTACGGAGAAAAGAGATGGAGACCAGCACCGAACCGAGAGGCCCCACGCTTCCTACGGCCGCCGTCATCGCAATCGCGGTCCTATTGGGCACGTCGTTTCACGTCTGGATGCACCGCAGTGTGCATGGCGTCTACAACCCCAGGCAGATCGGTTTGGCCTTCTTCCTGGTGATCAACGTGTTGGTCGCATGGTGGGAGATCGCTCTCTTCGTGTGCCAAGACCAGATTCGGACCGAATATGAGGCGACGCAGGAGCCTTATCGAGGACGCGAGATGGCGCGTATCGCGGAAGTCTTCGCGAGGCCGCTGCCGCTCTTCCGCGTCTTCTGCTTCCGGGAATGGACCCACATCTGGTCGAGTTACTCGCTCTTCGATCCCGGCTATTCGGATCGCCGTTCTTTTGGCTACAACATCGACGTTGGCAACGGTTTTACGACGCTAATCCCGGCGCTGCTCTTCGCGTTTGGAATGACGTTCGAGCTCATGCCGGCGCGGGTTCTCGGGATCATGGGAGTGATCGTGTTCTGGCAGATGTTCTACGGCACCGCCGTCTACTTCTTTCAGTTCGTCAACAACCGTCGCTACGAAGGACATTCGCTCAGAGACCTGCTGCTCTTCGTCGGCCTGACCAACGTGATCTGGTTCGTGTTCCCGCTTTGGGGGCTCTGCTCGAGCATTCAGCTGATCGTGGACGGTTCCTATGCCCTCTTCGTCTAGATCGGTCGACGCGCCCGAGCCTTCAGCATCATCCGTTGCATCTGATTGAAATCCGCAATCGCGTCGGAGCTTTCACCGGCGAACGGATACGGAGCACCGATCGCACTCGCTGCGACCAGGCCCGACATGAAGGACAGGTCATGCCCCCCTTCCGGTGTCGTGAAGGTCCCGCAATAATAGATGCCGCCCTTCCCCTGCAGAAACTTCATCAGCGACATGATGATTAGGTTTCGTAAGGACATCGTGTGGGTCGGATGCGGGAGCTCGATCCGCTTCTGGACCTTGCCGATCGCTTTCTTCGAATTGAAGGTGACCAACATCGGGACGCCGGCGTCCTTGGTGCTCGGGTTCTGGGCGGAAATGACGAAGGTGCATTCGAGCGAGCCCGTGTCATCGATCTCGGTGTAGGTGTTGTAGTTGGACAGAATCCGCGCTCGGTGGCTCTCAGGAAGAATGCTCGTGTCGGAATGCACGACGAAGCGTGAAAACGTCGGGTCGACGTCGTCGACGTACTGCGCATTACTGAAGAGCAACTTCTGGAGTCGGGTCGGAGATTCGAGCGCGCGCAGCACCGAGCTCGCGTCGCAAGCAAATACGACCTTGTCTACTTGGTACGTCCGCCCCTGCGAATCGCCGATCTGGAAGCCCCCGTTCCGCCGCATGACGCTGGTGATCTCGTGGTGTGTGTGTACCTTCTCGGCGAAAGGCGCAGTCATTCGTTCGAAGACTTGGCGGGGCGCGCCGCGCCAGGTTCCCATCCGAGTGGGCTCTTCGAGCGGCACGATGCTCTCCAGGAGAGGCAAGATGACGGCTGGCACGCCGCGCATGGATGTCGTGATGAAGCTCGCGCAGTGGATTGGAACGAAAATCGTATCCCAGAAATCGCTCGAAACTCCGAAGAGCCGAGCGAGCCAGTAGAGCGGAATCAGGTTGAGCGGGTTGAAGTACGAGAAGTGGTAGAGAGAGTCGTGTTTGTCTTTCGGCAGGAAGATGGAATTCACGCGACCGACGAACGCAACCAACCTCTTCCAGCGCACAAAATCGTCCGCAAAGCGCGGATAGAGTCCGGTGGCACCGTCCTGGCAAAAGTGCCCGTCAGGCGTTTGCACGAAATACGAAATCGGAAGGGTGTCGATGCCGACGCCTAGCTCCTTCAACAAGAGCTCGTAGTTGTGGTAGTAGATCTGTGGCCAGGCGACGACGAGCAGCGGAGACTCTGCATAGCCTCCCCCTGCCGGCCAACGAAAGGTCTTCGCGTTGCCCCCGAGAGCGGAACCCTTCTCGAAGAGCTCGACCTCGAAACCAGCGCGGTGGAGCGCCCACGCCGCCCCTACGCCCGCAATGCCGCCCCCCACGATTCCAATCTTCTCGCTCATCTCCGGCTTCCGTCTAAAGGCTGGCTAGATCTTCCTTGGTATGAGATCGACGATCGGTCCGTGCCTCAGTGTGTGGCAGAGCCCCTTGTAGATACCGAGCGATTCGTAGACCGCCGCGGTCATCATCACGGTCCGCGTCTGCCCGATGATCGACATCGGGAAGCTACTGTGAAGGAAAGCGAACGCCAGCTTGTGCTTCGGGTTGGCCCATCCTCCTGCACCACCCAAGCCAAAGTGTCCGAACGATTCAGGGACGTCCATCAGGAACGCATCGGTACGATGGTACCCGAGCTTCCAATGGAGCGGATAAATCGTGACTTTGTCGGCTCGTTTGGTTTGCACTTCGGCTGCCTGCTCGATGATTTCTTCCGAGACGAGACGCACGCCATCGAGCTCGCCGCCCATGGACAAAGCCGCGTACATCTTGCCGAGCGAACGGGCGGTCGCGACTCCGTTCATCGCCGGCAATGAGGCCTTCCAAAAGGCAGGATGCGAGAAGAGCTGCTTTGCGTTTCGCGGCGTCAGTCCGCGCCGACAGAGATCCCGCATTCGCTTGGAGCGCACCCAGAACGGCACACCATAGTCGAGCGAAAGGCGCTTCGCGCCGCTGCGCTGAAGTTGAGGAAGCCCCACGAAATCCGGGATGCGATGCATCTCGGTGTCTGCATCGCCGATGTACAGCCCGTCGAGCCCCAGCGGACCCGAAATCCGCCGCGCGATGAACTCCGGAACGGTGAGCCCAGAGATCCTTCGAATCAATTCACCTACGAGCCACCCAAATGTCACCGCTTGGTAGGCATTTGCGGTGCCAGGGCGAAAGTCCGGCTCGGTCTTCTCCAGCCGCGAAACGATCAGATCCCAGTCGAGGATGTCGGTGAGCTTCTCGACCAGACGCACGAGCTTGTGCAACCCGGCTTGATGGGAAAGCAGCTGTCGAACCGTGATTCGTTCTTTGCCGTTGCAGCCAAACTCCGGCCAGTATTCGGCAACGGGGGCGTCGTAATCGATCAGGCCGTCCGTCGCGAGCATGTGGATTGCGGTAGAGACGATGCCTTTCGTGCCCGAATAGCAAATCGTCATCGTGTCTCGCTGCCAGGGAGTGCCATCGTGCCGTGCGGGTCCGGCCCATATGTCGACGACCGGCTTGCCGTCGAGGAACACCGCCGCAGCGGCACCACCGCCGTACTGGCTGATCTGCTTGCACATCAATTTCGCAACCGGTTCGAATCGCGACTCGTAGGTGCCTCGGACTTCTGTCAGCTCTGCCATCGGTTCCGATCTCGGTAGCGCAGCTGAGCCGCTATGTCAGGGGCCCGAAGATGGACGCTGCGAAGTCCAGCAGGAACATCATGATCATGCTCGCGGACAGCGCGGCGGCGCAAGTGATCTGCAGGCTCCAGTTCCGGCCTCGCACCTCGTCTAGTTCGTAAAAGACGGGGAAGCTGGCGATGAAGTAGAGCGAATAGAAGAGCGAACCGTATCGGAGCATGCGCTCCATGTCCTCGTAGTAGAATTGCCCTTCTATCCAAGGGTTGGCCATCGCCTTCGTCTCCATCCAAGCCCAGAAATAGGCGACGCAAACCAGCAAGACCGGCCACAGGAAGCGACCGATCGGAAGACCAGAAGTACGGATCCGCCGAAGCGCGATCACGGCCGTCGTATGATACGTGAGGAAGTACGCTTGCGTGAGCAGGTACATGATGATCGGAACCCGCTGCTCACCGGATCCTAGAAGAGCGGAATCGAAGTTGAGCTCGATCATCGGATACTCGTAGACCATCCCGAGGACGTCGAAGAAGTACTCCGAGCCGAAGTAGTTCGCTGCAAAGTTGAAGATGGCGATGTAGAGATTGGCTTTGAACCAGTACGTCTCGTACCAGCGACGGCCGATCGGCCGCTCGTCGCGGATCAGCATCGGAACCGCCAGCAAGGGAAGCGCCACGGCTGAGCCGATCGCGAGAAAGCCCCATTCGCCGATTCGGGTCGTAGTCCCGGAGGCCATCACGATCCCCATGAAGGTCATCCAAACCGGCGAATAGACGAGGAAGAACTTCTCACCCCATGCCTTGCTGGGGTTGACGGAAAACCAACGCGGGCTGTGCCCGGTCGTCATGCTGCTCGGCGACGGTAACGAATTCGGATCGGCGGCTTGGGTCCCAAGACCAGCCCTTGGAAATCGGTTTCGATCGGATCACCAACGAGCTCGAAATCGAATCGATTGAGCAACACGGCGATGATGGTCTTTATCTGCAGGATCGCGAAGGCATTGCCCATGCACTTGTGGCGCCCTCCACCGAAGGAGATGTACGCGAATGGACGTTTGTCTTCCTCGCGCCCGGGGCCGTAACGGTCCGGGTCGTACTCGAGTGCGTTCTTGAACACCTCCTCGTCGCGATGCGCGACCATCGGCGAAACGGCTACCCAGTTGCCCTTCTTGACCCGGTAGCCCAGCACTTCGCAGTCCTCTAGAGCGGCGCGAAGCAAAATGAACAGCGGTGGGTGTATCCGCAGCGCTTCTTTCACGGCGCCTTCGGTCTTCTCGAGGTCGCGAAGCGACTGGAACGTGTAGTCTTCGTTCTCGGAATAGCTTCGGCGTATCTCGTCACGCACTTCGTCGAGGAAGCGAGGGTGACGAAGAAGCTCAATCAGGGTCCAGGCGGTCGTGACGGAGCTGGTGTGGTGTCCTGCAAACATGGCGGCGACCAGCATCCCCGTGATCTCGTGGTCACTCAACTTGGTGCCGTCGGAGTACTCGGCGTCCATCAAGGTCTGAAGGAAGTCTTCACCGCGGTATCCCGACTGTCGTCGCTTCTCGACGATCTCCGAGACCATGCCGCCGAGGCGCGCGCGGGCTCTGTCCCTTCGCCGGAACGCAGGAATGGGCAAGTACGGATGAATGTATCCCCAGGCCACGATGCCGCGTTCGAGGTCGTAGTAAACCTTCGAGAACTCTTCGCTCATCTCGTTGCGAAACTCCCTACCGAGCAAGCAACTGCTCGATGTGAAATTCGTGAGCATCCCGAAGAATTCGCCGGCTTCGATTTCGCCGGAGTCACCCCATCGAGCCAGGACATCCAGCGTCTCTCGCGCGACGATCTCCGTGTAGGTGCGCATCCGATTGTTGCGAAGCGCCGGGTAGAGCATGTGCATCTGCTCCGCCATCTTCGCGGGCTCGGCACCGTACGCAACGCCCTCCCCAAATACGGGGACCATCATCTTGTAGGCCGCGTTCGGGCTCAGCACTTCATCGGGCTGGCGAAAGAGCGCTTCGTGCGCCTCGGGCCCGGTGAAGAGGATCATGTCCTTCCCGAAGAGCTTGAACCGGCCGACCTTGCCGCACTCGTCGTAGGTTCGCTGAAGCAGACCGATCGTATCCTTGACGAAGGCCATGGTGTGACCGACCAAAGGGAGGCCGCCCTTGAGCTTCGGCGCTTGCTTGAGGGTCCCACTGCCAAGAGATGCCGACGTAGCTTGTGCTCGAGCTGTCATGATCCACTCCTAAATAGGCTCCGCCGAAGCTGCCGTTCGATTCGCTCGGTGAGGCTCGTAGCGCTGTCTTCCATGCCTGTGTCGAACCACGAGGAAATGAAAACCTGCTGAATGGCAGCCATGAGTCGCGCCGTGATGACGGGATCGCCTTGGTATACGTCTCCGTCGCGCATTGCCTCTTCGAGCACGCGCGCCATCAGGTCGATCCCTCGGTGCCAGGCGGCCACGAGGCCGTCACCGACTTGTCGTGGATCGGAAGACCACGCTCCTCCGGCGTTGAGATGAATGCGCAGGTAGTCCGGGTGTTCGGTCAACCATCGGACGAAGACACGATTCCCCGCCAACAAACGTTCGGCAGCGCGCGCTTCACTCCTCATGGCGCGTCCGGTCAGCCGAAAGAGCTCGGCCAATCGCTCGTCGTGGACCGCCTCGTGGATGTCCGCCTTCCCCGTGAACACCGAATATAGAGTGCCCAGCGAAAGGCCAGACGCGGTCGCGATGTCCTGGATCTTCGTCTTCTCGTAGCCCAGCGTGGCGAAGAGGTGCTCGGCCGAGGCAACGACGAGCGAGCGATACATCGAGGCTTTCGCGCTGCGGGCTCGAGCAATGGCTTCCGACACGGCGAAGATAGAATAGAACACGATTACCTTTTTTGTAACAATATTCTACGTTCGGATGTATATTGCAGAAAGGAGGCTCATATACATGCGGATCAAGGTTGATTTCGATCTTTGTCAAGGACACGCGAACTGCATGGGTGAGGCCCCCGAGGTCTTTCAAGTCGACGAGCAAGGGTTCCTCAACATCCTGCAAGAGGAGCCGCCCGAAGAGCTCCGCGAGGAAGTCGAGCTTGCCGTCAAATACTGTCCCACCGGCGCGATCACTCTCGAGGATTGACCCGGAACGAGGCCACTAGCCCGAGCGGCACGGCGGCCCGCCCGGCGGTGGACATTCGGATACGGCGAGCACGTCCATCGTGAGCGCAACGCCGACGTGGATGAGGACGCCTCCCCAGATGGACCGTGTTCGCATGGCTAGCGTCCCGAGGGCGGCCCCCGCAACGATCGCTCCGAGCGTCTCCGGAAGCGGCTTGGGGTAATGGATCATGCAATAGGGCACCACCATCACGAAGATGGCGCCATAGCCGAACTTGTGACCGAGTCCTCGAAGCATGTAGCCACGAAAGAAGAACTCCAGAGACAGAAACTGCGCCGCGTAGAGGACCTGCCACTTGAGGAAGTGGCTCACCGACTGATTGGCGTACTTGTAGAAGGGGTACGTCTGGAGAAACTGATCTTGCCTGGCGACGAGCAAAACGAAGGGAAGTACGATCAAGTAGAGAGCTGCATAGATCCAGAGGTGCCGAAAGAAGCCTCGGAATGAAATGTAGTAGTCTCGAATGCGTTCACCCGGCATGAGGACGATGGTGAGCATGGGGATGACGACGTACGTGAGGACGCGAAAACCGGACCACCATGCCCGTGCCAGCAGGTCCCATTCGGCACGCGTTTGAACCTTCGAGTCATATGGAAAGATCTCGGAAAATGTACTGTTGCCGCCGAAATACCGCGCGAGGGTGAGGACGACCGCCGTCGTGACGAGGATAACGATGGGCCGGAAGTCCAGCTGCTCGGCGCCTGCGGTATCCGCTTCGGCGTCGGCTTCTCTCCAAGAATCCAGCACGACGCGCTGGAAGAACCGCTTGATCACATCCATCGAGGCGCGGGACTATAACCGATCGACCCAGGCGATTGTAGGCTAAGCTCTGAAGTAAATGGCGCCGGCCGCGAACAACCGAACAAGGAGCCTCATCGTGCTGGCTACGCTGGCAATCAGTGCCTTCTTTTCGGCTCGAGGGGCGACGGCCCTTCTTGCTGCCAAAGTGCTGAGCGTCTCCCCAGACGAGAGCCACGCGGCGTCGAAGCCGTCACCAGGCATACGGGCGCAACGCAAACACGATCCCCTGACAATACTGAGGCGAAACATATTTGATTCATCGCTCGGTGATCTCTCGGAAACGCCGATCGAAATGGCGGAGCTTCCTTTGGAGGATTTGCCTCCTGAGGAAGTCGAAGCTCCGTGCAAAGGCTCGATGCGACTCATCGGCACGGTGGTGATTCCGGGAGAGCTCGAGCGCTCGTTGGCCGCGATCGTCGGGAGCGACCAAAAAGCGGGTCTTCACCGCGGCGGAGCGGACGTCGAAGGTTCGAAGATTCGCGCAATCCATTCGGATGGCGTCGTGCTTCAGGGCTCGGCCGGCCTCTGTCGTCTCGCGATGTTCAAGGTCGACGCCGCTACGCCGAGCGCACCGGTCCAGAATCCCAATCTCGGCAGGACCACGAGGCCCGTGAGTCGAACGGACCCGCAATCGGATCGGAATGCGGGCCTCACAGACGAAGAGATGGAGGAGGGCATCGAGAAGGTCAACGACACCAACTTCAATCTCTCTCGATCCTTGCTCACCAAAGTGCTGGACAATGCCGGGAAGCTGATCGGCATTGCAGCCGTCCGTCCCAAGATAGAAGACGGCGTGTCCGTAGGCATGGAGATGGGGGGCGTTCGGCCGGGCACGCTCTTGACCAAGATCGGCCTCCAGAACGGCGACGTTCTCGAAAGCGTCAATGGGCAGTCTTTGTCGAGCCCCGACGCTGCTTTGGGCGCTTACACGACCCTGAGAACGGCAGACAAGTTCAGCCTATCGATTCGGCGAGGCGGACAGTCGATGACGATCAACTACAACTTGCAATGAGTCTGCATTGCAGAGCTCATTTGGCGCCGTCTGACGGCGGCTTCCAATGCTCCGGCACGGACCGCAAATGCAAGTCGCGCTGCGGGAATGCGATCTCGATGCCCGCCACACGGAACGCCTTGTCGATGGCCATGTGAAGCTCGTGCCGCGCGGGGAACAATTGCGCGACCGTGCGAACGAAGACGCGCAGCTCGAATGAGAGCGAGCTGTCGCCGAAGCTCGTGAACATGACTTGCGGTCGCGGATCCGCGAGAACCCGAGTCGACTCGCGGGCAACGCGTTCGAGAACCTCGATGGCGAGGTCGGTGTCGGATCCGTACGCGATGCCGACGGGGATATCCAGGCGCAAGATCGCATCGGATAGCGTCCAGTTGATCAACTGACCAGTCACGAATTCTTTGTTTGGCACGACGAGCTCTTTACGGTCGAAGGCCGTGATCCAAGTTGCTCGGATCTGAATCTTGGTGACCGTTCCATTCACGCTGCCCACGGTCACGGTATCGCCCACGCGGATCGGACGCTCGAACAAGATGATGAGCCCCGATACGAAATTGGCGAAAATCTCTTGGAGGCCGAACCCGAGTCCGAGGCCGACGGCAGCCACGAGCCATTGAATGCTGGACCAGCCGACACCTATGGCGTCGAATGCGAGCCCGAGGCCGCAGAGCGCCACCGTGTATTCGACGATGGTGGCGTAAGCGTAGCGTTCACCTGGGCCCAGACGCCGGAACAAGGTGGCTTCCAAGAGTCCGGGCAGCGCGCGAATCAGTGCCAAGCTGAGCAAGCCGATCAGGAAGGCACGGAAGAGGTCCGCAAGTGTGACTGCGACCAGGCGATCCTCGGTGGAAACGCGTTCCACACCGGATGCGTCGAGCTCGGAAACGGTCACCGTCTGTGTGGACGACCAGAGCTCGACCTGCTCGAGAATCCTGGCGGCGGGCAATAGATCTGCCCAGATCGCCAAGGAACCCAAGATCGCGAGAAGGACGCCCGTCCCGATCATCAGTCGGCTGACTTCCATCGTGGGCGCAGCCCTGCTCGACCTCTCCTCGATCGCCTCTTCTTCGATCCGCGCTCGTCGCTCCGAGATCAACGTCCAGCGCGCGGCGAGCTGAATCAGGATGACCAAGAAGAATAGGAATCCGAAATTGAGATGCATTCGAATCGAGACTTGAAGCGCGGTCCAATAGAACCCGCGCAGCGTCGCGGCCGCGAGCGTCAGCGGCAGAAGCACCGCAGCCAGCTGGATCGCCCGCCAGACCCAGGGACGCCGTAGGCTCCGAGCGTGAAACAATTCGGCGAGCGAGCCGCCCGATCGAAGGGTCAGGTGGTTGAATGCGACAGCCGCCAGGATCGCGATTAAGAACGCGAGCCTACCGACGGATTCACGCCAGAGATCCTCCCCACGCATTTCGAAGACGAAAACTACGAAGACGGCTGGAACCGTGATCGCGGTGAGCCACCGCAGATTCCGCCACATGGCCTGCGCTGCCTTCTCCGGCCACCCGCAGTGCGCCTCGGCAAGACCGTCTGGGCGAACGAGCTGACGTGCCAATCGAAGCGAAGCCCAAAAGCCGGAAGCGACGAGAAATCCATGTGCGACGCTTCGACTGAACTGGGTGGACGCAGGCGATACGCCAAGTCGCCAACAAACGTACGCAACGAAAGCGGGCAGCCAGATGGCGAGCAAGACGGTGAGTCCAAGCGCCTCCATGGTTGGCCCGAACTGCGTACAATCGGGTTGCTTGGCCTCGTGTCCAAGGGATCGAATCCTCGGCCGCACGCGACGCGCAAAAGGAACGAATCCGATCGCAAACAACAAGGCGAGCAAGTTCAGCGGCCAGAACCGAATGGCCGCGTCGCGAAATGCCTGCCCCATCTGCGCCCAATGCGTCGGACCGAGAAGCCAAACCGCGGCGTCCCGCCCATCCGAGATCAGCTCGGGCTGGACCGCCTTGCCGCTCGGAATCCATAGAATTCGCTGATCGATGAAATCGAGAAGATCCTGAGTGCGCGCGATGAGCTCGTGCTGCATGGCATCGAAATCGACGAGCTTCTCGAAGTAGGTGTCGTAGTCTTCGATCAGCGCGTCCATGTACATGCGCTGCGTCACGAAAAGCTTACGAAGCAAGCTTTCGATCTCCGTGCGATCTCCTACTGGGATCGGTTCCTCGATGGACGCCATGACTTGGTTCACGAGCGTGTCGATGTCGGCGAGCGCCTGCCGTTGCTCCCGGAGCTTGATTTGCTGGATCTGTACGCTCCCGATCTGCTCCTGGCGCATCCGAATGAACCGGCGATACATGCCGATGTCTGGAGCCTCAGCCCGATGACGCCGCAGGAGAACGCCAACCGAATCTGCGAGACCCACCGCTTGGACTCGTGCGGCAAGCCTGCTGAGCTCGGCCTCGATTTCTACGACCTTGGCTTCAGCTCGGAATAGCTTTTCGCTCACGTCCTCGATCTGATCGTGAAGTCCGCCCTCGTCGGTCCAGAGTGAAGCGAGCGCCGCGTTGCGTTGATGGAGATCTCGGAGTGTCTTCTGAACTCCTTCGGGGAGCGCGGTCAATTCATCCAGCAGCCGCTTGGCCGCTTCGTTCTCGCGCTCCACCGCGAGGCGCTCCAATCGCTGCTTCGCCTCGCGGAGCTTCAGGCCCAGGGCCTCGTAGTACGCGATCCGCAAGGTCGCCCGGTCGCGCCGTTTCGCGAGCAATTGTCCGCGCACCTCGTAGGTTCCGAGCTCCCGCTGGTACGACTCGATTTCCGCGAGCTCCACCGCTCGTCTGAGCGACGCAAGCTCCATCAGCGCATCGTCCACCGCGGGATTGCCGCTGGTACGAGGCGGAGCGCTCTCGAGCTCGCTCAGCCGCTGCTTAGCGAGCGAAAGGAGCTCTGGAATCTTCTTTCGCCGTTCCGCACGAAGCTCGGCCTCGGAGTCGAGCTCGGAGGCCTCTCGTCGCGCCGCGGCGAGATCCTCCTCGGCTTCGACAATCTGCGCACTCAGCTCCGAAACGCTTGCCTCCTCGGAGACCAGGATCGAATCGCGTTCTTCGAGGCGCTCGATGTCTCGATCGATGATCTCGGAACGCGCTTGCACTTCCTGTCCCGCGTGTAGGAACTCGAGTGACTTGGCTTGCCATTCCGCGAGCCTCGTGCGCAGCTCAGCAGCCTTGCGTTCGAGCTCGACCAATTCGGGCGACGATTCCGCAGCACTCGCCTCCGGACGCCCAGTCAAGGGACTTGGCTGTGCTTGCACTCGGGGGAGCAGTACGACGAGCAAGGAGCAGAAGCTCAGCGCTGCGATTGTCAGGCCTTGCATGTGGTTACGAATCATCGAGGCCTCCGATTACGCATCAGGCCCTCTTGTGCCACCGAAGCGACGAGCGCGCCCGCTCGGGTGTAAATCCGGCCAAAGTTGAGCCCTCGCCCGCCCGAGGTGCGCGGACTTTCGGTCACGTAAAGCATCCATTGATCGGTTCGGAATGGCTCGTGAAACCAAATCGAATGGTCGAGGCTGGCGATGATCAGCTTCTCGGTCAGGAAGCTGTGGCCGTGCTCGGTGAAAGACGCCTCCAAGAGGCCGTGGTCGCTCGCGTAGGCGAGGATCGCCTGGTGGATGACGGGGTCGTCGCCCAAGGAACCGTCGGCGCGAAACCAGGTGCGCTGAATGCCGCTGCGCGGCCTGGGATCGAGAAGGTCGACGTGATCGACCTCACGACGCTGAATCGGTCGGTCGAGCAACAACAGGAAATCGAGCGCGGGATGATTCGATCGCTCCTTGTACGACCGCAAGCGCTCTTCATTCGTGGGAACGGACTCGGGCGGCGGTGCATCGGGCATGGCCGCTTGGTGCTCGAGCCCTTCCTCGGCCGCCTGGAAGGAGATCGCCATGTTGAAGATCGCCTTCCCGTGCTGCTTCGCCACCACGCGCCGCGTGGCGAACGAGCGCCCGTCGCGAATCCGATCGACGTGATAGATGACCGGTACCGAGGTGTCGCCTTCGCGCAGGAAGTATCCATGTAGGGAATGCGCGGCGCGACCATCGACGGTTCGGCACGCAGCAACGAGTGATTGGGCGGCGACGAGGCCTCCGAAGATTCGGGGCCGGCCGTCATGAGGGCCAGTCCCACGAAACAAGTCGACGTCGAGGTCCTCCAGATCGAGCTGCGCGAGAAGGCCGGTGAGCTGGTTCACAGAACTGAATTAGCACGGGATATCGAGATGCTGGACGGATTGCTCAGCAGTCGCCGGCCCCTTGACACCTACACCCTTTCGGATGCAACAATGATCCATCGGGGTTAATTGATGCCGAATCGCTCCTGGGTCCTTTGCTGCCTGTTCATCATCTGCGCCTGCGACGGACTCATCGGTAGTGCGGTCGATGAACCTGGCTCGGCGGCGGAGCCCCGCTGCGGTCGGTCGGTCTGCGGAGCGACCGGAGAGCTCGCCGCGGGCACCGCCTTTCCCAGGCTCACGCATGCCCAATGGGAGAATAGTGTCCGAGACGTTCTCCGCTTGCAGGACACCCCCAAGCTTTCCGGGACCTTCGAACCGGATACCCGGGTCAGCTTCTTCGACAACAACATACGGGCGCTCCGGGTGAGCGCCGATCTCTGGAGCGACTACCAGAGCGCGGCCGAAGCATTGGCCGCTGCCGCTACGACGGACGGCGCGGTGCTAGCCGGTCTGCTTCCGAGCGATCTTCCGAGTGACCCGGGCGAACGAGCACGGGCATTGGTGCGCGACTTGGGCCGGCGCGCCTACCGGCGTTCGCTTTCGAACGAGGAGATCGAATCGCACGTAGCTCTCTTCGAGCAAGGCGCGGGGTACTTTCCCGAGATGGGACCTTTCGAGGGCGGGGTGCGAGTGATACTCGAGGCGTTTCTACAGTCGCCCCACTTCCTTTACCGAGTGGAAATCGGACAAAGCCGGACTGGCGACGGAGTGCAGCTCGGCGACTTCGAGATCGCGACCAGGCTCTCGTACATGATCTGGAACACCACGCCTGACGACGAGCTCCTCGACGAAGCCGAACGCGGCGCGCTCCATACGCCAGAGCAAATCGCCGTCCAAGCCCTGCGCTTGCTGAACGATGCGCGGGGGCAGGCCATGCTGGAGCGCTTCCACGCACAGCTCTTCAACTGGGAGATCTTCGACGATCTCAGCAAGAACCCTTCCGAATTTCCGCTCTACTACCCAGGTGTCGGCAACGACATGTACGAGGAGGCTCGATCCTTCGTCGAGTACGTCGTGCTCGAGGAAGACGGCAATCTGGCGGAGCTCCTCACGGCGCCCTATACCTTCGTCAACGCAGATCTCGCCGAGATTTACGGCGTCGACGGTGACTTCGACGCTTCGTTCACGAAGCTCGATTTCGATCCGTCGGGGCAACCTCAACGCGGCGGACTGCTGACCCAGCTGGGTTTTCTCGCTTCGCACGGCGGGCTCACCGGCTCGGTTCATCGAGGCGTCTTCATCAATCACCGCGTGCTTTGTACCGAGCTTCCTCCCCCACCGGACGCTCTGCCTCCCATTCCTTCGGACAGCGGTACGACCATGACGTCGCGGGAACGCATCGAGATGCACACTGGCCCCGGAACGTGCGGCGCCAGCTGCCATGGAACTTTCATCAACCCAATCGGATTTGCATTCGAGAGCTTCGACGGCCTCGGCCAATACCGTACAGAAGAATTTGGAATTCCGGTGGATGCCTCGTCGACGTTCGAGTTCGCGGACGGTCCGGTGACTTTCGACGGCGCCGCCGAGCTCAACGATGCAATGTCCAGCCGAATACAAACGCACGACTGCTACACCAAACACTGGGTCGAATACGCGCTCGGCCGCGACACCGCTGGGTCGGATCTCGACCTCATTCAAGAGCTCGGTGATTCATCGCTCGATGGGCTTTCGATCAAGGAGCTGATCGTGGATCTAGTGCGCAGCGAAGCGTTCCGAGTGCGCAACACGGAGGGCTCATGAGCACTTTCGTCAGACGCTCCTTCCCGCGCCGCCTATTCCTCACCGGCACGGCCGGCGTGACCCTCGGGCTTCCCTTCTTGGAGACGTTTGCGTCGAAGATGGTGCGCGCCGCAAGCCCCGCCGATCCAGGTTTCGTGGTGTTCATGCGCCAAGGCAATGGCTGCTCGCAAGCCCTGCCCTTTAGCGACCCGGCGGAACCAGAAATGTTTTGGCCTCGCAATCTCGGCGCGCTCACGACCGCATCGATGCTCGCCGACGGCGATCGGGCACTGAGCGAGCTCAGCGCGCATGCGGACAAGCTTCTGCTGGTGCGCGGAGTGCGCGGGGCTTTCTCGATATCCGGCTGCGGTCACGCTCGGGGCGCGCTCCAGGCGCTCACGGCGCAGCCAACCGGAGATGCGGAGGCCAGCAACAACTCGCTCGCGCTCGGCGAGTCGCTGGACAATCGCATCGCGCGAGAGCTCAACCCGGACGGTCGGGGACCCCTCACGCTCGCCGCAATGCGTCCGTTCAACTTCCTCGACAGCGTGCTGTCCTACCGAGGTCCAAACGACCGGCGCGGGGCCCAGACCAATCCAAAGGTCGCTTTCGACGACATCATGGGCCTCGTCGAGCTCGATGAATCGTCCGCCAATGCGATCGCGGCGCGTCGCTCGAGCGTCAACGATCTCGTGCGCGACCAGATGCAGGCGCTCTTGAATCGCAGCGACTTGAGCTCGGACGATCGCAACCGGCTCGACCTACACTTCACGGCGATTCGCGATCTCGAGATTCGCCTCGCTGAATGCGCGCCGCTCGAACCAGCGACTGTGAGTGCAATCGGCGCAATCGACGGCGATCATCAGAACGGCGATCGCGTCGTCGAAGTTGCCGAGCTGCACATCGACGTCATCGCGCTGGCTCTGTCCTGTGGCTACACGCACGCGGTGACCCTCCAGATCGGAAACGGCAACGACAGCACGCGATACTGGTGGCAGGGCGAGCAGTTTCCCTCGTATCATTGGATCTCGCATCGCATCTTCGCTGACGGTTCGGATGGCGATCCGATCCCAGATGCGCAAGCCAAGCACAGCGCAGTGGACCGCATCCACGCGCGACTCTTCGGGCGTCTGCTCGATCGTTTGTCGGCCTACACGACCGAAACGGGCACACTGCTCGACAAGGGCGTCTGCGCGTGGATCAACGATCTCTCGAACGGACCGCCACACTCGATCAACAACCTGCCGTACGTGCTTGCCGGGGGTGCCGATGGCTACCTTCGCACGGGAAGATACGTGGACGCGGGCGACGTGCCACACAACAAGCTCCTCAACACGCTCGCGACAGCGGTCGGATTGCGGAAGACGAACGGCGACCCGGTCGATGACTTCGGCCATGCGAGTCTCGAGCCCGGCCTCATCGACGAGATGATTGCGTAATTGGGCTCTCGATCGGACAGCTCCGACCGGAGTCTGCGCAGCGGCCGACCCGACCTGCAACGCTGAGCCGCGGGCGAGTTCATGATAGACTGCAGCGCAGATGGTGAACCCGATGGGGATTTGCGAAAAGCATCAACTACCGCTCGATAGAAACGGCGATTGCGAAATGTGCCGATTGAGCGAGATGCCCTCCAAGGCGCCGCCCACGCGGAGTGCTTGGTGGGCGCTGTTCATCCCGATCGCGCTCCTCTTGGCTGGCCTTGCATGGGCCTTCTCTTCGATCGGCTCTCAGCCGGAGGTGGTGCCTCAACGCGGCATCCCAGACCCTTCACATCAGCAAGCCAACCCCCCACCCACTCGGCGAGACAGGTTTGCACCGGAGCCCGCGGAGATTCCGAGGCCCCCGTCACCTCCTCCAGGCGAGATCAACGTGCCCACGCCACCGCGGCCAGAGGGCGGCGAGCCTCGCGTCGATCCACCGACGCAAGAATCCGAAACGAAGCTGAGCCCGGATTGGAAGCTGGACCTCGCACGCAGGCGCGTCCAAATCACGATGTACGCAACCCAATGGTGCGGTGTCTGCCGAGAGGCGAGGAAGTACTTGGAGGCCAATCGCATCGACTTCCACGAGCTCGACACCGAAGCGGACCGCGACGCGAATCAGCGCCTCGGGGAGATCAACCCGCGTCGGACGATCCCCACATTCCAAATCGACGAGCTGGTGTACGTGGGGTTTCGGCAAGAGACCTTCGAAACGAAATTGAACGAGGCCGCGCAAAAACATCTGTAGGGGCGGCGTCGGAGCGGAGCGGAGAATCCGCGAAATTCCCTTGGAAGATGGCAGTCGGGTTTGGGAATAGGCACCTAGTTTGCTTCGGCAGCCACAATGCCGATAATCGCACCATGGGAAACGCGCCGAGGATTGTTGGGCGACCGCCCGCAGTGGGGCTTGGGTTCGACGTTTCGATGTGGCCACTCGTTCTCATTTCGATACCGCCGATCACGACGACATCCGACATCGAGTACATGCAGGCATGCTACGAGCACGTGTTTGCGGCATCGACTCGTCACGCATTGGTGGTCGACACGACTGCGGTCGCGAGAGTCCCTGACGCGACACTGCGACGAGAGATGAAAGCGTTCGAGGACAGCCGGCGCCCGATCATTCGGGAGAAGAACATCGGCAGCGCGATTGTCATTCAGAACGCCGTCGTTCGTGGAGCGTACACCGCGTTGCGCTGGATTTCTCCGCAACCCGCGCCGAACAAAGCGTTTCCAACCCTGCAAGATGCCGCTCGCTGGTGCGTTCAGGGAATCGAAGAGGATGGCCAGATCGTTCCCGTCGCAGCTTACACGCTCGCCGGGCTGACGGGCAGCGCAGCTGCCGGATGAGCTCGCATATGTTTGGGGGACGTCCAGAGATCGGCAAACGGCCAGCGGGTGCAGGGATTGAGTTCGATGTCAGGATGTGGCCACTGGTTCTCGTCACGATGCCGCCGATGATTCGAATGGACGACATCGTCTATCTGCAGGAGTCCTACGAGCACATCTTTGCCGCGCCCAATCGACACGCGCTCGTCGTCGACACGACGACGATAGAAAGCATCCCGGACGCGACGCTTCGGCGCCGCATGAAGGAATTCGAGGACAGTCGGCGCCCGATCATTCGCGAGAAAAACATCGGCAGTGCGATTGTCTTGTCGAATTCCGTCGTGCGTGGTGCGTATACGGCGCTTCGCTGGATCTCACCACAGCCTGCGCCCAACAAGGCCTTCAGCAACGTCCGCGATGCGGCTCGCTGGTGCATCGAAGGAATCGAAGCGGACGGTCAGAAAGTCCCTCCCGCCGCTTACGTTCTCGCAGGCATGCCGTAGCGTCTCGGCGCGCGCAAGCGCTCAGTTCGGTGTGTCGCTCATCTGGAGACGAAGCTCGCCGCCGCTCGTGATCGATCGATGCGTGAGGACGGACCCTTCGAGCGGGCGGCCGTCCAGGGTGGCTTCGGTGATGAAGACATTCGCAGCCGAATTGCCCGGTGCGTCGATGACGAACGTTTGGCCTTCGTGGTGAGACTCGCTGAGGTGAATCGTCACCTTTTCAAAGAGTGGACTGCCGAGACGGTACTCCGCACGCCCCGGCGTAACCGGATAGAAGCCCATCGCGGAGAACACGAACCAGGCACTCAGCGCTCCCGCATCATCGTTGCCGGGTAGACCCGCCGGGTCAGCTCCAAAGTAGCGCTCCATGACGGACCGCACCGCCCGTTGGGTTCTCTTCTCTTCACCCTCGACGAAGGTGAAGAGATACGGATACCCCATGTCGGGCTCGTTCCAGATCACGAAACGATCCGTGTCGAATACCCATTGCAGACGATCCACGAACGTCTGGTCCCCGTGGAGGGCGATCAACCCGTCGACGTCGTGCGGCGCGAAAAACGCATAGTGCCACGCGGTGCCCTCCACGTAGCCGGGGCCTCCAAGACGAAACGAGAACGAGCCCTCGATTGCGTCCGGGTCAAAAGGTTCGAGGAAGGAGCCGTCGCGATTCCTCGGACGAAGGGTCCCCGTTTCGCCGTCGTAGAAGCCTGCATACGACGACGCCCGCTCCAGAAGTTGCGGGATTTCTCGATCGAACCCGAGCATTCGAGCGAGCTGGGCCAGCGACCAATCCGAAAGCGCGTACTCCAGCGTGGTCGAAACTGGGCCCCAGATCGTCGTCGCCGATTCCATAGAAACGAATCCGAGCTCGAGATATTCCGCGACCCCTGGGCGATGCGCCGGTCGATCGGCTGAGGATCGCAAGACCCCGTAGACGGTGTCGGCGTCGAAGTCCGTCAGGCCCTTGGCGTACGAATCTGCGAAGACGATCGCGGCTGGATCGCCCACCATCATCTGCACTTCATCACCGATTAGCTCCCACTTCGGCGGTGCACCAGCAGTGATCAGCATGTCCTCCATCGATCGCAGGAGCTCGAGCTGTGTTTCGGGGTAAACCAGCGTCAAGAGAGGATGAAGCGAGCGGTACGTGTCCCAGAGCGAGAACACCGTGTAGCGAGCACCGTCACGGACGCGCCCGATCTCGTTGCTCGAGAACTTGGGATAGGTCCCACTCACGTCCTGAAGAATGCTCGGATGAATCAGCGCATGGTAGAGTGCGGTATAAAAGCGAGCTCGATCGGCGTCGGTCCCACCACTCACCTCGATCCGGCCGAGTTGCCGTTGCCAAGCGAACGCCGCCCCGTCACGCGCCTCTTCGAAGGAAAGCTGCTCGACCTCGAGATTTGCCCGTGCCTCCTCGATGCTCACCCAAGATAGGCCCACCCACATCGTCACCGGGGTCTGAGGCGCTTGGTCGAAGCTCCAGAGCGCCATCGACTCCCCCGGAGCAGCTTCAGGATCCGCAAGGCCGACTCGATCGGCAGATCGGTCGAGACGGGCGGCGAAGTAGAGTCGACCGCCTCCGGCGATGGCACAAAAACGGCCAAAGCCCGCAGAGCCCGCGATCTCTTGGGTCGTCACCTTAGAGAGCTCTCCCGCGTTGCGCACCCAGCTCACGCCACGAGCAGGATCGATGACGATGTGTGCAGACGCTCCCGCCGGAAACCAAAACCGAAGGATGCCCGTACGGGGCGTTGCAGTCATTTCGGCGACCATCCCGTGCTCGCCCATCTCTGCGGCATAGTAGCCGGCGTAGGCGACCTCGTTGCGATACGTCGAAGCGTAGTCGTCGGCCGTTATAGGAGGCTCACCCTCGACGGGCGCCACTACGGGCAAACCGAGGTCCGGGCAACCCACGCCGCTCAGGTGCGTGAGACCGAAGCCTCGAATGCTGGGCGCGCCGTGGCGGTAGCCCGAGCTCGCGAAGAAGCCGTTGACGGCATCGACCGGCGTGGTGAGGTCCGTATGGGGGCTTGGAGAGGCCATGCCCCAGGGAACGACAGCACCTGGGAAGGTTTGGCCGTCGTTCGGTGTCTCACCGGAGGTGCCGATGAATGGGTTCACCTCGGCTGCGAGGGGCGCGCCCAAAGGGGGTGACGGCGCCCGGTACTCGACGCTGCTCGGTTCGGAGCAGGAGGAAGAAGCGAGCAGCAGCAACGCAACCAGACTGCTTCGCGCACGTCCCGCTCCGGGCAGATGGCTCACGACGTCATTCCGGAAGACCAGAAGTTTCGAGAAGCGCGAGGATCACCGCCCCGACGCCGTAGTGGATGTCCTCCCCGAGTTGCACCGCCGCGTATTGCTCGAAGGTGCCCGGATCGGTGCCCTTCGAGATTCCCGTTACGACGGGTCGGCCTTGCGCGTCGGTTCGGATCTGCTGCTTGACTCCTTCGACCGCACGCCGCGCCGAGGCGAGCTCTTCCTCGCCGAGGATGCCGTACCGATAGGCGCGCGCGATCCCGAACGCGAACAGCGCGCTTCCGCTGGTTTCCTGATATATCTCGCCGGGACGATCCATGACCGTCCACCAGAGGCCCGTCTCCGAATCCTGAAGCTCCATCGCGCCCCGAACCTGATCGCGAAGCACCTCCTGGACTCCAGGGTCGGTTTCACCTCTGCGTACGCGAACTCGGAAATAGTCCGACAACGATGCGGTGACCCAACTGTTTCCTCGAAGCCAGTGAACACTATTGTCGGTGAGCGGCAGACCATACGCGTGCTGCATCAGACCGGAATCACGCTGCATGCGCTCTGCGAAGATGCCGACTTGCTCGGATAGCATGTCGAGTCGAGCGGGGTCCTCGGTGAGCTCGGCCCAGCGAGTCATCACCATGCCGAACATGAACAGACTATCGAGCCAGATCGAAGGCCTGCTCGCGAGCGTGCCATTGTGGGTGATCCCACCTTCGAGACGCGGGGCCACGTTGTCGAGGTAGTCGAAGACATCGTCGACTACCTGCTGATACTCGTCCGTGGAGGTTTCGCCGAGCAAGGAGATCGCGGTGATGGCCGGTGGGCAGTGATCACTCCAGATCACTTGGTAACCCTGCTCGATTCGGTAATCCAACCAGGACTTGTAGTACTCCCGTAGTCTCTCGTCGCCCGTGACTCGGTAGAGCTCGCCGAGCGAATACATCAGGACGCTTGGCCCCCAGTCCCAGACCTGCTCTTCGACGGGATGCTCGTCGATCCAGCGATTTGCGATCTCGGTGGCCAACGCGACTTGTTCGGATTCCGGGTCCCGGCGCGTCGCGTAGCACTCGGATTCCGGCACCGCCGCATCGCACTCGTCGAAGTAGTCGTATTGAACCGTGCAGGTACAGTAAGCGATGCACCCATCAGTAGAGACAATGCCGATAACTCGGACGACGTAAATCGGAATGCGGTTCATGGCTCCTCGAGCTCCTTTACTTCGACGATGGATGTAAGCGGGATCGCTGACGGCGCCCCCGGAGTCCGTCACGCGGAGTGCGATTCGGTAGGTGCCGAGGACAGTCGGGAGTGAGCATGGCTCGCTAGGCAAGCTCGTGTCCGAGATTGGCCATCGGCTGCCCGCGGGTGCGGAGACGAGTGTCCACTCATAGCTGAGCTCTCCGCCCTCTGGATCACAGCTAGCGCTGCCGTCGAGCACCTGCTGCACGTTCATGAAGACCGTCGGAGCTCGAGGGCAAGATCGCAGCGGGACGACCGTTCGCGTCGTCGGCACGGACCCCGAATCGAGAGCTCCTCGCTGTATGATCGCGCTTCCGTCTGGATTTTGGACACCGCATGCGCCGTCGAGAGCTCGCCACCGCAAAGGGAAGTCCCTGCACTTCGAGCACCGGCGAGTCCGTGCTGAGGAACCATTCGATTTCACCCTCGGCCGTCGCTTCGACGAAACGGCCTGTTCCTTCGACGTCGATCCACCGGAAGTCGGGCCGCGTTCGGCGTACCTCAACGTCTCCATCGCGTCGACGGTTTCTACGAGCAGCAAGCTTCCATCACCTGGATGGTCGCCTCGGCCCGCCACGAGCCCTCGAGCAGATCGATCCCGCCGTCCGCTACGCTTACTTGAGGGCCGTCGCCCGGGCTCGGATAAGGATAGACGATCGACAAGCACCGTCACGTCCGACCCCGCGCGGCTGGCTTCCCAAGCCGTATGTGAGCTTCTCGCCACGTCGCCGTTTTCATCCCGTCCCCCGGGCTCGTGAAAGCTCGTCGCCTCCGAGTACGTCATCGGTCCGTTCGCCGACACAGCCGCGGCCAGGACGCTTGCGCTCGTCCTGTGCCACCGGGCTTGTGCGCCGCTCCGCTCGAAGGTGCCGAGATTGGGCAGATCCCCTTCGAACGCTTCCCCACCGCCGTTTCCATGGAATCGCCAGGTGAAGGTGTGCATTGCGCCGGGTTCGCTGGACCGGACGCGGTCGGCGATGACCAGATAACGATCGGAAGCAAACACGAAACGACGTTCGATCTCGGCGCCACCGGGCGCGCCATACTCACCCGCTCCGTACTGAGTGATCACCGTGACCCCGTCCGCACGCGCGGCAGTCGAACGAGTGGCTCAGGTAGGCCATTCCATCGGCTGGCGGCGGCAGCTCGGGCGTGAACGCACCCCAATCGTTGGAAGCGTCGAGATAGTCGACCGGACCGCGACCGTCGACGAGGATCATGTTGTGGTCCTGCGGTCGATTCACATCGAAGCGTCGCCAAAACTCGAGGTATCCGGGGTCGAGCATGAGCCGCTCGCCGTAACCCGGAGAACATGAAGGACCCAGGATCTGCGTGCTCGTGCGAATCGGGAAAGACGGGATCCCCTTCGGGTCCGCGACCGAAAGATGCCGCGACGTCGTGCTCACCGAGGACGACAGCCACCACGTCGTCCTGATCCCATCCGCTTCTGAGAACGGCTACTCCGCCTTCTTCGTAGATGCGTGTCGGGGATCCCTCGGGAGGCCTCGGCGCTCACGGTGTCGTCGAACGAGAATATCGCATCGGCCGCGAGCTCGATGTTGCCGTCGGTCGGAAAGGGGTAGGGCGCGGCGAGATACTGCGACTGACGGCTGAGTCCCCATGCCCAGTACATCTCGGAAGGATCTCCATCCGCAGTCGGCGCCAGGCCATAGTAGTGGCGCCTTCCGATGTTCCCATCATCGTATGAAGCCAGCGAGCCGTCCGGAAGCATGACGTCGAGCATCCACCGATGTGCTTTCACGATGCGCGGGTCTCGCCAAGGACTGACTCGCGTCGTGTCCTCAGCAACCTGCCAAGAAGCACCCTGCAGCCAGCTGTCCCAGGCTCGTGCCATCGGCAAGAGGTTCTGCGACGTGTAGCGGAAGTAGAATGGTCCCTCGGAGTACACCCCGTCCTCGGTGAGGTGGGAGAACTCGAGAATGCGCTCGAGCAGCTCGAAGCCGTAGACCGCCCAGGCGGATGGTTCCTCGTATGCGGCCGCTCGCGAATCGCTAGGATCGGGTTCGTGCTCGGCGAGAACGATCGCCGCGGTGATGAAGGCACAGCCGACTTTCGCACGATGATTGTTCTGATGGAGCAGGGGAAAGCCGTTTGCCGTAACGGGGTCGCGGTAGTTCTCGTAGAGCGCCGAGGTGAGTGCGATGAGATTGCCCCGCACGATCGCCTCGTCGTCGGCGGAGATGGGATACCCCGAACCGATCAGCGTGTCGTACGCCGTCGTCCAGAGAATGATCTCTTCGCTCGTCGTGATGTCGCGATCCCATCCACCTACGGGCGGCGGAACCGCGATTCGACTCTCGATGTACATGCCTTTGAGAAGCTCCGTCGCCTCCGCTCCGGCCGCCTCACGATCGCCTGTGGTCGGGAACGCCTGAGGCTCGCCATCGATCACGGTGGCGTCGAGCATGTAAAACACGGCCAGAGAACGAGCCGCGTTGGCTTTGAGCCGCTCGGGTCCGCGAAGATGATCCTCGGAACCCTGCGCGCGTCCGTCGCTCACTTGCCGCGCCAGGTTCTTCATCCAGCTCCGGTACGGCTCCTCGGCGAGCTTCGCACGAAGGGATGGAAGGTCGGCGTCGACGCCGAGCGTCCGGGGACGCGTCAGCGTGGCTTGCGCCGGCGGCCAGTCGAGAACGAAGGGTGCGCCTCCATCGGGAGTCCCGCCGTCTTCTGGCAGATACGAGTCGACTACGGTCGAGCAAGCTGCAGCGAGCAGCAAGGCCGCGCAGAGCAAGGCGCGAGCACGGAGAGCCGCCGGTTTTGTCGTTCGCATATCGAGAGCCTCATCACTGAGATGCGTCTACTAGCTTGGCCCGGCGGAAAACGCGGGCCGAGAATAGCATTCTCGGAAAGGGGTGCCAGAGGCCGTCGATCAGACGGAGTCAGCGGTCCTTGCGACCGAAAGAGGCGAGCTCAGAACCATGGCCAGCCAGGACCATTCAGCCGACTGCGAAGCGGTGATCCGAACGATGATCGTCAACGGGACCGACAAGAGCGCGCCGATCGGCCCGAGCACGAAACCCCAGAAGACCATGGAAAGAACGACGACCGATGGCGACAAGTCGGTGGCCTGCCCGGCCCAGCGGGGCTCGATCATGATGCCGATGACCAAGTTGATGAGGAAGTAGCCAAAAGCCAATCCGAACGCCGGCAGCCAACCGAGCGTGACGAGGCAGAGTGCGATCGCCGGAATCGAAGCGAGGATGCTTCCGATGCTCGGGATGTAGTTGAGAACGAAGGCGATCAACCCGAACAAGAGAGAGTGGCCGAGACCGACTACGTTGGTCAGACCAGCAACGAGAAGCCCGGTGGCAGCGCTCGTGACCGTCTTGATCAAGAGATAACGCTGGACGTCGCGCGCCGCGCCTTTCAGGACCTGCACGTCGATCCGTCCAAGTCGGTCCGTTCCGCCGAGCTTCGTCGAGATCGAACCGCTTTCGACCACGAGAAACACGGTGATCAAGAGGACCAGTGTGCCCGACGACACGACGCTGAGCGCGAGCGTCAAACCGGGAACCGTGAGTCCGCGCACGAGCTCGCCCGGGTCGAACTGCTCCACGGCGGTGGCGGGGATGCCCAGTCCGAGGCTCCAGAGCCAGGACGCGGTGTCGAACTGGAGACGATCGAAGTCGTCACGGTACTGTCCGAATGCCAGTGCGAAGTCGGTGGCGGCACGTGTAGTGAGAAAACCAAGGGCGGAGACGACCGCGACGGCGGCCAAACACGCCAGGGAAACCGCGGCCCAGTGGGGCAGACCTTTCTCGCTGAGGTCGATGATCTTCGAGAGGCTAATCGCGATCAAGGTAGCGAGCAGGACGGGGATTACGATTGGCTGTCCCAAGTGTAAGACGACCAAGAACACCCCGAATGCAGCCATCCGAACCATGGAACGCAGGTTAGCACCCCGATGACTGCGGCGCTGGCGGTGCGGGTGCCGCTTTGCCGTTACGCGCTCTTGCCGCTCAGGAGCTGAAAAAAGGACGCGCCGCTGTACCTCATCATCCCGAAGATGTACACGAGCGCGATCACGCCGTCGAACGCGACGATGCCGTACTGCCAGGACTCCGCGATCCCTCTTGGCACCATGTAGAGGATGCTCCCGACGGCGGTGAGGCGGACGAACCCCTGCCAGAAGATGATGGGTGCCCGTGTCTTCATCTCCCCCGCGGACCAGATGAGCGCGGCTCCAGCGAAGATGAGAAAAGCGCCGCAGGTCATCAGCGCGCCGAAATGCGTGTCTTGGGCTTCGAGGATGGCGGCGGCCCAGGTGGCAAGCCCGATCGGGATGTCGAGAAACCCCGTGATCAAAACGAATTTTCTAAGCACTGAGATCTCCTTCCGTGCTCGGGCGAGAGCGCCGGGCGGAGTCTATGCGACGTGTTCTCGGGTGTCACCTCATCGCTTGAACAGTGCGGCACCGACGCGAGAAGCAGAGACATGATTGCGAGATTCGTGGCAAGAGCGTACCGTTCGGGGCTTACGCGCAGCCCTCGCAAGGACTCCTGGTGCACACCCCCCCTTCATTTCCAAGTCGTCGGACCTGCTTCGTGGTCCTCGTATTGATGACGATGGCCGGCTGTAGCGGCACCTCGCCCGAAGTCGAAGTCGAACCAGGGCCTGTTGCGCTCCGTCGTCTCACCGCGGATCAGTATTCGAATAGCATCCACGACGTTCTCGGCAGGCACGTCACGGTGCCGCGTCGGATCGACCCCGACGATCGACGCGATGGGCTTCTGGCGGTGGGCGCTTCGTTTGCCAGCGTGACGCCATCGGCGTTCGAGAAGTACGAAGCCGCCGCGACCGCGATCGCCGACCAGGCCCTCGATGCATCCCACCGAGACGCGCTCGTTCAATGCCAACCCGCCTCGATGTCTTCCAGCGACGACGAATGTGCGAGGATCTTCATCGAGCGCGTCGGCAGGCAGCTCTTTCGCCGCTCCTTGACCGCGGCAGAAGCGGACGCGCGGGTCCAGATCGCGAGTCAGGCAGCGAGCGCCCTCGGCGACTTCTACGAGGGTCTGGAGCTCTCTCTGACGAGCCTATTGGTTTCGCCGGAGTTCCTCTTTCGCGTGGAGATCGCCGAGGCCGTCCCGGGCGATCTCTCGCGGAATCGCGTCACCAGCGTCGCCATGGCCTCCCGGCTCAGCTACTTGTTATGGAACACGACGCCCGACGAAGAGCTACTCGCTGCCGGCGAGAACGGGGAGCTGGTCGACGAGAACGGCCTCGCGCAGCAGGTCGACCGGATGCTCGAGTCGCCGAAGCTAGAGGCCGGCATCCGCTCGATTTTCTCCGACCTCTACGACTTCAAGCAATTCGACGACGGTCTAGTCCGTAAGGATGCCGCTCTATTTCCCGTATACACCCAGACCCTGGCCGAAGAAGCGAAGGAGCAAACGCTCCGAACGATCGTCGCGCACCTGAGCGCGGAGGAGGATTATCGGGACCTGTTCACCACGTCGCAGTCCTTCATGACTCGAAGGCTCGGCGTCGTGTACCAAGTCCCGGTAGCTACGGCCAACGGCTGGGAGCCTTATTCCTTTCCCCAAGACACACTGAGGGCGGGCTTGCTCTCCCACGTCAGCTTGAACGCGCTGCACTCCCATCCCGGCCGAAGCTCTGCCACTTTGCGTGGCAAGTTCGTCCGCGAAGTGCTGCTTTGCCAAGACATCCCAACCCCACCTGCGAACATCGATTTTTCGATCGTGGAGAACACCAATGGGGAGCTTCGAACCGCGCGCGAGCGTTTGGAAAAGCACGTCACCAACGACGCTTGCGCAGGCTGTCACAGCTTGATGGACCCGGTTGGTCTCGCCCTCGAGAGCTTCGACGCGGTGGGCATGTTGCGTAGCGAAGAGAACGGCGCCTCGATCGATCCCTCGGGTGTGCTCGATGGGACGCCGTACGACGACTCTCCTGGAATGGGCCGCGCGTTGCGGGACCACCCCGCGCTCGGCCCATGCCTGGTGCAGAGCCTCTATCGTTACGCGCTCGGTCGTGCCCCCGAAACCGGAGAAATGTCACTGCTCGAGTACCTGAGCGAGCGATTCGCTGCGTCGGGCTTCCGAGTGACGGAGCTGATGCGCGAGCTCGTCTTGAGTGACGGGTTCCGAACCACCTCAGGGTCACGCTCGGCCACCGAGCCCGGAGGCTCGTCGTGAGACGGTTCAACCGCAGAACGCTGCTCCGGGGCTCGCTCGCCGGTGGCGCGGTCACGATCGGGCTTCCTCTCCTCGATGTCTTTCTCAACGAGCACGGAACGACGCTGGCGCAGGGCGCACCCTTGCCGCTGCGTTTTGGCGCTTGGATGTGGGGATGCGGCATGAACCCAGGGCGCTGGACGCCCACCGCGGAAGGCGCCGACTACGAGCTTCCCATCGAGCTTCAGGCCCTAGACCGTGAGCTGCCCTCGGGCGGCAAGTTGCGGGACCTAGTGAGCATTCTCAGCGGCTTCGACGTCAAGCTCGACGGCCGGCCGAATTTCCCCACACGGCGGGGTTGATGGGAACTCTGACCGGCAGCCTTCCCTTGCAGGATTACACGGTCCCGGCACCCACGCTGGACACGATCATCGCGGGCGCGGTTGGTGGTCTGACCAGATTCCGGTCGCTCGAAATGTCATGCACCGGCAATCCGAATCAAAGCTACAGCTACGAGAGCCAGAGCGTTTTCAACGCGCCCGAGATCTCGCCGATGGCCATGTATACGCGTATCTTCGGACCGGAGTTTTCAGATCCCAATGCGGGTCCATTCGTGCCCGATGCACGCGTGATGCTTCGCCAGAGCGTCCTTTCGGCCGTGAAGGAAGATCGCGAGCGCTTGACGCAGCGGGTGGGTACGCACGACAGGGAGAGACTCGACCAGTATTTCACCTCGGTGCGCCAGCTCGAACAACAGCTCGACATCTTGCTAGCTGGTCCGCCGAATCTCGAAAGCTGCGCGAAGGCGCCGGCCCCCGGCGCGGAGTCTCTGGGAACGGAGCTCGGTCAGTCGATGTCGACGAATAGGCTCATGGCGGAGCTTCTATCCTTCGCGCTCGCATGCGATCAGACCCGCGTGTTCAGCATGATGTTTTCGGACCGAATTTCTGGTTTGCGCCAACCGGGGTCGAGCTCCCTGCACCACCAGCTCACTCATGACGAAGCCCTGGACCCGGCGATCGGATACCAGCCCGAGGCTACCGAGTTCGTGCTTGCCTCGATGGAAGCCTGGGCGGATTTCGTAGAGCGCCTCGCCGCCATCCCGGAAGGCGACGGCACATTGCTCGACAACTGCCTGGTCTTCGGCCACTCGGACGTTTCCTTGGCAAAGGTTCATGGCATCACCGGGGTGCCGATGATGATCGCGGGGAGAGCGGGCGGGGCCTTGAAACCGGGGGTTCACGTTGCGGGGGCCACCTCCCCGAGCACCCGAGTGGGGCTCACGATTCAACAGGTGATGGGCCTCAACACCGAGAGCTGGGGCACTCGCTCGATGGAAGCCGTGCAGCCCGTCAGTGAGATCCTCGCCTAGGCAGACCGGTCCACACGGAAACTGTAATCCATCCCACAGTGATGGGCCCTTCTCGTTGACGGCTCGGATGCACACCTCGACACTGATCGATGGGGGATGTGACTCCGGAGGGAGCACGTCAAATGAGCGGTTAGGGGGGAACCGATGAAGCGCTTCGCTTTGGTGCTCGGAACAATTTTGACGGTGACGGCGGGCGCGAGCGCGCAGGACCTACCGGGGGCTTTCTCGGTCGAACAGAACGGGGTGTCGCTCACTGGCTCCCAAAAGGCGGTTCCTGAAGACGTCCCCGAAAAGCAGAAGGCATACAACAAGAAGGTCGGCGGCATCGTATGGCTCGAGGCGACGGCAGGTCCGTCCCGCTTCGACGCGACTCGATTCCGCACGCTCGACATCGTTCCGGCGGGGGTACAACAGCTCGTGCCAGACGTTTCGGTGAGGGGCCCCGAGTTTGGTGCGGCCCTCCGCTTTCGCGCGGGATCATCGACGATCGGTGCGCGATTCAAGCGCGCCGACTACGAGCCTTTCGACCTCACGACGGTCGGCTTGGACCTCGGGTTCCTCATCCGCGCAGTACCCTACGTGCATCCGTCGATCCGACTGGGGTTCAACTATTGCATGACCAGCGGCGGGCTCGTCATACCGGGATTCGAGAGCTTGGTGAGCAATGTCCGCAGCAATGGCGGCGGCGCGAGCATCGGTGCCGGTCTCCGCATTCCAATCGTGAGATGGGTGTCCATCGCCGCTGATTTTGACTACTCGATCATCGGTCTGGTCTTCCGAGGTACCGAAACGGTGACCGGAGGTCAGTTCACCGCGGGCACCGCGGGCACCGCGATCGCCGGTACGTTCGCTTTGACGTTCCATCTTGGCGGCTGACCTCGGACCTTTGCGCCTCCAAAGCTAGGATGCACCGGAAGGATCTTCCGGTTATGCTGATCGGCGAGGCCGAAAGCAGTCGATGAAGATCTTAGTCACTGGCGGCGCCGGCTTCATCGGCGCGAACTTCCTGAATCGATTGGTGCCGGAGCTTCCCGAGCATCAGTTCATCAATCTCGACAAGCTCACCTACGCCGCCAACCTGGGCAGCTTGAGATCGATCGACTCTTTGCCGAACTATGGCCTGCGGCGGGTCGACATCACCGACATGGATGCCGTCGATGCGGTCTTCGATGAATTCGACCCTGATCTGGTGGTGCACTTTGCGGCCGAGAGCCACGTCGATCGCAGCATTCTCGGACCGCGGGAGTTCATTCGTACGAACATCGAGGGAACGTTCAACCTTCTCGAAGCGTGTCGGAAGCGTTGGTCGCGCGATGATGCTCACCTCTTTCACCACGTGAGCACGGACGAGGTGTATGGCTCGCTCGGGGAAACGGGGCTCTTCGAAGAATCGACTGCGTACGACCCTTCGAGCCCTTATTCCGCATCGAAAGCGGCGAGCGACCACATCGTGCGTGCCTATCATCGGACGTACGGCCTTTCGATCAAAATCACAAATTGCTCCAACAATTACGGGCCCATGCAGTTTCCCGAGAAACTCATCCCGCTCATGATTCTAAATGCGCTCGAGCGAAAGCCTCTCCCAATCTACGGACGAGGGCTCAACGTGCGCGACTGGCTCTATGTCTCCGATCACTGCGATGCGATTTGGACCGTGATCCGAAAAGGCCGCGTGGGTCGGACGTACAACGTCGGCGGGAACAACGAGATGCCGAACATCGAAGTCGTCGACACCCTTTGCCGAATCATCGCGGAAGAAACCGATTCGGATTCCGAGGAGCTCTTCAAGCTCAAGCAGTTCGTGACGGACCGACCCGGCCACGATCTGCGTTACGCGATCGATGCGAGCCGAATTCGCAAGGAATGCGGCTGGGAGCCCAAGGAAACTTTTGACACGGGCATCCGCAAGACGGTCCAATGGTACTTGTCCAATCAGGACTGGGTGGCCGACGTGCGTTCGGGCGAGTACCGAAAGTGGATGGATCTGAACTACGGCGACCGAACGGGATAAAGAGCGAGAATGATCAAGAAGGGCATCATTTTAGCGGGCGGAACGGGGACGCGACTGCACCCGCTGACCAAGGGCCTGAGCAAGCAGCTCATGCCCATCTACGACAAGCCGATGATCTACTATCCGCTGTCGACGCTGATGCTCGCGGGTATCCGCGAGATTCTGGTCATCACGACCCCGCACGAGCAGGCGCTGTTCGAGGGACTGCTCGGTGACGGCGAAAGTTGGGGGCTACGCATCGAGTATGCGGTTCAGCCGAGCCCAGACGGGCTCGCCCAGGCATTCTTGATCGGTGAACGCTTCATCGACGGAGACGCCTGCGCTCTGGTGCTCGGTGACAACATCTTCTACGGGCACGGGCTTCAGGGCTTGCTGGCGGAGAGCGCCAGACAGACAGACGGTGCAACGGTTTTTGGCTACTACGTGAACAATCCTACGGCGTACGGGGTCGCTGAGTTCGACGAGGACGGCGTGGTCGTCGGCCTCGAGGAAAAGCCCAAGAAGCCCAAATCGAACTACGCCGTCGCAGGGCTCTACTTCTACGACCGCGATGTGGTCGCTCATGCCAAGGCGCTCAAACCCTCTGCACGGGGAGAGCTCGAGATCACGGATCTGAACCGACGGTACTTGAGCGCTGGAAAGCTGCGATTGCAGAAATTCGGGCGTGGCGTGGCATGGCTCGACACCGGAACGCCAGTGGCCTTACTTCAGGCCGCGAACTTCGTACAAACAATCCAGGAACGCCAAGGATTGCGCGCGTCATGTCCGGAGGAGATCTCTTTTCGCATGGGCTGGATCGACGCAGAGCAACTCGAGCGCCTAGCCGAGCCGCTCGGGAAGACGGAGTACGGAGAGTACCTGCACGCCCTTGCGCGAGGGCTCGACATCTGATGAGAGTCGTACCGGCGGGAATTTCTGGCCTGCTCATCGTCGAGCCGGACGTGCATGGGGATGAGCGAGGCTTCTTCATGGAAGCGTACTCGCGCGACCGCTACGCCGAGGCAGGGCTTCCGGGCGAGTTCGTTCAGGACAATCTGTCACTGTCCGCTCACGGTATCTTGCGCGGCCTCCACCTTCAGCATCCGAACGCCCAGGGCAAGCTCTGCTTCGTTCTCGTCGGAGAGGTGTTTGACGTGGCCGTCGACGTGCGCGTGGGCTCTCCGACCTTTGGTCGCTGGGAAGGTCTCACGCTGTCCGCCGAGAACAAGCGACAGTTCTACGTTCCGCCTGGCTTCGCACATGGGTTCTGCGTGCTCAGCGAGAAGGCCTTGTTTGCGTACAAGTGCACGCAATTCTACTCGGCTCCGAGCGAGCTCGGCATCGCCTGGAACGACCCCGACATCGGCATCGACTGGCCCATTTCATCGCCGCGGCTCTCGGGCAAGGATCAGCAAAATTCCCGACTTCGGGACGTTCCACTCGAGCGGCTTCCCCGCCATGCGTGACCTCGTTCTCATCGGTGCGGACGGAATGCTCGGGCGCTGCTGGGCAGAGCTTCTGGCCACGCGGGGCGTCAGCCACGTGGCAACGACGATCGAAGATCTCGACATCACCGATCCGGCGAGCGTCGCCACGTTCGTGAAGCCGGGGACGCAATGGGTGGTGAACTGCGCGGCATACACGCTGGTGGATGCCGCGGAGGAGCACGAGGATCTCGCCAACGAGATCAATGGACGCGCAGTCGGGCGTTTGGCAGAGCGTTGCGCGCAGGTTGGCGCGAAGCTGCTCCATTACAGCACCGACTACGTGTTCAGCGGAACCGCGTCAGAGCCCTACCCGATCGATCATCCCCGCCATCCGGTGAACGCGTACGGGCGTAGCAAGGCGCTGGGAGAAGAGCTCGTCGAGAAGTCCGGCGTGCAGCACTTGCTCGTGCGAAGCAGCTGGCTCTACGCCCCTTGGGCGACGAACTTCGTTCTGACCATCCGGAAGCTCGCGATGAGCCGAGAGAGCCTGCGCGTCGTAGACGATCAGCGCGGGCGTCCTACGGACAGCAGGCGACTCGCTGAAGTCAGCTTGGCGCTCGCTGAGCTGGGGCAACGGGGAATTTTTCACGTGACCGACTCGGGCGAGTGCAGCTGGTTCGAGCTGGCCTCCTTCATCGCCCAAGAAGTCAATCCGGATTGCCGCGTCGAACCTTGCACGAGTGACGAGTTCCCACGCCCTGCGCCACGCCCTGCGTACAGCGTTCTCGATATCCGTGCCACCGAGGAGGTGGTCGGTCCGATGATTCCGTGGAAAGACCGGGTGCGGGATGTGCTCGCTCGAGTCGAGGGCTAGCGCTTCCCGCGCACCTTGGATTCACGATGACTTCCGAAGCTCCCGCGCTCGACAAAGACCTGGTCATCAACGAGCGCCTGATCATCCCGGCGCGCGACCTTTCCTGGACGGCGAGTCGAGCATCCGGCCCAGGCGGACAGAACGTCAACAAGGTCGCGACGAAGGTCACCCTTCGCTTCGATCTCCGCGGGACCGACGCGCTCAATGCCGCTCAGAAGGCGCGTCTTCGAAAACTGACCGGCAAGCGAATCGACACCACCGGCGCCCTGTCTCTGAGCTCCCAGGCCGAACGATCGCAGCGTCAGAACCTCGTTCGCGCGCGTGACCGCCTGCGTGAGTTGATCGTCGAGGCCTTGGTTCCGCCGAAGCGCCGGGTCGCGACGAAGCCGAGTCGAGCGGCAAAACGTAGACGTCTCGACGAGAAGCGGCGACGCGGGGATCGAAAGAAAGCACGGGGCAAAGTGAGCCCTGTCGGCGACTGAGCCCGAGGACCGCCGAGCAAATTCTCGGCGGCGCCGCGGAGATCTTCGAAGTCAGTCGAGCAGATAGACTTTGCTCGGCGGAAGACCGAGGCTTGGCGCGATCTCGGTCGAGCTCAGCTCGATGAAGCCATCGTCGTCGGCTGCAAGCTCGATCACCGCATTGTCGAGCGCGTCAGGCACGTAGAGCATCTGGCTGTCTGGATCGTACGCCGAGAGGCCGATGACGAACGAACCGCCCGACTCGAGCACGAGCTCTTGGTCGCCGGTCACCAGGTCGATCAGATAGAGCTGGTCGATCGTGTCCACGAAGTTGCCCGTGGCGACGCCAAGCGCACGCCGCTCGTCGATCGCGATGACCGAATTCACGGCGATCGCGGCGCTTGGATGGTCCGCCACCCGCCAGATGCGCTCCACCTCGACCCCAGCGGCGCCGACCTCGAGCAGGGCGAGGCCCGCAGAGGCGCGCACTTGAGGCTCGTCACCGTACGGCTGCGCGAATCCCACGCAGGCGACCAGGACCTTGCTGGGGAATTCGGGAACCGGGACGACATTGCCGCAGCTCTTGAAGCCGCTCAGCTCGAAGCCGACGACTGAGTCATCCTCGAGGCCGACGACAGCGACCATGCCGGGGCCGGCAGCGTCGAACGCGGCACTGACCCGGTCCAAGCCCACGACGATCGTGGACCCGACGAGAACCCCTCGGCTCGGACGCGCGAACACGTCCACTTCCTGTGAGCCTTCGCCGACCATCACGGTGGCGGTCGTGTCGAGACTACTGAGATCGATTCGAGCACCGGTAGCGCTCATGTCGGAAGGGTTGATTTCGAAGAGGTCGTTCCCGCGGTTCTCCGGCGACGCCGCAGGGTTGAGATTGATCTCGTATCGCGGAACCCAGGCGCTGTCGGCATCAACGAAGACGAAGTCCTGCGGATTCGAGGAGAAGCCCGAATCGCCAACTTGACCGTGGGTACGCACTTGCCCGTTGAGATTGCCGCTTGGCAAGAAGAAGCGCGTCACGACGTCCGTGAAGAACCGGTCGATCACGGCAAACGTTCCGTCGCCGGCTTGCCGGTTCGGCAGGACCACGTCACCCGAGAGGCTTGCGACGAGGCCGGGGTACGTGGTGCCTGAGCTCAGCCAGCTCTCGTCGATGATGGCGAAGTCCTCGTCCAGCATTGCAATCGATGAGCTGCTGAAGTCGGTGCTGAGGACAGCGAAGCGAGGGAGCGTGTCGAGCGAAGCCAGCGCTGGGGTGCCGAGCATGCCCCCTTCACCGCCCTCTCCAGCCTGTCCCCCGCCAGCGCCGGCGGAGCCACCCGTGCCTGCGCTGCCGCCATCCCCATCAGCGCCGGTTTCACCGCAGCCGGTCATGGCAAGCACTGCACAGATCAGAAGAATGAATTGAAATTCCCGTTCCATTGGCTTCCTCCAGGCCTGGAGGAGAACAGACGGAAACAAGGCGCGTTCATCGAGTCGAACGAAATCCTTGGCAACCACCCGCCATCCCCGAGGCGATTCGAGTGAGCTCACGATGGGTAGGTCTCCGGGCTCGTGACCCTAGGCTCTGCCGCCTTCCCAGATTTTCACCCAGTGGCGTCGTGGCAGCGCATTCGATCACATACCGTGGCGGGTCCGCGTCGGCCTCACACCGACTTCCCTGTTCAACCGAGCGGATTTCTCTCCGTCGATCTATCTCCAGTGGCTTCGAGGAAGCCACCTTCAACCCTCGCAAGAAAGACGACCGTACTTCCAGTGGAACCAAAGTCAATCTACCAGGCGTGCCGATAGCTCAACCGCCCCGTGTAGCGGCGTCCGGGCAGCGGATAGCCGACCAGATCCTGGCCGCGCACGTCGAGAATGTCGTCCACGCGAAAGCTCAAGCCGAGTCGCCCTTCGAACATGAGCACACCCACGCCGGTTGCAAGCACGGTCCTGGCGGACACCTCGACCAAGTTCGCCGGGTCATCGTAGGTCTTACCGAGGTACGAGACCTGGAAGAACGCCATGATGTCGGACAACGACGGGGACAGGGTCCCGGAGTGCGCTTCGGGCTGAACGAAGGCAACCCACTCGGGTTGCGAGGGCAACTGATTGCCGCTCGATTGGTCGGTCGCCTCCGTCCACGTGACCTCACCTTGAAGTATGAAATGCTCCGTGAGCCCTCCGCGAAGCTCGATTTCGACGCCTCGAATTCGCGCCGCGCCGATGTTCTCCGCTTTGACTTTCGAAGGCGAGGTCCGCCGAAATCGAATCGCGTCGTCGAGGTGCGTGAGAAACGCTCCAGCCGACGCGTATCCGCTGACGACACCGCTGTGCCCCCGCAGCGTCACGGCGCCATCGTACGCAAGCGAGTGCTCTTGCACGAGACTCGGATTGCCCTCGACGCTGGTTCGATTCCCGAAGAGCTGCAGCAACGATGGGAGCTTGTACCCGCTGCTGATCGAGCCTCGAATTGCCATCCACTCGATGGGAGAGATGGCGCCAGCCAGACGATACGTGGGTAGGAGCTCGGATGACTCCCCCGGAGCCTGGCCCACCAGGGGTGCCTCGCGGATGGCGGCACGCGTCCAGCCGAGGCGCACGCTCGGTCGAAGCTCGAGGCCCACTTTCCCTACGTCCCCGAAGAAACGCGTCTCCACCGTGCCCGTGGCGGTGATCCGATCGGACGAAGGATCGGGCGCGCTCGAGAGCTCTTCGTCCGGATCAAACACTTGGTAGCGAGCGGTACCGATCGTGGTGACCTCGAGCCAAGGCATGGCCATCACCGACCCCGCCACACGTCCGAAGACGGCGTGAGTCTGGTCATTGCTGCGTAGCGGCCCGCCTCGACCGAGCTCGCCGAACGGGTCGTCGGTGCGATTTCGACCATAGTCGTAGTTGGCGGCCACTTGGAGGCGATACGGATGGGCGCCATCCTTTTCCTGCAACCAGGAAAGCGATCCGATCAATCGCGTTTCCTCGAGACGCGCCTGCAGCACCGGGCTCGAGCCAGGTCCGGGCTCTCCTCGCTCCCGGCCGAGACCGAGGAATACCAAATCGAGATGGCTCGTCTTGCTCGTCTGAGCGCGCATGTTGGCGAAGCCAAAGCCTTCTTTGAAGTCTGCGTTCTGGCGCCGGCGCTCGACGTCGTCGTTTGGATTGAACCGAGTTCCTCCATCGTCGAGGTATGGGTAGTCGTTGCGCGCGCCTCCTCCGCCCGCGGTTCCGAAGAACTGCACCTTCTTCGAGGACGCCGCGCCGAAGAGATTAGCGCGCCACGTTCCGTAGCTGCCCCCGGTGATGCGCCCGCCGACTTCGGTCTCCTTGTAGGTGCGCGGGAGCAAGCGGAGGACGCCACCAACAGCTCCGTTGTTGAGCCAAGAAGGCGAGCCTCCTCGAAATACTTCAAAACCATCCAAGGCTTCCAACGGGACCAGGCTCAGGTCGAACGAGCCTGTGTCCGGGCTGCTGATGGGCACCTCGCCCAGCATCACCGTCACCTGGTCGCAGGCCACGCCGCGAAGCCGAAGGCAAAACGGCGCGCCGACGCCCCCTTCGGAAACGACGCGCGTTCCTGCCGACTCTTGCAGGAGCTGGTAAGTGGATTGCGCGACGAAACGGTCTCGAACGACTATCTCGCTTCCCGCGGCGGTCGCATCCAAGGAATTCGTCGAGGGAATTGGGCGGGCCACCTCCGCCGTTTCGCCAAATTGAGATCGTGCGGGAACCGTCGGCAGGGCAACTCCAACGAAGACCGCAACCAAGCACGAGCGGCGACGCATCCGCCATCCCCATTGCTCGGAGCGCACCTGCACGTTCTGATCCAATTCCCGTTCCCGATTCGGGAACGGTCGATCGAACGGAATCGGAATCCCGACGCGCGACTCTCGCCATCCCCGAGGCGACAAGCACAACAACACGTTCGCAGGTTTCCGGGCTCGCGACCCCAGGTCCTGTCACCTTCCCAGGCTCATCGCCCAGTGGCATCACGACAGAACATTCAGTCACATACCGTGGCGGGTCCGCGCCGGCTTCTCACCGACTTCCCTGCTTGAGCGGACGATGACCGATCCCCTCGCTAGGGTCAATCGTCCCTGAGCCGTGTCGATCGAGCTGGGGGCCCATGGTAAGGACGCGCGGTGCGCCTGTATCCGTTGCTCATTCTGCTCTTGATCATCGCAGGCGCGCTCGCCGTACTGGTCGGATCGGGCGATCTTTCGGATCCGGAGCTTCGCGACACGTTCTTGAAGCTCCGCGGATATCGACTGGCCGCGGCTTTTCTCGCGGGTGCAGCGCTCGCAGTCGGCGGTGTCGTCGTGCAGGGTTTGTTTCGGAATCCGTTAGCGAGCCCGTCCGTGCTCGGCACGACGGCTGGCGCGAGCTTCGGGGGACAGGTCGCCCTTCTCGTCTATGGAGTCGCGGGCATCGGAAGCGAGCTGGTGGTTCCGGAGATGATCGTACCGATCGGCTGTTTCCTGGGCGCCCTCGCGGCGTTGGCGGTGCTCTTGCTTTTCCTTCGCATCACGGAGGATCTGCTGGCGCTACTGCTCACGGGATTCGTCTTGAGCGCTCTCTTCTTGAGCCTCAGCGCGTTCGTGACGAGCATCGCCCAGGAGACCTGGGAGCTCGGTCGCGCGGTGGTATCCTTCTCGCTCGGCTCGGTTAGCGGAACCGGACCTCGCCAGCTCGCGTTCGCATTGCCACTGATCTCGACGGCCCTGCTCGCTTCCTGGTTCTGGGGTCGATCTCTGGATCTCTTGTTGAGCGGCGAGGAAGAAGCGCAGGCGATGGGCGCAAACGTCGGTACCGTGCGCTGGTGGACGGCGATCTGGGTCAGTGTCCTCGTCGCGGGCGCGGTGTCGGTGGGCGGAAACGTCGGCTTCGTGGGCCTCGTGGTGCCGCACATGCTGAGACCCTTCGCGGGAACCAAACACCAGCGATTGATTCCAGCCGCAGCGTTGGCCGGAGGGATATTTCTCGTCGCTTGCGACATCGTCGCGCGTGTCATGCCTTCGCGGAGCGAGATTCCGTTGGGCGTGGTGACCGGGTTGATCGGCGCGCCGCTTTTCCTTTTGCTCTTGATCCGACTGCGGCGGGAGCGCGCATATGCGTAACGGGAACGAGCCGATCACCCTTCGAACGCGCGGGTTGAGCGTTAAGCTAGGCGGACGAACGGTGCTCCAAGAGATCGATCTCGAGGCCAAGCCCGGCGAGGTGCTCGCCCTCCTAGGTCCGAACGGGGCCGGAAAGAGCACGCTCTTGAAGGCGCTCGCAGGTCTTCTTCCGTACGAGGGACGGGTCGAGATCGCCGATCTCGACCTGGCCTCGCTCTCACCATCGAAGCGCGCCAAACACATCTCGTACGTGCCGCAGAGGAGCCTTCTGCGTTCAGCCCTCTCGGTCGAAGAGGTGGTCGCGTTGGGCCGATACGTGCATGGCGGCAAGTTCGGAGGCATGTCGAAGAACGACAAGGAAGCGATCGATCATGCCCTGGAGACGACCCACGCGAACGGCTTACGAGGTCGTATCTTCACGCAACTCTCGGTCGGAGAGCAGCAACGCGTCCTGCTCGCTCGCGCGCTTGCATCGGACGCACCCATCGTCTTGCTAGACGAACCCACGGCAGCCCTCGATGTAGGCGAAGCGATGGCAGTGCTACGCCTGATAAGAAAGCTGGCTGCGCGCAAACATACCTTGGTCGTCGTGCTGCACGATCTAGCAGACGCGCGGAGCACGACGGACCGCGCCCTCTTGCTCAAGGAAGGGCGCGTGGTCGAACAAGGGAACGCCTGCGACGTGATCAGTCCGGAACCGATTCGGGCGGTGTACGGGGTAAGGCTCATCGAGAACGCACGAATCGGCTTCGAGCCGGATACGGAGACGCTGGGGCCGAAGTGAAATGAGACGGCATGAACTTGATCAACGCTGCCCTCCTCGGCGCCGCCGTGCTCGTGGGCGGAGCTCTGACCGAAGCCGTCTCGGCGAGAACGCCGGCCGAGCGCGCGAGTGAAAACGTCCCAAGTGTCGAGGACGCGATTGGTGCCCGGGTCCCGGTCCGTCCCTATGCCCGCATCGTGAGCGCGAGCACCATCGCCGACCAAGTCCTCATCGAGATCATCGAGCCGCGGCGAGTGCTAGCGGTCAGCAGACACACCCTCCGCACCCAGAAGTCGCCCGCATATCGAGACAAGATCGGCGTCGAGCACGCTCGCGATATCGAAACCATCATCGAGCTGCGACCAGATATCGTGTTCATCAACAATTTCGTCGACCGTCGACATGTAGAGCGCCTCAAGGACGCGGGACTCAACGTGTTCGATCTCGGTGCGATGCGCGGCTTGGAGACCTTGCTTCCAAACATTCGACAGATAGCGGACGTGCTGAACGTTCCGGAAAAGGGGCAGGCCCTTGCAGCGGACCTAGTGGCTCGCCTACAAGAGGTCTCCGTCGAAGTGCCTGCCGCGGAGAGGCGGCGCGGTCTCTACGTCGGAATTCACGGCGACCGTCTCTACGGGGGAGCTGCAGGCACGAGCTTTCATGACGTGCTCCTCGCGGCCGGGCTCGCCGACGTCGCTGCCGAGGCGGGATTCGTCGGCTGGCCGGCATTCACCAACGAGCAGCTCTTGAGCCTGGATCCGCCATGGATCATCACCAATCCGGGAACTGAACGCTCGCTTTGCCGGCACGCCGGCCTGGGTTCGCTCTCCGCCTGCAGACTGGGACAGGTACGGAGCATCGAGACCGACCTGCTGACAGACCCGGGGCTAGGAATCCTTCGAGCCGCCCACGCTGTACACTCGGCGGTGTACGGCGACGCTTCTTAGTTAGTGCTCGCCTTGGAGCAACAAGGCCGGCAGCAGCTCGCTATATGCGTCGGTCCGTTGGAACTGAGGAAACTCCGCGGCAACGTTGTCGGGACATCGGAATAGGATTCCGCGATCGGCTTCCTTCAGCATCGTCGTGTCGTTGTAGCTGTCCCCGGCAGCGTGCACGCGGAAGCCGATGCTCTTGAGCGCTGCGACCGCCATCCGCTTTCCATCGGCAACCCGAAGGCGGTAGTCGGTCACGCGCTCGGTCTCGTCGGTGATCAGCTCGTGACAAAAGAGCGTCGGCTGGCCGAGCTGGCGCATGAAGGGCGCCGCAAACTGGTAGAACGTGTCGCTCAGGATGATGAGCTGCGTTTGCCCGCGAAGCTCGTCGAGGAATTCCTTGGCGCCGGGCAAGGGCTCCATGGTGCTGATGACGTCCTCGATGTCGGAAAGCTTGAAACCATGCTCGTCGAGGATTTCGAGCCGCCCGCGCATCAACTTGTCGTAGTCCGGCTCGTCGCGCGTCGTACGCCTGAGGGCATCGATTCCGGTCTTCTCGGCAAAGGCGATCCACACCTCGGGGATGAGGACTCCTTCGAGATCGAGGCAGACGACGAGTGGCGGCATGAGCGGTACTCCGATGCCCGGCCGGGCGGCTGTAAGACGGCCGTTCGTGTACCCGATATTCGAGCCCAGGCAACTCGCTTCGCCTCGACAGTTCGGCTTCGTTGGGTCCACAATGCGCGGCTCATGTCGTTCAGAAACGTAATCTTCGCGGGCGGCGGGAGCCGCTGTTTCTGGCAGCTCGGCTTTTGGGAAGGAGCCAAGGAAGCGGGGCTCAATCTCCAAGACTCGGTGAAGTTCGTCGGTTCGACGAGCGCGGGCTGCGCCATGGCGAGCGCGGCCGTGCTCGACCGCTCTCACGATGCGCTGACGCTGTTCAAGGAGCTGACCGCCAAGAACCCGAAGAACATTCACTGGCACAACATCAGCCCTTTCAGCCCGGGGGCCTTGCTTCCTCATGCGAGAATGTATCGCGAGGCGCTGGCTCGATTCATCGGCCCCGCGGACTTCGAGAAGATCAAGGACACTTCCGTTCACTTTCTGATGAGCGGCTACCCCGCTTGGCTGAGCGGCGCGATGGGTGCAGCGATGGCTCTCTGCATCTACGGACTCGAAAACACGCTTCGCAAGGATCCTCTTCATCCGAAGTGGCCGGCAAGGGCCGGGTTCAGGCCGCTCATCGGTCGGGCCGCCGATTGCCGAACGGCTGAGGAGTACATCGACATGGTCTTGGCCGCGTCCTGCGTGCCGCCGGTCTTACCGCAGGGTCGATTTGGCGATCGCAGCGTGCTCGACGGCGGACTGATCGAGAACATCCCGGTTCGTCTCGCAGTCGACGAGCCAGGCGAGACACTCGTGCTCTTGAGCCGCAAGTACCAACGCGCCCTTCCTTCGAGCACTCGGGTCACCTGGGTGCAGCCCTCGGCACCGATCAAGATCGACAAATTCGACTATGCGAACCCCGACGGCTTGCAGGAAGCATTCGAGCTGGGCATGGCCGACGGCGGCCGTTTCGGGCGAAACCGTGTCCTCGATCAGCAGGTCGATGGTCACGCCCAGTGACGCGATCCGCGCTGATACTCGCACTCGCGCTTGCTCTCGCGTCATACGCGGTCTGGACGGCTAGGCGGCTGCAGCTCGACACGGGCCTCGAAGCGCTCCTTCCAGACGACTCGGTATCCGTACTCTCCATCCAGGAGGCACGGGACGAGCTCGGACTCGAGGAGCCGCTCACGATTCTCGTCGCATCCGACGACGCAGATCGCAACGAGGCCCTCGCCGCCGAGCTTGCCGAGACCTTTCGGCAATGGCCGGAAACGGTCTGGGTCATGACGAGCTATGGCTTGGAAGCGCTTGCGGAGCGTGCTCTCTACTACGTCGACGCGGAGACTCTCGACGATTGGAGCGAGTTGGCCGAGGAAGCGCTCGATTGGGAAGTCTGCAAAGCGTCTCCGCTCTGCGTGACCATCGCGGACCCCCCGGAGCTGCCCGACGGCGACGAGATCCGGGCGGCGATCGATCGATCGCCAGCAGGAACCGTGCTTCGTGAGCTCACCGGACAAACCGCCAAGCGAAGAGGCACCCGCGACGAAGGCGACGATTCGGCGCAGACGCTCTGCAACGACGATGGCTCCGTCTGCGCGGTCCAAGTCATGCTGAGCGGATCACCCGGCGATCTGAGCTATGCCCGAATGATCAAGGATCGGGTCGAAGCCATCACGGTTCCGCTGGCCGCGTCTCAGCCCGACGAAACTCGTATCGAGGTCATCGGCCGCTACCGCGTGGCTCCCCTCGAGCACGGCATCATCGTGGACGATCTGCGTCTGGTATCGATCCTCGCCTCCCTGGGGTCGCTGCTCGTGGTGCTCCTCTTCTTCCGAGATTTCATCGCGGTCGTCCAACTCATGGTCCCCATGCTGAGCGGGCTCGCGGTCGCCGTCGGGCTGATCGCCTGGATCGAGCCGGAGATCAACATCATCAGCGCTTCGGCTTTGGCCATTCTCGCCGGCATGGCGATCGACTTCGGCATTCATCTCTTGATGCACTACCGGTCCGCACGCGCCGAGGGTCTGAGCCCCGCAGGGTCCGCAAAGGAAAGCGTCCAAGAGCTCTGGGTGTCGCTTCTCGTGGCAGGCCTCACGACGGCCTGCGGTTTCGGTGCCCTGTCGATGACCGATTTCCAGGGTTTCTCTCAGATGGGCTGGATGGCTTCGCTGGGGATCATCGTGACCCTCCTTTGGACCCTCGCGGTGTTCCCGAGCATGGTGCGCCTCGTCCCGGGGTCCACGAACGCCGGCCAGCAGCCGGCCGCACAGAACCGGCGCGCGCGCGGCCTGGCCTGGGCAATCCTGCTGCTGGGCGTGCTCGCGATTCCGCTAGCCCTTCAGGTCGGCTTCGAATCCAACCTCAACAAGCTCCAGCCTGAGGGCATCGACCATGGCATCGACGCCTCCGTGATGCGCGCACGCGGGAACATCAATGCGCTCTACATCGGTCGATCCGAGGAAGCGGTGAACGCGGCGCTCGACGACGATCTGATGACCCTCGGAGCTCTCGATGCTCTAGGTGTCGAGCCAATCGTCGTATCCGCACAGGTGATCATCCCCGAAGACTCCGACGAGAAGACGGGAATCCTCGCGAATCTCGAGAGCACGCTCGAGCGCGCGCGAGAGAAAGCCATCGATCGTGACGATCGAGACCTTCTCGACCAGCTCGACGAGCTCGAGCCCTGGGTCGACGTCGATGGCCCTCCGATGCCCGATCAAATTCCCGAGTGGCTCAAAGCGACCCTCGTCTTGAAGGACGGCTCGGTCGGAAGGAGCGGAATCATCTATGTCCCCCTCCGCGGATCGAACGCCGACGCGATGGAGCGCCTGGCTGCTTGGCTCGATCAGTTGCGCAACGCACATCCCGACGTGACTTTCGCCTCCGCCGCCGCGCTCCTCGGCGAAGTCACGCCCGCATTGATCGCCGATTCGCCTTGGATTCTCGGGCTTGTGTTTCTCGGATTGATTCTGGCTACCGGTGTCGCGAGCCGTTCGTTCTCCGTCACTCGAGACGTGTTTCTAGCGACGGCTCTGAGCACGATCTTCTTCGCAGCGACGCTGACCCTAGTGGGAATCGATCTGCATCTCTACAATCTGCTCGCGGTGCCCGTCGTGGTCGGTCTCGCAGTCGACGGCGCGGTGCACGTGCGCTGGGCTCGCGATTTTGGGAGCGCGCGACAACAGTACGCGACTTACAAGGCCATCGCTGCATCGACGCTCACCTCGATGGTCGCATTCGGAGCTCTCATGACCGCCGACAGCCCCGGCCTGCGGTCGCTCGGAGAGGTCGGCGTCATCGGCCTCGGGATTTCGCTCTTCGTCAATCTCGTCTGGGTTCGTGCCTGGTGCACTCCCGCCGAGCCTCAGGAGGCTTGAGTCCATGTGCGGCATCGCCGGGTTCCTGACGCTGGACCCAGACTCGGCGCCCGACGCGGACGTCGTCAGGCGGATGTGCGATGCGATGGTCCATCGCGGACCGGACGATCAAGGATACCTCAGCGATGGCCCCTGCGCGCTCGGCCATCGACGACTTTCGATCATCGACCTGCGGCCCGAGGGCGCCCAACCGATGACGAACGAAGACGGCTCGATCGCGGTCGTCGTCAACGGGGAGATCTACAATTTCCGGGAGCTGCGTCGCGAGCTCGAAGCAAGAGGGCACCATTTCAAGTCACGAACCGACTCTGAGGTGCTCGTTCATCTCTACGAAGAAGACGGTCCCGAGTTCCTGGATCGCTTGCGGGGCATGTTTGCGCTCGCGCTCTGGGATCGACCGCACCGACGCTTGCTCCTCGCGCGGGACCGCTTCGGCAAGAAGCCACTGTTCTATCACCTCGGGTCCAAGGGTCTGACCTTTGCCTCCGAGCTCGCTGCGCTCGTTTCGTCAGGGCAGTTCGCGTGCCGGGCGAACATCGATGCGATCGACGAATTCCTCTGCCTTCAATACGTGCCATCACCCGCGACGGCATTTGAAGGGGTCCAGAAGCTCCCACCGGGCTGCCGGCTCATTTGCGAGAACGGGCGCATGGGCGAGCCAGAGCGCTATTTCGAGCTTCGCTTCGACCGGACGGTCACGGGATCCCTCGGTGAGCTGAGCGAACGCCTCCACGACCAGATCGACGAGGCTGTACGGCTCCGCATGGTGTCGGACGTCCCGCTCGGTGCGTTCCTCTCGGGTGGCGTCGATTCTTCTCTAATCGTCGCCATGATGGCCAAGCGCTCGTCGAATCCGGTGAAGACCTTTGCCGTTGGCTTCACCGGGAAGGATTTTAGCGAGCTTCCCTACGCGCGCATGGTGGCCGAACGATACGGCACCGAGCACCACGAGATCGTGATCGAGCCCGAGATGAGCTCGGTCATTCCCGAGCTCGTCCGTCACTACGGCGACCCGTTTGCCGATAGCTCGTCCCTTCCGACTTGGTACCTCTGCCAATACACGCGGCGCGGCGTCACGGTGGCGCTCAGCGGCGATGGCGGTGACGAAGCGTTTGCGGGCTACCGTCGCTATGGGCATTCGCGCACGGCTCGCCTGCTCCGGCAGCTTCCGCGACCCCTGCCCGCCTTGCTCGCGAAGATGATCGCGAAGGTCCCGACGCCCTTTGCCCAACAAGTCCGCGGCTTCGGACGCCGCTTGATGGAACCCGAGCACGTGAGATTCCTCGGCCTGGCCGCGCACATTCCGCAGGAAGACCGCATGGCGCTCTACTCGAAGGCGATGAGGGAGCGCTATGCGCACGACCGCGTGGCGCTGCGATTCGAAAAGCTCTACGCGGCATCCACGGCGTCCGATCCCGTCAATCGTCTTCTCGACTTGGACATCCAGACCTATCTCACGGACGATATTCTAACCAAGGTCGACATCGCATCGATGGCTCATTCGCTGGAGGTGCGCTGCCCCCTCGTCGACCAGGAGTTGATGGTCTTCGCGGCCTGCCTTCCGGGTACGCTGAAGCTCCGCGGACTGACCACGAAACGGATCTTGCGAGAAGTCGCCAGGCCGCTGCTCCCGGAGAAGATCCTGACTCGGCCCAAGCAGGGCTTCCGTCTTCCCGTGGACCGATGGATGCGGGAGGAATTGGCAGGTATGTCGCGCGACGTCTTGCTGGACCGGACGGCCCGCCAGCGCGGGGTCTTCGACCCGGCGGCGGTCGAGACCTTGCTTCTCCAACATCAGCGCGGAGAGCCCCGTGGTGATCAGATCTGGGCGCTGATGATGCTCGAGCTCTGGTACCGCGAGTTCATCGACGCGTGCTAAGGACGTCAGCGCGTGATCTCAATCGTGGTTCCGACCTACCGGGAGGCTGACAATCTCTCCTTGCTCGCCCATGCCGTCGACGCTGCCCTGTTGGACTTCGAAGATGGTTACGAGCTTCTGTTCGTCGACGACGACTCTCAGGACGGCTCGGAGGAAATCGCGGCCGAGCTATCGCGGCGCTTTCCCGCGCGCATCCTGGTGCGCAAAGGCGAGCGCGGATTGGCGTCGGCGGTGATCGAGGGGATCCGCGCTTCTTCCGGGGACATCATCGTCGTGATGGACGGCGATCTCTCGCATCCGCCCGAGGTCATCCCGATCATGGTGCAGCGCTTGAGGAGCAGCGAAAGCGACTTCGTGCTCGGCTCGCGGTATGTCGAAGGCGGGTCGGTCGACGAAGCTTGGAGCGGTTTTCGAAAGCTCAACTCCGCGGTCGCCTCGCTCCTCGTCCGCCCGCTCTGTCAACTGAAGGATCCAATGAGTGGCTTCTTCGCGCTTCGACGCGCCGACATGCCCGATCTCGGTCGACTTTCACCGATCGGCTACAAGATCGCCCTCGAGCTCGTCGTGAAGGGCGACTTCCGAAAGACGACCGAAGTGCCGATTCATTTCGCCGAACGGCGTTACGGCGAAAGCAAGCTCTCCCTCAAAGAGCAGCTGAGCTTCATTCGCCACCTTCGCCGTCTGTACGCATACCGACTCCGCCCACATCGTTGAGCGCTTTGCGTAGCGGCCGAAAACGGCGAAGTGGCGCAGAATGTGCGCGATTCAATGTGCACCTCGAGCTCGCTCGAGCGCACGAGCAGCTTGCATGTTCAGCACGCGAGCGACGACTTTCGCTCGTCCTTCGCGGGCACCGCACGATGCTTTCCCCTGCGCAAAACGGGTGCAATCCGACGGGGGACAGATTCGAAACCAGCGAGAAGAGACTCGAGTGGGGGAGCGCCCGTGCAGGAAAACGCCCTGGGCAGAGAACCGAAGGGTCCAGAAATCTGTCGAAAAAGGGGGTAGACAGAAGGTTCCGCCTTTGTGCATTCTCCGCTGCACCGGGGTCCTCATCGATTCCGGAGCCCGCATTCGGTGCGCTCTCGTGAGAGAAGGTGGAGGTGCGACGTGAAGTATGGATGGATCGCGGTAGTCGCCATGATGGCGGCCTTGTTTTCAACGCGGCAGGTAGCCGCGCAGGACACCGGGGGAGAGTACGGACCGGAGGAGATCGGCGCTGAGGAGGCTGTATTCTCGGACCCGGATACGGTCCCTGACCAGGGCAAGTCGGAGCTCGAAAAGCTCCAGGAGATGGACGCGGAAGCCCCGACGTCCGCGGCTGCAACCCGTGACAGGGGCATGGGAACCGCAGAGGCCGAGCGCGAGCGGATGCTGAGGAGCGCGGGCACGGTGGGCCAAACGGTGCGGAACAAGGGCGATGAAGCCATCCCGCTGAAATTCCAATTTCACGGGTACTACCGTTCCCGCTACAACTGGATCGGCAACGCGCCCATGCCCGTGGGAAGCATTCCCAGCGAATCGGCGTTTCCGAGCAAGAACGCCTCGTATGGCTACATGCGATTGCGTCTCGATCCGGAGGTAAGCTACGGCCCGAACCCCGACCTTCCGATCGCACGCCTTCGATTCACCATCGACGGTTTCGACAACGTGGTCTTCGGCGACAACGCCCGCGTCTTCAGCACCCCGCTCTTCGCCGTCGACCAGTCAAATACAGACGTCTTTGGTACCGACCTCAGAGACTCGCTCAAGCTCGAACGAGCCTGGATCGAGTTCCTGGTTCCGATCGGGCAGGTGCGCGTCGGTCGCATGGAGTCCCACTGGGGCATGGGCGCCCTCACGCACGCCGGCAACGGCCTCGCCGAATGGGGTGACTTCTACCGCGGTGAGACCTTCGATCGAATTCTTGTTCGCAACCCGTCCGATCACGCTGGCACGGGGCATCAGCAAGGGCGACACGCGGCAAACCCCTCTGATCTACGCGTTCGTCTACGACCGCCTCACGCAGGACCCGGTCGTCGACCCGACGATCAGCTCGAATGCCAACGGCACTGGTCCGGCCGCGGCCGACCCGCGCTTCAAGCCCTTCTACACGACGTTCGAAGAGCGCTCGACCTTCCCGCTGGCGTATCTGAGCAACCTCGATCGACGCGTCAGTGAGATCGTGAACGTCTTGGCCTGGAACGACGAGGATTTCGGCCGCGCCGCTAGCGACGAGTTCTTCATCGGAGGTTACGCGGTCTACCGCTTTCAGCGTTCGACCGACAGCCGTATCACCATCCCGGACGTCGCCTGGCGCTTGAAGACCACGCTCAAGAAGAAGAGCAACTTGGCGATCACGACGGAGGGCGAATACTACGCCATCGTCGGGCACAGCGGCGCCCTGCCGTTCAGCGGCGGCTGTCCGCCGGAGCCTTGCAACGAAGGCAAGGGCAATATCCACAACGTGATCGCTCGAATCGGAGTGATGGACGAAGGTCGACTGGAAATTCAATTTCGAAGGCGGCTTCGCCTCCGGTGACGACAACGTGCTCTCCCTCGGTGAGATTCCCGCCAAGCTCACGACGCGAGGCTTCAACGAGAACATCAAGGTCGGTCTCTTGATGTACCAGGTCGGCCTCAAGGCCCTGACCTATCAGGCTCTCGCACCGCTCGGTGCAGCGGATCTCGGCGCGAACGGCAGCGTCTGGAACTCGAAGTATTTCATGCCGAGCTACCGCTTCACCATCGTGAACGGTTTGGAGCTGCATGGACAGTTCCTCATTGCCTGGGCGGACAAGCTCGATCCGCTCATCTACGGCCCGGGTAACACCAACGACGGGTGCGGCTTCTAGCAAGGAATGCTTCATGGGCTGGGAGGCGGATCTCGCCGTCCGTGCCAGAATGGGCGCCAAGGACATCGTCTGGATCGACCTCGAGATGGGCCTGATGCAACCGAAACAGGCCTTCACGAACGCGGGCTTCAATGACGCCTACCTCTGGACCGCGCAGATTCGCGCGGCGATGATCTTCTAGTCGGGTATGGCCAATAGAAAGGAACCAACCATGAAACTATTCAATCTCATTTGGGTTCTCGCACTGGCCGTGGCAGGCCTGGCCTGCGACAACTGGACCGACCAGGCAGTCGTCGACGGCTGTAAGCCCGGCCATCGTAAACTCCGACGGTCGCTGCGAAGATGAAGGGACCGGCGGCACAGGCGGCTGGCACAGGCGGAACCGGCGGCGGTGGCGAAGGCGCCTGCACCGATGCGGAAAACCAAGCCGTTTACGCCGAGCTCGAGTACACGGATGGCGGGAGCAATCCACCCGTGGTGATCTCCGGCCCAGCAGCTGCATCTGCGCATCGCGAGCGATTGCGTCTTCGGATCTACCGAGACTCGATCCCAGTCTCTGAGGGCTGCGGCGACTTGGCTTCGGCAATCATTCAGCTGCGCGATCCCAGGAACTGCACCCGGAGCAAGTTCAGGCCTTGAGCGATTGCGTCGAGAACTGCATGCAGGACGCGATCATGGAGATCACGGGCTCGATGCTGTCGGAGAATGCGGGGCCTGTTATTCGGAGAGCGTCTCTTGCAGCGCAGAGATCTGCGCGACCAGCGGTTGCAGCAACCCGACCTCGACGAGCTGCATCACGTGCCGATGCGAGAACGACTGCACACCGGGCTTCGATCGCTGCTCGGGGCTACCGCCTAGCGGCGACTGCGACTAGAGCTCTCGAGCTCGAGTCACTGAGAAAGGGCGCCCAGCTTCTGGGTGCCCTTTCTCGTTTCTAGCGACCTAGACCGCAAGTCGGTTCGGTTTCGCGATACTCGTCCACGACACGGATCTGGTCGCGGCAAGGGTAGCTCGGAGGGGGGTTGAGAGCCGCATCGCGCCAGGCATAGACCTCTTCGCAGTCGAGTTCCGTGACGCATGTGAAGACCGCCTCGACGACGCTGCCGCAGGCCTCCGAGACGCCGAACTCGTGGGAGAGGTCGGCCTCGCAGCCTTGCACGCAGGACTCTTCGGTGAAGGTGAAGGCCTCGCACTCGCCGACGATTGTTGCACAGAACGCGGTGCAGACGGGACCCGGCTCAAACAACATCGTCCCGCCGCTCCCACCGCCGCCTTGAGAATCGGAGCCACAACCCAGCACGCCCGCAAGCGTGACAACCAAACACACGCCAATCAATCTAAGCATCGCGTTCCTCAGTAGTTCTTTCCAACGATCTCCTGTACCCGAACCATCAAGGACTTCGAGTAGAGCCGGCCTGCGAGCGAGTTGCGCGCCTCTCGCTGCACCGCCTCCCAGGCCTCCTTGTTGCGCCAGAGATTCACAGTCTTGAGCCTGCCGGCGAGCGCCGTGCTGGCTTCCTCGTCCATCTTCCTGCCGCCTTCGCGGAACTCCGCGGCGTGTTCCTTGGCGCTTTGCCGGATGTAGTCCTGGGCTGCCTGGGGCAGGGCCGCCAGCCGATCTTTCTTGATGACGTAAGCGCCGACTACGATGCCGCCGCCGGGCTTGGTCATCGTCTTGAGCTTCGTATGCCATTGAAAGGCAAGCACGCCGATCGAAGAGGCGACCACCGTGTCTACCATCCCAGTTTGAAGAGCAGAAAATACCTCGGGCAAGCCCATGGTCACGCCGTTGGCTCCAGCGGCTTCGATGAATGCCTTCATCGTCGGAGAGCCGCGCCAGACCCAGGGCCGCACGTTGCGAAGGTCATCGGGGTGTTGGACTCTGTGCTGGGAGAAGATCCGGACCTGGCCCGAATCGCCCCAGGAGATCAGCTCGTACCCGGCCTTGTCGAAGAGAGCGACGAGCTCGGGGCCGAGCTTCTCGCGCACGTCATCGAGCGCTGGATAGTTGGTGATCAAGCCGGGGGCCTGGAGCACCAGGACCTGCGGCACCAGCGCGCCGAGGCCGGTCGAGGTCAGGAGGGCGCCGTCGAGTTGCCCCACGCGCATCTTCCGGACGACCGTGAGCTCGTCCCCCGCGACGCCACCGTCGTACATCTTGAGGTTGACCTCACCCCCGGTCAGCTCTTTCAGTTCTTTGCGAAGCTCTTGGAAGGCCCTGCCGAGCGAAGACTGGCGGGGGGCCAAGGTGGCGATGCGAAGCTGGTGCGGGGCCTCAGGCTTTGCCTCGCTGCTGGCGACCTGGGTGAACGAGCGCCCGCTGACGAGAGACGCCAGCAGAACGCTCAACGCCAAGACGAAACGAAACCGCATCCATTAGCAAAGCACGAAGCTCGTTGCGGCTCAAGAGACCGGGGCGGTGGCCCGGAGCACGCCCCCGTCGCGCAGCTCGAGCCCGTCGAGACAGCCCGAAATGCCTTCGAGAACCTTCGGAACCGCCGAAACGTCCGCGATCGGGTTGATCACGCAGACGTCGATGCCCGCTTCGGCATACGCGCGAATCCGGGCACGCACGGTCTCCTGGTTGCCGACGACGGCCATCGCGTCGCAGAGCCGATCGGTCACTCCCGCAGCGACACCGGCGCGGTCACCCTTGGCGAAGGCGTGCCGAATCGCGCGCGCTTCCTCTTCGAAGCCGATCCATTCGAAGCACTTGTTGTATCCGGGGGTTGCCGCGTACGCGCCGAAGACCGTCCGGATCAGATTTCGGCCCATGGAAGCGTCGTCGACCATGACCACGTGCAGGCGCGCGACGACCTCGATCGCTCCTGGATCGCGGCCTGCTTCTTCGGCGCCGGCGCGAACCTCGCGGAGCACCTGCGGAAGCGCGAATTCGGGCACCATGTTGAGGCAGACACCGTCGCAAAGGGCGCCGGTGAGTCGGAGCATGCCCTTGTTCAGCGCACCGAGATAGATCGGAACCTCTCCCACGGTGGCGCCCCCGAGCCGAAAGCCTTTCACCGAAAGGGTCTCTCCTTCGTAGCTCGTCTTCTGTCCGCTCAACATTTGACGGAGGACCTCCACATGCTCTCGCATGCGGGTGAGTGGCCTGTCGTAGGGCTGACCGGCCCAGTCCTGAACGATGTTGGGCGACGAGAGCCCGAGCCCCAGGATGAAGTTCCCCGCGGTGAGCTGGCTGAGCGTCATCGCAGCCATCGCATGCGCCATCGGCGTGCGCGTTTGCGCGGGGACCACGGCGGTGCCGATCCGCATTCCAGGCGCCCCCACGGCCACGGCGCCGGCGAGCGCGTACGAGTCGCCACCGTTGACCTCCGCCATCCAGATCTCCTCGAAACCGCGCTCCCGCGCTGCCTTGGCCAGCTCGACGGCCCTGTCCGCAGCACCCAGCGGCAGGGTCATGCCCAGCCGCACGTTCTTCTGAGTCCGCTCCATGCGGCAACCTTAGTGCAATACTTTGGCACCGCGTCTGGTTTTTTGTCCTACCCGGACTCACACGCGCGCAGACCCTGCGTTCGCAAATGCCCCAAAACACGAGGCCCGCGCTGTTGCAGGCTCGGGACTTGTCCCTTCTATGAGAGGGCTCACATCTGCTCAGCGGTTTGCATTTGATCTAGAGACGCCAACAACCCGCCGGTCTGGCAGACCATCATGGACCTGCCGCCGGGTGACTGCACCATTTCGCTATCGGTCTACCGAAACGGCCAGATGGCCTGCGTGGGGTCGGATGCGTTCACGGTTCTCTCGGAGGACACCACCCAGGTCGACATTTCGCTCCTCTGCGATCTCAGCATCGACATCCCCGATGGCACCGGCGACACCGAGGGCGAGTTCCAGTTCGAGATCGGCAACGAGTGCCCCAAGCTGTTCGACTTCAGCGCGCACCCACGGATCGTGCCGCTCGGGCAATTGAGCACGCTCGTCCAGACGGTCGCACAAGACATCGACGGAACCTGCGGCGACAATTGCGATCCGCATTTTCCGGGCCCGATCCAGATCTGCACGACGGTGAGCGACGGGGATCTCGATTGCGACAAGACTCAGTGCATCGCGATCGACTGCCCTGACCCATGCGACGGCGTCATTTGCGACGACGGCAACGAGTGCACTGCCGATCGCTGTGATCCGGTGACCGAGACCTGTGTCTTCGAGCAAGCCCCGGACGACATCGCCTGCTCCAACTGCAATGGAACCTGCCAGGCGGGCGTCTGTGACCTCGGGCTGCCGTTCACAGCAGCAAACAATGCTTCGGTCATGCCCATAGTCGGTGCATTTCGATTCGTACAGGGCCCTCATCTCAACCCGTATGACGGCTTCTACATCATCCTGCCGACGACCTACGTCTTCTACAATACATCGACCTACAAGGGAGTGAGCCTCAACGACGCGATCACCGGCACTCCGAGCGGTGATTTCCTCTTCGTGAGCGATCCCTTCTTCGTCGCGCCCCAGACGTTCTGCGGGGTGGAGCGATTCCTTGCGGGCAGTGCTGGTGACTTCGCGCGCTTCTCCGACAAGTTCATCAATCTCATCTCGATGAACATTCAGGGTCAGAACGCCAACGACGTGCTCTGGGCAAACTCCGGGGACGACTTCCTCGATGGCGGAAACGGGAACGACATCCTCGACGGCGGTCCGGGCAACGACGTCATCTTCGGCGGCGCGGGTCTGGACGAGATCACCATGGGCTACGACAACGGCGTCGATAGCGTCTTCGGCGGGCCCGGCAGCGACCGACTGTCCATCAACGCCCTGGCAAGCCAGATCACCATCGCGCCAGCCGGGAACGCCGGGTACGTGTTCGACATCTTCTACCTCGGAACCTGGATCGCCCAGGTCGCCGAAACCGAAGAGCTCTCCACGATGGACGCTTCGATCGACCTGACGGCCTGCGTCGCCGGTGTATGCAACCTCTGCGGCGACGGGGTTCTCAACGGCGGCGAAGAGTGTGACGACGGGAACCTCGCCGGTTCCGACGGCTGCGCCGCTGACTGCACCCAAGAGTAGGCTAGGCCGGCCGCGCGCAAAAAGCGTCCCCGCCTCGTTTTCGAGGGGTCACCCAGCCGCCAGAAGCTGCTAACAGGGAGCCATGGGCGAGAGCATCGAGATTCGTGCTCCGATGCAGGCCGTCGTGGTAGGCGTCCGGGCCGAGGTGGGTCAGCGCGTCCTTACCGGACAGACCTTGATCGTCCTCGAGGCGATGAAGATGGAGCACCTCGTCGCCGCGGATCGGAGCGGACTGGTGCAGCGGGTCCTTGTTAACGTCGACCAGATGGTGACGGCTGGAGAGACTCTCATGCTCTTGGAGCCGAGCGAGGATGCCCAGCGCTCGGAAGAGGCCCGCGAAGAAACATCCCTCGACGAAATCCGGCCGGACCTCGAAGAGGTAAGGCGTCGACATGCGTTCGGGCTCGATGAGAACCGCCCGGACGCCGTCGCAAAGCGCCGACGAACCCATCAACGGACCGCACGCGAGAACGTGGCGGACCTCGTGGACCCCGGCACGCTGGTCGAATACGGAGCCCTGGTGATCGCGGCGCAGCGAAGACGCCGGTCCCTCGACGAGCTGATCGAGCGCACGCCGGCCGACGGCATGATCGCAGGGATCGGTCGCGTGAACGGCGCGCTCTTTGGCGAAGAGCGAACCCAGTGCGTGGTCACTTCGTACGACTACACGGTCCTGGCCGGCACTCAGGGCACGATGAATCATCTCAAGAAGGATCGGATGTTCGAGCTGGCGGAGCAGCGCGGGCTCCCGGTGGTGCTTTTCTCGGAGGGAGGCGGGGGCCGACCAGGGGATACGGACCATGCGATCGTCGCCGGTCTCGACTGCCGGGCCTTTCAGTACTTCGCGAGGCTCTCGGGCAAGGTTCCGCTCGTCGGCGTCAATTCGGGACACTGCTTCGCAGGAAACGCCGCACTGCTTGGCTGCTGCGATGTCGTGATCGCCACCAAGGCGTCGAACATCGGGATGGGCGGCCCTGCCATGATCGAAGGAGGCGGACTTGGGGTCTTCGCACCCGAAGAGATCGGTCCATCCGAGTCGCAATTCCGCAATGGGGTCATCGACATCCTGGTCGAGGACGATGCGGAGGCGGTCGCCGCTGCGAAGAAGTACCTTTCCTATTTCCAGGGCTCGATCGGCGACTGGAGGGCAGCCGACCAGCGCCTTCTGCGCTCCGCCGTGCCGGAGAACCGACTGCGCGTTTACGATGTGCGCGACGTGATCTCTACGCTGGCCGATACGGATTCGGTGCTCGAGCTCAGCGCTGGCTTCGGCGCGGGCATGGTCACCGCGTTGGCGCGGGTCGAGGGGAAACCGTTGGGCATCATCGCCAACAACCCGATGCACCTCGGCGGGGCCATCGATGGCGAGGCGGCCGACAAAGCGAGCCGCTTCATGAGTCTCTGCGGCACTTTTGGAATTCCGCTCGTGTTTCTCTGCGACACGCCGGGTTTCATGGTGGGCCCCGAAGCGGAAGAGACTGGGCTCGTGAAGCGCGCCGCGAAGCTCTTCACCACCGCGGCGTCGCTCGAGGTTCCTTTTTGCACCATCGTTCTTCGCAAGGGATATGGGCTCGGTGCGCAGTCGATGGCGGGCGGCAGCTTCAAGGCCCCCGCGTTCACCATCTCCTGGCCGACCGGCGAGTTCGGGGGCATGGGCCTCGAAGGCGCGGTCAAGCTCGGCTTTCGAAAAGAGCTGGCGGCCGCTCCCGACGATGAAACGCGTGAAGCGATGTTCCAGCGAATGGTGGAGCAGCTCTACGAGCGAGGAAAAGCCGTGAACATGGCCGCGCACTTCGAGATCGACGCCGTGATCGACCCGGCAGAGACGCGAGCCTGGATTCTGAGCGCCATCGTTTAGGGCTCGAGCGAGGCGTGCGCTTCGCCGGCCGCACGCGCTCCGGCGGAAATCGCCCCGTCCATGTAGCCGCACCAGCGCCTGGCGCTCTCGGTGCCGGCCCAGAAGATGCGACCCGCTGGCTTTCGCAGATGCTCGCCCCCAGCCATCAACACCCCCGGGGTGAGCGGAGTGATGCACCCCGTGCTCCAAGGGTCCGTCGCCCAGTCCTTTTCGACGTATCCGATCGCTTCGAGGGCTTTCGGCCCGAAGTAGCGCGCGAGCTCGTGCCTGAGGCCTTCTTCGCGGGCCTTTCGATCGGCGAGATGCGGGCACTCGACCACTGAAAGGAAGCAGCTGAGCACACCCATCGATGCGTCCTCGGGAGAGTTGTCGAACACGAGCTGGATGGGGCTTCGGTCGCTCTGCATCGCCCCGTTCAGGCCGTCCGATCGCCAGAACGGCCGGGGATAGAGGACGGCGGCTTTGACGAGCGGCAAGCGGGGCAGGCGCGTCCATCCGGCGACGAGCTCCTGGCGTGGCTTGGGCAACGCCGGGGCAAACTCGATGCGCGCCGTGTCGGCCGGAGCCATGGCGACGATGACCCGATCGGCGGTGAAAGTCTCCGTGCTCGTCATGACCCTCATGCGATTTGGAGCCTCGTCTTCGATGCGACGGACCGGGCAGCCGAGGCGCACTCTCTCGCCGAGCTCGCTGGCCATGCGCTCGGAGATCACCTGGGAGCCGCCTTCGATGCGCTGATCCTGGGCGCCTCCATCATTGAGGATCACGGGCAGGAGTCCGCCGGCCGAACGGAGATAGTGCAGAACCCAGAGCAGCGAGATCCGCTCCGGATAGCCGGACCAGACCGCGCGGCTGATCAGTCGGAAGACCGAAGGAGTGAAGCCCGTCGAAGCGTGCTCGCGCAGCCAGTCGCCGAACGTCGTTTGATCGAGGGCTGCCGCGTCCTGCATGCGCCAGGGCTCGCCGACTGGCATCTTCTTGCTGAGACGATCGAGCTGCCAGGCCACCTTGGTGAAATCGAGCCCCTCGGCGAAGCTGATGTCTGGCAAGAAGCCCCGCGAGATCGCGCCTTGGATGTCGTACGTGGTGTCGCCTTCATAATATGAATCGAAGACGCCGAGCCCGAGGTCCTCGACCAGCGCTGCGATGCTGTCTTGTCCGGGGCCGATCCACTCGCCGCCCACTTCGACGATGTGGCCGCCGCCGATCGGCATGTTGAGCGTGCGTCCACCTACCCGCTCGCGCGCCTCGAGCACGAGAAAGGAATTCACCCCGAGACGTTGCAGCTCTCGAGCCGCCATCAGACCGGAAAGCCCCGCGCCCACGATGATCACGGTCGCATGCTGCGGGTCGTTAGGCGCAGCCTCGGAGATGGCCGCACCCACGAGACCGGGCGCCCCCAGGGATGCTGCAGCTGCGCCTCCAGTGAGGCGGACGAATCGTCTGCGCGTAAATCGATCGCTCATGGAGCCTCGCATCCCTTTCCACGCGCCAACCATGCCACGATGGGCCGAAGCTGATCGGGTCCGACTCGATCGACCGGGCCCTGCATGAGCACATCGGCATCGCCTCGGGTCCTCGCCGCGACCTCGGCAAGACGCCGCTCGAGATAGCCCGCATACTGCCCGCAAAGCCGCGAAGCGAAGAGCCCGTCGTGCCCCTCTCCGTTCGCACCATGACAGGGCGCGCAGTGCTCAGCGTAGAGCGAAGCCCCTCGTACGTGCTCGCCGGGACTCGCTCCGTCCGACGCGATTGCGAGCTCGGGGAGCTCAGAAAGGTACTTCGCGATCTCGGCGATCGACTCGGGCTCCAACGTGCGAGCAAACGGGTCCATGACCGGGAGACGCATCATGCCGGAGCGGATGCGATTGAGCTTGTTCTCCAAGACCGTTCGCCTCTGCCCGTTGAGGCGAGGTATCGAACCGTCGGGCCTGCCGCTTCCATCATGAAGGTGGCAGGAAGCACAGGGCGCGTACGCCGCAGGCTCCGAGGGGGGTGAAGTCGGCGCGAGAGCGGCGGCGATGCGATCGGCTTCCGCGGGGCTCGGACCGGACATCATCGACCAGCTCAGCGCCGCGATACCGACGACTGCGAGCAGCGCCAAGCTCGTGACCAAAACGCGCACCGTGGCGGCAGCATACCAGAGGAATGCGCACAGATGCTGTCGAGGATGTGGTACTGACGTCCGGGCCCATGAACGCCGTCGATCAGGTTCAACTCAACTTCAACCCCGCCACGCTCACGCTGCTGAACGTCCTGATCGGCCTGATCATGTTCGGCGTCGCGCTCGACATCCGAGTCGACGACTTCAAGCGCATCGTTCGCGATCCACGTGGTCCGCTGGTGGGTCTCGGAGCCCAGTTTCTGCTCCTTCCCGCCATGACGTTCCTCCTGGTGCTGGTCGTCCGGCCCGTGCCTTCGATCGCCCTTGGCATGTTCATGGTCGCCGCCTGCCCCGGGGAAATTTCTCGAACTTCCTCGCACACCACGCGAAGGCGAACGCGGCGCTGAGCGTGACCATGACGGCGATATCGACGGCTCTCGCGATCGTCATGACACCGGCAAACCTGGCGTTCTGGGGCAATCTGAACCCGGATACCGCGGCAATCCTCGAGGAGGTGAAGCTCGATCCATTCGACCTCTTCAAGACCATCCTGATCATTCTCGGCGTGCCGCTCATCGCGGGTATGCTGGTGGCGGCGAAGAGGCCGAACCTCGCCGCGCGCGTCCGTCGGCCCATGAAGGTCTTCTCGCTGAGCGCCTTCGGGCTCTTCATCGTCGGCGCATTGCTTGGCAACTGGCAGCACTTCCTCGAGAACGTCGGCTACGTCGCGTTCGTGGTCGCGCTCCACAACGGCTTCGGTCTTGCTCTCGGATACTGGAGCGGGCGAGCGCTCGGCTGCCACCGCTATGATGCGCGCGCGATATCGATCGAAGTCGGCATCCAGAACTCGGCGCTGGCCTTGGTTCTCATCTTCGGCTTCTTCGACGGCCTCGGAGGCATGGCCATCATCGCCGCCTGGTGGGGCGTCTGGCACCTGATCTCGGGGCTCACGGTGGCCACGTACTGGTCAAAGCGGCCGGTTCCCGTTCCCGGGCTGAGCTGAGCCAACGCCCTATTTCTTGGCAGCGAGCTTGGACCAGGAATCTTTGAGTTGAATCGTGCGGTTGTAGACGGGCCGTGCCGGCGTGCTGTCAGGGTCGACCACGAAGTAACCGAGGCGTTCGAACTGAACCCGTTCACCTGGCCCGCGACTCGCCAGGCTGGGCTCCAGCTTGGCGTTCTTCGAGATTTCGAGGGAGCCGGGGTTGATGCGGGCCGTGAAATCGCCTGCATGCGCTTCGTCGAGCGGGTTCTCTTCATTGAAGAGACGGTCGTAGAGCCGCACCTCCGCGTCCACCGCATGCGTGGCGCTCACCCAGTGGATCGTGCCGCGGACTTTCCGTCCATCGGGGGCGTTGCCCCCCTTGGAATCCGGATCCCAGCTGCAACGCAACTCGATCACGTTGCCGGATTCATCTTTGATCGCCTCATTGCAAGTCACCAACGCGGCGTAACGAAGGCGCACTTCCTTGCCGGGCGCGAGGCGGAACCAGTTCTTCATGGATTCCTCCATGAAGTCGTCCCGCTCGATGAAGACCTCGCGTGTGAGGCGAAGCTTGCGCGATCCAAAGCTCTCGTCATCCGGGCTGTACGGCGCGTCGACCTCGATCTCGGTGTGGTCCGGAAGATTTTCGATTACCAATTTCAGCGGGCGAAGCACGGCCATGGTGCGCGGGGAAGTCGCGTTGAGATCCTCTCGAAGGGCGTGCTCGAGCAGGCCGACGTCGACGATGCTATCGCGGCGTGACACGCCAATTCGCTCTGCAAAACGCCGGATTGCCGCAGGTGTATATCCGCGGCGCCGCATTCCCGCGATGGTAGGCATGCGTGGATCGTCCCAGCCGTGGACGTGCTCTTCTTCGACGAGACGCTTCAAGAGCCGCTTGCTCATCACCGTGTACGTGAGGTTCAGACGCGCAAACTCGTATTGCCAGGGAATCGGGTCGAAATCGAAGTGCGAGACGAACCATTGGTAAAGCGGATTGTGGTGCGCGAACTCGAGCGTGCAGACGGAATGAGTGATCCCCTCGAACGCGTCCGACATGGGATGGGCGTAGTCGTACATCGGGTAAATGCACCAGTCATCGCCGGTGCGGTGGTGAGTCACCTTGCGAATCCGGTACATCAGAGGGTCGCGCAGGTTGACGTCCTTGGACGCCATGTCGATCTTCGCGCGCACGACGTGCGCCCCTTCATCGAACTCGCCGGCACGCATCCGCGCCAGCAAGTCGAGGTTCTCCTCCACGCTGCGCTCGCGAAACGGGCTGTTGACGCCGGGCTTGTAGAAATCGCCGCGCCCCTCGCGGATCTGTTCCAAGCTCTGACTGTCGACGTAAGCCAGCCCGCGCTCGATCAAGTCCACGGCACAGTCGTAAAGACGCTCGAAGTAGTCGGACGCGAAATATTCGTGACTTCCCCAGTCGAAGCCCAGCCATCGTACGTCTTCTCGGATCGACTCCACGTACTCGACGTCTTCGGCTTCGGGATTCGTGTCATCGAAGCGAAGGTGACAACGCCCCTGCGGAGCGAGCGCCGCCGTGGTGAAGTTCAAGCAGATCGATTTGGCATGGCCTATGTGGAGGTACCCGTTCGGTTCGGGGGGAAACCGCGTCACGACCCGGCCCCCGTGCTTTCCGGACTCGATGTCGGCCCTCACCAGGTCGTGAATGAAATTCGGTGCGTTCTCTTGGCCCTCGGTCTTGCCCTTCGGCTCGCTCATGCCGCAGGTCTAGCGCGGTTTTCTTCCGAACGCCGCATTTGCCTCAGTCCTGCAGAACGCCGCGTACGCGCGCGAACACGGGGAGGTGATCGGACAACGACTCGCAGCGCTCAGGCGAGCAGCGCCCCGCTTCGATGACCTCGAGCCGACGCGCGAAGATCAGGTCGATGACCATCGGAAATGGATCGAAAGAGGTGTACCGCCCCTCGAGGAGGAGATCCTGGTGTGCGTCCAGATAGCCGCGGTCGACAAACGACTTCACAGCCGGTTCCTCGAGGATGCCCTCCTCGAGGTCGTTGAAATAGAAAAACGTATTGAGGTCGCCACCGGCGATGGCCGGCTGTGTCAGCGTTTCTCCATCGACGGCGATCTCTTCGGCCTGCGCATCGCGAACATCGAGCGCGCTCAGCGTCGACTCGAGGTGCAGGGCGTAGAGCCGAACGAGCTTCGAACCGATCTTCGCATCGGCTGCGATCGCGATTCGTCCCCCGAGTCGCGGCTCATCCGGATCGGGTGTGCCCGGTGCTGTGTACCAGCTGCGATTCTCCGCGTGGCGGATCTGACGAACGTTGCCGAGCGGGTATCGCGAGACGATCGCGTTCCCGTGCTCGCAGAGGGGTGGATCGTACGGACCCGTCGGGCCCCTATCGCCCGGAAGCTCGACGAATTCCGTCGCGTACACGTAGTAATAGCCGAGACGCTCGGCGTAGTCCCTAGCGATGTTTCGAAAATCCGTGCGCCGGCAGCCGCGGTCGACCTCACTCAGGAGCAAGACGTCCGGGACCGGGAACTCGACTCCACTCGTGATCATGTCGAGCTGTGCGTCGACCTCGAATCCCCGAAGGATGTTGTACGCGAGCACGGTCAGCTCGTCCTGCGCCGGAGGCTCGTCGGCCGAGAACGTGGCGCCCTCGAGATCGCAGTCGATGAAGGTCGTGTCCGGCGCCTCGTCGGGCGCGGCGGCCTCCACGCAGAGTCGCTCGACTCGGACATCGGGCGTGTCGGTGCGCCAAGTGAATTCTTCGAACGGCGGCGGCTCTAGGCTGCCGCCAGCGCCTCCGTCGCCTCCGCTTCCGCTGCCCCCACCGGTTCCGTCGATCGACCCGTTGCTTTCGGCGCTGCAAGCCGCAGTGAGCATCGAAACGAGCAGGAGAGCGAGCGCGGGTTTTCTGGCGTGGAGCACGAGGGAACCGTACGCGATCCGTCCTCTTCCTGCATCTCGGCCGAGGCGCTTCCGAGCTCTGGCGCGCCCGGCTCGGAGGACTATCCTTCGGCGCATGTTTTCCAAGCTCATCCTCTTCGTCTTGGCCCTCATCGTAGGGTTCGTCCTTTACCAGCGATACAGCTCGGTCCGGGTCTCTGGGAGCGAGGCGCGCCGCATGGTGGCTGCAGGCGCGATTCTGGTCGACGTGCGGAGCCCCGCGGAATTCGCCGGCGGCCACATCGAAGGAGCCAAGAGCATCCCTGTCCAAGAGCTCTCCCGTCGAATGGACGAGCTCGGCGCCAAAGACGGCGAGATCGTCGTCTACTGCCAGAGCGGGGGACGAAGCGCGATGGCGAAACGACTGCTCGAAGGCAATGGTTTCACCAAGGTCCACGACATGGGCGGCATTGGTCAATGGTGAGCGCCATGGCTGCGAGCTACGTCTGTGCCGATTGCGACCACGAGTTCGTCCCGGAGGAGGCCGGAGACGATCCGCGCTGCCCCAAGTGCAGCCGCACCGAAGCCGTCGAGCCGGCGGATACCTCCGCGCTTCAGAGCGACATCTGGCGTCAGTGGCTCGTGGTCTTCGCTCTGCTCTTCATCGCGGGAATCGCCTACGTGATATTCGAATGACCATCCAGATTTCCTACGTTTCGGACGTCCTATGCGTGTGGGCCTACGTGGCCGAGGCCCGGCTCGACGAGCTGCGAAAAGAGTACGGCGCCTCGGTCGAGCTCGAGTACCGCTTCATCCCGATCTTCGGCGCGACCCGGCACCGAATCGGCGAGGGTTGGAAAAAGCGCGGCGGCTACGCCGGCTTCGCGAAACATGTCCAGGAAGTCGCCGCGGACTTCCCGCACGTGACCGTGCATGAGCGTGCTTGGAGGGAAGTCGCGCCTACGACGTCGGCGGCTGCGCACGAGGTCTTGTGCGCGGCTCGGCTCTTGGAGGCCGAGGGCTGCATCGATTCGACGCGACGCGAGGAGCTCGGGGGGCGCACGCGGTTGGAGGAAGCGATCTGGCGGGTTCGCGCGGCCTTCTTCGAACAGGCGCGCGACATCTCCGACCAGGGCGTGCTTCGAGAGGTGCTCAGCGAGGCCGGGCTACCCACGGCGGCGATCGACGCGAAGCTTCGATCCGGCGAGGCGATGGCCGAGCTCTGCCGCGACATCGAGCTTCGGGACGAGCACAAGATCGAAGGAAGCCCTACTTACTACCTCAACCAGGGCCGGCAGAAGCTCTACGGCAACGTCGGCTACAGAGTCGTCTCGGCGAACCTGCGCGAGCTGCTCGAGCGGCCAGGCCATCAAGCCTCCTGGTGCTGAGCGCGGCGAGTCCTGCTCAATCGCCTCGACTCAGTGAATCGACTCGCGTGCGTCGGCTTCATTGGCGCTGGCCGGGCCGTGACCCAGTAGGCGCATGATGCCGAGCGCCAGGCCCCCGCCCGCAAGGGCAGCGACATGAAGGGCAACGATAGACAGGATGGCGACGAGTAGTTGTGTGTTCATGGGAAACCCCAATCGGTCTTGCGGGTCGGTGGCTGGGCCTGCGACCTGCATGCCTTGGCTCTCATCCTGAGGACAACGACGCAGCGCGTCAAGGCTTAGCAGTGTAATTTTATGATTACACCATCTGCGGGGGCAAAAAACCCAAGTAATTCTATGCCTCCACTTCCGAGGCTGGCAGCCGTGCAGCCAACGCGTCGAGCGACAAGGCGTCCTCGGCTCTCAAGCGGCGTGCGTGTCGATCGACGCGGGACTGCGATCGCTGTCCCTCGATCGCACCGGTGCCCCGTCGCGAAATCGAACCCGCATCTGCATGCCTCGCTCGCCGGGATTGAGCGACAGCTCGGGGCACAAGTCCGGTTCGAAGCCTTCGAGCACGTTGATGTCGACGTTCTGGATCAACGTGCCGAGGATGATCCGCATCTCCATCATCGCGAACTGCTTACCGAGGCAAACGCGCGGCCCTGCGGCGAAAGGAACGTACGCTCCCTTGGGCAGGCTTCGCTCGAACTCCCGAGTCCAACGCTCAGGCCGGTAGGCTTCGGGCTCGTCGAAGTACTTGGCGTTACGCCCAAGTGCGAGCGGACTGATCGCCAGGATCGAGCCCTTCGGGAAGAAGTAGTCGGCCAGGCGCAAGTCGGTCTGTGCCTCTCGGGCGAAGATCCAGACTGCCGGGAGCCTTCGAAGGGACTCCTTGAGGCACATCTCGAGGTACGGAAGCGCGCCGAGATCATCGACTCCAATCGGCTGGTCACCAACGCTGTCGTCGATCTCGCGCTGCGCCCTGGTTAGCGCGTCCCGGTTCGTGGCCAAGAGATACCAGGCCCAGGTGAGCGTGTGCGCGGTGGTTTCATGCCCGGCGAAGATCAGCGTCATCAACTCGTCCCGCAGCTGCTTGTCCGACATTCCACCCTGCTCGTCCGTCGCGAAGACGATGTGTGACATGAGGTCGCCGCGGTCTTCTCGGCTCTTGCGGCGCGCGGCCACGAGCCTTGCGATCACGTCATCCATGGCATCGAGCGCTTTGACCATGCGTTTGTTGCGCTCGGACGGCCACCAACGCGGCGTCGGAATCGGCGTCTGCGCGTGATCGATCAGCGCTTCGCTGATGTCTTGGATCGCTTGGTGAACGGTCTCCGAGTCGTGCGCGAGGTCCGTGTCGAACAAGGTCTTCGCCACGACGCGCAGGGTGAGCTCCACCATTTCTTTTCGGAAGTCGCGCAGCTCACCGGTCTTCCAACTGCGAATCATGTCGCGCGTGTATGCGGCCATGGTTGGCGCGTAGGCGTCGACGCGCATCTTGTGGAAGGCCGGCATGATCAGCTTGTGCTGCCGTTTCCACGACTCACCGTCGTTCGGAACGAGCCCGTTGCCGAGAAAGGGCTTCCACATCTGCTTCACTACCTTGGGCTTGTAGATGTGCTTGGCGTGGGTGACGTTGATCGCGTTGACGACGTCGGGATCGCGGATGAAGTAGGATTGACCGGTGAGCACGCGCGTCACGAACACGTCCCCGTATCGCTCGTGCGCGGCGAGCAGGAATTCCGCGGGGCTCCTCTGGAAGTCGAATGTTCCGCCCCAGAGCCAGTGTCCCTTGTGACGCGGGATGGGTTTCGCAGGCGCGAGGCGAAGGTCGGAATCAGCGATCAAGGTCATTTACTTAACATAAAGTAAACTTAGCTCGAGCATCAGGCAAGTTAATCAAGTTGTTTGCTTGGACGCTCGCCTAGGGGCCGGTTGCGGGCCGGCCCCTGGCTGATTCGCTCATTGCGAGGCCGAGTTTCGGCTGCCTCGCTTCGCGCGTCCTTTGTCGCTGAAGAGCCAGGTTCCCGGGAGGTCCGCATGGGCTTGGCTCGCGTCGGCCGCCCAATGTCGGGTGACAGAGCTTGGGTTCCACAGGTCTCCGAGCGAGGAGCTCGGAGTCGTCGGGGCCTCGGTGACCGAGCCCATGGGCTCTGATGCGGGAACCCAAAGGCTCCCAAGGCCCCCAGCGTAATGGGGACTCTCGAGTCCCTGGCGAGGCGTCTCTGCGGCCTGGTCCCAGAGCGTGTCGACGCCTTGGCCGGTTCGATTCCGAAGTTGCGCCGTGAGGCCCGAGCTCGGCTGCGCGCCAAGACCGGCACAGCCCACGCTGGCGAGCGAGAGCAGGATTCCGATTGTGAGTAGTGGATTGTTCATGTTGAGCTCCTTATGTATGCACCGTATACATAGATGTATACGACGTTCACTTTGAATGTCAACACTGTTTACTCGCGGACTCGGATCAAGTTACACTGCGGAATGGCGATTGCTAGAAAGGCTTATCATCACGGCGAATTACGGGAATCCTTGCTCGAAGCTGCCGAGACGCTGCTCGAGAAGGATGGTCCCGCGGGCCTTTCCTTGAGGAAGGTCGGGCGGCAACTCGGGGTCACACCAGGCGCTCCATACCGCCACTTCGAAGACAAGGACGCCCTACTCGCCGCACTCGCCACCCGCGGCTTTCAGCGTCTTCGCAAGACGATGCTGGACGCTCAGGCCGATGCCACGAACGCAGAGGAAAGACTGCGCGGCGGCGGTGTGGGTTATTTGCGATTCGCCTCCGCGCATCCCGAGCTCTTCCGGCTCATGTTTGGCTGGATGCCAGCGCGCGACGTTCCAGAGCTCTACGAGAGCGGTGACGCGGCCTTCGCGGTTCTCGAAGACATCCTCGGTGCCTGCGAGCGTGAAGGCTTGCTTGCGGGAAGCGCCCGCGAAGCAGGGCTTCTCGCCTGGTCGGCCGTGCATGGCGCCGCCTTCTTGCTGATTGACGATGGGCTCAAGCTCTGCGAGCTCGCACCGGACCCGGATGCAGTCGCCAACCGGCTCCATGACAGCCTTTGGTCCGGCATCGCCAAGCGCTGATGCGCGGGCGCTACGGGTAGGCGCGGGCGAGCGCATTCACGAAGGCGTCGAGTCGATCGCGAGGCAGCGCGTTGATGCCGGCGGCTGCGCCCCTCCCGCCACCGGTCGGGAACTGCCTGCAGAGCTCGTCCGCGCCCTTCTTGTTTTCGAGCGGAGCACGGACGCTCACCAGGTACGTACCGTCCGGCCGTTCCGTGAGCACGGCGTGCGCCCGGCTCGGGAACTCGTTCGCGAGATCGTTGCTGTAGACCCCCGACACGCGACGCGCCCAGGGCTCATTCGGAAAGACATAAACCGCGGCGCCTTTCGATTCCCGGGTCGGCTTGATCGATGCGGCCATGGACATGTCCTGATGATACCCGGACTTCAGGCGCTCGAACGAATCGCGGGCTTCTGCGACGAACGCAAACGGGGTCGGATGAGGTCGCACGAGCTCGAAGAGCTCGGCGGGGGCGAAATGCAAGTCCTCGAGCGAGGCGCCGTATCCGTTGTAGTTCATGAAGACACCCAGGTTCTCGAGGAGCGTCAGCTGCTGTTCGGTGAGGCCTAGGGGCGCGGCGATCCTGAGGGCGCTTGCCTTCAGGTTGTCTCCGAAGGCACCGGTCACCGCCCACTCGACGTACCTGCCTTTGAGGTAGCCGTTGACGAGAAGGCTCGTGCAGACGTTGGGATCGGTGTCGATGATCGTGTGGAGCTTTTCGTGCTCTGGAACCGTACCGGCAAAGTGGTGGTCGACGTAGAAGATCTCGGCACCGGCTTCGAGAGCCTTCGAAACCCCTTTCCGATTCTTGTCGAAGCTGATGTCGAGAACGGTCATTCGATCGCCCTCGCTCACGTCGACCTTGGCAACCAGCTCGATATCGCGCTTCACGCCAGTGATGAGCGTGCTCTCCAAGGGCTCGGCGTTGCGAAGCTGGGCAAGCGCGCAGATCCCGTCTGCATCGCCATTGAAGACGTCGAACTGAGCCATGGGCGCGTCTATAGCACCAACGAGGTCAGTCCGAGGAGCTTGGCCAAGCGCTTTCGCTGGCTGTGCGCGCCAGCCGGATCCGTGCTGTCGCGCGCAGTCCTTCTCAACCAGCAGCGAATGATCACGAAGGGAATGATGCAGGCCACGTGACGGAGCCGAATTCCGCTGCGCGCCGCTCCGTAAATCGGCCGCACGGGTACGTCTCGGATGCGCAATCCGCCGAGCGACAGGCAGCTGAGCAGATCATTCGGATACCCGTAGCCCTGCCAGAGTCGATCCCAGTCGATCGCGAGCAAGGCTCGCCGGTTCATGGCGGCATAGCCGCACTGGGAGTCCTCTACGTCGATACCGAGCGCCTGCCGCGTCAGCGAAGAGAACAGCCGATTTCCGAGCAGGCGATGCCAGGGCATGTCGCCTCTGACCGACGGCCAAGCGAGCCGGTTGCCCTTCGTGAAATCTACCATTTCGGCGATGAGGGGCTGCAACAAGGCAGGCAGATCGTCAGGGTGCATCTGCCCGTCGGCGGCCATGACCGCGGTGAGGTCCGCGCCAAGGGAAAGCGCACGCCTGCAACCCGTCGCGATCGCGGCCCCGACGCCCCGGTTGCAATCGTGCGCGACGAGCAACACCGATGGAAAGAACGCCTGCACGAGCTCCCGCGTGGCATCGGTACTGGCATCGTCCACGACGATGATTTGATCGACGAATTCCGGAAGCCCCTCGAGCGTACCTCGAATCAGCTCGGCCTCGTTGTAGGCAGGCACGACGACCGCGATGGTTCTTCCGGCTAACACGCCGAGACACTCAATCACTTGCTCGCCGAGGTCGCAAGGCGTAACTCCATTGTCCATGGCGGAAGTCCTCTTCGTTTCCAAGCCGGTCATCCCGCCTTGGAACGACAGCAGCAAGAACCTGGTTCGCGACATCGCAGCGAGCCTAGAGCGTCATTCGCCCGTGCTGATGGGACGCTCTCGCCATCTAGGCATCTTTCGCCAGCTCCTGTTCGCGACCTCGCCAGACATCTGGCACTTCTTCTTCGCTCCAAACGTGAAGAGCTCCTCGGCGGCGCGCTTTGCACGTGCGGTCCGGAGAGTGCCTAGTGTCCACACCGTCTGCAGCATGCCCGCCGAGCGAGACGCGATACGAAAGTTGCTGTTCGCCGACGTGACGGTGGCCCTTTCACGCGCCGCTCTCGAGCGCTTGCGTCGCGCGGGCGTCGACGAGAGTGCGCTCCGGCTGATCCCACCTTGCGTGCCTCCGCTATCGGAACCGGGCTCGGACACGCGCAGCGAGCTGCGCCAAAAGCATGCCGTGCCGGAAGACGCGCAGGTCTGGATCTATCCTGGGGATCTCGAGTTCGGGGGTGGTGCAGAGATCGCGTTGCAGGGGTTCGCAGCATCGAAGCATCCGAGCTCGCTGCTCTTGATCGCTTGTCGCCCGAAGACGGCCCGCGCTGCCGTGGAGCGTTTTCGGCTCATGGAGCTGGCTCGGCGATGGGGCATCGCTTCTCGGGTGCGATGGCTTGGAGACACTCTGCAAATCCACGAGCTTCTGACCCTCAGTGACTTCGTCGTGCTGGTGAATCGAAGCGCCTACGCGAAGATGGACTACCCCCTCGTCGCGCTCGAATCGATGTGCTTGGCGCGGCCGGTTCTGGTGGGCCAGGGGACGCCATCGGAAGAGCTCGCCGAGCTGGGTGCGGCGGTCGCCGTCGAGCCCGACGGGGAGGCAGTCGCCGATGCGGTGGAGCGCCTGAGCGCCGACGAGGCGTCGCTCGTCGAGCTCGGACACACGGCGCACAGGGTGGCGACTTCGACATTCTCGCCAAAGCAAGTCGCCGCGGCGTACGAGCATCTTTATGAGGAGATTCGTGCCTGACGCATCCGAACGGGAGGCGCGGCAGTACTACGACGATTTCAGCGACTCGTACGAACGGAAGCGAGGCTCAGGCTACCACCGCATGATCGATGATCTGGAGCTCGGCGTCGCGGCTCGGTTCGCCGAGGGTGCTCGGGTCCTCGAGCTCGGCTGTGGCACCGGCCTGATCCTCGAACGAATGGCGGCAATCGCGAAAGAGGCTGTGGGAATCGATCTGTCGGAGCGGATGGCTGAGCGGGCCCGAATGCGTGGACTCGACGTCCGGGTGGGAAGCATGTGCGAGCTTCCCTTCGCCGATCAGCGGTTCGACCTCACCTACGCCTTCAAGGTGCTCCCTCACGTCGCTGATATCGACACGGCGATTCGAGAGGCAATGCGAGTCACACGGCCTGGCGGACATCTCTTGCTCGAGTTCTACAACCCGTGGAGCCTCCGCTATCTCGCGAAGAGGGTCGCCGGGCCGGCTCCGATCAGCGAACACCGCACCGAAGCGGACGTCTACACGCGCTGGGATTCGCCTCGGGCGATACGAAGACTCCTTCCAGCGGAGTTGGATCTCCTCGAGTGCCGTGGGGTTCGAGTGCTCACTCCCTTCGCTGCGATTCATCGTCTTCCAGGGGTCGGAGCCGGCCTCCGATGGGCGGAGGGATTCGCAGGGAGCTCGCCGCTGCGGTACTTCGCTGGCTTCATCATCGCGGTGCTGCGCAAGCGGTAGAGGCGGAAACGTAGCCTGGAGCTGCGCCCGCGCGCGGAGTAAGATGGCCAGCCGTGGCACCAGCACGCGTTACCTCGCCAGATCGAGACGTCCTACTGGAGGCGAGAGGCCTTCGTCAGCAAGTCCTGCAGGCGGCGCTGCTGATCGCCGTCGTCGCAGGAGGTCTGGCCTTCGCTCGAACCGTGATCGACGCAATCGAGCGGGACGCCTGGAGGATCGTGGGGGAAGCCGTGGTGATGTATGCCGGCTTCGTTGCACTGCTCTTTGCACGGCGTCTTCCCTACCGAGCTCGAGCGCTCAGCTTCCTCGGCTTGCTCTACGTCGCGGGCGTCGTTGCGCTCTTGTCGGTCGGCTATCTAGCAGCCCCGGTCCTGATCTTGGCGGGCCAGAGCGTCCTGGCATCGGTTCTGTTCGGACGCAAGGTTACCCTGATCGTGTTGGCGATGAACATACTCGCGCTACTGGCAGTGGGCGCGGCGCTCTCGACGGGCATTGCCACGGTGGAAACGACGGCCTTCTACGAGCCGTCGTTGTTCGTGAACTGGCTGCGCGTAACCGCCATCTTTGCCGTGTTCTGCGGTATCGCGGTCGTGAGTGTCGACGTGATCACCAATCACTTGAATCAAAGCCTGCGCGACCAAGCCGAGCTGATCGAAAATCTCAAGGGCGCGATGCAGTTGCGCGACGAATCGGAACGTCACCGCCGGGCCGCCGAGTCACGCCTTCGCGAGTCCAGCAAGCGCAAAGAAGACTGAATCGATCGATCTACGACAAGCGAATCCCGGGCTCGAACGTGCTCCATTGATCGACGAGCTCGCCGTTACGCATCACGTCCAGCCGAGACAGCCAGCGAATGCCGTCGCCTTCCCAGGGGTGGTAGAAGATGAAGTCCCCTACGGAGAGCGGGACCTGCCGGGAACCCAGCCACTCGGCTTGATTCGAAAGTAGGTTGTTCACCCCGCCCGAGCCGGGGATCGCAGGGTTCCCGACCAGGCCGCTCGGAGACACCAAATCGGCGGGAAAACCACCCGCTACGAGATGAAAGCTCACCTCGAGATTCGGGTCGTCTTCCGCCATGGCCGGAAGCAAACCGCGCGCGAAGGGAATCTCGGCCGGATCGGTTCGCTTGAGCACGGGTGACGCAAGAAACGTCGCGCGGCGAAGCGCTTGTTCGGGAAGGTTCGAGAAGTTTGACGGATAGAAGAACGCGGAGCCCATCGCGATCTCGTTGACCGGTGATTGCAACGCGTCGACATATCGATGATAGGTGCGGCTGCCTCCGCTGTTGTAGACCAGTGGCGCTTCGAAGAGCCCGGGGAAGGCATCGCTTCCCGCCCGTACGAAGTCCGCGTATCGCCTCTGCACTTCGGCGAATTCCCTGTCGGGGTCTGCGCCGTCGGGTGCAAACGGAACGTGACCGTCGTAGCCCATGAAGCCGGCGAGCTCCAGCAAGTCGGACTCGTCGATGATCGAAAGCATGGCGAGGAGCTCTTCATCGTCGATGGCCCCACCTCGACGCAGGCCGACGTCGAGCTCCACCGCGATCTTGAGGGTGCCGCCGCGTTCCTCGGCCAGGTCGCGGTACTGAGTCATGCGATCGGAGGTGTCGACCAGCCAGCGAACCCCCGCTGAAGGATTGGTGCCTCTGGAGTACCTTGCGTCGAGCGTTTCAAAGATTCTGCCTGCGGCCTCGACGCTCGCCGGCCGTCCGAGCAGGATGTCCACGTCGCTCCCGAAGCGGCAGAGCAAGTCTCGGACCATCCCTTCGGAGAACGCCATGATCCGATTCGTGCAGGCCGTCACCATCATGTGCTCGAGCAGACGGACGCTCGGCAGGCTCTTGGCCACGAGCCGAAGCGCAATTCGAGAGCCGAGCTGGCTCCCCACCAAGCTCATGTTGTGCTCGAGGGCATCGAGGTCGACGAGCGCAGATTCCCTGCCTCCAGCTCTTGCGCGCAGCTCTTGATTCCAGGTTTCGAAACGGCTCTCGTCAGGCGGAGGAGGCGAGGACGCGATCGCATCGGTGCAGCGCTCCGCATCAAACGCAGGAAGGTCGACCGGCGGAGGATCCCCGGGCGCGCAGTCCGAGCCTGCTCCGCTCGCGGCGTCGCCGCTCTCGCCACAGGCAACCCAGGTACCGGCGACCGCTGCAGCCGAGGCCGCAATCCACTTGCGGCGTGATCGTCCGCCTGCGCTCAGCTCGGCCCTCTGTTCGGGAGCCGCGGCAACCGCGCTGGGGTTGGACCGACTGGTACCGACTCGATCTGGCATTGCACTCCTCCTCTCTGCTTCGACTCCGACTCTTCGTCGGAGCGTCACGCGCTCGAAGAACCGAAGGGATTGGGCTTCCACATGCGCACGCCAAGCATGAATGGCACGACCCAGTACGGCCCATTGAAGGCCCAGAAGACGAGCGCGTTACCTGGGGGAGGCCCAATCCAGTATTCGTAGATGAGAAACTCCGTGCAGCCATGCAACATCGCGCCGACGTAGACGAGCGCCATCGGCCGAATCCAGTTCTTCCCCTTGATGAAAGCGAATACCAGCAGGAGATAGAAGGGCCCGTAGATCAGGCCGGAGATTCCGGTGTTGACCCGAACGAACTGGTGATCGGCGAGGAAGAAATGGTCCTGTGCGATTTCGCCGTACCAGCGATTCGCACGCGACCAAAACGCATCGCCTTCGAGAAGTCCGAGCGCGTGCCAGGAATCCGAGAAGAACGAGGAGAACGCGAAGAACGAAAAGCAAACGACGAAGAAGATGTCTTTTTTGCGTTGTGCGAGCGGCAGGCCATTGCTTGTTGCGGTCATCTTCTCTCCTCAAAGATGGCGCCCGGTATATCATCAAAGTGAAGCGCGAAGCGAGTCCGCAATGAAATCGTAGACTCGGCGGATGGGGCGGCTGGTCTTGAGCTCGGAGTGCGCGGTGAGCCAGATGGGCAGCGTCGGTAGCGGAAACTCCGGGAAGATTCGACGAACGCCAGGCTCCGCGTCGCCGATGGCGACCTGCATGAAGCCGATGCCGTTCCCTTCGACGACCATTCGCCAGGCGACGACGTGATCGTCGGTTCGGATCGGGAAGAAGCGACGTTCGACGGTCAGCCCGGCCGCACGAAACCCGCGGATCATCGAATCATCACGGTCGTATCCGATCACGTCGTGCTCGAGCAGGTCCTCGAAGCTCGTTGGGCAACCGCGTCGGGCGAGATAGCTTTCCGCCGCATATACGCCGAGCTCGATCTCGCCGAGGCTACGTGTGATGACGTCGGTCTGCGAGGGTCGATACATCCGAACGGCGATGTCGGCTTCGCGCTGGAGCAGGTTGTCCGTTGCGTTCGAAGCGACCAGCTCCACCTCGATCTCGGGCTCCGCCGCACGCAGGGCAGCGAGGATCGGTGGCAGCCGGTACGTAGCGACGATCTCGCTGGCCGTGATGCGCACGACGCCTCCGACCGCTTCGACTCTGCCGAGCGCGGCCAGGGCTAGGCGATCGGCAGCCCCGGACATGTCCCGGGCGTACCCGAGCAGCTCCATCCCCGTAGCCGTGAGCGTCAGGCCGCGCGCCGTCCGGCTGAAGAGCTGGACGCCCAGCTGCAACTCGAGCGCCTGGACCTGCCGTCCGGCCGTCGGCTGGCTGATCCCAAGAGCGCGCGCGGCGCCCGAGAGCGAGCCCTGTTCGGCGGCGGCCACGAAGACTTGGAGCTTCTCCCAGTCGAACTCAGCCGTCATCCAAAGACCTATTCATTATTGCATATCTATATACAATATTTGGTGTATTTACCATTATTTTCGCATGCCTATGATTCAAACGAGACCGCGGCGGAACGCGGGAAGAAGGAGGACGGCATGGGAAGAGAAGTATTGGTGGTGGGTGCCAATGGGCGCATCGGACGCTGGTCGGTCGAGGCGTTCTTGGAAGCTGGGTGGAAAGTCCGGGCCTTCGTGCGCACGGGTTCTGCCGCGCGTGTGCGGGGCGGCGTAACCGTATTCGAAGGGGATGCGTTCGACGCTGAGGCAGTCGTGGCCGCGTCCGAAGGTGTCGCTGTCATCGTGAACGCGCTCAACCCTCCGTACGAACGCTGGCCGAAAGAAGTCCCCAGGATCACGCGCAGCATTCTCGCAGCCGCGGAGGCCAGCGGCGCCACGGTGATGCTACCCGGCAACGTATACAACTACGGGGAAGGCATGCCGCCCCTCCTGCGCGAAGACACGCCCCAGGTCCCGACCACCGTCAAAGGGCGATTGCGCGAGGAGATGGAAGAGGCATACCGGCAGGCGAGCGCGCGCGGCATACAAACGATCGTACTTCGCGCTGGCGACTTCATCGAGCGCAACGCGACTGGCAACTGGTTCGATACCTACATCGCCAACAAGGTCGACGAGGGGATCGTGACGTATCCCGGGCCTCTCGATCGCGTTCACGCCTGGGCCTACTTGCCGGACCTGGCCCGGGCGATGGTCGGACTGGCGGAGGTTCGCGAAAGCCTCGGCGCCTACGAAACGATAGGCTTCGGCGGTCTTGCGCTCACGGGGCGCGAGCTCGTCGAGACCATGGAGCGCGCTCTCGGACGTACACTGAAGGTCAAGCGCTTCCCCTGGGGACTGGTTCGACTGATGAGCGTGTTCAGCGCGCCGATGCGTGAAGTCGTCGAAATGCGATATTTGTGGGCGGTCCCCCACGGGATCGACGGCAGCAAGCTCGCACGAATTCTCCCCGACTTTCGGCCAACGACTCGCGTGGCCGCAATGCGTGAAGCGCTTCGAGGCGCAACCGACCATGAGGGCTCGCCGCTCGAGGCAGCAAACATTTCCCTGAGCGCTTGAACGCTCGGAGGCTGTGCTTGCCCTCGGCCGTCTCTTGGCGTTACACAAGCAGAGCATATGGCCCAAACCGCTCAACTACGCCGCATCGAGATCGTCGAAAACGAAGCGCAGCGCATCTTCAAGCTGCAGCGCGATGCATACCTCAGAGACCCCTACCCGAGCCGTGAGGTTCGCGCAGAAAGGCTGACCGCTCTCGAACGGATTCTGCTCGACAACACCGATGCGATCGTCGACGCCATCCGTGAGGACTTCGGTCATCGCTGCGCCGAGGAATCGAAGATCCTCGAGATCTTTCCCTGCGTCGATGGAATTCGGCATGCTCGAAAGAAGCTTCGGAAATGGATGCGTCCGCAGCGCCGCGAGGTTTCGCTGCTCTTCGCGACAGGCTCGAACCGGGTCATCCCGCAGCCCAAGGGCGTCGTGGGGATCGTCTCGCCCTGGAACTATCCGCTCTTTCTCACGGTGAGCCCGCTGATCAGCGTCTTGGCCGCAGGGAACCGCGCCATGATCAAGATGGCCAGCAACTCCCAAACGCTCTGCCGCCTGCTCCAAGAGAAGGCCAGCGAGGTTTTTTCCGAAGACACACTCGCCTTTCTGCCCGGCGTCCCGGGCCGCGACTTCTCGTCACTGCCCTACGACCACATCATCTTCACGGGCTCGGCAGACGCGGGACGCACCGTCATGCGATCCGCTTCGGAGAGCCTCACGCCCGTGACACTCGAGCTCGGCGGGAAATCACCTACGATCGTCTGCGATGATTTCGACATCGATGAAGCGGCCTCGCGAATCCTCTATGCGAAGTTCATCAACGCAGGCCAGACCTGCCTCGCTCCGGACTATCTCTTCTTGCCCGAGGCGAAGCGAAACCGATTCGTGGAGGCGGCCCAACGCATCGTCGCGGAGCGCTATCCGGACACGAACGACGGAAGTTACACGTCGGTAATCGACGAAAAGTCGTATCGCCGGCTGCGCATGAACCTCGATGACGCGGAGGCGAAAGGCGCGAAGCTCGTGCCCCTCGTGCCCGGAGCCTCATTCAATGACGTGTTGCGCAAGATACCGCCGCATCTGGTGCTCGACGTCACCGACGACATGATGATCATGCAGGAGGAGATCTTCGGTCCGCTCTTCCCGGTGATGACGTACCAGGATCTCGACGAGCCGATCGACTACGTGACCAAGAGAGATAGGCCGCTCGGTTTTTACGTCTTCACCAACGACCGTTCGCGACAGGACAAGCTCCTCTACAGCACGATCTCGGGAGGCGTGACGATCAACAATTGCATCATGCACATCGCCCAGCACGACCTGCCCTTCGGCGGTGTCGGAGCAAGTGGAATGGGGCAATACCACGGCCACGAAGGCTTCGTGGAGTTCAGCAAGATGCGACCGGTTTTCACCAACCCACGGCTCTCGCTTTTGCACCTATTCTACCCGCCCTACACGGGAAAGCAGAATCGCCTCGTCGATCTACTGCTCAAGTGGGCTCGCTGACCCGAGGTACCGGGATCGCCAGGAACACTCAAAGCGCGTCGATGATCGCGTTCAAGGTCGGGCTCGGTCGCATCGCCTTGGAGGCGAGAGTATCGTCGGGGAGGTAGTAGCCTCCGACGTCCGCGGGTTTGCCTTGTACCGCCAGAAGCTCTTCGACGATCTTGGATTCGTTGTCCGACAGCGCCTTGGCGATGGGCTCGAAGTATGCGCGCAGCTCCGCATCCTCGCATTTCGCAAGCGCATGTGCCCAGTAGAGAGCGAGATAGAAGTGGCTTCCCCGGTTGTCGATCTGGTTCACTTTGCGCGACGGGGACTTGTTCTCTAGCAAGTACTTGGCCGCGGCGGCGTCCAGCGTCGTCGCGAGGATCTTCGCCTTGGGGTCGTCGTGTGTCTCGGACAAGAAGTCGAGGGATGCAGCCAGCGCGAGGAACTCGCCAAGCGAGTCCCAACGCAGATGGTTCTCCTTCTCGAATTGTTGAACGTGCTTGGGCGCCGAGCCGCCTGCTCCGGTCTCGAAGAGGCCGCCACCGTTCATGAGAGGCACGATCGACAACATCTTTGCGCTCGTACCGAGCTCGAGGATCGGGAATAGGTCGGTGAGGTAGTCGCGCAAGACATTGCCCGTGACCGAGATGGTGTCTTTGCCCTCCTTGATTCGCTCGAGCGAGAAGCGCGTGGCCTCGGCCGGCGACATGATCCGGATGTCGAGGCCGGCGGTGTCGTGCTCGGGAAGGTATGCCTTCACCTTGGCGATGAGCTGCGCGTCGTGGGCGCGCTTCTCGTCGAGCCAGAAGACCGCGGGCGCCCCGGTTGCGCGTGCGCGACGAACCGCGAGACCCACCCAGTCGCGGACCGGCGCGTCTTTGGTCTGGCAGGCTCTCCAAATGTCACCCGCGCCGACCTCATGCTCCATCAGAACTTTGCCCTGCGCGTCGACCACGCGCACCAGGCCAGCGCTCGGTATTTCGAAGGTCTTGTCGTGCGAGCCGTACTCTTCGGCCTTCTGCGCCATGAGACCGACGTTGGGAACGCTGCCCATGGTCGTCGGATCGAAGGCTCCGTGCTCCTTACAGAAGTCGATGACCTCCTGGTAGACCGCAGCGTAGCTGCAGTCGGGGATCACAGCCTTGGTGTCCTGGGTTCCCCCGGCAGCATTCCACATCTGGCCGGAGGTGCGGATCATCGCAGGCATCGATGCATCGATGATGATGTCGCTCGGCACATGAAGGTTGGTGATGCCCTTGTCGGAGTCGACCATGGCGAGCCCAGGCCCGTTCTCGTACGCGGATTGGATCTCCTTCTCGATCGCGGCGCGCTCCGCGGCGGGTAGGGTTGCGACGCGCGCGAGCACCTCGCCGAATCCGTCATTCGGATTGGCTCCGAGGGCCGCGAGTTTTGCCCCATATTTCTCGAAGACATTCGCGAAATACACGCGAACCGCGTGCCCGAAGATGATCGGGTCACTGACCTTCATCATCGTCGCTTTCATGTGGAGCGAAAAGAGGACGCCGCGACCGGCCGCATCACAAACCTGCTCCCGGAGGAAGCTGAGGAGCGCATCCTTGCTCATGAACGTTCCATCGAAGATCTCGCCTTCGAGCAGCGCTAGGCGGTCCTTCAGCACTGTCGTCGACCCGTCCTTGGCGATGTGCTCGATGCGCACGGTGGTAGCGGCCGGCAAGGTGATCGACTTCTCGTTGTGGAAGAAATCTCCAGCGCTCATCGTCGAAACGTGCGTCTTGGAATCGCGTGCCCAGGCTCCCATCGAGTGCGGATTGGTGCGCGCGTATTCCTTGACGGCCTTGGGCGCGCGGCGGTCCGAGTTGCCCTCGCGCAGGACCGGATTCACCGCGCTTCCCTTGACCTTCCCGTAACGTTCGGCGATCGCCCGTTCTTCGGCGCTCCGTGGCTCTTCGGGGTAGTCCGGTACCGCGTAGCCCTTGGCCTGGAGCTCCGCCACGGCCGCCTTCATCTGGGGCACCGAAGCGCTGATGTTCGGTAGCTTGATGATGTTGGCTTCCGGCGTCTTGGCTAGCTCTCCGAGCTCCGCCAGGGCGTCGTGGATCCGCTGTTCCTTCTTGAGCGCCTCCGGAAAGCTCGCCAGTATCCGTCCAGCAAGCGAGATGTCAGGAAGCTCGACCGCGATCCCGGCGGGCGCTGTAAACGCTCTGAGGATCGGCAAGAGCGAATAGGTCGCCAAGAGCGGCGCTTCGTCGGTCTTCGTATACTGAATCGTCGGCTTCTGGGTCATCGGGTGCTTCTCTCGGGGAAGTAGATGGGAGCGACCGCGGGTTTCCCGCAAACTGGCCCCAACCGCAAGGCAGCCGCTACCGGTCGGACCTCAGAGCTTGCAGGGCGCCTGAATTCCGGTCCCGAAATTCGGGCGCCGATTCGAGCTTCCTTCGAAAGCCCGGCGACGGATGCGGGCAACGATTTCAGAGGCGAAGCGCCGCGCGCAAACTGTCGGAGATGTCCCTCGCGACGAGACGCTGGCCTTCGACCGTACGAAGGACCCGCTGATTGACCTCGAGCTCGATGCCCAGGTAGTGCCGCGGGCCGATCGCGCGCCGGAGATGGGTCGTGAACCCATCCGATTTACCGAGGTACGGGTAGTTTCGGCGCACGCGAAGCTTCGGAGCGATCTCGTGCAATGAGCGTTTCCACCGAGCCGAGAGCTCGCGCTCTGAAGATCGCGAAGGATCGTAGAGGAGCCCGATGTCCGCCGTTCGCGATCGACCGTTGATCTGGGGCGCGAAGCTGTGCACGCCGATGTGCAAGACCTTCCGTCCCTGTCGCGCTCGAGCTTCGATCCACGATTGAACGGCCGCTCGATGCGGGAAGTAGTGCAGATCGAGCAAGCGCTGACGCTCTGCGGGATCGAGGTCGCGCACGAACTCCGAGAAGAGTCGCGGATGTCCGATCGAGCGGTTCAGATCGACCAGGAGGCGGGTGACCGTGCTGGCGTAGAGCGGGACTCGATGGCTGCGCTCGAGCGAGCGGGCCAGACGAAGTGCACCGAGATCACTTCCGCGATGACCCCGAAGCGCATTGCGCCCCGCTTTGCTGTCGAACAAGCGCCGATATCTCGGCGGAACGTGCGCGCCCCCGTGCTCGCAGCTCAGCACGAGCGCATAGTCGTTCATGGTGCGCTCGAAAATGCCTGACCCCGAGCCAGGCAGTCGGCCAGCTGGCCATAGATCTCGCGAAGCGAATCCGGGCTCGGATCCCGACCGGCGGCGCGCATGATTCGGCGTGCCAGACAGCCTTCGCTCGAAATGACGCGCAGGGCGGCGGCCGCAGCCGCATGCTGGGGTCGCGTCTCGACCTGGGTCTCGATCAAGTGCTGCCAGAGCTCGCCTGCGCGCACAGAGCGCGTACCGGCTAGACCGAATGCCTCGAGGAATCTCGCATTGTCGATGATCGCATCGTCTGCTTCCGCGATCGTCGAAAGCAGGATCTGCTCGAGCTCCGCCTCGTGCCAGGAACGTTGATCGGAGAGCGGTGTCCACGTCTCCTCGACGAGTGCCTGCGTGACCGCGACGGCCGCCGCAGCGATCGCCAGATCCATCCGTGGGCACTCCTGCACGTCGATCAGACGAATCTCGAGCGCCATCCGGTCGAAGCGGGCAATACAGCCACGCGCGTTGATCCATTCGTACTGCAGCGTGCCGTCGGGATCGAGGGGCGCAAGGTCGCGGTAGATCGACTCCAGAAGCGCCTCGTAGTCGCGCTTGCCGAAGACTGCCTCGGGGATCACTCGGCCGCTCACGGAAGGAACGCGTTTTGCGTTGTGTCGATAGACCTCGAGCCGGCTGTCGAGATAACCGCTGGCCGCCCCATCGACGAAGGGGGAGCTTGCAGCCAACGCCGGCAGAATTGGAAGGATCAGGCGGATGGCCGCGTGCAGGCGTTCGAGCTCGGTGTCGTCGGCGAACGGCAGATTGATGTGCATGCTCTGCAGGTTGGACCAGCCGTGCCCGCGGCAGTCGAAGACGCGGTCGAGGGTCTTGTAGATGACATCATCGCCGTGGGGCCAGAGCCGGAGCTCGTCGGTGCCCATCCAGGGATGCATGGCAGTCGGCATCAACCGCGCGCCCATGGGACGGAGCAAAGCGTCGATAGCCCCGATGTCTCGCTGGAAACTCTCGTGCAGATTGACGAGGCTCGCGACCGGCCCGTTCGTCTTCAGCTCGATCAGATGGAGCGCAAGCTCGTTGGACCAGCGCAGGGCGCCGCGATCGACCTCCATCTCGTAATCGCCGGCTACTGCCTTCAGAAGCTCGTCTGCGATCGGGCGAACCGAAAGCGTCTCGGCATCGACGATCATGTATTCGATCTCGATCCCGAACGCGTCGAAGAGATGCAGAACGGTCGACTTGCTCAATGGCGCCCTCGCCGTTCGAGCCGATCATAGATGCTTTGCATGATCGCGACGTAGAGCTCGTCCTTCAGAATCTTGTCCTCGGTGCCCGCATCGACGCTGGGATTGTCGTTGACTTCCATGACGAGAAGCCGCCCGTCGACCTCCTTGATGTCGACGCCATAGAGACCGTCCCCGATGAGGCCCGATGCGCGGACGGCCAAATCGACAATCGGCTTGGGTACATCCTCGATCGCGAGCGTGTCCGTCTTCCCGTACAAGCGCTCGCTCCCGCCCAGCGCCTTCTGAACTTGCCAGTGCCCACGGGCCATGTGGTATCGGCAGCCGTAAAGCGGCTTGCGGTCGATGACGCCAATCCGCCAGTCGAATTCCGAGGAGACGAACTCTTGCGCGATGACGAGCTCGGAGTCTTGGAGAAATTGCTTCAGGTGAGCGGCGAGCTCGCTCGCGTTGGTGGCCCTCACCACTCCCGCTGAAAACGAGCTGTCGGGCTTCTTGAGAACGCAGGGTAGGCCGAGCTTCTCCGCCACCAGGTGGGCGCTGTCGCGATCGACCACGACCGTCTTCGGGCAGTCGACGCCGTTCTGCTCGAAGAGCTCGGCTTGGTACACCTTGTTGGTGCACCGGAGAATCGACTCCGGATCGTCGATCACCACGAGCCCCTCGGCATCGGCCCTGCGGGAGAATCGGTACGTGTGGTGGTCGACCGCCGTCGTTTCACGAAGGAACAACGCATCGAATTCCGCGATTCGCCCGAAGTCCTCTTTCCCCACGACCCAGGCATCGAGCCCGACTTTCTTGGCAGCGCGAATGAACTTTCGAATCGCCTTCGGGTTGGATGGAGCGTCTACCTCGTCTGGGTTGAGGAGGATCGCGAGGTCGTAGCGCGCACGCTTGACGCCGGAGGGGTGCGGTCGATCGAAGAAACGCCTCGCCTGTTCGATGACGAACTCGCGGTGGGATTCGGGGATCTCGTGCGACGCGATGACCCGAAGCTTCTCCAGCCTCCACTGGTCGCCTCGAACGAATTCCGCGCGGAGCAATGGTGCGGGGAAATGATTGAAGAGCGCGCGACAGAGTCGATCGTAGCGCTTGGCCATGTTGCGGCCGAAGTAGATGCTGAGTACGAAGTGATCTCCCTTGATCGGTGCAAGCGTGTGCTGAAGCAGAAGCTCGGTCGTCTCCGACGCGATGCGCACCATCGAAGACTGGCGAAGGTCCTGCATGGTCATCACGGAAGGCAAGGCCTTGTGCCCACGTGCAGCGGCCAATAGCGAGACATAGTAGCCAGCGCTTTGGTAGCCGTAGCTCCTGCAGAGATTGAAGACCTTCGCCCTCTTCATCTCCACGAATCTCGGATTGGTGAGGTAGTCCGATGCGGCGACGACTTCGGTCCCCGGGATTTCGAGTGGCCAATTGGCTGGCCGTTCGACGACGATGAGCGTGGTCATGTGGCGGTTTCCCCAAGGGCTTGCTTCGGCGTGAGCACGAGTAGATTCGCATCGTACGTCATCACGCCGAGGGCAATCGCCGTAATCAAGCGGGTCATCGGAACGCTGTAGCGATGGCTTCGAAATCGCGGATTGTCGTGCGAGGGGTCTGCGACGGTGACCTGGCGCTTCTTTCGGTCGTAGCCACTCAAAACGACGAAGTGGCCGACCGGCTCTCCTCGCAGATCGTCATAATCGTCGTCGTGCTCTCTGGCGCAGCTGTAGAGATAGGTGGCGCTGAGTCCAGTGAGAATCGGGACGCCCCGATTCAAGAAGCGGCGGATCAAAGCCGGACGAAGCTCTTCGAATCGAACGATCCCGCCCAGGTCGAGGTATTCGAGGTACGCGTCGGTCGAAATTCTGAGCTTCTGCGAGCGCTTGTGCTTTCGCTGGGCCTCGAGCCGTTCGGCGAGATTGACGCCGCTGGCGAACCAACTCGGGTCGAACAACTGCAGGTTGTAGGTGTAGATCTCGGCATCGTACCCGCGCCGAAGGGCATGGGTTGCGAGTGAGACCGCGAGAGTTCCGCCCTCAGGCAAAGGCTTTACTTCGCTCACCAGCGCATCGAGTGGCACCTCGTCATGCCAGTAGCGGTAGACCGCGTGTAGGCAAGTGGGCCCGCACGTCGTGTCTCCGGGTTGGGGAAGAATGTCCAGTTGTAGCTGGGCGGTATGTGGCTTTTTCATGTCCGGCCGCGATTGGCCGAGCCTCATAGCACCTTGGGCGGGGCAATCATCTCGAATCGCCCGGCCCGCTGACCGCGGGCGAGACGAGGTCCCGCGGAGCCCCTAGGCCGCTAGGGGTCCTCGGCGACGCCGAGCTCCAGGCGAACGCGCTGGTACTCCGGGCTGATGGCCCCCGAGGCGTCACGGACCGAGCACTGAAACGAATGAGGATCCCCCGAATGCTGCTTGCAGAGCTCGAACACCGTGAGAAACGCGGTGGGCTCGTCGGCACGCGTGCGGAAGTCCGCCCGGCCGCTGAGTTGCAGATCTTGGCGGGCAGCGGCGGCGATGACGCGCCGGCTCCAGCGGGTTTGAAAGACGACGTAGAATCGAGCCCGCTCAGTCATGGCGCGGGCAGCCGTCTCTAGGTAGGCCTCCACGCCGCCGCGTTCCTCGAAACGACAGGCGCGTCTCTGCGGGTCGTCGGGAAGGACGCCGGCGTTCAGAGGGAAATAGGGTGGCGAACCCGTGATGAGGTCGTAGCGCTCGCCCGCGAAGTCGAGGTCCCGAAAGTCCGCGTGCCGTAGCTCGATCCGTATGCCGTGCTCAGGCAACTCCGCGATCGCGCGTCCCGCCATGGCGATCGATTGCTCCTGCGCCTCGACGCCGACCGCGGTGTTCGGACGGAGCTTGTGGCTCACCATGAGGAGGACGGAGCCAACCCCGCATCCAAGGTCGAGGTAGCGCCTTGGCGACTGCGAATTCCGGTGAACGGCATACCAAGCGGTGATCAGATCGTCGGTGCTCGTCCGGTGTCCCCCGGCTCGCTGGTAGATGTGCCAATCGCCGATGAGACGGTCGCGCCCGGCATCGCTCGGCCAGTCCGTGCGGCCCAATGGCAGCCGTGGATCTCGACCGCTCGGTCTCTGCGCGTCTCCGCTCATTTGGAAAGCCCAGGCCTAGCCCTGCCCTCTTCCGCTTTCAAACACAATCCGATGCCGGCCCGACCGCCCGGGCGCTCGACGGATCCGGATGGGTCGCCTCGCTTGGCGCGCCGGCGCGTCGTGCCGTAAGTGGGGTGAGATGCGAAATCTTACTTATGCAATCTTCGCCTCTATCCTGCTGAGCGCTTGCAACGACGACAGCACGAGCACGGTACCGCCTGCCGACACGACTGCCGAGCTCAGCATCGATGCTTCGCGCGTCGTGGCCACGGTGGACGAGCGATACCTCTCGGTCGCGGTCGACACCGCCCAGGTAGTCGGGGGTCGCTTCTGGTCCGAGGACGGGAGCGTCGAGTTCGTCGGACAGGAACGCATCCCGGAGTACGACTTCGCGCGGCCTCGGCTGCGCGCGCTGGCCGCCGAGCTGGCTCCTGCGTTCCTGAGAATCGGCGGCACGGATGCCGACCGGGTCATCTACGACATGAGCGCGGACCCAATCGAAGAAGCGCCCGAGGGATTCGAGTTCGTGCTCACCGCAGCGCAGGTCGACGGCGTCTTCGAGTTTGCCCGAGCGCTCGACTACGACGTGATGTTCACGATCGGGGCGGGCAAGGGAGTTCGCGACGAGGACGAGGCCTGGACACCGGAGATGGCGCGCGAGCTGCTCGAATACATTTCGGCGAACGACTACGACGTCACCCTCTGGGAGCTCGGAAACGAGTGGGATCTCTTCTTTCTGCACGGCGTCGCGATTCCCCCATCGCAAGTGGTCGCGGACTTCGCCGCGGCGCGCGCCCTCCTCGGCGAGTTCTACGACGAGTTCATGTTTGGCGGCGTCTCGAGCGCGTACTGGCCGCGTCTGGGCGAGGTCACCAAGGTCTATCCCGACTTCCTCGAGATGGGCGGCGCCGATCAGATCGACGTGATCACCTGGCACTACTACCCGCAGCAGTCTGAGCGCGGCGGCTCGGTCGTCTCCGACCCCTGGGAGCGTGGCCTGCTCCTCGATCCGGAACGCCTGGACATCGTGCTGGACTGGGCCGACGAGATCGCGGACTACCGGGACGCGGAGGCGCCGGGCACTCCAATCTGGCTCGGTGAGACAGGACATGCGCAGTACGGAGGGCAACCGGACTCCTCGGACAAGTACGAGGGAACCTTCTGGTGGCTCGATCAACTGGGCGCCCTTGCACGCCGTGGCCAGCAGGTCTCCGTGCGTCAAACCCTGTCGGGGTCGCACTACGGCCTCATCGATGACGCCACCTTGGATCCGAGGCCCGACTATTGGGCCTCCGTGCTCTGGCGTCGGCTGATGGGGCAGCGGGTTCTCGAGGTGGGAAGGACGGCGGTCGACGACTACGTGCGACTCTACGCACACTGCTCAAATGGGCGGCCTGGCGCCGTGACCCTGCTCGCGATCAATCTCGACCCGGACGAGAGCGTCCGCATCGAGGTCGAGGGGATTCCGAGCACTGGCAAGGAGCTCTACCTTCTCAGCTCGGACGCTCTCGATTCGTCCGACATCGCCTTGAACGGCGTCGTCCTGCACGACGACGACGGGGTTCTCCCGGCCCTAGGTCCCCAGCAAATCGGCAAAGGCCCGGCCGACCTTCCCCCGCGCACGATGGCCTTCATCGTCTTTCCCGACGCCGAAGCTGCCGCCTGCCAGTAAGCCGAGATCCGAGCCTGGTCGGAAGCCAATCCGCCCGAAGGCGGCTATCATCTGAGCGAACCCAATGAGCACCAAGATCAAGACCAGCGAGAGCCTGCGCGGCGTTCGCTACGAAATACGTGGGCAGCTGGCGCAGCGCGCGCACGAGATGGAGCGTCAGGGCTACGAGATCATCTCGTTGAACATCGGAAACCCGGGACTGTTCGGTTTTCGCACACCGGAAACGATGCGCATGGCGATGATCGAGAACCTCCCGAGCAGCGAGGCGTACTGCCATCAGAAGGGCATCTTCCCGGCACGCGAGGCGGTGGTGATGCAGCAACAAGAGCGCGGCGTCCTGAACGTGACTGCCGAGCACGTGTTCATGGGCAACGGTGTCAGCGAGCTGATCGATCTGACCTTGCGCGCGCTGCTCGACGATGGTGACGAAGTGCTGATCCCGAGCCCCGACTACCCGCTCTGGACGGCGGCGGTGAGGCTCAATCGCGGCCGGCCGCTGCACTACCCATGTCCGCCGGAGAGGGGGTTTCAGCCCGATCTCGACGCATTGAAGGCTCTGATCAGCAAGCGCACCCGGGCGATCGTCATCATCAACCCGAACAACCCTACCGGCGCCGTGTACAGCCGCGAGGTGTTGGAGGCCATGGTCGCGCTCGCTGAAGAGCACGATCTGGTGATCTTCAGCGACGAGATCTACGACGGAATGGTCTACGACGGCGCCGAGTTCATCCCGGTCGCGCCGCTCGTGAAGAACACCCTCTGCGGAACATTCAGCGGCCTGTCCAAAGTCTACCGAGCCTGCGGTTTCCGAGTGGGCTGGGTGGTGTTCAACGGCAGCAACGAGCTCGCGAAGGACTACCTCCAGGGCCTCGATCTACTGGCCTCGCTGCGCTTGTGCAGCAACGTGCCCGGGCAGTGGGGGGTACAGACGGCGCTCGGGGGCTATCAAAGCCTCAAGGATCTGATCCGTCCGAACGGACGCTTGTACGAGTCTCGCCAGGCCGTGATCCGTGGCGTCGAAAGCAGCGAATACCTGACGCTGGTGACGCCTGGTGGCTCGATGTACGCCTTCATCGGCGCCGACACGCGCAAGCTACCCCATTTCGACGATCAAGACTTCGCGATGAAATTGCTCGAGACGCAGCACGTTCTCGTGGCGCCAGGCTCGAGCTTCAACGTCGACTACCGCAACTACTTCCGCGTCACCATCTTGCCGCAAGCAAAGGTCATCGACGAAGTGTTCCAGCGGATCGAGAAGGTCTTGCGAGATTGATTGGTCGACGGGGCAGAGCCGCCCGCGCCGCCGTGGGCTGGTGTAGCTAGCGCGCAAGTAGACAAGGTTGCGGTCGGATGCCTCAACCCTGTTGTCGGAACGCGCCTGGCGGCGTGCCACTCCACTGTTTGAATCGCTTGGCAAAATGGTACTCGTCCGCGAAGCCTACGCGAGCCGCGATGGCAGCCAGCGGTTCGGTGCTGGTGCGAAGCAGATCCGACGCCGCGCTCATCTTGAGGCTCATGGCGTACTTCATCGGGGCTACGCCGATGCTCTTCTTGAAGAGCCGTATGAAATAGGACTTGTCGAGATCGAGCTCTTCGACGAGCTCGTCCAGGCCGTAGGGCTCGCCAACGTGGGATCGCATGAAGCCCAAAGCCCGCTCGACCGCCGGGTGGTTCTCGGGCGCTGCCCGATCGCCGACCATCACGTCGTAGAGGAAGCCCGTCATGCGCGCGGACGCCGCGCGACGCTGCCTTGCGTCGGTCGAAAGCGATTGACGGCTCATCCGCGCGAAGAGGGCGTGGTGCCCGTCGCCTACCCTGAGAACCTGGCCTTCACCGATCTGGGCCCGCAGGTCCGCCGCCAGATCTGGATCTCGCTCCGCGTCGAGCTCCGCGAACGCTACGTACTGCAGAAGGTAATCCCCTTCCGCGACATCCATTCGGTGCATGGTGCCGGGGCAGGTGAAGAAGAAGTCGCCTGGACGCACTGCAACCTCCTCGCCGCGTAGCTCGAACGACGCGCGCCCTGCAATCACGTAGTGAAACTCGTACGCCGGGTGCGTGTGGGGTCCTCGGATTCGGAGGGTTCGTGGCAGGAGGCCGCATGCCGTCAGTCGCATGATGTCAATATCGTACATCGCGAGGTCAGCCCTGGCCATTGCGGATATCGGCGGAACGCTCGTACGTTCACCCTACACTCGGCATGGGTGTGCCTGAAAGGAGTCGAGGCCATGTTGGAGCTCATCGAAGCTCGTTCCGCCAGCTCGGTTTCCAAGGTGCTGACGCCGCACGAGGCCCGCATCGAGCGTGGTGAGCCCATCGGACTGGTCGTCGACGCGGCGCGGTCGAAGCGCGCGCGGATTCAGCGGATGCTGGAGGGGTTCCGCGACAAGCCGATCCAGCTCAACGTCGAGCGGCCGCGATTGCTCACCGAATCGATGAAATCGACCGAAGGACAACCGATGGTCTTGCGCTGGGCGAAAGCGTTGGCGCACATCCTCGAGAATCATCCGATTCACATCGAGGACGACGAAATGCTCGTCGGGAGCGCGGGACCGCCCGGTCGCTATGCGGTCGTTTATAGCGAGCTGGTCGGGCCGGGCCGTTTCTACACACACCCGCACGAGCTCGTGCCGAGCAAGCCGGGTGATCCGATCGTCATCACCGAGGAAGACATCGCGACTCTCAAGGAACAAGTGCTTCCGTACTGGGAGCGCAACGCGTACCACACGGCGGTGATGGGCGCTCTGCCCGAGGACACTCGGGCCCTGATGTCGCGGATCTTCGTCGTGACGCCGACGGCGTCGGGCCGCTCGATGCTCGCCTGGGCTCACGACTACGGAAAGGTGCTCGAACGAGGCATCGGATCGATTCGAAGAGAAGCAGCGGAGCGGCTCGACGCGCTCGATCCCATGGATACCAAGGCCTACGTGGAGCGACGTCCATTCCTCGAGGCTGTTTGCCTGGTCTGCGACGCGATGGTCGCTTTCGCGCATCGCTACGCGGAGCTCGCGCGGGCCAAGGCCGAAGCGGAGCCTCGCACCGAGCGCCGGAGTGAGCTCCTCGAAATTGCCGAGATCTGCGAGCGAGTGCCCGAACATCCCGCCCGCACGTTCCACGAGGCAGTGCAGTCGCAGTGGTTCGTACAGACCGTTTCTCGCTTCGAGCAGGCCGTCGGGGGCGTGGTCGGCAACGGGCGCATCGATCAGTATCTCTATCCTTACTACCGCAAGGACGTCGACGAGGGACGACTCAGCGAGGACGAAGCCCTGATGCTGCTCGAGTCGATTTGGATCGGGATGGCGAGAAGCACGGACGTTTATGCCAAGCCCGGACAGCCGTCACTCACCGACGGATTTGCACACTGGGAGGCGACCACGATCGGAGGGCTCACGCCCGATGGAAGAGACGCAAGCAACGAGCTCTCGTATCTGATCCTGAAATCGAAGCGTGAGTTCCCGCTCAACTATCCGGACCTCGCAGCGCGCATTCACTCGCGCACGCCAAACGCGTTCCTGCACGCGGTCGCCGAGACGATCAAGGAAGGCTCTGGCTTCCCGAAGCTCTTCTGCGACGACGAGATCATCCCGCTGCTCCTGGCCAAGGGCGGGACGATGCAAGAAGCCAACGACTACTGCGTGACGGGCTGCTCCGAAACCAAGATGCTCAATCGCGAAGGAATCGCGACCGGCTGCGCCTGGATCAACCTCGGCGCCATTCTGGAGATGACGCTTCGCGACGGGCGTATGGGTTGTTACGGAAACGGGCTCGTGGGCATCAGGACCGGCGACCCGCGAGCGTTCAGCTCGTTCGGTGAGCTTTGGCAGGCGTTCGTCGGACAGGTCGAGAACGTCGTTCAGCACACGTTCATCCAGCAATACGTCTCCGACACACTGAAGTCGCGTCACATCGCCTCGCCCATGTTCTCGATGCTGCACGACCTCTGCATGGAGAGCTGCCAGGACATCCACTCGGGGCCGATCGACGGCGCGCTCTATCTCGGGTTCTTCGACGTGATGGGTTTCGGAACCGTCATCGATTCGCTGTCGGCCATTCGAGCTCTCGTCTTCGACGAGAAGAAACTGACGATGGAACAGCTGCTGGCCGCGCTCGATGCCGATTTCGTCGGGCACGAGGCAGTTCGGCAGATGTGCATCGCTGCGCCTAAGTACGGGAACAACGATCAAGAGGTCGATCGGATCGGGCGCGACATCGAAGCGTGCTTCGCTGCGCTCGCGCATCGGCACACCACGGCTTTCGGCGGCGAGCTCGACCTTCGATACGTCTCCGTGACTTCACACATCCCGCTTGGAGCGGTCGTTGGCGCGACTCCCGACGGCCGCAAGGCACACGAGCCGCTCTCTGAGAGCATCAGCCCGTCGCAGGGTCGGGACTACAAGGGCCCGACGGCGACGCTGCTGTCCATCAACAGCACCAAGTGCGCGCAATACAAAGAGCGCGCGGCGCGGCTTCTCAACATGAAGCTCTCACCCGCTTCGATTGAAGGCGAGAGCGGGACGCGAAAGCTGATGTCGCTGATCCGAACCGCGTGCGACATGAAGATGTGGCACATCCAGTTCAACATCATCAATCGGGACACCCTCTTGGCTGCGCAGCGCGAGCCCGACAAGTATCGGAACCTACTCGTGCGCGTGGCGGGTTACAGCGCGTACTTCGTGGACCTCACGCCGGCGCTGCAAAACGAAATCATTCGCAGAACGGAGCACGCATTTTGAGTGATGTGCTCAAAGGCTTGGTTTTCAACGTTCAGAAGTTCTCGCTTCATGATGGTCCAGGCATACGCACCATCGTGTTTCTGAAGGGGTGCCCGCTGGCCTGTGTCTGGTGCTCGAACCCGGAGGGCCAGTCGCGCGCTCCAGAGCTCATTCATTCCTACGCGCGCTGCATCGGCACCGAAGAGTGCGATCGATGTGTCGCCGTCTGTCTCGAAAAAGCGATCCGCAAAGACGATCACGGGGGTGTGATCATCGACCGGGAGCGCTGCGATGCTTGTGGCGACTGCGCCCACGTTTGTCCCTCTGCAGCGATCGAAGTTTCAGGCCAGTGGGTGAGCGTCGACGATGTATTGCGAATCGTCGAGGAAGACGAAGCCTTCTACGCGAGGTCGGGTGGCGGGCTCACCCTCAGCGGCGGCGAGCCCCTTTCGCAGGGCGCGTTCGCGCTGGCCCTCCTCCGCGCGGCCCGAAGCCGGGGGATCGACACGGCAATCGAGACCTCCGGGCTCTGCAACTGGCAGACGATGCGCGAGGCCGCGTCTATCGCCGATCGAATTTTCTTCGACATCAAGTGCCTCGATGCTCAAAAGCATGAACGATCGACCGGGGTTTCCAACGAAAAAATCCTCGATAATTTCCGCAGGCTCCGCGCCGAGCTGCCGGACGTCGAGGTCGTGGTGCGCACCCCGTTGATTCCGAACATCAACGACTCGGTCGACGATATCCGTGCGATTGTCGCCTTTGTCGAAGAGGCGGGCGGAGCTTCCGGCTACGAAGTCTTGCCGTATCACGGCTTCGGCGAGCCAAAATACGAGAAGCTCGGCAAGCACTACCGGCTGAGTCTCCTCCGACCGCCGTCTCCGGAGCGAATGCAGGAGCTGAAGGACAGCGCGCGACCGATCGAGCTCTGAGAGCTGCACTGGAATCTGGCGGTGCTCGAATAACGGGCTCTGCAACGCTCGCAGCCTGCGGTATACCTCGGGCGGTAGGATCGTGCTCATGAATCGGATCATCGGTGCTGGACTCTGCGTGCTTCTGCTTGCCTCGTTCGCTCCCACGCCAACGGTCAGCGCCCAAAGCGCCAAGGATCTCCTCGACAAGATGTTGGAGGTGGAGAGCAAGCGCGCGAAAGGCGTCGACGACTATGCGATGGACATCACGATGATGGGCCACGATACGACCCTCTTCTACGAGCGCGTGTCCGCAAAAGCCCCGAACGGGAAGCCCATCGACACGTTCCGCCTCGTGTCGTTCCAGGAAATGCAGAGCCGCCAAGAGGCGGGGCAAGGCATGCCGTCAGGGGCCTGGCAAGCCTATTCCGACGGACTGAGGCAAACCGGCTCAGCACTGAGCAGCGAAACCGAAAAGGGCATGACCGAAGCCGGTCTCCCGCCTGGAATGCTGGGCGCGATGGGGAGCGGCGCGAGCGCGGAGCCCTGGGCATCGCCAAATCCGAGCACGATGATGAACAGCATGGCCGACTTCGCAGATGCAGCCGGAAGTGCGTCAACAGCTGGCGAAGCCGTCGCAGACGAGGCGGCGACGGCCAAGAGCATGGCCCTCTTCAGAAAGCGCGCGAAGATCGTCGGCAAGGAGTCGATCGGGCAGCGGCGCTCCATCCATGCGCGTGCAGATGACCTGAACCTCGTCGAGGAGGCGAACGGCGAGACGCTCACGATCCAGTCCGTCAGCCTTTGGGTCGACGCGGAGAAACACGTTCCGTTGAAGATGCGCATGGAGGGTGTTGCAACGCGAGGCGGCAAGTCGCGCAAGATCTTCATCGAGCGGCTCGACCAGGACTATCGCACCGTGCCGGACAGCAAGCTCTACATGCCGTACCTGAGCATGGTCCGCATGCATGGGGTGCTCGGCGCGAACGAGCAAATGCAGATGGAGGACGCGCGCAAGCAGCTTGCCGATTTCGACAAACAACTCGCCGAAATGCCACCCGAGCAGCGCGCCCAGGTAGAGCGGATGGCGGGCTCGCAGATCGCCATGTTGCGCAAGATGGTCGACAGCGGCGAGATGGACGTGGTGACCAAGGTTCGGGCCATTCGAGTCAACACGGGGCTTGGCAAGGCCGTAGCAGCTGCCCCGCCGTCCCAGCCGACCCGCTCGTCCGCGCCTTCTTCAGCGGGCGATCCGCTGGTGCAGTCTATCCAGCGCGACCTGATGGCCCTCGGCTACGACCCTGGCAACGCGGATGGCGAGCTGAGCACGCCGACGGTCGTCGCCATCTCGAAATTCCAGGCAGAAAACAACCTCGAGGTGACGGGCGACGCGACCCCACAGCTCGCCGGCATTCTCGCCGCGAAGCGCGACGCGGCTGCTCCTGCGACGGCGCCCCCCGGCACGAGCGCGGAGTCGTTGGAGCAAGCCCAGGCGGTGTGCCTCCAGCAGAAGATCGATGCGGTCAAGAAGAAGAAGCAGGCGTTTGGCAGGTTCATGAAAGCCGCCGCCAGCACGACGTCGCGCTACGGCGGCACCAAGGTCACGAACGAGGTGGAGAAGGCCTCCGCCGAGGCCTACAAAGCAGACGCCACCGCAAAGGACCTCGAAGAGGCCGCCGACGCTCTCGGCCTCTCGAAAGCCGACATCGAATCCTGCCGCAATCCGAAATAGCGAACGGCTGGCTCAATGCGGTTCAAAACCCCCCTGCCAATCTCCTAGGATTCGAGCGTCTCTCTCGACGTTGGCCAGCGCGACAGCGACCACCCTTGCGTCACGTACCGCAATGACTTGCTCCGCCAGCTTGCCCAGGACAGGCATCGGAACCTCGTAAGCGACATCGAGGCTGAACCTCGTGGCGTCGTCCGTGGGCTCGACGCGGAACGTCCAGGTGCTGTGGACCGCACCGATGGATTGGTGCACCGCAAGCTCGTTCGGAACGTGCTCTATCACGACGGCTTGCCCGCGAAACAGGATCCCCGCCAGCTTGTACATCCAGTCGTACTGTTGACCCTCGCCGCTCCCGCAAGCGCGGCCCGGCTTCATCCGTGACGAGCGACTCAAACCGGAATACGAGCAGCAGGCACGATGAGAAATGACATGAGCATCTCCACGGCAGCAGGCGAGACTCGAACCACCCGGCGGGCCCGCGAACGCGTGGCCTCTCGGAGCACGATGAAGGTCTTTTGGGCCTGCACCGCGCTTGTTTGGGGTGGCGTCGGCGTTTGTGCGGCCCTGTTCTACGTCGGTAGCCTGGATTTCGTCACGAGCGCCAAGGTCGGGCTCTACGCGATCAGCCTTTGGTTGAACGCCTGGATGCTCGCGTTCCTGCTGCCCCGGAGCGAAGGCTGGTCGAAGCTCGATCTCTACCACGATGCCCTGGTGCTGTGGATGCTCTCGTACGCGTTGACCAACGCCCTCTGGGAGATCCCCTGGGTGCTGTTCTCACCCTTCGTGTTCGAAAACCTGCACACGCTCGATGATGTGGTGGCTCGTACCGAGTTCATGCGCGAGAGCGTGCTCAACATGTACTGGTGGGTGCTGGCGTCTTTCAGCTCCGTGGACCTGCGCACTGTCAACCACAACGCGACGTTCTACACGCTGGAGCTCTACTCGTTCGTGAACGTTCTGTCGGTCGTCTACTTCTTCTACCTCAACAAGAAGCGCTCGCCCTATCGCTACCTGATCCCCGTGCTCGGAAGCGGCGAGCCGGTGGCATCGACGTTCATCTTCTCGTTCTCCGAGGTGTTCAGTGGCTTCGAAAACATGTCCGGCGGGCTGGCCGACACCCTGCTCGCCTTGGTCTGGACGCAGTACCAGTACTTCCTCTTCCCTCTCATCTTCGGCTACTTCGGCGTGAAGCTCTTGATGGAAGACTGGCGCGACCGCCGCGCCGAACCGATGCGCTCGGCCCAAGAGCGGACATCGCGCACCGATCGACCGCTGAAAACTGAACCGGAATCGTGCAGAGCTCAAACAAGGGCTCTGCATAGCCACCACTCGGATATGACCAGATACATTCCTCTTGCGAGGAAATGCTCCTTAGAAAGGAGGTGATCCAGCCGCAGGTTCCCCTACGGCTACCTTGTTACGACTTCACCCCAGTTACCAAACACTCCTTGGGGACCTGCCTCCCTTGCGGGTTAGCGCGGCCACTTCTGGAGCACTCGACTCCCATGGTGTGACGGGCGGTGTGTACAAGGCCCGGGAACGTATTCACCGTCGCCTGCTGATCGACAATTACTCGCAATTCCGACTTCATGCACTCGAGTTGCAGAGTGCAATCCGTACTGAGGCCGGCTTTTTGCGATTCGCTCCACCTTGCGGCTTCGCAGCGCTTTGTACCGACCATTGTAGCACGTGTGTAGCCCAGGACATAAGGGCCATGAGGATTGACGTCACCCACCTTCCTCCGGGTTAACCCCGGCAGTCTCCTTTGAGTGCCCAACCAAATGATGGCAACTAAGGATAAGGGTTGCGGGCTGCCTTGCGGGACTTAACCCAACATCTCACGACACGAGCTGACGACAGCCATGCAGCACCTGGACCTAAGCTCTCTTGCGAGCACTCCCGAGTTTCGTCAGGATTCTTAGTTTTTCTAGCCCTGGTAAGGTTCTGCGCGTTGCTTAGCAATTAAACCACATGCTCCACTGCTTGTGCGGGCCCCCGTCAATTCCTTTGAGTTTTAGCCTTGCGGCCGTACTCCCCAGGCGGAGAACTTAACGCGTTAGCTACGGCACAGCAGAGGTCGATATTCCCGCTGCACCTAGTTCTCATCGTTTACGGCGTGGACTACCAGGGTATCTAATCCTGTTTGCTCCCCACGCTTTCGCGTCTCAGCGTCAGTAAATGTCCAGGTGGCCGCCTTCGCCACTGATGTTCCTCCCGATATCTACGAATTTCACCTCTACACCGGGAATTCCGCCACCCTCTCCATTACTCAAGACAAGCAGTTTCGGATGCAGTTCCTAGGTTGAGCCCAGGGATTTCACAACCGACTTGCGAGTCCGCCTACACGCGCTTTACGCCCAGTAAATCCGAGCAACGTTTGCACCCTCTGTCCTTCCGCGGCTGCTGGCACAGAGTTAGCCGGTGCTTGCTAAGGAGGTACCGTCAAGGCGCACCCATTTCCTGATGCGCTGTTTCGTCTCTCCCCACAGTGCTTTACGACCCGAAGGCCTTCATCACACACGCGGCGTGGCTGGGTCAGGCTTGCGCCCATTGCCCAATATTCCTCACTGCTGCCTCCCGTAGGAGTCTGGCCCGTGTTCCAGTGCCAGTGTGGCTGATCATCCTCTCAGACCAGCTACCCGTCTTAGCCTTGGTAAGCCATTACCTTACCAACAAGCTGATGGGACGCAGGCTCGTCCTTTGGTGGTGCTTTGAGGCACCTTTTACCACTTTCACCTTAGTGAGCGTGGTCTTACGCGGTATTAGCATTCCTTTCGGAATGTTGTCCCCGCCAAAGGGGCATTACCTACGCGTTCCTCACCCGTGCGCCACTGTACTCACCCCCGAAGGGATTTTCTCGTTCGACTTGCATGTGTTAGGCCCGCCGCTAACGTTCGCTCTGAGCCAGGATCAAACTCTCCAGTTAAACTGTTGAGCTGGTTATCCTGCTGAGTTCTGGCGCTCCCGCCAGACGCTCAAGAGCATCACATTTGTTTATTGCGTGTTGCTCTCGGATTGCGGTCCGATGGACCGCGTTTGAATTGACCCTAGTCGTACGTTTTGTTGCACGACTCGGGACCCGAGTACGTAACTATATGATTCCGATTCAGTTTTCAAAGATCGATCGGCGGAATATCCGCTGAAGGGAATCGCCAATGTGGGCCCGATCGATTGCTCGGTCAAGGCGCCAGTAGCGCTCATTTCCCGCCGATTTTTGGTAAGCCCTTTGAAGAGCCGTAGCCCCCCGCAAAGGGACGCCGAAGTTAGCGCGGAACGAAGGGCGGTCAAGCAGGAATGGCGATTTTCGTAAAATGTCGCTAACTATTGAAAATGTTTCGTTTTTATTCGGCTAATCGGTGGATTTCGGCGAGATCGAGCCGGTAAAAACGTCAGCGAGGGTTTCGATCGCGGCTCGTGGCCATCAGCTGTCCCATGGGGTCGTCGCGCATGAGGTCAGTATGATGGGCGGGGCGTTGGACGACGGAAGGGAGGCCTTCCGCTCGATCAGGCACGAGGACGGTACGGCATGTACGCGCTCAAAGCGTACGCTCTGCCGAACCTGTACTGGCACGGGATGCTGCAGGGGCGGATGTAGAAGCCCCGCAAGCCAGGCGTTCGACTGCACGGAGGCATAGTGACAAGATTCCGTCGTTATGACAATATTGTTGTCAATGCGAGCGGCACGACTGTTCGAGGAAACGCGGCTCTTGTTTCATGCGCTGAAGCAGTGGGGCGAGACCTTACACGACGGGTCGGGGCTGAGCGCCCCCATGCGAGGCGTCCTCGAGCTACTTCTGCGAGGCAGCTCCATGACCGTGCCAGACATGGCTCGCGCTCGCGGCGTGTCGCGCCAGCACGTGCAGCAGCAGGTCGACGCGCTCCTCGGGCGGGACTTGGTGCTGCGAGGCGCAAACCCGCGCATCGCCGGTCTCCGGTGATTGCGCTGAGTGACCGCGGCCGGGCGCTGATTCAAAACATGCGGGCCGAGGAGCAGAACGCGGTCGCGCGCCTTCAGGCGGGCGTCTCCGACCAGGCCATCGAGGAGGCAGCGCAGGTGCTCGCTGCTTGGCGTGCCGGACTCCGGCGCGACACGGAAGAGAGAACTCGGTGAGAGAGCCGATGGCAACCGTGAGCTCGGCCCCAGGCTCTTCTGCGTGCTCGGTCACATCTAGCCTCTGCTTGTCGGCCACGCGACTTGATCGTAAATGCTCCGTCATGGGGCTGATCTACTACGCGATCCCCTTCTTCCTCGCGACCTTGGCGCTCGAGCACTGGGTCCTGAGTCGCAAACTGCGCGCCTCAGGCGGCGAAGTGAAGCTCGCGGGCTTCACGACCAAGGACTCGTTCGCAAGCCTCTCGATGGGTTTGGGCTTCTTGCTGGTCAACGCCCTGATCAAGCTCCTCCCGTTTGCAGGATTCGCTTGGCTCTATCAGTTCCGGCTCTTCGAGATTCCCGTGGTCTGGTGGTCCTGGATTCTCCTGCTTTTCGCAGAAGACTTTTGTTACTACTGGTTTCACAGGCTTCATCACGAGGTGCGCGCGCTTTGGGCTGCGCATGTGAATCACCATTCGAGCACGCACTACAACCTCACGACTGCACTGCGCCAGTCATGGACGACGCCGTTCACCGGGTTCATCTTCTGGGTTCCATTGCCGTTACTCGGCTTCCCGATCGAAATGATCCTGATCCAGAAGTCGATCAGTCTGCTCTATCAGTATTGGTTGCACACCGAGCTCATCGGGAAGCTCGGCTGGTTCGAGACCGTGTTCAATACACCCTCGCACCACCGGGTTCATCACGGCCGCAACCCCGTTTACCTCGACCGCAACCATGCGGGCGTCTTCATCATTTGGGACAAGATGTTCGGCACCTTCGAGCCGGAGGCCGAGACGGTCGACTACGGACTCACGAAGAACATCCACACCTACAATCCGGTGCGCATCGCCTTTCACGAGTGGTACGCGATGCTCCGCGATGCCTGGAGCGCGAAGACCTGGCGTGGACGTTTGGGATACTTGCTGATGCCCCCCGGTTGGACGGAGGACGGTCACGGCAAGACATCAGACGCCTTGCGAGTCGAGTACCTGGCCCAAGGAGGGGTCTGACCCTGTCTATTGGAAGACGACCGTGCGAACCGCGCTCGCCTCGGCCTCCGCGATATCGAAGACCAGCGGCATGGGCTGGTTCTCGAGATAGGGAAAG
>CAWBAV010000002.1:0-123675 GCA_963786865.1 uncultured delta proteobacterium | reverse complement strand
GGGAAGTGTGCCGCCGGCCTTTTCGAGTGCGGCGATCGTGTGTTTCGAGGGCGCCTTGCCCTTCGGGTGGAAGTGGCCGATGGCCTCGCCCATGGGCTCCGCTTCGGCGGGCGCAGCGGCTGCATCCGCGGGCGCCTCGCTCGGTGCAGGTGTCTCGGGGGTGTCAGCCTCTTTGCTGCACGCGAACACGAGTGCCACCGCCGACGCGGCAGCGAGAAGGGTAAGTCCGTATCTCATTTCTTGTCTCCTGTCTTCGTGTGCATCGAGCTAGCGATTCGGCGCGTGCACAGCGCCGGGAGGTTTTTGGTCAAGGCACCTGCATCATTTCGTATTAAACACCGCTGGGTTCGGTTTCCAGAAGACCAAAGTGGCGAGCAGCTGCCACTTGGCGCCGCGATCGGTTTGCACTGCGTTGTAGAAGCCGCTGTATCTCGTGGTGAGCGCGAGTCGCGGACGCTTTGGGAGTCGGATGTGCCGTCCGAAGCCGAGTCCCACGGGGACGGTCCAGCGGTCACCCCCGCTGCGCATTCCAATCGGCCGTGACGATCGGTTCGTAGACCAAGTAGAAGAGCTTGGGCAAATTGTAGAAGAGAAAGTACTGCATCCAGAGCTGGTTCACATCGGCCCGATCACTGCCGTTTCCTACCGACCACTCGTTGCGCGCAATGAGCACAGTCACCCACTTCCTGGCGGAGATGCCCAGGGCGAGCCCCGGGCCCAGCCGCCAGCGTCCCGTGCCGAGGAAATCATCGCTCGCCGACGGAAAACCGACGAACGTTCCCAGGCCGACATCGTAGAATTGCCCTTTCCTTCCCCGCAGCATCTTGTGGCCAAGCACCTCCAGTCCGATGTCTCCAAATCCAGTCGTTCGCCCGGTGGACGGCGGAGCGGCGTCGCTTGCGAAGGGCACGGTGACTACGGCCGGGATGGTCGTGCGCGTGATGAGGCTCCAGCCTCCGTCGAACAGCGCAGGGATGGTCGGCGCAAGCACGAGGGCATCTCCCACGCGATCGCTCGGCGATATTCCAAAGAGGGCTGAGTTGAGCACTGGCAACCGCGTGACACCCGATACCGGGTTCTCCGCCATTCGAGCGAACACCTCGTCGGAGATGGGCTCTGCAGGCTGAACGGACATCTTCTCGTCCGCAGCCGGCTGGGCGTCGACACGTCTGTCCGCCAGCATCAGCGATCCAATGGCGACAAAGCAGACCCACCCGGACCGCACGGATCGATGGTTCCCTCGGGCGGTGATCGGCTGCAGCTTCATGGCACTCCCTCCGGGAGCCCCGCCTTGCTAGCATAAACGCCGCTGGTAGAGTGTGAACGAATTTACAATCGTATGCCGACCCGAGCTCTCGATTTCGGAATCCCAGGGATTCTAGAAACACTTTCGGCCCCTCTTCGTTCCGCGATCGAGGATGCCGAGGTTCGCATCCGATACCAAGATGGCGAGCTTGTGCAGGCTCGGGGGGACGCGACCGCGGGTCTTTCGATCGTGCGCGCCGGTACGGTCCGCGTGGGCAATGTCGGCGCGGACGGGGTGTACCTCACGATGGTCATCCTCGGTCCAGGGCAGACCTTCGGCGAGATGACTCTTTTCGCCGATCTGCCACGAAGCTTCGATGTGCGTGCCTACGGCCCCGTGACGATCGGTTACATCGACAAAACTCGCTTCGAGAGGCTCTTGGGAAACCATCCCGAGCTCGCGAAAGTGATGCTTCGCTCATTGAGCACACAGCTCCACGCAGCGCTCGAGCATCTAGAGGATCTCCGGAGATTGTCGCTGGTCGTGCTCGTCGCGAAAATTCTATCGACCATGATCAAGACACAGAAGAATGTTGCGAGCCTCGAAACCACCCAGGCGACCCTGGCAAACACGATCGGTGTGAGCCGCGTCTCGCTCGCTCATGCTCTCGCCGAGCTCGAAGGACAAGGCCTGCTCCGTCGCGGCTATGCAACAATTGAAATCCCGGATGTGGCGTCTCTCCGCGATTGGGTCGCAACGAACTCGAAGCTCGCGCCCGTGGGTTGAAGTCGGCGTCGCCTTTCCGTCTGCGCGCTCCCTTAGCCCATCGTCAGCCTTGGCACCAGGCCTTCGCCCGATCAGTCGAGAGCCGGAACTTTCTTCATCTGTGCCTTGGCCTGATTCCGCTTCACGTTCTTTTGAAGCTGCGTGAGGCCGTTGTAGTCGTCCGGCACCTCGATGAGGCTGACTTCTTTGGCGTAGGCGTCGTAGGCCGCCTGCATCTCGGCGAAACGCTTTGGCTCCGACTCCGCACGATCGTCGAGCTCGAGCGGGTCGTCCTGGTATCGGTAGAGACGCCACTTCTTGTCGCCGAACGGCGGGAAGTTGCGGATCATCTTGTAGTCGCCGCGAAATACCGCTGCGCTGCCGCCAAGCTCGTAGGCGACGGCATCGTCTGGGCCGTGAATCCAATCGGTCTCGCCCTGAAGGACGCTCAGCATACTCTTCCCCATGATATTGTGGACCTTCCGGCCGCCGTATGATCCATCGGGGGCAGGTACCCGAGCGAGCTCCAGAAGCGTCGGCGTCACGTCGCTGACGTAGGCGAAGGCGTCGGTTAGCTTACCCTTCTGCAACTTCGCGGGATAGTGAACGATGAACGGAACGCGAATGCCGCCCTCCGAAGCCGACCCCTTGAACAGATGCAGCGGCGTGCTCGAGGCGCCCGCCCAGCCCGGACCATAGTTGACGTAGCTGCCCTTGAGGCCCATCGCCTCGTACGACATGTCGAAGTTTTTCGCGTACCATTCGGGGAAGATCTTGTCCTGCTCGTTGTTGTCTGCCCCGTTGTCCGACGAGACGATCACCACCGTATTGTCGGCCTCGCCGATCTCTTCGAGATACGCCAACAGGCGCCCTAGGTTGGCGTCCACAGCCTCGAGCATTCCCGCATACACCGCCATCTGCTTGGCTCGTACACGACGTTCCTTCTCGGAAAGCGATTTCCAAGCTTCAGCGCCTGCGATTGGGCGCAGCTTTTTCCCAGCGGGCATCAGTCCCTTTTCGACCTGCCGCGCGTAGCGATTGGCGCGGATCTCGTCCCAGCCGACGTCGTACACGCCCTGGTATTTATCGATGTACTCCTTGGGCGCTTGCAGTGGGTAGTGCTGCGCCTGCAGCGACACATACGCGAAGAACGGTTTCCCATCCCCGTGATCCTTGCCGATGTATTCCATCGTCCGATCGATGTAATAGCGGGTCGAGTAGAAGTCCTCGGGTAGATCGACTTCCTCGAACCCCTCGTAAAAGTGGACGAAATCGTACATCGGCAGGTACGATTTCTTCTCGAAGTTGTCGGCGCCGCTTTCCATCAACGCGATCGAGCGCTCGAAGCCGCGCGCCGCAGGAAGGCTGTCCTTGCTCTTTCCGAGGTGCCATTTGCCTGCCATGTACGTGTGGTAACCCGCGTCCTGTAGCAGCCGCGGTAGCGTTACCACGCTGTGGCTCAAGTACCCCTCGTAGCCGGCCTGATCGAACTGATTGTCGGCCATGATCTCGATCATGTTGCCCATGCCGTTGAGGTGATTGTCCACACCCGTGAGCAGCATACTTCGTGTGGGTGAGCAGGTTGCTGGAGTGTGATAATTCGAGAACTGGACGCCGTTTGCGGCGAGGCGGTCGATGTTCGGCGTGTTGATCTCCGAACCGTATGCACCAAAATCGGCGTACCCAGTATCGTCCAACAAGACGATGATGAAGTTGGGTGGCTTTTCCGCTTTCTCCGCGGGCTGGTCGGCGGTGGCTTTTTCAACAGGACGCTCCGGTTCACTGGTGGCCTCCTTCTTGGTGCACCCCGAAGCGACTAATGCGAGCAAGAGACAACTGACGATTCGACCCATCATAACATCCTTTTCTTAGGCGCAGACGCGAGCAACATTCGGTTGCTCGTTCCAGAAGCATTGAGAGGTGCCGAGGCAGGAATGCACCAGATCGCTCAACTCGCGTCCAGTGCGGGGGGAAGGCGGCCGGCAACGCGATCGACCACGGCTATGCAATCGGCTCGGGTCATGTATTTCGGCACCGGATAGGTCCCATGCGCTTCAGCGAACGCGCGGTCCACGATGCCAACGACGTCCTCGGCGCTTATCTGCTCGATGCAGCGCGGAATGTTCATGTGCGCGTTCAGCCGGCGAACCTCGTCAACGAACGCGCGCGCGAGCATCGCTTCGCTGTCTCCGTCGTTGCCGAGACGACAGGCTCGTGCGAGCTCGGCGATCTGCCCACCTTCGGCGTCGAGGTAGAAATCAAGCACATGGGGTAGAATGACCGCGTTCACGAGGCCGTGTGGCAGGTGGTACATGGCGCCAAGCTGATGCGCGATGGCGTGCACATAGCCGACACTCGCCCTCGTGAAAGCGAGTCCCGCGTGGCACGATGCGACGGCGACGCTCTGGCGCGCTTCGAGATCCCGGCCATCGTCGAAGGCGCGGGGGAGGTCGCGGACGATCGCTCTGGTCGCCGATAGAGAAAACCCGCGCGTCCTAGCCGTGGCGAGTGTCGAGAGGTACGATTCGACCGCGTGAGTGAGCGCGTCCATCCCGGTGGCCGCCGTGACCGCCGGAGGCAGCCCCACCATGAGGGTGGGGTCGAGGGCGACTGCCAAAGGAACGAGCTTGTTGTCCGCGATGGAAAACTTGCGCTTTGCAGCGGGATCGGAGACCACCGATGCGATGGTGACCTCCGACCCGGTCCCTGCGGTCGTCGGGATCGCAAAGAACGGCGCGACGGCCCCGCGCACCTTGAAGTAGCCGTCGAGTGCGTCGGGGCGGCAATCATTCGCGTGGCAGCCGATCATCGCCTTCGCAGCGTCGATCGGGGAGCCACCGCCGACGGCAAGCACGGCGTCGGCGCCCGACTCACGAAAGTGAGCGACGCCAGCCATCACGACGTCCATGGTCGGGTCCGGCTCGACGTCGGAGAAGACGTGCACTCGCACGCCGACCTCTTCAAGTGCACGCAACACCGGAGTGACAACCTCCAGCTTGAGGAGCACCGCGTCGGTCACGACAAACACAGACCCGGTGCCGCGGTCAGCGATCAGACGCGCCAGTTCGATCGACGATCGGGGCCCCGTGAACGTGAACGGTGTTGGTGCAGGGAGCAGGCGCGCTACGAACGCCAGAGCCCGCACGCGGACTTTTGCAAAAGTTAGGCCACAATACTGCGTCCTCCTCGCTGGTACTATCCTAACGACGCGGTGCCCACCTTCTGGCACGCAACGGTCAGCAACTTGCTGCTGGGCCTTGTCGTATCGAAGAACCGCGCGAAGTCGATCACGACGCTGTCCTCTGACTCGATCGAAAGCGGCGGGTTGGGCGTCATGGCTCCCGGCCTGTTATGGGGGCAAAACTGACGTGCGTTCTCAAGCCCTAAGAGAGAACATCCAGTCGAGTGCACGCTTGGCGCGTTTGCCGTAGGGCGGAAGCAGGGCAAACTGAATCGACGAGAACCATCCCTGCTCGAACACGGGACGCAGCTTCGAGAAAGTAAGGAAGCCTTCGTAGCCGTGGTAATGACCCATGCCGCTCGCGCCTACGCCTCCGAACGGCAGATCATGCTGACCCACCTGCACAATGGCCTCGTTCACGCCAACGCTGCCGGAGATAACCTGCGTGATGTAGCGCTCCATCAGACGGCGGTCCTTGGTGAACGGATAAAACGCCAGCGGCCGGTCGTGGCTGTTCACGTACTCGATTACCTCCTCGGGGTCGCGGTAGGGCTTGATCGGCAGCAGCGGCCCGAAGATCTCTTCCTGCATGATCGTCATGTCCTCGGTCAGATCGAGGACGATATGGGGCGCAAGCTTGCGCCTTTTGGCGTCGAGCTCCTGATCGGGCGCGAGGTTGATGACGTTCCCTCCCTTTGCCCGGGCATCGTCGAGCGTTGCGACGAGCCGGTCGTAGGCGCGTTGGTCGATGATTGCGGTGTAATCGGGACCGTTCAGATCGGGATAGCGCTCGGCCATCAACCGCCGCGCATACTCGACAAACTCCTCAATTCGTCCTTCCGGCAAGAACAGATAGTCGACATTGACGCACACCTGGCCGGCGTTCATGCACTTTGCCCATAGAATGCGCTCGGCCGCCTTCGCAATCGGAAAGTCCGGCGCGACCACGGCGGGCGCCTTTCCGCCCAGCTCCAGTGTGACAGGGCACAGATTCGTCGCCGCCGAGGACATTACGGCCCGTCCCACCCCTCCAGAGCCGGTAAAGAGGAGATGGTCGAAAGGAAGTGCCGAGAACGCCGGCCCCCTGTCTTCGCACCGGAAGAAAGCGACCTTTTCCCTGGGTAGGTAGCGCGGGGCCAGATCGACCAACAGTCGAGCCAGCCGGTCGGAGTTGTGCGACATCTTCACCATGGCGCGGTTGCCGGCGGCGAGGATGTCGATGAGCGGCCCGAACGAGAGTTGAATAGGGAAGTTCCATGGGACGATCACGCCGACCACGCCTACGGGCTGCGGGATGACGCGATTCCGAGCGCCAGGAAAGATGAGGTGGTCGACGGAGCGCCTCTTCGGACGCATCCAGCGACCGACGTGGACGATCGCATCGCGAATTCCCTGCCGTACGGGAAAGAGCTCGAGAAAGCGCGTCTCCACTGCCGAGCGCGTACCAAAGTCAGCATCGATGGCCGCGACGATCTCGTCCTCGTTCTCCTTCAACAGCCGGCGAAGTGCTTCGAGGTCGGCGCGACGCTGTTGCACGCTTGGGTAGGGGTCTGCACGATAAGCGTCGCGCTGCAGCGCGAGGCAGTCGGCGAATTCTGTCACGAGTTCAGGGGGTGATGGACCCATGAGCCACTCCGTTTCAAAGGGCATTTCATTTCAAATCTACTTCTCGTCACGCCCCTTGCCTTCCAAAAAGCCCCTATCGCCATCGGAAGCGACGGATACGAAGTCGTAGACCGCCATATTCCAGATCGTTTTTCCATCCTCCATGGTCACGCGCAGCTCCGGGTCGCTTGCGATCACGCCTCGCTTCGCATCTTCGACGTCATAGGTGGGCGCCGAATGCTTCTTGGCGCAGCCGCTTTGCGTGACAGCGAGGGGGACTGAAATTGTGATGAGGCGTTGCATGCGGATGCTCGGTCGAGACCCGGCAGCTTATGGCACTTTGCCGCGGAATGCCGCCGCGTACGGATAACCAGGAATCCAATTGACAAGTATTTTACAGTTCGCAGCGGCTCAGGCTTCGCCTTGGGCCTTTTTCTCTTTTGCCGACGCATGCGTCGCGCCTTCTCAGGAAAGAATGCCGTGTGGCCCTGCGCAGCCCGGCGACCCCACGTAACCTGTGACCGCTACGAGTCGGGAGCAGACTTGCGAGTGCCTAGGATCACTTTGCGGGCACTGGCCATGTTTGGAGGTCCGGAGGGACGAGATCCCGTGTGGTGTCCGGTAACGAGCCGGCGCGTGGGCGCGTCGACTCTCACGCTACTCCTGCGCCGGCTGCCACCAGAAGGGCCGTCTCGATGCTGGGGAGCGGGCAGCTCAAGATCCGGCGGATGGGTCGTGGTAGTCCGCCAGCCTTGCTCATGGGTACATGAGGTAGGCTGCGCTCTGAAGATGGCCGCTCGTTCACGAGCTGTCGGGAGTTAGCCTGTGCGTGGGATGAGCTTCTTTTCGTTGATGCTCAATATCCTGGTGCTCACGCCCATTTTGCGCGGGCCTGGTGATGGACGCTGCGTGAGTCCAAGCAGGCTATGGTCCCGCCACCGCGGCGCGCGGAATTCTCTTGTCGGTCTACTTTGCGATCTGGGCGGTTTCGAGAGATCGGTGACGCCAGGATCGATGACAATCTGTGTGAGAAATGTCGTGATTTGATCGCAATGGTGGGTTTGATCGCGGGAGGGTCGAACGGCCCCTGCCCGCATGAGGCTGCCCAGCTCCCGGAACCCGCGCTACTTCGCAGAGCCCATTTTGCCTCGTTGCTCCGCTTTGGCTGACTGCTTGTCGGTTCGCTTCTTGCCCTGCCCTTCGGTCACGTTGGGAGGCGGCTCGAAATCTGCGGGCATCTCGGAGACGCCTCCATTGCTGAGCCACGTGTCGGTGTCCGACACATACACGTAGACAGCCTTCTTGCCGCAGCCATAGACCGCAATCTGGGTGGCCAGCTTGCGTGCACCCACGACGTCGACGACCCTCAGTGTGAGCTCGTCCTCGGGGCACGAGAAGTCGAACATGGCACGGCTTCGAACCGTCGTGTTCGCGTGCTTGTTGTGTTTGCACGCGCTCGCCGCAGTCAACAAGAGCATTGCCACGAGGAAGCGACGGAGCATCGGAGGCGGTATATGCATTCAGCCTTTCGATGATGCCAGGCGATTTCTTGACGTGGTATCCGCTCGGCTGGCCTCAGGTTGACGGTGCGCTAGGGTACCGACGCCGTGAAGAGCTTGTCTTGGCGTCGTGCTTCGGTTGCGCTCCAAGTTCTTTTCGGAGCGTGCGCGCCCCAGCTCGACCTCGACCAACCCCCCGACCTCGGCGCCGAGGTTAGGCTTGCCGCGTTCGAAAATCCCGACGCCGTCGTGTTGCCGCAGATCATGGCTTCCGTCGACGAGTCGATCGCCGAAGCTCACGACGCGATCGAGCAATCTTCGCTTCACGAAGAGCTTTTCGATGTCATCGTGCAGGTCCAGGACGAGCTCTACGACGCGAACGGTGAGGTGGATCTTGGTGGCGTCAGCTTCCCATCGGCCAACGGCGGAGTTACGGTCGACTACATTTGCGAGGGTTGGGAAGATCCGCCGGCAGGGCCCCCCGATCTCCTGAACGGCACCATGCGTCTCAACATGCGATTGGCGGCCGGGGGGATTGTTCCCTTCGTCTGGGCAGAGTTCGACGACTGCAAGTATTCGGCGGAGCTCGGTGCCCTACGCTTCGATGTGCTTTACCGAGGTGCCATTGGCATTTACTTCGATGAGGTCCTCTCGCCGACGACAAACGTCTATGCACAGCCCGTCGTCTTCATCACACGGGGCTCCATCGTCGTCGAAGAAGTCGAGTTTCCCGTCGACAGGCTTTTCCAAGTGACCTTCTTTTTTGATGGAGATGGAAACTTCATTTCCGGCGGAGCTCGGTTCGACATTCTGGTGGAGCTCGATGATGGCACGAGCTTCGTCTACACCTTCGGCGCCGAGCTGGGTCAGCAGCTCACCGATGCCACCGGCATCCTACGCTGCAACCTCGAGGATCGCGAATGCGTGGGCCCGTCCCGAAGCTTCTCCTGGTAGTCGCCTCCCTTGGAGTCATCGCGGGGAGCACGCTGAGCGCTCCTCGCCGCGTCTTGGCGTATCACACGTACGAAGAGCGGCTTCTCGACACCACGGCCTATAGCCTCCCGCGCCGCGGATTTCGCTTCGGTCTCTTGAAGCTGAGCTACGGCGCATTCGATTTCTTTCAAATCTCGACATACACCGCGCCTTGGATTTTGGGCGCGGCCTTCGAGCAAGTCGCACCGAACATCGAGCTCAAGTCGACGTTCTACGATCGAAGGCGACTCGCCGTGAGCGCCTCGGCTGGGTTCATTACCGGTACCCTCGAACAAATCGTCGACGTTCCGGAATCGAGGATTCGATACTACGTGACCCCCATCTCGCTCGCTTCGTCGGTCCGGATAAACTCGAACATCAGCACGCATCTTGGCGGCAGCTACTCGGCGGTCGAGGGCGGCGGCAACGCAGGGCTTGGTTACAAGGACGTCGGCGGCTCCGCCGTCGTGGACCTGCTTGAGTTCTGGGGTATGGTGGAGTGGCGCGTGTCGAGAGTGGTGGCTTTGACGATCACTCTACGCTGGATTCCTTGGGTGAGCGGTACCATCGTGAGAGGCAGGCTTCAAGGCGAGCAGGGAAATCCCGACATCAACGTTCAGCTCGAACTCGACTTCATCGACTTGAAGAACGCATACGCCGTCATTCCGGGTTTCGTCTTCTCGTGGAAGCGAGCCAACATCAAGCTTGGCGTGGGTTACGGCGATCTGTTTACTGGTTTCCTCGGCTTACCCCTAGCCGTCCCGCGCGACTTTCTCGGCAGCGTCTCGCCTGAGTTCGACGTGTTCGTGCGGTTTTGACGTGGGTTTCAGCAACCATAAGCTCTCTTAGCCCATCGGGCTCAAGAAAAGCGCCGAATTGCGCGTTACTAGCTCGTTATGTCGTCGGCGATGCGAATCTGAAACGGCGTTGGTGGAGATTACCTGCTGTGCCGCAGAGAGCGGGCGAATAAGCCGAAGGCGTTGAGCGCGCAACTCGCGCGACCGATCACGCGGGGGCGGGAGAGGGCAGCGCGAGCAGTTTTGTTGGCAGACAAAACTATCCCTTGCCTGAACAAGTTGTGTCGCTATCTGGCGCCGAACGGCGCTACGTGTCGTCGACAGTCTCTAGTTGGCGCTTTCGCGACACTCGTTGTCGCGCGATGGCGCACTTGCCACTAAACGCGCCACATGGCGCCAACCGACGCCAACACGCGTCAAAAAAAGACAACGCGCGCCGAAAAAAGACAGCACGCGACGAACAACGCCAAGCAGCGTCATCTGGCGCCATCCTCTCGCTGTCCTGGTGCTCCGAGGTTCGTGGCGAAAAAACTTCTCTGGTGCGCGCAACTTTTTGGAGGGCAAAACCGATAACAGAGATGGGCGGATCGGCGCATTGGCGACGAACAGCCCCGGAGAGAACGACGGTTGGTCAACACAGATCACGATCGATTCCAGGGAGAAACTGATGAACCCTGTTCATCATCCGCGTCGACCGCGGAATCGCGGTACGCTCACGAGTCTTCAGGGCGCCGGCCCCACGCTGCGCAAGGCCCAACGCGGACGAAGGGCGAACCTGGTTCACCTACGAGCAGGCAGCACGGTACGCCGGGTGGTCGGTGGGGCACCTGCGCAATCTGGTGAGTGCGGGCCAGGTTCCCGTCTACGGCATACGAAGGCGACGTAGATTTCGCCGGGATATGTTAGACCTGTATCTGACAGATCCGGACATGGCGATGCGGCGATTTTCCGCAGAAGGGAACTCATCGCATGGCCGTTAGAAAGATTGCCAAGAAATGGCAATACGACTTCAGAGCTCGAGGCAAGCGCTATCGCAAGTCTGGTTTTCGAACCAAGGCGCAGGCGCTTGCCGCAGAGAAACGCGCGCAGGAGGACGCTATGTCCGACCGCAAACGCATCACACTCGCAGACGCGTACGAGCAGTACATGGCTGCTAACATCAACATGAAGCCGCTTGGGCGAGATCACTGGCACCGACGCTGGCCGCTGATCAACCCTGTGCTCGGGCACCTCTACCTCGACGAGGTCACGACGCTCGAGATGGACAAGCTCAAGCAATCGTTGCCGGCGCACTACGCGCCGAGCACCGTCAACCATCACCTTGCACTCGTTCGGGCGGTGCTGCGATACGCGTTGAAGCGCAACCTGCTGCAATCGATCCCGTACGTCCCGACCGAGAAGGTGATCCGAAAACAGCCGCGTTGGTACACGGAAGCCGAGCGCGATCGGCTCCTTGAAGGCATGTTCGAGATGCAGCCGCGTTGGTATGCGTTCTTCTATCTCACGACACGCCTTGGACTGCGCACCGGGGAGGTCTACGCGATCTCGAGGGATCGCGTCCGGGACGTACCCCCCATGTTGATCGTCGATCGCGCCGTTCAGCGTGGATACAAGGACCGCCCGGCCATGCTGGGTAGCCGCAAGAACCACGAGGTGTACACGACAGCGCTTGGCCGAGACGTGCTCGAGGCCATCCGCTGGCATGTCGATCAGGGGTACGCGGGACCGCAGTTCCTGTTCAGTCAGGACGGGACGTTTCCCAAGCACCTCGACAGCCACAAGCGTCCGCTGCGCACCGTGCAGAAGGCGCTCGGGCTACCCCTACTCTCTCACCACCAGATCGGTCGCCACTCGATGGCTAGCCAAGCGGCCACGGGCGGTCAGCCGATCAGAGCCATCCAGGCTCAACTCGGGCACCGCTCCGCTCAGAGCACCGAGGTGTACGCGCACCTCGGCAGCAGTGCTCAACTGCGCCTCGTTCAGGCGCTCGAACCGGCGTCACCGCCCCATCGTGGTCAATATTTGGTCAACGAGAGGCCAACTCGAGAAGCGCCGGACGCGTAACTCCTCGTAATCACTAGTCGGGGCGACTGGATTCGAACCAGCGACCTCATGCTCCCAAAGCATGCGCACTACCAAGCTGTGCTACACCCCGTGACCTTCAATCTACTGCGGTCCGGCGGCATGGGGTAGCCGATGGCTAGGGGTTTCGCAACTGCTGCAGCAAGGGCACGAGCTTTGCCGCGGCTTCGGCGCGGTGGCTGATTCGGTTCTTGGTCTCGGGGCCGAGCTCGGCCATGGTCTCCGAGTACCCGTCGGGGACGAACAAGGGGTCGTAGCCGAACCCGTGGGCTCCGCGGGCTTCTCGCGCGATTCGGCCTTCACACACGCCGTCGGCGGCCGCGAGCTCCCGCCCGGTCGGGTCGACGACGACGATGGCGCAGCGAAATCGTGCGGTTCGTTGCGAGTCTGCAGTGTCCCGCAAGGCGTCGAGTAGCTTGGCATTGTTCTGTTCGTCGGATGCGCGCTCCCCGGCGAACCTTGCCGAGTGCACCCCAGGTCGACCGCCGAGGAAGTCGACCTCGAGACCGCTGTCATCGGCGAGGCAAATGACCCCTGCAACCTTGGCGATCTCGGTCGCCTTCTTGAGCGCATTCCCATGAAACGTGTCGCGGTCCTCCACGACCTCGATCGGCGCAGAAAGCGACGCCATCGTCTCGAGCTCGAGTCCCGGAACGCCTGCAAGAAGCCGCTCGTACTCGCGAAGCTTCCCGGCGTTCATCGTGGCGACGAGAATTCGCATCAGGGCAGCAGCCGCTCGATGTCGACATCGACCGCCCGAAGAGCGCGGCGCTGTTCTTCGGCAAGTGCCGGCATCGCGAAGAGCGCCAAGTCGATCATCTGGTCGAGCTTCTCTCGGAGGATCGGCGCTCCCTCGGCGGTTCCCTGTACTTCGACGACGCCACCCGCAGGCGTGCCAACCACATTCAAGTCGACCTCGGCGTCCCGGTCTTCGGTGTAGCAAAGATCGAGCGTCGGACGGGCTTCGAGCAACCCCACGCTGATCGCTGCAATCGGCGCGTGGAGCACGCCTCTGCCGACCAAACCGGTCGCACGTAGCCGATCGAGTGCCATCGCAAGCGCGACCATCCCACCGGTGATCGACGCGGTCCTGGTGCCACCATCTGCATCGAGAACGTCGCAATCGACCGTGATCATCCGCTCGCCAAGCTTTTCGAAGTCGACCGCGGCCCGAAGAGCGCGACCGATCAAACGCTGGATCTCCGAGCTCCGCCCATCGATGGAGCCCTTTCGACTGTCGCGTCGTTGGCGTTCGGGGTTGGCGCGCGGATGCATCGCGTACTCGGCCGTGAGCCAGCCGCGACCGGTGTCACGCATCCAGTCGGGCACACGATCCGAGATCGATGCGGCGATGAGCACCGTGGTGCCGCCGCAACGATAGAGCACCGAACCCTCCGGGTTGCGCTGCACGTTTGCTTCAATCGACACCGGGCGGAGCGCGTCGTACGCGCGCCCATCTATTCTCGTCATCCAACCCTCCGCACGGGCGAACCAGTAGTCGTTTGTGCGGCTGCTGGCAACCAAACTTCGAAGGTCGTTCCGTGCGGATGACGGGCTTTGCACGTGATGCTTCCGCCGTGGGCCACGACGATCTGCTGCGTCAGCGGCAGGCCGAGGCCGGTGCCACGCTCCTTGGTCGTGTAGAAGAGATCGAATACGTGCTCACGCTCTTCCTCGGCGATGCCCGTCCCCTCGTCGTGAACTTGAATTCGAACGCCGCCGTCGTAGCGCGTCGCCTCGAGCTTCGCGGTTCCGCCATCGGGCATGGCCTCGCGCGCATTGCGCAGGAGGTTGAGAAGAGCCTGCCGAAGCTGGGGCTCGTCCATCGCGACCGGGGGCAAATGCGCAGCCAAGTCCAAGCGAAGCTCGACACCAGCGGCATCCATCTCGCGTCGAACGAACTCCACCATGTCACGAAGGAGATGCGTCGGATCCTCCGGCGTGAGCGAGGGCTCGGGGAGCCGCGCCAGTCGAAGGTACTCCTCGGTGATGCTCTCGAGACGCTCGAGCTCCTGCTGAATCGAGTCCAGTAGATGCTTGCTCTCTGGACCGGCACCGTGGATCTCGTCTCCTAGCATGTCGACGTTGAGCCCGATGCTCGAAAGCGGGTTTCGCACCTCGTGCGTCACGTGCGCTGCCATTCGCCCAATCGCGGCCAAGCGCTCGGTCTGGATGAGCCGCAGCTTGGTCGCGATCGCATCGGAGACGTCATCTGCAACCACCAGCACACCGCGCGAACCGCCCTCCCCTACTTCGTCGCCGAACGGGGTGACGAGTACGTCGACCAGATGCTCGGTGAACCCGGAGATGCGCTCGCCTTCGAGCGTCACCGCATCGCCCCCCTTTGCAACCTCGGCGATCGCGCGCTCGAGCGCCGGGAACCGACGAAGCACCGACGTTTCGTCGATCGACCTCCCTACCTCGCGCGCGCTGACTCCGAGCATGAGGTCCGCGGCGGGGTTCGTCGTCTGAATGATCCGGTCCCGGTCGATCACGAGAATCGCCGCGCGAAGGGCCTCGACGATCTGAACCTGCATTCGCTGGAGTCGCTGCTCTGCGAGCGCAGCCTCGCGAAGACTCTGATCGCGCGCGGCCAGGGCCTGCACCATGCGCTCGAACTCGGCGACTAGCTGGCCGAGCTCGTCATTGCGTTTGATGTCGACGACGCTCGATAGATCCCCGCGCGCCACCGCCGCGACGCGCTGATGCAAGAGAGGAATCGGTCGAAGCAAACGCTGCGACAAGAACGTCACGGCAATGCCGACGAGCAGGGAAAGCAGCCCCAGGAGTCCCAAGAGAAACGTGGCGCGCTGCGACTGGGCGGCCGCCAGCGCGCTCGTTCGCGAAATACGCTGCTGAACGCTTTGCGATGCGCGGTCGTAGTTTCTCTCGATCCGTTGCTCGGTGCTTCGGAGCTTCGTTAGAAGAGCTTCTGAAGCTTCCTCGTCACCGTCTGCTTGATTGAAGAGCTCCTCGTACTTGGCGTCGATCTCGGTGTACGCGGTCGCGATCGCATCGAGCTCGCGACGAACCGACCGAAGTGGCGCGGGTTGACCGAGCTCCTCGGCGAGCGTCTCCGCCTGTTCGACGCCGTCATAGGCTCGCTGCAGCGTCGTGGGACGAATCCGCAGCGCCGCGCGAAGCCAGGACTTGGTCGGCGCACTCCGTTCCGATTGAAGCGCTCGCTCCACGAGATTCGCATAAACGCTCTGCGTTGCCTTCGCCTGACTCAGTGTGAGCGCCAAAGGAAGGTACCCGTCCTCGAGTAGTCCGAGCGTTTGCGACGTACGATGGTGTTGGACGAAGCTCAAGCTACCAACGACACCGAAGGCAACGAGCACCACGATGTAGCCAAGCACGATGCGAGTCGGGATCGTGAGCCATTTCCGGCGAGCCGGACGAGTCATACTCGGATCCTAAACCTGCTGGCCCAAGCTGGCGAGGTTCCAGTCCCCGCTGCCTCGGAAAGGCGAAAACTCCCCTCGATTCGCAGGCGATACGCTCTCATCTGCGCGGGGCTCATCGTGACGCCACGAAGAGGAAGTGCATCATCGAGCGCATCGCTAAGGCGTGCCGCGTCCGAGGAGCAGTGACAGCTTCGACAGTAGATCCTTAACCAAGGCTGGCGCTACCCACTGCAGGGTCGCCAAGTACGCGATCCCGCCGACCCCGATCGAGACGACGAGCCGGCTCACCTCGCCAAGGCTGAGCTGGGCCAGCGCCCCAATCGCGAGTACCATCGCCAGACAAGCGAGCAGGGCGGGCACGAAATTCGCGAAGTAGTGGCGCGCCGAGACCCCAATCGCGGAGCGCAGGGCGATCACGTTGAGTGGCAGCAAGATGTATGCGCGCGCCACGAACGCGGTGGCGACTGCGACGATCCCGAAAGGTGCAGCGATAAAAAAGAGGATGACGTTGCCCAAGGTATTGACGGCCAAGAGTCGTAGAATGAGATCCGGGCGTCCTGCTCCGGTGTAGACGGCATAATCGAAATAGCTCACGCCGTGCAGCACCCCAACGAGCGCGAGAATCTGCAGCACGTCCCCGCTTTGCGCATACTGCGTGCCAAAAACGAGCGGCACAGCGAAGGGTGCGAGCACCGCCACGCCGACGAAGACCGGCATCGCGATCACGCTGCCCGCGCGCGTCGACTGGTAGAATGCTTCGCGCATGCGCTCCGGCTGCCCCTGGAGTCGCGCAAACGCCGAAAACGCCACCACGGACCCGGTCTTTGCCAATATCTGCTCGAGAATCTGCAGACCCCGATACGCCACTGCATAGATTCCAAGCGCAACGTCGCCGAGCACCATGCCGATCAGGAAGTCGTCCGCTCTGCGACTCACTAGTCCTAGCAAACCGGACCCGACCAGGTACGTGCCGAATGCGAGGAGGTCCTTCAGGTGTCGCACCGAAAACACGAGGCGAGGCCACCATGCTGCCGCGCTCCAAACGACGATGACGTCTAGCGCTGCGCCGACGAGTTGCTGAACGACGAGAGCGTATACACCCCAGCCCGAAAACGCAGCCATGATACCGGCCACACCACCGACTAGGGCCGTCGCGATCGAGCGAAGCGCGAGCGCTCGAAACTGAAAGCGCCTCTGCAGGAGCCCAACCGGAACTGCAACGGCGCCGCGAAGAGCGAGCACAGGACTCAGCCAGCGAAGCACTGGAGTCAAGGCATCTTGCCGATAGAGTGCGGCGACGACGGGCGCCCCCACCCAGAGCAGAACACTCAAACCGAGACCGAGCAGCAGGTTGGTCCAGAACGCCGTGCTCTCGTGCTCCGGCTCGAGGTTCTCTCGCTGAGTGATCGCCGTGCCGAATCCTTGTGCAACGAGGGTCTCGCCCAGCGCGACGAAGACCCCAGCCATCGCAACCAGACCGAAGTCCGATGGGGACAGCAAACGCGCGAGCAGGATGAACACGGCAAGCGAGAACAGCCGCACACCCAGGGACTGAACCGCAGTCCAGAACACACCGTGTACTGCTCCGCGCTGGTCGAGCTCAGTCATGCGTGGGTCCGCAAATCAGATCCGCCGGCGATCCCAGGTGACGCCATCCTTGATCTGCCTTGCTGGTACGCCGCCAACGAGCACGCCGGAGCCAACGTCCTTTGTAACGATGGAGCCGGTCGCGATGATGCTCTGATCGCCGATGCTCACGCCTTTCAAGACGACCGAGCGCGCCCCGAACCAGACGTGCTCGCCAATTCGAACGCTCTTGTCCGGGTTGATCCGGTCGCCTGTCCTGGCGTCCAGAATTGAGTGCGAGTCGCTCGTCCTCACCTCTACGTCGTATGCGAACATGCAGTCGGGCCCGACTTCGAGCTCCGTTCCTCCGTGTGCGACGAAGCGCGCGCTCTCGAGGGTGCTGTGATGGCCGATTCGAATCGAAGCGTCGTCCCCCATCAAGAGAAAATCGCCCCAGTGCGAGATCTTCACGCGCTCTCCGAGCACGACGCTGAGGTCGTTTCCGAGCAGACGGAACGAAGTGTTGACCAGCTTGCAGGTCGGATGAAAGCGGACGAGGTTTCGGTCGCCTTCGATTGCGATGCGGACCTGGTGCAGGCGCGCCTTGCCGAGCTCGACAACGTTGTCCTCGCCCTCGACGGTGACTCTCGACCCGAGGCGACGAAGCCCTTCGCGGGCGTCCCAGGCTCGGCGGCGGATGTTCTCCGTTGCCCTCACGACCGCATCTCTCAGATCCGAGCTCATTGAATTCCCACCGAAGGCTAACACAGCCCGAGCTGGGCGGCGGCCTTCTGGAAACGCGTTTCGCGCGCGCTTCGAGCCACCTCGAGAAGCTTCCGGTCACGCTCCCAGCGGGCTCGCTCCTCGGCCGGGGCCAGATCCCAGACGTCGGAGAATGCATCGCTGGCAATGAGACGCGACAAGTGCTCGCCGACGCCGTGAAGCGCAACGTGCGTGTTCGGATCCAATGGCGCGGCCTCGCGCAAGCTCTCGAGCGCGACGAGCACCGAGATCAGCTCCGCCGAGAAACCGCCCGGGGCACCGGTTCGCGTGGCCAGGCCGAGGAGATACGCGACAGCGCTTCCATAGACGTGGATGTCCTCGACCGTTCGAAATGGCTTCACATATTCGAGATACCCATCGCCGCTCATGCGCTCGCCGGGGTCGACCGACACATTCTCGAGCTCGACTCGCGCATGCGGAACCTCCGGAACGAATGGAATCGGCGGTAGCTCGATCAACGAGATCCCGTCGCGCTCGACCGGAACGCGCAGGACCGCGAGCTCTGGCGTTCCGTCCGCTCGCTCGCCCGCTCGCGCGGCTATGATCAGTGTCTTTGCCAGGTTCCCGAAGGTGACGAACGTCTTCGTGCCAGCAAGCACGTATTTCGAGCCGGTGTCAGCCGTGCGTAGTGTCGTCTTGATCGCGCGCGGATGGGCACCGTCGGTTTCAGTCACGCAGAGCGCGCATGGCAAGACGACGTCCGGCACGAGGGTCTGCAGCGCGGCGGAGTATCCAGCGGCAAACGCAAAGCCTAGCCGGTCCACCTTAGAAGCAACGCGGACCAGGGCATCGAATGGATTCGACCCGCCATCGACGGCCCGACGATACCCTTTCCACACCGACTCGAGATCCGAGCTCGGCGACTCCTTGTCTGAGGCTAGTAGCTCGGCAAAGTTGATGCGCATCAGGACCCCATCTGAAGCTGTGGGCTTGCGATTGTATCGACGAGCGCGCGGCGGGTGGCTTCGAGGTAGCCGCGTCCGTGTCGCTCGTCGGGCTCCAAATGGTTTCCCTCCGCCCATTCGTTCCAGGATTTCAGAAACACCAGTCGTTTTTCAAAAGGCCGGGCCTCGATTCGCTCCAAGGCGTGACGCAAGTGCTCTTCGAAAAGCTCGGGGGAGGAATCACGAAGCACCCAGCCCCATCGCCCCACCCGCGGTGTGTTGTCCCAGTTCGGGACCACACACGGGAAGTGGTCCTCGGATACGCTCAGCTGACGGGAAGCCGCTTCGATCAAGTCCTGATAAGCGCTCACCGAAGGCAAGAGAAGTCGCTCGCTCAGCTCGTCATGCCATGCGTCCAAGAGCTTGAGCGAAGATGGCCGAGGCGCGTGCGCAATGGCCTGATGAATGGCGGCAAGGCCCGGGCGCTCCAGTAAGACTTGTGCCCGACGGCGGGCCTCGGCCTTGCGTTGGATTGCGGATGGCAGGAACGACAGTAGATGTCCGAGGCCCTTGTGAACGCCTCCATCCAGACCGAGCGTCTTTGGATCGGCATCCGCGTTCATGATGCCGAGAAGATACAGGCCTTTGAAACCAGCCTCGAGGGCGAGCTCACGCCAGCAGTCGGTGAACTCGTGCGGATCGGCGAGCTTGTCGGGTCGGAACACGAGAAACACGGGTTTACCATCGACGGTGATGTAACGCGCATCGGCGAACGCATCGCGCACCGCGCGGAAATGGCTCATGTAGTCTGAGCGCCCTGGATAAGTCTGGTCTACGAGAAGCTCCCAGGGCCTGCCGACCCAGGAAGCAGTCCAGCTGTGATTCGCCCAGGCGAGACAAAACGGGAAGTCGGGCTTGCCGCTCTCGAGGACCGCGTTGAACGGTCGCTCGAGAAGGCGGCGGCCAGCAAACCAGTAGTGCCAGTAGCAAAACCCCTCGATGCCGTGCGCTCGAGCGAGCTCCGCCTGTGCCTCGCGCGTTTCAGAGGAGAGTAAGTCGTAGTAGCCGAGCTCCGAAGGAATGCGCGGCTGATAGTGGCCCTCGAACAGCGGCCTCGCCTGCCGCACGTTGGTCCATTCGGTAAAACCCTCACCCCACCAAAGATTGTTCTCCGGAATCGGGTGGAACTGAGGGAGATAGAAAGCAATGGCCCGCGCCGTCGAGCTCAAGGATGCACCCCCATGTGTCGGGGCGGGGGATAGCGTAGTCCTGGGTATGATTCAACCGGTCGGACACGTTTGGCGTGCCGATAGATGGCGGGGGCAACGTGAAAAGCCGCCCACGAGGGACGGCCTTCCACTAGAAATACAGATCGCTCAGAGGCAATCGTGGTCGTATTGCAGCGCCTGCCAGAACACGAACAGCCCCGGAGTGCTCGTCACCTGGATTTCATGTGCTGATGCCATCGAAAGCTGGAGCGTCGACCCCCGCGTCGCCGAGAGCGACACGGGCGCTGCTCCATCGAGGCTGACGTTGACAGTTCCTGAAGTTCCCTGAGGGTGCAAGACGATCGCAACGTTGCTTGCCGTCCGCGCAACGCCGTTCTGATCGAAGAACGAGATCAGAAGGGAGTCACTCTGGTCGAACGCGAACGCATCCCCGTATGTATTCGCAGAAGCGCCGCGGAAGCTGAACGTGACAGCGCAATTGACTTGAGTCCCGCAGTTGGCGGCGCTGATTGTGAAGCCGTTCGCCATGTCGGTGTAGACCGGCGTGGGCGCGCCCGAGGTCGGGAGCGTCACGACCAGGTTGGAAGAAGGCATGCAAAGCGCCACGCACATGCCGGTCTGGCAGCTTCCGGGGTTACCGGCCGCGTCACAGTCCGTGCCGTCCGCCTCGTTCAAGTTCGAGCACATGCCATCCTGCGGATCGCACACGTCTTGGGTGCACTGGTTGCTGTCATCGCAACGCGTAGGTGCGTCGGCGCAAAGCATCGCGTCCTCGCAGACGCCAGAGACGCATTCCCCTCCGACACCCGGGGTGAACTCACATACCGTGGCGTCTGGCTCGGCTGGGTTGGAGCAGACACCGTCCGCGGGATCGCAGAGGTTCTGGGTGCACTCGTTGCTGTCGTCGCAACGCGTCGCTGCATCGGCGCAAAGCATCGCGTCCTCGCAGACGCCTGCCGCGCAGATACCCGGAAGGCCGCCAAAGTCGCAGGACGTCCCATCTGGCTCGTTCGGGTGCGAGCAGGTCCCGTCTGCCGGGTCGCAGACGTCTTGCGTACAGGCGTTCGCATCGCTGCAGTCGACGTCCATGCAAAGGTCGACTGTGCCACCCGTGCCGCCGTCACCGCCCATGCCGCCGGTGCCAGCAACCCCGCCCGTGCCACCTTCGCCGGCCATTCCGCCCGTGCCAGCCACGCCGCCCGTGCCGCCGTCTCCACCCATGCCGCCAAGTGGACCTCCGTTGGCGGTATCACAGCCATAAGCGGTCAACGCGAGAAGCAACACACACAACCCAGTCCATCGATTCGTCATGACGCGCAGAATAAACCAGGCCGGCCGACGGCAGAAAAAAGCGACCGAGCCGAACCCGCTTACCCGCGTTGGCGCCAAATTTGCGCCGCTCTCAGTTGATGTGCGCTTCGGTTGCGCCGCCAACCGACTTCCCCTGGCGGGCGTGGCGCTCGATCGCGGCGCGCACGAAGCTCGTGAATAGGGGATGCGGGGTATGCGGTTTGCTCTTGAATTCCGGATGGAACTGGCAGCCAACGAAATGCGCATGCCCCGGGAGCTCGATCATCTCGACCAGACGACCATCCGGCGAGACCCCGCAGAGCACGAGGCCGCCCTCTTCGAGCTGCTGGCGGTAGGCGTTGTTGACCTCGTAGCGATGTCGGTGTCGCTCGCTGATCCGTGAAGTACCGTAGATCTGCGACGCCAAGGTGTCCGGCTTGATGGTGCATGGGTAGGCACCGAGCCTCATCGTCGCTCCCTTGTCTTCGATGCCGCGCTGGTCGGGCATGATGTCCACGACCAGGTGCTTGGCTTGGCGATCGAACTCCGCGCTATTGGCGCCCTGTAGGCCGCAAACGTTTCGAGCGTATTCGACGACTGCCATCTGCATCCCGAGGCAGATCCCAAAGAAGGGAATGTTGTTCTCCCGAGCAAACTGAATCGCCCGAATCTTTCCCTCCGCTCCACGGTCTCCGAAGCCGCCGGGCACGAGGATCGCATCATGCCCGCCGAGCCGTGCCTCGAGGTCACCACTTTCGAGCCCCTCGCTGTCGACGTAGTCCAGATCGAGCTTCACGTCGCACTCGAGCGCCGCATGCACCAAAGACTCGTGGAGCGACTTGTACGAATCGCGAAGATGGACGTACTTGCCGACGAGTGCGATTGAAACGTGTCCGCGGTCCGGAGCCAAACATCGATCGACCGTGCGCCGCCAAACCGAGAGATCCGGATCGCGCGACCAGATGTTGAGACGCTCGGCCAAGAGGCGATCGAGCCCCTGCTCGTGAAGGGTCAGGGGAAGCTCGTAAATCACGCGCACGTCTGGGGCAGCGATGACCGCTTTCACGGGCACGTTGCAAAAGTGGGCGATCTTTTCTTTGAGCGGATGAGGAAGCTCGCGATCGACGCGGCAGAGAAGAATCTCGGGCTGAATGCCAAGTCCCAAGAGCTCCTTCACCGAGTGCTGGGTGGGCTTGGTCTTGAGCTCGCCGGCCGCTGCTATGTGCGGAATTAGGGTGACGTGAACCGAAACGCTGTTCTGCGGGCCGAGCTCTCCGCGAAGCTGACGTACGGCTTCGAGAAACGGAAGCGACTCGATGTCACCGACAGTCCCGCCTACTTCGACGATCGCAACGTCCACGTTGCGCGTCGCCTCTCGAACCCGTGCCTTGATCTCGTCGGTGATGTGCGGAATCACCTGAATCGTCGCGCCGAGGTACTCTCCGCGGCGTTCCTTCGAGATCACGGAATCGTAGATCTTGCCGGTCGTGAAATTGTTCGCCTTGGTCATGGTCGCTTTGGTGAAGCGCTCGTAGTGACCGAGGTCGAGGTCGGCTTCGGCGCCGTCGTCGGTCACGAAGACCTCCCCGTGTTGGAAAGGGGACATCGTGCCGGGATCGACGTTGATGTACGGGTCCAACTTCATGTTGGTGACCCGCAATCCTCGTGCTTCGAGGAGCGCACCCATCGAAGCAGCCGCTAAGCCTTTTCCGATTGAGCTGACAACACCCCCTGTGACGAAGATGAACTTGGTGTGTCGTGCGTTCATCCGGTGGGGCTCCTAGAGCATTGCGTGTTGTACGCAACAGGCGGACCCTAAATGCCGTGCCTGATGGTGTCAACGCGACTCTTGATTGAACTTGCCGATACCGTGATTGTGCGAATTTTCTAGCGTCTTGAGTCCCCTGCATCGAAGGGACTTGCGAGCAAGGAAGCACGCGTGAGACTGGCGGTTCCGAAGCGCTCTCGAAGCGCTCCCGTCGTCACCGCCAGGCGCTCGCGCCGCGCTCGATCGGCGTCGGGAAACAGCTCTGCATCGGGAAGCGTGGTGAGCGACGAAACCGAGACCCCCGTGAGTCGCACGCCGGACCCAAGCGCGTCGAAACGGGCGAGCAACTCAGTGGCCGCTCGGAAGATCGCGTCGGTGTCAGCGACCGCCCGCGGCAGCTGAATCTGACGTGTGCGAATGCGGTGGTCAGCGTATTTGATCTTGAGCGTCACCACGCGCGCCCAAAGCCCCTTACCCACGAGTCGATCCGCCAGCAACATCGACTGCTCTAGAATCGGCTTGAGAAGCATCTCGGTGCTGGTGAGATCTCGCTCGAACGTCGACTCACTTCCAAGGCTCTTGGGAGGCACACCCACGACCACCGCTCGCTCATCGAGTCCACGCGCCAAGTCCCTCGCAACGGGCCCCCAACTCCCAAGCAACTGCTCCAGCGTGCGGACGTCCGCCCGGGCGAGGTCGCCAATCGTTTGTAGCCCGGCATCCCGGAGCCGCAGCCTCGCCTTCGGACCGACCCGCCACATCCGTTCGAGCGGGAGCGGGCGGAGAAACTCCGCAGAAGAATCGGCCGGAACCACGGTCAGCCCATCGGGCTTGTGAAGGTCGCTCGCGATCTTCGCGACGAATTTGTTGGCTGCGACCCCCGCGGACCCGGTGAGCCCGGTCTCCGCTCGGACGTCGTTCTTGATGCGACGCGCGATTGCCGGTCCATCGCCGAAAAGAGACCGGCTGCCCGTCACGTCGAGAAACGCCTCGTCTAGCGAAAGGCCTTCGACGAGCGGCGTGTAGCGCCGGAAAACCTCAAAAACCTTGGCGCTCAGCTCGAAATAGCGGCTTCTTCGTGGCGGCACCACGATCGCGTCGGGGCATCGACGAAGCGCCTCGGCCATCGACATAGCCGACCGAACCCCGCTCGGGCGTGCCTCATAAGAGGCGGCGGCCACCACCCCTCTACGCGAACGGGCACCAACCAGAACTGGCCTCCCACGCAAATCCGGGTCGTCGAGCTGCTCGACCGACGCAAAAAACGCGTCCATGTCGAAGTGGATGACTGTACGCATGTTTTCTTAGGCGACCCTACCGCAACAAGTCTTGATTGCCAGCGCGATCGAACGTACCGTCCATCGCTATGGCGGAACCGGGCAAAGAGAACCCTTACGAGGGTCGTTTTGGCATCATTCGGCGGATAGACGACTTGATCTTCCACGTCGAAATGGGGGTCCTTTGGACCTTCCTCGGCGTGTCCGCGATCATGGTGTTCTTGGACGTCGTTTACCGGCGGCTCGCGGCTCCGGACAGCAAGGTGGCCGAGCTCTTCGCTCGCATCTTCGGTATCGAGACTCCCGAAGGGATGAAGACGCTGACCACGGTCGGTCCCATCGCCTCCGCAGTCGTGGGCATTGGTCTCGTGTATTTCGCGTTTTGGACTGCAGAGAACCACGCGGCCGAGCCCGGAAAGCGCTCGCGATCCAAGCCGATGATCGAGGCCATCGTGGCCTGCAGCGGTCTCGGGCTTCTCGGGTGGATCATGCTCCAGCCAACCGTCGAGTCTCGCTGGTTCTATCTACTCCTGTACGGACTCTGTGCGTTGGCATGGCTCGTCCAGTTGCTGCGCCAGCGTGCAGAAGGCTGGGTCTCAAAGCTGATAGCTTTCTTCGTAGTCACCGCCCTGCTGGTCTACGTCATCGTCAATTACTTTCCGGACGGCTACAGCTGGTCGAAAGAGCTCTCGCTGATCATGCTGCTCTGGGTCGGCTTCCTCGGCGCGAGCGTCTGCGCCCACGAGGGCAAGCACATTCAAGTCGGCGCACTGAAACGAGTCGTCCCTCCGTCCATGGCGAAGTGGACTGATGCGATCGGCTACGTCACGACGGCGGGTTTCTGCTTCTTCATGGCTTCGCTCGGGTACGTGTACGCCAAGGAAGCCCTCCAGCTCGAGGGTCGATTCGAGCAAACCAACATTCCGGACTGGGTCGCGACGATCGCGGTTCCGGCAGCGTTCGCCATGACGACGATTCGCTACGTGGCTGCGGCGTTCAGCTCCATCATGGGTGGCTCGTACGGCGCCGCTCCCGAAGACGAAGCGCTGGCCCTTGCTCAGCAAGCGAAAGCCGCCAAGCAGGGAGCAGAACGATGAACGCGGTACGAGAACGGAAGCTGCCCTTCCTCATCATGGTCACGATCATCGTCTTCCTGCCGTTCCTCGGCAAGGGAGGGATCCTCGCGTCCGCCATCATCGCGGCCGCGCTCGTCGGCTCCCCGCTGTTCGTGCTGATCGGCGTCGCGACACTCGGCAGCCTCTTCCTTTGGAGCGGTTTCACCGAGCTCAGCCAGTTCACGATCGTGATCGAAGGCATCCGGAGCCTCGCCGACAGCCCTACGCTTCTCGCCATCCCGTTCTTCATCATGAGCGGCGCGGTGATGAGCAAGGGACAGATCAGCACGCGCTTGATCGACTTCGCCCAGTCCTTCATCGGTTGGGTCCCTGGCGGCATGGCGATGAGCGGTGTTCTCGCATGTATGCTCTTCGCTGCGATCAGCGGCTCGAGCCCGGCGACGGTGGTCGCAATCGGCTCGATGATGGGACCTGCGCTCATCGCCGAAGGCTACCGTGAGCGTTTCTCGCACGGCCTGCTCACCTCAGCGGGTTCGCTCGGCATTCTCATCCCACCGTCGATTCCGATGATCGTCTACCCGATCGTCAATCAGGGCGCGGTCATCGAAGTCGAGCGTTTGTTTGCCTCTGGCTTCGGGCCCGGCCTCGTGATGGGCTCGATTCTGATCGGCTACTCCTTCTACCACGGTGTCGTCGACAAGATTCCGACTTCGCCGTTCAAGTTCCAGAAGCTGGTCGCCGCAAGCCGGGACGGGTTCTGGGCGCTGATGTTCCCGCTCCTGATCCTCGGCGGCATTTACGGCGGTATCTTCAATGCGGTCGAAGCCGCAGCCGTCAGCGTCATGTATGCGATCGTGGTCGAGGTCTGGCTCCACCGAGCGCTCAAGCTCAGAGCGATCCCCGCGATCTTCGGCGAAACGGGCGTCTTCCTGGGGTCCTTCCTGGTCATCATGGTCATGGCACTCGCCCTTGGTGAGTTCCTCGAGAAGGAAGAAATCCCAGCACGAATGGTCGAGTGGATTCAGGGCAAGGATCTCGAGTACTGGCAGTTCCTCGTCCTGCTCAACCTGCTGCTTCTGGCGGTCGGGATGATGATGGACATCCTCAGTGCGATGTTCGTCTTCGTGCCTTTGCTCGCACCGATCGCCGCATCGATGGGCGTCGATCCCATGCACTTCGGGATCATCTTCATCGTGAACCTCGAGATCGGCTACCTCACGCCGCCGGTCGGCCTGAACCTGTTCGTGGCGAGCGCACTCTATGAACGGGGCCTCGGCCACATCATACGCAGCGTCGCGCCTTTCGTCGGCCTCATGCTGATCGGTCTCGGCATCGTCACCTGGTATCCGCAGGTGTCCATAGGCCTTGGAAACTTGATCATGGGCGCTGATCCCAACGCCTTGGTCGACGAAGACGGCGACGGCGAAGACGATCGGGGCGAGGATGCCGGCGGCATGCCCACCATGGAAGAAATGATGCAGGAAGCCATGGAAGCGGATGACGATGCGGAGGGCGACGAGGACCTCGATGAGGACGATGACCTCGAAGACCAAGAGGACCTCGACGAGGACGACGTCGAATAGGCGCTGGACGCTTGCACATGGCGCAGGCTCGCTCCGCCGAACGAGCGCCGGCTGCACCGAGCAGACGGTCGTGATAGGCTCACTCGCTCGATGGCGTACACCGTTCTCGCAAGAAAATACCGACCGCAAAGCTTCCAAGATCTCGTCGGTCAGGAGCACGTTGCACGGACGCTCGCGAACGCGATCGAGTCGGATAGGGTCGCTCATGCGTTCCTCTTCACCGGCGTCCGAGGCGTGGGGAAAACGACCACCGCGCGCCTACTAGCAAAGGCCTTGAACTGCGAGCAAGGCCCGACTCCGACCCCGTGCAACGATTGCGGCCCTTGTCGCGACATCACGGCCGGGATCGACGTCGACGTTCAAGAGATCGATGGCGCCTCGAACAACAGCGTCGACGACGTGCGGCGTCTTCAAGAGTCGCTGCCGTATAGGCCCCAGCGCGATCGCTACAAGATCGTGATCGTGGACGAGGTTCATATGCTCTCGGCGGGCGCCTTCAACGCGTTCTTGAAGACTCTCGAAGAACCGCCAGACCACGTGAAGTTCATCTTTGCGACAACCGAGAGCCACAAGGTGCCAATCACGATCCGCTCGCGGTGTCAGCAGTACGACTTTCGATTGATTCCGCATCGCCTCATCGCCGAGCGCATTCGTGAGATTCTCGAGACCGAATCCCTCTTGGCTGATGATGAAGCAATTTCGGTGGTCGCGAGCGAGGCAGCAGGGTCCATGCGCGACGCCCTCACCTTGCTCGATCAACTGGTCGCCATCTCGGACGCTCGCATCACCGCGGATACCGTCGCCGCGAGCCTGGGCATCGCCGCCCGAGAGGCCTTGTACGATGTCGCAAGCGCCGTGCTCGAAGGAGATGGCGCTCGTGTAGTGATGGCGATCGATGGGCTCGCCGACCAGAGCGTCGACATGCAGCACTTCGCCCGTCAGCTGCTCCAACTCTTTCGTGACCTCGTGGTGCTCAAGCTCGACGCCGGCGACCCCGCGAGCTGGGTTCCTGAAGAGCGGGAAGCCGCGAGACGGCTGATCGAAGACGTCGACATTCTCGAGCTTCAGCGTGTGTTTCGAGCCGCGTCGATCGTCATGGACGAAATGGCCCAAAGCCCAAACCCGAAGCTCATGCTCGAAATGGGTCTCGTGCGCGTCGCGACCCGGCCTCCGCTTCAATCGGTCGCCGAGCTCATTGCGCGATTGGATGCGCTTCAGGGCAATCCGGGGCCGAGCGGCGGCTCGCCCGGTGGTTCGCGCGCTCGCATGGCGAAACCAAAGCCAGCATCGCCTCCCGTCAGGCCGAAAGCGCAAGCGACACCGGCGCCTCCGCCGAAGCTCGAACCCGAGCCAGCAACACCCGCTGCGTCGGAACCAGAGCCCAAACCTCAGAATCCCAATCAGCCGATCATGCCGGCGACCAAACATGCGGGCGGCTTTCAAACGAGCACCGGCGAAGTGCTGACGCCGATCCGAAGAGCGGCCCTCCTGGAGTGGGAGGAGCTCGTCGGCACCCTCGAACAACAGCAACCGGCGTTGGCCGCCGTGCTCGAACACGGCATTCCTAAGACGGTCGGTCCCGACCGGATCGTCCTTTCGTTCAAAGACGGCTCCTTCTACGGTCGCCAAGCGCAATCACCCGAATCGATCGCTGCGATCGTGCGGGTCGCGGAACAGCAGCTTGGCGGACGTCCGGAAATCGAGATCCGGTTCGATGCGCAGGGCGAGTCGGCGAACAAGACGGTCGCGGCCGTCGCGGCCCAGCGGAGGGAGGCCGAGCTCGAATCCAAGCGCAGAGAAGCGCTCAACCACCCACGCGTGCGTGATGCCGTCGACGTATTTCCTGAATCGGCCGGAAAGCTGAAAGTGCTCATCGAAGCGGACTGAGAGGATCGAATGAATTTTCGTGGAGGAATGGGAGAGCTGATGCGGCAAGCGGGTCGCGTTCAGCGCAAGGTGGAGAAGCGCAGAGAAGAGTTGAAAGAAGAAACGTTCGAAGCTCGCGCTGGCAACGACAAGGTGACGGCAATCGCGAACGGCATTCCGGAGCTCGCCGAGATCCGCATCGACAAGACCCTTCTGGAAGAAGAGGACATCGAGATGGTGCAAGATCTCGTCGTTGCCGCAGCCAATGCTGCCCTCGCAAAGGCGCGCGAGCACGTCGACGCGGAGATCGAGAAGATCACGGGAGGCCTTTCGATCCCCGGAATCGGTTAACCGATGACGGCCAAGGATCCGATCGCGTCGTTGATTTCGTTGCTCTCCCGCTTGCCCGGTATCGGCACGCGAACCGCGGCACGGCTCGCCTTCCACGTGCTCGAAGGGGACCAGCAATATGCAGAAGCGCTGGGGGAGGCGCTACGCAGCATCCACGATGAGGTGACCCGATGCGAGCTCTGCGGAAACTATGGAGCCGAGTCGCGCTGTGCGATTTGCAGGGACCCTCGCCGCGACGCCTCGCTGATCTGCATCGTCGCGAAAGTCCCGGACTTGATCGCACTCGAAGCGCTCGGTAGCTTTCGAGGCCGCTACCACGTCTTGCATGGTTTGCTGGCGCCGCTCGATGGCATCGGGCCGAGTCAGCTGCCCCTGGACGCACTCGAGCGCCGCATCGGAGAAGAAGGCGTCAAAGAGGTCATCGTCGCAACCCCGCTCAACGTCGAAGGCGAAGCAACTGCGCTCTACATCGCGGACGCTCTCTCCGCTTCTACGGTACGCGTCTCACGAATTGCAGCCGGTGTGCCACACGGCGGCGAGCTGGAGTTCACCGACCAGGTGACCCTGGGTCGGGCTCTCGAGGACCGTCGCGCTGTTCGATAGGCGCAATAGAAGCCTGAAATAGCGACGTTTCCGAGTTTGAATCGTGGCGGTTGAATCTTTGGCCGGGTCCCCTCGTAGAAAACCGAGAGGTGCCCCATGCTCCGATTCGTTCTTCTTCCTCCCATCGCTCTCGCTCTCGTTCTTGGTAGCACGGAGGCGGCTCGGGCCGAGGTCGTCGTGGTCCAACCCAACGACCAGTCCTCCCCGGTGATCATCAAGACCAAGCCGCCCACCGTCGTCGTGGTGAAGCAGCAGTCGATCCCGCAACCACACGCCCAACCGCCCGCACCGCAAAAACGCGACCGGAAACTGGGTCTGCACTTCGATGTCGGCGGCACGTTTGGGCCACAGGTTTTGATGGGTGGGTTCTCCGGTGCGCTGCGCTTTCGGCCCAAGGAGCACGTGGCCATCGATCTCGGCTCAGGCTACTTCGCCGGCAACGACTACCAGGGCTTCTATCGAACCGAGATCCCATTGACGGCAAACGCAGTGTTCTTCGTCAACCCGCAACACAAAGCCCAGGTGTACTTTCTTCTGGGCCCGGGCGTCTCGTTCGGGCGTGTCGACGCCTACTATGAGCTTCGACGCATGACGTATGTCGGAGGTCAGGTGGGCATGGGGCTCGAGCTGAGGCTTGCGCCAGCGTTTGCACTGAACGTCGACGTACGCGGACTGCTCCGTCACCGAATCGACGACGATCCCCGACCCGAGTTCATCGACGGTACACGAAGCACCGATACCTCGGGTGGTGCGATGCTCACCTTCGGTGCGACCTTCTACTTCTGACCCGAAGCCCGAGCGGTTACGGCCGGTTACTGCTCCGACGGCTGCCAAAGAGCTTTTTGAAGAACCCGTCTCCCTCTTCGCCTTCAGCGCCTTCCTGCGGAAGCGCGGGTGGGAGCGATCGCAAGGCGTCATCTTCGCCGACCTTCTCGAGCTCTTCGAGGTCACCCTCGTCGACGAGGAGCACGAAGTCGGATTCGTCGAGGATCTCGACCTCGGTGTGCTCGTCGTCCCAAACGTCTTCGACCGCCTCGGCGACCGAGGCTCGTGCTTCGCGCGCCTTGCCCTGCGCGAGATCGACCCTCAGCCCTTCGGCTAGCGCGCGCAACTCTGCGTCGACGGCCTCGAGATCCGCGGGAGAGGCATTGGCGAAGCGACCCCGGACCTCGGAGATCTCGGCATCGCTCCTGCCGAGCTCCGCGAGCGCCTGGTCCGCCCCAGCCAGCTTCTCTTCGGAAACGGTCACGTAATCAATGTCACAGGAAATGGAGGCCCCGTAAAGTCTTTCGCTTCAAAAAGTCGCTCAGGCTCGAGCAGAAAACCTCGCCATTTCAGCATCGACGAACGAAATGCGGTCCTGACCCCAGCTGGAATACGCTCCGATTCGGAACGAGGGCACGCCCCAGAGCCCCATCTCCGTGAGCGCGTCCCGGTTTGCCTGGGCCTCTTGCGCCCAGTCGCTCGTCTCGAGAGCGGCCACCACCTCTGCCTCCCCGATTCCGGCGCGCTCGGCCAAGAACACCAGATCCGGAAGGTGGGCCACATCTCGAGCCTCTGCCCAGATGCCCTGCATCACGGAGCTCATGAACTCGAGTTCAAGGCCCTTGTGGACGGCGCAATGGAAGAACACCGCCATGCAGAACTCGATGCCCTTCCCCAGTGGGTCGCTCACCCGCCCGAAGGGGATTCCCAGCCTATCAGCCTCGCGCTTGGCGTCGTGAATGATGTAGAGCCTTTTCGCGAGGGGGACGGGCAGGCCGCGCATGACCATCGGCAAGACGGGACGAAGCTCGATTTCGATACCGTAGCGATTGCGCAGCTCGATCAACTGGGGAACCGCAAGATACGAGTAGGGGCTCCGAAACGACAAGAAGGCCTCGACACGTGGTTCGCTTGCGCCCCCACTTCGAAGCAGCCTGGCCAGCTCCGAGGAGGGACCTCGTGTGAGGCCAGTATCGCCTTGGAGCCCCTCGCGCTGGAGCCTTTCCTCGAGGTACCGGAGTCGGTCGATCCCCCAGTACCACTCACCGCCATAATAGAGCATCCCGGGTTGGTAATGACCCGCTCGCTCGAGTGCGGCGTAGTTGGCCTCGAGTGCAGGACGGACGGATTGGCCGGAGAGACTTCCATAGCGATCGACGATCGCCGCCAGCGAGGCGCCGTCGTTGCGCCAGACCGCTTCACCGAGCTCGATCGCCACGTTGATTTGCTCCTCGTCCGGCCGTCGTTCGAGAAGGACGGCATGAGCGCGCCGGACCCGATCTTCGGCTGGAGCCTGGGCCGCCTGCGGGAAGCTGAGCCCATAGCTCTCCGCGAGTATTGCGGCGTCTCGGATCGCGTGATCGAGAAGCATTTCCGGCGCTGGATTGGCCGCGATGCTCGGGTGCGCGACGGGAACGATCTCTATCTCGAGCCCGTATGCTTCCCGTAGTCGCGGCGCGACCTGAGCGAGAACGTGACTGTAGGGGTCATCGGCACGATAGTAGAGGCGCGCGCGGCGGCGACCACCGCGGAGGACCCTGCCGACGCGATGCAGCGCGTGTTTTGCCGGGCGTGAGCCCAAATAGACACTGGCAAGAGACCCGAGCAGCCTGGACTTCGCCGACACCTAGGCCGCTCCAGTGAGCTCGTACACCTCGGCCACCGCCTCAGCGAGCTTGCTGGCATCGGGCCCACCTGCCTGTGCGAAGTCGGGGCGCCCGCCACCGTTTCCGCCGACGACCGAGGCTGCGGCCTTGACGATGTCGCCTGCTCGAAAGCGCTTGGTCAGCTCCTTCGAAACGCTGCAGACGAGCAAGGCCTTCTTTCCGTCCTTGCTCGGAGATCCGAGCAAGATGACCGCTGGAGCGAGCTTGTCCCGCAACTGGTCGGCCATTTCGCGAAGCGCGCCGGCATCGCCCAGCTCGACTACGGCGCCGAGGACCCGCGCGCCTTTCACTTCGCGTGCATCGGCCGACAGGTCCGCGCTGTCACCCGACATCAGGGATCGCTTGAGCCGATCGATCTCGCGCTGCGATTCCTTCTGCTGTTCGACCAGACGTTCGACCCGATCGCGCAGCTGCTGAGCGGGGGCCTTGAGCAAGGCGGCTGCGCCGCTGAGCTCGGACTCCAACCGACGTAGATGGCTGAGCGCATTCAGGCCCGTGGTGGCTTCGATACGGCGCACGCCGGCTGCCAGGCCGGTCTCGGAGAGAACTTTGAACATACCGATGTCGCCCGTGCGCGCCGCGTGGGTGCCGCCGCAAAGCTCGAGCGAAGGGCCGATCGTGAGCATGCGCACTACATTGCCGTACTTTTCTTCGAAGATGCCGATCGCGCCGCGTTCCTTGGCCTCGTCCATAGGCAAGGCTTCCGTCGTGATGTCGGTGTTCTCGAGAACCCGGGCATTCACCAGATTCTCGATTCGCTCGATCTCGGTGGCTTCGAGCGGGCGGGTACCGCTGTAGTCGAAGCGGAGGCGTTCGGGACCCACGAGCGAGCCCTTCTGAGCTGCTGTAGCTCCGACGACCTGACGCAAAGCCCAGTGCAATAGATGGGTCGCACTATGGTTTCGGCGAGTCGCGCTTCGAAGCCCGTGGTCGACGCGGAGCTCGACCTCGAGGCCGGGCCGGAACGCGCCGGAGACTACCTTGCCTCGGTGAACGATCAATCCTTCGACCGGCTTCTGGGTATCCTCCACTTCGAAGCGTGCGCCCTCGAGCTCGATCACACCCCGGTCGCCTACTTGGCCGCCCTGCTCGGGATAAAACGGCGTCGCGCGAGTGACGATCTCACCCGATGCGCCGGACCTCAGCTCGTCTACCAAGCCGCCGCTCTGCATCAAGGCTAGGACTTCGCTTCGCGCCCCTTCGCTCTCGTACCCGAGGAACTCGACCGCTCCAAGCTTCTGTACGAGGGCGGGGTAGATCTCGGCGACGGCGCTGCTGCCGACCTTCGACCCATGACTGCGCAGACGGGCCTCGGCAAGCTCTCTATCGAAGCCCTCTTGATCGATTGTGAAGCCCTGCTCCTCGCCGATCACGTTCTGAAGGTCGAGTGGAAAGCCGTAAGTGTCGTACAGCTTGAAGGCGACGGCCCCGGGCATGGAGCGCTCACCGCCGGTTTCGATCCATTCGTGATTTTCGGAGATCAGCTGCAGCCCCCGGTCGAGGGTGCGCCGGAATCTCTCCTCTTCTTGCTGGGTAATCTCCTCGATGAGTGCGCGCCGTTCGACGAGCTGCGGATATACGTCACCCATGTCGTCGACCACGCGAAGCGCGCAGTGGTGAAGAAAGGGTTCGCCGATTCCGAGCCGGTGCCCATGCCGAATCGCGCGCCGCATCACGCGGCGGAGCACGTAAGCGCGGCCATCTTTGTCCGGGAAGACGCCTTCAGAGATGAGAAACGCGGTCGTTCGGGAATGGTCTGCGATGACTCGCATGCTGACGTCGTCATGGGATTGACTCCCCCCGTAACGTTTCCCAGAGATCTCCGAAGCCAAGTCGACGATTGGACGCAAGAGGTCGGTGTCGTAGTTGCTCAGCACGCCCTGCTTCACGACGGCGATGCGCTCGAGACCCGCGCCAGTGTCGATGGAAGGCGCAGGCAACAGGTCCATCTTGCCGCCGGCGCGACGCTCGAACTGCATGAAGACGAGGTTCCAAAGCTCGAACCAGCCGCGACCGTCGGCGGCAGGCTCCTCTCCGAACCTGCGCGGATCGACGTCGTCGAGGCCGAGGCAGTAGTGAATCTCGGAGCAGGGTCCGCAAGGGCCCGTGTCTCCCATCTGCCAGAAGTTGTCCTTTGCACCGCAACGGATGATGCGCTCGGTCGGAAAGCCGGTGACATCTTTCCAAATCGCCGCAGCCTCGTCGTCTGCCGGGGCAAACCCCTCTTCGCCACCAAAGACGGTGACGACGAGACGCTCGGGATCGAGCCCGAGGGTGTCGATGAAGTAGTCCCAGGCAAACTTGATGGCGTCGCGTTTGAAATAGTTCCCAAACGAGAAGTTTCCGAGCATCTCGAAAAACGTGTGGTGCCGCGCGGTGACGCCGACGTTCTCGAGATCGTTGTGCTTGCCGCTGATCCGAATGCACTTCTGCGATGAGGTGGCGCGTGTGTAAGGTCGCTCTTCCTTACCGGTGAAGACGTCCTTGAATTGCACCATGCCCGCATTCGCGAACATGAGAGTCGGGTCGTTCGGAGGAACCAGCGGACCCGATGCGACGCGTTCGTGTTCGCGCTCCTCGAAGAACCGCAGAAACGATTCCCGAATTTCGGATGAAGGGGCCATGGTCGACGATTGCTAGCGCTTGTGCAGCGCGGGCGCAACGCCTGTGCTAGAGCTTGCGCCGTGCTGACGTGCCTGCGCGTGCGGAGCTTCGCCATCATCGAAGCGCTCGAAGTCGAGCTCGATGCCGGGCTCAACATCGTCACGGGTGAAACCGGTGCGGGAAAATCAATCCTGGTCGACGCGCTTCAGCTGGTACTGGGGGCGCGCGGCCGGCCGGAAGTGGTCCGCACCGATGCTGAGGCCGCCGAGGTCGAGGCCCTTTTCGACCTGAGCGGCCAAGCCGAAGTTCTCGGCGCCCTGCGTGACCAGGGCGTCGAAACGGACGGCGAGCTCTTGATTCGCCGGGTAGTGACGTCGACGGGACGGACGAGAGCCTACGTCAATGGGAGGCTCGCCACGCTCGCCCAGCTCAAGGAGGTCACCAAGGGCCTCGCCGACATCTCTTCGCAGCACGAGTATCATTCCTTGGCGGACGCGCGGCATCATCTGTCCTATCTCGATGCCTTCGCGAACCATGCGGCGCTGCTCGAAGAAGTCGGTCAGGCGCACGCCACCCTTTTCGCGGCTGCGGCGCGGCTCGAGGAGGTCGTCACGGAAGAGCGTGGCAAGGCGGACCGGGAGGATCTGCTTCGCTATCAGGTCAACGAAATCGAAACGCTGCGAGAAGCGCTCGAAAACGAAGAAGCGTTGCTGCTCGAGCGGGAGCGGCTTCGCCACGTCGAGAGGCTGGGCACCGCGTCGGGAGAAGCCGAGGCGCAACTGTACTCGGATGATGATTCGATCTGTGGCGCAATCTCGCGGATCGCGGGCTCTCTCGAGCAAGCTTCGGCGTTCGATCCCAGTCTCGAGCCGATCGCGACTCAGGTCCGAGAAGCGCTGCTTCAACTCGAAGATGCTGCCTCCGAGCTCGGAAGCTACGCGCAGGACCTTTCGTTCGATCCCGACCGTCTAGGAGCCCTCGAAGACGAGCTCGACCGCTTGTCGCGAGTGAAACGGAAGTACGGCAACACCGGCGAAGAGGTTCTTGCCTATCGCGACCAGGCGGCCGCCGAGCTCGACGCTCTGGAGAGGTACGAAGAACGTCTCGACCTCCACCAACGTCAGCTCGACGAGGCGCTAGAAGAAGCTTCGAGGGTAGCTCTGGCCCTTCGCAACAAGCGCAAGGCCGCTGCGGCCAAGCTGAGCAAAGCGATCAGCAAAGAGCTCTCGTCACTCGGCATGGGCGAGGCGAAAGTCACCGTGGAGCTCGCTGCGCTCGAGGGCGGCCCTCGCGAGCTTCAAGTGCAAGGCGCGCGACTTTCGCCGACCGGCATCGACCACGCAGAGCTTCTAATCGCCCCGAACCGCGGCGAAGAGGCGAAGCCGCTTCGCAAGATCGCAAGCGGCGGCGAGCTCTCGCGTGCGATGCTGGCGATCAAGCGCGTGCTCGCAGGCATCGGTCCCGCGAGCCTGTACGTGTTCGACGAAGTGGACGCCGGGGTCGGCGGCGCGGTCGCCGAGGTCATTGGCCGCAAGATTCACGAAGTCGCCCAACACAGCCAGGTCCTCTGCATCACCCACCTTCCACAGATCTCCGCCTACGCCGACGCACACTACCGCGTGCAAAAAGAAGTCGTCGGAAAGCGCACGAAGAGCGACATCCGGCTGCTCACGGCGAACGAGCGCCTGGAAGAGATCGCCCGCATGCTGGGCGGGGTCACGGTCACGGACCAGGCCCGAGCCGCAGCTCAGGCACTGATCCAGAGTGCCACGACCTAGGAAGCGCGGGCGCTGGCGCCTAGAGTCTCTTCGGCCCCACGAGCGTGCGCAGCGTTCCCTCGACGACGACGTCGCCGCCCTCGTCCCGAAGCGTCACCTTCACCTCGTACTCCCGCTTCGCGCTGGTCTCGATTGGAGACATGCGGCATTCGCCGGTGATCGTGCCGCGGGCCTTCTTGACGTAGTTGAGGCTCATGCCAGCCACGATGAAACGGGCGTCGTCTGGAAGCGAGTAACCGAGGGCCAGGTTACCGGTGAGCTCGACGAGGTTGGCGAGCGCGACTGCATGAACGCACGAGAGGTGGTTCCGTACTGATCGCCGGTCGGCAAGCGTGACGCGTGAATAGCCGTCCCCGAGCTCCTGAACCAGCGCGCCAATCGACCCGGTGTACGGCGCGAGGCGCCCGACCAACTTGCTGTAAATGAGCTTCCCACCTGGAGCTCGTTCCAATCGATTCCAGACCTCGCGGACGAAATTCGTCTTGGATTCCGTGGTGAGCGCTTCGGCTCTCAAAAACGTGCTGACCGCCATCGGACCAACCGTAACACAGAGCGACGCTGTGCATATCCCAAGTACAACCTCTCCTTCATTTGATCTCCCTGCCCGGGTCCGAAAGCCTCACCAACTGGCGGACTCGAGGCGGGGACTCTTAATTTCCGGCAGGCCCTGCAAATCGGCAGCAGGTCTCTATTCGCTGAGCAGGTTCCCGAGTCGGGTCAAGCTTTCGTGGGGGCCTCCAAGCACGAGCTCGAGGTGCTTCGAGGTCATGAAGTAGCGGTAGAGCGGGTAGTCTCTGTCGAAACCCATGCCGCCATGGACGTGCTGAGCCGCGGCAACCACCCGTGCGCCCGCTTCGGAAGCGAAGTACTTGGCGACCGCGAGCTCTTTGTCCGCATCGAGTCCCTGCTCGAGACGCCAGCAAGCCTGCCACATCGACGAGCGCATCGCCTGCACGTCGATGTAAGCATCGCCCACCCTCTGAGTCACGCCCTGAAAGGTCGCAATGGGAACGCGAAACTGCTTCCGTTCGCCGGAATACTTGGCGGTCATGAAAAGAGCTTGCTCCGCGATGCCGTATTCGACGGCGCAAATGGCGAGGTTGGTCCGGTCGACCAGGAACCCGAGCACGTTCGAGCCTTCGTCTTCGGAGCCCAGGCGATCGGACGCAGCCACTGGCGCATCGGAGAGCTCGAGAAGCCAGAGCGGCTGACCATGCGTGCCCCGCTGTGCGCCCAGACGAACGCCTCGCGCCTTGGGATCGACGAGAAAGACTCCAATCTTGCCGGCTGCAGTGCGAGCGGGAACGAGAATGCGGGCGGCGAAATCTGCGTACGCAACATTGCTGAATCGCCCGCTGAGCTTCCATCCATCACCGTCGGCCCGGGCTCGCGACGACGGTTCGAGCGGATTGCGACTGCCCGAGTCGACCAGGGCCGCCGTCAGGATCGTGTGACCCGCCGCGACGCCGCCGAGAAAGCGACTCTTTTGCTCGGGGGTGCCAAACTCGGCGATCGGAAGCGCGCCGGATACCAGCGTTTCGACGGCCGGAATCGGCGCCACCGTTCGCCCGACCTGCTGCAAGAGAATGCAAAGCTCGGTGAGCCCCATCCCGGCGCCGCCATGCTCTTCTGGAATCGCCAGGCCGAGCATCTCCGATTCGGCGAGCTGCTTCCATGCACGCTCGTGAAACCAAACGCCCTCTTTGGCGAGCGCCTTGAGGGAATCGTGGGTGACGATGTCGGAGAGCACTTGCTTGACGAGCTCGCGAATGCTGTTCTGGTCTTCGGAGAATGAGAAATCCATGTCGTGCCTCGTCAGCGGCGCCCGAGCCGGGGCATACGCAGCCCTGCCTGGCAGATGATGTCGCGTTGAATCTCGTTGGTACCACCGCCGAACGTGAGAACGAGCGACATGCGATAGTATTTCTCGAGGCGCCCACGAATGATCGCGCCTTCGGAGCTGTGGTGAAGCGCGCCGGCGGCGCCATGGACTTCCATGAGAAGCCGCGACCCTTCGACGTAGAACTCGGAGCCAAACACTTTGATCGCCGAAGCGTCGGCCGGCGATAGCGTGTCCTTTGCGATCCCCCATGCTTGCTGCCAGTTGAGCAGTTTGAGCACCTCGAGATTCGCGTATACGCGCGCGAGATTGGTCTTGACCCAGGGCAGGTCGATCAGCATGCCGCCCGCACCGTTGGGCGTCTTCTTGGCCCATTCGATGGTCTCGGTGCAGATCTTTTCGAGGGGCCCTACGGAGCAAAGAGCGACGCGTTCGTGATTGAGCTGAGTGGTGATCAGGTGCCAGCCGTTGTTCTCGCCTCCGACGACGTTGCCAATGGGAACCCGCACGTTGTCATAGTAGACCGCATGCACGTTGTTCTCTCCGAGCGCATGCATTGGCGTGATCTGAACGCCCTCGGCATCGGCGGGGACGATGATGATCGAAATTCCCTTGTGCGGGGGGGCATCGGGATCGGTTCGGCAAGCGAGCCACATGTAGTCGGCATGGTCCGCGAGGCTCGTCCAGATCTTCTGACCATTGATGACGTAGTGATCGCCGTCGCGAACGGCGCTCGTCTGTAGCGAAGCCAGATCCGTTCCCGAGCCCGGTTCGGTATACCCGATCGAGAAGTGACACTTTCCCTCGAGGATCCTCGGGGGGTATTTGGCCTTCTGCTCTTCCGTTCCAAACTTGAGCAGCGTCGGCCCCACCGTGTTCAGCGTGAGGATCGGCACGGGGAAGCCCGCGCGCTGCACTTCGTCGAAGAAGATGAATTGCTCGATGGGACCTCGGCCCTGGCCTCCGTGTTCCTTGGGCCAGCCGATCCCGAGCCAGCCATCGGCTCCCAACTGCTGCATCGCCTTGTGGTACAGGGGACCGCCGCCCTCGGCTTGGTCGAGCTCCGCGAGGAGCTCGCCTGTAATCAAGGTGCTGAAATAGGCACGCAGCTCGTCGCGCAGTGCCTTTTGCTCGGGGGTGTAGTCGAAATACATGGCCTCACGCACGCCAGCGCCGTCGCCGGAGTGAAACGTGTTCTAGTTACCGCTCGTCCCAGTCGCAAGCCGAACCAGGCACGCAGACGCAAAAAGCCGGCTCGGTGAGCCGGCTTTCTACACGATATCGCTCCGAGATCAGAGCTCGGTATTACTTCTCGGCGGCCTCGGCGGCCTCTTTGACTTCTTCGGCGCCTTTTTCTACGGCTTCCTGAGCTTCCTCGGCGGCCTCACCGGCGGCCTCGACGGCTTCGTCAGCCTTTTCAACTGCAACCTCGGCAGCCTCGGCGGCTACGTCAGCGGCCTCTTCAGCCTGGTGCGCTGCATGGTCCGCAGCTTCGGCGGCTTCGCCCGCTGTCTCTTCGGCCTTCTTGCAGCCGAACATCGCCCCGCAGATCGCGAGGACCAGACCCAATCGAAAAATATGTTTGGTCATAGGGATTCTCCTCCATTGATAAAACGCGGGGCACACCGGTGCACCCACACTCCCCGCTCCGGGGGCAACTAGCGGCTCGAAGGCGTCGCGTCAAACCTGAGACCCACACCGGCGCACCTCCATCGGAGTCGCGCGTAGCGCACAGAGATCAAGCAATGCGCCGTGAATTGAAGCCGTAACTTTGCGCAAGCAAAGGAGGAAGTGTCGTTTTGCAGCTCTCGGCGAAATTCAGTGCGAACCCATTATTGCTGTAGGGCTGGCAATCAAGGGGAACTTGTAATTTTCTGTCAAGGACGCTGCTCGCCGCGATGGGTCCACTGTTGGACCTCATCGACCATGATGTGTCCCCAGCTGCCGGTGGCCTCGTCCACGATCCGAAGCGCTCCAAGCCGGCCCTTCAGCTCGGCGATGTTCCAACTCCAGCGCGCGAACATCTCGCTGTTGTTGCCCGTCGTGGACGCAACCGGTTGGCCGTCGACGAGGAGCTCGACCCTCAGCTTCGCGGGATCGCGACCGCCCGCCACGCGAATGACGAGCAGCTCACCCTCGAGAAGAAAGGGAGCAGAGCGCAGTCGCCCCACTGAAGCGTCGCGTTGAGTTGGATGATAGCTCGAGACGAACCAGCCGTTCTGCCCCTGCGGCCTCTGCTGGTGCGGAGGTGCGTTTCGAACCGGCCAGCGCTGAAATGCGTCTCCAGTCGCGGACCAGCCCGGGTACGGCTCCGCTTCGAACGAAAAGCCGGCGATCTGGGTCCAGCCGTTCTCCGCGTTGAGCTCGTCTCGGGTCCAGATTCCAGGCTCGTCGAGGTGGGCCGGGATCTTGGCGTCGAGGTAGTAACCATAACGGTAGAGGTCGCGATGGATGTATCCACGCTTGATGTACGTCGGGCGCTTCGAAAGCAGGTAGTCGGGGTCCGCGTGTTTCTCGTGTCCCGCCTTCCCACGACCGAGCCGGTCCTGATCCTGATGTGCAGTGATCGGATCGATGATGCCGAAGAAGTCGTACACGTACAGGTTTGCGTAGAAGCCGCTCGATCCAATGTCACCGGCCACGATGGATGCGTCCGGCGGTGCTTGCTCGCCGAGCCACTCCATCAATGCTCGGACGCGGGCGACCTCGTGACCCCAGCGCATGATCTCGGTCTGAACCGGACCGACTCGATATCCGCGGATGGCCACCGTCGCCAGCAATGCCGCGCCAAGCGCGTAGACCGCCCATGCGCGTCGCGGAGCAGAGCTCGCGCGGATTCGAACGAAGGAGGCCGCGCGTTCCAAAGTGTACGCGGACAGCAATGCGATGACCGGAATCAGAACGACGAAAAAACGGTGTCCCGGGTAGAAGTCGCCCCCGACGTAGACGACGTAGGCTGAATAGAGGAGCGCCCAAGCCAGCAGCGGCCCGATCACTCGGTCCCGAATGCCCGTCACGGCGCCCAGCGCAAGCAGAGGAACGTAGGCGCGGTCGCGGAGGAAATCATTGAGATACCGAAGGCCGCGTTCGATAGCCTCACCCCGGAGACCGGACGCTTTGACGTAGAAAGTGTTCGGCAAGAGGTAACCGAAGTAACGATAACGCCAAGAGAAATAGACGCCGAAAATGACAACCGTCACACCGAAAATCGCGATGACGCGTAGCATCGCGGGCCATCGCGGCTCGGAGCGGAACGCGAAAAACAACTCGCTCACGCCGAGCACGGCCACGAACAGCGCCGCGTCGGGCCGAGTCATCGTGGCGGCGGCAAGGCTGAGGGCAGCGCCGATACCATTCCAACGGCTGGGCTTGCGCCAAAGAAACCAACACGCAGCGAGCATCGCAAAGATGAGAAGATGCGACTCGAGCGCCTGCATGGCCCAGACGGTGTATCCATTGTCGAACACGCAAAGTCCGAGCATGAGCACGATCGGCTCGAGCCGCCGGGGCCATACCAAGCGGCCGAGGCGGTAGAGCAAGAGGATGTCGAGCGCGGCCAAGAGAACGCTGAGCGCCGTTGCGAGGTGCACGAAACCTGCGCTGCTGCCGTCGCTCAGAGGGTGCACCAGCGCCAAGAGCGAGACCCAGAGGAAATTGGTGAAGCCCTCGACGCGCTCGCCTGGGTTGAACACGAAACCGAGCCCTTGGGCGACGTTGCGCGCGTACTGCAGGGAGATGAGCGAATCGTCGCAGACGTTGTGGCCGTATCGGCGCGACCATTCGAATGCGAGGGCCGCAACCACGACGGCCCCGCCGATCGCGCACCAAGAGCCGCGGTCACGGTGGAGCCGAGAGCGCTGGCCTTCCACGGCGACCTCCGGAACGACCCGAGCCTCAGACATGCGCACTAGCTAGCACATCCAGACCGTACCCGCGCTGGCACTCGGCCGACACCGAGGCCGCTAAAAGGCCCGTCCGCCGCTCTCCCTCAGCAAGCGCATGAGGTTCTTTAGAATCACGGGCCGCACATCCCCGCTCTCGAGAGCTCCGGTGTGCAACAAGTGGATCGGACGAAACACGTGAGATGCGCCCACGAGCTCGCCGTCCTGACTCCACGCCGTGGCGCCGAATTCGGTGCTCAATTTCGATGCCTCGAAACGCTCTCCCGCAGGGAGCGCGAGCCGGAACTCAGCCGGCAGGCCCGCAAACAAGCCCGCGCTCTTTGCACCGACGTCGGCCAAGCGCCCGCTCACTCGCAGATCCGATGAAGCGATCGGCGAGGAACCGAAGAACTCCGCAACCGGGCCGACCGCGGAACCCACTGCAAGAAGGGGTGTCCCGTTCCAGCAGAGCTGGCGCGTCCACTCGCGCAGACGCTCGCTTCGAGCAGCCCCCGACCGAGACGCAATGACGGCGAGGCTCCCCGGTTCAGCGTGCACAGTCGAAGACGAAAGCACCGGCCCTTCCACCACCTCGAATCCGTACACGCGCAGGTCCGCCGCGAGCTGGAACGCGGATCCGTCATGGACGACCGTTGCCTTCCGCGCTCGAGCTTGAACGCGCGAATGCCTCTTCTGTGCTTGGTTTCTGTTGGTCCGTGTCATTGGTCGGGCTCCCAGCCCCTCCCAGACGACCTCAGATTCTAAAAACCAAGAAGGCCGCCCCGAGAGGCGGCCTTTGAGCGACAAAACGCGCAGGCCACCTCAGTCGGTGTACCAAAAGTAGTTACGCAGGATGCCGCAGTGACTCTTCATTTCAGTCATCAGTGTACGACTCCCGCAAAAAGCGTCAAGGAGCCGACCAGCGTCCCGACGATATCAGCGGGAACGCGCTCGCATCACCCAAATAGACGTATGTCCAAGCGAGCCGGGGCCCGGTGCTGGTTGCCGCGACCACGAGGGAACGTCGGTACAGTGAATCTTCGCGTTCGTACCCGAGGAAGTCCTCATAGGCATCGAGCTCTTGCAAAGTCGTGTCGATGGATTCGAGCTCGTAAACCTCGCCATGCACCAGACCCTGGTCGCTCAGTACGAGACCCGGATACCAATCGATGTGAACGAGCGACGCGCCACTGACCTGCGCCGTGCCGAGCGAGCGACGTACGCGGGGCGCAAGAAGATCGTGGCTCCGCTCTCCACGCATCAGGGTGCCGTAGGCGAAGATGGCAGACGGCGTGGGTGGTGCTGCAGTCCCGCTCGCTGCGGCCAAGAAGCCATCGGAGGAATGCCCGAAGCGCGAGAGGCCGCGGATCACCATCTCCCGGTACTCGGGTCCGGGCGCGACGAAGTCGCCCACCCTGGGGTCGCAAACGCGATACGTGATCGCAGCATGAGCTCGTCCGTCGGCGGTCAATGCCGTCACCGGAACGCGTTGATAGTATTCACCGGCAACTCCCTCCTTGGCATCGAGCCCTTCCCAGTCATGCACTCGAAAGAGAGCGCCGGGGATCGTGGTGCCGTGCCGGGGCAGGATGTTGAGCGCGCCGCCGCCGCGGAGTCGCGACTCATAGTGAAACACGAGCTCGTGATCGGGCAGCCAAGCAGGCCCGAGCGGCTCCAGCGATGCCGGCTCGTAGCCCCTGCGCTCGCACCAGAGCGTCCAGTTCTCAGCGTCCAAATTGGAGCCGTAGGCGAAGTAGAGCACGAATGATTGTAGCACCCCCGTAGTGGCGAAAGAGTCGCCCGCGGGGGTCTCGCTGGCTCTGCCGCTGGCACCGCCACTGCCCCTGACCTACCCTCCGCCGCGAATGGACCGCGACCTTTCAGGCCGATGTGGCAGCTGTGGCTGGTACATCCGCAAGCGCGAAGAGCCGGATGGCTCCTGGGTCGGCGACTGCAGGCTCGGGCAAGGACGCTGGCCGCTCAAAGACATGGCAACCTGCTCGAGCCACAAGTCCAAGGACACGCCCTGGGAGCAGGCACTCAAACGAAAACCCGCAGCCGGTGCGCCACGCCGCTATCGGGACGAGCCGGCGTCCAGGCCGCGCCCGATCATTCCTTCGGAGATTGGAATCGACATGGATCAAGAAACTTTCCGCCAAGTCCTTCGAGAGGTGCTTCTCGACGAGCTCGGAGTCCGCGACGTCGAGCTCGGAGATCGCTGGAACGACGGCGAGCTCGTGCTCGTTCCCGGCAAAGAGGGAACCCAGGAGAAGCGCATTCCGCTCGACGTCTTTTTCAAGAAGATCGTCATGGTTCGCGACAAGCTCCGGGTGCTCGAGCAGAAGATCAACGGCAACAAGAACCTGAGCGACGAAGAGAAGGTGCACCTGCAGCAGTACATCACGGGGTGCTACGGTTCGCTCACGACCTTCAACGTCCTCTTCAAGCGCAAGGACGATCAGTTCGCGGGGCAGAAGAAATAGGCCGCCGCACAGTCTGCGACGTCAATCTCCCTAGATCATGCCGAGCTCGAGCTTGGCCGCCTCGGTCATGCGCTCGGGGGTCCATGGAGGGTCCCAAACCAGCTCGACGTGCGATGTCGAAACGCCTTCGACGCGGCCGGTCTTCTCTGCAACTTCTTCCACTAGCGCGCCCGCAACGGGGCAGGCCGGGGCCGTCAGCGTCATGCGCACTTCGGTGCGGCCGTCCTCCTTGACTTCGACGCCATAGATCAAGCCGAGCTCGTAGATGTTCACCGGGATCTCCGGGTCGTAGATCGTCTGGAGCGCATCGATCACCGCAGCTTCGACTGCTCTTGGATCGATGGGCGCTGCCGGCGCCTTCCCGGTTCCGCCGTACGCCTCGTTGATGGGCTCGAGCGGTGGAGCGTGGCCGCCCGCCTGCGGCAAGAAGACGTGGTCCGACGTCGACCGCGGTGCGATCTTGTGAATCTTCAAGCGCTCGATGTCGTCGCCCACCGCTCTACTCCGTGCTCGCTTGCCCGTCTTCGTTGCGAAGGGCTTGGTTGAGGGTGTGCCAGCCCAGGGTGGCACATTTGACACGCATCGGGAACTCGCGGACACCAGCGAAGACCGCGAGCTTGCCGAGCGCATCGAGATCTTCGTTCGAGCCTTTGTCGCTCGTCAGCATCGTGTGGAACTTCGAGAACAAATCCTCGACTTCCGAAAGCTTCTTGCCCTTGATCGCCTCCGTCATCGTGGAGCAGGATGCCTGCGAGATCGCGCATCCTTGCCCGATGAATCCGACGTCGCTGATCGTGTCACCGTCGAGTTGCAAGCGGAGGGTGATCTTGTCACCGCACAAGGGATTGTAGCCGCGTCCTTCTCGGTTGAACGGCTCCGGGAACCTATGGTTCCTGGGATTTTTTCCGTGATCGAGGATCACTTCCTGATAGAGCTCGCGGAGATCCATCACCCGAACAGCTCCTGAACTCTGCCAAGCGCGCGGACCAGTGCGTCGATATCATCGATGGTATTGTACATGCCCAGCGAGGCGCGGGCGGTGGCAGCGATGCCGAAATGCTCCATCACCGGCTGCGCGCAATGGTGCCCGGTGCGAATCGCAACACCTTCTGAATCGACGATGGTCCCAATGTCGTGTGGATGAGCTGACTCCATGAGAAACGAGAGCACCGATACTTTGTCGGGCGCCGTGCCGATCAGTCGTGCTCCGGAAATCGACTCGAGCGCCTCCGTGGCATAGAGGAGCACCGCTTTCTCGTGGGCATGAACGGCGTCGAGGTCGAACGAGGCGAAGTAGTCGATCGCGGCGCCGAGTCCGATGGCGCCCGCTATGTTCGGCGTCCCCGCTTCGAACTTGTACGGGAGCTCGTTGTAGATGGTTTCGTCGAAGGTGACCGAGCGAATCATGTCGCCGCCCCCTTGATAAGGCGGCATGCTTTCGAGCAAATGCTCCTTGCCGTAGAGAACGCCGATCCCGGTCGGTCCGTAGAGTTTGTGCCCGCTGAACGCATAGAAATCACAGTCGAGCTCCCGAACGTCGACCTGAGCGTGCGAGACCGCCTGCGCGCCATCGAGTACGACGACGGCGCCCCGATCGTGTGCAAGAGCAATCAACTCGTGAACCGGCAGGACCGTCCCAAGCGCATTCGATACGTGCGCCATCGCAACCAACCGAGTTCGGTCACTGAGCCTGCTCTCGAAGGCTTCGCGAAGAATCTCTCCGTGGTCCGTCATCGGCACGACGACGAGCTTCGCGCCGGTCTGCTGGCATAGCATCTGCCAGGGGACGATGTTGGAATGGTGCTCGAGCTCGGTTACGAGCACCTCGTCCCCTTCATGGAGCGCGCCGCGACCCCAACTCTGTGCCACCAGATTGATCGATTCAGTCGTCCCGCGCGTGAAGACAACTTCGCGACTCCTCGCCGCGTTCAAGAACGCCCGGACCTTTTCGCGTGCCTCTTCGTATCGAGCGGTTGCACGCTGTGAGAGGAGGTGAACCGCGCGATGAATGTTGGCACAATCACGAGCGTACACGTCCGCGACCGCATCGATCACCGCTTGGGGCTTGAGGGAGGTAGCCGCGCTGTCGAGATAGACGAGCGGCTTGCCGTGCACCTCCTGCTGAAGCGCCGGAAAGTCGTGACGGACTCGCTCGACGTCGAATGCAAGCGTACTCGAAACAGCTACCTGCGAGAGCTCCGTCACGTGATCCCCCGAATGGCATCGCCGTGTGGAATCCGTGCTAGCAGCGCCTCACGCAAGCTCGCCCGCGTCGGCTCATGAGTCACTCGGTCGACGATCGACTTGAGGAACGCGTAGGTGAGCATGGCGTGGGCGAGATCCTTTGGAACCCCTCTCGCACGCAGATAGAAGAGCTGCTCGTCGTCGAGCGAGCCCACGGTCGCTCCATGGCTACAGATCACGTCGTCGGCGTCGATCTCGAGGTGCGGTTTGGTGTGCACGGTGGCCGAGTCCGAGAGAAGAAGGTTGCGATTCTCCTGGTGCGCCTCGGTCTTCTGGGCATCGCGGTGAACGACCACGATACCGTCGAAGACTGCGGTCGCGCTTCCGCCGATGATACCTCGATAGGTCTGATCACTGCGGCAATGCGAAGCCCGGTGCTCGACACGCGTGTGGTGATCCACGAGGTCCTCGCCATCGAGCAGGTACACGCCATCGAGTTGGCATTCCGCACCCTTGCCGTCGAGCAAGCAACGGACGTCGCAGCGCAGGAGTGCTCCACCGAGAGTGACCACGGTGGAGCGATAGCGGCTGTCCGCGCCTTGGCGCACATCGACACGGCCGATCTGCAGGCCTTCGTTCTCGTGTACGCGCACGTGGCTCAACTTCGCGTTTCGGCCGAGGTCGACCTCGATCACCGAATTGCTGAGCTGCCTCCGGTCTCGGCCCACATAGCTCTCGATTAGATTGAGCTCGGCGCTCTCGCCGAGTGTGACGAGCACCCTCGGATAGGTGACTCCAGGCTCAGACGAAGCGGGGATCGCATGGAGGAGCTCGATGGGCTGCTCGACCGAGAGTCCGGCGGGGATGTCGATCCAAAGGCCGTCGCTGAAGAGGGCTGTGTTGAGCGCCGCGAAATGCGTTGGTTTCCCGGCAAGATCCAGACGGCCCTCGAGCAACCCCGGCTCTGTTTTGATCACATCGCGAAGGCTCCTGACGCTGATTCCCTCGGGCAGCGCGTTCACGAGCTTCGAGACGTCGTCCCGTTCGCGCGAGAATGCGGCGTCGACCAGCGATCTCACCGGCGTGAACCGCCAAGCTTCGGTCTTCTTGGTTGGAAGCCCTTGCTCTCGAAGCGTTTCGGCCGCCCGTGCGCGAAGCGCGCGAAGCCACGTCGGCCCCGAATCGAACGAAGCAGGAAGGCTCCCGAGGAGCGTCTCTCGGCTCGTGTCGGTCACGGTTGAATCGTGCCCCGAACCTCGTTGTACCCCTCTTTTTCGAGCTGCTTGGCGAGGTCCTTGTCTCCGGTTCGTACTATCCGGCCGTCGATGAGCACGTGCACGACATCGGGAACGATGTAGTCGAGCAAGCGCTGGTAGTGAGTGATGATCAACATGGCGCGCTCCGGGCTGCGCAATGCGTTGACGCCCTGGGCGACGACCTTGAGCGCATCGATGTCGAGGCCGGAGTCGGTTTCATCGAGCACCGCGAGCGATGGCTCGAGCATCGCCATTTGATAGATTTCGTTTCGCTTTTTCTCTCCGCCGCTGAAGCCGTCGTTCACGGAACGCTTGGTGAGTTGATCGGGAAGCTCGAGCAGCGCGGCCTTCTCCTTCGAGAGCTTCATGAAGTCGATCGCGTCCAGCGGATCTTCCCCACGATGCTTCCGAATCGCGTTGAGCGCAGCCTTGAGAAAGTAGATGTTGCTCACGCCCGGAATCGCAACCGGGTACTGAAAGCCGAGAAACAGCCCCTCCGCTGCCCTGACCTCCGGCGCCATCTCCAAGAGATCCTTGCCCTTGTAGGTCACACTGCCCTTGGTCACCTCGTATCCCTCGCGGCCGGCGAGAACGTACGAGAGTGTGCTCTTCCCCGAGCCGTTGGGCCCCATGATCGCATGCACTTGCCCCGCCTCGATCTCGAGATTGATCCCCTTGAGGATGGCTTTACCGTCTACTTCGACGTGCAAGTCTTCGATCTTCAACATCAGCCGACCGCTCCTTCCAAGCTGACGCCGAGGAGCTTCTGGGCCTCGACCGCAAATTCCATGGGAAGCTCTTTCAAGACTTGCTTGGCGAAGCCATTTACGATCAGGCTCACCGCGTCCTCTTCCGAGAGACCGCGCTGCCGGCAGTAGAAGAGCTGGTCTTCGCCGATGCGCGAAGTGGTAGCTTCGTGCTCGAGCTTGGACGAGCCATTTCGCACGTCGACGTATGGCACGGTGTGCGCGCTGCACTTGTCACCGATCAGAAGCGAATCGCACTGAGTGTAGTTGCGCGCGTTCGTGGCGCCGCGTGAGATCTTCACGCCGCCGCGATAGGTCTGCTGCCCATGCCCGGCGCTGATTCCCTTGGAAATGATCGTCGACTTCGTGTTCTTGCCGAGGTGAATCATCTTCGTGCCGGTATCCGCCTGCTGGCGGTGATTGCTGAGCGCCACCGAATAGAACTCACCGACCGAATCATCACCCTTGAGAATGCAGCTCGGGTATTTCCAAGTGATCGCAGAGCCGGTCTCGACCTGGGTCCAGCTAATCTTCGAACGCGCACCTTCGCAGAGGCCCCGCTTGGTCACGAAGTTGAAGATGCCGCCCTTGCCGTTCTCGTCGCCGGGATACCAGTTCTGCACCGTGGAATATTTGATCTGAGCGTCTTCGTGGGCGACCAGCTCGACGACCGCGGCATGCAGCTGGTTCTCATCGCGCATCGGCGCCGTGCATCCCTCGAGGTAGCTCACGTAGCTGCCCTCTTCGGCGACGATCAACGTCCGCTCGAATTGACCCGTCTTCGCCGCATTGATTCGGAAGTAAGTGGAGAGCTCCATCGGGCATCGCACGCCCTTCGGGATGTAGACGAACGAACCGTCGCTGAAGACCGCGCTGTTGAGCGCCGCGAAGAAGTTGTCCGAGACGGGCACGACTGAACCGAGGTACTTCTTGACGAGCTCCGGATGCTCGTGCACCGCTTCGGAGAACGACATGAAGATGACGCCGACTTCCGAGAGCTTGTCGCGGAAAGTCGTGGCGACCGAAACGCTGTCGAACACGGCGTCCACTGCGACGCCCGCCAGGACCTCTCGCTCATGCAGCGGAATGCCGAGCTTTTCGTAGGTTGCGAGAAGCTCCGGGTCGACCTCGTCGAGGCTCCTCGGCGCGTTCTCGTTGGTCTTCGGCGCCGCGTAGTAGCAAATGTCTTGATAGTCGATCTTGGGGTAGCTCACTTTGGCCCAGGTCGGCTCTTTCATCTGAAGCCATCGCCGATACGCCTTGAGCCTCCAATCGAGAAGCCACTCTGGTTCCTGCTTTTTCTGCGAGATGAAAGCGACGATGCCCTCGTTCAATCCGGGCGGCGCGTAGTCCTGCTCGATGTCGGTGACGAACCCGGCGCCGTAGCGCTTCTTGAGAATCTCGTCGATTTGTTCGGTTGCTGCTGACATGAGTCACTCCAACTCAGTGGATGTCGTTGCTCGGGATCCCGGCGCTGCGAATTTGCTCGGCCTCTTTCGCCGAGCGCGCGATGGACACGAGCTCCGTGGTCCCAGGCAACGCCATGTCCGCGAGAGTAATTTGTGAGAGCGCGGTGTGAACCGCGACGTTGATTCGCTGCCAGTTGGCTCGAACACCGCAGTTGGTTTCGTACTCGCAGGACGAGTCGGTGGTCTCGTCGGAGCATTCGGTAACCGCGATGGGTCCCTCGATCGCCTCGATCACCTCGTTCACCCCGATCTGCCTGGGGGGTCGAGCAAGCGCGTAGCCGCCTTTCGCACCCCGCTGCGAAGTCACGACGCCGGCGCGAGCGAGCTTCTTTAGAACCTTGCTCGCCGTCGGCTCCGGAATTTGGGTCTGCACCGCCAGGTCGCGCGCCGCGTGAGGGCCTGCCGACGCAGCCAGGTGGGTGGCGAGCATGACAGCATAGTCCGTCATTTTTGAAATTCGCAGCATTTTCAGATGGTTAGATAGAGGACTGTTTCAGTCCTATATTGAGATCTAGAGTACGGCCGAGTGGGTGTCAAGGTTGCCCCATGGCCAAGACCTTCCCGACGATTGACGCAAAGCTACGCGCCTTCATCGAACGGCAGAGGATGTTTTTCGTGGCGACCGCGCCGCTCACGCACGATGGACACATCAACCTCTCACCGAAAGGTCTGACAGGCACGTTCGCGATCCTCGACGAGCGAACGGTCGCCTATCTGGATCTCACGGGCAGCGGAGTCGAAACCATCGCCCATCTTCGAGAGAACGGACGCGCTTGCATCATGTTCTGTGCCTTCGAAGGCACGCCTCGGATCGTGCGCGTGCATGGAACGGGAGAGGTCATCGAACCGGAGCACGAAGAGTTCGAGAGCTTGAGCGCACACTTCGACGAGTATCCCGGCGTGCGGGCGATCATCCGAATTCGCGCAAACCGGATCAGCGACTCCTGCGGCTACGGCGTGCCGCTATATGACTACGTGGGAGAGCGCGACCAACTTCAGCGTTGGGCGAAGCGCAAGGGAGAAGACGGTATCGCGGAATACCAACGCGAGAACAACGCCGAAAGCCTCGATGGCCTACCGAGCTTGCTCGGGAACCATTAGCACCGGCACTCGAGCGGTCTGAAGGCAGCGAGTGGCCGTGCTCCCGAGGAGTAATCGTCCGAGCACAGTCTGCCTGTGCGTCCCGACGACCAGGATGCTCGCACCGGCCTCGCGTGCGACGTCGCACAGAGCATTGGCCGCATAATCGGCTGAAACAACCTGATGGGGCTCTGCGCCGGGGGCATGCTCTTGGACGTACTCCGAGAGCTTCATTCCGGCTTCGATCTTGCTTTGGTCCCGTAAGACCTGACGCCAGGTACGCTCCTCGTCGGGCCTGTCTTCGCCCCCGGCGGGAATCACCACGTTCGCGACGTGGAGCTCGCCACCAACCCGAGCCGCCGCGCGCTTCGCCCAGGCAACGGCCGCCAAGGACGATTCCGAGAAGTCGGTGCCGACGAACCACTTCGTGTTCCGAAGACGGGGTGGGATCGGCAAGTCGCCGGTAGCCACGAAGACGGGACGATCAGCGGCCCGGACGACTCGCTGAACGGTGGAGCCGAGAACCAACTCGGGCTCTCCTTTGCCGTCGACGGAGCGCTGGCCGCTCGAGCCATACGCGCCGACGGCGATCAGGAACGAGCCCCGCGCTTCGGCCAGCTCTGGAATCACGCGCCACGGGCGCCCGCGGACGACCAAGACCTCGCATTCGACTCCGGCGGCGACGACCCGCGCCGCTTCTTTTCGTAGCTCTTCTTCGATGGCAGCCTCGAACCGGGTCGCATCTTCCCTGGCTTCCCGCGCGGCAGCTTGAAGGTCGGGGGACTCGGGCCACCAAGAATCGGCGTCGTCGAAGACGTGGACCAAATCGATCCGGACGCCGAACGCTTGGGCCGCCGCGATGGCGAGGTCGACGGTCCGCGGGCCCGCGGCGGTCAGATCAGTTGCACAAAGAATGCTCGCTCCAGCCATGGTAAGAGCATAGATCAACACGTTGGAGGCGCACATGGTCGGCGCTAGGATGGGGCTCCGGGATGAGCAAAATGCCTATTTACATGGACCACCAGGCGACGACCCCGGTCGACGAGCGGGTGGTCGAGGCGATGCTCCCGTACTTCAGCGGTCGATTCGGGAATGCCGCCAGTCGGACCCACGCCCATGGGAATGTGGCGCGAGACGCGGTCGAGCTCGGTAGGTCGCAGGTCGCAGAGCTCATTGGAGCGAAGCCAGGCGAGGTGATCTTCACTTCTGGGGCGACGGAAAGCGACAACCTAGCGGTTCTTGGTGTCGCTGAGGCGCGCGTCGGAGACGGCAAGCACGTCGTCACGGTCCGGACCGAGCACAAGGCCGTGCTCGACGCGTCCGCTTCGCTCGAACGGAAGGGCTGGCGCATCAGCCGGCTCGACGTCGATGCGGACGGGCTGCTCTCGATGGACGCGCTCGCGAGCGCTCTCACCGAGGAGACGGTTCTCGTGAGCGTCATGCTCGCGAACAACGAGGTCGGCGTCGTCCAGGACCTTCGTGCGATTGGTGCACTCGTCAGGGAACGCGGCATCACGTTCCATTGCGATGCGGCGCAAGGTCTCGGGTATCTGCCCTGGTCGCTCGATGAGATGAAGATCGACCTCGCAAGCCTCTCCGCGCACAAGATGTACGGACCCAAGGGCGTCGGCGCCCTCTACGTTCGAGAGTCGCTCCAGGCTCGCGGCATCCCGAGTCCGCAGATCCATGGAGGCGGCCACGAACGCGGTATTCGCTCTGGGACGCTCAACGTTCCAGGGATCGTTGGCTTCGGTGCGGCCGCAGAGATCATGAAGAACGAAGGCGCCACCGAAGCTGAACGGATCCGATCCCTCAGGGACACTTTGAAGAACCGGCTCTTCGCGGATGTTGAAGAGCTGCGGCTCAACGGGGCGGCCGATCCGCGGCATCCGGGCAACCTCAATCTTTCATTCGGCTATCTCGACGGAGCGCGACTGCTTCTCGAGCTCGCCGAGCTGGTTTCGGTCTCGAGCGGCTCAGCCTGCAGCAGCGCGCAGCCGGGTCCGAGCTACGTGCTCGAAGCCATGGGCGTCCCCAAGGACTGGAGCGCGGCCTCGATTCGATTCGGCATAGGCCGAATGAACACCGACGACGACGTGCGCGCCGTGGGAGATGCCGTAGTCGACACGGTTGGACGGCTGCGCGAGCGCTCTCCGCATTGGGCCCGGAGGGTCGGCGGCAAACCGGTCGACTGGTGAGTATCGGGCAACGCTGGCGAAGCGAGGCGTCCCGCCTTAGATAGAGATCGATGAGCGAAGCAGCAGGCATTACCTTGACCCCCAAGGCCATACAGATGGCCAAACAAAAAGTCGCTGACGCAGGTGCGCCGGTTGAAGGGCTTCGGCTCGGCGTGAAGGGCGGCGGCTGCTCGGGCTACTACTATGTCTACGATTTCGCGACGAAGATCCGCCCCAACAAAGATCTCGTATTCGAATTCGACGGCCTCAAAGTCGTCATCGACAGCCGGAGCATCGAGTTCCTGAAGGGTGCAGTGCTCGATTGGGAACAAAGCCTGATGAGCTATGGGTTCAAGTGGAAGAATCCAAACGCCACCGGCGACTGCGGTTGCGGTGAGTCGTTCGAAGTCGCTTAGAACCCGTCTTCGAGCGGCACCGGAATGGGATTGGGGAGGTTCGCGTAGGGCGCCAGGTCCTCCGCGGTGCACTCCGAGGGAAGCGAGTCCGGGCTATTGAGCTCGACCGAACGGCAGCATCGGTCGAACGCAGGCTCGGGTCCGGCCTGCGGTCCCACGTTCGCGCAGGGATCTGGAATGGGAAGCTCGACCGGAGCAACCTGGTCGGCGATTCGGGCTCTAATTCCCTGGAATGTGAAGGCCACACCGCTCGCGGAGCAATCGTCTTCCGGGGAACCCACGTCCGGGTCGACACGAAGATCCAGGTTGTCCGTCAGCAGGCCGACGACACTTCCACGAAAGGCATCGTTGCAAATGCCGAGCGGCTTCAGGGTGGCAACGAGCTCACCGGCCGGGAATCGCCCAGCGATCATGCCCTTTTCGAGGATCTGCCCGTCCTCGCTGATATCGGCGATCAGGAAACCATTGAGCGAGATCGAGAAGCTCCCCGGCCCGGTGAGAAAGACGAACGTCGCGGCGGTGTCCAAGGGAAGCACTACGCGGCCGTCGCTGATATATGCGTCGGTTTTCCAGACCTGGGGACGCTGGAGATTGCCGGCAACGAGGCTCGACGGATCCACGAAGAAATAGTCCTCCCCGTCCCAGCCGGGGTCGGGCGCTTCTTGCCGGGAGTCCGGAAGCATCAGGGTCGAACCATCGGCGCCGCCCCACACCAACCCGGACACGTCGTCGAGTGATGTGCCATCGACGGCGGAAACGACCGACACGTCCACTTTGGAGTCATTCGGCGTCCCGTTCCATTGACGCAGACGCAACAAGACCGTGCCTCGACCCCGTCCTTGGTTGAGCGCGATGTTGTCCTCGAGACAGGAGATCAGGCTCACCACGGTTGGCAAGACGTGCTGACCAAAGGCGTTGTCGATCCCCTTGTCCCCGTCGAGTGGGGGATTGCCATTGGCAGCAACGCACTCTGCGGCATCGCTGATCGACGTCGTGTTCATTCCATCGAGGTCGAGTCCGAACCGGCGCCAGCGCTCACCGGACTGGTCGAGCGAGATGTTGCGGAACGCAAAGATCGCTTCGACGTCGTCGGAGCTCGAGCTGGTGCGCGGAGGCGGCCGGTCGGGAATGCTGGCGAGCCCTCTCTCGACGAGATTGGCGTCATAGACGCTACACGCCGGAGAGCTCAGCAGGAGAGCGAGAAGCAAGCTGGTCCACGTCGATTTCATGGGTTCGGCGCCACTTGGGACGCCCTTAAAATCTAGCATTACTAGAACAAGACAGTCACACAGGATTCAGAACAGATGTAATTTGCGTCACATTTCGCCTCGGTTGGGGGTCGGTCGACGGGACCAGACGGCCGCCAAAGCACTCCCGATGATGCAATGCGTGATCGCGGAGATCGCGCTCGGAATCGCGGTCAGCGGGTTGGCGAAATGGGCCTGAGCGAGCACCGCTCCGAGACCGGAGTTCTGCATGCCCACCTCGATCGAGGTCGTGCGCGCCACGCTTCCGAAGCCGCCACTCAGCCCCCCGAGGAGGTAGCCAAAGAGGAATCCCAGACCGTGCGCAGTCACGACAGCGCCGAGCAACCGCAATCCGGATTCGAGGACCGCGTCCTTCTGGGCTCCGAGGATGGCCGCGACGATGAGCACGATCATCAGTACGGCAGCCGCAGGTGCGGCAGGCAGAAGCGCCTTGGTTATCCTCGGAAGATATCGGCGCATGAAGAGCCCGACCGCAATGGGAAGTAGAACGACCTTCGCCGTGCTCAGGAACAAGCCCCATCCGTCGACCTCGACGCGACTGCCGACGATCCAAGCCGTGAGCAACGGTGTGAGTGCCGCGGCGAGCATCGTGGAGAACGCGGTCATCGAGACCGAGAGCGCAACATCGGCTTTTGCCAAGTACGCGATCACGTTGGACGCCGTTCCACCGGGGCAGCAGCAGACCAAGATCAACCCGACCGCGAAGGCAGTGGGCAGTTGAAATAGATAGGCCACGCTCCAGCCTAGGAACGGCATGAGCGTGTACTGCAATACGACTCCCCAAAGGATGGGTGCCGGCGACCTGAAGACACGTGAAAAGTCCGAGAGCTCCAAGGTGAGGCCCATCCCCAGCATGATGATCTGAAGCCCAGGCGTGATCAGCCCGTAGTCGAGAAACCAGACGAATCCCGGCGGATAAACGAGAGCGACGACACCGCCGAGAGTGACCCAAAGAGGAAAGAGTCGAACGAAGGCAGCCACGAGCTTGCGGTCTAGCACGACGGGCTCACCTGCGGTCATGCGAGACGCCCATGCCCTTCCATGCTAGACATCGCAGCTCATGTTTCGCCCACCTACCGACGACGTCCGTATCGAAGGCCTTCGCCCGCTGATTCCGCCGGCCATCCTGATGGAGGAGATCCATCCGGGAGAGAAAGCCATTCAGCGCATTGCAGAGGCTCGCCAACAGATTAGCGATATCGTGCATGGCAAGGATGATCGCCTCTTGGTGGTGGTCGGCCCCTGCTCGATTCACGATCCGGTAGCCGCCCTCGACTACGCAAAGCGGCTCACGGCACTTCGCGACCAGCACGCAGACGATCTCTTCATCGTCATGCGAACCTATTTCGAGAAGCCCCGAACCACCGTCGGTTGGAAGGGACTGATCAACGATCCCAATCTCGACGGGAGCTTCGACATCAATCACGGACTTCGTGTCGCGAGAGGATTCTTGAGCACACTCGCCGAGATGGAGCTTCCGACAGGAACGGAGTTCCTAGACCCGATCTCGCCGCAGTTCGTCGCGGACCTCGTGTCCTGGGGAGCGATTGGGGCGCGGACGACGGAGAGCCAGGTGCACCGCGAGCTCGCGAGCGGCTTGTCAATGCCCGTCGGCTTCAAGAATGGCACGCGCGGCACGGTCGTCATTGCGGTGGAAGCGGTTCGCGCTGCGCGACATCCTCATCATTTTCTCTCGGTCACGAAGCAGGGCCTCACGGCGATCGTCGCGACCAAGGGCAACCTCGATTGCCATGTCATCTTGCGGGGCGGCGCGGGCAAGCCGAACTACGAGCCCGAATTCATTTCGTCCACGGTGGAGTTGCTCGAGAGCGCGGGGCTCGACGGCAGCGTGATGGTCGACTGCAGCCATGCCAACAGCGGCAAGGACCACGAAAGGCAAGCGACCGTCGCCGAAGCGGTCGGCCAGCAGGTCGCGCAAGGCAGCACGGGGATTTTCGGCGTCATGCTCGAGAGCTTCCTCGTGGGCGGGCGGCAGGATCAGAAGCCCGGTGTCGAGCTCACGTACGGCCAGAGCATCACCGATGCCTGCATAGGCTGGGACGCCACCGTGCCAGTCATCGAAGGCCTTGCCGATTCAGTGCGCCAGCGCCGAAACGCGGGCACCTGAGCCCGAGCGTCGTCCTCGGCTCTCAGCGAATCTCCGGCTCGGGCACGGGAATCTGGATCGCGCTCGACCTTGGGTGAGAGCGATGTTGTCCTCGAGGCAGAGGAGAAGTCCAAAATGACCGCATCCCCGACCAGGGCGCGCAGAACTCCATCACTGCCTCCCCACACCGCTCGAGAGTAGCAAGAGCGGCGTCGAGGCCAAAGAAGCTAGGCAGAAGGGGCCATGGTGCGAATGAACATCTCGATCATCTCCCACGGAAGGTTCGACGGTAAATTGAGAATGGGAAGGTCGATACCGTATTCCCGACGGCGCTGAAGCTCGGAAATACAGTGCTGCGGATCTCCGGCGATGGTCAGCGCTTCGATCATGGCCTCGGGAACAGCGTCCGCCGCCTGGGAGCGAGTCTTCTTGTCGCGGTAGAGCTCGTCGATCTTCTTGCACGCGTCGGCATAGCCGAATCCGCCGAGCAGCTCTTTGTAGTAGTCGCCCATTCCCCCGATGTAGAAAGCGATGATCTGCCTAGCCTCGCGAACGCCGGCATCGCCGAGCGGGATCACGGTCGTGAATGGCGCGGTCGTGATTTCTCTCGGATCGCGACCTGACTTCGCGGCGCCTTTGGCGATCCAAGCATGACCTCGTTTCAGCTCGGTGTACGGCCAGAAGGTGGGAATCCAGCCGTCGGCCAGCTCGCCGATCGAAGTGATCGAGCTCTCCTTCAGCGCGGCTACGTAGATTGGAACATCGCTGCGCAACGGCTTCATCGCGAGCTCGAAAGGCCGGTACTCGTGCAGCTTCGCGCCGCTCTCGTCGAGCCGCTTACCGCTCAGCAGGGTCTTGGTCACGCGAATCACGTCGCGCAATTGAGTGAGTGGTTTCTTGAACTCACGCGCGTGAAAACCCTCGATGACGCGCTGACCGCTGGTTCCGAGTCCGAGAATGAGACGACCCTCGCTGATTTCATCGACGGTCGCGGCGTTCATCGCCAAGAGTCCAGGCGAACGGCTGAAGCAGTTGACGATCCCGGTGCCGAGCTTGATTCGTTTCGTGTGCACGGCGATCTCCGTGAGCAGGGAGAAGATCTCGTACCCCCAGGCTTCAGGAATCCAGAATGAATCGTAGCCCAACTCGTCGGCGAGGATCGCGGCCCTGAGGTAGGTCTTTCGGTCGTAGTTTTTCCAGAATGGGAGAAGCCCGGTACGTTCGCTCATCGAAACCTCCGAATGCGGGAGTAGAACGTTTGAACCGCGGTTTCAAGGACCTGCCATGCTTGACAGCATCCCGGAAGTCGTGACACGAGCCTCACCTCACGGGGGCGCAAACGCATGAAGATCGACGCCGGATTGCTGGTCACCAACATGAATCAGATAGGCGCCCGAGCTCGAGAGCTCGAGGAAGCCGGCTTCGACGGATGCTTCACGTTCGAAGGACCACACGAGCCGTTCATGCCACTCGTCTTGGCCGCAGAGCACTCCAAGCTCGAGATTGGCACCGGGGTCGCAATCGCATTCGCGCGAACCCCAATGGTCGTGGCGAACCTTGCCCACGACCTGCAGCACTACTCGGGCGGCCGGTTTTGGCTCGGGCTGGGCTCCCAGAATCCAGCCTCACATCGAGTCGCGATTCAGCATGCCATGGGACAAGCCAGTCTCGCGCATGAAGGAGTTCGTGCTTGCCCTGCGCGCCATATTCGCGAGCTGGAACTCGAATGCGAAGCTCGACTTTCGCGGGAAGTTCTACAAGCACACATTGATGCCGCCAATTTTCAACCCAGGCCCCGCGACGGGCGGCGCACCGCCCATTTACCTGGGCGGCGTAGGCCCCAGGATGACCGAGGCGGCCGGTGAGGTGGCCGACGGCATGATTCTGCATCCCTTCCACACCGAGCGTTCTCTCGAGAAGGTGATGCTACCGAATCTGCAGCGTGGGCTTGTGACCTCGGGACGCACAATGTCGGACTTCGCGCTCTGCGCACAGGCGATGGTCGTGACCGGCGAAAACGAAGCCGGTTTCGAGAACGCCCTCGCGATGGCACGCAACCAAATCGCCTTCTACGCATCGACGCCGGCGTATCGGAGCGTCCTCGAGATGGAGGGTAGAGGAGAGCTGCAGCCCGAGCTTCGTCAGCTCACCAAGGAAGGTCGCTGGCACGAGATGTCGGCGAGAATCGACGACCAGCTCCTCGGCAAGATCGCCGCCGTTGGGACGCCTAAAGAGGTCGCGAACATCCTGCACCGTCGCTATGGAGCATTTGCCGCGCGAATCGCTTTCTCTTCGCCGTTCCCGATTTCGCAAGCCTGTTCGGCCGAGATCATCAGCGCGCTTCGGAGCCACCTGAAGACCGCATGACCGGGCCTAGGTGCATTCCGCTCGAGGCGGTTTCCGATGAAATGGTCGGCGGCAAGGCAAGCGGGCTCGTTCGACTGCTCGGCTATGGCTTCGACGTGCCCGCTGGTTTCGTCATCGTCGGCGCGACGCCTCAGAACCTTCCGGACGATCTCGACGCGCACTACGCCCGCATCGGCGGAGGAAGAGTCGCCGTTCGGTCCTCGGCGATTGGAGAAGATGCCGAGGACGCGTCATTTGCCGGCCAATACGAAACCGTCTTGAATGTCGAGGGCACCGCCGGATTGCGAGCCGCGATCGACGACTGCCTGCAATCGCTCGAAAATGCCAGGGCGCTTGCGTATCGCGACGAAAAAGCCGACCTAGCCGAGGTAGCGATGAACATCGTCGTTCAACAAATGGTCGATGCCCGCGCCGCGGGGGTTCTTTTCACCGCGAACCCGGTCAACGCGCGTCGTGATCAAGTCGTCGTCGATGCGGTCACGGGGCTCGGCGAGGCGCTGGTGAGCGGCCACGCGACACCCGACCATTGGACGCTGCTCCGAGATGGGTCGGTCTTCTCGAGCGACGTGCAGGGGGAGACGCCGGTTCTCACGACTGCCGAGCTCGAGCTTCTGCTGGATGGCGCAATTCGTGCCGAAGAACGATACGGCGCTCCGCTCGACATGGAATGGGCCATCGATGCCAATGGGGCCATTCGCTGGCTTCAGGCGCGGCCGATCACCGGACTTCCCGCGGACCCGAACGAGCTCGACACCGATCCGAGCCCCGATGACGTCTACACCTGGTGCAACATCGGAGAGATGATGCCCGGCGCCGTTACGCCATTGACGTATTCGGTGACGGGTCGAGGCATCGACATCGGCATGCAGCGCGCGTACCGGCGAATGGGAGCCGAGGTGCCGCCTGGTGAAGGCGTTCGCTACGTGGGCATGTTTTATGGTCACCTTTTCATCAATCTCTCGACGCTTGCGGAGCTTTCGGCCGCCGTCGCGGGTTCGAGCAAGAGCCAGATGTGCATCGCACTCTGCGGGCGAGACATCGAAGAGGTGAGCGCTCCGCGGCCAGCGCCCGCATGGAAGCGCGCATTGAATGGAGCCCGTTACTTCGCGGTCCTCTTCGGCGCCGCGCGTCATCGAAAGGATCTCGACGAGCTCCGAGACGAGCTCCGTCTTCCCAAGCGCGGTACGTCGCGACAACTGTACCGCGCCATCGATGAGCGGCTTCCGCTCGTTTGGAGGGCATACGAGCTGCATCTCATGTCCTCGGCCTCATCGGGCGCCTTGAGCCCGATCCTCTTGGGCGTCCTCGCCAGGGGCGGAGAGCCCACGCAAGAGCACCACGCAGAAGTCGCGGAGATGCTCGCTGGCGCGGCGGACGTCGAAAGCGCCGACATCGCCGAGGGCGCAGAGCGAATCGTTCACCTGCTCCTCGAGATCCCCGACGCCAGGGAATCCTTCGTAAGCGCCGACCGAGATGCCGCGCTGGCTTGGCTTTGCTCCAGCGATGCTGGAAAAGCGGGCGAGGAGTTCGGACGCTACTTGGAGCGTCACGGACACCGCGCAGTTCGCGAGCTCGAGCTCCGACAGAAGGAATGGGCCGTCGACCCGTCACCTCTGATCTGCTCTTTGCAATCCGGTCTGCGCGCAAGACTCGAGCGCGGCGTGCAGCCTCGGGCAACGAATAAGCCCGCGCAGGTGGCCATCGATCACCCGGTCCTGCGTCGCCTCCTTCCCCTGGCTCATGCAGCGATTCGGACCCGCGAACACACCAAGTCGGGCCTGGTGGCGGTCACGACCACGTTCAAACACGCGTATCGAGCGCTCGGATTGCAGATGGCAAGAGAAGGTCTCCTCCCCGATCAGGACGCGGTCTTCTTTCTAACCCACCAGGAGCTCGGGGACTTGCTTCGCGGCCGACGGGAGCTCGCCGTTCAGGCGCTGGCAAGACGGAAAGTCATCGACTACCAGATGCCGCTTCACTTCCCCGAGATCTTTCGTGGCCGGCCGGAGCCGCTTCGACTCGAGGCGAGCGAAAGTGGCGAAGAAGCACTGCTCGGCAAACCGGTGAGCCGTGGCTCGGTGACGGGCCGTGCGCGAGTCGTCGAAACGCTCGAACAAGCCGCCGAGCTTCAAGCGGGCGAGATCCTGATCGCACCGATTACGGATGTGGGCTGGACCCCCTACTTCAGTCTGATAGCGGGGCTTGCAACCGACGTCGGGAGCGCGGTTTCTCACGGTGCTGTCGTCGCTCGGGAATATGGCCTTCCGGCGGTCGTGAATCTCAGGGTCGCGACGTCACACTTTCAAACCGGCGACTTGGTTACGCTCGATGGGGACCGCGGAACCCTTTCGCACGCTTAGCGGCTACATCGCTCTTGGTTGCTCTTGACTTCCAGGGGCAATATGCGATCCGCAGGCCTCTAAGGAGCTACCATGGTCGCCACGATTGGACTTACTGGATTGCGCCCGGACCCAGCCCGCGTTTCGAAAATCGCGGCTCCACCGTATGACGTGATCAAGCCCGGCACTCCTCTCGAGCATCTGCTCAAGAACACGCCGAGCTCGCTCTATCACATCAGCCTGGGGGACCAGCCAGCTGCCGCCAGAGACCGCATGGTCGCCGACGGTTTGCTCATCGAAGACGACGAACCCGCCTACTACGTGTACGAGCAGACCTGGCCGGGAGGACGGCGAACCGGCGTATTCGTCGCTGCGGAAGTCACGCCATACGAAGCCAAGCAGATCATTCGCCATGAGAAGACCTTCGACGACAAGGTCAAGGGGCGCATGACGTTGCGTCGCGCAACGGGCCTTCACGTCGGCCCCGTCTTCGTGCTGACCCGGGCGCCGATCGCCTCGATCCTGGAGAAAGCGAAGCAGGAGGCCGAGCCAATCTACGATTTTGTGAGCGAGTTTGGCGGATTCAGCGAGCTCGAAGGGATCGAAAACAAAGTATGGCGCGTGCCCGAGGAGAGCGAGATCGGGCGTGCGCTGAAGTCCGCGATGGCCACCGAACCCTTCTACATCGCCGACGGACACCACCGTTACCATGCAAGCCTACTCAACGAGCAGACTCACTTCCTCTGTTACGTCACGGAGGAAGCGGTCATCCAGGCTTACAACCGAGTGATCAACGGGGTTCGGCCTTTCTCCCAGATTGCGGGCGATCTACCGCTGAGGCCCGTCGATTCGTTCCGCACGCCAGCAAAGCACGTCTTTTGCATCTATACGAAGAAAGGCTGCTTCGAGCTCGACGCTCAACACGTGCCCGACGACGTCGTGGGCCGACTCGACTGCGCCATCCTCGAACGCGAGCTCTATCCAAAGCTCGGGCTCACGCACGACATGATCATCGATCCGAATCACTTCGACTACTACTCGGAATCGGCGCTCGGTGAGATGAAAGCCGTGGTAGACCGTGGCGACTACGACATCGCCGTGGCCCTGCACCCGGTGAGCCTCGAGGACTTGATGGCCGTCGCCGATGCAGGCCTCGAAAACCCGAACGTGGTCATGCCCGAGAAGAGCACATTCTTTCAGCCCAAGATTCTTTCGGGGCTCTCTCTCTACCGATTCGAGAAGAAATGAGTGCGCTCCCACAGTACGGAAAGCACCTCCACCCTCACGAGAAGATGCGCGCCGTCGTGATCGACGAGTACGGGGGTCCGGAGGTGCTACGAATGACGACGGTCCCCCGTCCGGTACCGAGGCGCGGGCAGGTTCTCGTTCGCACGCGCTTCATCGGCGTAAACCCAAAAGACGTGATCGTGCGCAAGGGGAAGTTCCAAATCGCCACCGGCAAGAAGTTTCCCCTGATCGTGGGACATGACATCGCCGGTGAGGTCGTCGAGGCTGGCGTCGGTGCCGATCTCGCCGAAGGCGACCTCGTCTTTGGGATGATCAATGACTTCGCTGGCCGCGCGTATGCCGAGTACGCGGCGGTCGACGCCCAGCAACTTGCAAAGGTGCCTTCCACCATCGAGCTTCGCGTTGCGGCAGCCGTTCCGCTCGCTGCGCAAACCGCCCTGCAAGCGCTCCGGGACGATGCCCATGTGAAGCCGGGCCAGCGCGTCTTGATCAACGGCGCGTCGGGCGGAGTCGGCGTCTTCGCCGTCCAGATCGCGAAGATCCTCGGGGCTCAGGTAACCGCGGTCTGCAGTAACCGAAACACGGCGCTCGTGCGCGAGCTCGGCGCGGACCGAGTCATCGACTACACCAAGACCAACGTCGTCGACTTGGGAGACCGCTTCGATGCGATATTCGACGTCTTTGGCAACTACTCATTCGACGAGCTCGAGCATCTTCTCACGCCGCGCGGCACCTACGTTCAAACCGTCCCTAGCGGGCGGATCTTCAAGGACGTGGCCCGGACTTTCGTGCGGCGCAAGCGCGCGAAGTTGGTGATCGTCAAGTCGCGCCGCTCGCAGCTCGAATGGATTCGGCAGCAGATCGACGCGGGCACCCTCCGCGTCGTCGTCGACCGAAGCTTCGTGCTCGATAAGGTTGCCGACGCACACCGCTACATGGAAACCAAACGCGCCCGCGGCAAGGTCGTCCTGGAAGTGGGCTGATCTTCTCTCTCGACAGCGAGCCCAGCGAGGTAGACGATAGGATTGAAAAGCGGTATTCAATGCTCTCCGACGGAGCGGTGTCATGGCGCGGAACATTGCAGGACACTACGTACGAAATCTCTCGAGTTGGCGACGCATGGCTGCCGTGGCTTGGTCGGCACCCGACGATCCGACGATCTACGGGACCATCGACCTCGACATGACTCGCGCGCTCGAGTTCTTGCCGAGGGAGGCCGAGCGAACCGGCGAGCACTTGACCGTCACGCACCTGATCACCAAGGCGCTCGCCGACACCTTGGCCGCTCATCCGGAGTGCAACTGTGTCATACGGCGCGGGCGTATCTTCGAGCGCGATGACATCGACATTTCAGTGCTCGTGGCCGTGGCGCCAGAGGACAAGGAACACGAACAAGAAGCCGACCTATCCGAGGCGCTCGTGCGTAACGCAGATCGCAAATCGATGGCGGAGATCGCAAGAGAAGTTCGTGAAGGCGCACGCAAGGTCCGCAAGCACGAGGATCCGATGCTCGAGCGAACCAAGAAGCTTTTCAACGTTTTGCCCCCGGCTTTGATGGGACCGTTGCTACGTTTGGTGGCGCGCCTCCAATACGATCTCAATCTCGACATCTCTGCACTTGGCGTCCCCAACGACCCGTTCGGGAGCGCGATCATCACCAACGTCGGGGTCCTCGGCATCGCACAAGCCTTCACCCCACTGCTGACCTTCACCCGCGTCCCTGCAATCCTCGCGGTGGGCGCGGTCGAGGACAAGCCGGGCGTACGCGACGGTCAAATCGTCGTGGTACCGACCATGCGAATCTCGGCGACGTTCGACCATCGGGTCATCGATGGCTTTCAAGGCGGTCGGCTCGCCAAGACGTTCAAACAGATCATGTCGAATCCGGCGGCGCGCTACGGCTGAGCGCGCTCGGCGGCGACTACGGCTGCCGGGACGGAAGCGAGCACCCCGACGAAGGGAGAGGCGATCACATGCACGGTTTCCGGTCGACGGGCAGTTGCGAACACCTGATGGCCCCGACTAGGTCAGGGCCATGGGCGGGGTGTGGTCGAGCATGAACACGCCGAGTCGGAGAGCTCCGCTAGTCACGGTGTATCGGAACTGGCTACGGGGCAGTGCGCGGATTTGGTCGCCCGGGTGGATGAACACCAGCTCCCCGCTGCGCCGATCGACCGGCACGTCGTCGAAGCGTTCACTCGTGGCGGGCATTCCCTCGAGGGTTCCGTCGATGACGACGTCGACGCGTTCCGCGGTCGCAAAATCGCCACGAAGGCGAACCGCGACCAAGTCTTCCAACGCAATCGTGCACGGCACGGTCTCGCCGGGCGCGATCTCGTAGGTGCGCACCCTCAGGCCAGCCCGCTTCAAGCCTTAGAGGGCATCTACGGTCAAGGCGCTCCGAGCCTTCCCGGCAGCCATGACCTCCCGGATCCCCCCATCGAGGCGCACGACCGATTCCAACCTGCGTGCCGTCGACGCGTCCTCGAAGATCGCCTCCTCCACCGCGGCTTCTCGCTCTGGCGACAGCCTGCCGTGCCAGTACCGGATCAGCTCGTCCAACTGAATGCTCATGCGGCCCCCGTCTCTGCGCCGAGCTCATCAACGCCCATGATCGCGGCGAGTCGACCGAGCGCACGGTGACGAATCACCCGTACGTGTCCAGCTTCGAGGCCGAACGCCTGCCCGATCTCTTGGGCCGAACGATCCTCTTGGAAGGTCAGGAGCACCACGGCGCGCTCTCGTTCCGACAGGGAACCCATGGCTTCAGCCAGTCGGTCGACGTCCAGCGCTTTCGGCGGATCGATCCAATCATCGCGCTCTTGTGCGGCCGCGAACGCCACCTCCTGCGCGCGGCGCTCACGGCGTCGCATGTCGCTCGTCATCCAGCGCGCCGTGCCTAGGATGAACGACCCGATTCGACCGCACCGTCGATCACGGCGCGTGCTAGAGCCCCGTCCGAAACGGTGCTATCGGATGAATCGGGAGTCGTGGACACCGCCAGCGAGCTTAACCCACTGACGGTGGTCGTTGCCAGGACTCCAGCCAACGAGCTCCGCTGCCTCCGCCGGGCGGGCATGCTCGCCCTAGGCTGCCTCGGTCAACATGGCCTCGAGCGCCAACTGGTCGGGGCCGACGAACGGATCGGAGCGGCGCGAAGCATCGAGCTTTTCCGAGAGCCATTCGAGCTTTCCACGTGCAGGTGGCAGATGGGCGCTCAGCACGCAATCGGGACCGAGGCGTCGAAGCTCGGCGACCGAGGCTCGGAACCAGGCGCTCTCGACGTGAGCGAGCCAGGGCGCATCCACCATCGCCCAGGTTGCGAGACCCGAGGCCAACGCTTCTTCATCGATGGCCGCGGCATCCTGCAACGGAGCATCGCCGAGCTCGTCGGCGAGGAGGGCGCCGAAGCAGTCGGAGGTGAAGAGCGTTCGGGTGACGGGATCGAATGCGCCCATCGTCTCGGGCGCGTCGTAACTCGGCATCGCGACGGCGTGCAGCCGTCTGTCGCCGAGGTCGAGGCTTTGACCGGGGTTGAGAAGATAGAAGCGCTCCGGAGGAAGCGCAGCGCGCATCGAGAGCTTGCCCATGCCGAGGTAGTTGGTGACCACCCGCGCCGAAGGCGCTAAAGCGAGAAGCTTTTCTAGAGCACCTACGTGATCAGCATCGCAGTGAGTGAGCCAGATCCATCGCAGGTCCGCCGGGTCGATGAGGGTACCGAGAGACTTTACGCTGCATTCGGCCAGAGCTGGCAATCCGGTATCGATGAGCACGGGTTCCGACGCCTCGACGAGAAAGGCATTGACTGGGAGGACGCCAAGGCCCGGCACCGGGGTGGTGCTGCATATGCAGTGGGTCTTGGGGGCGACCGTGAAGGCGTCGTGCGAGATGGGTCCGTTCATGAGCTGTCTCCTTTGCGTTTTGGGACGAAGGCGTCCTCTCTTCTGTTTGGAATTGGAGGTCGCGGGCAGAGCGTTACAGCCAGCAAGAAGAAAACTTCGGAAGAGACCTCGCTCCTGACCTCGTTCGGAGTCCTTCGCGGGGCCGTACCCAGCGAATGATCGAGCGTGCTAGGTTCCCTCGCTAGGGGCGAAATTCGATGCGAGCCGATTCCATGGACAACCCTGCGCTCACCGTCGCGATCGCGCTTGCCGCGGGCATGGTCACTCAATCGATCGCGTACCATCTCCGGATACCGAGCATCGTCTTGCTCCTCGCCGTTGGGGTGCTGCTGGGGCCCGAGGTTGCCGGCATGGTCGATCCGGAGTCGCTGGGTTCCTCGTTCCACGCGCTGGTCGGTATGGGTGTCGCGATCATTCTCCTCGAAGGTGGGCTCCAGCTCGAGCTCCGCCGACTGCGGCGCGAGCAGGTGGTCATCCGACGACTCGTCACGCTGGGCGCAGTGATCACCGCGATCGGTGGAGCGGTTGCGGCCCACATGGCACTCGGTTGGGACTGGCGCCTCGCGTCTTTGTTTGGCGCCTTGGTGATCGTGACCGGCCCCACCGTGGTGACGCCGCTCCTGCGGCGCTTGCGCATCCGTGGCTCGGTCGCGACGGTTCTCGAGGCCGAGGGCGTGCTCATCGACGCGATCGGCGCCATCACGGCAGCCGTCGTTCTGGAGGTCGTGCTTCGGCCTTCGGACGAGAGCCTGATCCTGGCCGCGCCTGAGATCGCCTTGCGGCTCGGCTTCGGCATCCTGGCAGGACTGATTGCCGGCGGCGTGCTCGCGGGCTTGCTTCGATTCCGGGGTGTGATCCCCGAGGCTTATCAGAAGGTCCTAACGCTCTCGTTCGCCGTTCTGATCTACGAGTTGGCCAATTCGATCGTGCATGAGAGCGGCCTTGCCGCAGCCACCATCACCGGCATGGTCCTTGCGAGCTCCCCCATCAGGAAGAGCCGCGACTTGATCGAGTTCAAAGAGCAGCTGACCGTGCTGCTCATCGGGATGGTCTTCATCCTGCTTGCAGCGAACACTCGGGTGGACGACATCATCGCGCTCGGCTGGCCCGGAGCGCTGACCGTGCTCGCACTCGTCGTTCTGGTTCGTCCGATCGAAGTGCTCCTGTGCTCGATGGGCACCACCCTCTCGTGGCGAGAGCGAGTGCTCATCGCATGGATCGCACCCCGCGGTATCGTCGCAGCCGCAATCGCGTCCTTGTTCGCGATTCGGCTTGAGAGCGAGGGGATCGTTGGAGGCGTCCAGCTTCAAGCGCTGGTTTTCGCTACGATCGGCGCTACGGTCATCTGGTCGGGTCTCACCGGAGGACTGATCGCTCAACTTCTCGGTCTGCGCCGACGGTCGGACTCGGGTTGGGTGATCCTCGGGACGAATGAGCTCGCCCTCGCGCTCGCGCAGCTCTTGCAAACGCCGCGGCAGGAGGTCGTGTGTCTAGACGAGGACCCGCATCGGGTGCAGCGCGCCGAGGCTCTCGGGATCAGGGTGCTACTCGGCAACGCCCTCGAAACTCGACTCTTGATGCGTGCCGAAGTCGAGCTCCGCACCGGCGCCGTGGCCCTCACCGAAAGCCCCGAGGTCAATCTCTTGTTCGTCAACAAGGTCCATCAAGAGGCGAAGGAGCAGCGCTGTCTCGTCGCGATCGACACTTGGTCGAGCGGGGTTACGCCGGAGATCTTGGAGACGAAAGATGCCGAAGTGCTTTTCGGAGGAGCGACCGATGTGGCTCACTGGAGTCAATGCATCGACCGCGGTGAGGCTCAGGTCGAGTGGTGGGCCTGCCGCGTCTGGAGACCGAAGGGCATCTTCACCGAGGGCGAGAGTCGTCCAGCGTACCTGCCCATGGTCCGGCGAAGGTGGAAGAGAAGGATTACGGTGGGAAACCGAACGCGGTTTCGGCGTAAGGACGGAGTCGCGATTCTGGTCGACCAGGCCCGTCGGGAAGAGGCCCATGAACGATTCCAGCAGGCGGGATTCGTGAGAAGCGGCAGATAGTGGAAGGGAAGCAGCGCAGAGCTCGTTGCACCATCACTTGGATTCTTGCCCACTCGGTGCTGGCGACGCACGAGATCGCTACACAGCAGCTGCCTACTCAGGCGCTCCCGCCGCGGCGATGACATCCTTGAGCAGGCTCTTGGGGTAAACCCGGCCAGCGAGCCGCTCGCGAACCTGCTGGTTCACGGCCTCCCACTCCGCTCTATGAGCCTCGGTGTCCACGGCGATCATCCCGCGCTTGAGGATGGTCTCGTACGCATTGGCATCGTCGGTACGGATCGATTTCTGGAGCGCCGCCTCGACGCGGCGACTCGTTTCGAGAAGCACCTTTCTGTGCTCCTCAGAGAGCGATTCCAGCTTGTCCTTTCGAATCAACGTGGCCCCGACGATGATGCCGCTGTTGCGCTTCGAAACGTAGCTCAGGCGTGTGTACCATTGCATCGAGACCGCAGCGAGCGCCGACGCAGGAAGCGTGTCGATCATGCGTGTCTGCAACCCCGGGTACACTTCGGGGACACCGAGACGGACCGCGTTCGCACCCACCACCTTCAAGAACTCGGTGAAGATGAAATCGTCTTTCCACGCCCATGGGCGAAGCTGCTTCAACTCGGAGGGACGCTCGACACGTTCGGTGGAAAACAAGCGTGTCTTGCCGACGTCGCCCCAGGCGAGCACCTTGTAGCCGGCTTCGTCGAACATCTGTTCGAAGCGCACGTTCAGCGCGGCGCGCACCCTGTCGAGCTCTTCGTATTCGTTGAGCACGCCAGGCACCGTCAGCACGAGTGTCGAACGCACTACCTGGCTCAGCCCCATCGTGGTCACCGAAGCGCCGTCGACCTGCCCTGCGCGCATCTTTCGGATGAAGTCGCGCTCGTCTCCCTGGCTTCCACCCGCGTAGAACCGTAGCTTGAGACTCTTCTTCGTCTGCTCTTCAATACTCCGGTTCCAAGCATTGAAGACCTTCATCCACGAAGAGCCGTTGGGCGCCAAAGTCGCGAAGCGCAGCTCGACGGCCTCCTCCGCGGCAACGGCATTTGAAACGCTGCCAGGCATCGCGAACGCGCCGAGCGCAAGGGTCAGAGTTAGAATGAGCTCGATTGTCTGCTTCATTGCGACGCAGTATACCTGACTGACGATTCACAGGAACCCTGGCAACGTCGAGCTTGCGCATGTCCACAGTACCCTCACCCGAATCGAGCCAGGACGGGCTCTTCAGCTTTCTTTCGCGGCGGCGCTTTCTCAAAGCGAGCCTCGTGGCAGGCGGGGCCATCCTCGGAGTCGGTGGAGGCGGCCTTCTCGTGCTGCGGGGGCGAGCCCCCGGGGTCGAAGGTCTACGTGTGCTCGACGCACACGCTTACAAGACCTTGCAAAGCCTGGTCGAGATCATGCTGCCCCGAACCGAGGCCATCCCCTTGGACCCCGCACCGATGGATCTTCCGCGTGCGTTCGATGCTTTCCTCGCCGACGAGCCCGAGCACAACATCGACGATCTCGAAAAGGCGCTGGTCCTGATCGAATTCGGTCCGCTCGCGTTCGACAGGAAGCTGACGACGTTTTCGAGGCTCGATCCCGAGGCGCGCAGCGCACATTGGAACGAGTGGGCTGTCAGCGATGACTTGCTACGCAGGCAAGTGAGTATCGCGATGCGGAAGTTCTTCAACCTGGTCTACTTCGATCGACCGGAGGTCTGGCCGTACATCGGTTACCCGGGCCCGTCGATGAAGCGCTCCAGGAAGGCGACGCCATGAGCGGCGGCATCATCGACCTTTCCAAAGAGGACTCGCTCGCAGAGCTCAGCACCGAAATCTGCATCATCGGGTCGGGATGCGGAGGCGGGACAGCAGCGCGACTTCTGAGCGAGGCAGGACACGAGGTCGTCATCCTCGAGGAGGGGCGCGACCTGGTCGGGCCCGAACGGACTCAGCGCGATGCAGCGATGTACGACCAACTCTACATGGACCGGGGCGGACGTGCGACCAGCGACCTGTCGGTGAGCGTTCTGCAGGGTCGCGTGCTCGGAGGCGGCGGCGTAATCAACGCCTGCGACGTCGTCCCTTCACCCGATGCAGTGCTTCAGCACTGGGCGACGAAGTACGGCCTCGAAGACTTTGCCCCTGCGAGCTTCAAGCCCTTTCAAGATGCCGCGCTCGAAGATCTCTCCGCGAGCCGCATTCCGGAAAACCTGGTCAACAGGGCCAACAACAAGCTTCGTCAAGGTGCCGAAGCGCTCGGCCTCCGTGGCGAAGTGATGATGCACAATCGCGTGGGCTGTCAGGGACTCGGCACCTGTCTCATCGGCTGCCCCATTCATGCGAAGCGAAACCCACGCATGGTCGCGCTTCCCGCGGCGATCGGAGCGGGCACGCGGATCTTCACCCGAGCCAGGGCGACGCAGATCAAGAAGGCCGATCAGGAGCTCAAAGAGCTGACCGTGCGCACCTTGGACCCCCTCGGCTACCACGAGCGAGCTTCGTTCCGCATTCGAGCCAAGATCGTCATCGTCGCCGCCAACGCCATCGCCTCGGCCCAGCTGCTCCTTCGCTCGGGAATAGGAAATCAGCACGTAGGGCGGAACCTCACCCTTCAGCCTCAGCTGCCGATCATCGGCCTCTTCGATGAGCGCATCGCTGCCTTCGACGGCGTTCCACAGTCGTACGCGATCACCGAGTTCGAGGAAGACGACAACGCCGAATACGGGCTCTGGGGCTACCGAATCGAAGGGATCTCCGGGACTCCGGGTATCACCGCGACCCTGCTCCCCTACTCCGGCGCTCGAGGGATGGAAGGAATGGCGCTCTACGATCGCATGGCCTCGTCCCTGATATTGGTCCCGGACGCGCCTTCGGGGAGAGTCCAGGTCGCTCGGAACGGCAGGATGACGATCGAGTACACGCAGCAGGCCAATCATCGCGAACGACTGCGCCACGCCGTGGAGATCGGGGCGAAAGCGTACTTGGAGGCGGGTGCGACCGAGGTCCTGGTCCCCACCGCACCGCCCCTTCGGATCCGTTCGTCGAACGACGCGAAGAACGCGAGTACGCTGAGCTTCGAGCCGGCAACCGCACCGCTCATCAGCGCACACCAGCAGGGGACGGTGCGCTTTGCCGCATCGGAGCGCGATGGCGGCGCGAACCTCGACGGAGAGGTGTATGGCACGCGTGACGTCTATGTCTTCGACTCCTCGGGCTACCCGACCAGCGCCTCGAGCCACACCATGACCCCGATCATCGCCTCCTCGCGCATGCTCACCGCGAAGCTCTTGACCCGTATTTAGGACATCTTGCCATGCACTATTTCTTGGTCTGTGTCATCGCTCTCATGGCCATCGCCAGCTCCTGCTCGGACTCCAGCACCATGACCGAGCCACCACCGCCTCCTGGTCCGCGCGATCAATGGACCGAAGCCGAGGCGGCAGCCTGGTACGCCGAGCAGCCCTGGTTGGTCGGCGTGAACTTCCTGCCGAGCACGGCGGTGAACCAACTCGAGATGTGGCAACCCGAGACCTACGATGAAGCGACGATCGATCGGGAGCTCGGCTGGGCCGCAGACTTGGGCTTCAACACGATGCGTGTCTTTCTTCATCATCTGCTCTGGGAGGCTGACTCAGCGCAATTTCTCGATCGCATCGATGGGTTTCTCGAGATTGCCGAGCGGCACGGCATCTCGACCATGTTCGTCCTCTTCGATGGTGTCTGGAACCCGGTTGCGAAGGCGGGTCCACAGCCCGAGCCCACCCCCTACGTGCACAACTCGCAATGGGTGCAGAGCCCCGGTGCAGCGCTCCTGAACGACCCTTCGAGCTACGATGAGCTCGAACCCTACGTGAAGGGTGTCATCGAGAGGTTTCGAACGGACTCGCGCGTCGTGGCATGGGATCTTTTCAACGAGCCGGACAACGCCAATCCTGCGTACTACCTCACGGAGCTCGATGCGGAGACTAAGTCGGCTCGCGCCAGCGAGCTCCTGCAGAAGGCCTTCGAGTGGGCGCGAGCGGTCGGACCCGTGCAGCCGATCACCGCGGGCGTATTCAAGGGCGATTGGAGCGATCCCGAAGCCCTCGCGCCGATCAACTCGGTCATGCTCGAGGAGTCGGACGTCATCAGTTTCCACAGCTACGCGGAACCCGAGGTCGTGAGTGAGTGGATTTCGGACCTGAAGCAATACGACCGCCCGATCCTCTGCACCGAGTACATGGCGCGCCCAGTCAACCTCTTCCAGGAGATCCTTCCGATCTTCAAAGACGAGAATGTCGCTGGGTACAACTGGGGCTTGGTCACAGGGCGGTCGCAGACCCACTATAGCTGGACCTCCTGGGCCGTCGTGGTTCCCGGACCTCCGGATCCCTGGTTTCACGACGTGCTCTACTCGGACGGCACGCCGTACGACGAGGCGGAGACCACCTTCATTCGCAAGATCCGCGCAGAGGACTGAGCGGCTTTGCCAAGCGCCCGTTGTAGTCGTACAAGCTCGTCCATGCTGGTTCCCGAGGAGATTGACCTGAACGAGCTCAGGCGCCAACTGGCCACACGCTTCGGTGATGCGCCGCCCGCGGGCTACGTCTGCGGAAAAGGCGAGCTCCGCGCTGCCGTCGTGGACATCCTGCAATGTTCCGAGCTCGAGGCGGAGCTGCTCGTCGATACGCTAGAGGGCCGTGGTATGATTCGCTACGAGGGAGCCCGGAGCGAGGGGATCGATCGGCTAGAAACCCACTGGTTGCTGGAAGGCGATTGAGTCCGCGTCGAAATCATCTATCGTCGGCCGCTATGAACCACCTTACACTAGCCTTGATTGTGGTCAGTATCCTCGCGTCGGGCTGCACGAGCTCCGACGAGTGCGCTGATCTCGGTAGTTCCTGCCCCGCTCTAGAAGAGCGCGTGGATCAACTGCTCTCCGAGATGACACTCGAAGAGAAGGTCGCGCAGATGTCTGGAACGACCGTCATCAGCGGACTCTATGGGACCGAGCTTTGGAACGTTCCCGGCGTTGAACGCCTCGGCATTCCGCCTTTCAAGATGTCCGACGGGCCGAGAGGTGTTGGCGTGCACGATGGATCCACCGCATTTCCCGTGGGCATCGCGAGGGGAGCAAGCTGGAACCCGGAGCTCGAACGGCGAGTCGCCGAGGCGCAGGGTCGCGAGCTCCGGGCCATCGGGGGGAACGTTCTACTCGCGCCGACGATCAACAACTTGCGGCATCCGAGCTGGGGGCGATCTCAGGAAACGTATGGCGAGGACGTGCACCTTCTTTCGCGCTTCGCTGTGGCCTCGGTCCAGGGCCTTCAGAAGTACGTGCTCGCAAACCCCAAGCACTTCGCTGCCAACAGCATCGAGCGAACGCGCTTTCAAGTGGACGTGAGCCTCGATGAGCGGACCCTTCGCGAAATCTATCTCCCTCATTTCCGAGCGGCAGTACACGAGGGTGGCGCGGCCTCGATCATGAGCGCCTACAACTCCGTCAACGGCCAATTCTGCGGAGAGAACGAAGTTCTTCTGAGGGAGATCCTCAAAGGGGACTGGGCCTTCGATGGCTTCGTGATCTCGGACTGGACCTTCGGGACGCACCCGAGCTCGGCTCTTAACGGACTCGATATCGAGATGCCGACCGGCTACTTTTTTCTGAGCCTTCTGACGCAGGTGCGCTCCGGCGACGTGCCCGAAGAGGTCGTAGACGATGCGGTCCGGCGCATGGTGCGAAAAAAGCTTCAGTACCGGTTGGACGAACCGAGCCCGGTCGATGAAAGCGTGATCGCAAGCGACGAGCATCTTGCCCTCGCGAGGGAAGCGGCCGTCGATGGTTCGGTCTTGCTCAAGAACGACTCGAATGCCCTGCCGCTCGACCGTTCGACGCTCACGCGCATCGCGGTCGTCGGTGAGCTCGCAGATGCGATCAACATCGGCGACAACGGGAGTAGCAACCTGCGTCCGTCGTTCGTGATCACGCCTCTGCAAGGCATCGTCGACTTGGTCGGCGATGACGTGGCCGTCGACCACATCGGCAAGGATGTGCTCGACGAAGCCGACCTGGCCGTGGTCGAAGCCGCGGATGCAGTGATCGTCGTCACGGGTCTCACCTTCGAGGACGAGGGCGAAGGCTTGATCGGCGCCGGCGACCGTATCGACCTCGGTCTCTCGCCGGAACGCGTCGCGCTGATCCAAGCAGTCGCCGGGGCGAATGCACGCACGATCGTCGTGTTGGAAGGCGGTGGCGCGATCACCATGGGCGACTGGGTGCCCGATATCGAAGCGCTGCTGATGGTCTGGTACCCGGGACAGATGGGCGGTCACGCCATCGCGGACCTCTTGTTCGGAATCGCCAACCCTTCGGGCAAGTTGCCGATCACCTTCCCGACCAGCCTCGACCAGCTCCCCGAGTTCGACAACGAGTCGCTCGCGGTCACGTACGACTATTTCCACGGCTACCGTTACCTCGATCGCAACGGTACGGACCCCGAGTTCCCGTTTGGCTTCGGGCTCAGTTACACCAGGTTTTCCATCCGCAATCTTCGTGCGAGCCAGGCGCAAGCGAAGGCTGGCGACGTCGTGCGCTTCAGTGTCGACGTCACCAACGACGGCGCGGTGGCCGGCGCCGAAGTGGTGCAACTGTACGTAACCTACCCCGACTCCTCCGTGGAACGGTCGGTGCGTGAGTTGAAGGGCTTCGCGAAGGTCATGCTCGAACCCGGAGCGACCGAAACGGTCGAGCTCGAGCTGCCTGTGAATGACCTCGCGTACTACGACGTCGCCGCGTCGGCCTGGGCGCTCGAAGCGCTGGAGCACCAAGTGCTGCTCGGCACGTCTTCACGGGACCTTCCACTGGTGACGAATCTCTCGGTGAGCGCGGTCTTGCCCGTCGAGGTGTACTGATCTCGATTTTCGGGCTAACTTGAGCGCCGTTCTTCGAAGGAGAGACGGATGCAAAGGTTCATTCCAATGGCCGCTGCCGCGGTCCTCATCGTCGGAGCGCCGTCCGGCATTTCCTCGGCCGCCGAAGTCGGTTTCCGAAGCGTAGACTTTCCGACGACGGGAGGGATCCAAGGCCGTGCGGACATCTACGAGTCGAAAGGCAGCTCGGCGACGCTGATCCTCCTGTTTCATCAGGCCGGCTGGAGCCGAGGCGAGTATCGAGAGATCGCGCCGCAGCTCGTCGAGCGCGGGTACCGCGTGATGGCAGTCGACCAGCGTTCGGGGGGCGGCGTCAACGGAGTGCGAAACGAAACGCATCATCGAGCCTCCAAGATGGGTCTCGGAACGAGCTATCTCGATGCCTATGCCGACCTCGAGGCAGCGCTCGACTACGCTCGTAAAGTGCTCAAGGCCGAGCGTGTCATCGTTTGGGGAAGCTCGTACTCCGCCTCCTTGGTCTTTCGATTGGCTGCCGAACGCGCCCGAGACGTAGCAGCCGTGATGGCGTTTTCACCAGGCGAATACTTCGAAAAAGAAATGGGTGCCACGTACATACGTGGCCTCGCCAAGCGCATTCAACAACCGTTGTTCGTCACCTCTGCGAAAGTGGAACGCGAGCAGGCCAAGCCCATCTTCGACGCGTCTCCTGCGACCAAGAAGATCCTCTTCACCCCTGCATCCAAGGGTCAGCACGGCTCTCGTGCGCTCTGGAAGAAGTGGACCGACAACGACGTCTACTGGGCGGCAGTTGGCGCCTTCCTGAAGGAGTACGCGCCGGCGACGCAGCCGAAGTGACGCTGAAGCCCCTACCACCGCAGCGAAGCCGAGCTCCATGGGGACTGTGACGCAGCGCCCCGTGCAGCGTGGGATCGACAGCGAACGAGCGCGTCGTGCGGGGCGCCAGCTCGGCGCGGACGTCGGCATTCATACCCAGCTGCGCCCCTTCGAAGCCCATCGCTGGCACGAGGGCGACGCGCCGCATCCTACGCTGCAGCTCGACGACGTGTCGGCGATCCCATTCCTCGTCGACATCGCAGGGGTCGAGGAATACCAGCACCGAGGCCGGCTCCGCGCCGGCGATGGCGACATCTACGTCACGGTCACACCCGCAGGCGAGGGCTACGAGTCGTACTGCCGTCACAGATTGCGACTGGGCCATCCGGAGCACCTCGTGGCCGACCCGCTCGGCCCCGCGATCGCCGTCGCCCGTGCCTGCACTGCCGGCGCAACGCACGCACGCCTCGTCCAGACCGCGCGGGATTCGGGCGGATTGACCATCCATCCGTACATGGGGATCGAGGACGTTTGGGAGCTTGCCGCCATGCTCAGCGTGGATAGCCGCTCGCCGGTTCGCGTCATCGCTCCACCACCGCCCGTGACCTGGATCGCAAACGACAAGGCCGTGTTCGACGAGCTAGTCGCGCGGGTGCTTGGTCGCGAAGCCCTGGTCGAAACGCGGATCTCGCGAGACATGGTCGGCATCGGAAACGACCTCCGTGCGATGGCAAGCGGGCATGGGCGCGTAGGGTTGAAGCGGACACGCTGTGCCTCGGCGATGGGCAACGCCGTGTTCTCGTCGCGCGACCTTCGCTCCGATCGCGCGATCGTAGTTGCCGTACGTGAGTTCCTGGAACGAACTCAGTGGCCCGAGGGCGAGGAGGTGCTCACCGTCGCCTGGCTCGAGACCGACCTTTCGCCCTCGACGCAACTATGGATTCCGCCGCTCGGCTTCGGGGACCCGCGCCTCGACGGCATCTATGAACAGATCTTGCAGGGCGAAGAGAAGGTCTTCGTGGGCAGCCGTCCCTCGACCTTGCCCGAGGCCGTAAACCGGGAGCTCGGAATCGCGGCGCGAATGGTGGCTTCAGCCCTTCAAGAGCTGGGCTACGTGGGCCGCTGTTCGTTCGACCATCTGATCACCGGCGACATCCACGGCGATTTCCAAGTGCTGTTCACCGAGTGCAATGGCCGCTGGGGCGGTACGAGCACGCCGATGAGCCTGCTCGACCGACTTCTCCGAGGGCCGCGTCCATCGTACCGGGCGCAGGACGTGGTCTACCCGGCGCTCATCGGCGCGACGCTGCCCGACTTGCTCGAGCGACTCGGAGACATGGCCTTCCGCACCGATTCCGGCGAAGGCCGGTTCATTCTCTACAACCTCGGCCCACTCGAGGCGCACGGGAAATTCGACGTCATTTCGATCGGAGCCGATCAAGAAGACGCGGAACGGGGTATTCTCGAGATCCTTCCCGCGCGACTGGGTCTGTGAATCGCGCTTGCCGCGGCAGGGCCGGCGCGCCAAGGTTCGCTGCATGAGCGCCGAGCGTCCTTCTGAGAGGCGAATCCAGATGATTCGGCTCGTCTGCTTCTTCTTCGCAGCGTCCTCGTTCGTTCTAGGCGCCTGGATGATGATCGACCCCGCCTCGGCCTGGGGCTCCGTCGGTTTGGACACCGGGCCGAGCCCCTTCGTGCAAGCGCTCTACGGAGGCGCAATCGTCGGCGAAGGCGCCATGTTCGCGCTCGGCGCGATCTGGCCCGTGCGGTATCTGGTGTTCTTCCAGTACCTGGTCATCTACAAGGCTCTCGCGTGCCTGGCAGGGGCCGCGGTGCTGCTCCGTATGGACCCGGCGCCGGTCGGCGCTTGGCTCGTGATCGGCGGCTGGGCATTCGCCGGTTTGACCGGAGCCCTGGTGTTCCCCTGGGGAAACTGGGCGAGCGTCGAGCGCTGGTACGGCGCACCATGAAACCGTGACTGCTTGGTGGTAGAGTCGCTCTCCGATGTTGGAATGGTTGCGTGAGATCTATAGCGAACCCTTGTTCTGGCAGTTTCCCGTCGCCGGAACGCTGATCGGCATCGTCTCGTTCCTGGTCTTCGCAGTGCCTTTCACGCTGCTCGCATGGAGGCAGCCGGCCTGGGCCGAGCGTTACCGAATCCAAGCCCGCAAGACCGGCCGCCGCGCCGTCGTAGGGCCCGCCTTCTGGCACGTGGCCCGGAACAACGCGGTCATGGCCGTGGTCACCCTCGCCTCCTGGCCGCTCCTGCGACTGTCGAACGTACACGCCGGCCCCCTGCCCGCCTGGTGGGTGATCGTCCTGCAGCTCCTCTTCTTCGTCGTGCTCGACGACTTCTTGTTTTACTGGATGCACCGGAGCCTCCACGAGAGCCGCTGGCTCTTCAAGAAGGTTCATTCGACTCACCACCGCATCATGACCCCCTGGGCGATCACCGGGCACTACATGCACCCGGTCGAGTACGTGCTCACCGGGACCGTGATGCTCATCGGCCCGCTGCTCGTCGGCGCACACGTGGTCACCCTCTATATCTGGATCATCCTTCGCCAGTGGGAAGCCGCCGAGGGCCACGCCGGCTACGACTTCCCCTGGAGCCCCACGCACCTGATGCCCTTCAGCGACGGCGCCACGCACCACGACTTCCACCACGCGAAAGTCAAAGGCAACTACGCCGGCTTCTTCCCCTGGAACGACATCTTCTTCGGCACGCAATGCGAGGGCTACGCGGAGCACCTGGCAAAGCGGAAGAAGCTGAAGGCAGCAGCGTAGGCAAGCGCGTCGCTACTGCGCCTCTTTCCGCTTCTTGATGTCGAGCGCCGCGCGAATGCCCTTCTCGCGGATCACTTTCAGCTTCAGCCCCGTTTCGGTGAGCTTGAAGAACCGCTGTCCGTACTTCCGCAGCTTTCGCTTGTTGATCTCGAAGCCGAGCCCTGGGCGTCGGAACGGCGGCAACATGCCATGCTCGTTGGGTAAGATGGGATCGATGATCCCTTCGCGGTACTCCGGGATCCACGATGGCTCTTCGAGGGGATACTCGAGCGGGTGGCTGTTTTTCTGGTCGGCCAGCGCCATGTTCCAGTTCACGTAGAAGCCGATGCCATTCGTCCAGGTGTGCGGCGAGTAGATGCGATCATGCGTATGACAGGCGTCGATGACCTTCTTCACCTGAGCCATGCCGCCGGCGAAGCAGGCGTCCGGCTGATAGATGTCGAAGCAGTCCTTCTCGAACATGATCTTGATCTCGTCCCAGCCGTGATTGAGCTCGGCACCCGCGATCTTCACCTTGGACACCTTCTTCAGCGCCGCGAGGCCGTCGTAGTCGTGCCAGTCGAGCGGCTCTTCGAGCCATGAGAAGCCGTTGGCGTGGCACGCGGCCGCGAACTCGGTCGCGCGTTTCAGATCCCAAGCCGGAATGCGGTCGACGATCGAAACCAACCAGCCTTGATTCGCATCGACGCCGAGCACCAAGTCACCGCCGACGCCTTTGCGCACGGCCTCGATCTGGCGAATGTCCTCGGCGAGGTGCGGGCTCTTCACGCGGAGCTTTGCCGTGCGAAAGCCGCGTTCCATCATGCGCAAGAGCTCGTCGACTCGCTGCTCGGGCGGATGAACCTCGCCTGTCGAGAGATACACCGGAAGCGGCCGGGGGGTGCCACCGAAGAGCTCGTAGACCGGCTTGCCCTCGGCCTTCCCTTTGATGTCCCAGCACGCAGCTTCCAACCAGAAGTTTCGCCAGCCAAGAAAACCAGCTTGCTTGAGGAGATCCTGAACGCGGTCGATGTCCGTCGGATCGCTGCCGAGCAAGTACCCGCCGAGCAGGTCTCCCAGGCCTTGGCGCTCTTTGCCCATCGATTGTCCGGCTGCGTATCCTTCGATGCCTTCGTCGGTACCGAGCTTCGCCAGCGTGAACCGGTTGTGTGTCTGCGGGTACCCCGGTATCCAGGACGGCCAGAAAGTCTGCCGAAGCGGTACCGAAACGTGGAAGAGCTCGATGGACGTGATGCGCATGATCGCCAGGCCCGCGCTCAGGCGGCCGTTTGAGGAATCTCGGGTGTATCGATATTGGCGATCGCCGTGTCGATCTCCTGCTGGCTGAGCTCGTGGCGCTCGAGCTTTCCGGAGAAATAGGCCTCGTACGCGGACATATCGAAGTGCCCGTGCCCGCAAAGGTTGAAGAGAATGACGCGCTTTCGGCCCTCTTCTTTGGCCTGCTTGGCCTCGCGGATCGCCGATGCAATCCCGTGGTTCGCTTCCGGAGCCGGGATGATGCCCTCGCTGCGCGCGAAAAGCACACCGGCTTCGAAGCTCTCGATCTGGTCGACGGCCTGAGCCTCGATCAGCTTGTCGTGAAGAAGCTGACTCACCAGCGTGCCGGCGCCGTGGTAGCGAAGGCCCCCCGCGTGAATCTTTGCCGGCACGAAGTTGTGTCCGAGCGTGTACATCGGCAGCAGCGGCGTCATGCCCACCGAGTCGCCGAAATCGTACCGGAAAACGCCGCGCGTGAGCTTCGGGCAGGAGGTCGGCTCCACCGCCAGGCAGCGGATCTTCTTGCCTTCGGCGAAGTTCATCCGAAGGAACGGGAAGCTGAGCCCTGCGAAATTCGACCCACCGCCGAACGGAGCGATCACGACGTCGGGAAGCTCGTCCGCCTTCTCCATTTGCTTGATCGCTTCCTGACCGACGACGGTCTGGTGCGTGAGCACGTGGTTGAGGACACTGCCGAGCGCATAGTTCGTCTCGGGATCGCTCGCGGCACGCTCGACGGCCTCGGAGATCGCGATGCCCAGGCTGCCGGGCGAATCGGGGTGCTCGGCGAGCAGCTTGCGGCCCACTTCGGTGTTCGGGCTTGGCGAAGGGATCACATCCGCGCCCCAGGTGTTCATCATCAGCTTCCGGTACGGCTTCTGATCGTAGCTGATACGCACCATGTAGACTTCACAGCCGATGCCGAAGTGCTGACAGGCGAAGCTCAGCGCGCTTCCCCACTGGCCGGCGCCCGTTTCGGTCGTGATACGCTTCACGCCTTCTTGCTTGTTGTAATATGCCTGCGCGACCGCGGTGTTCGGCTTGTGCGACCCTGCCGGACTCACGCCTTCGTACTTGTAGTAGATGTGCGCCGGCGTATCGAGAGCCTTTTCCAATCCGTGCGCGCGATACATCGGCGACGGACGCCAGAGCGTGTAGATGTCCCGGACCTCTTCGGGGATCGGAATCCAGCGCTCCTGGCTGACCTCTTGCTTGATCAGCTCCATCGGAAAGAGGGGCGCGAGCGCCTCGGGCCCGATCGGTTCCTGCGTTCCCGGGTGTAGAGGCGGCAACGGCTTATTGGGCATGTCAGCGACGACGTTGTACCAGCGCTCGGGGATTTCTTTTTCTTCGAGGGTGATCTTGGTTTGCCTCATAGCGTCGGGGAGCCTACCAGCGCTTTGCGTCGTAGACGACCCCTACTTGAAGGAGAATGCCACGAGGGCCCGATGACCGAATCACACCCCCCTCAGCTCCGGCGCTCGCTCGGTTTCTGGGCGCTCGTTTTCTACGGCGTGGGGGACATCCTCGGCGCCGGGATCTACGCGCTCGTGGGCAAAGTCGCGGGGGTCGCGGGCAGCGCGAGTTGGATGTCATTTTCGATAGCGCTCTTCGTCGCAGGTCTGACCGCCCTCACCTATGCGGAGCTCGGTGGGCGCTTCCCACGAAGCGCCGGAGAATCGTTCTTCACCGAGCAGGCCTTCGGGCGACCCGGGCTCTCTCTGCTCGTCGGCTGGGTAGTCCTCTGCTCCGGCATCCTTTCGCTGGCAACGGTATCGGTCGCTTTTGGAGGCTATATGAGCGGGCTGGTTCCCGCGCTTCCCTCCTGGGTCACCGTCACCGGCATTTTGTTCCTACTCGCCGCGATCAACTTCCGGGGCATGCGCGAGTCCTCCACGACGAACATCGTCGCCACGATGGTCGAGCTGACCGGATTGCTGATCGTGATCGTGGCTGGAGCGCTCTTTCTCGTGGAACAACCCGATACCGAGATTCCCCAAACCATCGCCGCAGGCGGCGACGTCGGCTGGCGCGCCATCGCAAGTGGAGCGGCCTTGAGCTTCTTCGCCTTCATCGGCTTCGAAGACATGGTGAACGTGGCCGAAGAGGTGAAGGACCCAGAGCGCAACATGCCTCGGGCCATCTTGACCGCCCTCGGAGTGACCGGAGTCGTGTACCTCGTCGTCGTCCTCGTCGCGACGAGCGTCGTTCCGCCCGAGTCCCTGGCGGCTTCGAAAGCCCCTCTTCTGACGGTCGTGCAGCGATCCACGGCCATCATTCCCGACCGCTTGTTCACGCTAATCGCGCTTTTCGCTGTGGCCAACACCGGTCTGCTGAACTTCATCATGGGCTCACGCTTGATCTACGGCATGGCGCGTTTGGGTCTGCTTCCATCCGCGCTCGGCAGAGTGCATGTCACGCGCCGCACCCCTCACCTTGCGATCATCGCCGTATTGCTGATCGCTCTCGCTTTGGCGCTGTCCGGCACGCTGACCCATCTCGCAGGCACGACGAGCCTCTTGCTGCTCTTGGTCTTCTTCACGCTCCATCTCTCGCTCATCGCGATCAAGAGGCGCGATTGCGGGCCGGTGCGCACATTTTGCGCGCCACGCGTAGTACCGTTTGTCGGTGCGCTCACCACCGTCGCGCTGATGCCATTCGTGCCGCGCGGCTCGCTCGTGACCGCTGCGATGATCCTCGCACTGGGTTCGGGTATCGTCTGGCTGCGCGCCCGGCGTTCGAGCGGCTAGTCGCCTTTGGGCGCGTGTCGCGGGGGAGGCTCCGAAATCCTGAACTCTGCTTGCCTGAGGTCGATAAGCACTACCACGAGGAACAGCGCGAATGATAGCGTACCTATGCCTTGGCCGACGGACATTGCCATCATCACCGGAATCCAACCTTGCTCGAAGAGCGACCAGCTCATCAAAGCCAGGCCGATCAGACCGAGAACGCAAGCGTAGGTCATCAGCCGCGAGCGCGATGCGCCGTCGAGAAACTTCTTGATCTTCGCTTTGGGGCTCATGGTCCCTCCGGGGAAGCGACATTCAGGGCCGAATGGGCCTCGCCATTCGATGGAGTTTCTCCGTCCGGTTTGCTAAAAGGATGCGCGTAGCCGTGGCAGCCGGCGCTCGCGCAGCTCGTCGCTCCGGCACGCAGATCTTCGAGAAGTCCGTTATGGTCCGCAACCCCTGTCCAGATCGCCCCGGTCGTGCTGTGACACTGCATGCAGTTGTCGTTCTTGAAGGGGCGAGCGATGTGCACCTTGGGGAGCGCCTCGTCCATGTCGTACCACATGAACTCGCTGAGATACATGTACACGTGCCCCATGCCACCAAGCTTGGTCATCGCGTAGCCGAACATCCCGTAGTCCTTGTGGCAGACGTAGCAGCTCTTGTCCCCGAACTTGATCGTGCGGGAGTGAATCGCGGCGAGGGAGTTGCTGCTGGGGTCGTTGGCGTCGGCGATGTGCATGTCCATGGTGTGACAGCTTCCGCAGAACTCCTGGTGCTCGGTCGCCTGAAGACCTTCCACGTTTCCGATCATCGCGGTCATGATCGGGAGGACGCCGACGCCAAGCATCATCAGCAGCTTCACCCGCGCGTTGAGCGGGGGACGGGCGATCAAGTAGTAGATCATGACCCCGGCGGCGACGACGGCACAAGTCAGAGCGATCCAGGACAGTGGGGATACGTGCATGGTTTTCGCGGCGCTTCGACTCTAGACCCGTCGGAGCCACCTGACCATGATCCACGATCGGGTCGTAATGCAAGCCGGAAGAGCCTGCGCATGCGCCCCTGGGTGCTCGCCCTTGCGGCATCGATCGCTCTGCGGCTCCTTGCCCCCTCGTCAGAGGCAGCCGCTCAGCCACACAGCGTCGGAGTCGAGCTCTGGGGCCAGCTCGATCCCAACGTCGGCCTCGTCATCCTCGAGGGCTCGACGCGGAAGTATCCCTACATCGATGCGGAGGCTCTGGTGTGGGCCGGCGCCGGCTCACCTCAGTTCGGCCTATCGGGTAATGATGCGACCTTCGAAGCGCTGGTGGTCGCCGTCAAGGTGCGAGACCCTAGAGGGATCACGGACACGCGACTGGGTCGGTTCATTCTTGCCACGGGCGCGGTGCGTGCGGTCCACGTCGACGGCGGTCACATCACTCTCCGCGCCCCTTCGAAAACCCATTTCGAGGCATTCGGAGGGGTACCGGTCGATGGGAACATCGAGGGCCGTAAGTACGATTGGATTGCTGGCGGCCGGATCTCTCAGGGCCTCGGGAAGATCGGTACGCTCGGTGGCTCGTACTACAACCGCTACAACGCCGGTCAGCGTTCCGACGAAGAGGTCGGTGTGGACTTCGCCCTCAGGGCGTCTCAATGGCTCGACATGGCCGCCAAGTTCTCCTGGGAGATCGTGAATCCAGGGCTTGCCGAAGTGCTCGCGACCATCTCGTCCCAAACCAAGAATCACGAGCTCCGCGGCGAGCTCTTTGCCACGAAGCGAAATCCGACTCGCTTCCTTCAGCAGACATCGCTGTTCACGGTGCTCGGCGACCTCGGCACCTTCAAGACGGGCGGGAATCTCTTCTGGCGGGCCGCTCCGAGGCTCGACCTCACGGTGGAGGGGGCGGCGCTCGAGGCAGAGGATGACTGGGGCTGGGGCGGATCTCTGCGCGGCGTGCTCCGGACGGACGACGAGGGCAAGGGCAGCGTCCTCGGGGAGCTACGGCGCCAGGACGTCGCAACCTCTCAATGGACCGGCATTCGACTTGCCGCGGTCATCCCTCTCTTCGAGGACCACAACGAAGCGGTCGGCCTGATGCCGGAGTTCGAGCTCATCATCCCGGACGTTCGAACCGCGGAGACCGGCAATGTGTGGCCCTGGGGGCGTCTTGCCCTGCAATGGCGGCATGAAAAAGGCTGGGCCCTGGCAGCAGCCGCCGAAGCGAGCTCCAACCAGGCCCAGAGCATCGACGTGCGAGCGCTTGCGCGTGTCTCCTATCAGCACAAATGGCAAGGGAAGCAATGAGGAAGACGACGTCCATCATGGCGCTCTGCGTGCTCCTGAGCACGACGATGGGTTGCGCCAAAATGCTCGGTCTCGAGCAGGAGGACGAAGACTGGGCGTTTGAGCACCGCGCTCACCTCGTCGAAGGAATCAACTGCCTCAAGTGCCACGCCGGCATCCCAGAAGCGGGTGAGACCGGTCCTCTCCACTTTCCGTCGACCGCCGACTGCGTCGAGTGCCACCAAGAACCGCACAACGCGAATACTTGCTCGGACTGTCATGGGCGCGCCCGAAATCGTCAGGCCGCGGAGATGGCGCGCAAGCATCTGCGCTTCTCACACGCGGTCCACCAGGAAGAGGGCGCCGGTGACTGCGTGCGATGTCACGTGAACGTCACCACCAGCTCGGACTACGTGCGAGTGAAGCATCCGACTTGTTTCAGCTGCCACGCGCACAAGGGCCAATGGGACACCCGTGACTGCGGCGGCTGCCACGTGGATCTGCCAGGAGAGATGACACGACCTGAGAGCCACGTCGTGCACGACGGAAACTTCCTGCGTGAGCATGGCGTGGAAGCCAACGCACAGGGCGACCTCTGCACGGCCTGTCACACGCAACGTCAGTGCGCCGCTTGTCACGGCATCACGGTGCCGGCGATCCCGTCTCGATTGAACTTCGACGAGCCGATGCGCGACTCGATGCACAGGGCCAACTTCATCTCCGTGCACGACCAGCAAGCCGCCGCCAGCCCCGCGCAATGCCTCGTCTGCCACAGCGAGCTCTTCTGCGTCGATTGTCACACTCGCCTTGGTATTTCCGGACAAAACCCCGAACGCGGCAATCCCCACCCACCGGGATGGTCCGGCCCGCCGGGCACGAGCAACACGCACGGCCAAGCGGCAAGGCTGGATCCCCTGGCCTGTGCGAGCTGCCATGGCGGCGCAGGCGAGGTGCTGTGCGTCGGCTGCCACATCGTGGGCGGGCCGGGCGGCAACCCACATCCGCCAGGCTTCAATAGCCGCCTCGATACGGCCAACGACCTTCCTTGTCGACTCTGTCACGTAGGTGGCCGATGAAGCGTGCGGCGATAGCAATCCTCATCGTTGCGGGGCTTGGTTTCCTCGGCGGCTTCCTCTACGGGCGTCTCACCAGCAACGTGATTCCGACCATCAAGGACCAGCGGGCCGCGGGTCCGCACCGCATGGTCCCGGAAAATTGGCGCGAAATCCGCCTTTCGCCAGGACACTCGCAGCACGTGGTCAACGAGCGCCTCGAGTGCAACGAATGCCACGACCCGGCGCAAGAGGGCTTCGAGCTTCCGGACACGGGCGTATGTACCCAATGCCACGAAGAGCAAGCGTCGCTGGCACACGTGAACCTCGATGGAACTCCGATGGACTGTTACAGCTGCCATATCTTCGGCTCCCAGCCCGAAGTGTTCGGACGATGGCACTGCACGCGTTGCCATGGGCCTTTCGAGACACAGGGGCTTCCGGGTCTAGCGATGCACACTTCCGTCCCTTGCGAGACCTGTCACGACCCGCACAAGCCCACCGCAGAGACGATTCGCGAGTGCTACGAATGCCATAAGAAGATGGATGTCAAACACGGGCGGTCGAGCCTCAGCGGTTCCTGCTCAGGCTGCCACGGCGGCCACAAGCTCGCCTCCGACGCCGCCTCCTGCATGGAGTGCCACGCGACAAAGGAGCCCATCGTTCCTCCATCCGCCACGTTTGGAGGCGGGCACGATGCTTGCGCAAACTGCCATCGGCCTCATTCTTTCTCCGCATCGAGCGCCCTGCAGTGTAATTCCTGTCACAAGAAGACTCAGGTCCTAGCTCAGAACACCGCTCGCCCGCATCGTGACTGTAGCAGTTGCCACGAACCACACGCGGTGCGCTCGTCGGCCATTCAGGCATGCGGCAAATGTCATGCCGAGGTCCGCCCGACGCATCCCGTCGAAGGCCAGGGACCTTGCGTCTCTTGTCACGAGCCGCACCCCAAGCGCGTCGCTGAGGTCGCCGTCCAGTGCTCCGACTGCCACGAAGAAGCTCGATCGGAGACCGCGTTTCACGCAGGGAAGACCGTATGCACGAGCTGCCACCAGCCGCACCGCTTCGACCTCGGCAAGCTGAGCGAGCGCGCCCTCTGCGGACGATGCCACGTGGATCAAATCCGCAAAACTAGCCGTAATTTAGGCCATTCGAGCTGCAGCGGCTGCCACGTAGGAACCGTCCACGAGCCCTCGGGAGTGCTCGCCTGCGCGAGCTGCCACAAGGAAAAGCTCGCCAAGAGCCCGACAGGGCATCGCGAATGCATGACCTGTCATGAGCCCCATGGCGGAACGGTGTCCCGGCAAACGAGCTGCGCGGGTTGTCACAAGGTCAACACACTGCCCGGCTTGCACCGACTGCCCGATGTCCCGCTAGGAGAAGGCCATACCCAATGCGCCGCCTGCCATGACATTCACCAAGTCAAGGTTCGAGCCGACCGGGCGAGCTGCATGAGCTGCCACGAGGATGTCGCCGATCACCAGCCCGACGCGAAACGCTGCACCGGCTGTCACACCTTCATTCGCGGGAACTAGTCAAGCGGCGGCAGCGTTCGAATCTTGATCGCGACGCCGAGCGTGAGAAGCAACAGCAGCAACGTACTAATGGTAAGCCCCCGGCGGCGGTCGTCGAACGCTTTGAGTTGTGCGTACCCGACCTCCAACGCGGCGGCCTGGTTTTGCGCGATCTCGGTGACCTTGTCCTCCATCACCGGCTTTGAAAACGCATGGATCAAAGTGCGAGCTTGCATCAGACCCTGGCGAGCGGACTCCGCGTAGTCTTCTCCTTCGGTGACGTCCATCCCCTTCGTCTCGGCTCGTTCGAGCAAATCGCTGATCTCGTCGAACGATCGTTGAATCGAACCGAAGGTGTCGACATAGTAGAGGGCTAGATCGGATCCTTCATCGCCCGTTTCGTGACACTTACGGCACGCACCTCCAGGCTCGTCCGCCAGCCAGTCGTCCGAAACATGCGTGATGAGGTGTTTGCTGTGGCAGGCCACACAGTCGGCGAGGGACTTCTCCTTGAAGTCCGGGGCCAACGGGCTTCCTAGAAACAGCTCGGCGTTGAAGCTGTGACACGTTCCGCAGATGTTGCTGATCGCGTCGATGGAAGGGGGCGCAGCGCCGTGGTTGCCATGACAGTCATTGCAAGCCGGCGCGCCACGCACGTCGTGCTTTTCGAGAAGCGCCTTTCCATGAACGCTCTGCGTGTACTCTTCGTACTGATTGGTGGGAATCTCGAAGTCGGCCATGTATTCAGCGTCGGCATGACAATGCCCGCAGGTCGCTGGGACGTTCTCGGCGTAAACGGGTGACTTGGCATCATTGACCGCACGCACGCCATGGGCGTGATGACAGCTCACGCACTGAGCCACTCTCGTCTCTCCCTTGGCGAGAAGCTTTCCATGTACGCTCGTGCGATATTTTTCGAGCTGATCGATCGGCAAGAGCGGTTTGCGAGCCTTCATGTACTCGATGTCACCATGACAGCCGCCACAGGAGAGAATGATCTCCTGCGGAGAGAGCTTGCCCCGATAGCCAGTGCCACGACGCTTCGCGAGATCGCCGTCGTCCTGCGCGGGATCGCCACCGTGACATGCATCGCATCCGATTCCGGCATGCGCATGGATATCGTCCTGCCATAGCTCAGCAACCCCGTCTTCGAGGGTGGTATGGCATTGCAAGCACTTTCCGCCCGGAAGCTCCTCGGCGCTGGCCCTCGAAGTAAGCACCAGACCCGACGCGATGAGAACCAAGGTAAAGAGCTTCGTCATGCGACGTACCCCCGGTAGGTCATGATCGCGAGGAACAGCAACGCGGTGACCCCCACTATCATGACGATGGTCGTGATTCGGCGATCCTTGCCGCGGTCGATCCAGGGAACCAAACACCAGAGGAGCCCGCCAAAGGAAATCAGCAACAGCCCGAGGCTCTCCCCTTCGATCGGTCCGATGTGGGCGGGCATGTACTTGAGGAACTCGAACGTGGCGAGGAAGTACCACTCGGGCTTGATTCCCGCAGGGGCAGGCGAAAATGGATTGGCCTCTACCCCGAGCTCCGCGGGAAAGAAGACTGCCAGAGCCGCCAGTACGTTCAAAGTGATCAACCAGAAAAGCAATTCACGCATGAAGAAGTGCGGGAAGAACGGCATCGTTTTCCGCTGTTCCGGCTGCGTTTCCCATGCCTGCGGCTCGTGAATCCCCTGCAACTGAATGAAGAAGAGGTGCACGAACATGAACATGGTCAGCAGCGCGGGAAACAGGGCGACGTGGAGCGCGAAGAACCGAGGAAGCGTCGAGCCGGTTACGTCCTCGCCGCCGCGCAGGACATACATGATCGGTTTACCGATGTACGGAACGATCCCGATGATGTCGGTTCCGACTTTCGTCGCGAAGAAGGCGAGCTCGTTCCAGGGCAAGAGGTAGCCGCTGAACCCGAAGCCGAACAGGATCCCGAGAAGCACGATCCCCGAGATCCAAGTGAGCTCACGCGGCTTGCGATACGCGCGCATGAAAAACACGCTGAACATGTGGATGAACGCCGAGAGGATCATCAGGTTCGCCGACCAGGCGTGCACCGATCGGATCAGCCATCCAAACGGCACCTTGGCGGAGATGAAGCGGACGCTCTCGAAAGCCGTGTCGGCGCTTCCCTTGTAGTAGAACATCAACATGATTCCCGTTCCCACCTGAATGAGGAACAGGAAGAGCGTGATTCCACCGAAATAATACCAAAAGGCGCCCCGCCCTACTGGCACCGTCTTGTGCTTCGCCCAGTCCTGAAACTGCGCGATGGGGTAGCGATCTTTCGCCCAGTCCAGCAGCGAACGCTTACGATTTTTGGGTGACATAGACATCGTCCCCCTGCGTATGCACTTCGAGCGCGTCGAGCGGCCTCGGTGGAGGGCCCGACACGTTGGTTCCGTTCAAGTCATAGACCCCATTGTGGCAGGCACACCAGATGTCCTCCTTTTCGGAGCGGTACTGCACGGTGCAGTCGAGGTGGGTGCATTCGGCGAGGTAGGCGACGAAGTTGCCATCGGGTCTGCGCACGAGAAGGGCCGGCTTCCGGCCAAATTTGAACACCTTCCCCGAGTTGGGCTCCATCTCCGTCAAGGTCGTTGCCTTCACCGAAGAAACCGCCGCCTCCTGCTCCGGAGGCGGGCTCAGGAACCGAAGGACGGGGTAGACCACCGAGCCCAGCCAGGCGAAGGCGCTTCCCCCGAGAAACCAATTCAAAATCGTGCGCCGGTCGAGCTTCATCAGGCCTGCCTCTCCGCCAACTGCGAGCGAGCCTATCGGATTTCAAGGCCGAATCGCAACGATTAAGGAAACGCGTCGACGCGACCGTTGATGTGCGGAGCTTCGATGGTGAGCCGAGTACCAGCTGGATTGATGCCCTGGTGGCATTGATTGCATGCGATCGTTGCGTGGCCGACCGGCGGATTCTGGTGGCAGGAGTTGCACTCCAGCTCGAGATCCTCTTCGTCCCAAGCGACGACAGGCGTGGTGCCACCGCGCAGATGGCAGCTGGTGGCGCAGACACGCGTCTCCGGATCGTAGCTCGCGTCCGGACCCCAGGCGGGCTGGAAGACCACATCGATGTCACCGTTGGCGTGGCGTCCGCCGAGCATCGAGTAGTCCTCCCCGAAGTGGCAGGCCTGGCAGTCGAGGCCGCGCGGGTTGTTCGCCGAGGACTGCACGTGAGGCGTGTGCGCGTAACCGGCGGGTGGCCCAGGGAAGTAGCACGGGTCTCGCGGCGGATAGGGGCGTAGTCCGTCTCCGTGGCAGGTTCCGCAGGCCATCACGCCGCCGGGCAGCGCGTGGCAATCGGTGCAGTCCGTGGCGCCCGGTGGATAGACGGTGACCTCCTCGACGGGCGCGGGCGAGCCCGCATGGCAAAGCCCGCAGGCGTCGGTGCGCTCCGGATCGAGAATCGGCTCCCAGTCAGTCGCCCGAAGATAGCTCCCGTGCCAATCCGCGGCGCGCGGATCGTCCCACTGCCCCGGATGGGTGCGGCGGGCATTCGGAAAGGCTCCTTCGGTGACCCATGTCGTGAGGGTGGAGACGTCATCCGCGTCGAGGAGGTCGGCATGGCTGGGTTCTTGGAGCACCGCGAGGATCGGCGCGCTCTCGTCCGGTGGCGAGGTCGCCGGCTGTCCCTCTGGATCGGGGATACAGCGAATGGTCGTGAAGTAGCTCTCGACGCGATAGTTCGCTGCCGCCGCGGGCCCGCTGTGGCATTCGACGCAGCTTTCCTCCAGAATCGGCTCGACATCGGCGAAGACGAGCGGCGGCTCATCCCTGTCGCGCGGCTCGTTGCATGCGGAAAGCGCGAGGGCTGCCAAGGAAAGCCCGGCAACCCAACGCCGGTGTGCCCCGAACCTCATGGCACCGGGTTGTTGGGAAGGTACTCGCCGTGGCACTCGCCGCAGGTATTCGTGAACGCGATGGGCTGGTCAGGTTGTCCGCCTTCCCAACGGGTCACCGTCATGCGATGGCTCGCGATGTCGTTCCAGTAGTATTGCACGGTCGGGGGCCCCCCGATCGAGTCGACCAATGTTCGAACCGCGGCGCCGGACCTGGCGGTCGGCACCATGTGACACTCGGTGCAGACGTACGGCCCGAAGAACTCCTCCAAGCTCGCGTGCCCATCGACGCCAGTGACGTTGGCGACGTGAGCCGGCACCGGATAGAGCTCCGGGTTGGCCTCCGGACTGTGGCAGGTCGTGCACATGGCATTGGGGTTGCCAGACGTGTCCATCTCGGCGACCTCGTCCGCGTTGACATGCGGATTGTGACAGCCGCTACAGGTCGTGAGCCTCACGGGGTTCCGATAGTGCCTGGCGCGGATGTGGTCCGAGTACTGCTGGTAGTCAGCCTTCACATCGCCCGAGGGGAAAAAATCATCCGGCGAGCCGCTCACGCGCGTGGTGTACAAAGACGCAAAGTCCCGGCGACGAATTCCAACTGGAGGCATCTCGTCATCGGCAGAAAGCGGCAGCCCGGTCATGCCCGCCCCGATGCCAAGCGGCCGCGAATGGCAGCGCCCGCAGATCACGGTCTGACGGCCGGGGGTAAGCAGCCCAGGCGAGACGATGTGACTACCTCGCGGGCTCAGCTCCAAGTGCTCGGAGCCCGGTCCGTGGCAGGCCTCGCAACCGGTGTTGATCAGCTCGGGCTTGCCATCGCCATTGTAGTCGAAGGCCCCATTGGGATCGACGGTCGCCTGCGCAGACCAACCGTCCGCGTCGCTTCCCTGCAAGCTGTAGCCGGTGAAGTGACAGCCGGCGCAGTTGTTGTCGAAGGACTCTCCGTTGTCGGGCTGTCGAAGCCCGTCGGAGCCGAAGTCGTACCAGAGGTCCGAGCGGTAGTCGCTCCAGGGCCAATCCGCCGGATCCGGGTTCGCGAAGTCTCCCTCGTAGTTGTACTGCAGGGGCAGCACGAAATAGCTGAGGCTTCCGTCGGGGTTGCTGCGGCGCGTAAGATACTGCTGCCGTCCGAGCGCACCGCCATAGGTGAGCACCACGTCGTAGCGCTCGGTCGTGCCGTTCACCATCTCGATGTAGTATGCCCCGATCTCACCGAGCGCTTTGCCGAAGTCTCGGCGAAGGTTGATCGTGAACGCGACCGCGCCGGCCGGAGGCTCATCGTCGACGCTGCACTTGGCTGGATCGAGCGTCGCGTCGTCGCAATCGTAATAGTAGAGCGTCGTCGAGCTCGTATCGAAGATTTCGAGCGCAGCGTCGAAGTCTGGCCAGGGCTCGATGTCCTGCAAGACCGAGCGCAAGCCTGGCACCTGAAGGCCGACGTTGTGCGCGGTGCGCGTGGTGCTGTGAAGACCATGGCACACCATGCAGGTCGAGGAACCGACGTACGTTGCAGCCGGGCTCGGCTGAGGGCTCACCTCGATGTTCATCTGCATGCCGATCAGCGAGTCGGTGTCGAACGAAACCCTGCCATTGTCGCCGCCTGGCAGATGCTCGTCGTCGTCGCTCTCGGGAACCCAGACGACGAAATAGCGCCCTTCGGGAAGCGTCTCGAAGCGATAGACGCCGTCCATGTCGACCGCCGCCTGCTCATAGGTGTCCCCCTGCGTATCGAGCAGGTCTTCAATGGGCTCGTCGATCTCGAGCGCCGTGGTTGCATCCGGGGAGAGAAAGATATCGATCGGTGTCTCGGAAAGCGCCTCGACGTCGGTCGCGGGAACGAGGTACACGCTACCGCTCGCAACCGGAACCAAGTTCGGCTCGATGACGCGGCCGACCAAGCCGAAGGGCGCGGGCTCGATGTCCGGCGGGGTAACCTCTCCAGGAGGTCCCTGCTCACCGGGCGGCCCCTGCGGCCCTTGTTCGCCCGTGTCTCCTTTGCAGGCGCCGACTGCGAACGAGAAGAGGACGAGAGCTGCAAGCCAAGAACCACGTGGGTGGAAAGCCATCGCGACGATAATAGACAACCGGGGCAGGCCTTCAAGCGAAGACGTGCCCCGGAGTGCGGTTTTGGCCTTTTGAGCCTGTGGTCGCTTGGCGACTACGGACAGCTAGGTCGACCTGGGAATGCTACGGGGGTACCACCCATCGCGCAGGTCGAATCAAAGAGTAGCTGCTTGATGTAGTCTCCGTTGTGGATGTACCCGGCCGGGTCCTTCAGAGCCACCTGGTAGTTGTACGCCGCCGTCAGCATGTCGAAATCGAAGTCTCGATAGCGGTTGCCGAAGTTGGCGCCCTGCCCGTTGTCCTTGAACCAGTAGGGATACGCAACCGGGTCGTAGAAGACCGGTGATGACTGCGGAAGGCCATTCACGGCGTAGTCCTGGATGGCCTCGTACAGGTCGGCCTTCATCACCTCGATGTCGAAGAAGTTGTCCTCCGGCGAGCCGCTGAGGGTTGGGAACGAATCACCAGAATGGCAGAGATTGCAATCCTGGACCCGCGGTAAGAACGTGTGCCGCTGCTTCTGATCTGTATCGGCGGACGCATTCATGTGGCAACCGATGCAGTCGACCAGGGTTCGCCCGTCCTGCGTGTGCAGGCCGACGAATGTGTTCTGTCCGCGGTAGGTGTTGCCAGAGTATTCGTACCCGGCATTCACGACGTTGCCGAAGAGCGTTCCCGCCGCGGCGAAGTAGTGAATGTTGATGAAGTCGTAGGACGGGTAGTCCGTTGGCGCCTGCACGGCGGTGTTCGGCGTCGCGCCGGCCACGCTCTGGCCAGAGCTTCGCCCCTGATGGCAGCCCATGCACATGTTGCTGCTGTTGCTGAAGGTCGCAGTGTCACCCGAGGGGAACACGATCGGCTCGAGCGCCGGGTTGTTCCCGAGGTCCGCGTATCGCGTCGACGGATCGTCGAAGAGATTGAACTCGTTGTGGCAAGCCCAGCAGTCCACGGTCGTGGTGGGCATGGTCCCGGTCGTCGCGACGCCCATGGCGTACTCGCCGAAACCTGGCGTGCTGTGGCACCTCGTGCATGAGGCCTCGATGCCGGCCGGCGTGTAACCGTCGGGCTCGTAGTCGTTGTCCCAGTGCCGGAACGGCTCGGTGCCCGCCGCGGCGTGGGCGCTGATCTGCCACTGCTGCGACTTGAGCAGAGTGCCGATCTCCGCTCCCTCGATGGCGTACTCGCCGCGACCAGGAACTGCGACGCTGCTGGTCCCGCCGAGCGCGACGGTGGAGTCGTGGAGGATCTGCGAGAGGTACGTCCCGTTGTGGATGAACCCAGCAGGGTCCTTCAGGGCCACCTGGTAGTTGTACGCGGCTGGAAGAAGCGTCGCGTCGAAGCTCGTGAACCCCTCGCCCTGGTCGTCGAACCAGTACGGGTAACTATTGGCGTCATAGACGATGGACACGCCGAGCGTGGTTGACGCATAGGCCTGGATCGCGGCGTAGAGCTCGGGCAGCAAGGCCTGGATGTTCGTGTAGTTCGTACCGGGCGAGCCGCCGAGCGTCTCGAAGCTCGTGCCACCGTGACAGCTGATGCAGGTGTCGACCTCCGGAATCCAGGTGTGCATCTCGCCGCCTTGGGCGTTGGTCATGTGGCAGCCGACGCAGGTCGAGAACTCGTCGGGATGCGAAGGGAACGTGTTCCGCGGTCGGTACTCCTCATCGGGGTACTGGTACCCTCCGACGGTTTCTCCCCCAAAGAAGGAAGCGGCAGCCGCGTAGTAGTGGATGTTGGTGAAGCTGTAGGGCCCTTGACCATCGTCAGCGTCGATCTTGGCCTGCACGCTCGCGCCGGACTCCCGGCCCAGGTGGCAGGTGATGCAGATGTTGCTCCGCCCATAAAGAGAGGCCTGCTCGGTGGACGGGAAGACCACGGGCTCGAGCTCGCCGTTCGGGAGCCCGAACTTCGCGAGGTTCGAGTAAATCGTCGGGAAGGTCTGATGGCAGTTCACGCAGTCGAGTCCGAGCGGAAGCGGCGCCGAGCGAGTGTTAGCGCCGGTCGCGAGGTATTCGAGCAAGCCCACGTCGGGAGGTGGAGCGTCGTTTGCTTGCGGTCCGTGACACTTCGCACAGCGGGTCGAGACGCTGCCATCCTCGTCCCAGTGGCGCCAAGGCTCTGCCGTGATGTCGCCGTGCCCGCTCGCTGCCCATTGGTTGCGAATGGGGGTTTCGGCGAAGACGTAACCTTCTGACTGCTGAGGACTGTAATCCCCCTCGACGCCAGTGAGGAACTTCAGAACCGTGGTGTCGCTGATCGTGATCGGGCCGGTGTACTCGGTGCCCTGCACGACGCCGTCCTCATCGAGAACGGGTGTGAGATCCGTGGTGAAGTAGATCGGGTTGCCGCTGTCGGTCGTCAGCTCGATCGTGAGATCGGCGGGACCAAACACCGTGCCTGGAGGGCCTGGCGGAGTCGCCGTGACGGCGCCGGGTTCTACTGTGCCGCCGGTGCCGCCCGTGCCACCGCCGGTGCCGCCCGTGCCACCGCCGGTGCCGCCCGTGCCACCGCCCGTGCCGCCCGTGCCGCCGTCACCGCCCGAGCCGGCGGGGGTTCCGCCGTCGGAACCGCAACCTATCGCAGCGACTGCAATTGACAGCACGGCTGCCAAGATGAATCGCCCAACCAAAGACTTGTTCGTAGTCATCGTCTTCACCCTATCTCCACCCTTAGTCCAGGCGCAGAGTTTCTACAATTCGCAGCGAAAATCAAACGATTGCAGTTGAAAAACACTTTCAAGAGCGCAATCGAAACCGCACGCATATTTTGCGCGAAGAAACACTTTATGCGCGTAGCATCTGCGTGACTTTGCAACATCACTCGCAAACCGCTCCTGACGCGCCGAAGCATGCAAGCGCGGTACCAAGTCGGGGGAGTCAGTCGTCGAGATTCGATGCCGTGGCGTAAACAGCGACCGGCGCGTTGAGCGCGTCGACGCATGCTCGATCGATCAAGCTCCGCATCTTGTACATCTGCTCCGCGCCGAGCCCTTGTCCGATCAGTGTGGCGCCATAGACGAATCCGAAGAGCGCAACCGCCGCTGGAACGACGAGCAAGGCCCAGGGCGGTTGCCCCAAGGTGTACTGCACGATCCCGTAGGAGAGCCCTCCGAGCGCCGCGATCGCCAGCAAAATGTAAACCGCCATGAACATCGTCCAGACGTTGGGATGCGGCGAAAAACGTCCTCGGATCGCGGAACCATCCGGCTCATCTTCGACTTCGAGATTGAGATACGGTGACCAGAACGTTCGCTCTCCGTCCCGTACCTCGACGACCGCGTGCTTGCGAAACACCTGCCCACGAAGCGAGCCGGCGTCGTTCTGTAGTAGGGACTTCAACGCGCCGAGCCACCGCTCACGCTCGACGGGGAGCTGAAACTCGAAGCGAGGCCGCATGCGTGGAGGCGCCATGCGGCGAGAATAACGGATTCGTTTCGGCGATCGGACGCGAAAAATATGCGCGCGTTTCTCTCGATCAAAGGGCCCGGTCTGCCTTGGCCGCGAAGTAGAAATCGCTCTCCGTCAGGCCCTGGATCTTGTGGGTCCAGATCTCGACGGTGCATTTGCCCCAGGCCACGTGCAGGTCGGGGTGGTGGTTCTGCGCCTCGGCGATTTCCCCGACACGGTTGGCGAACGCCATGGCATCGACGAAATTCGAGAACGCGTACGTGCGCTCGAGATGCCCTTGGGCGTTCACGGCCCAGCCCGGGTCGAGCTCGCGTAGCAGCTCCTCTGCTTTCTCTGGCCCCATCGGAGGGACGCCACCTTTGCAAGGCACACAGTTCTGGTCAGCAAGGCTCATGATCACTCCTTATCGCTTTAGGGAAGCCTAAGGCTCTCACTCGCCATGAGAAGGCGGAACGGAACCAAGCGCGTCCGAAACGCGGACGGCGGACGGTGGGGACGATGCGAGTCGAGAGGGTTGCATGAACGGACGCTTCTCGATGTCGACCTCGCGATCCGGAAAGAAGTCGGCGAAGCTGAGATGGGTCGTCGTCCGGAGTTGCTCCGCAACGTGCTCCGCCATCCCCGTGTCGAGCAGCATCCCTTGCTCGGCCAGATCGCCCCGAAGCCGGTGACAGAGCTGATCGATCCGTTGTAGCGCGGACAGGTACGCACCGCGCCAGATCTCGAGATACGGCCGATGGTCCATGGGGTTGGTCGAGAGCAAACGCCGCAAGGTGTTGGACGGAAGAAACGTGTACGAGCTGACCTCGGGGTGCTTGCGGAGAACGGCATTGCGCGCGCGTTCAAAGCGGGTGAACGAGATCGTTCGGATGTCCTGATCGATGTTGTAGAGAACTCCGCGGCGATGTGCGACGCCCGGTAGCTTCGAGACATACGGAACGAATGGGTCCAAGGTGACGACGAGCGTCGCGTTTCGGCTGATGGCCTCGGCGAAATTAGAGGTGCGTGTGATCGCGCCATCCTCGTAGTAGCGGCCGTCGATGGGCACGGAAGCGAACGCGGGATTGACGCTGAGCGAGGCCTGCACTGCCTTGCTAATCGGAACGTGATCGTAGCCCTCGGAGCCGAAGAGCACGTGGGATCGGGCATCCTGATCGGAGGCGCCAACGTAAAGCTCGACCGGAAGCTGGCGGAAATCGTTCGTGCTGCCGGACATCCGCAGAATGCGGCGCAGCATCACCTCGAATTCCGAGGAGTGGAACGGCGGGCCGACCAGGCTCGTGTACTCGAGAAAGAGGCTGTCCGCAGTGCCGGTGCCGCGCCCGCGGAAGCTTTCCCAGAACGCCCGAATCCCGGTTTTCGCAGCGCTGGACATACGCCAACGAATGTCCTCGTGATTGAAGTGCGAGAGTCGAAGAAGGCTCAACGACAAGGGTGGCACACGGCCGCCCGGGACGTTGGCGATGCCGGCCATGAGCTCATCTGCCGTGTAGCCGACGGACAAGAGGCTCGTCACTACGGCCCCCGCGCTGATGCCGAACATCATGTCGAAGTCGTTGACGCTGCAGTTGGTGAGGCAATCGTCGAGACACTTGAGCACGCCCATCTCGAAGTAGATCCCGGTGATGCCACCACCCGCGGCGCAGATCGCCGTCTTGCCGATACGGCGGGAGCCCGTGAGATCGACGGCGCTGCGAAGCACCCGCTCTGCGAATGGCACATCACTCGACCAAGCGGGAACGTCTTCTCGGAAGTCCTGGCGAAGAATATGGCGAACCCCCACGGCGCCAAGCTCGATGATCAAGTCGTCGAGTCGGCTCGCATCCGGCCCGGAAACCATCACTACGATGCGGTGGAAGCCGTAGCGCTGCTCGACGTCGTCTTCGTGGTCGAGCGCATTCAGGAGCTGGCGAACCTCGGAAACACGGTTTTCGAAGTTCTCGCACCAGCGCAGGTCGACCAGCAAGAGGTTCACGTACGCAGAGCGCAGGGTGCCGGTCGCTCCCACGGTATCCCAGACGGGCACCCACTCGACCTCCTGGCCCCGACTGCGAAGCACGGGATAGAGGTCCGAACGTACGCGCTCCGTGCGCGGCGCGGCGATCATGTCGGCGATGAGCGACTCGAAGCACTCGAGGCCGGAGCCGACGTAGAGCACGCGCTTCCGGGTGCTGCCGGGCTCGTACTGACAGGGTGCCTCACGCGTCATGAGTCTGGGTTCAAGTCCTAGGGGGAAGCGACCTGGCGTAAACGAGACCTCGCTCCACCCAGGCCTTCAAGCTCGGCGCGCGCCCGTGGCCGCGCGGGCTGACGTATACCATGCCTTTCATGGCTCGGCCCGTGAAGTCCATCGCTCTGGCGCCTGGCTCTACCAGCGCTGCCTCGTACGCCTCCGGTCCCACGCGCACAAGGAGCTCGTCGCCGATGATCCCGCAAGCCATGTGCCCATGGACGAGGAAGCAAAGGCCACCAAACATCTTCTTCTCGCTGATGCCGCGTCTGCGAGCGAGAACCTCGCGCACTCGATCCGCAAGCTTCTCGTCGTAGGCCATCGGCTCAGAGGTATTTGATGCTGAGGTCGATGAGCAATTGCTTGAACTTCGTAAACGGCGCCGTCATGAGCTCGAGCCCGCTGAACGGCGACCACTGTTTGAGAATGCCACGGGGGTTCGAAAAGGCCTCGAATCCGAAGAAACCGTGGCCCTTTCCGATGCCGCTGTTGTTCGAGCCGCCAAACGGCAACTCGCTGTTGAAGAAGTGCACCGCGCTGTGATTGATGCAGGTGCCACCCGCGCGCGTATTGTCGATGATCCGTCGGATGTTCTTCTTGCTCTTGCTGTAGATGTAGAGGGCAAGTGGCTTTTCCTTGGAATTGATCATCCCGATCGGCTCGTCGAGGGATTTGTAGCTGTAGACCGGCAAAACCGGGCCGAAGATCTCCTCAGTCATCACGTCGGCACTTGGGTCGACGTCGGTCAGGACCGTGGGCTCGATGTAGTCCTCGCTTCCATCCGTCCGGCCGCCATAGACGACGGTGGCGCCCTTCTGCTTGGCGTCCTCGATATAGCCGGAGAGACGCTGATAGTGGCGATGGTTGACGATCCGCGCGTACGATTCAGACTTCTGCGCGTCGAGCCCGTAGAACGACTCGATTCTTTCCTTGAGCTTGCTGAGGAATTCGTCCTTCTTGCTCTCATGCACGAAGAGGTAGTCAGGGGCGATACAGATCTGGCCGTTGTTCGTGTACTTCGCCCAGGCGATCCGTGTCACCGCGGCGTCGACGCTGGCGGTTTCGTCGACGATCGTCGGTGACTTGCCGCCGAGCTCGAGGGTGACCGAGGCAAGGTGCTTGGCTGCTGCAGTCATCACGACCTTGCCGATCGCAGGGGCGCCGGTGAAGAAGATGTGGTTGAAGGGACGCGCGAGGAGCGCGGTCGAAGTCTGGATTCCGCCTTCGACGACGGCGACCTCGCTCTCATCGAACACCTTTGCGATGATCCGTTTGGTGACTTCCGAGGCGTGCGGAGTGTGCTCGGACGGCTTGATGATCACGCAGTTGCCCGCCGCGATCGCCGCGACCAGAGGACCGAAGGTGAGGGTGATCGGGAAGTTCCAGGGCGCGATGATCAGCACGACGCCCTTGGGCTCGTAGTGAATGTGCGAGCTCGCTCCGAGCAACGTGAGGGGGGTCTTGACGCGGCGCGGTCGCATCCACTTCGAGAGATGGCGAGTCGTGTGTTTGATCTCGCTCGTGACGGTGAAGATCTCCGTGAGATCGACCTCGCTAGGGTGCTTGCGAAAGTCCGCGTAGAGCGCATCACGGATCTCTTGCCGGTGCTCGAGGATCGCTTTGCCGAGCCGCTTCAGCTTCTCTTTGCGCTCCCGTGCCGTCGTCCTGGCGACCGAGTGTTGATGGAGCTGCTGAAGCTTGAAAATGCGCTCGATCTCCGTCTTGCTCGCGTCGGTCGCCGCCGCCACTGGAGAGGATTCGGGGGAGCGGTTGGCGCGTGTCTCGGTGCCTATCTGAGCTGTGGAATTGGACATCTATTCAACCTTCCGCAACTGGAAAAAAGACAATGCTCGGTGCTGCTTCTTCTTGTCAAGCGGTGACCTCGGCGGTGATCTTCTCGGAGACCTCCCAGAGCTTTTCCGCCAGTGCGTCGTCGCGCCCTCTTGCGCTCGACTTCGAGACGTTGCAGTCGGCGAAGTACTTGCCGCTCACCCCTTCGACGTTCGGATGTACCGCGAGATAGCACTGCGTAGCTGCGCCTTCGGCGGCGCTCTTGAGCACGAGTGGGGCCGCGATCGCGAGCGCTCCCTTGGCGATGGGGTTCATGCTCCGGGCAAGGTTCGTGTGAATCACGCCGGGATGGACGCTATTGGCCGTCTTTCCAGTGCCGGAGAGTCGCTTCGCGAGCTGCTTGGCGAAAAGCAGATTCGCGAGCTTCGACTGTCCGTAGGCCGCCCATGGCCGGTACCCTCGCTCGCCGCTGAGGTTGTCGAGCTGGATGCCCTCGCGAGGCGCGCCATTGTGTGCATCGCTGCTGACCATCACCACACGTCCCTTGTCAGCGAGCCTATCGAGCAGTGAGGTTACCAAGATGAAGTGGCCGATGTGATTGGTGAAGAACTGGAGCTCGTAGCCGTGCTTCTGTTGGAGCTTCGGAAGCGCCATGATACCGGCATTGCAGATGATCGCGTCCAGGGGCTTGCCGAGCGCGATGACCTCGGCAACGCAAGCTCGAACCGAAGCCGGTTCGGAGAGCTCGCAGGCGACAGGCGTGGTCTTGCCCTCGACCGAATCACAAGCAGCCCTGGCCTTGTCGAGCGTGCGTGCCGCCGCGATCACGTGCGCACCGCGCATGGCGAGCACTCGGAGCGTCTCCTTGCCGATGCCGGAGTTGCAGCCGGTCAGCAAGACGGTTCGCCCGCTCAGGTCGAGACCCGCGGTAACGTCCTCGGCAGTGCTACCATAGCCGAATCCGCTCGGACCTTTGCCCTTGAACATGGAAACCAGAGACATCGGATCACCCCTTCTAGGAAACCAGACTTCCATGCAGCCTTCTAGAGCTCAATAGAGCCCCGTACAGGCGTTGACATCGATGCAGTTCTCGAGCGCACAATTGGCGCACTCTTGGGAGCCCGCATCCGCGATGCAGGGCGCAAGGCAGAAAGCGGTCGAGCAGGCCGCGATGGTGCCATAACAGCCGGTGCACGCCGTCGAGAGGCCCGTTCGGTCGGCAATGCACACGGCGATGCAATCGCCGAGCGCATTGCGGGCTGCCTCGGAGCTGTCCGAGAGCACCGCCCCGACTTCGGGACCGCAGGCCGCGATCGGGCAATCTGCGGCGATCTCACCGACGATGGCGGGGCCGCTTCGTTCCGGGGTGGATAGAGCCTCGAGTGCAGCCTGGTCCGCATCGTTCACGCATTGGTCGACGACCGTCGGCACGCCGCCACCGCCGCCGGAGCCAGCGCTTCCGCCCGTTCCGTCGGGCCCGCTCTCGCTGACCAGGAACGCTTGCAGCCCAGAGAACCGGAACATCGTGCTGAAGGACGTGCAAAGACCGGAAACCGAGTCGTAATTGCCATCGGCCAATTCGGCCATGGCCGAGTCGAATTGTTCGATCGTGAAGTTTGCCGCGTTGCCGTTGTCGGTGGTGGGTTTGCCGACGATGCTTCGGATGTTCGCCACGTCCCAATATCCGGAGACGGTGCCTTCGAACGTGCCGTCGCCAAGGGCAATCCGCAGCCAGCTGTCATGGATCAAGAGCTCGTCCTTGACGATCATGATGTCGATCGGAAACCGAAGGTCGATCGGTCCGGCTGTGAGAACACCGTCCTGAACGCTGCCCTGCACTTCCCCGCTGTGGAAGCGTGTGTCGGGATGGATACTGAGCGTGGCGCCCGGAAGCACCGAGTTGTCGGTACCGAGTGCGGGCGAATCCTCGCTCGCGAAGATCTGTACGGTCACGTCGTCGTCGCCGTTGGGGTCGTCGAGGCCCTGGACCTGCAGCAGGATCGTCATCGAGCCGTTCTTGGTCGCGCCACCGATCACGCCGTCGACGAGCTGCCCCTCCCGAAAACCCCCGAACACGTACTTTCCGTCTTCACGAACATCCTCGTTCTCGATGATGCGGAGGAAGCTGTAGTCGATCCCGGGTTCGTCACTGGGTCCGATGAAATCATCGTGGGGGCACTCGTCGGGGGAAGGCGATGCGGCGCTCGAAGCACGATCGTCGAGATCGAATCCGTCGATCCGAGCTTCGGTGTCGGCCGGGTAGTAGAAGCCGAAGGAAGAGGCGACGAAACCCAGCCCAGGCAAGACGCTCGTGCCTGGGGAGCCGCCGCTGCCATCGGATGCTCCACTGCCCGCCGCCGCGCCGCTGCTGTCCTCGCTGCCGCAGCCGACGAAGACCAGTGCCAGGATGGCCAGGAAAAGAAGCTTGCTGGCCTTCGAGGGAGTCATCGAGCGTCGTTCAGTTGAGGTCGTCGCAGGTGTCGTTCTTGTTGCTCGGCACCGGCGTGATCGTGACGTAGCCGTTGAAGAAGGCCTCGATGTCGTCCGGGGGATTCTCTACGGTGGATTCGCAGTCCTGGAATCCATCGGGGAGGTTCCAGCCGCTCGGATTCTCCAAGGCAAGCGGGACTTCCAGCTGGCCTCTGATCGTGCCCGTGTCGCAACTTGGAATGTTGATGTTGGTGATGCTTTCGGTGGAGACGGTACCCGCAAGCAGCGCCTCTCGATTGGCATCCAACCATCGGAGCACTTCGACGACCCCCGAGGGATAGTCCGCCGTTTCGCCGTCGCCCTGCGAGGAAGCCAAGGCCGGAACTCCGGAGCATGCCGCGGTTTTGGCGGCACCGATGGTGCCTGAGATGTCGACCTGCAAGCCGACTGCACTGCCTCCGACGTGCACGTCGCCAACGTTCTGCCCCGCGTTGATACCGGAGAGCACGACGTGCGGCGGCTCATCGGGGTATAGATTCTGCAGCGCATAGAGAACGGAGTCAGCTGGGTAGCCCATCACCGCGGTCGCGGGGTAACCACTCGCAGTCGTCGTTTGCGTGGCCTCGAGGGGCGGTGGTGTCGGTGTGGTGCTGTCGCCGCTGCTGCTCTGATTCACGGCTGGCGCGGAAACCACGACGTCATTGTTCGGGTCGGTGATCAAGGCTTCGACGACGGCGTCGATGCCGGGTGCTTCCACGCCGTCATCGTTGGTGACCAGAATTCGAAGAGACTCGGTGGGCGGGTCGCCCGAGTCGCTGCTACATCCCGCCATCGGGAACATCACGACGCCAAGCGAAATAAGGAGCACGAGCCGGAGCCGACTTGTTCGAGTCATGCGCGCGATACTAGAAACAACGCCGGAGCGGCGCAATAGGTGGCGGGTGCGCAAATGTATGCAGATTACAGATAGACGTACGCCCTCACTACCCATCTCTACTGGCACCGGACAGTACGGTATCGAACTTGTAATGTGGGTCACTTTCCCACACAAAACACGATGAAAACCCGTCAGAACAGCGTTGCAATTTGGTGGGCATGATCGTACTAAGGTCCGCCCGTCATGACACCATCGCCAATAAAAATAAAGTTGGCCGCTTGCTTGCTTGCACTCGCGGTTCTGGGTTGTAACGAAAGCTCCGACGAGGGGAGCCCTGCCCTTTCGGCGCGCTTCGAGATTCAGGCGTCAGACATCGCCCGCGTCGAGTGGGTTGTCAGCGGCGGCGGTCTCACCGAACCGATCGCCGGCCTGGCCGAAGTGCTTGGCGGAACGACACCGACGGTAGCGCTCTCGATCATGGATCTGCCGGTAGCGACGGGCTACGGCATCGTGCTCACCGCGTATGACTCGGCGAACACCAACATCTGCCGCGGCTCGGCGCCGTTCGACATCGCCGAAGGAGTCACGACACAGATCGCCATCGTGATGACCTGCTCCGTTTCGTCCACGCTCCCGTCGGGTTCGGTCGGCGTCGACGTCACGTTCCAGGACAACGTCTGTCCGGTGCTCAACCAGATCAACGTGGTGCCGCAGACGATCGCGATCGGTCAAACGGCTCAGGTCAGCGTCAACGCCAACGATCCGGAGGGCGCGACCCTGCAATACACCTGGTCGTCGCTGGCCGGAACCTTTGCCAATGCCGCGCTCAGCACGACGACTTACCAGTGTAACCAGGCGCTCGACCACAACATCAGCATCAACGTGAGCGATGGCGACACATTCTGCGACCAGACGCGGCTTCTGAATGTCACCTGCGTGCCCGACGTCTGCGTCGGCCCACCCGTTCTCAACTGCAACGACTTCAACCAGTGCACCGACGACGCTGCCTGCAACCCGGTGAGCGGATGCCCGGGCAGCACCCCCTCGCTTTCGGGCACCGCCTGCGACTTTGCCTCGGTGGGGGATGGGCTTTGTAACGGCGCTGGTTCCTGCGTGCAGTGCCTGGCTCCGACGGATTGCACCGACGATGGCAACCAATGCACCGCCCCGGCGACCTGCCCCGCGGGGGTCTGCGTGGTGGTCAACCAGCCTGCAAGCACACCTTGTGCGAGCGGCGTCTGCGACGGCGCCGGAAACTGCACGGGCTGCGTGGTCAACACGGACTGCACGGACGACAGCAACGAGTGCACCGCTCCTGTCACTTGCAACGCGGGCACATGCGTCATCGCGAACCAGCCTGCGAGCACACCCTGCACGGGCGGCGTCTGCAACGGCAGCGGCCTCTGCGTGGAATGCGTGGTCGCGGGTAACTGCACCGACGACGGCAACGACTGCACAGCAGGTCCGTCGTGCACGGCAGGTTCCTGTGATACACCTGCGAACCTCGGAGCGGGCACGCCGTGTGCGGGCGGCATTTGCAACGGTGCCGGTTCGTGCGTGGGCTGCGTGACCGCGGGTGACTGTCCGAATGACGGCAATCAGTGCACGGCCGCTCCGACCTGCACGGCCAATGTCTGCACCCCGCAGACCGCCCTCTCGGCTGGAACGCTTTGTACCCTCGTCACCCCGAACGATGCGGTTTGCAACGGCTCGGGCACCTGTGTCGAGTGTAACGTCGCCGGTGACTGTACCGATGACGGCAACGACTGCACCACAGCGCCCTCGTGCACCGCGAACGTTTGCGATGCACAGACTCCGCTGCCGCTCAGCACGCCATGTGACAACGGCGGTGGTCCCGGCTCGGGCGCCTGTGACGGCGCAGGGATCTGTCTCTAGCTCCGGCTGCTGAGCTCGTCGCGAATCGATTCGAGACCCTTCTTCAACCAGGCGCGGAAGAGTGGCTGAATGAGGAGGAGGATCGGATAGGCTAGCGGCGACTAGCTCGAACACGTAGCCCCAGTCGATGCGCGTGCCCCCGGCCACCTCGGTGAACTCCCACGTGCCGGTGCCACTCCGAACCAATAGCGAGAACGGTGGTTTGATGCCATCCGTCCAGCGATACCGATGCCGTGACGGAGGGACATGCTCGAGAATCACCTCCCTGAGCACGCTGCCGTCGGTCAACGAAATCTGGCGCCAAGACCCTTCGGCGAGCGGCTGCTCGTCGACCATCTCGGCCTTCTCGATCCCCGCGATGGGCCCGAGCGGACGCAAATGTCGTTCGTAGGTGTCGTTCGCTGAGGAGAAGACAAAGACTTCTTCGCGCGGCTTGGGGACGATGACGGAGGCCGAGGTGGAGATTCTCATGCTGGTCGGCACGCTAGCATACGACGCCAACGTCCGGCTTCGACGGCATGCTCGGGTGACTGCCGGGCTGAGCTCCTTGCTTAGAAACCCTTCGGAAACGCGGATGAGGACGACGTTGCCCGGGAGCCAGGGTCACGCTAGAACCCATGCGGAATTCATGACTCAAAAAGCAAAACTCGAATACGGCGACCAGATCTACGAGATGCCGATCGTCGAAGGCTCGTACCAGGAACGCGCGATCGACATTCGAAGTCTGCGCAAGGACACGGGCCTCATAACCCTGGACTCCGGCTTCATGAACACCGGAGCCACCACGAGCCAAATCACCTTCATCAACGGTGAAGAGGGCATCCTGCTGTATCGCGGATACCCAATCGAGCAACTGGCAGAGCATTCGTCATTCGTGGAGACGAGCTACTTGCTGATTTATGGTGAGCTGCCGACGTCGACGGAGTTCAACGAGTTCTCCGAGATGCTCACCTATCACAGCATGTTGCACGAGGACATGCGTCACTTCTTCGATGGCTTCCCTTCACGCGCTCATCCGATGGCGATCTTGTCGTCGATGGTCAGCGCACTCACGGCCTACTACCCGGACAGTCTGGAGCCAGATTCGCACAACATTCAACACATCGCGCGGCTGCTCTCCAAGCTGCGAACCATTGCCGCGTTCAGCTATCAGAAGGCGCAAGGTCGACCGGTCGCCTACCCCAAGAACAGCCTCGACTACTGCGGGAACTTCCTCCACATGATGTTTGCGCATCCGGCGGAGCCCACCTACGAGCCCGATCCGGAGCTGATCAAGGCGCTCAACGTGCTTCTGATCCTGCACGCGGATCACGAGCAGAACTGCTCGACGTCGACCGTTCGGCTGGTGGGATCGAGTCAGGCAAGCCTCTACGCAGCGATCAGCGCAGGGATCTCCGCCCTGTGGGGCCCTCTGCACGGCGGCGCCAACCAAGCCGTGATCGAGATGCTCAAAGAGATTCGGGCAGAAGGTGGCGACTGCAACGCGTTCATGAGACAGGTCAAGGACCGCGAGCGCAGGCTCATGGGCTTCGGCCACCGCGTGTACAAGAACTTCGACCCGCGGGCGACGATCCTGAAGAAATACGCCGACCGCCTGCTAGACCATCTTCAGATCGAAGACGAGCTCTTCGACATCGCACGGCAGCTCGAAGAAGTCGCTCTCTCGGACGAGTACTTCATCGAGCGGAAGCTCTACCCCAACGTCGATTTCTACAGCGGCATCATCTACCGCGCGATGGGCATTCCTACCGAAATGTTCACGGTGCTCTTCGCGCTCGGACGCATCCCTGGCTGGATCGCCCATTGGAAAGAGATGATGGAAGACCCGGACGTGCGTATCGGACGCCCACGTCAGATCTACACGGGAGCCACGCGGCGCGATTTCGTACCGAGAGAAACCCGGCGCCCACCGGCACCTTAGCGCGCGGAAACCGCCGCCACCCCGGTCTTGGTGCCGCGACGACTCTAGGGCGGATTGAACACGTAGCTCCTCTCTTCGACACGCCGGCTGATGCGCCAGCCCACCTCGGTTCGCCTGTACTCGTCGACGTACCAGAGGCCGCACATGAAGATGTGGGTCTTTCCGTCGGGCATCGCGATCTCTTGGGGATTGAAGCACATCACGCGACCGGACGCGATGTCTCCCTCGACCGTTGTTTGCACGTTGGCGTTGAGATGCTGGTGGTTTGGAAACATGACCATGACCTGGTTGAGGAATCCGATGATCACGTCGAGCCCGCCCCCCGGCCCGCCGAGGGCGCTGTAGTCGATGTACGCATCTTCCGTGAACACCGTGCGCAGGTCCTCGAACCTCTTCTGGTCGATGATGGCAGAGTACTCGTAGACTAGATCCTGAATCTCCAGACGATCGGAGATCTCCTGCAAGGACAAGGTCATCTCAGCTCCTTTGGTCGACGACGACTAGCCGAGATCGCGAATCTCAGCGCCTTGCCGAGCATAACCGACGCGCACATTCCTCGTGCTCTCTTTCGCGGCGTTGCCTCTGTGGGACCCATGGCTCAACGCGAAGCTCGAGCGCCGACCCTGGGTGCTTGCAAATGCCTGACCACCCCGCGCGTTGTAGGTCCTCGAATGCCTGGAGTGACCTCGCCCGCATGGGCGCTCCTCAATTCGGCACGGAGGCCTTATGATTCAAGAGACCGGGGGAGGTGAGCATGCAGGCACTTCTCTTCGACCTCGATGGTGTCTTGTATCAAGGCGATCGCGTCATCGATGGCGCGATTGAAACGATGCGTTGGTGCGAGCAGCGCGCCATCCCGCACTTGTTTCTGACCAACACCAGCTCGAAGCCGCGGCGATCACTGGTCGAGCGGCTCTGGGCTCTAGGTCTCTCGGTTTCGGCAGAGCGGGTCCTTACGCCACCGATCGCGGCTAGGCAGTACCTCGAGCGTGAAGGACTGAGCCCGGTTGCTCTATTCGTTCGCGATGCGACACGCGCAGACCTAGAAGGTCTCACCCTGCTCGACGAGCGGGCCGAGTCCGGCGCTGGAAGCATCGTCGTAGGCGATATCGGGACTGCATGGGATTTTGCCACCTTGAATCGTGCGTTTCGTCTCTTGATGGCAGAGCCGCAGCCGGCGCTGGTCGCGCTCGGAATGTCTCGGTATGCGCAGGCCGCCGACGGTCTGGTTCTCGATGTCGCTCCCTTCATCAAGGCACTCGAGCACGCTGCGGACTGTGAGGCGATCGTCATGGGCAAACCGGCCCGGGGCTTCTTCGACACTGCTCTCGAGATGCTCGGCGCCTCGGCGAGCGAAACGGTGATGGTCGGTGATGATCTTCGGAGCGATGTCGGAGGCGCTCAGGATGCGGGCATCACCGGGGTCTTGGTTCGGACGGGGAAATTTCGCCCCGGAGACCTCGAAGAAGACGTGAAACCGGACGCAGTCCTGGATTCGGTAGCCGATTTGCCCGCTTGGTGGGACAATCGGAGTCAGTGATGGGAGAGCCCTTCAAAGCCGACTTGAGAGCACACGAGCTGCCGCGCGAAACGCTGGTCCGGCTTTGGAATCAAACGGCCGATGCACATCAGAAGCTGGGTCAGACCTGGACCGATGCGGTCGCCGCGAAGTATGGCCCTGAGGTCGCCGAAGCGATTGCGCTCGAGGGCTGGCCACTCAAGAGGCTCGGCGCGACTCCGAAGCAGCTCTTCCTCGACGATCTGAGGTTCATCGTCGCTGCGACCGAGCTCAAGCCGGAAATGCTCACGGTGGCCGAGCGTGATCAGGCCGAGATGCCGATAGAGCTGTGCAGCGATCGCTCCTGGTTTGAGCTCTTGCTCGCCCCATCGAGATGGCTGCCCCACAAGGAGAAAGCGCGACACGGAAAACCGGCCTGGGTCGGAGAGCCTGGCAGGTTGCGTGGATACGCGCGCGGCAAGGGTATCGATCTTGGATTCTTGCTGCTGCTCAAGGCCTGGCGGGCCTCTCAGGGGAAGCATGCCCTGGAGATCGACGTCGATGCGTTCGAGCGGAAAGTCTCGGACGACTACGACTCCAAGACCTTGGCGCTCCTATGGAACTGCGCTGCTCTCGCTTACATGCTGGGAACGGATCGCTGGTACACGGGGGTGCGGGCGCGCTACGGAATCGATGCCGCGCAAGAGCTCGAGAAGGACGTGTGGATCGACCGCGGCGCAGCGGAGCACGATCTGCGCATCGGCCAGGAGGCGATGGGGGTCACCGGCCACGACGTGGAGAGCCTCCTTCGGAGCTTCCAATTTTCGCCCGGCGAAGTCGGCATACTCGATGTCGAGCTCGAGCTCATCGATGCGAATCACGGGATCATGACGCATCACGCCTGTCCGGCACTCGACCGCTTCGAGCATTTCGATGACGTGCGATTGAAGCACTGCTGCGACATCTGTCTCGCAGGAATGCCCATCTCCGGGGAAATGATCAACCCGAAGATCGAGTGCAAGCCTCTGAAGCTTCCTCCACGCAGGGACGCAAACGACATTGCCTGTCGCTGGGAGTACCGTCTCCGCGATCAGTCCTGAGCGGCCTGTCACCCCGCAACGTCGAGGCCTTCCGAGACGAAACCGTCGAAAAACCTCGACCCCGATCGGGATGTGCGGATAAAGTCGCCGGAATGCCGATCGAGCCATCATTTGAACGAAGCCTTTGCGCGCTGCTCAGCATCTGGCTCGTGAGCTTTCCTTCTAGCCGGGTGCTTGCCGAGGACATCCCGGAGGGCGCGCAGGTTGCGACCTCCGAAGAGCTCGCCGCGACCGAAGAGTTGGAGTCGGCGCCGGCGATGTTCGCCGAAGGGTATCCCGTTCGCTTCGCGAGGAGGCCCCTGGTTCTCGACGAAGGCATGGTTCGCGCCGATGGCAGGCTCACCATCGGTGGCGTGCTCGGGAGCTCCGGTGTGTTTTCGTCGCTCGACATCGGGGGCGCGGTCAGCCCAATCGAGAATCTCGAGCTTGGACTGAGCACCGAGCTCACGGGCGCGGTGCCCGCTCCTGGCGGCATCGGGCTCATCAGCGCGATCTTTTCGCCCGATGCGAGCTACGGCGACATTCCGGTCTACGCCCGGTACCAGTACGCCGAGAGCGAGGTTGCGTTCGCGGGCGTCGACCTGGTCCTGATCTTGCCGGCGAACACCGACCTATCGATCACAGCCGGCTTCCCGCTGCGCATCGTGGAGCTCTTTGAGCTGTTCACGATGGACATGAACATCAACATTCGCTACCGCAACGGCGACGCGTACGCCGCCTATGTTTCCGATCCCTCGAAGAATACCGCTGACTTCACGTTTTCGGGCGCGAGCATCACCAACATCACCGACCACGGTTACATCGAAATCGGCGGCGGAGTTGGACTCACCAATGTGGGCGGCGGCGACGGAGCAAAGAACGTCGTGGAGCTTCCGTTCTTCTTGGGCGGCGGGTACACGTACGAAGGCAAGGTTCTCGTCGACGTCTTCACGCAGTTCGGTTGGCAGCCTCTGATGCTCGCAAATCAGCCCCCACCCTTGGACACCTTCAACGTCGCGGACAACTGGTATGTCACGGTCGGCGCGACCGTCCACACTCGGCCCCTCTTCCACAAGAACTAGTCACAGATCAGGCGTCGCGCGCGGCGAGCCGGTCGAGCAGTGCCTTGGCCATGTCGGCCACTTCCTGCCGTCCGAGCTCACGGCTCTCGCTGCTCCGGTAGGTTTCGGTGTCGGCCTCCGGAAGCCCTTGAAGGAACCGACTCGGCGTCATCTTCACCACGCGACCGCGCGCCACGCGCTCTTTGTGGCGTGTGAGGTAGAGCAGGTCACGCGCGCGTGTCACACCCACGTAGAACAGTCGTCGCTCTTCCTCGAGATCAGCCACCGAAGCGTCCGTGATCTTCGGATCGGTCGTTCTCGCATGAGGAAGCACACCTTCGACACAGCCGATCAAGAAGACCACCGAGAACTCCAGTCCCTTGGCCGAGTGCAAGGAGGAAAGTGTGACTTCCATGCCGGCTTCAGGCTCCTCGGGGTCACTCTGATCGAGTGCAATGTGGTGCAGAAGCTGTTGCAGGGCCTCGCGGTCCGCGCCGCTGCGCGCCTCCAGACGCTCCACGCTTCGCAAAAGAAAATCCACGTTGGCGCGGCGGCGCTTGGCCTCGGGGCTGCGATCGCTGTCATCTCCGATCATGCCGACCGCACGCAAGAGGCCCGTAGCCGTTGCGCCCAGAGCACCTCCGCGAAATCCCTTCGCGGCTGTTTCGATCGCCTCGGCCAGTCGAATCGCCGAAGCGCCGGCTCGATCCGAAAGCGGCTCGATCCGATCGGCGCTTCCCAAAGCGCGCAAGAGACTCATTCGGTGAGCCTCGGCGTAGTCGACGATGTGATGAAGTGATTGTGCGCCAAGACCCCTCGGAGGGGTGTTCACGATACGCCGCAGCGAGAGCTCGTCACGGGGGTTCAAGGCGACGCGCATGTACGCAATTCCGTCCTTGATCTCCTTGCGATCGAAGAACTTGGTTCCCCCGAACACACGATACGCAATGCCAGCGATCCGAAGCTCCTCTTCGAGCCGCTTGGCCTGCGTATTGGAGCGATAGAGCACGGCGATCTCACGCGGGTCGGTGCCCTCATTCCTGAGCTTGCGGATCTCGGAAGCCACGAACTTCGCCTCCTCCTCGGGCTCCGCAAGCTCGCAGAGCCGCACGGGTGCCCCACTCTCTCGCACCGGCCTCAGTACCTTCGCGTACGGACGCTTGCTCGATTTCTCGATTGCCGCGTTTGCGACGTTCAAGATCGAAGCGCGCGACCGGTAGTTCTGCTCGAGCTTGGCGACGACCGCACCGGGGAAATGCCGTTCAAAATCGAGGATGTTGTCGACGCAGGCACCGCGCCACCCATAGATCGACTGATCGTCATCCCCGACGACGCAGACGTTGCCGCGTTCGTTTGCGAGAAGTCGGATGAGATCGAGCTGCGCGACGTTCGTATCCTGGAACTCGTCGACGAGGATGTGCTCGAACCGACCGCGCCACTTGCTTCGAATGCCTGGACGTTCACGAAGAAGGAGAACAGGCTTAATCACCAAATCGTCGAAATCCACGGCATGCATATCGGCGAGGCGAGTGTCGTAGGCTTCGTAGATACTCGCGGCCGCTTGGTCGTACTCGTCTGCTTTGGTGCCGAGCTCTCCTGGTTTGAGAAGCGCGTTCTTCCAGAGAGAGAGCCGAGAGAGGATCGCCTGCGCGTCGAGCTGCCGGTCGGCGTTCGCCTCGGTCCGCAGGAGCTCGCGAACGACACCAAGGCTATCGCCCTGATCGAAGATCGTGAAGCGCGACCCGAGCCCGAGCGCTTTGAATTCCTCGCGGACGAATCGGACGCCGAAGCTGTGGAACGTAGAAAGCCAGATTTGATTTGCGGCTTCTTCGCCGATGCTCGAGCCGAGACGCTCGCGCATCTCGTTGGCCGCCTTGTTGGTGAACGTGACCGCCAGGATCGAGCCAGGGTGCACCCCGCTTCGAAGCAGACGCGCAATCCTGGCGGTGATGACGCGGGTTTTCCCGGAGCCGGCTCCTGCGAGAACCAACAAGGGTCCCTCCGTGTGCTCCACCGCTGCCCGCTGCTCTGGGTTCAATCGCAAGGCCAGGGCAAGTAGCCCGGGCCGTAACCTCGTTCAAGGACATCTGGACGAACCCCTGCAAAGAGTTCCTACAGGGCAGATCTTTGTTGACAGGCGGGCTGGTCTAGCCTATTTTATTGATAGTGATTTTCATTTTCATATAACCATGAGTTATTTAGAAGTTCAAAAACTGCATGATCTCAACGGCTTCCGACGCGACGTCGGGGAGGCGGCCAGGGACGAGGTGCTCCGAATGGTGCTCGCGATCGCGCTGGACTCGGACTCGGCTGCCTGGTGCCTCGGGTGTCGAGCCGATGCCCCGGTGGTGCGCTGGCCTTCGACGCTCTACCGCTTGCTCGCCCGGGCGGCGCTCGAATCGACGATCATCTGGCGGCGCTGCGCGCTCCTTCTCGATCGATCGCTGGCTGCTGCGATGGCTCCCTATGCGGGCCATTCCCCGGCGGAGCTTGCCGAGGTCTTTCTCGAAGGCCGGGATTCGCTGAGCGGGGACGAGCTAGCGGCGCTGCTCTGGTGTCTGCTGCGTGAGCGCACCTGTTCGCATGACCTGGTTGCAGAGCGGCTCGGTCTCGAGCTCGAGGTGGTGGCAGCGCGACGCCTCAACGAAACGAGCTTGGCCCAGGGTCTCTCCTGAATGTTAGAACGATGAGGTCCACAGGGCGTCATGGGCGAAGAGATCGAGCGAAAATTTTTGGTCAATGACATGACCTGGCGCAGTTCCGCCGAGGGTCTCCGCTACCGGCAGGGCTTTCTATCGACGGTGCCCGAGCGGACGGTTCGGGTTCGCGTTGCGGGGCCGAAGGCTTGGATCACCGTCAAGGGAAAGACAGTTGGCGCGCGCCGTGAGGAGTTCGAGTACGAAGTTCCATTGGCCGACGCCGAACGAATGCTCGACACGCTCTGCATGCGTCCACTGATCGAAAAGACGCGCTACCGGCTCACCCTTGGTCGTCACACCTGGGAGATCGACGTCTTCGAAGGTGAAAACGCCGGCCTCGTCATCGCGGAGATCGAGCTTGGCAGCGAAGACGAAGTCTTCGACGAGCCCGCCTGGCTGGGGCGCGAAGTCACGGATGACCCTCGCTATTTCAACTCCAATCTCGTCGCCAAGCCGTATTGCAACTGGCGCCGCTGACGCTTCAGGAGCTCGAGAAGATTCGGAACGATGAGTCTCAGCGAGCTTGGATTGCCAGGCGCAGGCCACTGGTTTAGGTCTTCGATATGCAGCTTCCGCCCTGTGGCTTATACCGGACGACCGGGCCAATCGGAAACGTGGAATCAGGACGCCTGGTCTATTTTCACAACCACGGAGATCCCGGGCCAGGCGTGTATGTCCCGAAGGAGTGGCGATACAACCGCGCGCAGTTCGATTCGAAGGGACAAGTGATCGACGATCCGGGCCTGGTGCGGTTTCTTCTACCGCTTCCGCGCGAAGGCTTCTATCGCGTGCTCGAGCCGTTTCATTGCTGCGAAAAGAAATGTCGGCTCTTCGAGCAAGATGCGTTGCTCCAGCTCGGTTACAACGGCGATGGCGATCCGATTCTCTTCGCACCTGAATTGGTGGACTTCATGTTCGCGATTCCCGCGAAGGGCTGGAAGACCACGCTCGAAACGCTGGGGAATCTGAGTTTCTTGCGCGTGCCCGAGACCAAGCGGGACGGCACCCCCACGCAGTAGACGTCCGAGCGTGAGCTGGCTCGCTTTCCGCTCCTGGAAGCAGCTGCTTATACTGATCATCTGAAGCTTGGAATGAACGAGGGCACCAAAGACGCGCGCGCGGGTGGCAAGAGCGCATGGAGTGAGGGGCTGCCATCCGAGCGCTGGCTGGCGCGATTCATACCGCGCGAGCTCGTGGAGGACCAGCTTCGCAGCCGCGCGCGCGCGTTCCTGCTCGTGCGATTCACGGTGGTCGCTGCGATCTTCACCCTGCTCTTCGCGCCCTACTTCGCTCTCCACCTGAGGCTTCCGTACACGGGACCTGCTCAACGCGCTCTACGGAATCAGCCTGGCGCTGACGACCGTGATCCTCAATCGAACGCGCTCGCTCCGAATCGCGGCGAACTGGACCCTTGCGTCGGCTTTTGTGGTCTTGCTCATCCAATGCTGGAAGCTCGGTGGCGTCTCGAGTCTCGCCTACCCCTGGTTGGCCTCTCTGCCAGTGGCAGCGATGCTTCTTCGCGGAGTGAAGGGCGGAGCCGTTTGGACGGCGATCGCGGTGGTCGGGATCGTGGGGATCGGCTTGGCCGAGGTCGCCGGTTGGCTCCCGAACGGACCCGCCCTGAGTGTGACAGCCCAGACCGCGACCACCGTCACCGTCGCCTCGCTGTCGCTTGCGCTCGGAGCCCTGGCCTGGTTGGCCGAGAGCCGTGCGGACGAGCTCCTGGAGGACCTCCAGCGGCAGAAAGAGCTGTTTGAACGGCGCGCGGTGCGCGACTGGCTGACCGGTCTTGCGAATCGGTCCTTGCTCACGGAATGCCTGGTTCAGAGCTGGGAGCGCGCCCGTCGGCACGGTCCCCGCGGCGCCCTCTTCTTCATCGACCTGAACGATTTCAAGCTGGTCAACGACCAACACGGGCACGCGGCGGGGGACCAGGTCCTCCGCGAGGTCGCCCTTCGTCTCCAGGATACGGTCCGTGCCTCGGACCTCGTGGGACGAATCGGCGGCGACGAGTTTGCCCTGATCGTCGAAGGCGCCGAGAGCCAGAACGACGTGGCGGTGCTCGCCGACAAAATCGCACGGTCCATCGAAGCTCCGATCGACGTCGAGGGGGCAATCGTCAACGTCGGGGCGAGCATCGGAGTCGCCTTCTTTCCGGATCGAGATTGTCACTTTGGAGAGCGGATCACCCTTCCGAGCATTCCCGCAAACCTCAATAGGACGCACGGCGAGGTCGACCACGAGTCGGTGCGCCGGCTCCTCGAGAAGGCGGACACCGCGATGTACACCGCGAAGCGAAAAGCACTACGATTCTGGATTCACGAGCACGAAGCGGACGAGACGCTACGGAGGACTGCCGCGCTCGTGAGCGAGCCGCCGCCAGCGGCTTAGCGAGGACCTCTAGCCCGGCTCCCGGCGTGCGCTAGAGTTGCGCCATGAAATCAACGATCGGGATTCTCACTGGCGGTGGCGACGTGCCGGGTCTCAATCCAGCCATTCGCGCCGTTACGCTTCGGGCACTTCGCGAAGGTCACCGGGTCATCGGGATCCGCCGCGGCTGGGGTGGGCTGGTCGACATCATCCCGGACAAGGACGCCGACAACAGCGCGAGCGTGCGTCTGCTCACCGAAGAAGTCGTCGACAAAGCGGGGCGGACCGGCGGTACTTTCTTGCACAGCTCGAGGACGCGCCCGAGCACCTTGCCCAAGGACCTGTTACCGGCACATCTGCAGGACAAGTACAAGGACGATGTCAACGACATCACCGATGACGTCCTGAAGAACCTGGACTTCCTCGGCATCGATTGTCTGATTCCCATCGGCGGCGACGATACGCTGAGCTACGGGGCGCATCTTCACCAGCGGGGTGTTCCGGTCGTCGCCATTCCGAAGACGATGGACAACGACGTGCCGGGAACGGACTACTGCATTGGGTTCAGCACCTGCGTCACCCGCACGATCGAGCTGACGCACAAGCTACGCACGTCCGCCGGCTCGCACGAGCGCTTCCTCGTCATCGAGGTCTTCGGTCGATATGCCGGGTACACGGCGCTCTTGCCGAGCATGGCCGGCGCTGCGAGTCGATGCGTCATTCCGGAGCACCCCTTCGACATGGAGCGACTGACGGAGCTGATGGTCTACGACCGCAATCGAAACCCCAGCAACTACTCCGTGGTGCTGGTTTCCGAGGGCGCGCAGATGTCCACTGATTCGGAGATGTCATTCGAGGGCGAAGAGGCGGACATGTTCGGTCACCGAAAGCTCGGCGGCATCGGCGATCGCGTTGCGGACGGGCTCAAGAAGCTCTCGCCCAAGTACAACAACGGTCGACAGCGTAAACGTGGTGAGCCAACGCCTCGGCTATTTGGTGCGCTCCGGTGACCCCGACGCGCTCGACTCGATTGCGCCGATGGCCTTCGGCAACCTCGCATTGGACTTGGTCACGTCCGGTACGATCTGGACGGCTGGTCTCCGTGCACAACGGTCGCTACGACAGCGTCCCGATGGAAACGATCATCGGAACGAAGAAGTTCGTCAATGTCGAAAAGTACTACGACACCGACCGAATGCGACCGAAGTACACGTCCTTCAGCGGATTGCCGCTTTTCATCATGACGAGCGACGCGTAAGGGTTTCCGCGATGGCCTCGCGCTACAGGCATCTTCGGGCGCGTGCGCTCAAGTCGATGTTCAAGACGCATGCCGCGATCTACGAGCGTAGCGGAGGCCGTCTCGGCGCTTGGCTCGGATTGCCGACCTTGCTTCTCTCCGTTACTGGGCGGAAGTCCGGCAAGACGTTCTGCGACGCCCTTGGTCTATTTCGAAGACGGCGAGAGCTATGTGGTGGTCGGCTCGGACGGAGCTGCGAAACACGACCCTCAATGGTGGAAGAACCTGCAGGCGAATCCAGCATGCATGGTTCGCGTCGGTCGGAGGAAGCTCGCGGCCAAGGCTGCGCTTGCATCAGGCGCCGATCGCGAACGCCTCTGGGAGCTGGGCAAGACCGTGAACCCGATGTGGTCGAAGTACCAGGCCCGAACCGAGCGCGAGCTGCCGGTGGTCGTGCTCACGCCGACGGAAGACTAACTACGCCCGTTCAGCAGCGACCGCGGACGCGGGCCTCTCCGAGCGGACTGCGCCGCTTTCCTTTGTTTCGGCTTTGTGACAGATTCGCGAAGTACGGTTTCGAGCTTGGATGCCGGCGTTCGCCGACCTGGAGGACTAGATGCGAATCATACGCTTTTTCGTGGTGCCGTTGCTCGTGCTTGGCGCCTGTGGCTCGAGCGACTCGAGCGACCGTGACGCCGTGGACGTCACGATCGACACCTTCAACGTGGCTCTGGCCGGAGCCTTCATTCCGTACGAAGCGGAAAGAAGGCAACCGCTGGCCGAGGCGATCGCGGAGATGGACTCGGACCTCGTGTGTTTGCAGGAGGTCTGGACTCAGGCCGACAAAGAGCTCATTCGGGACACGGCGATCGCGAACTTCCCGCACTCGGTGTTGTTCGAAACCGCCCTCGACACGCCTGTCAACGACGACACCGATCAGATGGGAGAGGTACCCCCTGCCCCAACCACTGTGCCCTGCCCCGACATCGAAGCGCCGGAGGGCGGAGTCACGATCGCCGACCAAATGAATGCGGCGGTCGACTGCGTAGTCGAATTCTGTTCGACGGATGACGGTTATACAGAGAGCGCGAGTTGCGCGTCTCAGAATTGCGTCGGTGCCGTGTTTCCACTCCTCACCGGGGATGCGCAACAACAGCGATGCTATGCCTGCGTCGTCACACAGCTCCCGACGAGTAAGCTCGCCGACATCGGCACGAGTTGCACGACGGTCGTCAATCAAGACCTCGCTTTCGAGGGCCAGAACGGCGTGATGATCCTTTCGCGCTACCCGCTCAGCAATGCGGAAAACTGGGTCATACCGGGCACCTGGAATCGGCGCGTGATCGTTCGAGCGACGGCGACTCTTCCGAACGGTGCTTCCTTGGATGCGTATTGCAACCACCTCACGCCGATCTTCGACGACTTCACCTTCCCGTACACGGGCCAATACGGTGACGGCAAGACCGGCGCAGCGGGCTGGGAAGCGGAACAGTATCTTCAAGCGCAGAAGCTGATCGCATTCGTACAAGACCGAAGCGGCGACTCCCCGGCCGTCATCCTCGGCGACTTCAACACGGGGCGCGCCTATCCAGACCAGGGCATCAGCGAAGAAGGCGAAGCCACGTTGGGCTTGCTCGAGGCCTCGTTCCCAGCTGCCCTAGCTGCGGACTACGAACCGCTCTGCACCTTCTGTGAAGACAACCCCGTGACCGACTCGGCGAGCTCGGTCTGGATCGATCACATCTTGCTCAACGGCCTGACATCCGATGCGGTGCAATCCACGGTCCGAACGTTCGACGAAGCCGTGGTCCCCGTAGGGGGCGACGAGTTGGTTCCCCTTTCGGATCACTATGGCTTGCGTTCGGTAATTCGCGTTCCCTAGGTCGGCAAAACCCGCACGATCAAAGAAAGAGTCGACACACGCATCCGGATCTTCGTAATTCTGAGGAACGATGGGGAACGGGGCAGTGTTGAAAGAGGCGGGGCGCCACATGTTGGCCGGACTCCTAGCGGTCTGGCTCGCCTCATGCGGAGGCAACGACGGGGCGAAGTGGCCTGGCGCGGGTGGAACGGGTGCCGAATGGCAGCCCGGAGTGTTCGAGCCTGCGAGGAATTTTCGAATCGCGGTGCGAGGAGCCTCGCGTCGGCGTCAATCCATTCACGGATCGGCCCTACTCGGATGTCCAAGGAACGATCACGGACGAGAACAACTTCCTCCGGTCCTACAGCGATGACACCTACCTCTGGTACGACGAGATCATCGACCAGAACCCCGCGCTCTTCGATGACCAGATTCTCTACTTCAACCAGCTGAAGACAAACGCGATCACGGCTTCCGGTCAACCCAAAGACAAGTTCCACTTTTCGATTGACGCAGAAGAGTATACGAGCCTTTCGCAATCCGGCGTCGCTGCGGGCTATGGTGTCCAGTGGGCGTTGCTCTCGTCCGTTCCACCACGCGAGATCCTCGTCGCATACACCGAGCCGAGCTCACCCGCGACGAACCCTCAAGTCGCTCTCGAACGCGGCGCCAAGGTCCTCGCCATCGATGGATTTCGACATCGACACGGAAACCGACGCCGGAATCAACGCGCTCAATGCCGCTCTGTTCCCGTCGGAAGCACGGCGATACGCATACGTTCACGGTCCAGGATCGCGATTCGCAGGACAGTCGGTCCATCACGATGACGTCCGCGTTCGTCGAATCAGAGCCGGTGAAGAACGTTCGCGTGCTCGAAACGCCCACCGGCCGCGTCGGCTATATCCTATTCAACGATCACATCGCCACCGCGGAGCTGGGACTCTTCGACGCCGTGAACCAGCTCAATGAAGGCGAAGGCATCGACGATCTCGTTCTCGACATGCGCTACAACGGCGGAGGGTTCCTCGCCCTCGCGAGCGAGCTCGCCTACATGATCGCGGGACCGGCCGCCACGGATGGACGGGCGTTCGAGCTCACCCAGTTCAACGACAAGCATCCCGACACCAATCCGGTAACCGGAAGGCCGATATCACCCACGCCGTTCTACGACACGACGCTCGGTTCGCCCTTCAACGCACCCGAAGGTCAATCTCTTCCAACCCTGGACCTGCCACGCGTGTTCGTTCTCACCAGTGGGTCTACCTGTTCGGCGAGCGAAGCGATCATGAATGGTCTGCGAGGCATCGATGTCGAGGTCATACAAATCGGAACCACGACCTGCGGCAAGCCTTATGGGTTCTACGCCACCGACAACTGCGGCACTGCCTATTTCACGATCCAGTTTCGCGGCGTGAACGACAAGGACTTCGGCGACTACACAGACGGATTCTCGCCAGCCAATACCGAGGGCACGATGGGTGTTTCGGTACCGGGCTGCTCCGTTGCAGATGATTTTGGGGCGGAGCTTGGTGATCTGAATGAAGATCGCCTCGCGGCGGCATTGAGCTACCGCGAAACGGAGACCTGCCCGGCGCCACCGGAGCTCGCGTCGGACTTCGCGAGCAAGTCGAACGCCGATCGGGACGATACCGATGTGCTTGTACCGAAATCACCATGGCAGACGAATAGGACCATGTTGCCGTGATCGACGAGACGATGGCTAGGCTGATGGTGTGTGGCGCGATGATGCTCGGAGTCACCGCCTGCAAGACAGCCCGGACCGAGCAAGACCAGGCCGCCCGCATCGTCGACCCCGATGACGCGAGCCGCGCGGCGCTCCAGGGCGTCGTCGATGGTGCACTGCACACCCACGTCAACCTCGCGAGCGACGCCTTGACCAAGAGCAGCATCCTAATCATCCACGGAAAGTCCATACGAGACTCGAATGGCATCCCGATCGATGGCCGTCGCCACGTACCTCCGATCCAGTTTCGCCTGGTTACCAACCGTGAACGCTGCATCTTGATCGACCAGCGTGACCAGTCCCGCTACGAGCTCGAAAACACGCGCTGCGAACCCGAGTAGCTCGTCGGAAGGCGAGCTCACCGCGGGGCTGAAGGCCGCGAAGAGTGCAAGTAGTAGATGCGCGCGGCAGTATGAAAGACCGACGTCCAAATCGCCGCGTGCATGGCAAACGGAAACGAGTCGAGCGCCATGCCCACGGACTTCCCGAACGCATCGTGGTCGACAAAGGCCCGGAGTTTACGAGCCGAGCGATGCACCGCTGGGCCGAAGACCACGACATCGAGCTTCACTAACGAGCAGCGGCCCCACGGGTCGCTCGGAGGTCAAACACCCAACGAGTTTGCCGAAGGACTCACTCTATGAGTGGACGAACTTTGGGGGCAGATCATAGAGAGCGAGCGACCGAGGC
>CAWBAV010000001.1:0-169160 GCA_963786865.1 uncultured delta proteobacterium | reverse complement strand
TGTCCCCAGCCGCCCCCTTCCATGAGCGACAGCAGCGCTTCGAAGTCCGCGTCACTTGCGGGAGCTGCTTGACGCGCCAGCCCCGCACGAGGCCGCATACCAAGACCAGCGCGGTCACGCGCTCCGGGTGCCTTGCTGCATACGCTGCGGCGACCGAAGCGCCTTGCCGAGATCCCGATCAACGGAAATCGAACCAACTCGGCCGCCTCGATCACCGTGCCGAGGTCGCTCACCCATCGTTCGAACGTCACTTCGGGGACGTCATGGTCCGAAAGCCCGTTGCCTCGCGCGTCGTAGCGAATCAAGCGGCGCGAGTTGCTCAATGACTCCATGATGTGCTCCCAAATCAGGCTCGACCGGTCGAGCTCCAAGTGGCCACACCAGTTACCCGCTTTGACAATCGGCGGACCCTCTCCGAGCTCGGCCCATGCCAATCTCACCTCGTCCGAGGTTCGGCATAAGTGGACCCTCTGATGCTTCGCCAAACTGGCCCGCGGGGCGGCCGGTGCTCGTCTCACTTCGGCAACCAGCCGGTAGCCGCGGCCACGAAGCGTTTCGATCCGCACCTCCGAATCGCCCAATGCCTTACGCAGAACGGAGATATTGTGCTGCAGATTGTTCGGCTCCACGCTCACGTCCGGCCAAAGCCGATCGATGAGCTCCTGCCGCGTTTGGAGGCTACCGGCCCCTTCGACGAGGAGCACCAACGTGTCGAACACCTTGTCGCGAAGCGGCACGAGCTCGTCATCCCGCCAAAGCCGACGCTCCCGCACATCGAGCCGAAAGCGATCAAATGTGTAGGTGACTTCGGCCATCTCTTCCGCCAGACCCGTAGATATAGAGGGACACGCCGCGCGCGGGCAACCTCCACGATTGCAGCAACTCAAGAAGCGCGCCGGTGGAGCCCCCGAACGCCGGCACCGGAACGAGTGCTCCGCAGAGCCGAAACCGGGCCCCATGGCGGTGACCCCAGCGACGCGAAGGGGGAACCAATTTTCCGCTTTCATCGAAGAGTGGAACGAGCTTCGGGCCGCATGATGAATGCGCCCTGCTGGTGGCGGTCGAACCGCAAACCGGGCATACTCGAGTCATGTCGAGCGAACGCGACACCGCTGCCTCGAGGCACTTCCGAGCGATTGGCGCCGGTATGGATGCGGCTCACCGGCTCGCACAAGAAGAGGCAGACGCGATGGATCCGCTCGACCGCATCGTGCGGGGGCTCGCACTGGCGAAGGTGTGGGCCGACCTAGTTCCTCGCTTGGCGGAAACCGAAGCGATCGTCCCACTCCACACTCTGCTTGCGCCTCATCGCTCTAAGTCCAGGTCCAGCGATCGGTCGTAATCCATCGCCCGGTCGAGCTGCGCCTTCCGCCCGAATGGCCGTAGTTGCTCGCGTACATGTCCCCAATCGATCAGGTTCTTCCGTCTGTTCTGCTCCTGTACGAGCGCTTCGATATCATTCCAATCTTTGCTTCTGCTTGCGATCAGCTTGTAGACAAGCAGATCTTCGAGCCGGACGACGCGCAGCACCGCGTCCTTGCTCGTGACATCGATCGCTCGCGCGACGGCCTGATGTTCGAACTCCGTTTTCGCAATGAGCAGGTCGAGTGGGAAATTCCCGCCTTTTCGAGAACCACGAGGGACAGGATACTGTTCCGGCGGATCGCTTTGCTCCATCCGCAATTCGAAACCCGCTGACCTCAGTCGTCGGAGCAGGTTCTGGTAGCGTTCATCGTCGTCGAGCACGACCGCGTAGTCGAGGTCCCCGGTGTTCCTAGGTTCAGCGTAGACGTTGCGCGCACCCGCACCGGCCAGGGCGGCCTTCACACCTGGAGTGGTCGAGAGGATGCGATTGGCCTCGATCAATGTCTCTCGTATGCTGTCTTCATGGGCCACGAACGAGAGTCTACGCGGGATGCCGATCCCTTGCGAGGCAAGATCCCTGGCTCTCGATGCACCGCCAACTGCTGCAATGCAGTGCGCGGCGCGGTGAAAGGCGGTGTACCCCAGCGGCGAGACATCCCCCGTGCCAGTCGAAGGAGAGCTGAACCGCCCAGGATTCCCGCAGACTCTGGAATGCCCGGATTTCGATAGCAAGAGCCCGGCCGAAGCCGAGCTTTTTGGTGGCGGTGACCCCCAAGTACGCAAAGTTGGAACTCGGCTCTGGTGTTCCTCACAGAATGGGAGAGCCTTTGGAGGCTGGCGGCATGAGGTGAGCGTTGACTCCTGCCGGATCGCTCCAGTGGGCCACGTGGTACAGTCGGGTCGATCCGAGTTGCTGCCGGAAGGGCGGGTGGGACGATGAGCGATAGATCTTTCAGCAGGACCTGCTACGGCGCTTTGGAATTTACCGGATCCGTGGGAGGCCTGCTTTCGTATGAAAAGCAGTTCAAGCTGACCTTCGGCGAAGAGGCGTTCACCGGCGACTTCCATCAAGCCTTGCTCTACCGGGGATTCTTGCTTTCCATCCTCCTCTTTGGCGTCGGGTACTATCTCGTCTCAAGGGACACGAGCCAGAATCGCGGGATCGTTTGGTTGGGAGCCGTGGGGAAGGTCTTGGTCTTCGGGTTCTTCACCGACGCCTTCCTCGAAGGGCACGCCACGGTCAGCCGCCTGGGGCGTTATATCAATCGGAGACTTTCTTTGGACGTTGCTGTTCGTCTGGTTCCTCTATCAAACCAAGGACGACGTCCGTGCATTAGTAACTTGGTCGGGTAAGCAGGTGCCAAAGCAGAAGCCCGGCCGAAGCCGGGCAAAGGTAGTGACCCCAAGTACACGAAGTTGGAACCAGATTGTGGGTTTCCTCACAGACTGGCACGGGCTTCGCAGGTTGGTTGTGCGGTCGGGTGCCGCCCTGCAGCTCGGCGCCGCGGATCAACCGCGATCAGGTTGAGACCAGCGCACGTACGCTCTTCGGACATAGGCAAGTCGTTGCGCGGGGGTTCGGTACCGTTTCGAAAACCAGCGAATCAGCCGCAGCCCGTCTTCTCGCTCGTCCTCCGATACAGGCGCATTCACGTAGGCATCGAACGCGTCCGCGGGGAGGATTCGTTCCGCGAACCGTCGCGTCGCCTGAAGAGCGGCCTGGGATGGAGGGTTTGTCGGGCTCATTCCTGCACCTCCTTGAGGCGCTGCAGGAGTCGAATGTCCTCCGCATCCTTGGGTCGTCCGCCGATCCGCTTGGTCAGAATGAGATCGTCGACTGAAGGAATGAAGATCTTCGCGGCGCCAATTTCTACGGACACCCGCCGAGACCAGAGGTCATCGAATACGACCTCCAAACCGTCGACGGTCGTTCGAGTCGCCGAGACCAGAACATCGACGTGCTCGTCGTTCTCGAGGACATATCGACCGTTTCGGCGAGCATCGTTCGGCGTACGGTTGGGCTCCAAATCGAAAGCTCGAACGGCCGTGTTCAACTTCTCGATATCGTCTGAATGCACCCAGAAATCGTAGTCCGCCGTCAAGACGGGCAAACCCAAGACAACCATTGCGCGGCGTCCGATCAATAGGGCTCGCGCGCCGCTACTCTCCACGGCGGCTAAGAATGAGATCTCATCGAACTCCGACCCTCGCATGAGAGAGAGTTTCGTGGTTGTCCGGCCTCCACGCAAGAAGAGGCACTGGAACGGACGGGAGAGTCGACCAACTGGTCGCGACGACCTGTAGCTTTCGCTGCGTTTTGGGTCGCTCCGAAACGAAAACGCCCGGCCGAAGCCGGGCACTTTCTGGTGGCGGTGACCCCAGCGAGGTTCGAACTCGCGTTACCGGCGTGAGAGGCCGATGTCCTAGACCACTAGACGATGGGGCCGAAAGCTAATTCTTCTACGTTGGCTGCGTTCCTTAACAGCTAACTGGCTCGGGGACTAGGATTCGAACCTAGATAACCAGTGCCAGAAACTGGAGTCCTGCCGTTAGACGATCCCCGAATGGTCTCGACACCTTAGTCAGGGTGGCGAGCGGCGGCACTATAGCGGCAAGGCACCACTCAGCAAGCGACCGCTGCAGAATCACATTCTTGACTATTTTACCCGGGTAAAAGTGGTGATTTATCTAATAAAATCAACCCAAGTATCGCAAATCGGGCATTGTTGACTTGACCCTAGGTAAAACTGCGGAATAGTCAGGAATCGCCCTTCGGCCGCAATTCGAGTGACCGGGGCACAGGAGCATCATGACTTCGTGGAAAGAACAGCTTGGTGATCGCATCCCGGAGCAACTCGCCGCTGAGGTAGACCTCTTCGAGGGGCAGATCGAGCTCAAGAAGCAGGGCAAGCTCGAGGACAAGATCTTCGCCGAAACGCGTCTCCGTCGCGGCGTGTACGGCCAGCGATACGACAACGGCCTTCGCGACGACGGCACGGGGCAGAAGACCTTGGCGTTCCCTTGCGGGGATCTGACGAAGGGCCCGGAAACGGTCTGGGATGCGCCCGGCATGATGCGCATCAAGATTCCGTACGGGAAGCTCAGCGCCGCGCAGCTCGAGGTCCTGAGCGAGCTCGCAGAGGAAAATTCAGATTCGATCCTGCACGTGACCACCCGGCAGGACATCCAACTGCATTTCATTCACATCGAAGAAGCTCCGGATATGATGCGCCGTCTCGCCGCCGTGGGAATCACCACGCGTGAAGCTTGCGGCAACAGCGTGCGCAACGTGACCGCCTGTGAGTACGCGGGCATCTGCAAGACGCAGGCCTTCGACGTGACGCCCTACGCGCATGCGATCACTCAGTTTCTCCTTGGTCATCCCGACGTCCAAGATTTCGGCCGCAAGTTCAAGATCGCTTTCTCGGGCTGCGAAGACAATCCTTGTGGCCTCGTCACCTTCCACGACCTCGGCGCGGTCGCGCATGTCCGTGAGGGCAAGCGCGGATTCCGCGTCGTGGTCGGCGGAGGGCTCGGCGCGGTGCCGGTGCAAGCCAAGGTGCTGGCCGAGTTCTGCCCGGAGGAAGAGCTTCTTCCGCTCGCCCAAGCGGTGTCGCGCGTGTTTGCCCGCCTCGGTGAAAAGCAGAGCCGCGCGCGCGCACGCATCAAGTTCCTCGTGCAAAAAGTCGGCATCGACGAGTTCAAGAAGCTGGTGGCCGTCGAGCGCAAAGCCCTGCGCCCCGACGAGCGCTGGACGGCGTTCCTCGACGACCTGCATGCCACCGACGAGAGGCCGGTGCGTGAGCCCGGGGCGATCCCGAGCAACGCATCGGCCGGTTTCCGGACCTGGGCCGAGCACAACCTCAAGCCCCAGGCGCAGGAAGGCTATTACTCGGCGATCGTGAAGCTGCCGCTCGGTGACTTCACTTCGACGCAGGGTCGCGCGCTCGCCCAACTTGCTCGCAAGTACACCGGCGATTCGATTCGCTGCACCGTCGAACAGAACCTCACCTTCCGCTGGCTCAGTGGCGCGGATGCGGTCGCGTTCTACGAAGAGCTATGCGCGCTCAACATGGCAGCCGCCGGAGCCGGCACCATCACGGACATGACCTCCTGCCCCGGCACCGACACGTGCAAGCTCGGCATCTCATCCTCGCGCGGGCTCACCGGCGAGCTTCGCAAGCGGCTCACGTTGATCGAGGACCAGCTCGACCCGGCCGTCAAAGCGCTTCGTATGAAAGCAAGCGGCTGCTTCAATTCCTGCGGTCAGCACCATGCCGCGGACATCGGATTCACGGGCGTGAGCCGGCAGGTCGGCGGCCGCAAGGTCCCACACTTCAACATCGTGCTCGGCGGACAGTGGACCGAAAATGCCAAGAGCTATGGTCTGGTAGTCGGTGCCGTTCCCTCGAAGAACATCCCGAAGGCGGTCGAGCTGATCACCCAACACTACCTCGCCCACCGCGAAGGCGACGAGAGCTTCCAGGCGTTCATCGCTCGCGTCGGCAAGAGCGATTTTCGAAAGGTGCTCGCCCCGATCCAGAAGCCACCGGCCTATGAAGACGACCGGAGCTACTACAGCGACTGGGGTGACCCGCGCGAGTACACGATCGGCGACATCGGCGTCGGCGAGTGTGCCGGCGAAATCGTACCTTTCGTCGAATTCGGACTTCAACAAGCGGAGCATCAGCTCCACGATGCTCAGGACGCGCTCGAAAACGGCCAGGCAGCGGTTGCGGCCGCGGCTGGCTTCGGCGCGATGATCACCGCCGCCAAGGCCTTGGTGCGTCACCTCGAGGTCCAGGTCAAAGACGACGTCGACGATGTCGTCGCCAACTTCAAGACACACCTGCACGAGACCGAGCTCTTCCACGACCCGTTTGCGAAGGGGCAGTTCGCTGCATACCTGCTGAAGATGCACGTCGATCGCTCCTACGAACACGCCGACTCGGAGATCGCGCACCGCACGCTCGATGAAGCGCAGTTGTTTCTCGAAGCGGCGCACGCGTGCTACCAGCGACTCACCCAAGCAGCAGCCGCCGCGGCGGAGTAAGGTCCATGCAAGCACGCAAGTTTCAAGTGAAGGTCTACACGAAGGCCGGAGACGTCGACCTCGATGAGCTGGTTCCCGTATTTCACGAATGGATTCGCGCGAAGAAGATTTCAGACGAGCTCCTGATCGACGTCGCGGACTATGCGCACGTCCCCCAGGGACCCGGTGTCGTGCTGATCGGTCATCAGTCCGACTACTACCTCGACGTGGCGGATGACCGACCCGGTTTGCTCTACAGCCGCAAACGTGGATTCGATGGCGACTTCCAGGCGGCCGTCGATGATGCGTTTCGCCGAGCGCTGAACGCGTGCCGGCTGCTCGAAGAAGAGAGCAGCCTCGGCTTGGAGTTCGCCACCGGCGAGCTGCTCTTTCGCGTGCAGGACCGTCTGAACGCTCCGAACCAGAGCACGACGTACGATGCGTACAAGCCCGCGCTCGAGAAAGCGGCGACGGCGTTCTTCGGAAAGGCCCCTTCGCTCGAGCGGATTGGAACCGAGCGAGAGGCGTTTGCAGTTCGCGTCGACACCGGCTCGACGGGCTCGGTGGCCGAGGCCCTGGCCCGACACTGATTCGGACCGGGACCTTTTTTGGGCGCTCCTCGATTTCGCGATACAAACCTCAGCCAGGAGCTGAAGTCGTGACGCACCCTCGCCTCGTAGTTCTCTTGGTACTGAGCCTCTTTGCCGCGGCGGCCTGCTCGCGCAGCCCTAGCTCCGAAGGCGGGAGTGATTTCGAGTACACCGGCACGCGTGGCAACGCTGCCTCGGTCAGCAAGGTGCTCGCCGCCGTGCGCGCGATAGCGCAGCCCGATGCCTCCGTGGACTACGTGGCCGCGGAGCTGGAAGGCGCGATCACGGCGCGCACCAAGAGCCAGACTTTCATCCACTACGACGGGTATCGGGTGACTCTCACCACGCCCGCCGATCGCGTCACACAGGTCACCTTCCAACTCGTCGAGGCCAAACCCACGATCGCCCAACTCACGGCCGAGCTCGGGAAGCCCGAGGAGGGGCGCAAGGGCATGCTCTACCACTTACGAATTCGAGGCGTACCGGCTCGACGCATTCGTCATCCTGGCCGTACCTGTGTCGATGCCCGCCGACGACGACAATCTGGTTCGCCACATCGTCATCGAAGGCGCGCGCACCCGCTAGCAGCACTCAGAGCTCGAGTGAGTGGATCGTCGCAACCCCCTCGATCTGCAGGTGGCAGCGGATACAGGTCCCGAGCTCCGCTGGTGTGACCCACGCGTGGTCCGCGACCTGCAGATGCTGCACTTGGCCGGCGCGCCGCGCGCATCGGTAAAACAAGAGCAGCACTTCCTTTTCCGGTACCGATGGTGGGTGACCTCGAGAATTTCGCCGACGTCGATCTCGATGCCGCATTCCTCGAGACACTCCCGCGCCAGCGCATCCTCGGGAGACTCGCCCGGCTCGAGCTTGCCGCCCGGAAACTCCCAAAGGCCGGCCAAATGCTGACCTTCGGTTCGGCGCGTGAGCAGCACCCGTCCCTCTCGAAGATCACTGCCAGCACCGCTGCGGCCCGGAGCGATGCGCAGCGTCGGTGCGGGCCACTCAGGGCATCTCCCCGATCGCGCGTCGTAGCGTTGCGCGGTCGCGACTCGAAGCCCGATCGCGGAATCGACCACGTCGACCTGCGCCCGAATCAGCTCGGACTGTGCTTGAAGCAATGTGGTGGTGTTGACCACCCCGGCTTGGAGTTGCTCGCGCGTCACTCGATAGCCCTCTCGCGCGCGCTTCAGCCCGAGCCTCGCCGACTCCATCGCCGACTCGCGCCGCGTGCATGCCGTGATAGCCCTTGGCGACCTCGACTCGGATCATGTCCTGCAGCGAGATGACATCGGCGTGCGCTCGATCTAGCTCGGCCTGGATCTGTTTGCCGAGACCCTGCGCGCGCGTCGTGTCGTTCGGCGACCATCGAATCACGGCGCCGGCCTCCCAGGTCGCCTCGAATCCGATCGTCCTGCGGAATCACTCGCAGATTCGGATTCGAGTACTGCGCGCTTGCTCGAACGAGGAAGTCAGGAAGCCTGCCGCCGATCGCCGATCGAAGTTGGTGCTTGCGCGCTTCGACGTAAGTGCGGAGTGCGTGCAGGTCCGGTCGCTCCCGAAACGCGCGCTCCCTGAGCACGACCTCTCGCCTCGACGGAGATGTCGTCGACCGGTTCGGAGAGATCCTCGCCGAGCGTGGGCAGATCGTCGGTGAGCATCAGAGCCTGCAGCGAGCGCGTCGTGACCTGCAACGCCAGTTTCGTGCGTTCGACCGCAACCTTGGCGGCTTCTTCCTGCGCCTCGACCCGGAGAAGGTCGACGCGTGCGGCCGAGCCAGCGTCGCACCAGGGCCTCGGTTTCTTTTCGCTGCGACGCGGCGGCTTCGAGCGCGAACTTAGCGACCCCAAGTCCGGCCTTCGGCCCGCGCGAACTCGTAGTAGGTCTGTCGCGCTGCAAATGCGACGTCGTTGCGCTCTGCTTCGATTTGATAGTTCGCTGCAACCTCGTTCTTCTTCGCAGCCCGGTACGCAGGCAGCGATTCCGCAAGTGAACCCGTGAACGAGTATGCCAGGGTCGCGTCACTCGAGGTCTGTTGAACCAAGGACGGGAAGGTCAAAGAACCGAGGCCAGGGATCTCGAAGGTCGGGTTGTCGACCGGACTCAGTCGTGAGTAACGGCCGATGAGATCGAGGCGCGGAACCACGCCCGACATGGCTTCCATGGCGCCGCCTTTGGCTTCGAGTAGTAGGGTCCGGACTCGGTCGAGATCCGGTGAGACCGCCACGATTTGGGTCACCGCTTCGCTCGAGGTCAGACCTCCCGGGACGTAAAGCGAGCGGAGAGCGATCGCTGCAGCATCGTCTCCGTCCCCGAGGGCCTCCTCGGCCAGCGTCTCGCTCGCTCCGAGAGGCGTCGGAGCTTGGCTCGAATCGACGCGCACTTGAGCGTCGACCCGAGCCGTGCCCAGACCGAAAGAATCAGGCGATCGCGGCGACTGCCCAGTACCGATGAATGCTCATGGATGCTCCTTGCCAAGGGCATGATACGCGAGCTCTCCGAGGGCCAGCTTGCCGGTTACGCGACGCTCCTCTATAGCCGTCGCCTATGGCTCAGGGACTCAAAGTTGCGGTGGTCGGGAGCCACCGGAATGGTGGGCACGGAGATGCTTCGTGTGCTCGAGCAGCGCGCGTTTCCGGTTTCGGAGCTGGTGCCCGTGGCGACGGCTCGGAGCGCGGGCAAGAAGGTCACCTTCAACGGCGTCGAGCACACGGTCGTCGAGATCTCACCCGAGGTGTTCGAAGGGGTCGACCTGGCCCTCTTCTCGGCCGGAGGCGGAACCTCGCGCGAATGGTCGCCGATCGCAGCCAGCAAGGGAGCCCTGGTGGTCGACAACTCGTCGGCGTTTCGGAGCGGACCCCGATGTCCCGCTCGTCGTGCCGGAGGTGAACGCCGCCGCGGCGGCGAATCGCCCCAAGGGCATCATCGCCAACCCGAACTGCTCGACCATCCAAATGGTGGTCGCGCTCAAGCCGCTCCACGACGAGGCGGCGACTCAAGCGCGTGGTCGTCGCGACCTACCAGGCCATCAGCGGCGCCGGGGCCTTGGCGGTCGCGGCCTTCGAGGCGCAGGAGCGAGCGACGAGTCGAGGCGACGCAAGTCGACAAGCAAAAGCTTTCCGGCCAGTTGAGCCGCAATCTTCTGATGCATTGGAAGCCTGACCCCGAGACCGGCTACCAGGAAGAGGAGCTCAAGATGGTGTCGGAGACTCGCAAGATCTTCGGCGACCCTCACATCGCGGTCTCGCCGACGGCGGTGCGAGTTCCGGTGATCACCGCGCACAGCGAGGCCATCACCGTCGAAACGCACCGGCCGATCAGCGCTGCGCGCGCCCGCGAGCTGCTCAGCAAGGCCGAAGGTGTCGTCGTCGTCGACGACCTCGAGCGCCGGGCTCTACCCGCAGCCGATCGATGCCGCGGGCAAGGACGCCGTCTACGTGGGCCGAATCCGCGACGATCTGGGCAATCCCGGCGGCATCCAGATGTGGGTGGTCTCGGACAACCTCCGCAAGGGCGCGGCTCTCAACGCGATCCAGATCGCCGAAAAAGTTCTATTAAAGTGACGAAATGTCAGGGCTTGGCGTAGAAGAAGGGCGGATCATGTCAGATTGTCCGCTGCCCTCTCGAAAACACACAGCTTTTGGGCGCGCGACGTTGGCCCGGGGATTGCACGCGAGGAAGGGGATGCAGAAGCAAATCTTATTCTTGGCGGCGCTCATCGGGGCGCTCGGGGCCTTCGCGCCGAGCAGCTTCGCGCAGGCCGTCGACCGCATCAGCTCGATCAATGGCGAGGACTTCGAGGGCAACAATCAGAAGCGCATCTTCAATCGCTCCGACTGCGGGCTCGACCCAGAACCTGGCACCGGCGGCACGGGAGGTACCGGCGGCACGAGCCTCGACGCCGGGGTCGGCGGCGCGGGCGGCACGGGCGGCGACGGTGCGACCGCGATTGCGTTGAAGGGCTCACCCGAGGAAACCAACTTCGAGATCCGCCTCGGCGATTCAGGGGTGTCGATAAGCTCCGTCTTTCTTTGGGTAGGCACCGGCGGCGCGGAATGCCAGAACCTCGAACAACGCAATGGCACTCAGGGCACATGCGCAGAGCTCGCGGGCAACCCGAAGATCGTCGGCACCAACTTGCTGGTCACTGGCCTGACCTTGCAGGACTTGCTCGACGCCAATGGCGGCTTGAGCGACATCGTCAGTTGCACTAGCTCGGGCCTGACCGGCACGCCCTACAAGATCTTTGCGTTTCGCAACAACGCCCCCTCGGACAATGTCCCGGCGACCGACTATGGCGTCACCGACTTCTACGTCGATGTGGAATCACCCGCGGCCCCGCTGGTGAACACGACCGCCCAACAGGCTTCGACGTTCACGATCTCCTGGGCGAACCCCAATCCGCCCGACGATATTCAAGCGTGGCTCGCCTGGGCGTCGGATGTCGACGATCCCACCACGGCGGTGTCCCTCGAAAAATTACGTGCAGCTGAGCGCGCGGCAGGTATCACTGACCGCCACGGAACTCGGCCTCAGCGACCCGGGCGATACCGCCTACGTGTTCATGCAGGCCTACGATCAGGCATTCGTCTCCAACCAGCTCGGCGGGAACCAGAGCGAGCTCTCCGAGGGCGTCGAGGTCACGTTCGTGAACACGGTTGGATTTTGCGAGGGCACGGGAGATTGTACCGGGTGCTCGGCTGCGCCGATGAACCTCGCTTCGACGCGTGGGCCGAGCGGGGTCCTGTGGATGCTCGGTCTCCTGGCGTCGATGACGTTCGCTTGGAGACGTCGTCGGTGAGACTCCTCGCTTCGGCACTCGTGCTCCTGGCTCTGGTCGGGCTCAGCCCCGATCACGCTAGTGCCGAAGAAGTGAGCTACGCGTCCAAAGAGAGCTGGAGCCCAGAGGGCTATCTGCTCTCGCTCGGCGTGGGCGTCTACCGACCCGACCCAGGCAATGAAGCCTTCGATCTGATCTATCCAGGCGACAACGGCCCGTTGATTCTGACCGAGTTCGATTTCTTCCTCTACCGCATTCCCTTCATTGGACCGATCGGCATCGGGATCGCGGGCGGCTGGGCCGGCTACAAGGGCTTGGCCTGTCAAGCAGGGACCATCAACGGCAATACCTGTGTGCCGTCGACCGAGACCTCGAAGTTCAGCATCTTCCCCTTGAACGCATTGGCCGTCCTGCGCATCGATGCGCTCGCCCGGGAGACGCCCGTGCCATTCGTTTTCACCGGGAAGATCGGTTACAGCAGTGTGTTTTTCAAGGAAGAGCTCGGCGGCCGGAAGGAAGGCGGACGCAGCCACGGCCTCGCCTGGGCCTTTCAGTTTGCAATCGAGCTCAACTTCATCAACGAGCGCCGCGCCAACGCGCTCGATGAGGACTGGGGCATCAACAGCTCGTTCTTCTTCTTCGAGCTCGCGGGTTCCGATGCGAACAACCGGGCGCCGGTGGGCGACAAGCTCTACTTCACGGGCGGCGTCGGTCTCACGTTCTAGGCCCTCGCGGGGGTTGGCCTGACGTTGGCCGGTCGAAGGCATCGCCGGGGCCGTCGAAGCGCTCGAGCTCGATCTCGACCAGTGTGAGCCCCTGTGCCGGAGCGGTTTGGCCGGCCCGGGACCGATCCGAATCTTCGCCCAGCATCCGGGGAACGTCGGCGGCTGACAGCCAACCACGGCCGACGTCGACCAAGGTGCCCGCCATGATGCGCACCATGTTCTTCATGAACGAGTTGCCGACGACCTCGATCGCGAGAAGGTCCGCGCGCCCGTTCCAGCCCGGCACGACGGCAACTTCGAACATCTGACGCACCACCACTTGGCGCTCGTCACCCGACTGCCGAAACGCACGGAAGTCGTGCGTGCCGAGGAAGGAGGACGCAGCCGACTGCATTGCCTCGACGTCGAGGTAGTCGGAGATTCGCTCGCCACGCCGTTCAACGTCCCGCCGCATCCCCTTGGGTCCGAGTTGCCAAGCCTGCCTCCGGATCATGGGGTCGCGTTGCTGTCCACAGCGTACGAGGTAGCGGTAGCGCTTGTGCGCCGCGTGAAAGCGCGGATTGTATCGCCGGTAGCAGGGCTGCGCGTCGTGAACGACGACGTCCTCGGGGAGCCGGGCGTTGAGCCCGCTGATCCAGCCCTCCTTCGGAACCTCGATCGCAGCGGCAAAGCTCGCGATCTGGCCCATCGCATGGACCCCGGCATCGGTCCGGCTGCAGCCCCGAACCGGGCTGTGCTCGATTCCCATCCGGTCGATGGCTTTCTCGAGCACCCCCTGGACCGTTCGGAGCCCCAGCTGGGCCTGCCAGCCATGAAAATCCGTCCCGTCGTACCCGAGGCAGAGGCACACGCCGTGCATGAACTGAGGCATCCCACCCATCGGTAAATCGCGGCGCACGCTAGCGCGGAAAGCCCGAGTTGCCTATCGTGCGCCGAATGCGACGGTGGCTACCGATACTCCTGGCGCTGACCTGGACGCTTCCGGTTCTCGCGCAAGACACGGATCCCGCCAAGCCTCCCCCCAAAATCGCCACTGTCGTCGCGGGCGATCCCGACGAGACGCTTCGCCAGACCGCCGCCTTCATCGAATCCGAGGCCGTCGTGGCCGGGCTCCGCGCACCCAGCGACCCCGCGCTACGTGCCGCCATGCGCGGTGAGCCGAGCACCGAAGACGACGGTCTCGATGGGCTTCGTTCCTTGCGACGCAGCCTTGGCTTCGATCCTCGCAAAGACCTCGATGCCTACAGGCGCATCGGCATCATCGCCGGGGCCGACGCTTTGATCGTCGTCCATCGCGAGGGAGACGTTCTGGTCGAAGTCTTCGACGTGAGCGCTGCGCAGTTCTACGAGGGCACGCTGAAATTCGACGACAGCGAGACTGTGGGGCGCGTCGAATTCATAGAAAGCCGCGCGGAGCAAGCACAGTTGCGTTGGGCCGAGCCTCAGCCGCCGCCTCCCGCTGCCAGCGCGCCCGTCGTGAACGAAACCGAAAAACCGGCGGACGAATCGAGGGCAAAACGCCGTATCAAGAAGGCATGGCCCTACCTGCTCGCCGGTGCGCTTCTCGCCGCAGGTGTAACCTACCTCATCATTGATCGACGTAACACTGACGAGGTCCGCCCCCCCCTGCTAAGATTTACACCCGGTGAAGAGTAGACCCCATCTCACTTTTTCGGCGGCCATTCTTTGTGCATTCGTCTCGCTCGTCGCTGCGTTCGGCGTTGACGCACAGGAAGAGCCCGAGCTTTCGCTCCCCTCCCCCCTCGACGGGTACGAAACCGAGCGAGTTGGAGCCGTCACCTGGACCTACCCGGAGTCGGAACGCGGCCGCGTCGCAGAGCTGATCGACCGCTTCGATGAGCATTGGGCAAAGCTGGTCGATGATTTCGGCGTCAACATCGATGACGAGCTGGTCGTTCGAGTCGCGCGCAACCCGAGAGAGATGCGCGCCCTCGCGCCCATCGGTCATCCGCCGCCAGACTATGCGACAGGCGTCGCCTATTCGAGCTGGGGGCTGATCCTCCTCACGATGTCGGCACCCGAAACCTGGGAACCACCCGAGCTCGAAGTCGTCCTCGTTCACGAGCTCTCCCATGTAGCGCTCCATCGGGCCGTGCTCGGCAACTCACTGCCGCGCTGGTTCAACGAGGGCGTCGCCATCCATCAGTCCGAGGTTCGCTTGCTACCACGCATGGAATCGCTCCTTCGCGCCGCCGCCCAGCGATCGATGCTCCGCCTTTCCGAGCTCGACAAGCGATTCCCCGATCGTCCTCACGAGGTCAACGTCGCCTATGCGCAGAGCGCGGATGTCATCGGCTTCCTCCGCCGCAACAGCAACGACGAGCGGAGATTCCACCAGATGATTCAATCGCTCCGCGAGGGAGAAACGTTCGATACAGCGCTGGCAAGCGCGTATGGATGGACGCGCGTTGGGCTCGAGCGGCAGTGGAGGGAAAGCCTTCGCACCCGATATCGAATCCTACCAGCGCTGTTCGCCGGCTCGACCATCTGGGTCGCCGCCGCCTTTCTCGTGATCTTCGCGTACAGGCGCAGGCGCCGCTATCACCACATGAAGATCGAACAGATGGCGCACCGTGAGCAGATCGAGGCGCTCAACGCGGCGAGCCAACCTCCGCCGGCACCGCTAGGCCGAAGCGAGGTCGCAACCGACGGAGCCATCCCGATCATCGAGCATGATGGCGAGTCCCACACCCTTCATTGAAGGCCGGGGCGCCTGAGCTCGGGCCGGTCTCAGGCTTTCGCCGGGGATGCCTTGGCCGGATCGATCGGGAACTTCGGGGTGGTCCCGAGCTTCTCGAGCGCCTTCTTCCGGTCCTTGCCCTGAGCGGCTTTTTTGCGGCGTCGCCGCGCCTCTGTCTTGCTGGTATCCGACATCGAATCGTCCTGGGGCGTCGCTTTAGTGCGCGAGGCCCCGGCGGTCAAACGCCCGGCGCCGTCGCTAGGGCGACCAGCCGGCGATAGCCTTCGTGGAGCCGCCGGGTGATCGGCCCCGGGACGCCAGCGCCGATGCTCCGGCCGTCGGCCAGCACGACTGGCATCACCTCGCGAATGCTGCTGGTGATGAACGCCTCGTCTGCGCCATACAGATGCTCTGGCCGGACTTCGGCCTCCTCCACCTCGATCCCTGCATCGGCGGCTGCCCGGAGCACGGTCGCCCGTGTGATCCCGACGAGAATGCCCGGCTGGGGCTCGGGGGTCCGCACCTTCCCGTCCTTGACGATGAAGATGTTGCTCGAGGCGCCCTCCAGAATCTGACCGGAGCGGCCCAGCATCAGTGCCTCCTGCGCCCCCTTCTGCTTGACCTCATGGAGCGCCAGGAGATTCGCGAGGTAGTTGGAGGCCTTCGCGCCCGATGCCCGCGCATCGTCGGTCGGGCGGGAAGCCTCGAGCAGGCAAACCGCAACGCCCTTTCGATAGTACTCCGCCGGGGGAACCGAAACCGGGACGACGATGATCACGCGAAGCGGCGTGGTGGCGGTCGAAGGATCATAGGTGAGTGGTCCGCTGCCGCGTGTGATCAGCACGCGAACGTACCAGTCCCCCTCACCTGCAGCGTCCAAGGTCGCCCGAACTTCGGACGAGAGAACATCGAGCGAGACCGGCATCGAGATCATCAAACGCTCGGCCGAGCGCGCGAGCCGTTCGAGGTGCTCTCGTTCTGCAAATGGGACACCGTGGTAGGTCCGATACACCTCGAAGACGCTGTCACCGTACAGGAAACCGCGATCGAAGACCGAAACTCGCGCTTCGTCGCTATCGACGACCGCACCGTCGATAGAGACCTTTCCTGGCAACATGGTTCAACCCTTCAACTTGGCGAGGAGGGTCGAAGCCTGTTCGTGGGACGCGTCTTCCGCAAGCGCCCGCTCGAGCATCGTGATGGCCTTGCGCGGGTCGTCTTGCTTCGCGGCGATGTCGCCGAGATAGTAGTAGACGTCCGCTTTCTGAATCCCCGAGTCCGGCTCCAGCTTCTGGAGGAGCAGAGCGCGGAAGCTCTTCTGAGCGCGGTCGAGGTCGCCGTTGGCGTGGGTGAGCTTTCCGAGGTCGCGAAGGATCGCGACGTTGGTGAGGTCGATCTTGAAGGCGGCATCATAGGCCGCGAGCGCACCCTCGGCGTCACCCATCGCTGCCAGCGCCCGGCCGAGCCGGTGCTGATGCGTCGCCAGCTCCTTGCTTCGCTTCTGTCCGAAGCTATCGATGATTCGCTTCAGGATGGGCACTGCATCCTGATCTCGCCCCGCGGCCATGTAGAGCTCGCAAAGCGGGACGAGCGCAGCCCTGTCTTCGCCCCCGAGCTCGACGGCGCGTTCGAGATAACGGGCTGCCATGGCAGGATCCCCGAGTCGTTCCCGATAGATATCGGAAATCCTCTGAAGGAGCGCTTTGCGCTCGGCGTCGGTCGCCGCTGAAGCGAGCTCGGCATCGAGCACCTCGGCCAGGGCGCGATGATCGCCCACGGAATCGTAGTAGCCCTCGAGCCGAGCGCGTATCGCGGCGTCATTTGGAAAGCGCTCGTACGCGACTCGAAGCGCCCTGCCGGCCTGCTGCGCGTCCCCTACTTGCCGCTCCCAGAGATCGGCAACCCGTTGCGCGAGCTCGATCGCCGGTTGCCCGTCCAGGCGTCCCATCAACCGTTCGAGGGTGTCGGCCATTTTCGTCCAGCTCTCCCGTCGCCCATAGAGCGCGGCCAGGGCGCGCAGCGAACGTTCGTCCGCGCCCAAATCGGAGTTGATGCGCTCGTACATCGCGATTGCGGCATCGGCGTTACCGCGCTTGCTCTCCTCGATCTCCGCAATGCGCTCCAAGAGACCGCGTTGGGATTCGTCGGATGCATGGCCGACCTTCGACAGGAGCATGACGACGAGGTCGTTCCAGGCGCCGGTGGCTTCGAAGAGTCGTTCGAGCTCGCGTTCCGCCACCAGGTTTCCTGGGTCGGCGCTCAGCACCTGCTGGAACATGTCCATCGCGGCGCCCTGATCTCGGAACGAATGTTCGTAGAGCTCAGCAAGCCGTAGCTGCAAGGCGATCCGTTCCTCGTCCGAGCACGAGCGCACGCGCCTTTCGAGCAAGGCCCGGAGCGATTCGAGCCGATCATTGTTCTGATAGAGGAGCTCGAGCGCGTCCATTGCGGCTGCATCGTCCTCGTCGAGCTCGAGCGCGGTCTCGTACGCGCGAATCGCCGCGCGCGGGTCTTTGAGCCGATCGCGATGGACCTCGCCAAGCGACCGGGCAACCTCTGCACGGACCTCGCCGGACGTGAGCTCTAGCTGGCGTTCGAGTAGACCGACCACCTCGTTCCAGCGCGCCTGCCCCGCCCGAATCTCGCCTAGCGCGCGGAGTGCAGGCAGATCGTCTCGCTCGATCGCGAGAAGCTCCCGATGGCAATCCGCCGCAAGCTCGACGCTCGAAAGCACGCCCTGCGCCAGCTCCGCGGCCTCGCGTAGCAGTGTGACGCGCTGATCTGTGCTCGGTTCGACATCGGCCCAGGCGCGAAGCTCGGCCACCAAGTCGGCGATTCGCCCGTCGGCTCGGATCAGGGCGACGCGCTGGCGATGCGCTTCGATTGGCTCCGGATCGAGCTGAAGCGCCTCGGCGAGCGCCTTCTCGGCAAGGCCCGGATCCAGCATCCGGTCGCGGTACCAGCCCGCCGATCGTAGGCGAAGCTCGTATAGCTCGCGCCGATCGAGGTCTCCGCGCACGGCGATATCCTCCACTAGGCCACCGAGATCTGCCCATCGGCCCGCACGCTCCGCAAGACCCTCGAGAGACTCCAGGAGACCTCGGTCCCGCGGATCGATGCGCACGGCGTCGCGCAAGGCGGCCAGCGCCTCTTGCGGACGGCCGATGTCGTTCTCCCAGATCGACGCGGCTTCGGCGAGTAGCGCAACGCGATCGGCGTCCGTCGCTGCGATTTCGACTCGCTGCTCGTAGAGCCGAACCACTTCTTCGAGCTGACCCGCGCCTCGGTAGTACTCCTCGAGCAAGTCGAGCGCGCTTCCCGCAACCTGCGGCTTGTTCGCCAGGCTTCGCACCGCGGAGATCGTCTCGTCACGACCGGGATCCTGTTCCATCGCCTTCTGATACGCACCGAGCGCTCCTTCGAGGTCACCGAGGTGGCTTGCACGGAGTCGCCCTTGTCTCAGGAGCAAGGTCGGTCTGTCGGCGTCTCGCGAGTCCAATCGGCGCGAGATGATCTCATGCACCCGATCCCACTGCTCGGTCTCCTGCAGAAGCCGATCCAAGGCTTCGAGAATCGACGGGTCATCTCCAATCAACGAGAGAGCGCGCTCATGCGCTTCGATCGCCTTACTGAGATCCTTGAGGTCACTCTCGCAGATCCGGGCCACTCGCCGATAGAGCGATACGGCACAGTCGACCTCCAAGCTCGCGCTCGCTTCCGCGTTGAGTACCTCGAGCAATTCGGGCCATCGCGTGAGGCGCGTGGCGAGGGTTTCGGCGCGATCCAGAATCTCTTCATCGTCGGGGCGTTCGCCTATCGATTGAAGGAGCGCGTCGAGCGCTGCATTGGGGTCCTTGCGCCCGTGCTCGTGCACCTCGGATAGAGCGACCAGCTGCGCGGCCTTGTCCTGCGGATCGGTCATTGCATCGGCGCGCAAGCGAAGAAGGCTCGCGAGGTCGCTCCAACGCTCTTCGAGCCGAAGATGCGGTTCGAGAACCGCCGCCGCGTCCTCTCGGTAGTCCGCTAGCTTGCTGATTCGAAGGAGCGCCTGCACCGAGGGCTCGTGCCCCGGGTCGATCCGAAGCACTTGTCCGTAGACAGCAATCGCGCTGAGCGCGTCGTCCAGCTCCCGCTCCATGATATTGCCGAGCTGGTGCGTGAGCTCCACCCGCTCGGAGTCGTGCGCAGCGGCATCCGACCGGCGGCGAAGCACATCGACCAACTCCTGCCATTGACCTTGCCGCTCGTAGAGGCGGCTGAGACCCGCTAGTGCGCCGCGGTGCTCCGGGTCCGCTTCGGTCACGGCTCGCAGTGCGTCCGCGGCCGCGTCGGGGCGACCGAGTTGGGCCTCGTAGAGCTCCGCCAACCGCATGCCGACCGAGACCCTCACCTCAACTTCCGGCTCGAGCACCATCCGGCGCTCGAGCACGTCCGCCAACCGTCCCGAGTCGTTCACCGATGCAAAGAGACGGTCGAGCGCGACATACGCGGTCACGTCATCGGGCATCTCGTCGGCGGCCTGCTGATAGTACGAGACAGCCCGCTCCGGGTTGGAGAGCTGCTCTTCCCAGAGCCCGCCCAGGCGATCGAGAAGCTGTGCACGGAGCTCAGGTTCCTGGGCCCGGTCGAGCTTTCTCTCATAAACCCTCGTAAGTCCTTCCCAATCTCCTACCATGACCTGAAGACCTTCCAGGTCGTCGAGGGTTCCCGGCGAGTCGGGATCCACTTCGAGAATTCGCGAGTAAGTCTTGATCGAGGCGCGCGGATCGCCGAGCTCGCGGTCCTGAGCTTCGGCGATGCTTCGCAGGAACGAGCCCCGAAGGGAAGGCTCCTGCGCGGAAGCGGCGGCCAACTCGCAAGTCTCAATATAACCTTCCCAGCTGCCGAGCGCGCGCACCAGACGGTCGACTTCGGCGCGCGTCTGTTCGTCGGCCGGCTCGGCAATCAGGGCTCTTGCCCATGCGTCAAACGCCTTGGCCGCGTCCCGCGCCCTCTGCTCTTGAAGTTGGGCGACCTCGCGCCAGGCCTCCGCCTGATCGAAGGGCTCGAGGGCCTGCCTCGCTTTGGCATCGAGGACGCTGAGCAGAGCCTCCCAGTCGCCACTCTCTCGGTGAATCGGCTCCAAGATCTCCACCGCGCGCGGTCCGTGATCCAGGTCCCCCACGAGCTCGGACACCGCCAGTAGAGCATCGGCATACCCAGGCGACTCGGCGAGTACGTCCTCATAGATGTCGAGCGCGCGCGCTACGTTGCCGAGCTTCGTCTCGGTCAGCAGCGCAAGCCGCTGCCTGAGCTCCAGACCGTGTCTGGGGTCGAAAGCATTGTCGATCTGCAGCTCGATGTGCGCGCCGAGCTCGTCCCAGCGCTCGGCCATCTCGAGAAGCTCGTCGAGCCGGGAAATAGCCGCTTCGTTGCCGGCATCGATCTCGATGATCCTCCGATACGTCGAGATGGCGTCTTCGGGCTTCTCGAGCTCCTCGAACTCGATACGGGCGATCTCGTGAAGGATGGCGACCCGCTCCGTATCGGCCTCGGCGAAGCTCTCCCGCTCGCGATCCAACTCGAGCAGTGGTTGCCATTTGCCGGCCCGCGCGTAGACCGAGGCTAGCGCCTTACCGGCTGCCTTGTCGCTCGGGTCATAGGTGAGCGCTCGCTGATAGAAGTAGCCGGCCCTGTCGAGATCCGAGAGTCGCTCGTCGTAGAGCTTGGCTGTCGTGAGCGCGAGCGCCGCGGTTTCACCATCGTCGACGTCGACGGCGCGAAGGGTCTTGTCGAATATCGCGGCGAGACGATCCCATCGTCCGAGCGCGCGCGCGAGGCGTGTTAGAGTTTCCTGGTTGTGCGACTCATGCGGATCCTCCGCGAACAAGCGACCGTAGGTCTCGAGGGCGCCGTCGAGATCTTCGAGGTGCGACTCCTGCAGGTCACCGAGACGCCGGAGCAGCTCGAGACGCTGGCTGGGATCCTCTTCGCCATCGAGACGTGCTTCGAGAATCTGGATGACTTTCGGCCACTCCATGCGGCGTAGGAAGAGCGGTTCCAGGAGCTCTGCTGCCGCTGCTCGGTACTCGGATCGCTCGAGCAGGGACTCGAGAACACGGATGGTCGGCTCGTGCTCAGGATTCTGACTCAGCGCCGCTCGGAACTGATCGAGAGCGCGCCATGGCTCGTCGAGCCGCTTCAGACAGAGCTCCCCTAGCTCGTAGTGAACGGCGGCCGGATCCCCGATACGCTGATCGATCTCTCGCTCGTACAAAGTCGCGAGATCCTCCCAGCGACGCGTTCGCCGGTAGAGCCGCTCGAGGCCTTCGTAGGCGAGAGGATGGTCGGCCTCGCCCAGCGCTCGGTCGAGTGCCTCGATCGCCGAGTCCGGATCATCGAGCTCGCTTTGATAGAGATGTGCCTGCCGCACCAGCAGCCCGGCGCGCTCGTCCCGGTCGCTCGAGAGCTCGCCCTTTCGCCGGAGAAGCTCGACGAGCTCGCGGGTGGCACCGGCGTTCTCGACCAATAGCAGCAGAGCGTCGAGCGCTGCGCCATGGTCGGGCTGGGCATCGAGCACATTTTGATACTGAACCCTCGCGAAGTCCACGTCACCGAGCCGGTCCTCGGCGATGCGTGCGGCTCTCATTCGTACTTCGATTCGCAAGTCGGCATCGAGCAGGTCCTGCGCGATGGCTCCAAGCGTGACGACTAGCTCCGGGAAGCGTTGCGTGGCGTCGGCGTATCGCTCGAAGTCGGCGAGAACCTGCTCGAAAGCTTCGAGCTCGACGCCTTCTCGAAGCGCGCGCGCCGTGAAAGCAAACGCCGCATCGACGTCCACGACTCCAATCTCGCTGATCTCCGCCGCCCGCAGAAGCGCCCTGACACGTTCGCTCGGGTCTTCGCTATCGGCAATCACTTCGAGCATTCGGATTTGGTCTGCGAAATTTCGCGGCGTTCTGATACTGGTCCAGAAGCCGGTGCGCAGCCGCTACGCGAATCTGTGGATTGGAGCCCGCGGCCAGTTCCTCGAGGGCGGCCAGGGTCGGTCGGTGCCCAGGCTCTCTGTCGAGCAGCTCTCGGTAAACGTCGAGCGCTCGCTCCGCCTCGCCAGTCCGCGTACGCATCAGCTCCGCGGCCTCGAAGCGCAACGCGAGACGCTCGGCAGGTTCACTTGCCGCACCGGCTCGCATCTCCGTCACGTCGAGCAGGTCGTGCCAGCGTTCGGTCTGCTGGTAGAGACGGCTCAGCGCGGCCAGGGTCGCCTGATCGGAACCGAAGCTGGAAACCACCTCTCGATAGGCTCCAATCGCGTTCTCGCTACTACGGAGCTCGTTTTCGAAGATCTCTCCGACGCGACGGCCGAGACCGAGCTGCTCCTGTTCATCATCAGAGAGCTCGGCACGACGCTCGAGCACCTCGATGAGCGGCTCCCATCGCCGCCGTTGCTCGTAGAGCCGCTCCAATGCGGTCAGCGCGTCCGCTCGAGTTGGATCGAGCTCGAGGCGCTCTTTGTGAATCTCGATCGCTGCATCGGGATCGTCGAGCTCGCATTCGAGTAGCTCCGCAAGCCTAGGATAGATCTCGTCGCGCCGCACATGGTCTTCTTCGAACTGGATCTGGCGTCGTAGATCCTGCGCGAGTGCGCCATGATCGGAGGAAGCTGCGTGCAAACGCTCGAGGGCACGGGAGGCCTTCAGGATGATTTCCGGGTTGTCGCGCTCGAAATGAATGAGCTGCTGATAGATTCGCTCTGCGTGTTGGGGTTCGACCTCTGAGACGTCCCAGAGCTCGGCCAGCTCCAAGAGGAGCTCGGTCTTGACGAAGTCGTTGCCTACGGTCGCGAGCCCGCCTTCGAGGAGCTCGGCGCGCTGACGATGACGTCCGAGCTTCGCAGCCAGCCGCGCCAAGTCGGCACGCGCGCTCCCGTCTGCCACATCTTCCCGAACCGCACGCGCATACGCGTCGAATGCGAGCTCGTCATCGTGGAGCTTAGATTCGCTCAGCTCGCCGATTCGCAGGAGATGACCAGCGCGGGAGGTCGGATCACTCAGGTCTTCGAGCTGGACTTCGAGCACCTTGGCAAGCTCGCCCCAGGCGCCTTGCGAGTCGAAAATCGGTTCGAGAATCGAGGCTACGCGCTGCCGTTCCGCGCGGTTCTCCATGAGTCGTTCGAGGCCCTCTTGAGCCCTCAGGTGTGTGGGGCTCGCCTCGAGAACGCGTTCATAGTGGTCGACGGCATCGACGGCGCGGTCCAGGCGAGTCTCGAAGATCGTGGCGAGCTCGTACGCGAGGTCCACCGCTTCCTGACCCTTCGCCTCGTCGAGATCGCGCTGAAGCAGCTCGGTCAGCTCGGGCCAGCGCTTGAGTCGACCGTACAGTCGCTGAAGTGCGCGCCGCGATGGCGTGTGAGTGGGGTCGAGCTCGAGCGCCTGCACGTAGCTCGAAATCGCCTGTTCCGGCTCGTCGAGAATCTCTTCGAAGAGGAAACAGAGCTGCAGAAGCAGATCGAGCTTGGCACCTGCATCGGTCGTCGCTTCGATTCGCCCCTGGTAGAGCGCGCGCAGGTCATCCCATTGCTCGTGCTTCGTGTAGAGCTGCTTGAGGGCGGCGAAGGCGGGTACGTCGCCGGGCTCGAGCTCGAGCACGCGTCGATGAAAGCGCGCTGCCTTTTCCGGAACCCCCAAGCTCACGTCGAACAGCTCGGCAACGCGTCGAGAGAGGTTCAACTCGACCTCTCCTTCCACCTCGCCGGCGTCGAGCACGAGTATCAGGGCGTTCGCGAAACCGTCATGCTGGTTTGCAGCTTCGGCGACGCCACCCAGCCGATCGAGGAGATCGAGATCGTTGGGCTGATCGATGAACGCCGATTCGAGCGCGCTGTACGCACCTGCGGCATCTCCGAGCTCCGATGCGGAGAGATCCGCGAGCCGCAACCTGAGGGCGTGTCGCTCTTCCGCATCATCGGTCTTTTCGAGACGCGCTCGCATGAGCCCGGCGAGCTTGTCGAATTGACCGCGTTTCGCGTACGCGGGGTCGAGGAGTTCGATCGCTTCGACTCCGACGCTGCCGCCTTCCGCCGATAATGCCTCGAGACCGGCGATCGCGACTTCGTTTCTACCGTCGAGCGCAAGCGCGCTTCGGTAGTGATCGAGCGCGCCGGCTGGATCCTCGAGATAGATTCGCCTGAGGTCGGCGAGCTGAAGGAAGACGGAAAGTCGGTCCTCGTCACCTACCCTCGATTGCAAGCGCCTTTCGAGTGCGGCATCGAGCCTGTCCCACTGCTTGAGTTGCTGTGACAATCGCTCGACCGCTCGGAGCGCGTCCACGTCGTGCGGATTGCTCTCGAGGATCTTCCAGTGTCGCTCAGCCGCAGATGGCAAGTCGCCGAGCTGTTCTTCTTCGACCTGCGCGACCTCGTTGAGAAGAACCCATCTCTCGGCGGGATCAGCCACGCTCAGGAGGCGACGTTCGTAGAGCGAACGCAGGTCGGCGAACCGTCGCTCCGCGCGATAGAGCCGATCGAGAACTGCCATCGCTTCTGCGTCGTCGGATTCGACCTCGAGGATCGCTTCGAGTTGACGAATGGATTCCTGAGACTCGCCGAGCCGCTCGCCCGCGATCGCAGCGATTCGGCGCTGGAGGTCGAGGCGTTCCGAATCGGAAACGGAGTTGTTCTCCAATCGGTCGCGGAAGAGCGCAACCAGGTCCGCGTATGCGCCGGCGGCCTCGGCCGATTCCTCGAGACCCGCGACGACGTCGGGTTCGGAGGGCGCCAGGAGGTACCCGCGCGTGGCCCAACCGAGCGAAGCTTCGGGATCGCGAAGCCTCTGCAGGTAGACGCTGCGAAGCGACGCGATGCGCTCGAGTCGGAAGTCGATGTCGGTTTCCGATCCGGACCCCGATACGATGACTTCCAAGGCTTTGGCGTAGTCGGGCCACTTGTGGTCCCGCTCGTAGATCGGTAGGACGCCCTTTGCCGCTGCAACGTTCGACGGGTCGGTGGCCAGAGCGCGCTCGTAGTACCGGAGCGCGCGGTGCGGTTCACCTAGACGCTCACGGTACAAGTCGGCCGCGCGAAGACTGAGCTCGACGATCGCCTCCGAGTCCTCCGCTCGCTCCGCCGCATGGCCGAGAACTTCTGCCAAGCCCGCCCAATCCTCGTTTTCGCTGTACAGCGCCTCGAGCGAATCCCATCTGCCTTGCGCAACGTATGCATCCTTGAGCATGCGCCGTACACGACTGTTGTCTGAGTCGAGCTCGAGCACGTGCTCCCAGACGGCAATCGCGTCATCGGTGCGGGCGAGTCGTTCCATGAAGACAGCCCCGAGGCGCTGCAATTGAGCCAGTCGAGCTGCATCGCTAAGCGCCGCCTCCGCGCGACTCTCGAGAACTGACGCCAAGGTTTCCCAGTCCTTCTCGCGCTCGGCCAGGCTCTCGAGCCTGTCGAGGGCCGCTGCAGTCCCGGATGCCTCGGAGGTCTCGGCGAGGATCTCTTTCCAGAGCCGGATGGCAACCGCGTTCTGATGCAATCGCTCGGTGCAGAGCTCTGCCATTTCGATCTTCTTGTTCAGGCGTGCGGCCGGGTCACTCGTGAGCTCCGCTTCTCGACCGAGCACCGTGAACAAAGCGTCCCATTTTCGCTTCGTCGTGTAGACGTTCTTGAGCTGCGCCAACGCCGTAGGGTGATCGGCTTGCAGACGGAGAACTCGCTCGAGTGGCCCCGTCGCCTGATTGAGGTTTCCGAATCGGTCGATCCACAAGTTCGCGATCCGCACGTAGAGATCGACCTTCTTTTCCGTATCGTCGAGGATCTCCGCCTGACGATCGAGCACGTGAATCAGCTCGTTCCACCGACCGGCGCTTTCATAGAGCTCGGCCAAGGCGCCCAATGCCTCCTCATCGAACGGAGACAGCGTCAGAATCTCCGCATAGACCTGAATCAGCATCGAATCGAGCTCGAGCGCATCTCGGTAGATCGGGATCAAGTCTCGAAGCAGCCGAAGCTTCTGCTCCTTCGAATCCTCCGACAGGGCTTCGATTTCGCCGCGAATCGATTCTGAGAGTGCGTTCCACTTGCCGCTGTTCTGATAGAGCAACTGAAGGGCCGCGCGTGCGTCTAGATCCCCCGGTGCCAGACGCTCGACCAATTTCCACGCCTCGAGCGCACGTTCCGGACGATCGGCTTTCTGCGCACGATGCCCGAGCTCGCGCGCCAGCGCGAGCTGTCGCGCGGGGTCGGTGGCGGTGCGCAGGGCGTCTCCTAGGATCGTCAGCATCCGGCCGCTTGCATCTTCGCTGCCGATCCGCTCCCGATAGAAGTCGAGCATTCCGGGATGCGCGGCGTCGATCTTGCGGAGCCTCGCGAAGATCGGCTCTGCGGCCTCTGCGTCTTTGCGGAAGCGCCAATGCACCATCGCCAACTGGAGGAGCATGCCCTTTTCGGCTTCGAGCCTCTGACGCGAGCGAAGCGCGCTCTCATACATGGCCGCCAGCTCATCCCAGGCCTCGAGGTCCGTGAAATACTCCACGAGCGCGCCCAGCGCTTCTTCGTCGGTTGGCGAAAGCTCCAAGACTTTGCGATACGCGTTGGCCGCGCCCTCGATGTCCTCGAGCGAGCGTCGCAATACCCGCGCCGCCTGCAGCCAGGCCGCTGCCTTCTCTTCGCGAGTTCGCGCAGCCTTCGCCGCACGAACGAATACGGAAACCACCTCGTCCCAGCGGCCGCGCGCACGCAGGCTGAGAGCGTACTGTCTGGCGGTGCACATGTGCGAGGGATCGGCGGCCAAGGCCTCGTCGAAGATCGCGTCGGTTTCCTCGACCGTCGAGTCACCTCCGTACTGCCACATCAGGGAAGCGGCGCGCGTCAGCAAGGAAGTCTTGAGCCGCGGGTCGACCGCATCGCGTGCCTCTTCGATGAAGCGACGCGCAATCTCCGCCCATTTCTCTTCGACCTGCAGAATCTGATCGACGGCCTGCGCGACTTCGGGGTCGTCCGAATCGAGACCTCCCAGCTTCTCGTACGCGCAGAGCGCACCCTGGTCGTCCATCAGCTCCTCGCGCCGGACACGTCCCAACTCTTTGACGAGAACCTTCTGAAAGTCCGGGTCGTCGGAAACCAACTCCGACTCCAGCTCGATCAGCCAGGATGCCGCGAGGAACTCACCGCGCCTCTCATGTCCTCCGCGCGCCGCCTCGAGCATGCGAAGAGGATCCTGCCCGTCGTTCGCAGGCTCGGGGCTCTTGAGCAAATCCCTCAGCCCGTTGACGAGCTTCGTGTCATACGGGTCTTCCAGCAGAAGGCCCAGGTAGCTGGCGACCGTCAACTTGGACACCCCGACTCCAGCTGGCTGACTCGGAAGGATTTTTTCACCCTTCGGTGATCTCATGAAACCCCCAAAAGCAAAAGGATCCTGCGACCTAAGCTCCCCACTGCGCAGGTGACTTAGATGTTAGCCGCGCCGAGATCCTATGGGCAAGCCTTGAATTTCTGGGAAATTCCAGCAAATGCCGATGTTCGTGAGATCGCTCTCAGAAGACCATGATGGCGCCGGCCCAGGTCATGGCCCCGTAGGTCATGAGGCTGACGGCCAGGTGGGCGGTCGCAATCCCGCGAAGCGCGTTGTAGTTGTTGGCGCGGTCGATGTTGAACCAGTCGGCATTCGCCGTGACGATGCCCAGGCCGATCTGCGCAATCATTCCGGCGAAGGTGACCCAGCGAAGCACCTTGTGGGTGCGCAGCTTTCGGGCGAAATCGCTGTTTCCTTCGCTGACTTTGAGCGGGTCCGGCATGGCGAACGAGAGCCCGAAGGTCGTGAAATAAGCAGCCGATGTCAGGGCGACCAGCGTCGCGTGCCCGACGGGAACCCCGCTGCAAGCCTTTTGCGAGAAGATCGCCGTCCCCTGGACGCAGGGAGTGCTGCCGAGGCTCTGCCACCAGCCGTACTGGTTGTGGAACTGTATGAATCCGGATACCACCGACAGGGTCATCAGGGACCAGGTACTGATCCCGAACCACTTGTGGACTTTCTTGATCTTGTTGCGCTTCCGGATCAGGTCCGCGGTCGAGGGCTCTTTCGGGGTCTCGAGCTCGATGGAGAAGTCGGCGGCCAAGACAGCTCCGGGATCGACGACGACCGCGGGTGCCTCGAGCATCGAAGCGTCGATCTGCAGAGACAATCCGAGCAAAGGCGCAGCAAGCATCAGAGCGGTCAATGTCCCCATGGCGGGCGGAGTATCTACCAAATTGGCCCAAGAGGCCAGGCAACTACTGAATCGAGGTATCTGAGCCACCGGCTTTTCACGAGAGGCCAGTCGCAGTAGATCCAAGACATGGCCTCCTCTTCGAAGCTTCCCGCCCGCGTGTCCGTGTATGAGATGTCCCCGCGAGACGGGCTCCAAAACGAGAGCGCTCAGGTGGCCACGCACGCCAAAGTGCGCCTCATCGAGGCGCTCGTCGATGCCGGGATTCGCCGAATCGAAGTCGGAAGCTTCGTTGCCCCCAAGTGGGTTCCACAAATGGCCGACGCTGATCAGGTGTGCCGGATGATCGAGCGTCGGCCCGGCGTCACGTATGCGGGCCTCTGCCCCAATGCTCGGGGCCTCGAACGGGCTCTGGCAGCCAAGATCGACGAGATCGCCGTATTCGTCAGCGCGAGCGAGACACACAACAGCAAGAACGTGAACAAGACATGCACAGAGACGCTCAAGGCGTTCGAACCGGTCATCGGGCCCGCCGTGGCGCAGGGTCTCAGAGTTCGCGGATACGTGTCGACGATGTGGGGCTGCCCGTATGAAGGAGAGGTCGACCCGCGGCGTGGGCTCGAGCTCGCCAAGCACTTGCTCGGGGCGGGCTGCTATCAGGTTTCGCTCGGGGACACGATCGGTGTGGGGACTCCCGTGCAAACCGACAAAATTCTCGACCTCTTCACCGCTGAGGTCCCCGTCGAACAGATCGCCCTGCACCTCCACGACACGCGGGGGACGGCGCTCGCCAACGTCCTGATCGGATTGCAAGCCGGAGTAACGACATTCGACGCCTCGGTCGCAGGGCTCGGCGGCTGTCCCTACGCGCCAGGGGCCGCCGGCAATCTGGCCACGGAGGATCTAGTCTATACGCTTCATGGCATGGGTATCGAAACCGGCATCGATCTCGAAAAGCTTTGGCAAGCCGGCCAAGTCGCTGAAGCGATTGTCGGTCGCGAGCTTCCCGGTAAAGTGCATCGTGCTGGTGTACGGTCGCTGGCCAAATAGAACCAAGGGAACCAAGTGCCAGTTCACGATCTCCTCGAATACATCGACGCCTCCCCCACCCCGTTCCACGCCGTCTCCGAAACGATCACACGACTGGAAGCTGAGGGCTACCGTGCACTCGACGAAGCGGATGTCTGGGATGTCGGCCCGGGCGACAAGGTCTACGTCGTGCGCGGCGGTGGTTCAATCGCGGCATTCCACGTCGGCACGGCGCCCAGCGACCAAGTGGGCTTCCGCCTACTCGGGGCGCACACCGATTCACCGAACCTCCGCGTCAAACCCAACCCCGAGCTCCAGCAATCCGGATACGGACAACTCGGAGTCGAGCCGTATGGCGGGGTGCTCTTGCACACGTGGCTCGATCGGGATCTTTCGCTCGCCGGACGGATCGCTCTGGCAGACGGGACTACGAGGCTCGTCGATTTCGGTAGGGAGCTGCTTCGCATCCCCTCACTCGCGATTCACTTGAATCGTGAGGTGAATGCCGAGGGCCTGAAGCTGAATCCGCAAAAGCACATGGCGCCGATCCTGGCCTTGAACGACCTCGGTGAAATGGACCTACGCCGTGTTCTGGCCGCCGAGAGCGCGGACCTCAAAGCCGAAGACCTACTGGCCTGGGACCTCATGGCCTACGACGTGCAGCCGTCCACGCGAAGCGGTTTAGGCCGAGAGTTCATCCATGCGGCACGCATCGACAACCTGGCGAGCTGCCATGCCGGCTTGGTCGCCCTGCTGGGCAGCGCAGGCGCAGGCGACGTCACGCGGGGAATCGTGCTCTACGACCATGAAGAGGTCGGCAGCCGAAGTGCCCAGGGCGCTGCGTCCAACTTCTTACGGAGCTGCCTGCAACGCCTCTCCGGCACCTCGACGGAAAGCTTCCATCGCGCGATTGCGAAGTCGTTCTTGATTTCCGCAGACATGGCCCACGCGATCCACCCGAACTATTCGGATCTTCACGAGCCACAGCACAAGCCGGTCCTGGGCGGAGGCCCCGTGGTGAAGATCAACGTCAACCAGTCGTATGCGACCGATGGCGAGAGTTGGGCGAGCTTCGAGCGATGGGCACGAGAAGCCAAGGTGAGCACCCAACGCTTCGTGATTCGCTCAGACCTGCGCTGCGGCAGCACGATCGGTCCCATCACGGCTGCCGAGCTCGGCATTCGGACGGTCGACGTGGGCAACCCGATGCTCTCCATGCACTCCTGTCGCGAAGTCGCCGCCGCGGCGGACGTGCCCAAGATGATCGACGTACTCAAGCGTTTCTTTCATGCCTGAGCGTCCGAGACCCCCAGGACCGCCGAACCGCCTGGGTCTCGGAAACCTGCGCGGCATGATGAGCGACCCGCTCGCGTGCATGACGGCGGCCGCTCGATATGGGCCCCTGGTCGACTTCCCGATCCTCCATGAGCGCTACGTGTTGGTGCTCGATCCCGATCTCATTCAGCAAAGCCTCACCCAGGGCCATGCCGTCATGCGCAAGGACCGCTTCACACACGACCTCGAACGCGTGCTCGGTCAGGGCCTGGTCACGAGCGAGGACGCGCTTTGGCGCAAGCAACGAAAGCTGGTCGCGCATGCTTTCACTCCTCGCCGCATTCGATCGTACGCCGACTCGATGGTCTCGGCGGCGCACAGGTCGCTCGACGGCTGGCACGATGGTCAGGAGCTCGCCATCCACAAAGCCATGGCCGAGCTCACGCTCGACGTGGTCGGACGCACGCTCTTCGACGCGGACGTGCGGGGCGCGGCCCGGGAGGTCGGACATGCCCTAGAGGTCATCAGCGACTTCTACGCCGCGGTCCTGGACAGCCCAATTCAGCCGCCAAATTGGTGGCCCTCTCCGCGGATGTTCCGTTTTCGCAAGGCGGTCCGAAACGTGGACGCGATCATCGCCCGAATCGTCGAAGATCGGCGTCGAAGCGGGGAAGACCGGGGCGACCTCCTGAGTGCGCTTCTTGCCGCGCAAGACGATGACGGCAGCGTCATGAGCGACAGGCAGCTGCGCGACGAATGCGTCACGCTCTTCCTCGCCGGGCATGAAACCACCTCCATCGCGCTCGGCAACACGCTCTATCTGCTCTCGCAGCACCCAGAAATCGAAGCCCGCGTTCACGAAGAAGCGAGCTCGGTCCTCGGGAACCGGCGGGCCAGCTCCGAGGACTTCGCGCGCCTCGAGCTGACCGAGCGGGTCATCAAGGAATCGATGCGTCTCTACCCCCCGGTCTACACGATCGGGCGGCAGCTCCTCTCGGATTTCGAGCTAGGCGGCTACAGGATTCCAAAAGGAAACATGCTTCTATTCGTCCAGTGGGTCACACAGCGGAGCGAAAAGTACTTCGCCGATCCGCTTCGCTTCGACCCCGACCGCTGGCTCCCCGAGCGCGCCAAAGCGATTCACAAATATGCGTACTTTCCGTTCGGCGGCGGCCCGCGCATCTGCATCGGCAACCATTTCGCGATGATGGAGGCGGTCCTCGTCCTTGCAACCTTGATTCGAGAGCATCGTTTCGACTTGCTCCCCGGGCAGTCCCTCGAGCTCCAGCCGGCGATCACGCTCCGCGCTGCCAAAGACTTGAACATGCGGCTCGTGTCACGCCATCACGCTCGACGCGAATAGAGATCCGATCGACGGTCGCGAACGCACAAGCCGAGCCGGCGGCCCGTCAAGTGAGCTCGAAGTCCTTGCAGAACAAGAGCGCGGCGGTCGGGTCTTCGTAGCGTGACTCGCGATGACGGTGTGTGGGAAAGCCATGGGCGCAGCCTGCATCCGGATCGAACAAGACACAGTCCTCGCAGTTCCACTTGAGCCGGAACCGTTCGCGCTGCTCGCGAAACCGCGCGTTCTGTTCAACCTTCATTCGAGAGGTCGATCTTCTGAACGCGCCGTTGGTGCCGGCCGCCTTCGAACTCGGCACTCAGGAACGCCCTGAGAATCTCGGCCGCGAGTCCGGTACCCACGACGCGTGCGCCGATACAGATCACGTTCGCGTCGTTGTGCTTGCGGGCCATCGATGCGCTGAACACGTCGCCGCAAAGAGCCGCACGCACGCCTCGGTGACGGTTGGCCGCCATCGACATGCCGATTCCCGTTCCGCAAACCAGCAGACCGAGCCCTTCTCCGCGGGCTACGGCGTTCGAAACCTGGTGCGCATAGTCTGGGTAGTCGGTGGAATCGCTCGTATGCGTGCCGAGGTCGACCACTTCGTAACCGAGCTCTGCAGCGACGCCGAGGAGCTCTCGCTTGAGATCGAGTCCCGCGTGATCCGAACCGACGATGAGCTTTTTCGGCATGGCTACGGCGCCTTTAGCACGAGCGCGCAATTGGTCCCGCCAAAGCCGAACGAGTTGTTCATCAGGGCGCGGATCGGCCGCTCCTGAGCCTCGTTCGGCACGAGATTCATCCCCGCCGCAGCCGGATCGGGATTGTGGAGATTGATCGTCGGGGGAAGTAGGCCGTCGCGGATGGCAAGCACGCAGAGAACCGGCTCGAGCCCGCCCGCGGCACCGAGCAGATGTCCTGTGATGCTCTTGGTGCTGGATACGGCGAGGCCGTGGAGGGCATGCGCGCCGAAGACTTTGCGAATCGCTTGCAGCTCTCCGACATCGCCCTGCGGCGTCGAGGTGCCATGCGCGTTGATGTAATCGATGTCCTCCGGGTTCAACTTGGCGTCCGCGATCGCAAGCTTCATCGCGCGCTGCGCACCTTCGGCTTCCGGCGCCGGCTGAACCATGTGGTGCGCATCGGAGGTCGCGCCGTAGCCGACGATCTCGGCGATGATCTCTGCGCCTCGCGCAAGGGCGGCATCACGCTCTTCGAGGATCAACACGCCAGCACCCTCGGCGATCACGAAACCATCTCGATCTGCATCGAAGGGGCGGCTCGCCAGCTCGGGTTCGTCGTTCCGCCGCGACAGTGCGCGCATCGAGCTAAACCCGGCTACACCGATTGGGGTGACCGCAGACTCGCTCCCACCTGCCACGGCTGCGTCGATCTCTCCTCGTTGAATCCAACGAAACGCGTCGCCGATCGCGTGAGCGCCCGATGCACAGGCGCTGGTGTGTGTGTAGCTCGGCCCCTTGAACCCCCAATCGATCGTCACCTGGCCCGGCGCGAGATTCGAGATGACCGAGGGAATGAAGTAGGGCGATACGCGCCGTGGTCCTTTGTCGAAAAGGGTCCTGCACGTGTCCTCGAAGACCTCGAGGCCGCAAAAGCCGACGCCGATGAAGGTGCCCACCCGCTCCTTCTGTTCATCGCTCGGCTCGAACCCGGCGCTCTCGATCGCTTGTGCCGTCGCTGCGATCGCCAGCTGGATGAAGCGCGCCGCTTCGCGCAGCCGTCGCTTCGGCATGTAGCTCAAGGGGTCGAAGTCTGTGCACTCGCCGGCGATCTGTGACGCGAAGTCCCTTGCGTCGAAGCCTTGGATGCGGGCGATGCCGCTCCGCCCCTCGGAAATACTCTTCCAAGTGGTAGCGACGTCCGCGCCGCAGGGGCTCACGGTGCCCACGCCTGTGATGACTACTCGCCGCATCGACCTACCTCAGAAGGCGAGCGCTCGGGGCTCTCAGCCCTTTTGCGCCTTGATGTACTGAATGGCGTCGCGGACGGTCTTGATCTTTTCGGTGTCTTCGTCCGGGATCTCGATCTCGAACTGCTCTTCGAGCGCTAGCACGACCTCGACGATCGCGAGTGAGTCGGCCTTGAGATCTTCGATGAAGTCTTGCTCTTCCTGGATGTCGGCCACGTCCACGTCGAGCTTGTCCGACACGATTTCTTTGACCTTCTCAGCGATGTCCATCTGCTTCCTCCGTCACGCGCGCCTCAGACGTGCATGCCTCCATTGATCCGGACTACCTGCCCGGTGATATAGCTCGCTTCGTCGCTTGCTAAAAACACTACTGCGGCCGCGACCTCTTCGGGGCGGCCGATTCGACCCAGGGGCGTCTGGTCGACGATGACCTTTCGGGCCGCATCCGGCAGATCTGCAGTCATATCCGTCTCGATGAAACCTGGGGCGATCGCGTTTACCGTGATTCCTCTGGACGCATATTCGCGGGCCAGGGCCCTCGTAACGCCCAGAAGCGCCGCCTTCGACGCCGCATAGACGACTTGCCCGGCGTTGCCCGACTCCGCCACGACGCTCGAAACATTGATGATTCGGCCCCAGCGATTCTTCATCATCGGCCGAATGCAGGCTTTCGCGCAAAACACGGCTCCGTTGACGTTGGTGGCCCAGGTCGTCTCGAGATCCTTCACCGATACCCTCAACAAGAGCTGATCGATGGAGATTCCCGCATTGTTGACCAGGATGTCGATTCGCCCGTGACGCGCGATGGCCCCTTTGATGGCCGCTTCCACGGAGTCCGGATTGGAGACGTCGAACTCGAGGAGCTCGCCCTGCCCTCCAGCCTCTTCTACGAGGCGGAGGGTTTCACTCGCGGCCTCCTCGTTCGACCGATAGTTGATGAGAACCCGCGCGCCGGCCTCGGCCAATGCGACGCTCGTCGCGCGCCCGATCCCTCGCGATCCCCCGGTCACGACGGCGATTTTCCCCGCCAGATCGAACACGAGCTACTCGAGCTCTTCCGCTTTGCCCTTGGTCACTTGTCGACCCTTGTAGAAGCCGCAGGCTGGGCACGCCCGATGCGGAAGCATCACGTCGCCGCAATTCGGGCATGCGCTCACGTTGGGGGCGGTGATTTTGTCGTGATTGGCGCGACGCTGGTCACGCTTCATCGAGCTGGTTCGTCGTTTCGGTACTGCCACGGGATCATTCCTCGTTCTTCGTAAGGGCTTCTTTGAGTTTGAGTAAGGGGGCGAATCGCGGATCAGGCGCCGAATCCCCAAAAACTTCTTCGGGAGGCCGAAGTCGCTCGGGAATCGCGATTCCCTCGCAGGTCTCGGAACAAAGTGTCTTCATGGGCGCTTCGAGCAGCAAGTACTCTCGGACCATCGAGTCCAAGACCACTTCGCTGCCGCTGTAGTAGTCGCGGTTGACCTCGTCCAACTGAACGTCGATCTCTTCGCTCCTCCGAGGCCGGGTGTGTTCTGGGCTGAAGAGCACCGTGAGAGGCAAATCCACCTCGAGCGGGACATCGGCCAGGCAGCGCGCGCAGATCGTGGCGAGCGCTGCTTCGATCTTTCCCTGCACCAAGACTTCGGTGCCGCTGCGCTGGGCGTGCACGGTCAACCGTCCCGCCTTGTCCCCTGGGCTAAGCTCGGTCTCCGCGAGCGCGGACGCCAGCCAATCCGTGCCGATGGCAAAGTTCCAATCCTGCCCGGCCTCGTCGAGGTCCTGGATCTGTAGGACGAATGCAGACATTGAGTTGAGCTCGATAAACGCTACCCAAGCGACCCTCCCAGGTCACAAGAACGCGCTACTATTCGCCTTGCCCTCAGGGCTGTCAAGGAGGGTGCGGGCCCCTGGGCGAACCGCCCAAACCGCTTGTAATGTTGAGTACTTTGCGCCGACTGAGGTCCACCCGCAGCATCGCTGGCGTCGGCGCCGACGCTGGCACTGACGCCGATCCTGCACAGCTGCAGGAGCTCCCTGCCCAGCGCCTGCTCCCGGTCGCCAATTCGGAGGAGCATGATAACTTTGCGCGCCATGGCAGATGATTTTCGACGATTCTCGGGGACCGCGACTTATCTCACCAGCGATGCGCTGGAATCCGCGGTCAATTGCGCGGTGGTCCTCGAGCGGCCCCTTTTGATCCGAGGCGAGCCAGGCACCGGCAAGACGTTGCTGGCCGAGGCGGTGTCCGAGTCGCTGGGAATGCCGCTTCTTCGCTGGAACATCCGGAGCACCACACGCGCCCAAGACGGGCTCTACGTGTACGACACCGTCCAGCGACTTTACGACTCCCGCTTTGGGGACAAGGACGTCAACGACATCAGTCAATACATCAAGCTCGGCCCCATGGGCGAGGCGTTCAACGCCAAGGAGCGCGTCGTCTTGCTGATCGACGAGATCGACAAGGCGGACGTGGAGTTCCCGAACGATCTCCTGAACGAGCTCGACCGAATGCAGTTTCACGTCGACGAAACACAGCAAGACATCATCGCGACCGAGCGTCCCGTCGTCATCATCACGAGCAACGCAGAGAAAGAGCTTCCCGACGCGTTCCTTCGCAGATGCGTCTTCCACTTCATCGATTTCCCGACGCCGGAGCTCATGAACGACATCGTCAAGGTGCATCACCCGAAGGTCCACGAAAGCCTCGTCGACCAGGCACTCAAGACGTTCTACGAGATCCGAAGCATGCGCCGTCTCCGCAAGCGCCCGAGCACCAGCGAGCTCGTCGATTGGATCGCCGTGCTCCAGCGGGCGGGCATCGACAGCGTGAAGCTCGAAGAAAACCTTCCCTTCCTGGGCGCCCTGCTCAAGAAGGAGCAAGACCTGGTCGCCTTTGCGGATCAACTGTCGGGTGGCCGCCAATGGAGAAGCTGAAATCCTAGTCCCTTTCATGTACGAGCTGCGCGGCCGAGGCGTCCCGGTGGGAACGCAGGAGGTGATTGCGCTCGCCCAGGCCCTCAAAGCAGGGCTCCATGAAAGCTCGCTCGACGGGTTCTACAACGTCGCCCGGTCCGTCATGATCCACAGCGAGGCGCACCTCGATTCCTTCGATGAAGCGTTTCTCTCGTTCTTCAAGGGCATCGAGATCGAGTCCAAGAAGCTCAAGGACGAGCTCTGGGACTGGCTGCAGCAGGCGAAGGAAAACATCGGCGAGCTCACCGACGAACAGCGAGAGTTCGTCGAGAACCTCGATCTCGACGAGCTGCGCAAGCTCTTCGAGGAACGTCTCGCCGAGCAGGACGAGCAGCACGACGGCGGCAACAAGTGGATCGGCACGGGGGGCACCTCGCCTTTCGGTCACAGCGGCCGCGCACCCAAGGGATTTCGCATCGGTGGGTCAGGCGGCGGCCGAAGCGCCGTCAAAGTCGCGGACGCACGCCTCTATCGCCCCTACCGACAGGACCTCACGCTCGACGTGCGCCAGATGCAGGTCGCGCTCCGCAAGCTGCGCCTCTTCTCGCGCGAAGGTGGCGACGAAGAGCTGGACCTAGAGGGCACGATCGACGCCACCGCCCAGAACGCCGGTGAGCTCGAGGTCGTCACCCGCCCTCCCCGGCGCCACAACACGCGCATCATCTTGATGATGGACGTGGGAGGCTCGATGGACCCGTTCGCGCATCTCTGCTCTCGGCTTTTTTCCGCCGCGAAGAAGTCCTCGCACTTCAAAGAGCTGCGAACCTATTACTTTCACAACTGCGTCTACGGCCACGTCTATGAGACCGAGCGCTTCGACACGCCGATCAAGGTGCGCGACCTCCTCCACGAAACGGGTCCGCACTACAAGCTCATCATGGTCGGCGACGCCCTGATGGCACCCTACGAGCTTCTCGCAGCAGGCGGCTCGCTCGACCTCGGCGACGACCGGGGTATCGAAGGCCTTCAATGGCTCATGATGCTCAGTCAGCACTACCACCGAAGCATCTGGCTCAACCCCGAGCCGCAGCGCTACTGGACCGGAAACACCATCGAATACGTGCGCCAGACCTTCGACATGTTCCCGCTCACGCTCGAGGGCCTCGGCGAAGGCGTCGCCCACCTGCTCAAGGGCGGCAAGGGCCATTGAAGCAGCCCGAAAGTCGACCGCGCGGAGCTAAATTTCGGCAGGCGCCCCCGGGTCGCTTACCCTGAGCGCGTGGGGAAGACATCCATCATCGCAGTGCTCGCCATCGCATTGGGAAGCTTGGCCGCGACGGCCTCGGCGAATGAGTCCTCGTACGCGGGAGTGAACCCGGGGTCGGAGACCTCGGAGAACCTGCCGCCCAAGGCCGAAGAGATCCCGGAGGGCGCGCTCATGCTCACCTGGCCGGGGTTCATGATGCTCGAGGACGGCTCGTGCTTCTTCGTCCAAACATCCAAGCCCGTCAAGTTCGGAACGCAGACGTCCGAGCGCCGACTCGAGCTCGTTCTTCACGACACCCGAGTTCACCTCAAGAACAACTTCCTTCCCCTCGAGACCCAGTTCTTCGACACCCCGGTGACGCGCGCGACCGTGCAGCGTCGGGGAAAGAAGGACGTGGTGATGGTTTTCGAAATGCGCGCGGATGCGACTCCGACCATCACGCAGAACAAGGGCAAGGACGGCTTCAACTACATCTTCGTCAAGTTCTCCCCGTAAAACCGACGCTGCGCGCGGGTCACGGGGCTTCGCCCCTTGCTTGCGGTGGGTCCATCGAGTAACCGGACGCCATGAGTCTTCGCGCGGTCAAAGGGATGAAAGACATCCTGCCGGATGAGATCTCGAGCTGGCATCGCCTCGAGAACGCGTTCCGGCAGCGTGTCGAAGCCTACGGTTTTGGCGAAGCGCGCTTTCCAATCGTCGAGCCCACTGCGCTCTTCGTGCGTTCGATCGGCGAAACGACGGACATCGTGGAAAAAGAGATGTACACCTTCAGCGACCGGAGCGAAAAGTCGCTCACGCTTCGCCCGGAAGGCACGGCATCGTCGGTACGCGCCTATGTACAACACAGCGTACAAGCCCGAGAACCCGTCACGAAGTGGTACTATATTGGGCCGATGTATCGGCGCGAGAGGCCGGCAAAGGGACGCTATCGTCAGTTCTATCAGGCCGGGATCGAGGTCTTCGGCGATCCAGGCCCTTACATCGACGCCGAGGTGATCGACATGGTGGTCGGATTCATCTCCGATCTCGGAATCACCGAGGTCGAGGTCTTGGTAAACTCGATCGGCGGCGCTGAAACCCGAGAGAGCTATCGGGAGGCCTTGCTCGGTTATCTCGTACCCTTTCGCGGCGAGCTGTGCGGCGACTGTCAGCGGCGAATGGATGCGAATCCACTTCGCGTGCTCGACTGCAAGGTTCCTCGATGCTCCGAGATCGCTTCCGGCGCGCCGTCGATGCTCAACTACCTCACCGATGACGACCGCGCCCACTTCGACGGACTCCAGGAGACCCTCACCTTGCTCGGGACTCCCTATCGCGTCGATGGATCGCTCGTCCGCGGTCTCGACTACTACACTCGAACCCTGTTCGAAGTCCTCGGCAAAGGCGACGCGCTCGGTGCTCAGAATGCCTTGCTCGGCGGCGGACGATACGACCAAATGGTCGAGAGCCTCGGCGGTTCGGACACTCCGGCGATCGGATTCGCGATGGGGCTCGAGCGCCTCTTGATGGCCATGCCGGTCGTCGACTCGGATTCCCGCGTCGATGTCTTCGTCGTTGCGGCGCAAGCGAGCGTCCGCGCCGAAGCGACCCTTCTCGGGCGTGAGCTCCGAAACGTCGGTCTCCGAGTGGAGAGTGATCTCCGTGGCGGCTCGCTCAAGAGTCAGCTGCGCCGCGCTGACAAGCTCAACGCGCGCATCGCGATGATCCTCGGTGACGCCGAGGTCGAAGCAGGTGTGGTTCAGATGAAGGATCTCGCGCGAAAGACGCAGGACGAGGTGCCGAGGGCCGAGGCCGGAGCGCGCGCCCGGAGCCGGCTCTCCGAGTGAATCCGAGACCTAGGCGCGGTTGAAGAAATTGGGCTGGACCAGGCCATCTCACCGTCCGCCTGGGTCACCCGGCAGTACACGTACGAAGCGTCGACCTCACCCACGAACGAGGCCGAAGGCGACTTTGGCGCATCCGATGCCACGACGCCCTCGGGCGTCATGAGCTCGACGCGTTCGACATCGGTGGTGCCGAGCACTCGGACGTGCACTTCGACGGGCCCTTCGATGTCGAGCTCGCTTCCCATCGGGAAACCAGCAACGTGTACCGCGAGAAGAATCTTGGCGCCGCTGGTCGCGTAGCATCGGCGCGCCCGAATCGCCGCGAGAATCGCTTCACGGGTTCGACTCGGAGCGATCACCGCCGTGAGCCCCGTTCGAAACGGATCCCGTTTGCGGCACTCTCCATGGTGCCAAAGAAGACCATGACTGTCCGAGTTTGCGATGAAACCGAAACGAATCCCGCGGTCGAGCAGCGGCTTGGCGAACTGGTCGTACAGCTTGCCCCGATATCCGAGCGGGTGGTCAGGATGCTCGTAGCACCCGTGGCAGGAGCAGATCTCCCAGACGGGTTGTCCCTCGGGGTCGTGTCCCGGTACGTCGGCGCCGGTCCAGCCGATGTGGTGTGGACCCGTGAACGCGCCCTGCTCGCGAATCCGCGCAACGACGTCGCGCCCTTCGGGAACCTCGTCACGAGACACGATCGGAAACCCAGGACCCGGAAGGTAGATGCACTTGTGCCCTGGCCCCGGATACGACTTCCCCGTCCACTCGTAAGCCACGATGGTGGCAAACTCGCCCGGCTCGTCGTGACGCTCGGTCACCGCTTGAAGGTAAGCCCACTCGCCCGGGCCAATGCGTTTACCCAAGAAAGACTCGTGGTCTGTGAGCGCCGCAAAATCATCACCATAGCGGTAGCGGGCGCGAAGATAGGCCTCGTCTGCGCTGCCGACACCATCCGAATGAGCGCTGTGCTGCTGGATGTCGCCAAACAAGATCTGGGGCCCGGACCATGCCGTCATGTGCACCGGCGCGGGGTCGAACTCGCCTACCTCCACCTTTGCAGGCTGGAGCCGCGGGCTGCCTCCACTCGGCACGTCGAACGCTCTTATTTCGATGCCCTTTCGACCTCGCCAAGCGGCCAAGATCGTGTCGCTCTCGAGACGGACGGCAGTCAGGTGCCTGCCGCGGCATCCCCATTCGCCATCGTCGATCGGTTCCCTGGGCGAAAACCCCTCGGCGTTGAGGCGCTGCCGGTACATCTGATGCGAGCCACGCCCAAACAGATCGACGGCGCCGTCCGCTCCTACGACCAGCGCAGGGAACTCGAAACCTTGCTCCTCTCCATCCAGATCGCGATTGCGATCCGTCATCGAGGCAGCCGGCTCGAAGATCCGTCCCTCCATGTCGACGAAACGAAGCGCGATCCACTTCGCGACGTCGGGCACTCCGGTGTCCTCGCGAACGTCGTGATGAAAGCCGACCCAGGCCCCGCCCTGAGCGGCAGCAACACATGGAGCGGCAGCGATACCGAACGCAGTCCAGACGACGAACTCTCCCCCAGAAGGTGGAGCGACCAGAACCGTCGAACGCGGCCCCTCGTGTCGCACCTCGACGCGCCAGCCCTGATGCTCGGCTCGGAGCTCCACACGTGGATCGTTGATCGGCTGATACGTGCCGGGCGCCCAGCTCATGATCGCCTCGCTATGGTCCGTCGCGCCTGGCTCCCCCAGGATCGAGCCATCACCCGCGAGACTGAACCGCATCACGCACTCTTCTGCGCCAGACCAGGCAAGCACGTGCAGGAGCGCGCCCCCGTTGTCCGCAGGCTCCAGCCGCGGGCTTCTGAGGTACCGCTCCGGAGTTTGTTCGATGCGCGGCATCAGGCTTCAGTGTGCGTAGCCAAGCGCGCGTAGCTGGTCGCGAATCGTCTCGTCCATCTCGGCGTTCTCCCGCTGAAGCTGTGTACCGCCCTTCTGCTCCGCGCTCAACCAGTCTCCCCGGTCGGTCGCGCCGAGAAACTGGCCGAGCATCATGCGAGCGTAACGCCCGCCAATTGGAAAGGCCGTCGAGTCGAGCGGCGCCTTCTCCCCCGGGTCCGAGCGAAGATCGAACATCGTGGATGTGAGATTGGCACGGATCACCAGCTTCCAGCGGCCCGTCGTGATCACGCGCCGGTCATCCTGAAAGTCACTGAACGCCACCGCCGGATGCGTAGATGCCTCCCCGAGCATCAGACCGACGAGCGGGTGGCCTTCGTTCTGCGTCATCGGAGGAACGGCGAGCAGCTCGGTCACCGTCGAGGAGACGTCGAGCGTGCTCACTGCATCGCTCACCCTGGCTCCCGCCGGAATACGATTGGGTAGCCGGAACATCAGCGGCACGTGCAAGAGCTCCTGGTAGACCGAGTGGCCGTGACCCCAGGAGCCGTGGTCCTCGAACTCCTCGCCGTGATCGGCCGTCACCACGATCAGTGTGTCGTCGCTCAGCCCGAGGGCGCTCAGGCGCTCGAGGAACTCACCGAAGAAGTGATCATGCTTCGAGATCTCTCCGTCGTGAAGAGCCTTCAAGCGACGCTTGTCACTCTCGGTGAATACGACTTGCGGCGGTCGGCGCTTTGCCTTCTCGAGCAGGTCACCGGTCATCCGCGGCCGAATCTGCCCTGAGTACTCGCTCGGGTCGTACATTTCGAGATACTTCCCGGGCGGGTCGTACGGCACGTGGGGATCGATCGTCTGGATGTACGCGAAGAATCGGCCCTCCTTGTTCGCCTCGATCCAGTTGCCCGCTTTCTCGAACACGTCCTTGGCTTCGGTGCTCTTCTCCTCGCGAATGTAATTCGAGTAGTCGTCCCAGCCCTGATCGAATCCAAAGCGGTCCGAGACATAGCCATTGGCGATGAAGCTCCCGGTCGCGAAACCAGCTTCCTTCAAGTGCTCGCTCAGAAGCTCAGCCGAGCCCGGTAGCGCCGCATCACCCGTCTTTTGCTGGTGTGTTTGCGGGTGCAGGCCCGTGAGAATCGAGGCCACGGCGGGCTTGGTCCAGTTCTCGGGCGACTGCGCCAGCTCGAACACCGCGCCCTCGGTAGCGAAGCGATCGATGGCAGGTGTCTTCACGCGGGTTTGCGGATTGAAAGGGCGGAGCTTGTCGGCGCGGAGCGTGTCGATGACGAGCACCACGACGTTCTTCGCGGGCTCGAAGCTCCGATCTTCCGGGGTCGGGACGTAGACGCGCGGCGAGCTCCACGCGATGCGACCCGCTCGCGGGTCCTTGGCTTTCAAATCCAGCCGTACGGTCTCACCGGCGAACCGGCTCAGATCGACTTTGTGGTCGGTCCAGGCAGTGGACGCCGTTCCCGCGAACACTTCCGCTGCAGGCTGTCCATCGGCCGTGACCTCGACGGCGAAGGGAGCGCCCGCCTCGCCTTCTACGCCGATGCCGAACCCGAGCGACCCGCTCTTCGGTACCGCGACGTAGTACCGAATCGTCGACATCCTCGAAAGCGCGATCGCTTGCCGTTCCTCGTCACCAAGACGGACGTTGGCGACCAGTGTGTCGTACGCGGGCTCTCGCGGCTGGGATGCCGCTCGCGCGGCCTGGGTCGCCGTCCGAATCCAAATGGAATCGATCGCAACCGACACATCCTGTCCATCGAGCGGCGCAGTGCCGCCAAAAGTCAGCAAGAGCTGATTCTCACCCGGCTTGACCTGCTCCTCGGGCAGCGCGAGCTCGTAGTCCGCAAAGCCCTCGTCCTTCCCGAGATGAATCGATGCAAGCTGATTGTTGTTGAGGTATGGAGTCAGTGCGTGCGTTCCATGGGGGCGGAGACGAACGCGAACCAGCAGCGGTTCCGAACGATCACTGTTGAAGTACACGCGACCGCGCATTCCGACGTTCGCGTAGCTCGTGTCGCCGTCGACGCCTTTCCCGAGCCAGCCGCTACGCCAGTCGCCCAGCGTGTACTTCGCCTGAGCCGGTGTGCCGAAATCGACATACCAACCGCCGTCGTCCACCTCGGCCAAGTGGCGAAGCGCCGTCAGATCGGTATGCGCTCGAAGCCCCGCAAACGGGTCCGACCTGGTCGCCCCTCGACTGCAACCGAGTGCCACGGCAAGGGTCATCAACAGCAACAAAACGAATCGCATCAGCTGCCTTCCTCCTGCGCTCCGACGGCCGAGTCCCCCCCTCTTTCCGCCTGCAGGAACTTCGCTGCGCGTAGCATGCAGGTTCAACGAGGGTCAACTAAACCACCCGACCGGGTGACGACCTGCAGCGAGCGGGTCGCACCCGATTTCACGAAGTAAAAGCGATAAGTGGACCCCGCGCTGTTTCGATAGCGAACGGCGTGCGTTCCCTCGGCAAGGACCAAGCGGACTGGCAGGGCGCCACGCTCGGCACCATCGACCTCGACGCTGACGTCGCTCGAGCCACTGAGCTCCAATACCCCCTGCCCCTCTGCAACGGCCAAGGACGGATCGACTTCCTCGCGAAGCGTTCCTGAAAACGCATAGAGTCCGAGGCCCGACGCGGAGGGCGAGGGTTCTGGCGATGGTGGAGGTTCGCGGACAGCGGCTTCTGCGGACTCGGGTCTCGCCGAGGCGGGGCCCTTCCCCGCCCTCATTGAAGGCGTGGCCAGGATCTGATTCCCAACGAGAAACGCCACGGTGACGCCGAGCACCACCAAGAATGCGATTCCGAATAGGCGGGGCATCGTGTGCACTTGCGTCTCGAAACCAGAGTCGCCCTCGGCGCCGACCTGGCTCATCCCGGCACTGAAACGCCAAATCGGATCGATCGACGATGAGACCCGATTCGCGGGCTCCATGTGCATGGCGAGCGCCGATTGCGCTCGCAAGTTCTCGCGCTCGAAAGAGTCCGCCACGGGGATCGAGTCTGGCTCGATCTCGGGTCCGATCAACTCCTCGCTGCGATCTGGGGCGCTGACCACGGCCGCCGCTCGAGCGTCGGTCGAGGCCGCAACGTTCACTTCGCGAATTGCCCCTTGTCTCCCCAGGTTCACGAGTAGCGCGTCCAGAAGCGTCCTAGACGCTGCACCCGACGCGTGGAGCGACTCCGGTGTCTCGCCCGCTGCGAGGCGCGCGATCAGGCCCTGAACCTGAAGCGACGAATGACGCGCGTAGGTCCCGAGTACATCTTCGTCGAATTCGATCCGGCAATCGGGGTGATCAGCCATCCGATTCATCACCGTCCCAAGATGGCGGGAGGCGGTCTCGAAATCGCCATCGAGCGACGGGCGCTCGCCTGCCGCTTCATGCGGGGTCGCTTGCGCGACCACGAATCTCCCTGCGCTCATTCCGACCAACGCCGGCAAGGCCGCTGCGCCGCGGGTAATCGAACCATCGATGGAGGTACGGGTGACCTCGACGAGCTTGCCCTCGTGCAGCTCCAAGTCGAACAAGCTCCAAGGGTCCTGAATGACGATGTTCGCGCTAGGGCGGAGGCGTCGAACCGCGCGCAAAAGGGTCGACACGCCGATCTCCTCGATGTCGCTGCTCACCTCCCGATCGGAGCGCAGGCAAGCTTCGAGGTGCGCCAAGGGCGCCAGCACACGAGACACCCTTCCAAGAATCTCCCGTGCGGGCGTCTCCTTGCGAAGGTAGCCCTGAGCCTCGGCACGCAGCTCGCGCATCCGATGAAGGAGGTCATCGCGCCACGACAGCAGGACCACGGGCACCCCATCGAGGAGCGGCTCACGTCGGATGGCCGCGCACAAGCCGAGGCCGTCGAGCCGGGGCATGACGATGTCAGCAAGAATGACGTCCGGGGCATGCTCTCGGGCAAGCTCGAGAGCGTGCGCTCCGTCGCTCGCCTCGATGACCCGCGCGCTCGCCTCGCGGAGCGCCGCAACGACGGACCAGCGAGCCTCGGCTTCATCGTCGGCCACGAGGACTCTTCGGCCTCGAAGGCTCGACTCGGTGCCCCCCTGCTCGCTCACGACCGGATGGGTGCCGGACTCCCCCGGCATTGCAGCCAGCGCCTCATAGCGCCAAGCGAGGACCCGCAGGCCGACGAGCGCCGCAGGCCCAAACGACTCCCGCTCCAGTCGATTCAAGGCCTCGGCGAGTGCGGATTCGAGGTGGGCAAAGCCCAGCTCCGCTGCCGATCGACGCAGCTCGCTGAGTTGGCTCAGCAGGGCCGCGCGGCACTCAGGGTTCTCGGGCGCAACGCTCAAGCCGTCCGTTAAGCGGATTGTTTCCAAGCTCTTGGCCGCCAAAGCTTCGGTGAACTTGGCGTTCTTGGTCGCGGGTTCTCCGTCTCGTGACGCCCTATGCACTTGCGCAGTGTACGCATCCAGCCGATTTGTTCGAGCACCAAGTCAGTTGCTCCTACATAACCGCCGGCGTAGTGAGCTGCGTGGACTTCGTCGATGAGGTGACGCTCGATGTAGCGGCGGGCGACGGTGGCAATGGCTGTGTCGCGTTTCGGCGCGAGAAGTACGTGCCCCTCGGAGGCCCTTCCGGCGGGGACGGAGGACGCGGTGGAAGCGTCATTCTAGTCGCGCACGACCGGCTCTCGACCTTGCTCGACTTGCGCTTCCGCAAATCGATTCGCGCCGAGCGGGGCGAAGACGGGCGCGGCAAAGATCAGTTCGGCAAGGCGGGCTCGGACGTCCGCGTTCAAGTCCCCGTCGGCACCCAGGTATACGACCAGGACAGCGGCGCCTTGCTCGCCGACCTCAGCGAATCCGGCGCCGAGCTCGTGGTCGCCAATGGCGGCCGAGGCGGCCGCGGAAACATGAAGTTCGCAACACCGTACGACCGCGCGCCCCGTCGCGCCGATCCCGGGCAACCCGGGGAGCGCAAAACGCTCCGCCTCGTTCTAAAGCTCCTCGCCGACGTCGGCATCGTCGGTTTCCCGAATGTCGGAAAGAGCACCTTCATCGCGACCGTGTCCCGCGCGCGCCCCAAGGTCGCCGACTACCCATTCACCACGCTGGTTCCCAACCTCGGCGTCGTCTCGCTTGGCCTGGATTCGAACCTTCGTGATCGCCGACATCCCGGGAATCATCGAAGGCGCCTCGGAAGGGGCCGGGCTAGGCCTCCGTTTTCTCAAGCACGTCGAGCGAACCAAGGTGCTCCTCCACATGCTGAGCGTCGACCCGGACCCCGATCGGGACCCGGTCTCCGACTTCGATACGCTCATGACCGAGCTCGAGCGGTTCGACCCCCGTCTCTTGGAACGGCCGATGGTCGTGGCAGTGAGCAAGTGCGACCTGCCCGAGGCGCGCGAGGCGTACGAAGAGGTGCGTCGCGCCCTGGAGCCCCGAGGTCTCCAGGTATTCGCGATCAGCTCCGCCACCAGCGAGGGTCTCGATGAAGTGCTCCAAGCGCTCGAGGCTATTCTGCGGCGGCAAGACGACGCCTGAGCTCGCTGCGAGCCCAGTCCGCTGCCTCGCGAACAACCTCCTCTGGATGGTTCCGAGACGCCGATTCGAGAATCGGAAGGTGCTGCGCCTCGCCGTGATTCCCTAGGACGAGCGCTATGTTGCGAGCCAAACCTTCACGCCGCGCCCGTTTCACCGGCGAGCCTTCCGCCCAGTCGCGAAACTCCCGCTCGCTCATCTGCAGAATCGAGCTCACGTCGAAACCGATCCAACGGCTGCCCGGCGCGAAAGCGTCGAACGACTGGCTCGTCGTGCCCGACGCCTGATTGTAGGGACACACGTCCTGGCACACGTCGCAGCCAAAGGCCCAAGGTCCGAGCGCCTTCCGATGTTCGATCGGAATGGGGCCACGGTGCTCGATCGTGAGATACGAAATGCACCGGCGAGCGTCGAGCCTGCGTGGCTCGGAGAACGCCTTGGTTGGGCAGGCCTCGAGACATAGAGTGCAGCTTCCGCATCTGCGCTCGATGGGGGTGTCGGGCCTCAGGTGCGCCGTGGTGACGACGCAGGCCAGGAAGACATGCGAACCGATCCCGGGCACGATCAGGCAGCAATTCTTCCCGATGAAGCCCAGGCCCGCCCGCTCTGCCCATGCCCGTTCGAACAGGGGCTTCGAGTCCACGGCTACGCGCGCCGCAAACCCCGCCTCCTGAAGCACGCGCGCCACCTTCCGACTCTTCTTGCTGAGCACGTTGTGATAGTCGCGCCCATGGGCATATTTAGCGATTCGTGCCGGTGGCGGCCCTCGATAGTCCTGCGGCTGCGCGTACGGCGCGGCCATCACGATCACGCTCCGTGCCTTCGCCAGCATCCTGGGATCTCGCGGGTCCTTTCGCACGGGCGCCGTATCGGCCATCCAGGACATCTGTCCGTGACGCCCATCCGCAAGCCAGGCGTCGAGCTGTGCGCCTTCCTCACCGAGCGCGCCCGCCTCAGCAATGCCCGTCCGGGCGAACCCAGCGGCCTCTGCCTCCGCCTTGATCCGCGCCGTGAGCTGCTCGTCCGCGCGGTTCATCCCAGGCCGGCGCCGGGGGGCACCGGAGGTCCAGAGGGCGCTTCCTCCTTCTCTTTAGGCTGTCCTGGCGGAGACTTCTTCGGAGGGCGCTTGGGCTCCTCCGGTTCGTCGGACTCCTCGCCGCGGGTCTTCCAGGTCGGCTTCGCATCTGCGGGAACGACGGTTTCCCAGTCCGGAGCATCGGTCAGACCCTTCTGACGCGCGGGCATACCGCGTGGATTCGGGAGGATGTATGGCTCGGCATTGAACGTCCCGCACTGGCGCTCGTTTCGATAGAAGCCCCAGTGAAAATATACCCGCCCATCGCCGCTCAAGATCTCGGACGGCGCAGGGGGATACGGTTGTGCACGAAGCACCGAGTTGAACGCACCGAAATCGAATGGCAGAAGCCCACTCGAACGCACGATGCCTACGCGATAGACGGAGCCGTCGCGATTGAGCACGATCTCGAGCTTGGTCACCAGCGTCGGGTCCTGGTACGGGCCGCCGATAGGAAGACTCCGCAAGAAGCGGTCGGCGTACTCCTGATGGATGCGCCGATGCACCGCTGCGATATAGGTCGCAAAGGGTGAGGCCGCAGCATTGAGCGCGGTAGTCGCGCCAGGCTTTACCCCGGGCACGTAGTTCTCGATCGCCGCGCGGAACTCCTTCCAGGTCTTTTCACGCGAGATGCCCTGCTGACTGGACTTGCGCTCGGCAAGATAGGCCCGACGGTCCTGCTCGAGCTCGTCGGCACCCACCGCGCCTTCCAGCTGAGACCAGGCCATCTGCCCACCCGGTCCGCGGCCCTCCTTGCGCTGACCACCACCTTGGCCAGCGGCGCTCGGCCGACGGATGCTGAAGGTCCCCGAGGGATCGGTGATCGTGATGGTTTCGTCTGCTGTCTCTCCGGCGCGATCACCGGACGTGTCGGCACGCTTTCCGTTCGGCGCCTGGCTCGCGACGCGCTCGGCCTTGATTGGATCGGCCTTGATCGCCTTGTCCGGTCGCTCCCGGCGGGCCTCGTCTTCGGTGACCTTGCGAGCGTCGCTGCCCTCCTTGTTGCGGAGCTCGGCGATCTCCTGTTCTTTCGAGTTACCCTGCTCCTCGAGCGTGTTGGATGGCTTCTCTTGCTTTCCCGGATCAGGAAGCTCGTCGTCGCGAACCATGTTTCGAATTCGGGCTACGGATTCTTCCTCGACCCGGTTGTTTTGCTCGGCGACGAACTTCGCGTTCTCAGGAGGCTCCACGTCGGGATTGGTGCTGTGCTGCTGCACCGCCTGAGGTGCCTCGAATTGCGGTGGAGGAGGCGTCTGTTCCTGCCTCGCCTGCTCCTCTTGCTGCTGCTGTTCCTGCACGACCTTCGCGATCTGCTCGCGCTGTGCTTCCTCGCGCTGGCGCTGCTTTTTGCGCGCTCGCTGTGACTTCGAGTCGTCTGGAACTTCGAAGTCGACCTCGACGGGATCGTACTTCCTCGCCTTCTTCGCCTCCTCGGCCTCAGCTCGAAATCGATCGGCCAGACCGCCAAGCACTTCATACACGGGAAGGTGCACGAACAGCGATGCGATCAACGCAAGCGCGAAGGCAATGACGACTGGTTCTCGATAACGTCGGCGCACGGAAGCTCTCCGGGGATAGGATACACTTCCCCTTTGTAGAGTTGCACCAGCCAGTCGACAGGGCAAAGAGCCGGTGGGCGGTTAGCGACCCCGGGCAGTCGGGATGCTTCGGGCCCCACCAAATCCCCCCGACGAGGGCCTGCCGAAGCTTCCACCCCCAGCGGCGCCCGAACGACTCACTCCCATGCTCGGGCGCGCGCCGCTCGAGCCATTCCGGGAGCCGCCGCCCGGACGTCCAACCGTACGGCCGCGCGCGGCCGAACCGCTCGAACCAGGGCGAGCTACCGACCCGGTCCGTGCGGCGCTGGTCTCCGATCGGCCTAGCGAGGGCACCGTGGTGCGAGTGCCGCGGACAGTGCCCGTGCTGGAGGGGTTTGCTGGGGGCCGGCGCACCAGGGCGCTGTCCGGACGTGACCGGCCCACCGTGCTCGTGAGAGTGGGGTTGTTTTGCGGCCGAGCCACGCCCTGTACGCGAGCTGCGCCCGGCTGAGTCCGGCTTGCCGTCGAAGTCCGGGTGCTCGGTGGACGCGTCACCGTCGAGGTCCGGGTGCTCGGTGCGCGCGTCACCGTCGACGCGCGAGTGCTCGGTGGACGCGTCACCGTCGAGGTCCGAGTGCTCGGTGCGCGCGTCACCGTCGAGGTCCGAGCGCTCGGTGCGCGCGTCACCGTCGAGGTCCGGGTGCTCGGTGCGCGCGTCACCGTCGAGGTGCGGCTCGGAGTGGCAGCCACGCGTCGACTTGGAGGGCGAGACGCGGGCGTTACGCGCGCCGTCGTCGGTCGACGTCCGACGCTCCGGTACACGGGAACCGGATGACGTGCGGGGTAGTACGGGTGGTAGTAGGGCGGAAACCAGTACCATGGACGGTAGTATCCAAAGCCCACGTAAACGCCACAGGGTCGGTAGTAACCGGGCACGAACCACCAGACACTGGAGTAGAAGTCCCAGCGTGGTTGGACGAAGACGTAGTTGACACGCTCAACCACGCAATGTCCGTTCACCCAGATGTAGTCTCCGTTTGCATATGCCCAATATCCGTCGACCCAGATGCTTCCAGGGCAGAGGTTGACGGTCTCTTCGACGGCGACGACGGCGCGCGGAGCGGGAGGAGGTTGCTCAGTCGCAGCGATGGGCTCGGGCTCCTGGACGACGATGACGGTCTGCCCGTCGATCTGCTCGGTCTGACCGTCTTCCTCCTCGATCACCACGTAGCGGCTCGGGTCGTACGCCTCAGAGCTCTGACCCTCTCGCGCGTATCCGTCGTGGGCAACGTCGAGCTCGTATGTGCCGGCGGACCCGTACCCGTCGGGGCCGTCGTAGTCGGCACGCGCAGAAACGGTCACACCTGCGCTCAAGCAGAGGGCAAAAACGACCCAAAAACGAACGGGACAAATCATATTCCCTCCTCTATGTGTGCGCCCGTTTTGGCCTGCCGTCACCCCCTCCTTTTCGAGCAAGCGCGGCCCGCTCGACAGAGAACGTGGAAAGTGCTTGGGTTTTGGCAATTCTGATGGCCTCACAAGACATTGACGCAGAGACAGCCCGAGTTCTTCATCGGTTCGGATTCGACGACATCCCGTTCGAGACACTGAAAGAACGCCTGCTTCGAGGTGAGCTTGGGGCCGCACAGAACCGAATCAAGGGCCTGGTGGAACCCCCAGACGAAGGCGACCTGCGCGCCCTGCCCCCGCTCGGCGGCGACGTGCGGCGTGCCCTGGACGAACGGGGAGAGGAAGCGATGCGCTCCGGCCAGGTCGCAGCCGTGATCCTCGCCGGAGGCATGGCGACGCGGTTCGGCGGAGTCGTGAAGGCTGCGGTCGAGGTTCTGGACGGACAATCGTTTCTGGAGCTGAAGCTCAAAGACATCTCGGCGGTGGCAGCGCGTGCAGGCGCCACGATCCCAGTTTACTTGATGACGAGCTTCGCAACGGACGACGCGATCCGCCAAATGGCTGAAGAGCTCAGCACGGAACGCTGCCCGATCAAGACCTTCCCGCAATTCATCTCGCTTCGAGTGACGCCCGAAGGCGAGCTTTTTCGCGAAAGCTCGGGCGAGCTCTCGCCCCACGCGCCCGGTCACGGAGACCTCACGTTCGCATTGAGGCGCTCAGGAATCCTCGCGGACTTTCGCAAGCGTGGTGGCCGTGTGCTGATGATGTCGAACGTGGACAATCTCACGGCAACTCTCGATCCCGCCGTGATCGGCGCACATCTCGAATCCCGCGCTGCACTGACGGCGGAGATGGCGCCTAAGGAACCTGGAGACAAAGGCGGCGCGCCCGCGCGCGTCGACGGGAAGCCCCAAATCGTCGAAGCCTTTCGTTTTCCTGAAGACTTCGATCAGGATCGGATTCCGGTTTTCAACACCAATACCTTCGTGCTCGACGCCGAGGCCATCGACACGGATTTCCCGCTCACCTGGTTCGCCGTGAACAAGACGGTGGATGGCAGGCCAGCCGTGCAGTTCGAGCGGCTCGTGGGCGAGCTCACGGCGTTTCTCGAATCCGCCTTCCTTCGCGTCGAGCGGCACGGACCGGATGCGCGCTTCCAGCCGATCAAGGAGCCCGACGACATGGACAAGGAGCGACCCAACATCGTCAAAGCGCTCAAAGCGCGAGGCTGCTTGTAGCCCCGAGGGGCCCGTCGAGCGCTATTCGCGTCCTGCGGCTCGGCGCGACTCTCCGTGAAACGCCAGCTGTCCACAGGCGGCGGCCACGTCATCCCCGCGTGTCTTGCGGACGAACACGGAAAGGCCGCGTCTGGTCAGTTGCTCCTGAAACCGCGTCACATGGCTCGAGTCCGGCGCCCGCAGCTCGGAGGCGGAAATCGGATTCATCGGGATCAGGTTGACCTTGACTGGAATCCCACGGAGAAGCTCCACCATGCCGTTCGCGTCCTGGAGCGCATCATTCACTCCCTCGATCAAGGTGTACTCGATCGTGATTCGCTGACGCTTGGACATCGGATAGCGGCGCAGCGCCTCGGTGAGCTCCTTGAGACCGTGCTTGCGGTTCACAGGCATGATCTTGCTTCGCTCCTCATCACGAACCGCGTGCAACGAAATCGCGAGCTGAACCTGACCGTCGAAGTCTTTGCCGAGCTGGTCGATCTGTTTGACCAGTCCGCTGGTCGATACGGTGACGCGCCGCTTGGAAAGGTCGATGCCCTCCGGGTGCGTGAGAAGCACGAGAGCACGCGCGACTGCATCGTAATTGTGGAGCGGTTCGCCCATGCCCATGAAGACGACGTTGCGGATCCGCTGCTCTGGGCCCAGCTCACGTCGGCCGAGGAGCACCTGCGCGACGATTTCCGCGTCGCTCATCTGACGCTTGAGACCGGCCACCCCGGACGCACAGAACACGCATCCCATGGCGCAGCCGACTTGGCTCGAGATGCATTGGGTCACCAAGCGTTCATCACCCAGCTGAGGGATGAGCACCGTCTCGACCTTCTCGCCGTCGGACATCCCTACCAATAGCTTCTTCGTCCCGTCGCCCGACTCGTGGACGGAGACAATCTCGATCGGCCAGCCGACGCCCTCCTCTTTGAGGCGTTCGCGCAGGCGTTTCGGAACGTTGCTCATTTCGTCTGGATCCAGAACGCCTCGGCGATGGATCCAGTCGAAGATCTGCTTTCCGCGATACGCCGGTTCACCCCATGCGATCAGGCGCTCCTCCCACTCGGCAGGCAGGCGTGCGATCGGGTGCGACGGTGCAGCCAAGGTATCGGATGGAAGCTTCACGGCCCTGAGCGGTGCCAGACTTTGGGTCGAGGCGCAATCCAGGCGGTCGGACCGCTCCGCTTCGGTTTTCATCGAGTGGCAGCCGGCTCTTAACCCCGGATTTGTCGCCCCTCGGCTGGCTGTTACCCTTTGCGTTGGGGGCTATGGGATGACTCGAACGCTTTTCGTTGCGGCGTGGGTGGCCGCGCTCGTGCTCGCTTGCGATGCTGGCACGCCTCAACTGGGCACGATTCGCCTGCAGGATCTTCCGAGCATCTGCGCTGATGCCGGCGCACCGGAAAGCTGCGGAACATCATGCTCGAGTGACACCGAATGCGAGGCCGGAACGTTTTGCGAAGACGGCGTTTGCAATGCGGTTTGCACAGCGAGCGGCGGGCAGTGCGGCCTGGAGGGTCAATGCATCTCGAATGGCCGATGCGTCCCGGTATTCGTCGGCGGGGGCACGAGCATGGGTGACGGCTCCGTCTGCGGAGAGCTCGAGCTGACCACCGATCGGGTGATTCCCAACATCATGATCATCGTCGACCGGAGCGGCAGCATGCTTCGAGACTTCGAGGGCGACTGCCCGTTCGACGGCAATGGTTGCCCCAATTCCGGCACGCCCAATCCAAACTTCGACCAAGCCCGTTGGGATTCGGTCGAGGATGCGTTGGTGGGACCCGATGGCTTGGTGCGAAGGTTGGACTCGATCGCGCGTTTCGGGCTCACGCTCTACTGGAAGCCTGGAGAGTATCCGCCCGCCATGTCCGATGGCGAGATGTGCGCGAGCACGGACGGAGTGGCGATCGGGGCAAATCTCGACAACGCGGAGTCCATCGCGAGCGCGTTCGACGAGAACACTCCGGGCGGTTACACGCCGACGGCCGAAGCTCTCGAATCGGTGACCGACGCGCTGATCGCGATGCCGCCGCCGGAAGGGCGGACGGTATATCTGCTCGCGACCGACGGCGCACCCAACGGATGTGACGAGGACGGTGAGGATGTCGATCGCAACAACAGCGTCGCCGCAGTGAAGCGCGCATTCGATCTCGGAATCGAGACCTTCGTTCTCGGAGTGAGCTTCGACGACGATCACTTGCAAGATCTCGCCAATGCCGGGCAAGGCGTCGACTCGGGCGCGATCCTCTGGACGGCCGACAACGTCGCGGAGTTGCAGGCCGCACTCGAGCAGATCGTCGTCCAAAACATCCCTTGCACCGTCGGTCTGAGCGACGGAGTCATCGATACTGCGAAGGCCTGTGCGGGCAAGGTTCGATTGAACGGAGAGCTGCTCGCATGTGACGACACCGAACGAGGTTGGCGGGCCGTCGACGGACGCACCATCGAGCTGATGGGCTCGGCCTGCCAGGACTGGCGCCTTGGAGACGCAGACCTCGCAGCGGCCTTTCCATGCGACGCAGTCGTCGTAGAGTAGCGAGGATCCATGAGAACCCTCGTCTCCATTGCCATCATTCTGGCCCTCGGAAGCTGTTCGCGGACGACCCCGAACGCAAAGCCAATCCTCGACGCTGCGAACAACACCGCGGACCAGAACAAGGAAATCGCACGGTATCTGATTCGGAACGAGTATGCGCAATGGGATGAACCACGGCAGTTTCAGTGCCTCGACAAGCTATGGCAGGCGGAGAGCCGCTGGAACCATCGTGCGCGCAACAAGCGAACCGGCGCCTGCGGCATCCCGCAGTCCTTTCCCTGCAACAAGATGTCGGAATGGGGAAAGGTCTACGGCGTGGACTACCGAAAGAACCCCTGGCCGCAAATCGCCTGGGGCTTGCGGTACATCGACGGGCGATACGGGACTCCATGCGCCGCCTGGAAACGCTTCCAACGCGGCGGTGGCTACTAGCGCCTACTTGTGGAGGATCTCTTGAACACGGCTCAGGAGGGCTCGAGAGTACATGCGGCCGACCAGCGACTCACGCGCGGTGAACTGCACCTCTTCCCACTGACGCTGCGCTCGAAACAAGATTCATCACCTTGAGCCGCTTGGCAGAGCGTCGCCGCCGCCTCGTCGTCGATCTTTCGACCTTCGACTCGGAAGATCTCCTTCGGTTTCGCCAGACACTTCGTTGAGATAGTCGCGCGCCTCTTTTGGAAGTGCCTCCAAGTGGTCTTTCTTGATGACGAAGGCGCCGGTCACGATGCCGCCGGCCTGCTTGGCCATGGTCTTGAGCTTCGTGTGCCACTGGAAAGCCAGCACTCCGACCGAGGACGCAATCACGGTGTCGATGATGCCGGTCTGCAATGCGGAGTATACCTCGGGAAGGTTGAGCAGCACGCCGTTCGCGCCGGCAGCCTTGATGAACGCCCTCATGGTCGCCGAGTCACGCCAGACCCACGGCCGAACGTTTTGCAAATCGGAATGGCCCGTAGATTTTCTGTGTCGAGAAGATTCGTGTCTTGCCAGCATCACCCCAGGCGATGAGCTTGTACCCGGCCTGGTCGAATAGAGCCTCGAGCTGGGGAGCGAGATCTTCACGCACGGCATCGAGCTCGGGATAGCTGCGAATGAGGCCCGGTGCTTCCATCACGAGCACCTGCCGAACGAGCGCCGAGAGGCCGGTCGAGGTGATCAGCGCGCCATCGAGCTGGCCTACGCGCATCTTGCGAACGACCGTGATCTCGTCCCCAGCGATGCCGCCGTAGTACATTTTCATGTTCACTTGGCCGCCAGTGCGCTCCTTCATTCCGGTCTTGAGCTGTCTGGTAGACGTCGCCGAGCGGAGAATCACGTGGAGCAAGCGTTGCGATTCGCAACTCATGAGTTGCCTCCGCGCGGGCCTGCGTCGTGAAGGAGTCTCCGCTGATCAGCAGACCGAGAACGAGCAAGAGACACGATGTTGCGCATCCGGGCATCTAAACACGGATGCGCCGACAACTTCAACACGGGAATGCCCTCATTCGAGGAAACCCGTCCTTCGCGAAGGAATCGTACCGTGACGTAGTGTCACCGATACGGACGCCGGTGCTCGCGCTGGCCCCGCTACACCGAGACGCCGAAGTCTCTCAGGGCTTCATTCAGCGTCACCTTCTTGTCGGTGCTCGCCTTGCGCTTGCCGATTATCAGGGCGACCGGGATTTGGTACTCCCCTGCCGGAAAGCTCTTGGTGCGGGTCCCCGGGATGACGACCGAGCGAGGGGGAACGTAGCCCTGCATTTCGACCGGTTTGGAGCCGGTGACATCGATGATCTTCGTGCTGGAGGTGATGACAACGTTGGCGCCGAGGACCGCTTCCTCCCCGATTCGGGAGCCTTCGACCACGATCGAACGGGAACCGAGGAATGCGCCGTCCTCGATGATTACGGGTGTGGCCCCAGGGGGCTCGAGAACGCCGCCGAGGCCGACGCCGCCGGAGAGGTGAACGCCCTTGCCGACCTGCGCGCAGGAACCGACCGTGGCCCACGTGTCGACCATCGATCCTGCACCCACGTACGCGCCAATGTTCACGTAGCCAGGCATCAAGATCGCGCCGGGCTCCATGTGCGCGCCGTATCGAATGGTCCCGGGCGGCACGACCCGGATTCCTTGCTGGTCGAGGTTCGTCTTGAGGGGGATCTTGTCGTGATACTCGTACGGACCGACCTGCACGCGCTCCATCCCCCGGATTCCGAAGTAGAGCAAGATCGCCTGCTTGGTCCAGGCGTGAACGGTCCACTCACCGTCGGCACCACGGCTGGCTACTCGGAGCTTGCCCTTGTCGAGCAGCTCTATCGTCTCCTCGACGGCACTTCGGTATTCGGCGTCTTCGAGCTTCGTTCGATCATCGAAGGCCTGCTCGACGAGGGGTCGCAACTGAGATTCGTGCGAATCGCTCATCGGCTACTTGAGCAGATATTCGGGAAAGAAGTAGGCGACTTCGATGCGCCCATTCTCGACGCTATCCGAACCGTGGCACGCGTTTTCGCCAATGTCGGTCCCGTACGCCTTACGAATCGTGCCTGCGTCCGCCTCGGCCGGATTGGTCGAGCCCATCAGCTTACGGTAGCGCGCCACTGCATCGTCCGCCTCGAGCGCCGTGACGACTACGGGACCGCGGGTCATGAACTCCACCAGCTCGCCGAAAAACGGCCGCGCTTTGTGTACCTCGTAGAACCCCTCGGCCTGAGCTCGGCTGAGGTGCAGCATGCGCATCCCGAGAATCTTGAGGCCCGCGCCTTGAATCATGGCGAGGATGTTCCCGATGTTGTTCCGCTCGACTGCGTCGGGCTTGATGATGCTGAGTGTGCGTTCGACAGCCATGTGGGCTCCTCTTTCGGGTGCTGTTCAGTGGGGTGAGTTCCCTCTTGCCAATGGGACTCTACGGCGGCGCGTTTGTAGCGCGTTTTGATGGCTGGGCAATGTCCGCGGCAAAAGCGCCGATATGCGCGGCGATGACGGCTGGCTGCTCTTCCTGCAAGAAGTGCCTAGCGTCGACCATGTGCTCGGCGCGCAGTGGAAACACCTGCTTGATGTAGTGGAGCTGCGCTTTCGGAATCGCGATCTCCTGCTCCCCCCAGACGAGCTGCATGGGTTTGTCGATCGCGAGGAGGCCGTCGCGCAGGTAGTCGCGGTGCTTTTCGCTGAGGTCGAAGCCCTGCATGATCTCGAGGAAACTGTGGTGCCCGCCGTTGTTCTTGAGCAAATAGATGTATGAAGCGATGACGTCCTCGTCGACCGCCTCAGGATTCTTGACGCCGCTGTAACGGAAGAGCTTCAGCATGGTGGGCACGTTCATCGTCGAGAAGGCCAGGTGCCGCATGAGGGGAACCCGAAACGTCCACATCGGGAACGGCGGCGTGAAGTGCGCCACATCCATGAGGGTGTTGGTGACCGTGATCGACCGAACCTTCACCGGGTTTTGAATCGCCCACTCGGCGCCTATGGGCCCGGCAATGTCGTGAAGAACCAAGTGTACGGGCTGAAGCTCCAGCGCGTCCACCACCCGGCCGACCCATTTCGCGAGGGCATGCCAGTCGTAGTCGATGCCCTTCGGCTTGTCGCTCAGCCCCACGCCTGGGAAATCGAAGCTGACCGCGCGAAGTCCGTGCCCGGCGAGCTCGGGAAGCATCTTTCGGAAAAGAAACGAGCTCGAAGGAACGCCGTGCAGCAGAAGCACCGGCTGGCCCTCGCCTTCTTCGCGGACGAAGATGTGATGGCCGTCCACGACGATCCGCTTTCCTGCCGCTTCGTGCTCTTCGACCAGGCTGGGCTTCTGCATGCGGGCACCCCCGGAATGTGCTCGGACGAAGCCTAGACCAGATGCGCGACGGCAGCAGCCTCTTCTTGGAGCTCCGCGGCCGTGGCATCCAACTTGGCGCGGCTGAACGCGTTGATTTCGAGCCCCTGGACGATTGACCACTTACCACCGCCGCATGTGCACGGAAAGCCGTACATGAGGCCTTCGGGTACTCCGTAGCTCCCATCCGAGGGAACGGCCATCGATGCCCAGTCACCTTTGGGGGTACCGAGGTGCCAGTCACGGATGTGGTCGATGGCGGCGTTGGCCGCCGAAGCGGCGCTCGAAAGCCCCCGCGCCTCGATGATGGCCTTGCCGCGCTCCTGCACGGTGGGAATGAAGTCGTTCTCGATCCAAGCCTGGTCGTTGATCAAGGCCGCGATGCTCTTTCCGTCCATTTCTGCGTTGAAGAGGTCCGGGTACTGCGTTGCCGAATGGTTGCCCCAGATGGTGACCTTCTTGACGTCGTTCACCGCTCGCCCGGTCTTCGCTGCCACCTGAGAGATGGCACGGTTCTGATCCAGCCGGACCATGGCAGTGAAGCACGAGGGGTCGAGGTCGGGCGCGTTCTTCATCGCGATGTAGCTGTTGGTGTTGGCTGGATTGCCGACGACTAGAACCTTGACGTCTCGCTTGGCGACGTCACTCAAGGCTTTGCCCTGCCCCGTGAAGATGGCGCCATTGGCCTCGAGCAGATCTTTGCGGAGCATGCCTTTGGTGCGAGGCCGAGCACCCACGAGCAGAGCCACGTCGCAGTCCTTGAAGCCCACGGCGGGGCTATCGCTAGCTTCCATGCCAGCGAGCAATGGAAACGCGCAATCCTCGAGCTCCATCATCACGCCGCCAACGGCCGTCATGGCCGGTGGAATGTCGATGAGTTGGAGGATCACCGGCTGGTCGCTACCGAGCATTTCGCCGGCGGCGATCCGGAAGAGAAGACTGTAGCCAATCTGACCCGCAGCCCCCGTGACCGCGACACGCATGGGTTTTTTCGACATGATTTCTCCCTCCAAATCCCTGTTGCTAGAGAAGGCTCTGCAGTGTGGTGCCCATGTCAGACGGCGTCGGCGCGACCTTCACGCCGGCGTCTTCCAGGGCCTCGATCTTCGCGTCCGCGGTACCCTTGCCACCGCTGATGATGGCGCCCGCATGCCCCATGCGCTTGCCCGGCGGCGCCGTGCGCCCAGCGATGAACCCTGCGACTGGCTTTTTGAAATTCTGCTTGATCCAGGCTGCTGCTTGCTCTTCGGCATTGCCGCCGATTTCGCCGATCAGGATCACGCCATCGGTATTGGGGTCTTCGTTGAAGAGCTTCAAGACGTCGATGAAATCGGTCCCGTTGATGGGGTCACCACCAATCCCGACCGCCGTGCTCTGGCCGATGCCGAGGGCGGTGAGCTGACCGACGGCTTCATAGGTGAGCGTTCCGCTCTTGGAGACGACGCCGATGCGGCCGGCTTTGTGGACATGACCGGGCATGATGCCGATTTTGCATTGATCCGGCGTGATCACCCCCGGGCAGTTCGGGCCGATTAGACGGGTCTTATCCTGTGAATCTAGAACGCGTCGAACTTTGATCATGTCCATGACGGGGATGCCTTCGGTGATACAGACCACCAAGGGCACCTCGGCATCCACCGCCTCTAGAATGGCATCGGCCGCAAAAGGCGGAGGCACGAAGATGCAGGAGGCATTGGCTCCTGTCTGCCGAACGACATCTCGCATCGTGTCGAAAATGGGCACATCCAGCAGCGATTGTCCGCCCTTGCCGGGCGTGCAGCCAGCCACGACGCGCGTGCCGTAGGCAAGCATCTGCTCCGTATGAAACTGGCCGACGCTCCCTGTCATGCCTTGAACGACGAGCTTGGTGTTCTTGTCTACGAGAATCGACATCGCCCTTATCCCTTTGCCAATGCGACGATCTTCTTGGCGCCCTCGGCCATCGTTGCCGCCGACGTGATCGCGAGGCCCGAGCCGTCGAGGATCGCGCGGCCCTCCTCGACCTTGGTGCCTTCGAGGCGAACCACGAGCGGAACCTTCAATCCGAGCTCCTTGGTGGCAGCGACCACGCCGTTGGCAATCGTGTCGCAACGCATGATGCCGCCGAAGATGTTCACGAAGATGCCCTGAACCGCCTCCGACTGGAGGATGATTCGGAAGGCCTTCGTCACCGCCTCCTGGCTCGCGCCACCTCCGACGTCGAGGAAGTTGGCGGGCTCGCCACCGAAGTGCTTGATCGTGTCCATGGTGCTCATCGCAAGACCTGCGCCATTGACCAGGCATCCGATGTTGCCGTCGAGCTGAATGAACGACAGGCCGGCTTCTTTTGCCTCGGTCTCCGTTGCCGCCTCTTCGGAAAGGTCGCGAACGGAGCTCCAGAAAGCTTCGTGGCGAAATTCCGCATTGGAATCGAAGTTCACCTTCGCGTCGAGCGCAACGACCTGCTCGTCTTCGGTGAGAATGAGCGGATTGATCTCGGCGATCGAGCAGTCCTCTTGCTCGAAGAGCTTCGCGAGTCCACCGAGCAACTTACTGAAGCCTTTCTGCTCCTGTTTCGAAAGGCCGAGACCGAACGCGAGCTGCCGAATCTGATATCCTTGCAAGCCGACCGCAGGATCGATCGTGATCGTGTGAATCTTCTCGGGGGTCTTGGAAGCGACTTCTTCGATGTCCATCCCGCCTTCGGTCGAAGCCATGATCGCGATGCGACGGCTCTCGCGATCGACGACTAGCGCGAGGTAGAGCTCGCTCTTGATCGCGAGCCCCTGCTCGACCAGAAGGCGCTGCACGACTTTCCCTTCCGGACCGGTCTGATGCGTGATCAGAGTCTTTCCGAATATCTCGTTAGCGGCCGCAGTCGCTGCGGCGACGCCCCTGACCACTTTCACGCCACCTGCCTTGCCTCGCCCACCCGCATGAATCTGCGCCTTCACCACGACGACGTCGTTGCCCGTCTCTTGGATTAGCTTTTCGGCGGCCGCCGTCGCTTCCTCTGGGGACATACAGGCGATGCCCTTCGGCACGGGAATCCCGTACTTTCGATAAAGCTCTTTTGCTTGATACTCGTGAATGTTCACGGTGCTTGCCTCCTCAACGTCGTCTCTATTGCGTGCAGAGCGGCAGGGCTATAGCACGAGGCGACGGAGGCGCCCGAATCTCGTTCTAGTCGGCTTCTGCCGGCAAATCCAAGAGCACTCGGTGCTCTCCGACTAGAGTCGAGTCACGCACGATCGCCTCGACTTCACTCGAGCTCACGCCTCGATAGACCACCGCATCACGGCGCACGAAGCTTTGGGCATCCGCGATGACCCGCTCTTGCTTGGTCGGATCCTCAGGCAGTGTGACCAAGAGATAGTGTGCGAAACGAAACCCGACCAGATCGGAATCGCAGACTTCGATCTTCGCGGCGCCGCCCGCATAGAGCTTCTCGACGAAGCTCTCGACGTAGTCGGGGCGGCGGACGTATTGTCGCGTCGCGGGCGATTGGACGTACTCCCTCGCCTCGTGAAGCTCACAATCGCCCTCTCGGAGGGCTCGATCGACCCATCTCTCCGCGGCGCTTCGGTCTCCCTGCTGCGCCGCCTCTAGGCCGTGCGACGCCGCGTCGCGGCGCCATGCGTTGAGCCCCCATGCGATGGCGAGCGCGGCTACGAACCAGAGAATTCTAGGAAGCGTCAGTTGCACCGAGGCTAGCTCCTCAGCGTCGTGACGAGGTCGTATGCCCCAGCACCGATGAAGTAGATCCCCAATCCGTCGAAACCGATGCCGATCCAGCTGGCCTCTCCTCGAAGGACTGAGCTCCCGAAGAACCATCCGATCGCGAGGATTGCGGCGCCGGCGACGATGGTGCCCACCGCTTGCCTCGTGTACTGGCGTCGCTGCTGCGCGCGAGATGTCGTGAGAAGCGTGCTGGCAATCCGGCGAACATCGGGCTCCTCCGGAGGTGGTGCAGTCCGAGGTCGACGGACGAGTTGCGGAATATCATCGACGGAGATGCGCGGTACACCGGCTTCGGCAGGAGACTCGAAAGGGTCGATGGCGGAGATGCGGCTCGCAGGGAGCAGGTCCTCTCCGGGAGGGTGAAAAATCGCGGCGTGTTCGGAACCCTCCGAACCGGCGACCGGTTTCATGGCCCGCGCCGGTCGGCACTCGACGACGGCGCCGATCGCTTCGAGAGCCAGGCGCATCTCTCCCGCGGCTTTCGCGGGAATGGCGTGCTTGACCACCTTGGGCAGGCTCTGCTCGAGCGTACGAGCGCTGATCGCGTCGATGCCAAACGCAGATTGAAGGCGCTCCGCCGGGGATCCGGGACCCGGCTCGAAGCGGACGATCCAAACGTCGAAGCTCGACATGCCCCGCGGAGGATACCGGCTGAGCCTCGGTGCGGCGATTAGTTGCGCGAAACTGCCCAGAGACCTGAACTTGTGATCACAGCGATTACCCTCGAGGGTGATATCGCTCGTGCATCTTCCGTAGATGGTCCCCGCTCACGTGCGTGTAGATCTGCGTAGTCGAGATGTCCACGTGCCCGAGCATCGTCTGCACGGAACGAAGGTCTGCTCCGCCGGCCAAGAGGTGGGTCGCAAACGAATGTCGCAGCTTGTGCGGCGATATCGGCTTGGTGATCCCCGCAACGCGCGCATAGCGCTTGACCAAGCTCCAGAAGCTCTGCCGCGTCATGGGTTTACCGCGCGATGTGACGAAGCAAGCACGGCTCGCCGGTTTCGCCCAACGTGGCCGGACCTTGGCCAGGTACTCGGTTAGCGCCAACCGCGCGTGATCTCCAATTGGAACGAGACGCCGCTTGTTGCCCTTCCCGAGAGCCGAGACGAACCCCTCCTCGAGATGGAGATCTGCCAGATCCAGGTTTACCAACTCGCTCACGCGAAGCCCCGCAGCATACATCGTGTGCAACATTGCCCGGTCACGTATCCGGTTCGGTTTGATCCCGGTCGGCGCGTTCAGAAGCCGAAGGACCTCGTCGCGGTTCAGTACGCCGGGCAGCTTCCTGAGCAAGCGCGGGCCCTCGAGCAACTCCGACGGATCGCGCTGACGTCTCCGTTCCTGAACGAGGAAGCGAAAGAATCCACGGATCGAGCTCAGGGCCCTCGCCTGTGTCCGCGCGCTGAGACCCGCCAGCGATAGCGTCACCAGATGGCCGGCAACGCGTGCCTCGTCGACCTCGTCGAGCGAGGCTCCTTGGTCAGCCAGCCAGCTGCCAAAGCGAACGAGATCGCGAGCGTAGCCGTCCACGGTGTGTTCCGAGAGGCCCCGTTCCACACGCAAGTGCTGAATGTAGTCATCCAACGCACCGTCGAAGGCGGCGGACATACTACTCGCTACCACAATCCGATCGGAGAGCCCATTTTGTGTACGAGCGCATCCGACCCCGGAGCACCCCAGTTCGTTGATGCAGATCTGACCGCGTGGTATCTATGTAATGAGGGGAATCACGATGAACTGCTCTATTTGCCCTTCGCTTGGATGTTCAAACGATGAGTAGGCTCATCGGATACGTGGCGAATCGAGCTGACCGGATGCGCGATGCCCTCTACCAAGAACGCGCCGTGCTTCACCAGGAAAGCGCAAAGACCGACGCGAGCGGCTGGGGCATCGGCTTCTATCATGGCGACGAAGTCCTTCACAAGAAGCGCCCGACTCGCGCTCTCGAACGCGTCGATTGGCAGAACATCGCGGGCGACGTTCGCTCGGACTGCGCGGTACTGCACATGCGCCAGCCGACCGTTGGTGACTTTCGCGCCGAGAACGCACACCCGTTTCGCATGCGCAGCTGGTTGTTCGCGCACCAAGGCACCATCGGTCGCTTCGACGCAATGCGTGACAGCCTGGCGGAGATGATTCCGGACTTCATTCGGCGGAACATCCGCGGTCAAACGGACAGCGAGTATCTCTTTCACACGGTTCTCACGCTTCTCCATGATGCCGGTCAACTCGACAATCCGGATGTCAACGAAGCGCAAGCCCTGCCCGCACTCAGCGCGGCGGTCACGCTGATCGAGCGTCTTGCCGCAGAGGTGGGAAGCACCCAGCTCGGATTGAGCTTCATTCTCACCAACGGGCGTTCGATGTACGCGCTCCGGCACGGCGCACCGATGAGCTACGTCGAGCGTCAAGGCCTTCACGACCCGCCAGACGACTACGCGCCGCCGCCGGTCGGCAGCACTCAGCTGCGGTACGTGATGGTGGTCAGCGGCGCAGACGAGACGCTTCCCGGATACGAATCAGTCCCTGAACGCGCAGTTGCAGTCGTCGACCGTGAGCTCGGCGTCACGGTCCACGCCCTTTGATGAGGCGCAGCCGGTGAGGGCCGAGAACGAGCTAATCGTGGTTCTCTGCACGGTGCCCGACGAGGACGCCGCGGAGCGGATCGGCCGCGGTTTGGTCGAAGCGCGGCTGGCGGGCTGCGTGAACGCAATTCCGGGAGTGAAGTCGTACTATCGATGGAAGGGCAAGATCGAGGTCGACTCGGAGATCCAGCTCCTGATCAAGACGCAGCGCGCGCGCTTCGAGGAGCTAGCAAGCTGGATTCGCGCCAACCATCCGTACGAGGTTCCGGAGATCGTCGCGCTACCAGCAGACCAAGTGAGCGAAAGCTACCTGCGCTGGGCGCTCGAAGCGACCAGCTAGGTCGGGGACACAGGCACCGGCGCTGGTGCTGGCATTGGCATCGGCTGCGGATGACTCCGCGCTGATGGTCCAGCGAAGTGAGCCATGGTACTTTTTTCAAATGAGATATTCGCTTTTTGTCGTTCTTGCTTTCGCTCTCCTTCTCTTCGGCGGCGTGAGGCTGGCTGAGGCCGAGTCGGGCGTCGTCCTGGAGGATCAAGCGCGTATTCGTGAGCACCTTGCGTCGGTCGAAGCGTATTTGCGGAGCCAAGACGCATCGCATCTCAGCGCCGCGCAGCGCGGGGCTCGCGCGAAGAACATCGCGCATCTTCACGAGTACTGGACGGCCGGCGTCTTTCCCCGAAACACGCTGCGCGACTACCCCACTCCAATCTTCATCGACGCCGCCGGCCGCGCCTGCGCGGTCGGCTATTTGATGATCGAGTCCGGCTGGGACGAAGCCGCGCGAAAGGTCGCTGAGAACGAGAACCTAGCCTACGTGAACGACATCCAAACGCCCGAAGTGGCCGAATGGCTCGCGCAAAGTGGCCTCAGCGCGCAGGAGGCCGCCTGGATCCAACCCGAGTACGACGAGTCGTACTGCTGGGACAGCTGTCCGTGCGACGAGGAACCGGTCTGCGGCGCGGACGGCATCACCTATCTCAATCCCTGTCACGCCGAAGAGTGTGGGACGCAGGATACGTACATCCCGGGCTGTTGCACCGGCGATCAAGGGATGCCCCGGGTCGAAATAGCGGTGGTTTGCCGCTGTCATTACAGGGTCGAGTGGCCCGAAGAGTGCAGCGACGAGTCCTACGCCAATGGCGCCGACCTCTGCGAGGACTTCGTCGACCCTCCCCCGCTACCCGACACCTCGTCCGGCTGCTCGGCCGCACCGGCAAGCACCGCAGCGAACGGGTCGCTCCTGTTCCTGGTAGCCCTAGCCCTACTCGCAACCCGCCGACGCTGACGCCGACGCTACCTGGCTCTGGCACTGACTCTGACTCTGAAGCCCTGGCTCGAGTGGACACGCACAGAGGAGGACGGCTCGGGATGGGCAGCACAGCGATTGGGTCGAGCCTAGCCGTGCGTCGTCTTACAGAACTGGGGGCGAGTGGGTCCCAATCGCGAGCACGCCCGTCGCGAGCTGTCCTCCGGCGATCCGGACGTCGCTGGCGTCTACGCCTTGCCGACGCTGCGCACGTTCGGCGCAACATCGAACACCCCACGGCGCTTCGCCTTTGCAAGTATGCGAAGGGCGTCTCTGTATCCGCGTCGTAACATCGTTCTCGCATGCAGACGCGAAGTGAAAGGCATCCGTCCGAGATCCGGCGAGACCACCAGCACCTGGAGCTGTGGGTACATCTTGTGGATTAGGTCGATGCCACGCTTTTCCTTCTCGTTGAGAATGATGTTCAACGATTGACGCACGACTGCGAGACCTCCGTCGTAAACCAGAGACGGGCTCCCCACTCGGCCGACGTGCGGACGATAGACGTTCGAGATTATGACGACGTCGGCGCCCGCTTCGACCGCTAGATCGATGCTCAAGGTGCGGACGACCTCGCCGTCCACGTAGAATCGATCGCCGATGCGATGTGGGCGGAAGAGACCGGGGACGCAGGTCGACGCGGCCAAGGCCTGACTGATCGGCACGTCGTCACGGTAGCCGCGGCCGAAGACCACCCGACCGCGGCCGTCGATGTCCGCAGCCGTAATCAACAGATGCTTGTCGAGGTCCCGAAAATCGTTGCTGGGAAGTTGGCTGGCCACGAAGCGCTCAAAGCGATCGATCGAAAGGAGACCGCTCGTCAAATAGCCCCAGTTGCGCCTCTGCTCTCGATTGGGGAGACCGAGGAAGTAGCGTGCCTTCAAGGGCGGAGCCTCGATGCCACGCTGCCAGAAGGGACGGAACCAATCGATCATCTGCGATGGCGTGTACCCCTGGGAGTAGAACGCCCCGGCGATTGCACCTGCAGACGCCCCCACACACACGTCTGCTTCGATGCCGAGCTCTTGCATCGCGCGGAGCACGCCGAGGTGAGCTATGCCTTTTGCAGCACCACCGGAACCTACGAATGCAATGCGCGGCCGGGCCATCCATTGACAACCTGGCACACGTCAGCGGCCGAGTCGACACGCAATTCCTTCGCGAATCGTCACTCAGGCGTGTCGGCAGCGGGCGCAACGAGCGCCTTCTTGCCCTGATACGATTCCCGCGTCACGTCTCGAAGCATCGGTCGGGCGTCCCGGGACAAAGCCGACCTCGGCCACTTCTTGATCAGCGTCTTGAGCGCATCGCGCGACGTATCGAGATCGCCTACGTCCCGCGCGCAGAGCGCCACGAGCCACCAGCCATCGGGCTGCAGAGCGCTGTCGGTTGTTTGCTCGGCCACTTGCTCGGCGACTACGAGTGCCTCGGCGGACCGCTTTTCGCTCCGCAGCGACAAGGCGAGGCTCCGCTTGACCGTCGGAATCTGTGAGCCGTTCGGGTGCAATTCGATGGCCTCTTCGAAACGCTTGATCGCCTCTTCGTGCTTCTTCGCGTCAGCGAGCCCGAGGCCTTTTTGATATGCCTCGATGGAAAGGTCCTGCCGGAAACGCTGCTCGAAGTCCCGGAACACCGCGGCCTCGGCCGGCGACAGGGCCTCCTTGGCGATGGCCGGGTACTCGTGGACAACCTCGACCCGCTTCCGCGCGCGGATCTCCTCGTAGTATTTTGCGGCCTTTGCGGCAGCCGACGCTCGTTCGGATGCCCTCTGGACCTCGTCATCTAGGTCCTGTCGTAGTTCTTCGAGCGTAGCCTCGGCCTCTGCCATGGCGGACCGCATTCCCCCGGTCTGCGCATCGAAGTACAGCTTGAGCCCCGCAAACGAGACGGCGCCGATGACGGCAATGGCGACCCAGCTGTTCCAGTTGAGCCGCCTCTCGTATCCCGCCTGACGCTTGGCAATCGATTTGATGTCGGCGCTGAGGGCGTTGACCAGGTTGTTGGTCTTGATGATCAGGCCGCGGCTTTCGACGATCTCTTTCTTGATCTGGCGTACTTCGTCGTCGACGTCTCGCATGAATCCCGGAGTACAACCGACCCGGACAGGAGGCAAGGGCTGGCGCTTGACGGGGCAAGACGCTCCGCCTACAAGCCGTTCCGAGGAGCATTTCGTGGGGCTACAGAGTCGTATTGTCTTCCTGCTGGCGTCGATCACGATCCTCGTGGTCGCGGCTTGCAATCGACCTGCCGACTACGCCCTGGTCGGAAGCGCTTTTGTGCCGTCGGCACAAGGGGAAATCGAGGTCGAGCGCGGCGACGACGGGGAAATCTCGATCAACATGACCATCGACGAGCTCGTATCGCCGGAGAGAATCGAGCTTGGGCTCACTCACTACGTGGTGTGGTTCACCCCGGTCGGCGCACTTCCCGAACGCCAGGGAACGCTCGACTACGACCCCAAAACGCAAACCGGCCACGCTTCGATTCGCACCAAGTTGCGGGAATTCGAGCTAGAGATCACCGCAGAAGCCAGCGAGGCTCCGAATCAACCGAGCGACCTTCTCGTCGCCTCCCAGAAAATCCGCGAGAAATGATCCCATGACAGATACCTCCGACATCAAAAAGGGCTTCAAGATGCTCATCGACGGCGTGCCCTTCGCGGTCGTCGACCACCAGTTCGTGAAGCCGGGCAAGGGGCAAGCCTTCGTTCGCACGCGCATCAAGAACATGATGACCGGAGCGGTGATCGATCGGACGTTCAAGAGCGGCGAGAAGCTCGAGAAGGCCGACACCGAGGAACGCACCATGCAATACCTCTACCCGGAGGGCGAGGGACGCGTCTTCATGGACACGCAGAGCTACGAGCAACTCGCGCTGTCCGACGAGCAGCTCGGCGAAACCGTGCACTATCTCCTCGATGGAACTCAGGTCGACGTGATGCTCTTTCAAGGTCGCCCGATCGGCGTGACCCCTCCGACGTTCGTCGAGCTCGTCGTCACCGAAACCGAGCCCGGATTCAAGGGCGACACCAGCAGCAACACGACGAAGCCAGCCACTCTCGAGACCGGCCTCCAGGTCAACGTGCCGCTCTTCGTAAACGCCGGCGACAAGCTCAAGATCGACACGCGTACCGGCTCCTACGTCGAGCGCGTCAAAGGCTGAGCGCTCGAGTGGCGGAATCCGCCGATCACGCTCTGCTACAGATTCTCGAGCTGCGCGCGGAGGCCTTCGCAGCCATTCGCCGCTTCTTTGTGGAGCGCGATTTCATCGAGGTGGACACGCCCACGGTCGTGCCCTCCCCTGGACTCGACCCGCACTTGGCCGCGTTCGAGGTGCGCACGCCCAAGGGAAAGCCCATCGGTTGGCTCGCGACCAGTCCTGAGTACCAGATGAAGCGTCTACTGAGCGCAGGCGCCAAGCGCATCTTCCAGCTGAGTCATAGCTACCGCGCCGATGAGCAAGGTCAGCATCACGAGCGAGAATTCGCGATGCTCGAATGGTATCGGGCCGACGCGAGCTCCGAGGACGTGATTCGCGACACGGAAGCGCTCGTCGCGTTCGTCGCAGAATCACTGGACCAACCAGCACCCGAGGTTCAGCCACCCTGGGAGCGGCTGACAGTCGACGATGCGCTGCAGTTCCATGCCAACGTTGCCCTCGAGTCCCTCGTGGACGATGAAGAGAAGTTCTTTCGAGTCTGGGCCGAGGAGGTGCAGCCTCGACTCGGTGGTGAGCGGCCCGTGGTGGTCAGCGATTGGCCGGCATCGATGGCTTCTTTGGCGCGGATCAAGGACAACGGGATGGCCGACCGGTTCGAAGCGTTCTATCGCGGGGTGGAGCTTTGCAATGGTTTTGGCGAGCTGACAGACGCCGACGAACAGCGGCGTCGATTCGAACGTGACCAGGAACAGCGACGGGCCGTGGGAGCGGCGGTTTATCCGATCGACGAGGGGTTCCTCCACGCCCTCAAGTGCGGGATGCCCGAAAGCGGTGGAAACGCGCTTGGCGTCGACCGACTGCTGATGCTCTTGCTGGGCGCCGATTCGATTCAAGCCGTGATGGCGTTTCCCGAAGAGCGCCTCTAGCGTGCTACCGCTGCCTCTCTGCCGCTTTGGCGTGCTCCCACATCGCGTCGAGCTCGCGCTCGTCATAGTCGCGCAAACCCTTGCCCGCGGACTCGGCGGCGAGCTCGCAGTGCCGGAAGCGTGACGCGAACCGATTGAGAGACGCGCGAAGCGCAGCCTCCGGATCCAGGCCTTGCTTCCGTCCGTAGGTGGCAAGCGCGAACAAGAGGTCACCCAACTCGTGCTCGAGCGCGGCCATGTCCCCACTTTGCGCAGCCTCGTCCAACTCCTTCAGCTCTTCTTCGATTTTGTCGCGGGGGCCGCCGGCATCGGGCCAATCGTAGCCCACGGCGCTGGCTTTTTCCCCCATGCGAACCGCGCGCAAGAGACTCGGCAAAGCCACGGGAACTCCGCTGAGTGCTCCGCGCTCTTTCTTCTCGTTCGCCTTGATCGCCTCCCAGCTGTTGATGGCGCCGCTGGCGTCGTCGACCTTCTCTTCGCCGAAGACCCAGGGATGTCGACGAACGAGCTTGTCGCAGATCGCGTCGACCACACCGTCGATGTCGAACCAGCCTTTTTGCTCGGTGAGTGAAGCTTGAAAGACGATCTGCAAGAGAAGGTCGCCAAGCTCCTCACGCAGCATCTCGGGAGTTCCGTGATCGATCGCGTCTACGACTTCGTGCGCCTCTTCGACGACGTACTGCCGGAGGCTTTCGAGCGTTTGCTCTCGATCCCAGGGGCAGCCGTCGGGGCCAAGCAACGTGCGCATCAACTCGACGAGGCGCGTTAGGGACTCACCTTGGTTGCTCATCCGCTGTGCTCTAGCACAAGCGGTTGACGAGCCCCAGGCCTAGGCGTCATGGTCTCGCATTCATGGCGTACGCAAAGAGTGCGGTCAGCTCCCAGCAGATCATCGACGCAGCAATTCGAGTCCTCGCACGCCAAGGCTACGCAAAGACTAGCCTGCTCGACATCGCCAAGGAGGCGGGAATGAGCAAAGGCGCTCTGCACTACCACTACCCCAGCAAAGAAGCGCTGATTCACGCAGTGCTCGAGGCTGCGTGCAACGCAGTGCAGTTGCGAACGCGCGCCGCCTGGTCGCCGTCGGACAATCCGTTCGAGGCGCTGCGCAGGTCCCTCGAGGAGCTCTGGGCAGCCCGGGCGGAGCAAACGGACGAGGCCATGGTGGTTGCCGACCTCCTCGCGTTGAGCCTCTACAACGACGCGCTCCGACCGAGGCTCGCCGAGTTTTACGAGTTGGGCGCCCAGCAGATCCGCGCGTATCTGGAAGATCACTTGATCTCTCTCGGTCTCGAACCGCGAATATCACTCGACATTCTGCCACGTATCGTCATCGGGCTGCTCGATGGGCTCGTCATGCAGGCATTCGTCGACCCGGACGCACTTTCTCCGGACGACGTGGTAGACGCGGTGCAGACCATCGCGATCTCGATCTTCTCGAAAGGCTCGGGCAAGTGAGCGCGCTCGAGTCGGTGAAGGCGCAGGCGGGAGCGGTTCGCTCTCTCACGCGGGCACGGGAGCATGGCCGTGTGGCTTCCGCGTATCTCTTCGACGGGCCGAGCGGTGTCGGAAAGGAGCTTGCCGCCCTGTCACTCGCTACGGACATCGTCGCCGGGAGCGACCCCCGCATCGCAGAACGAATCAAGTCGAACGCACATCCCGACGTGCGCGTGTTCCGGCCGCGGGACGAAGGCAATCGCAACATTCAAGTTGATGTGCTCCGCACGGAAATCTTGCCTCTCGCTCAGTTCGCTCCCTTCGAAGCGTCTTCGACCTTCTTCATCTTTCCCGAAGCGGACGTGTCATTTCCTCCCTTTCAGCCCGAAGCCGCGAACGCACTGCTGAAGACTTTGGAGGAGCCGCGCCCCAACGTGCACTTCATTCTCACCTCGGAGCGCCCCGAATCACTCCTCACGACGATTCGTTCGAGGTGTCAGCGAGTTCGGTTCGGACGACTCCCAAATGCAGTGCTCAGGGAGATCCTCGAGGCCGAAGGGCTGGACGAGGCAAGCATCGCTTCCGCGGTCGCGCTGAGCTCGGGCCGCGCAGACCTCGCGCTTGCCCTAGCCACCGATGGCTCAGTGGACGCCCTCGCCGAATTGGTGTTTTCGGTTGACGACGCCGTCCGTGGCGCTGGTCCGGGGACCCTGGTCGAGCTCTCGGAGCAATTGGTGAAGCGAGAAGACCTCGAGCTCGTGCTGCTCACGCTTCAGACGTTCTACCGGGACCTCGCAGTGAGCTCGCTCGATCTTCCTGCCGAGACGCTCGGCTTCTCCGGCCGGTCGGAGGATCTCCGGGAGCGAGCGGCGGCCATCAGCACGAGCGCGGCGGCCGCACGGGTCTCCCTCATTCACCAGTGCGTGCAATCGATGCGAAAGAACGCCAGTCGCCAGGTCGCTCTGGACTCGCTGCTGTTTGGTCTCCGGAACCTGCGCTAGCTGGCGCCTCGGCCGATATTGGCTAGTCTCGGGCGCGAAATGGCTCGCCCCTTCTACGTCACTACGCCGATCTATTACGTCAACGATCGGCCGCACATCGGCCACGCGTATTCCACCGTGGCCGCGGACGTAGTCTCTCGATACCAGCGGATTCGCGGCAAGCCGACATACTTTCTGACCGGACTCGACGAGCACGGCCTGAAGATCGAACGCCGAGCGAAAGAAGAGGGGCTGGCACCGCGGGATTTCGTCGATCGGATGGCTGCGCCATTCCGCGTGGCCTGGGAAGAGCTCGGGTGCGCCCATGACGGCTTCATTCGCACGACGTCCGCCCAGCATCGCGAAAACGTGCAAGCGCTCTGGGCGCTCATGCAGGCCAGCGGGGACATCTACCTGGACGACTACGAGGATTGGTACTGTGTCGGCTGTGAGTCGTTCAAGACCGAGAAGGAGCTTCTCGAGGGGAATCGCTGCCCGATTCACCAGAAGCCCGTCGAACGCATCAAGGAGCGCAGCTACTTCTTCCGCCTGAGCAAGTATACCAAACCGCTCCTCGCTCATTTCGAAGCGCATCCAGCTTTCGTTCAGCCCGAAGCCCGCTTCAACGAGGTGAAGTCTTTCGTGAAGGAGGGGTTGCGCGATCTCTCGATATCTCGGACGAGCTTTCGCTGGGGCGTACCAGTGCCCAACGACCCGGAGCACGTCGTCTACGTCTGGCTCGATGCGCTGATGAACTACGTGAGTGCGCTCGGCGGACCTGCAAAAGAAGGTGAAGCGCCGCTCTACGACGAGTTCTGGAACTCTTCGGAGTCGATCATTCACATCGTCGGCAAAGACATCCTCCGGTTCCACTCGATCTACTGGCCGGCTTTCCTGATGAGCGCCGGAATTCGGCTTCCAACTCAGATCTGGGCGCATGGTTGGCTCACCGTAAACGGCGAGAAAATGTCGAAATCGCTGGGCAATTTTCTTCCGCCCGGTCCTCTGGTAGAGGCCTTCGGCGCCGACGTCCTGCGGTACTACTTCATGCGTGAGGTGGGGTTCGGACAAGACGGAGATTTCAGTCACCGCAACCTACTCAACCGATACAACGGCGAGCTCGGCAACGGGCTCGGCAACCTGATGAACCGGATCGTCGCGAGCATCGTGAAAAAGAGCTTTGGCGGCCGGGTGCCAAAGGTCGATCTCGGCTCATTGGACGAGATCGATCGGCAATTGATCGATAAAGCGAGAGCTACTTCGCTGGAAGTGGCCAGGCACTTCGAAGCGCTCGCGTTCCACCGTGCGCTCGACACCCTTTGGGAGCTCGTCTCCGCTGCAAACAAGTACGTCGACTCGACCGAGCCATGGAGGCTCGCCAAGCAAGACGACCAGACACGACTCGGGCAAGTTTGCTACACGGTGCTCGAAACGCTTCGCTGGCTCTCGATCATGCTGTTTCCCGTCATGCCCGGGAAGTGTAACGAGCTTCGGGCGCAGATCGGCATGTCTCCGCTGCTTCCGACGGAGCAGGTCGATCTTTGGCCCAGCGCCTGGGGAGGCCTCCGACCGGGCACCCAAACCCAAACCGCAACTCCCTTGTTTCCGCGATTCGACGAGAGTCAGGAGCAGTCCGTGTTGGAGCGCCTCGGAGTTGCTGCTCCTCGCGCGGAAAAGAAGAAGGCATCGGCGATGAAAGAAGACCAGCCAGAGAAGAAACCGTTCATCGAGGTCGACGATTTCATGAAAGTCGACCTGCGAGTGGCATTGATCAAAGCGGCTGAGAAGGTCGAAAAAAGCAAGAAGCTCGTCAAGCTGATCGTCGATGCGGGCGACCCGGAGCCGCGCCAGATCCTCGCAGGGATTTCCGAGCAATACGCTCCCGAGGATCTCGTCGGCCGCCGCGTGGTCATCGTCGCCAATCTGCAGCCCCGGAAGCTCATGGGGTTGGAATCGCAGGGGATGGTGCTGGCGGCGAGTGACGAGAATGGGCTGAGCATCCTCGGCGTCGATAGAGACGTCACACCTGGATCCCCCGCGAAGTGATTCCCGCACTCGCACCCACATTCGAAGCTGCACTGCGTGACGTGCGAGCGGATGACGCACGGTTTCGAGCCGCCTCGGCAGCGAAGCTCGCAGAGGCCCCTGAGGAGCGGCGCGACGAAGCCGTGCGGGGCTTGCTGCGTCTCGCGAATGACCAGGTGGGTGCGGTGCGCGAGGCGGCCTACGAGTCGCTCGGCGCCCTAGCCGCAATCGAAGGACTCAGCGCGGTGCTCGATGCCTTCGACGACCCGAATTTGGGCGCGCGCCAGTCTGCAGTTCTTGCGGCCGGCCGAATCGCGCCTGACGAAAGCGCCGATGCGATCGCCGCCCTCCTCGAAGACGCGCAACCAGAGATGCGGTACTCGGCAATCTGGACCTTGTCGCACCTGGGCCCAGAGCATTCGAGCCGAATCAGCGCGGGTCTGCGTGACGAGGATCAAGAAATCCGAGCGCTGACGGCTGAGCGCCTCGGCGAGATTGGAGCCATCGAGAGCTCGAACGAGCTCGCAAGACTTCTCACGGATCCGGCCGATGCAGTCCAATTCGCTGCCGCGACGGCGCTGGCGGCCTTGGGCGATTCGCGTGGTGCGCCAGTCTTGCGCGCCGCCCTCGTTCAGCCCGACCGTGCCCTTCCGGCCGCGATCGGTCTTGGTGACTTGCACGACCGAGACTCCGTCTCGGCATTGAAACGTTTGGCCACACATCCCTGGCGCTCCCCCATCTCGCGTGCAGCTGCAGCCCGCGCCCTCGTGCGCCTGGGCGAGCCTGTGGGAACGGAGGTGATCCGCAAGATCGTGCGAAGCTGGCGGATCGAGGCCAGGGGGTATGCCGTTCAACTCGTTGGCGAGCTTGGCCTCACGTCGCTCCTGCCAGATCTCCACCGCGCTCTGCGCCGAAGCCGCGAGTCGGAGCGGGCTGTCTACGAGACCGCGCTCGAGCAACTGGCGCCGAGCAGCTCGGAGGCCAAAGCCTTGCTTGCCTCGCTCCGCCAAGCGAATCACCCTCGGTGAGGAACCGCCGATGCTCTTCGATACACATTGCCACCTGGACGATCCTGGCCTTTTCGAGGAGCTCGGTGACGTCCTCGATCGCGCCGAGCAAGCCGGCGTGCGTCGCATCACCAGCATCGGCTGCGCATGCGACGTCGATTCGGTCATGTCCGCAGTCCGCATCGCGAGGCAACACCCCGACCGAATCTCTGCGACCGTCGGCGTTCATCCGCACGACGCCAAACATCTGGACGACGCGCTCTATGATGCGATCCGAAACGCTGGCGCAGATGCCTCGGTGGTCGCAATCGGCGAAACCGGCCTGGACTTCCACTACCACCACTCCCCGCAGCAAGCGCAAGAGGAAGCCTTCCGAAGACAGGTGACGATCGCGAGGGAGCTGAAGAAACCGCTGGTGATTCACACCCGCTCTGCACCCGAGCAAACTCTTCGCATCCTACGGGAAGAGCAGGCCAGAGACGTAGGGGGTATCATTCACTGCTTCAGCGAGGACGCGCCCTTTGCGGCTGCGGCGCTCGACCTCGGTTTCATGTCCTCGTTCAGCGGGATCGTGACGTTCAAGAACGCGATCGCAGTCCAAGAGGCCGCCCTCAAGCAGCCCTCGGATGCGCTCCTGATCGAGACCGACGCACCTTATCTAGCCCCGATGCCAAAACGCGGAAAACGCAATGAACCCGCGTATGTAGCGTATACGGCGGCGCGAATTGCCGAGCTGCGAGGAGAGGATCGGGAGCGACTCGCCCAGACGACGTATCAAAACGCCCTGCGGATCTTCGGCATCGCAGACTAACCGGCCGCTCAGACTGCTCGACCCTCCGCCTTGACTCGCGACCGGTCATCACTATCTTTGCGGCCCTTTTCCCGGGGAGAACACCTGTGAATACGAATCCTGGCCTCATCGGCACAAAGCTTGGCAATACCCAAATCTTCCTCGACGACGGGGAGGTCCGCCGCGTCACTGCAATCAAGGCGGGACCTTGCGTCGTGGTAGGCAAGCGCACTCCGAGCAAAGATGGCTACTCCGCCTTGCAGCTCGGCTTTGGGAGCCGCCGCGAGAAGCACGTGAGCAAGCCCGAGGCCGGCAACTTCAAGAAGGCGGGTGTGGATGCCCAGCGGGTCGTTCGCGAGTTCCGCATCGACGAATCGCTGCTCGAGCGGTTCGAGGTCGGACAGACGCTCGGCGTTGCCGACATCTTTCAGGACGGCCAGTTCGTCGACGTCTCGGCAACGAGCAAGGGGCGCGGCTTCACCGGCGTCATGAAGCGTCACAACTTCGCCGGCGCTGGCACGGTCGGTCATGGCACGCACGAGGCCAAGCGCCACGGCGGTTCCATCGGCCAGAACATGACCCCCGGTCATACGCTTCGCGGCCAAAAGATGGCAGGCCAGTACGGCAACAAGAGAGCGACGATTCTAAATCTCAGGATCGTCAAAGTTCTCTCCGAAGAGAACATCGTCCTCATCGAGGGTGGCGTTCCCGGCCCGCGCAACGGCGTGATCACGGTAAAGGCCGCGGTGAAGAGAATCGCACCCGCACTTCCCGAGCGCGCCGCCAACTCCGCGGCCAGCGAGCCTGCACCGGAAGCAACCGAAGAGGCCTAACTGGGCCCCCGGCGCCACCAAGATCACCACGGACGCCGCGCGCGGCGCGAAGGGTACCCGGCGCGTTCCGTCTACAAGCTTCAAGAGATCGATCGGCGGGTGGGCCTCTTCAAGAAGGGGCAACGTGTGCTCGACCTGGGAGCGAGCCCCGGCTCCTGGACTCTCTATGCGGCGGAGCAGGTTGGACCGACGGGTCGGGTGCTCGGCATCGATCTCAACGATCCCGACGTGACGCTCCCGCCGCAGGCTGAGATCCGCACGCTCGACGCCTTCAAAGTCGAGCCCGCGAGCTTGGGTGGTCCTTTCGACCTCGTAATCAGCGACATGGCGCCGAAGACCAGCGGACAGCGGCATGCCGACCAGTATCGAAGCTACGAGCTCGTCATGCGCGCACTGGAGGTTGCGAAGGCCGTCCTGAAACCCGGGGGCACCTTCGTGGCAAAGATCTTCCAAGGCGCGGAGTTCGAGGAGGCACGCAACTCCGTGCGGGAGTCGTTCGACAAGGTTCGCATCATTCGGCCCGAAGCGACTCGAGACGAGAGCTACGAAGTCTTCCTGGTGGGAATCGACTTTCAGCCGCCTAGTTCTTGAGCGATTCGAGGCGGGCGCGCGCTCGCTCAGCGTACGGTCCGTCGGGGTCGAGGCTTACGGCGCGACGCAGATGTGCTCGCGCTTTGCCGACTTGCCCCCGCTTCGCGAGGATCGATCCATAGGCATACTGAAGGCCCGGATCGAGCTCGTCCTGAGCGACGGCGCGTTCCATCGTCGCCTCCGCGGAAGCAAGGTCGCCGCTCGCGTAGTAGGCCAGTGAAAGCTCCGCAAGAAGCTCGGTCGGGGGCGGCTCTGGCGCCTGTTCGAGCGCCGGACGCAACACGGAAACGGCATCGTGTGGGAACCCGGCCCGTCGAAACCCCTCCCCGACCGCGATCGAGAGCAGCACGTCCGCTCGAACCATCGACCGGACGAGGCGAAGCTGCGCGGCCGCATCGTCGAAGCGCCTGAGGTCGATCAGCATCATGGCCAGATTGATCCGAGGAACGGGATCGTTCGGTAGGTCCTCGATCGTCGCGAGGTACTGCCGCTCTGCGTCGGTCACCTTTCCGAGCTCTTCGTAGCAGAGAGCCAAGTTGAAGCGGGCTGCGGTGAGGTCCGGGTCCAAGGCCACCGACCGCTCGAGCGCCGCGGTCGCCTCGGCAAGCTTTCCGGTCTCGCGCAAGAGCACCCCCAAGTTGTTGTATGCCTCGGCGAAATTCTCATCGAGCTCGGTGGCACGCCGATATGCTGATTCCGCGGACCCGAAATCGCCCTTGGCCTCGCGCACCAGACCGAGGTCGAGCCATGCCCGTGGATCGTCCGGATCATCGACGAGCGCCTGCTCGAATGCGCGTCTCGCCTCGCCGACCTTCCCCTCCGAAAACAGTCGTTCCCCACGCAAGACTTCCGGACTTGCAGGAGGTCGACTCACGATCGACGCGGGCGGAGACTCCTTGGCTTCGCTCTGTCCAGACGCGCACCCAGAGGCGAGCAAGACGATGACGGCCGAGCAAGCCAACCCAATCGTCGGCGTCTTCACGGCACTCCGGCGCGCGCATGGAGCCCGAGAATGCGCTCATACAGCACGCGCTGTAGCTTCTTCAGACGTTCCGGGTCCTGGACCTTGTTGCCGTCCTCATCCGAGACGTAGAAGACGTCCGCAACGCTCTGCCCCTCCGTGTTCACCTTCGACAAGGCGATGGTCAGGTCTAGTTGGTGGAGCGTGCGCGCAATCTCGTGCAGGAGACCGATGCGATCTCGGGTGAAGACGTCGACGACCGTGTATTGAGACGAGGCATTGTTGTCGACGCTGATTTGAGTGGGGACGTCGGGTCCCGGCCGTACGGACCAGGGCGGGGGTGTGCTCTGGCGCGCGATGAGATCCTGGGCCGAGACACGATTGGCGAGTCGATGATCGATGTCTTCCTGAAGTGCTTCAGCGAGCCTGGTTGGGGTGGGCGTGTTGTCGCCAACCCTGATCCAGAACACGTCGAACGCCTCGGCGCCGCTCTTTCGCTGGCGGGTGTAGAGCTGTGCAGCCAAGATCGACAGATCGTGAGCCGCGAAGACAGCCGTGAAATCTGCGAGAAGTCCTGGGCGATCCGCCGAAATGACCACCACCTCTTCCACGTCTTCGCTCGGACCGGGGCCCACTCGCACCGTCGCCAGCCCATGGGAGCGGTCGCGGGAAATCCGTGCGTGACGCCGAACCACGTCGACGGGATTCGCGAGGAAGTACCGGTCCGGCATTTCGTCGATGAAGCTCTGGAGCTCCTCCTCTCCGGCATCTCCCGCAAAACCCACCACCGCTTGCAGCTTCACTTCGAGCACTCTGCTCTCTGTCTGCGCGGGAGCACTCCCCGATTCGATCTGAGCGAGCGTCGCGAGGTAGAGGTCTTCGAGTGCGCGTGCCTTCCAAGAGGTCATCGCCTTGGGGTTGACCGTTGCGACGACCGAAACGGTACATAGGAAGAGATCGCGAAGCCGCTCGGCAGTCTCTGCGATCTTGACGACTTCGGTCAGCCCGCGCGGATCGTGGATGTCGCGGAGCGTCGCCCATCGGTAGAGCGATTTATGCTCGCGAACCAGCCACGCGACGTGTTGAGCGTCCACCGCGCCGAGACCCAAGCGGAGCGCGATGCTTTCCGCGAGGCGGGCACCGGCCTCTTCCTGATCGCGACCACGTGTGCGTCCGAGCGAATGCAAGAGCACTGCCAAGAAAAGTGGCAGACGCCTCGGTGCCTCGGCAGCCAGTCGAGCGGAAAGCGCGCGGCCCCGGCTCTCCCCGCGGGTTAGCGCTTGAAGATACTCCAGCGCTTTGACGGCGTGGATGTCGGCCGTATAGACGTGGAACACGTCGTGGTAGACGCGGCCTACCAGAGGCTCGAACTCCGGAATCATCGCGGACACGAGCCCAACCTCGTGGAGCTCGGCGATCGTCGAACCGCTCCGGAATGGCGACTCGTCGACGTCCTTGAGAAGCGCCAGAAAGAGTTGCGTCGCCTCTTCTGAGCCTTGCAGGCGTAGTCGCCATCGCTTGTCGGGGGCGATTCGGGCTATCGCATCCAAGGCGGAATGGTCCGGCCGTTTCTGATAGCGGAGTGCTTGACGGTAGAATCGGAATGCGAGCGCGGGATCCCCGTCGAGTCGCTGCGGCTTCTCCAAGCTGATCGTTCCGTCCGCCAATACGATCCCGTCGGCGAGCTTGCGAAACGTCGTTGCGCGAGTGCGATTTCGAGGGCGTGCGCGATCGAGCATGCGTTCCGCGGTGAGGGCCACGATCCGCGCATGGCGGTAGTAAGCCTGCATGAACTGCTCGACGCCCAGCGTGACACCATCGACGAACCCGAGCTCCTGCGCGATGTCTTCCTGATCTCCAAACGTCAGACGGTCTTGCTGCCGACCAGCCCGGAGGTGGAGGAGATTGCGAACGCGCCAGAGCATTTCCCGTGCGGCGTCGAGCTCTCGGACCTCACGGGCGAGGAGCGCGCCCGTCCGGACGTAGTCTTCCTCGTCGCGTGCGCCCCATCGCGCTCGCGCAGCCCATTCTGCCACGTCCGCGTCCCGCAACCCGCCTCGGCCCTGCTTCACGTCGGGCTCGAGGAGGTAGAGACTGCCGCCAAATCGCCGATGCCGCTGCTCGGTGTCCTGTTCGAGCGCGCCTAGGAACTCGACGAGGTGTGGCTCGAAGACTTGCTCCCGTGCCCCGCACTCCAGGTCGTCGAGCAGGGAGCCGCTTCCGGCGATTCGACGGAAGTCGATCAAAGTCGTCGTGGTTCGGATGTCTTCGCGAGCCAGGCGAAGCGTCTCCTCGACGCTCCGAACGGCGTGCCCGATGTCGACTCCAAGATCCCAGAGTGGATAGAGCAAGCCTTCGGCCAGCGCACCGACGAATGGGTCATCCGAGTCGTCGCAGAGGAAGACTACATCGACGTCGCTGTGCAAACCCAGCGTCCGACGACCGTAACCGCCGACTGCCACCAAGGCGACTCTTCCGCGCGGCTCGCAGCCTTGCGTCCGCGTGGCTGCGTCGGCCGCACAGTAGAGTGCCCCCAAGAGGCCATCGAGCGCCCTCGCATGCGCCCGCGCCGTGCCGACGCCGGAGTCCCCACGGCGGACTGCGTCCTCGAACGCTCGGCGGTATCCACCGAGGTACCCGCTACAGGTCTTGCCGAGCGTTGGTGCGAGGCCACCTAGATCGACGACCGGACTGGATCCATCCGACAACGGTCGGCGAGTATGACTGCCGCGGTCGGGCCGAGCAAGCTATCCACTCAACGCGCCTGCAAGTACGAAACGATGCCGGAAGCGATGCCGTCAGCCAGGGCCCGTCTGTAGCTTCGTTTAGCCAGTGCGCGCGCTTCCGGCTCGTAGGTCAGGAACGATGCCTCGACCAGTACCGAGGGCATCCGAGCGCCGACCAGCACGTAGAACATCGCTCGGCGGACACCGCGATCCGCAAGCTCCGGCAGAAAGGAGCGACCGCGTTTGAGCGTATGGCGTTGGATCTCGTCCGCGAGAGTGAGCGAGCCTTCCGCTTGGGTCTGCCGGTGGTACTTTGCAAGCAGGTGCTGAATCCCGGTCACCTCCGCGACGCGGGTTCCGTTCTCGCGTGCCGCAAGCCGGAGCGCCTGGCGGTCGTTGGTGGTGTCGAGGACGAAAGTCGTGACACCGCCCTTTCTGACCTGCTCCGTGCTCGCGTTCAAGTGAATCGAGACGAAGGCATTGGCCTCCAGGGAGTTGGCCATCGCACAGCGTTCTTCCAACGAGAGATCCACATCGTGCGTGCGCGTGAGCATCACACGGGCTCCAGGCATGATCGCGCGCACCCGGTCGGCCGTGAGCTCCGCAATCTCGAGCGCGACCTGCGCTTCCACCAGTCCATAGCGATCGTTTGCTGCGCCGGGTTCGGGGCCTCCGTGTCCCGGGTCCAAGACGACCAGCGGCCCGTCCGATCTCCGAGCACGAGGCTGGACGCTCACATCGACGACGATACGATACGGATCGGTTAGGTAGAAGACCTGCCCAGTTGCGCCCGGTTGAAGGTCCACGACGACGCGCGGGTTGGGCGTCGCCAAGCGCACACGCTTCAAACCGGCCCGCTCGATCGCTTGGGAAACGGGTAAATCGGCGCCCCACTCCGCCTCTTGCAGCTCGATGGAGATCCGAGCTGGCAGGATGCCTTGCGGAGGCAGATGCTTCTGCTGGAACAACGGGGCGCCCTCGAAAAGCAGCACCACGCGGGCGCCGGCCGCGTCTTCCGACCCCGCGCCATAGACGTCGATACGCACGAGGCGCGCCTTCTCGCGAGCTGGTTCGATCGGCTGCGGAAGCTCGGGGAGCGGCCGTGGGAGATCGTGATCCGGGCTCGGAGACGAGTCCCCCCGGCAGCTCAAGCTGAACGAGAGCAGCCCGAGCAGGCAGACTTTCCACGTGTTATCCCCGCTCCGAATGAGGGCGTGTTTACGCGACGCTCGCGTGAGCGTCAACGTCGCGCCGCTCGTTGACCCGCACCGAGCGATCGCCTAGCTTCCGCGACATGGCGGGCCTGACCTATCGCGACGCTGGTGTCGACATCGAAGCCGGTGAACAACTCGTCGAACGGATCAAGCCGCTCGCCCAGTCGACCCGTTCCGAGCACGTGCTCGGCTCCATTGGCGGCTTCGCCGGGCTCTGCTCGCTCCCAGGCGACATCGAAGACCCCATTCTCGTCTCGGGTACCGATGGAGTCGGAACCAAGCTGAAGCTGGCGTTCGAGCTCCAGCGACACGACACCATCGGCATCGACCTCGTTGCAATGTGCGTCAACGACATCATCACCGTGGGTGCGAAGCCCCTGTTCTTCTTGGACTACTTTGCGACCTCGAAGCTCGACGTCGACCAAGGTGAAGCCGTGATCAAAGGCATCGCGGAAGGCTGTCGACGAGCGGAGTGCGCCCTTCTCGGTGGAGAAACAGCGGAGCTGCCGGGCTTCTACGCAACCGGAGAATACGATCTGGCTGGCTTCGCAGTTGGGGTCGTCAGCCGCAAGCGAATCATCGATGGCGAGGCGGTGCGCTTGGGTGACCGGGTGGTCGGAGTCGCCTCGTCGGGTTTGCACTCGAACGGGTTCTCTCTAGCGAGGCGGGTCCTGTTCGGAGGCGATACCCCTCTCTCGGTCCACGATTCCTTGGAATCTGGCGTCGCGCTCGGAGAAGCCTTGCTCCGTCCGACCCGGATCTACGTGAAAGCGGCTCGACTCGCGTGCGACCACGATGTGCATGCGATGTGTCACATCACGGGCGGCGGCCTGCCCGAGAATCTACCCCGCGTGACGCCGAAGGGTCTCGGAATCGAGATCGACCCGGGCTCCTGGCCCGTCGATCCCGTGTTCACCCTCATCCAGGAACGCGGCGACGTTGCAGATGCCGAGATGCGGCGCACGTTCAACATGGGCATTGGCTTCGTGATGGTCACGAGCCCTGAACGAACTGAAGAACTCGTCGACTCGCTCAACGCAATCGGCGAGCAGGCGTTCGTGATGGGCAAAGTCGTCGATCGCGAAGGTGTTTCGTTCTCCGGATAGAGCCCTGCATGGACGTGGTGGTTCTCGTTTCTGGTCGCGGTTCAAATCTGAGGGCTATCTGCACGGCGATCGACGCTGGCGCATGCGATGCGAAGATCGTCGGCGTCGTCTCCGATCGCAAGAGCGCGGCTGCCCTCGAGTTTGCCGAGGCGCGAGGCATCCCGACTAGCGTCGTTCCACTGCGAAAATCCGATGATCGCAATCGGTGGAACGAGCTGCTCGCGAAAGAGGTAGCTCGGCTCGAGCCGGAATTGATCGTGCTTGCGGGTTTCATGCGAGTCCTCGGCAAACCGTTGCTGGAGCGGTTTCCTGGACGCATCATCAACGTGCATCCGGCGTTGCTGCCCTCGTTCCCTGGGCACGACGGACCTCGGGATGCGCTCGAAGGCGGGGTTCGGGTGAGCGGGTGCACCGTCCACATCGTCGATGCGGGCGTGGATACGGGGCCGATCATCGCGCAGGCCGCCGTCCCCGTGCTACTCGAGGACACCGCCGAGACCTTGCATGCTCGGATCCAGGTGCAAGAGCATCGGCTCTTGCCGGGCGTGATTCACCAGATCGCGATCGGCGCCATCACACTGGCACCCCTGACGGTGCGCACCGCGGTCGCTGACCCCAATCGATCGCTGACCGTCCCGGACGCCTAGACTCGTGCCAACTAGCTTCTACGACGTCGTAGTCCTGGGAACGAATTTGGAGCCGCTGCTCTGCGCTGCGCTCTTGGCTCGCGAAGGACTTCGCGTGCTGGTGCTCGGTCAGGACGTTCCGGAACCTTCCTACACCCTGAGCGGGGTCGAAGTGGAATGATACCCGATGGTCATCACCGGCGCGCAGAGCCCGGCGGTGGCCAATACGTTGGACCAGCTCGCCCTGCGACAGGACCTGCGGCAAAGAATCGTCGATCGATCGAGCGTGCTTCAACTCTTGTCGCCGGAACACCGGATCGACGTCCATCTGGAAAACGACAAGTGGATCGCCGAGCTTGCGCGGGAGTTCCCCGACGTCAGAGGCCAGGCCGTGGACATCACACGCACGCTCCGAGAGGTGCGGGCCGAAATTGATGCGATGGTGAACCGGCGGTTGACTTGGCCGCCCGAGACGTTCATCGAGCGGCAACGATTCTCACTCGCGGCGACGACGCAACGCTACGACCGCCTGGGGCATGGTTGGACTTCGTGGAACCAACTACCCGTGCGGCATCCGTTGCGTACCGCGTTCGAGGCGATGCTTCCTCACGTCTCTGGGCTGCTTCCGGCACAACATTCCGACGCCACCCGAGCGCGCTTGCAAGGTCATTTGCTCTACGGCGCGACCGAGCTCAGCGGAGGCTGGTCTTGGTTTCGCGAAGCCCTCTTCGCGCGGATCTGTTCCTGGGCAGCGATGTTCGCGCCCGAGATAGCGCAAGATCCATTCAAATCCAGGGCAGACGCGGTCACACTATCCGCCTCGCCCGTAGCGGCGAGGAAGTCGGTTGTTCGCAGGTGGCGCACGGGACGTCGATCAGCGAGCTCTCCCGGTTGCTGCCAGATCGCGGTTCGATGACAGCGATGTTCGAACGTGTCGGGGAGCCGCGCTCGCGAGCGTACCGTTGCACGGTCCATGTCCTCGTCGACGCGCGGGCCGTGCCGAAGGCCCTCGAACCTCTTGCCCTACTCTGCACGAGCGCGACCGACACCGGCAAGGCGTTCCTTCTGAGAAGCCGCAAGGTGGATGGCGAACGAGTGCTGATCAGCACCAGCGGACGCATCGATGAACATCGGATCGACAGCACTTCATCGCGGCTCCAGTTCGTGCGGGACGAAGCTCTCGACGCGATACGGGGCGTCATTCCATTTCTCGACGAGCATGCGATTCTGGGTCGACAGCCCTCACGATGGATTGCCTCCGCGCTCGCTCCGGGGTGGCGGGGCGTTGGCGTGCAGCGAGCCCTGGATAAGGGGCCCGTCGACCATGAGATCCGTCTACGAGTTCCCGACGCGAAGGGCCCTCGGCGTGTGTGCCCTACCCACACGCACCCCCGTGCGGGGAGTGTTCCTCTGCAACGAACAGATCGCGCCCGGGCTCGGTTTTGAAGGATCGTTCTTGACGGCAACCTCCGTCGCCCGGATCATCGGTTCTCAATATCGGCGCCAGGACTGGCTACGCCGAGGACCATGGGCGCGTCGCAGCGTTTAGGGCATCGGGCCCAGCGCTCTGGTATGCTTTAGCGCATGGCAGCACCCGAGGAGGCACCAAGGCTCACACTGCGACAATTGCTTCGACTGATGGTCGAGCGCGGCGCATCTGATTTGCACATCACGACTGGATCGCCGCCGCAATTGCGCATCGACGGCTCACTGGTGCCCCTTCGCACCGCCCCTCTCAAGCCGAGCGAGAGCAAAGCGCTTTGCTACGAGGTGATGACCGACGACCAGCGCCTCCGTTTCGAAAAGGGACACGAGCTCGATTTCTCGTTTGGCGTCAAGTCGCTGTCTCGATTTCGCGCGAACGTCTTCCTTCAGCGCGGCGCAGTGTCAGGCGCATTCCGAGCGATTCCTTTCAACATCCGGCCTCTGTCGGAGTTGGGCGTTCCGCCAGTGGTCGAAGAGCTTTGCACGCGTCCTCGCGGGCTCGTCTTGGTGACCGGACCGACGGGCTCGGGGAAGTCGACGACCCTCGCCTCCATGATCGACAGGATCAACAGCGAACACCGTCATCATATCGTCACGGTCGAAGACCCAATCGAGTTCCTGCACTCGAACAAGCTTTGCGTCGTGAACCAGCGTGAAGTGGGTTCGGACACCGCGGGTTTCAAGGACGCGCTCAAGTACGTACTTCGTCAGGATCCCGATGTCGTGCTCGTCGGCGAAATGCGAGACCTCGAGACGATTGAAGCGGCGCTCACGATTTCAGAAACGGGCCACCTGGTCTTCGCAACCTTGCACACCAACACGGCGGTTCAGTCCATCAACCGCATCATCGACGTGTTTCCCTCCGGCCAACAGAGTCAGATTCGCGCCCAGCTTTCATTCGTGCTCCAAGGGGTGCTCAGCCAGATGCTCATGCCGCGCGCCGATGGCCCCGGTCGAGCGATGGCCTGCGAAGCCCTCGTTCCGAATGCCGCGATTCGGAACCTCATTCGCGAGGACAAGATCCATCAGATGTACGGCATCATGCAGACGGGTCAGGGTTCCTCGGGCATGCAGACGATGAACCAGTCGCTCTTGCACCTGGTCGCCCATGGAGCGATCGACCGGGAGTTGGCGGAAATTCGCTCGCCGGAACCCGATGAATTTCGCGCCATGCTGGCTCATTTAGACCAAAAAGGTTATCACCAGGCCATTCGCACTGGGGTCTGATTCGGCGTCCCGCCAGATTTTGACGTATTGTTAAGAGCGGGAATTTCGGGTGATGGGAACCAGGACCAAACGCCGGCGTTGGATGACGCTGCTCGCTTTCACAATATGTTTGGTATTTTCCGCTGTTGCCGCAGCAGACGGAGACGCGGCCAACGGGGCATCGGTGTCGGTCGAAGAGCGTGCGAAGGCGGCCGAGGCGTACGACCATGGTACCTCGGCCTATCTCACCGCGCGCTATGAGCTCGCAGCGCATTGGTTTGAACGAGCCTATCGACTCGCACCGACGTCGACGGCTTTGCTCCAAGCCGTGCGAGCGCACTACAAGGCTGGAAATTCCATTCGAGCAGCCAATCTCGCGCTGCAGCTGCGAGACGATTATCCCTCCGACGAGCGATCCAGCGAAGTTGCAGACGCCGTGATCGAGTCGGCGAGAACCGATAGCGTTCTCGTCGAATCACATTGCGAACAGAAATGCACGTTGGAGCTCGACGGAGCTTTGATCCAACACCCGACGTTCTTCGTGACTGCCGATGTGGAGCATTCGTTGAAGGCCGCCTTCGACGACGGGGAGACCTCGACGTACGTGCAAGGCGCAGCCGGTGACGTAAAGAACGTGACCATGGCTGCGCCTGCCCCACCCCGTCCTCCGCCCGTGCCTCGATGGGCTTTCTTTTCGTCTCTTGGCGCGACGGTTGCGCTCGGCGCGGTGACGGTTTGGTCTGGCATCGACGCGAACAACGGAGTGGCCGCGTACGAATCGGCCGCACGCACGGCCAACTCGCCGGGCATCAACAGCGGCAGCTCCCCAACTCCCGAGCAGCAAGCGCAATCCCTTCTCGACGAAGGTCAGCAGAAAGAGCGCCGAACGAACGTTCTGATCGGCGTCACGGCGGGCATGGCAGCCACAACGGTCGTTCTTGGCGTCTTCACGAACTGGAAAGGCAAGCCGCGGGAAACGGAGGCCGCCAATCGCTTTGAGCCTTCGATTGGCGTGGGCACCAAGGGTGGCTCGATCGCGTTCAAAGGGCGCTTCTGATGAACGCGCCTGCCGGTGCTCAAGGATTAGATCGGCTTTCCCGACCCATGGCGGGTCGGCAACTCGGCCGATACGAAATCCTGACGCAACTGGCATCCGGCGGCATGGCTTCGGTCTACATCGCGCGCGCGCAAGGAGTCGCTGGGTTCGAACGGCTGGTCGCGATCAAGGTGCTTCATCCGCATCTTGCTTACGAACAGGAGTTCATTTCGATGTTCCTCGATGAGGCTCGGCTCGCTGCCCGAATTCGCCACATGAACGTGGTTCCGACGCTCGACATGAGCGACAGCCCCGGGGACGGATACTTTCTGGTGATGGAATACATCGAAGGCGACCACCTGGGCGCTTTGCTCGGCTGCGCTGCCAAACAAGGCGAAAGGCTCCCGCAGGCTTTCGTCTGCCGCGTACTCATCGACACGCTTCAGGGGCTGGCGGCCGCTCACAGACTCACCGATGAGAACGGAAATCCGTTGAAGCTCGTCCACCGCGACGTTTCACCTCACAACATCCTCGTTGGAACCGATGGGATCGCACGACTCACGGATTTCGGCGTGGCGAAAGCCGACGTGAGAATGGCCTCGACCCGAGCAGGTCAGTTCAAAGGCAAGCTTTCGTACATGGCCCCCGAGCAAGCGTCATCGAGCGAAACGGACCAGCGTTCGGATCTCTTCAGCGTGGGAATCATTCTCTGGGAATCTCTCACGGGTCGTCGACTCTTCAAGGGAGAGTCCAATGCGGCGACCCTGAACAAGTTGCTGAACGATACGATTGTGAAGCCATCGGTGCTCTGGCCAGACCTCGAGCCTTTCGATGCCGTCATCATGAAGGCGCTCAGCCGGGATCCTGAAGGGCGGTTTCAGAGCGCAGACGAGCTCGGTGAAGCGATCGACGTCGCAGCGGGGCGCGCTGGTGTTGCGAAGACGCGGGACGTCGCCCAAGTGGTCCGCACTCTGGACGCCGAGAAGCTGCAAGAGGAACGACAGCGAGTTCGTGACGCCATCGAGATGCTCGGGCGCGCGGAGTTTGCGGAATCCTCGATTCCGATGCCTCGTGAGGGCGTTCCGGACACCGGCACGACATTCCGGCGAAACCGGACTACGGGCTCCTACATTCATGGGAGCGTCTCGGGTGTCCTCGAGGACGGAACCCCGGTGGTGGTGCGACCTGCTGCGGAGTCAAATGCGCTCAAGTGGTTCGTGACGGCTCTCGCGGTGCTGGTGTTCTTGTACGCCGGGTTCCTGGTCTGGGATCTCCTCCTGACGCCTTCGACACGACGCCCTTCGGAGCCGAGCCGCGCCGTCGAGATCGAGGCTCCGACTCCCATCACGTCCAACGAGCCTCGGGTCGACCAGCGAGTCGAGCCCGACGTCGAGATGGTTCCAGACCCGACGAGCAAAGCTGAACAGATTGAGCGGGCACCGGAACACAAGAGCAGCGCCGAGCCCTCGAGACCCAGTCGGAGACGGGCGCGCGCGAGGAGCCGCAGCGACGTTCCGCGTACGGTGGAGCCCGAAAAGGGCGAGAACCGGAAGGCCGCCTCACCTCTGCCGGTCCCAGCTTCCAAAGGCGATCCGGTGGATATCGAGATCCGGAATCCGTACAGGAACTAGTCCGGTAGGACGCAGTCCGAGCGGAATTGCGCCTCGCTTTTGACCACGCGATCCCAGATCAGCTAGGATTTTGGTAGGCCCAGAGGGGATTGGGCGGAGAATTCATGGCGGAGTGGGTATACGAAGCGCGCACTCGCGCGGGCGAGGTCCAAACCGGGATCATCGAAGCGGAGAGCAAAGAAGCCGTGCAGTCGAGACTGCGCGCGCGGCAGCTCAATCCGGTCAAGATCAAGAAGAAGGGGCGAGAGCTCAAGCTCTCGTTCGGAACCGGCGTAACGCCCAAGGAGCTGGTCGTCTTCACGCGACAGTTCGCAACGATGATCGACGCCGGTCTGCCGTTGGTTCAGTGTCTCGATATCTTGTCGAGTCGCGGGGAGAACAAGTCGCTCAACACGATTCTCAAGGACGTCAAGGACCACGTCGAACAGGGCGGCACGTTCTCGGAGGGCTTGGCGAGACATCCGAAGCTCTTCGACGAGCTCTTCGTCAACCTGATTCGCGCCGGTGAGATGGGCGGTATCCTCGACACCATTCTCAACCGGCTCGCGGGCTACATCGAGAAGCGCGTCAAGCTCGCCCGACAAGTTCGCGGCGCGATGGTGTATCCGGTAGCGATCTTCATGGTGGCGATCATCGTCGTGGTGGTCATGCTCGCCTGGGTCATTCCGAGCTTCAAAGGCATGTTTGCGGAGTTCGGCGGGAAGATTCCCTGCCCGCGCTGACGCAGTTCGTGATCTCGGCATCCGAAGGCTTCATGTCCAACGTGCACTGGATCATCATCGGAACCGTCGGGCTGGTCTTCGGGGTGAGCTGGATCTACCGGCAACCAGCCGGAAAGCACTTCTTTCACAGGACTTTGCTTGTACTTCCGATTCTCGGACCCGTGATGCGGAAGATCTCGGTTGCGCGTTTCACGCGAACCCTCGGAACTCTGCTCTCCGCGGGCGTGCCGATTCTCGACGCTCTCGACGTGGTGAAGAAGTCGGCTGGTAACGTGGTGGTCGAGAACGCGATTCAAGGCACGTCGAACAAGATCCGGGAAGGCCGCACGATGGCCGAGCCCCTGATGGAAACAAACGTCTTCCCGCCGATGGTCGTTCAGATGATCGGCGTCGGTGAGCAAACGGGCGCGCTCGACACGATGCTCAACAAGATCGCGGACTTCTACGAGGACGAGGTCGATGTCGCGGTCGCAGCGCTCACATCCTTGCTCGAGCCCCTGATGATGGTTTTCATCGGTGGCATCGTCGGCGTGATCCTCATCTCGATGTACCTACCGATCTTCTCGATCGCAGGTAAAGTCAGCGCAGATTGAACCAGCCGCAAGAGCGCCCAGCCGAGAACCACGAGGAGCCCAATCCGCATCGGCGGCTGCAGTGGGTTCTCGGAGGCCGACTCATCGTCGCGACGGTCCTCCTCGGTGCCACCATGTATCTGGCGCTCGATGCAATCCGGTACGGGCACTTCACGCCTACCTTCTTGTTGATCCTGATCTCGGCCATTTACGCCTCATCCATCGTGTTCGGCGTTTGGCTGCTTACGGGACGCCAAGAGAACAGGGTCGCCGTCGCGATCACGACCTTGGACGTCCTGTTGATAACCAGCCTGGTGTACCTCACAGGCGGTGCCGGAAGCATATTTTCCTTTCTCTATGGCGCACAAATCCTCACCGCCGCGCTCACCTTGGGAACGAATGCGGCCTACTACACCGCCGCGGCTAGCCTCGCCTGCTACTTCTTGCAGGGCGTTTCGCTCAACCTCGGCTGGTTGCCGGCCCCACCTGACCAGCCGCTCAGTCAGTACGTGCTCAGCTCGAGGGACTTCCAGCTGGCATTGGTCTCGAACATGGTGGGCATCGCCGCCGTGGCCTTGCTGGCGACCAACCTCGCGCGCAGGGCACAGGTGGCAGGCGCCCGCCTCATCGAAGCCGAGGAAAGCGCCGCTAGGTTGGTCCGGTTGAACGATGACATCGTTCGATCGATCGCCTCGGGGCTGATCACCGCGGACGACGACGGGCAGATCCTCGGGATCAACCGGGCCGCCCAAGAGATCTTGCGGGACCGCGAAGAATCGCTGCTTGGTCAGTCGCTCGCGACCGTCCTGCCAGACTACGCCCTGCAAAGATTGAGTGAGCCGCCGAGACGTGCGGACGCGATCGGGCGTCGGGCCGACGGCGCTGAGTTCCCGATGGGGTACACGCTGAGCGCCCTTCTCGATGAGGAAGGCAACCGCTCCGGGTTGCTGCTGGCCTTCCAGGACCTAACGGAAATTCGGACGCTTCGAAATCGGGCAGAGAGAGCCCAGCGCTTCGCTGCGCTGGGGCAGCTGGCGACGGGTCTGGCGCACGAGATCAGAAACCCGCTGAGCGCGATTTCCGGTTCGGTCGAAATGGTTCGCGAGGGCAATGCGCTCAGCCCCGAAGATCGTCGGCTACTAGGAATCGTCATCTCCGAGGTCGAGCGTTTGAACTCGCTGGTCACTACGATGCTTCAAGTCGGCCGTCCAAGCCGGATCGAGGCCGAGCCGCACGACCTTCGATCCATCGCGAGCGAAGTCGTCGCCGTCGCGCGCGGCGAAGCGACGGCAAGCAATGGGCTCGAGATCGAAGCGGTCGACCCGGGTACCCCCATCATCGCCTCCGTAGACCCGGATCGCATGAGGCAGGTCGTTTGGAATCTGGTGAGGAACGCCGTGCAAGCTTCGCCCCACCGCGGCAGAGTCGAGGTCCGAACCGGTCGCGACCCATCGGGCTGCGCGTTTCTTGAAGTCGCAGACGAAGGACCAGGCATCGGAGCAGACCATCGCGAACGTCTCTTCGACGTGTTCTACTCCGGCCGAAGCCACGGAGTCGGACTCGGGTTGGCGCTGGTGAAGCAGATCGTCGACCAACATCAGGGCCGTATCGAGATCGTCGATCGCGAGGGACCCGGGACTTGCTTCCGCGTGACACTTCCGCGCGGAGAGTCCTCGGTCAGACCGAACGCAGCAGCGCGGCCAGACGAGCACCCGGATCCGCAGAGCGCATGAGCCCTTCGCCGATCAGCACGGCGTCGGCACGTCCCCGAGCGATCTCCCGAAGGTCCTCGACCGTCTGGACGCCGCTCATGAAAACCGCCACGCGTCCCTCGGGAATGCGTTCTACGCAGAGCTGGGCGGCCGCCTTGTCGACGCGGAACGTGCCCAAGTCGCGCGCGTTGACGCCGATGATCGTGGAACCGGCCGCCACCGCTCGATCGACCTCTTCCGCGTTGGCGGCTTCCACGACCGGCTCCATCCCGAGCTCCCGGATTCGCGCCATGAGCATCCGGAGATCGGATTCTTCGAGGGCCCGAACCAAGAGCAAGACGAGCGAAGCTCCAACGTCGTAAGCCAGCTCGACTTGGATGGGGTCGAGGACGAACCCCTTGAAGAGCACCGGAACGCTGACCGCCTGGGCGACCCGTCGCACGAGCAGAGGCGAGCCGCCGAAACCCGGTCCGTCAGCGAGGACGCTCACGACCGCCGCGCCGCCGCGTTCATAGCCTTGGGCAACGCGAACTCCCTCTCCAGGGCTCCAGGGGCGAATCTGTCCAGCGCTTGGGCTTCGAAACTTCACCTCCGCAATCACCGATGGGGCTTCTCCCGGGATGCGACGAAGCGCCCGGATCCCTCGCTCCGAACGCTCGGGCTGCGCGGTGCGACTGACCGGGCGCATCCGAGCGCGATGGCGCCGACGCCGCAGATTTTCGCGGTGCTTGCGCGCGACGATGGCGGAGAGGTAGTCGGTCATGGGCTTTGCGTGAATCGGACCCAACGCTCGAGGGTCGCTGCTGCGGCTCCGCTGTCGATGGCTTCGGCTGCGCGTTCCGCAGCGACCAGGGGATCCGGTGCAAGTCCGGCGACGCTCAGCGCGGCGGCCGCGTTGATCAAGACTGCAACGCGCGCAGGACCTTTGTCGCCCTGCAAAACGGTCCGGATGATCTGGGCATTGCGCGCCGCGTCCCCGCCTCGGAGCGCTTCGGTCGGCACCTCGGGAAGCCCAAAATCTCGCGGGCTGAGCTCGAACGTCGTGACCTCCCCCTTCGCCAACTGGGCGATCTTCGTCGGCCCGGAGGGAGAAACCTCATCGAGGCCACCCGCCCCGTGTACGACCCACGCTCCGGTGAGCCCCAGCGCCCCGAGCGCCTGCGCGAGTTGCTCGAGTCGTGATGGATCATAGACCCCGACCACTTGGTGCGTCGCCGAAGCTGGATTCGAGAGCGGTCCGAGCAAATTGAAGATCGTGCGAATGCCAAGCTCGCGGCGAATCGGCGCTGCATGCCGCATTGCGGAGTGGTGGCTCGGTGCGAACAAGAAGCCAATACCCAGCTCTTCGATGCAACGTTTGACGCGCTCGGGCGGAATATCGATGCGCACACCAAGCGCTTCCAGAACGTCCGCGCTTCCAGCTTTCGAAGAAACAGCGCGATTTCCGTGCTTGGCCACCGCGACGCCAGACGCCGCCGCCACCAGGGCCGCGGCCGTCGAAATGTTGAAGGTGTGCAGGCCGTCTCCCCCTGTCCCACAGGTGTCGAGCAGTGGGCCGTCGACCTCCGGTCGAATCGTTTGGCAATGCTTGCGAAGCGCAAGCGCCGCAGCCGCAATCTCCACGGCGGACTCGCCCTTCATTCGAAGGGCGACGATGAACGCCGCGATTTGGGTCGCGGAGCCTTTGCCCTCGAGGATCGCGTCCATGGCGGCCTCGACCTCGTCGGCGGACAGGTCGCGGCCTGAGACGAGCGCTTGGATCGCGGTCGAGATCACGACTTGCCGCTCGCAGGAATGGAGGAGAGCCAGTTGCGGATCAGCTCGTGACCATGCTCGGTGAGAAACGATTCGGGATGGAACTGCACGCCTTCGATCGGAAGCTCGACGTGACGAATGCCCATGACTTCGTCTTGGTCCGTCCAGGCCGTGATCTCGAGCGTGCTCGGAATCGTATCTCGCTTCACGATCAACGAGTGGTAGCGTGTCGCCGTCAGCGGACTCGGAAGGTTCTTGAACACGCCGCGACCTTCGTGGTGGATCTGCGAGGTGCGCCCATGCATGAGGCGCTCCGCTCGGACGATCGATGCGCCGAAGTGTTGCGCGATGCCCTGATGCCCGAGACAGACGCCAAAAATCGGTATCTCGGCGCCGAGCGCGGCGATGGCGTCCACGCTGACGCCGGCTTCTTCGGGTCGGCCTGGGCCCGGGCTAATCAGGATGCCCTCGGGAAGACGCTCACGAATCTCTTCGACGGTGATCGCGTCGTTGCGCGCGACGACGACCTCGGCGCCCAGCTCGCTCAGGTACTGAACGAGGTTGTAGGTAAAGGAGTCGTAGTTGTCGATCACGAGAATCATCGGTGTCGATCGCTAGCGGCTTGCCAAGAGTGCGTCAACCGGCACCTACCGGCGACGGTTCGTACCCCCGCTCTCGAAAGAATTTCTCGAGCCTCAAGTTGACCATCTCGGGGTACTCGAGGGCGGCGTAGTGGGTCGCACCCGGAATCAGCATGATCTCGGACCCTCGCGTTCGCCGGACCATACGTTCGGCGGCCGACCGCGGCGTGAACACGTCGCGGGTACCCGCAATGACCAGCATCGGCACGTCGATCATGGGAAGCAGGTCCCAGCCATCGTGCTCTCCAAGCCTCTCCAGAAGCCCGAGGAATGTATCCATGTCCAGGGTGCGGAACTTCGCAGCGAGCTCGGCGACCAGTTGCACGTCGAGCGTGCTGGCCGCCAGGCCCATCCGCTTGACCCACTCGCCGGGATCGGGGAGCCGAGTCGCCTGACGCACGATGGTCTCGATCGCGCGCGGCATGGAGCGCAGCCCGCGCAGAAATGGCGGCAGCAGGCGTCCCACGAGATTGAGATTGAAGACGTAGTCCCAGGGTCGTCCGGCCACGCCGTTGATCATCGCGAGCGAAGCCACCCGCTCCGGGGCGGCACGAAACGCCTCGAGGGCGACCTGAACCCCCATGGACCAGCCCACGAGCGCAGCACGCTCCGCACCCACTTCGTCCAGCAGGCAAAGCCCATCCCGAGCATGATCAGCGATCGTGAGTGCCCCAGGGTCCGCGGGGCGGGAGGATCCATAAAGGCCCCGGTAGTCCCAGGACAGAAGCCGGTAGCGGTCGCGGAAGTATTGGATCTGGTGACTCCACGCCTCCCATCCACCTCCGAGCCCATTAACCAGCAGAATCGGGCGCCCCTGGCCCACCGACTGGTACGCGATTTCAGTGCCATCAAATGACACAAAGCGGCGTTCTTCGACTGGGGATGGCATCATGGCGGTCAGCGAAGCGTATCAGGGGCGGCTTCTGGGCGCTCGCCTTGACAAGATCGGCCTCGCGCGGATAAATTTGAGGAAGCTGAAATGTCAGACGAACTCCAAAAATCCAAGAAAGTCCGCGATATACGCGAGCGACTCGGCAGAAACACAGCAGCACCGCCGCCTCGGAGCCTCGAGGAAGGGGGCGTGGCACCGCCGCCACCGACGCTCGGGGGAGTGGCGCCACCACCAGGTTTCGTGGGCGGGCAAGCTGCAAAGCGCTCCGGACCGTTCGGCGGCACGGCTGCGAAAGCGCCCGCACAGCAGGAAGTGCGTATCGTGGTCGATGAGCAAGCCGTTGCCACCGCGCACGAAGGCAAGAGCCGTCGCGTTCGAAAATTGATGATGATGACCGGCGGGGGAGCCGCGCTCCTCGGTTTGTTCATCGGAATGCTGGCAAGCACCGTGATGGGTAAGCGCAGCGAGTACAATATCGCGGTTCGCGACGGCAAGGCCGTCTACGAAGGCGTTCGTGCGGCCGCTGACCAGGTGACCGAAGCGAAGCGACTGCTCGATCGAGCGGTGGCCTCGGCGAAGGCACGTCCGGGCGAAGGCCCCTCGGTCGACTACGAGGCAATCGAGCAGCTTCGCGCCCTGCCCGCTCCGTTTACTGCGGCCGACTTCACCGGCCTCAACTACACCAAGTTCAATCGCGAGACGGTCGACTCGCTGTTCGTCTATGCACGGCAGGTCGGCGAGCTCTGGGATCAATTCGACAGCCTCGCCACGCGGGTTCTCCCTGAATCGCGACGCGCCGAGCTCAACGAAGCCGCACAGGACGAGACAGCGATTACGACGAGCCCAACCGGCTGCATCCCAACCTTGGGAGAAGGTGGATTTCGTTGTGGGCTCGTATACGTGGACATGCCAGAGAGCGCTGAGGCAACGAGCGTGAAGGTGCGCGCCACCCGTGGCAGCAAGGCCTTCGAAAAAGAGCTCTACATGGGTCAGGACCTACGACAGAACGCAAGCAACTACGTAATTCTGACGAACCCGGAACAGTCCGAGGGGGTTCTCGGTCAACGCAAGAATGCGTTCGCTTCGTATCGCCGAGACCTTTCCGAAATCGGGCGCCTGATGGATGCGACTCTGGAGACCCAGGGGACCCTCGAAAAGGGCCTGGGATCGGTGGCCGGGCTCAACGAGATCGCCAGCTTCTAGACCGAAGTCCCCGGGTATCGATGGTTTTCGACTGCTGTTCATTCGACGGAATCGATCCCCAACTGCTATTCTAGCGAGTGGGGTGCCGCGCTTTAGACTGCGATATCAGTCGACCAATCTGGAGATGCCTCTCGGGGAGTTTGCCATCGGTCGAAGCTCGTCGTGCAACCTTGCATTGGCCGATGGTTTGGTGTCTCGAAAGCATGCCGTCCTGCACGTCGGGCCCGATGGCGTCGTCGTAGAAGACCTCGGCAGCCGCAACGGCGTCGCGGTCAACGGTGTACGAATCAACGCACCGCGCCGACTGGCGCACATGGACCGCGTGTACATCGGCTCTCAAGAGTTGGTACTCATCGACGCCGCCAAGCTGCGCGAAGGCCCGAAGGAGACCGAGGGCTACATCGTGTGCGAATCCTGCGGAGCGATCAACGGAACGGCAAAGCGGCGTTGCGGCGACTGCGGTAAACGACTCACTTCCTTGGCAGGTGCGACGATCGCGAGCACGAGTCGCGGCGTGGACTCCTCGTCCCATGCGTGGGGAGCGGAAGACACCCGAACCGCCCGTGCACTCGATGTGATTGCGGGAATCGCGAGCAAGGCGATCGCGATGGGCCGCTACGAGGAAGCCGAGCGCATTCTCATGCCTCACCTCGATACCCTGCTCGAGCGGGCGCTCGCACACCGACCTTTGAGTGATTCCGAGAAGGACAATCCCGAGCTCTTGTTCGCCGGCGCAACCATGTACGCGCTTCAATTGGCTCAGGGCCTCCGAAGCACGAAATGGATCGACTGGGTGTTTCGCATGCACACCGCGTCCGGGCGGCTCATGGAGGCAGATACCATCGAAGCCCTTCACAGTCTGGTTCGGAGCAACAAGTACTCCAACACCGCATATCTTCGCGCATACCTCAGCGCGATCCACAACCGTGCGGCCGAGTATGGCGCATCGGAGAGGTTCCTAGTGCGGCGTCTAGAAGGCCTGGAGCAGGTCGTTTCCACCCGCTAGCGCGCTAGCCAGCGCGTCGCGTGTCGGAGCCCGCGTGGCGAAGCGCAGTCACCGCGTTCGCGAGTAGCGGGTCCGCGGGCAATTCGTCGATCCATGCGAGCACCTCGCGAGATGGCGAAGCGCCCGCATGGCCATGCAAGCGCGCGGCCGTTTGGAGCCAGAGCGCGCTTCGTAGTGCACAGCCTAGTCTCGCCGCAGCGGCTGCAACTCCGAGAATCCGACTCGGCTCCACCTCTACGCCAGCCTCGAGCTGCTGCTCCAATTCAGAAACCCCGCGCGACATCATGCGCTCGGCGTCCGCAAGGCGACCCTGGTCGAGCGCACGGGCCACCACTTGGGAGAGCAGATGGAACGTCCATCCCGATGCTGCGACATCGCGCGGCGACGGCTCTTGACCGTGAGCGGTTGGGATCGCGCCGCAGTGTGGGCACTGGGGACTCGAAGTCGGATACGGAACCGCGCATCCCACGCAGAAGATGAGCCCCGATGTGGTGCGGTGCTGCTTGCCGGCGACCTCGGGAACGAGGAACACCAGCTCCTGGGTGCCGATGCGGATCCGGTCTCCATCTCGAAGCGTCGCGCGACCGCGCAATGGCCGGTCGTTGAGCTGAGTACCGTTGCGGCTGCGCAGGTCTTCGAGCATCGGCTCAGGTCCGGAGAGGTCGATCCGAATGTGGCGCCGGGACAGCATCGGGTCGTCGATGGTAATCTGACCCGTGGATCCGCGACCGATGACCACCTCGTCGCCGAGCAGATCGATCTCTTGTAGATGAAGCCGTAGACGATACCGCAAGCCCGAACCCCTCAGGACCCATCAGGTTACCGGGCGAAACGGGGCCGTGTAAATCCTACCCCGACCTACGTCGGAGCTATGGCTTCTCGTCGACCTCGGGGGCATCGTGGCGCCGAATCTCGCCGGTGATTCTGTCGGCGATGTCGGCGTTCTGATCGCCGTTGCTCTCATCGGCAACCATGTCGACCAGACCGTCGCTGGCAACGGCTTCTTTTGGCTGGTTCTTGCGAAGCGTCGCGAGCTGGGCAACCGTCTTGGGATCCTCGAGAATGAGGCAGTAAAAACCGTAGAACTCGTTGTTGTCCACGGCCCGCGCGAGGACCCGAGGCTCCTTCCACTCGTACCACTGGGTCGGCTCCCCACCCGGCTCGAGGACTCCGATCTTCCTCTGAGCCTTGCCGTACCGGTCCTGAAGCGCCTTCCCGAACTCGTCGAAGCTTGCTCCTTCGAACACGGACGCATCGAACGCCCGGTATCGCTTCCAAAGCCGGTCCTTGATGAAGAAGAAATAGTCCTGGGTGGTCTTCGTCCGCACTCGAAGCAAGGATTCGCCGTTTTGGTGAGTGAACTCACCTTTGAGGTAGCCGGAGTCGTACGCGCTCGCAGTCCCGTCGAACTCGAGGTACGAGTCGCGAATCTCCCGAGTTTCCTCGTTCATCTTGTGGCGGAGGCGGTCCTCTTCGATGGCATCGGTGGTCTTCGAAATCGGCTCGGCATATGAGCTCTCGATGTTTTTCTTGAGATGTCGATAGACCTGCTTGGGGGTCCAACCCCACTGAATCTCGCCCATCGACTGCTCGAGTGCGCTTGGACCCGCTTTGCTGGCGCTGCCCGTGTCGGCATAGCCGCCAGCCCCGAGAGCCAGACCAAGAGCCCAAACGAGCGCCGCGTAAGATGAACGTCGCATAACCAATCCCCTCCGCCTCAAGTTAGCACCCACCGAACCTTCTTTACAAAAAGGGGTCCGCCCCCTTTCTAGGACTGCCTGGGGAACGGGGGTCTTTCGAGGCTCAGAAACAGCATCGTGCCGCCAGCGACCGCCGCCGGCATGAAGAACAGGTTTACGAAGGGCACGAAGAGCAGAATCCACACGCCCGCGCCAAAGCCCGCCACGGCCGGAAGCTCGGCCCGTGCGAAGGAGAGCCGGTCTCGAACCGACCAGTCTCGGCGTGCGGCGGGCCAATCGATGTAGTCGACGCCGAGGTAGACCGCAGTGAGCGCGAAGCCGACGAGGGAGACGAATTGGCCGATGCCGGGCAAAAAGACCGAGGCGAGGAACATCGGTCCAACGACACCCAGGTAGACGAGCACTTTCAAGATCTCGAGGCGGACCGTCCGCGCGATATCAGCAAGCATGTGACTCACCGAAAACGAGGGCGCGGACCGACCGGTGAGTAGGTGCTCGACCGCTTCGCTCAAGGCGTCGTTGAAAGGAGCTGCGACGACGCTCGACAGGACGAGGACCAGCACGAGGCCGAGAACCGCGATCAAGAGCCCGGCTGCGAGCTCGATCAGCCAGCGCAAGGTGCCCAATAAGCTGCCAACCCAGCCGCTGGCTTCATTCCAGGTTTCGGGAAAGATCGACCAAACCATGCTGCCGAGGTCGTCATGGTAGCTTCCGGCGCCGTAAAGGACTGCCGCGAGGGCCAGGCCGGTGATCAGGATCGGAAACACCCAGTAGCGCGCGAGCCTGGGATGCTGAAAGTAGACGAAGCGCATGCCTCGAAACGCATAGGAGAGCCCACGCGCAAAACCAACGGGCGACCTGGCGACGGCCCCCGCGCCCCGAGCTACGCTTCTCATGACGACACCGTACCGAATGCTAGTCCAGGCAAAGTGAATGAGCCATGGCCGCTCCAGCGATGCGCGCAGCTCTGCACGCCTTGCAGCGAAGCATGACAACCGCTATGGCCTTCTAGCTTGGCTAACGGGATCGACGCGTTGACTGCGGCCGTACTGGGCGCTTTGCAAGGGCTGACCGAGTTTCTCCCGGTGTCGAGCAGCGGTCATGTCGCCATTGGCACTCACTTCTTCGACATCCACGAGAACTCCCTAGCGCTCGTCATTCTGCTCCACCTCGGGACTTTGCTCGCGACGCTACTCCTCTTCCGACGAGATGTCGCTGCACTTGCCACCGAGGCGGTCATGGCAGTCCGCGAGCCAGGCCGGTTCCGCTCGACGTCCGAAGGACGCATGTTGGTCTCGATCACGCTCGCGACCCTGGTGACGGTAGTATTGGGTTTGCTTCTCGGAGAGTACGCCGAATCGTTCGCCGAAGATCTGCGTCTGGTCGGCTACGGTTTTCTCGTCTCGGCTGCTTTCCTGATCGCCAGCGCCGTGACGATCGGAACGCACTCCGAGGTCTCTTGGCAACAAGCGATCGCGATCGGCCTGGCCCAGGGGCTCGCCGTGCTGCCGGGCATTAGCCGGAGCGGTGTGACCATCACCGTCGCAATGCTGCTCGGAATTCAAGGCAACGCCGCGTTTCGTTTCTCGTTTCTCGTTTCAATTCCGGCCATCGTCGGCGCAGCGGTGTACGAGGCAAGCGGAGCGGACGGGCTCGGGTCGCTCGGTGCCGAAGCCTGGTTCGGCGGCTTGACGGCCCTCGTGACGGGATACCTTGCGCTTGTTATTCTGCGGCATGTCATCCTGGTTGGACGCATTTGGATGTTCGCGATCTACCTTCTGCCCCTCGGCCTGTTCCTCGTCACCCGGTGAAGCGGCAGCGAACCCATGACCAACAGCGAAAAAGCATATGCAGTGATCATGGCGGGGGGCTCGGGCACACGCTTCTGGCCGCTCTCTCGGAGCACACGCCCCAAGCAGTTCATCGCGCTCGGACCTGACGATCGCTCCCTTTTGCGGGCCACGGCCGAGCGGGTCTGGGACATGCTGCCGCCAGAGCGAACGTTCGTGGTGACCTCCGAGCTGCTCCGCGATCGGGTGGCAGAGGAGCTTCCCGAGCTCGACCCGAAGCGGATCCTCGCGGAGCCCGTCGGACGCAACACCGCGCCCTGCATAGGCTGGGCGGCCACGCACGTGAAGCGACTGGATGCAGACGCCATCATGGCAGTGCTCCCTGCCGACCACTACATCAGCGACACCGATGCGTATCTCGACACGCTGCGCCGGGGCCTCGAGGCTGCCACGCATGGGGACTACGTCACGATTGGGATTCGTCCACGCCGCGCAGAAACTGGTTACGGCTACATCGAGGTCGGCGCCGAAATCGATCCGGGCGTCTTTCGGGCACGCCGATTCGTCGAGAAGCCCAACCGTCAGCGCGCCGAGCAATTCGTCGCGAGCGGCGGATTCCTCTGGAACAGCGGGATGTTCTTCTTCCTCGCTTCGAGGATTCTCGATGCGATTGACCAACACTTGCCCGGCCTCGGTGAAGAGCTGAAGCGCTACGACGAGGCGGCAAAGGCCGGCGACGAGGATCGCGCCGTTCGAGCGAGCTACGCTCACCTGCCCGCGATCAGCATCGACCACGGGATCATGGAGAAGGTCAGTGCGGTGAGCGTCGTACCCGGTGCCTTCGAATGGTCGGACCTCGGGAGCTGGACCTCGGCCTGGGAGCTCGCGCCGCAAGACGAAAACGGAAACGTCCTACCGACAGGCGGCATCGCCGTCGACGCCAGGGGCAACTATGTCACCGCACCGGACGGCAAGCTCGTGGCCCTCATCGGAGTCAGCGACCTGGTCGTGGTGGACGCAGGGGATGCGCTGCTGGTGGCGCCGAGAGAGCGCTCACAAGACGTCCGCCAGGTGGTCGAAGTGCTTCGCAAACGGAACGATCCCAGAAAGTGAACAGGTGAACCCACACGTCTTTCGTGAGTACGACATCCGAGGGCACGCCGAGCGTGACTTCGACGACGAATTCGTGCACGACCTGGGCTTGAGCCTCGGCACGTTCTTTTCGAAACGCGACCTGTGCCGCGTCGCCGTCGGCCGTGACTGCCGGCTGAGCTCACCGCGCTTGCACCAGGCGCTAACCGCAGGCCTTGTCGAAGCCGGGGTGCACGTGGTCGACATCGGCGTTGGGCCTACGCCCCTTCTCTACTTCGCCGTGCACCAGCTCGACCTCGAGGGCGGGATTCAGATCACGGGGAGCCACAATCCACCGGATGAAAACGGCTTCAAGATGATGCTGGGCAAGGCCTCGCTCTACGGTGCCGACATCGCGGAGCTGCGCGCGACCATGGAGAGTCGGAGCTTCCGTCTGGCCCCCGGAGGTTCGGTGGAGACCGTCGATCCCACTCCGGCATACGTCAGAAGAACCGCCGGCGACATCAAGCTCGGACGACGCCCCGTACGATTCGCGGTGGATGCGGGGAACGGCGCTGGAGGCCCCTTGGCGCTCGAAACCATGGGAGCCCTCGGCCTCGAGCCCGTGGCCTTGCTTTGCGAGATGGACGGCACTTTTCCCGTCCATCACGCAGACCCCACCGAGCCGGAGACGCTCGAGATGCTCAGGGAACGCGTGCTCGAAGACCGCCTCGAGCTCGGTTTTGCTTACGACGGCGACGCCGACCGTGTGGGCGTCATCGACGCCCGGGGCGAGATCATCTGGGGCGACAAGTTGATGATCATCCTGTCGCGCGCGCTTCTCGAGAAGCATCCAGGAGCGACGATCATCGGCGAGGTGAAATGCTCGCAGACGATGTACGACGACATCGAAGCCCACGGTGGAAGGGGCGTGCTTTGGAAGACGGGACACTCGCTCATCAAGACCAAGATGAAGGAGGAGCACGCGCTCCTCGCAGGAGAGATGAGCGGCCACATCTTCTTTGCCGATCGGTACTACGGCTTCGATGACGCGATCTACGCCACGCTTCGGATTCTCGAGATCGTCTCCCAAAGCGACGTCCCGCTGCACGAAATGCTCGACGACGTGCCCGTGACGTTCGCGACCCCGGAGATCCGCGTGGACTGCGACGACGCCAAGAAGTTCGACTTGGTTCAGCGCGTGGTCGAGCACTACCGCCCCACGCACGAGCTCATCGACATCGACGGAGCCCGCATCCAGTTCGACGGGGGATGGGCACTGGTTCGTGCGTCCAACACCCAGCCCGTTCTGGTCCTCCGTTTCGAGGCCGAATCTGAGCAAGGGCTCGATGCGATTCGCTCCGAGGTCGAGTCAGTTCTCGGGCGTTTCCAAAACCGCTGAGCCCGCTCGCTCGGGGAGCTGTAGATCGAGCTTTGCGCTGTATCCCCCCACCTCCGTAGAGAGCCAGTCGCTCGGACCGATCACCGCACGGCGCGTCTCGTGCTGTGGGTGGTAGATCAGTATTTCCTGCCCCTCGTGAATCGAGGCTGCGGCAATCCGAATCGTCGGTCCGACACCAACGAAACGATAGACCTTCGCGCCCTGGGGATTCGTGATGATGCGGACCGTTCCAGACCCGTCTGCGCCCGTGGGAGCTGGAACGCTTTCGGGGGCACCGAAATCGAGCGTGTCCGACGGAGCGGCGGAATGCGCTTGGACGGCGAGCTCGTAGAGCGAGCCCCGTTCGCTCGTCGTCCAGCTCGCACCTTTGGGAACGACGGCCCTCGATGGCCGTAGGCCGCGATCGAACACGATGAACTCGTGGGCCGCGTCGACGGGTAGATGAGAGGCAACCGCCGGACCGCGCCCCACGAATACGAAGATCTGGGCGTCGGCCGGTGTGACGCTCACCTCGATCACGCCGCCAGGAGAACGAACGACCGGGGGCGGCGCCGGCTTCAGCCAGGCTTGGACGGCACCCGTCGAGATGATTGCGTAGACGCCGACGCCGATGAGCGCGGCGAGGAGCCAGACAGCCCAGCCTCCTCGGCGGGTCGGCGGCCGGGGCTCGGCCATCGAAGGTCGATCATATTGAGGTGCCGTTCGCGGGAGAGAGCCTTCCAGCGCAGGCGGCGCGGGAATCGATTCGGAGGCGCTCACGGATCCCTGCCCAAACACGGACTCGGTCGCGGTCTCGAGCTCCGACTCGGGCGGGGGCACCGCCACCGCCTGGGACACGGCCACGGACGGGTTCGCCGGAAGATCTGCCGATGACGACGCAGGCCGCGGCTTCGCACTCGGCGCTTCGGATGCTTGCCATTTCCGGATGGTGGCGGTGATCGGCTCGGGACCCCGGTCGCGGAAGGGCTCTTTGAGCTGAGCAACCGCGGCCGCGGCGCTCGGGGCCCGTGGCGCATCCAGCTTGGGGATGGGCTGAGAGGCGCGCCCCAGGGCAGGCTCCGAAGGCGGAACCGGGAGGGTCTCGGGCTGAGCTTCGAGGTCAGGAACCGGAGGGGGAAACGAGGCGAAGGCAGTGGCCGCCCCGGTGTCTTCCTCGCGGGCTGCCGTTTTTGGGATGCGAATGCGCTCGGTGACCGGTTCATCGAGTTTGGGCGCTGGCGCTCTGGGCGTCTCGAGGCTTCGTGACGCAGGATCGCGAAGCAGCTCGTCGAGCTCCGCATCGAGCTCCCGCGGATCGACCTCCGGAACCGGTGGCGCGGGCGGGCGGTCGCTCTCGCGGACGAGTCGGGCGAGCACGCGCCGCGACGCTCCACGGTTGATCGGGATCAGCGAGGCCTCGATCGCGTCATGGAGGTGCCGAAGATCGCGAGGAGCCTGCGCGCTCGCGCTCTCGTTCACCAGATCGAGGAGGTACGGGGGCACACCGGGCCCGGCGGCGACGAGCAAACGGGCCAGCACCGACACCAGCGATCGTGCGGCCTCTTGAGGGTCAGCGCTCTCGGCAGCCTCGGCGACGACTACCGAGCCTTCGGCGGTGACGCGGACCAGGTCGGCATCGAGCTTGACCGACTGCTGAAGCAGCCCTTCGCAGGCCTCCAGCGCGACGAAGGCACCGATCTCGAACGGTAGGCGATCGCCACGTTGCTCTAGCTCGCGCACCAATTGGCCCACGCCGACGTCTCTACTCATCGCTTCCCCTCAATCTCGCTCTGGCGGACGGACGCACACTCCTCGCTGGAGCAGGTACTCCTTGACCTCGGCCACAGTGTAGTGACCATCGTGAAAGATTGAAGCTGCAAGTGCTGCATCGGCCCCTCCGTTTGCGAGGCCCTCGTGCACGTGTGCCAGGGTCCCCACCCCTCCGGAAGCTACAACCGGAATGGAGATCGCGTCCACAACTGCGCGAGTTAAGACCAAATCATAGCCGTCCCGAGTGCCGTCGCGGTCCATGCTCGTCAGCAGAATCTCGCCGGCGCCGTAGTCGGCCATCTTTCTCGTCCAGGCGATCGCATCGAGCCCAGTGTCACGCCGGCCGCCATGGGTATACACCGTCCACCTGTCCGCCTCGCCGGGAACGCGCTTCGCGTCCACGGCCACCACAATCGCCTGTGAGCCGTACGCGTCCGCCATCTCCCGAATGAACTCCGGATTGGCGACAGCCGCGCTGTTGATGGAGACCTTGTCTGCACCAGCATGTAGAAGCTCGCTCACGTCGCGCCTCTCGCGCACCCCTCCCCCGACCGTCAGCGGGACGGCCACCGTCGAAGCGGTGCGGTCGACGAGCTCGAACAAAGTCCTCCGGTTCTCGTGCGACGCGGTAATGTCGAGGAAGGTGATCTCGTCTGCACCGCCCGCGCTGTAGCGTTGTGCCGACTCGACCGGATCACCCGCGTCGCGTAGACCGACGAAGTTGATGCCCTTGACGACGCGGCCTTCTTTGACGTCGAGACAAGGGATGATTCGCTTCGCGAGCATCAGAGATCTTCTAGCGCCGCAAACGCTTCGGACAACGTGAAGGCGCCGGAGTAAAGCGCCCGCCCGCAGACCGCCGAGCGGACGCCGGCAAGAGAAAGCGCCCGCAAGTCGTCGAGCCCGCCGATCCCGCCGGAGGCGATGACCGTGGTTCCGACTTGAGCCTGCAAGCCGGCCGTGCCCTCGACATCGGGTCCATCCCGCGTGCCGTCCTTGTGGATGTTCGTGAAGAGGATCGCGCCGATGTTCCAACCGTCGACTTGCTTGGCGAGCGCCACGACGTCTTGTTCGCTCTGCTCCTGCCAGCCCTCGACGGCGATTTTTCCGTCGCGCGCATCGAGCGCCATGACGACGCCCGCCGGGAAACGAGCACAGATCGCGCGGGCGAGCTTTGGAGCCTTGACGACCATCGTGCCGAGCACGACTCGAGCGGCGCCGGCGTTGATCCACTGGGCGGCGATTTCTTCGGTACGGACCCCTCCCCCAATTTGCACGGCTAGCTGGGTCTCTCGAAGGATCCCATCGATGGTCGAGACGTGCGCCGGCTTCCCGCTACGGGCGCCCTCGAGATCGACGACGTGCAAGCGTTTCGCACCCTGCTCCTCGAACCGCCTGGCCATGGACACCGGGTCGTCGTCGTAGACCGTGACCTGGTCGTAACGGCCCTGGTGCAAGCGCACGACCTTACCGTCGAGCAGGTCGATCGCTGGAATCAGCTCCACGACACGTCTCCTAGGAAGTGGCCGATGAGGCGTGCGCCAGCGTGCTGGCTCTTTTCGGGGTGAAACTGGCAAGCCAGGACGTTGTCCCGCGCGATGGCCGAGCAGAACGGGCCGCCGTAGTCGGTCGTGGCCACGACGAGTCGCTCCTCGTCGGGAACGCAATAGTAGCTGTGAACGAAGTAGTACCACTCCTGGTCTTCGAATACGGGATGCCGACTCGTGATCTGGTTCCAGCCAATGTGGGGGACCTTGAGTCGCTGCCCTTCTGCATCCCTCAGGTCGGTCGCGAATCGCTTCACGGTTCCCGGAAAGATTCCAAGGCCCCTCTCACCGGGCGCCTCCTCACTCGATTCGAACAAGGCCTGCATACCGAGACAGATGCCGAGATAGGGACGGCCACTGGCGATGTAAGCTCGGACCGCCTCGCCGCGCTCCCCGAGCAAAGAATGCGCGCACTCTCTGAATGCGCCCTGCCCCGGCATGACCAAGCGGTCCGCCTCGAGCAAGACGTCGGGGTCGGAGCTGAGAACGGCCTCGGCGCCCGCGCGCTCGAAGGCCTTGGCCACACTGTGCAGGTTCCCGAGGCCGAGGTCGACGATGGTTACCCGGCCGCTCGTCATTCGGTCAACGTGCCCTTGGTCGAGGGCACACCGAGAACCCGAGGGTCCCGCTCGGTCGCCTCGCGAAGCGCGCGCGCGAACGCCTTGAAGCTGATTTCGACCACGTGGTGCAGGTTGTCACCCGCATGCTGCCGCATGTGCAGATTACACTGGGCGCCACGCGCAAAGCCTTCGAAGAACACCTCGGCGAGCTCCGAGTCGAAGTCGCCGATCTTGGCTTTCGGCAAAGTCACTGCCCAAACGAAGTACGGTCGTCCCGACAAATCCACGGCACAAGTCACACAGGCTTCGTCCATCGGCAAGGTGGTCGAGCCGAATCGTCGGATTCCCGCCTTGTCACCGAGCGCCGCCGCAAACGCCTGACCGAGCGCGATCGCCAAGTCCTCGGTAGTGTGGTGGCCATCGATGTGCGTGTCGCCGAGCGCACGGACGTCGAGATCGAACAGGCCGTGCTTTGCGAGTTGCTCGACCATGTGCGTGAGGAAGCCGATCGGCGTCTCCACTCGATACCGACCACTCCCGTCGAGATCGAGGACCACGCGGATGTCGGTCTCGGTGGTTCGACGCTCTATCGTCGCTGTTCGTCCCATGACGCCACTACCATAGCCCGGAAATCTCTCCGAGCTACCACCCTAGCCCGACTTCATCCGTTCGCGAACTTCCTCGAGCTTGGCCTGGAGCTCTTCGTTGTCGGGCTCATTTTGAATCGCCATCTGCAGGTTGAGCTTGGCCTGGGGCCAGTCTTCGGATTCGATCGCCTTGTGCGCGCGTGTGAAGAAGACCCGGGCCTTGCTCGAACGAAGCGCGACGCCGCCTGGCGGTCTCATCGATCGGCGCATCTCCTCGGCGCGGTCCTCGGTATAGCGGAGCACTCCCTTTTGGAGGCCTTCCTCGTAGAGCTTGCGCTTCGTGGGATCGAGGAGAACTCGGTACGCCTCGCTTCCGAGCTGATAGAGCTCGGTGTGGCGTTGAGTTTCCTCCGGCGACCCAACGAAGTTGTCGGGATGATGCTCACGAGCAAATCGATGAAACGCAGCGCGAATTTGGTCCTCATTCGCAGTTCGTATGATCCCGAGAAGCTTATAGTAGTCGGAACCTTCCTTCGCGTCCTGCATCGACTAGCTCCCGAGCCTAGCCTCGTGGCGCTCCCGCAGCCGCTCGACTTGCTCCTCGGGCAACTCACCAATGAGCTTGATTGCAATCTGCTGCTGCTGACCGGTACCCACGTCCTGAGCCCTCACCTGAAGTGTGCCATCGGCGTCGATCATGAAACGAACGGCAATCTGAACCTTGCCTCGAGCGGCGGGCCTGAGGCCATCGAGGACGACCTCGCCGAGCAACTGGTTCCGTGCGATGTGACGATCCTCTCCCTGACAAATGCGCACCACCACCGTCTCCTGACCGTCCCGCGCCGTGGTGAACATCTTGGTTTGTCCCGCAGGGATCGCAGAGTTGCGACGAATGATGTGCTCGCAGTAGCCATCGACCGTTTCGACACCGAGCGACAGCGGGGTCACGTCCAGGAGCAGCGGCGCCTGGGGTACTTCGGTCACGGCTATCGCGCCGGTAACCGTGTCGACGTCCTCGTCCAGCGCCGCTCTGAGCAAGGCTGGCGCCGAGCTGCTGAGCTCGACTGGCGGTAGGCCCGGCGGACTGATGCCCGTCGGCACATCGGAGTCCTGAGCAAAGGCGTCGTCTCCGAGCTCGGTCATCAAGCCGGAGGAATCGTCCCCGATCTCTTCGAGCGGAGGCTCTCCGTCCCCGCCGAGTTGCATCAAGAGCCCAGAGGCATCGGCCATCCGTGTGGGTTGGAAGTCGAGCGGATCGACGGCCTCGCCAAGTCGAGTGCGCTCCTGCTCCAAGGGTTCCTCGCCGGACCGCGTCGGCATGTCGAGCAGCCCATCGTCGAGGACGCCGTTCGCGGGCATCTTGAGCTTCATCGGGGGTGGCGGCGGCGCTTGCCCGGCCAGCGTGGCCTTCTTGCGCGCTGCCCGCGCGACCGGCGGCGGCGGAAGCGGCGGACGCTCTCCGACGTTGGTGACCTCGTCCTCAAAGCTCTCTTCGGTGATGAGGGGGTGCTGGTCGCTACCCGGCTGTGCCAATTTCTTGAGCGCAACCCGACCGAGGGGGGCCTTGCGCGCAGGCGTCGACAGAGTCTGCGCCTGAATCGCGGCCCCCTGAGCGACGACCAAGTCCGGGTCGATGTTGACGAGCGGCTTCCGTCCGAAGTACTCGGCCACCATACGCTGAAGCAACGGAATCCGTGTCGAGCCGCCTACGAGAATGACGTTGTCGAGCTGCGTTGGCCGAAGACCCGCCGCTTTCATCGCGTCCTCGCAGACGTCGAAGCTCCGCGCCATGAGCGGCTGACACATGTGCTCGAGCTGCTGACGCGTGAGCGCGAAGTCCAGATTGAGAGCGATGCCGCCCTCTCCGTACGCCAGCTCTTCGATGCAGAGCTTCACCTCGGGTTTCTGCGACAGCTGAATTTTCGCCCATTCCGCGGCCGCGCGTAGCCGCTCGTAGGCCTGACGGTCTTGGCGGGCGTCGTATCGATGTTGCTCCAGGAACTGCGCAGCCATCTGGTCGGCGATGCTCGTGTCCACGTCATCACCGCCGAGAAAGGTGTCACCGGCCGTGGCGAGCACCTCGAACACGTCACCGGCAAGCTGCAGGATCGTGATGTCGAACGTGCCGCCGCCTAGATCGTAGACCGCAACACGCTCGGTCGATGTCTTGTTGTAGCCGTAGGCCAGCGCAGCCGCGGTTGGCTCGTTGAGAATACGCAGCACGTCTAGACCGGCCACACGTCCGGCAGCCTTCGTTGCGCTACGCTGCAGCTCGTTGAAGTTGGCCGGGACGGTCACGACCGCTTGGCTGCACTCCCGACCCAGCGCCTCCTCGGCTACCTTCCGAACGTGCCGAAGAACGAACGCGCTGATCTCACTCAGTGTGTACGTTTCGCCACGGGCAGTGACGAGCACGCCTCCACTCGGGCCTTCGGATAGCTCGAACGCAAATCGCTTCTGAGCCTGCTTGACCTCGTAGCTGGTGTAAGGCCGGCCGATGAGCCGCTTGACCGAGTACACCGTATTCTGCGCGTCGAGTAGGCGCCGTTCTTTCGCGGCGGAGCCGACCAAGATTTCGCCGCTCGGATGAAACGAGACGACGGACGGAATCAGCTTCGCTCCATCGCTGTCGGCGAGGACTCGACCTCCAGGCTGGTCGGCGACGGCGACCACGGAATTCGTCGTACCGAGGTCGATCCCAATGACGGGTCCGTTACTCACACTCCCTACCCCCTAGAAAAGACTCCCCCAAATCTCTTTCCAAGGATAGCCTCTCGCGGGCCGGAGTACACAGTTCCGAGCGCCGGTGGGCTAATTTTCTTCGGGTTCTGCGGATTCCTCGGCACTATCGTCCTCGGGCTCCGCGACCGGCTCCACGTCCACGACCTGCTCGCCTTCGCCCAGACGAATCACGCGAACGCCCTGAGTGTTGCGGCCCGTCTCGCGGATCTCGCCCACATGCGTGCGTATCACCTGCCCACCATTCGTGATCACCATGAGCTGATCGTCGGGGGAAACCAGGCGTAGCTTCACGAGCGCTCCGTTTCGTTCGGATGTGTCCATCCCTATGATGCCCTTGCCCCCGCGGTTCTGGATCCGCCATTCGGAGACTTTCGTGCGCTTGCCATATCCGTTGGCGCTCACGGTCAGAACCTGCTGCTGGCCTTCATCCTCGATGATGTCCATGCCGATCACGAAGTCGCCTTCGCGCAGGTCGATGCCTTTCACGCCCATCGAATCGCGGCCCATGGCGCGAACGTCCTCGATTGGGAAGCGGATGCTCATCCCATGCGAGGTGCCGATGAGCACGTGCTGGCCGGGCGTCACGATGCGGGCGGTCAGAAGCCCATCTCCTTCACCGATGGCGACACCGATGATCCCCGTCTGCCGGATGTTCTCGTAGGCATCGAGGCTCGTGCGCTTCACGCGGCCACGACGGGTGCAGGTCAAGAGATATCCATCTTCGACGAATTCGCGAATCGGCAGTATCGCCGCCACGCGCTCGTCCGGATCCATGCCAACGAGATTCACGACGGCTCTGCCCCGAGCGGCACGGCTGGTCTCGGGAATCTCGTAGACCTTCTTGAGGTAGGCCTTGCCTTTGTCGCTCAAGAACAAGACGTTTGCGTGGGCGTTCACGACGAACACCCAGCTCACGAAGTCCTTGTCACGCGTGTCCATCGCGCGCAGGCCCTTTCCTCCGCGCCCCTGGGATCGATACTCGCTCAGCGGAACGCGTTTGACGTAGCCCGCGTGAGACACGGTCACGACCACCTCCTCGTCAGGAACGAGATCCTCGATGGAGATCTCTCCCTCGGCTTCGACGATTTCCGTACGTCGCGCATCGCCGAATCGCTCGCGAATCTCGTCGAGCTCCTTGACGATGACTTCGTCGAGGAGCCTCTTGCTGGCGAGGATCGCCTCGAGCTCCTTGATCAAGTCGCAGAGGCTGCCGTACTCGGTCGCCAACTTCTCCCGCTCGAGGCCGGTGAGCCTCGACAAACGCATCTCGAGAATCGCCTTCGCCTGTCGCTCCGAGAGCAAGTACTCGCCGCGGTCCTTGGCTTCTTGGATCTCGGAGTCGGGTCGACCCGCACGCCTCACGAACTCCTCCAGCCCCGTGAGCGGAAGCTTCATCAAGCGTTCGCGAGCCTCGTCGGGGTCTTTCGAGGAGCGAATCGTGCTCACCACGCGATCCACGTCAGTGACCGCCATCCCCAGACCTTCGACCAGCTCGCGCTGCGCCTTGGCCTGTGCAAGGTCGTATCGGGTCCGGCGAACGACGACCTCGCGCCGATGGTCGATGAAGCGGAGGAGCGCGGTCCGCAGATCGAGGACCTCGGGCCGCTGGCCCACGATGGCGAGGCAGTTGTAACCAAACGTGCTTTGGAGGGCCGTCATTTGGTAGAGCTTATTGAGGACGATCTCCCCGTGGGCGTCGCGCTTGAGCTCGATCACGATGCGGAGGCCATCCCGGTCCGACTCGTCCCGGATGTCACTGATGCCCTCGAGCCGCTTTTCGCGCACCAAGTCGGCGACCTTCTTGAGAAGCTCCGCCTTGTTGACCTGATAGGGGATCTCGGTGATCACGATCATCTCGCGATCGGCCTTGCCCGGGAGCGACTCGATCGCGGCCCTGGCGCGCATGACGATTCGCCCGCGACCGGTTCGGTAACCCAGATGAATCCCTGCGCGGCCGTAGATGTACCCAGCCGTCGGAAAATCCGGGCCCTTCACACCGAGGCGGCCGGTCTGGTCATCATCCTGCATGAGCTCGTCGACCGTGAGCGTGGGATCACCCATGAGGCGCACCGTGGCGTCGACTACCTCGCGCAGGTTGTGCGGCGGGATGTTGGTGGCCATGCCGACGGCGATGCCGCCCGAGCCGTTGATCAAGAGATTTGGAATTTTACTCGGTAGGACCAGCGGCTCACGTTCGGAGTCGTCGAAGTTCGGCCCGAAGTCGACTGTATCTTTTTCAATATCCGCCAGGAGCTCGGACGCGAGCCTGTGCATCCGGACCTCGGTGTAACGCATTGCGGCGGCAGGATCGCCGTCGACCGAGCCGAAGTTGCCCTGCCCGTCCACCAGCGGATACCGCATGGAAAAGTCCTGGGCCATGCGAACCAACGCGTCGTAGACGGCCGTGTCCCCGTGGGGGTGATACTTGCCGAGCACGTCACCGACGATGCGAGCACTTTTCCTATACGAGCTGTTCCAATGAACCTTCTGCTCGTGCATCGAGTAGAGGATTCGCCGGTGGACCGGTTTGAGCCCGTCCCGCACGTCGGGAATCGCTCGCCCGATGATCACGCTCATCGCGTAATCGAGGTATGAGCGCCGCATCTCGTCTTCGAGCGCGACCGGATGCTTCTGTGGAGATTCCGCCATGAATTACTGCTCCCGCGCGTCGCTCCCCAGAGCTGCGACGCCGGCGCGACGCTACCACGAGCGCCCCCCTCCTGCACGCGCTCTCAGGACTCCCCAACTGCTGTTTTTTGGCTGCTTCGAGGGAATTTTCGTAAACCCGAGACCGGAGTCGGAGCGGAACGAAAGATGGACACTGCAATGCGCGATCTAGAACGGATCGAAGAGCGATCTTCGGACGAGGGACGGGGAGTCCTGGTGCTCTCGGGCGTGGGCCTGCTGGCTGCGGTTGGAATCGTGGTCGCCGCAGTTGCCGCATTGCCCGGAGGCGAAGAATCGCGGCCCGAGGACCCGCTCCAGATGCTCTCGATAGGGGTCGATGCGGACGTCGATGAAGTCAGAGGAGAGCGCGCCGAGGACCCGGACATCGATCCTGAGTCGCTCAGCTTTCCTACCACATTGGTCACCGAGGAGCGCGCCGAGGTCGCGGCAGCCATGGCCGCAGCGGCTGCAGAGCTCGCGCATCTCGATCCTCTCAGCAGCCCGCCCCCTCGATCGGACATCGCAGCAGGCTTGCCCGCCGCTGTCAGTGCAGGTCCCGACCGAACGCTCGTCGAAATGGCCGCAGTGCGCGACCCACTCGTCGCGGCAACCGTGGCCGAGAGAACTCAATCCGCAGCGGCGGGCTACGAAGGTCGCTACACCTTGCAAGTCGTCAGCTATGGAGACGCCGAAGAGGCCCGAGTCTTCGCGAGCGCGCTACGGAAGCGCGGGCACGCAGCGTACGTGACCAGCGGCTCGGTCGAAGGCCGAGGCACCCACTGGCGAGTTCGCATCGGACCTTTCGAAACGCGACAGCAGGCGCAGGACTACCGAACGACGTTCGAGCGTGAAGAAGGCATGAACACCTTCATCGTTCGGAACAAGGGCTAGCTCAACCGGGGCGAGGCGGAACACGACGCGGGGGTTCCGCGAACGGCTCGGCCTGCAAACGTGGCCGGTCGGGCTTGGGGCCGGAGGCCACGCAAGCCTCGCCTCGGCGCTCACGCCAATCGACCTGCGGCAATCCCGCGGAGGCAGTCCATCGACGAGGGCCTGCCACAGAAGCACTGTCGCATCGGTATCAGACACGTCCTCACCCGTGACCAGTAGCTCGCCCTCGGCGACAGGCTCCGCATCCAGCGACTCCTCGCAGGTGACCACGAAGCGCATCGAATCGAAGTCGGAGAACGGCCAGCCGACGTTCGGGACAGGAACAGTCATCAGCAGACTCCCGGTCGAAGGGCTGACGTCGGGAATCGGGATTCCTTCGGGCGCACATCCAAGCGCCACTCCCGCGCAGCAGCACGAGCACCAGGCAGACAATCGGACTCTCTTCAGAAACAAACTACCCGCGAGAAACAGAGTACTCCGTCAGCAAGAACAGGCCATGTCTGAAAAGACACCGGCGCCGTCGCTGACACTGGCACTGGCACTGGCACTGGCACTGGCACTGGCGCTGGCACTGGCGCTGGCGCTGGCGCTGGCGCTGCGAGTGTATGGAGGGGCGCGGGAATGCGATGCGGGGTTTCGGCGGCGTGTGAGTGACAATCGGTCAGCGAGCAGCCCCCTCCGATTGGCGCGAGCTCCGAGGGGCGCCTTGCGTGGCCCCTGCTCGCTGTCCTTCCGGCCACCTTTGCAAGGCGCCCCGTCCGATGAAACCCCGTGTCGCGTTCCCCGCGCCCCGGTGACGACCTATGGCAGCTCGTCGAGCCAGCTCGGATCCTCGAACCACTTCTGGCGAAGGCCGGAGAGAATCCCCGTGGCTTCGATCGCATCGATGTAATTCTCGATGAGATTGTAGAAGCGGCCATCCTTTGCCGATACCGCGATGCCCATGGGCTCGACGGATAGAGGCTCGGCGAGCATGACGAGGCCTGCATCGGGGTTTCGCAGAACCGCGAGCGCGCAAGCCGGTAGGTCCGCGATCATCGCGCTCGCCTTTCCATCGATGACCATCGCCACTGCGGCCTCGTAGTCATCGACGGCCACCGACTTGGCTTTGGAAAGGTTCTTCTTCACGAACGCCTGGCTGGTCGAATTCTTCAGCGTGACGAATGTCACGTCCGGCGTGTTGATGTCATCGACGGTCTCCGCGCCTGCCAAAGCCTTGGACGTCGTCACCAGAGACTTCCCCGACAAGAGGTAGGGACCGACGAACAAGAAGTCTTGGCTGCGCGCAGCTGTGATGTCGACGCCGGACATCACCATATCGACGTTGCCCTTCTTGAGGGCGCCGAGCAGCTCGCCGAAGGGCTTCTGCACGATCTCGAGGTCGAATCCGAGGGCGTAAGCGAGCCCGTTGGCGAGGTCGACCTCGAGGCCGATCATCTGACCGGACTTGCCCTTCACGTTGAGCGGCGGCTGGTTCGCTGACATTCCGACTCGAAGTGTGTTGGTCTTGATGACGCGGCTGAGCACCGGCGACTGTGCGGTTGCAGCGGACGCACCGAGCAACAAGATGCTTGTCAGGGCCGCGAGTGCCCCGAGTCGAATGCTTTGGAACATGAAGTTGACCTTTCTTTCGGGTGAAGTGGACCAGAGCCTAGTCAGGGTCCGGCGGAACCGCAACGCACGACTTGCCTGGCTCGTGAGCCTCGGCGTCGTCAGCGCATCAGATATTGCCGCAAGGCCTCGCGTGCAACGTAGCTGGCCTTGATGCGCCACTTCGGTTCGTTCACCACGAGAGCCGCAACGGCGATTTTCGGATCATCGACCGGTGCGTACCCGACCCACCAGTTGTAGGTTCGATGTGGCTCGTACCGACTGAGGGTTCCGGTCTTGCCCGCAACGGCAATGCCCGGAAGGAACGGGCGACCTTTCGGATCCCAGAAGGCTTTCTTCGAAGTCCCCTTCGTCACCGTTCGGGTCATCATTTCGCCTGCGAGTTGTGCGGTCTGGCGAGGCAAGACTTGCCGAAAAGTGCGCGGCGTATGTTGGTAGAGCGTCTCGCCGGTTTGACTTTCGATCCGCTCGACGAGAGCGGCGTAGGGCATCTTGCCCTCATTCGCGATGGTCGCCGCCAGAAGTGCACCATGCAGCGGTGAGAGCTGACTGTGCCAGAAGCCCGCAGCCATGCGCGCCCGTTCCAGCCGGTTACCCGGCACGTCTACGGAACTTGGCATGGTCGGAAGGTCGAATGGGAGACGCTGACCAAAGCCGAAGGCCGAAACATACTGGGTCATGCGAGCCTCATCGATGTAACGGTCGGCAAGCTTGGCGAACACGGCATTGATCGAATAACCGAGCGCATCGGCCATCGTCGCGCACCATCGGTCGCGACTGGGGTTGTCGATCAGTCCGCTTGCTCCAAACCGCGCATCCCGCCGCCGTAACAGACCGACGTGGAGCTCTTTACGCCGGCGTCGAGCAGCGCCGAGGCGGTGATGATCTTGAACACCGATGCCGCGGGCGCTCCCGAATCAGTCGCGAGCTGCGGGCTGTTGCCCTTCCCGGCTTCGTAGCCGACGTAGGCGAGCACTCGCCCGCTCTTTGGATCCATCGCGACCAGACCTCCGACCGGCACGTCGTAGCGGCTGAACAGGCTTTGAACATAGGATTGGAGCTTGTCATCGACGGTGAGAACCGCACGCGTGCCGTCTCGGCGCGGAATGACCCAGCCTTCACTTCCCGGCTTCGCTTTCGCGACGTCGATGTCGTTGAACGGGGGTGTCACCACCCGCGCCACGGTCGTCGAAGCCCGCTGAGCAGTCGGTGGGCTCGCCATCAATGCCAGGGGCGTTCCGAGAATGAGAGCGAGGCTAGCCAGCCCCCACAGCCAGGAGTGAGAAAATAGGTCGCGCACGTCGTTACGCTATTGAACCCTATTCTCGCCGTCAACAAACCCATCAGTCCGCTGTGACTGCAATCGCCTGTCGCTGATTTAACCTGCCGCCGCGACCGGCTGTATATTGTGGAGGTGCCCTTCAAGGACCAGACGACGAGCGCCAGCCGGACCGTGCTCACGCAGGTCGACGAAGCTCGTGCGGCCCGTTCCGGGAGTGAGAACGGGTGTCTCGTGGTCATCTACGGGCCCGAGATGGGTCGTCGAGTACGAGTGAGCACTGAACCCGTGATCATCGGGCGCTCGCCCAAGTGCGAGATCCAAATCGACCAGGAGAGCGTCTCACGCAACCACTGCCGGATTGTATTCGAAGAGGGAGAGTTCGTCGTTCGTGACCTGGGCTCGACCAATGGAACGTACGTCAACGACAACCTCGTTGGAGACGAGGGGCGCCTCCGCCATGGCAATCAACTCAGGGTCGGCCGCACGATTCTGAAGTTCATCGTCGGCGACGACGTGGAAGTGGAATACCACGAAGAGATCTATCGCTTGATGACGACTGACGGGCTCACCCAGCTCAACAACAAGAGGTACTTCGACGAAATGCTGGACCGCGAGGTTGCCCGCGCCAAGCGGTACAAGCGCAGCTTCTCTCTGCTGGTCTTCGACATCGACCATTTCAAGACGATCAACGACCGCTTTGGTCACCTGGCCGGAGACACGATACTGCGACAGCTCGGAGCGGTGCTTCTCGGGAGGCTCCGTGTCAACGACGTCTTGGCGCGAGTCGGGGGCGAGGAATTCGCGCTGATTACGCCCGAAGTCGGTCTCGATGGCGCGAGAGAGCTCGCCGGCAAAATCAATCGACTGATCAGTGACACCCGCTTCGACTTCGATGGCACGCGGGTCGACGTGACGGTGAGCGTAGGAGTCGCCGAGTGGCAAGCGCACTACGAGGATCCATCGGATCTGTACAAGGCGGCGGACGAGAAGATGTACGAAGCGAAGCGCAACGGTCGAAACCAAGTCTGCTTCTAGCTCGAGCTCAACGGAACCGAGTCTGTTAGAGAGGCGACCCGCGATGCCGCCCGAGACGCTTCTGCGTTGCCCATCGCCGTGGAAAGCACGCGGCGAGCTCGAGGAATGCAGTCCCGATGACACGAAGCGAGGCTCCCGTTTGGCGGCCGGTTCGGCGAGGGTAGTGGCTGACGGCGCACTCGCCGAGACGGAGCTCCGAGCGCTGCGCTTCGAAGATCAGCTCGGCACTGATGAGTGCGCCCTGGCTCCGAAGCTCGCTGCTGCGCAGAAGACTTTGGGGGACCAACTTGAATGCACAATTGGCGTCCCTGACCCGCAGACCGAAGACCAAGTTCACCAAAGCCGTCCAGCACCGGCCCCACAGTCGACGCCACCAGCCATCTTGCCGCTCGGTCCGGTATCCAACGACGACGTCGTGCTGACCGAGCATTCGCATCGCCTTCGGAAGCTCCTCGAGATCGAACTGGCCGTCGCCGTCGGTGAGAAACACGTAGTCCATCGCAGCCCGATCAAGCCCGGAACGCACGGCGGCCCCGTATCCGAGGTTCCGCGGGTGCCCGACGACCTGCAGCTCGGGCACGATCGTTCGCAGCTCGTCGAGGACCCTGGCGGTCTCATCCGTGCTGCCATCGTCCACGACGATGATTTCGAGCTCGGAGGCAAGCCTTCGCCCCACCGAAGCGGCTTGCGAGACCACTGGCCCGATATTCCCCTCCTCGTTGAAACATGGAACCACCACCGAAAGGCGCATCGGGCCGAGCCTAATTCGAGGACCCCCGAGCTTCAATCGGCTTGTGGGGTCCGGACTCCGACCTGACCCTTGCCACGGAAAAGGTGCGTGGCTATGTTCGCGGACAGTAACAGGAAAAACTTGGGTTCTGACCCAGTTGGAGTAGAACATCGGCATGAGCGACGAAGAGGACACAATCACATCGATTCCGCCTCCGGATTCGGGCGAGATCGAGTTTGGCAGCGAGCTCCCGGTTCTGCCGATTCGCAACGCGGTCCTCTTTCCGGCGGCAGTGGCTCCCTTCGATGTGGGTCGCGAGAAGTCCGTCGCCCTCGTCGAGGACATCGAAAACCTCGACCAACCCATCATCGCCATCATCGCGCAGCGCGATCCTTCGACCGATGATCCGGATCAGAGTGATCTCTATCCTGTAGGCGTCGCGGCACGCGTTCTCAAGGCGCTCAAGCACAGCTCGGGCAACTACAGTCTGATTCTGCAGGGCCTGGTACGAATTCGTCTGGACCAAGTGGTGACGTCGGAACCGTACTTGCGCGCGCGTGTATCTCGGTTGGACGAGCCCAACGTCGAGGACGTAGAGAGCGAAGCGCTCGCTCTCAGCCTTCGTGACATCGCCAAGCAGGTCATTCAGCTCATGCCCGAGCTACCCCGCGAGGCGGGCTCGCTGATCGACTCGATCCAGGAGCACGGTCAGCTCGCCGACCTGGTGGCGGCGAACCTCGATGCTCCGGTCGAAGAGAAATCTCAACTTCTGGAGACGCTCGATGCGAAGGAGCGTATCCGCAAGGTGCTGCGCCTACTTACGCGTCAGCTCGAAATCCTCAAGATGAGGGAGCGGATCAACTCCCAGATCAAAGAGGAAATGGGGAAGAATCAGCGTGAGTACGTTTTGCGTCAGCAGCTCAAGGCGATCAAGGAAGAGCTCGGTGAAGAAGAAGGCGATCAGGGAGACCTCGACATCCTCGAAGAGAGGATCGCGAAGGCGAATCTGCCAGGCGAGGCCGACACGGTGGCCCACAAGCAGATCAAGCGGCTGAGGCAGATGCAGGTCGGCTCGGCCGAGTACACCGTCGTTCGCACCTACATCGACTGGATCCTCGACATCCCATGGAGCAAGCAGACCGCCGACAACATGGACATCGCGGCCGTCCGCAAAGTCCTCGACGAGGATCACTCCGGCCTAGAAAAGGTCAAGAAGCGCATCGTCGAGTACCTGGCCGTTCGGAAGCTGAAGACCGACAAGAAGGGTCCAATCCTCTGCCTGATCGGCCCGCCTGGCGTTGGCAAAACCTCCCTCGGCCGATCGGTCGCGCGCGCGCTCGGACGGAAGTTTCATCGGATCAGTCTCGGCGGCGTGCATGACGAGGCTGCAATTCGCGGTCACCGACGCACCTACGTGGGCGCCCTTCCCGGTCAGGTCATCCAAGGGATGAAGAAGGCCAGCACGATCAACCCCGTCTTCATGCTCGACGAGATCGACAAGATTGGGCACGATTTCCGGGGCGATCCCGCAGCAGCGCTACTCGAAGTGCTCGACCCGGAGCAGAACGACACGTTCAGCGATCACTATCTCGAGATCCCGTACGACCTTTCCAAGGTCATGTTCATCGCGACGGCCAACGTCGGTGACACAATCCCGGCAGCGCTCCGAGACCGCATGGAGATCATCGAGATTCCCGGCTACACGCGCCGCGAGAAAGCGGACATCGCAAGGGTCCATTTGGTGCCGAAGCAGTTGGACGAGCACGGCATCAAGCCCGAGCAAGTCACCTTGGAAGATGGAGCGATCGCATCGATCATCGACCACTACACCCGTGAAGCGGGCGTGCGTAACCTGGAGCGTCAAATCGCGAGCGTGATTCGCGGCGTCGCGGTGAAGGTCGCGGAAGGCGAGAAAGGCCCTTGGATCATCTCGGACGAGGACTCGCTGAGACCTTACCTCGGTGCACCCCGATTCAGTTCGGAGGTCGCAGAACGCACCGCGGAAACCGGGGTCGCCACAGGCCTCGCCTGGACCTCCGTCGGCGGAGAGATCTTGTTCATCGAGTGCACGAAGATGCACGGCACGGGCAAGCTCCAGCTCACCGGTCAGCTAGGTGACGTCATGAAGGAATCCGCGCAAACGGCGATGAGCTACGTGCGCACGCGAGCCAAGAGCTTCGGTATCGCCGAGGACTTTCTGGAGACGAGCGACATCCACATTCACATTCCCGCGGGGGCGATGCCGAAGGACGGACCGAGTGCGGGCGTCACCATGATGACGGCCATCGTCTCGCTGCTCACCGGCATTCACGTGCGTCACGACGTTGCGATGACGGGCGAGATCACCTTGCGAGGTCGTGTGCTTCCCGTAGGCGGCATCAAGGAGAAGGTACTCGCCGCACACCGGGCAGGAATCAAGCGCGTCATTCTGCCCGAACGCAATACTGCGGATCTCGACGAGGTTCCGGAAGAAGTGCGGGAGACCCTGGAGTTCGTTCCCGTATCCAAGATGGACGCGGTTCTCGCGAATGCCCTCCTCGACCCGGATCGACTCAAGCTCGATCTCGGCGATCCACGCCCAGACAAGGGCGAAGCGGTGCAACCCTCGGCTCCTTGACGAAGCGATCCGCATTGGCGAGAGTCGACACGCGGGTTCCCATCGTGACGGCGGCCAAAGCATTCGTGATTGAGAGCCTCGAGCGATCCAACGGCCACGAGCTCGGGGAGCGCAGGTGATGGAAGGCGGTCGCTTTCGACTGGTCTATTTGATTTTGGTTCCCGCGATTCTCGTCGCTGCGGCAATCCTCGGGTACTACACGATTCGGTCGTCGCGAGATTACGCCCAACTCGGCGCGCAGACGATCGCGCAGTCCTTGCTCTCCGTCGCACAGCAACGAGTGGAGCGAATCGAACGCTATATCAGCGTCGCGGACCACACCACGTTCCGCCTGGTGGATCCGAATGACTCGAGCACCATCGATACGATCTGGCTTCCCCAGGCCGAAACGCAAACACCGAGTGTCCGATCGGTCCTCTTGCTCGACCCGGACCGAAACATCATCCAGTGGGCGAGCCGAGAGGACAAGAGGGCGCGCCGGTCTTTCTTGAGGGTTTTTCGCCAGGATCTGGTGAAATCACTCGATCTCGAGGCCGCCGAGCCCAACATCTTGCGGCACGTGCACGAGCAGATTGGTGACGCAGGGTATCTGCTCTCCTATCGGGCGTACGCGACCCTCGCTGGACAGATCACCTTCATCGTCGCCGTGCACGATACGAAGTATCTCGTCGACGAAGTCTTCCCTACGATGTTCGTCTCCGACGAAACGACCCCTCTCTACAACATCGTCGACGAGAGCAATCACATCGTTTTTGGTCCCGATCTATCCGAGGCTGGAGTCTACACGGTGGACCATCGCTTCCCGACGACGCTTTATCGGTGGCGCCTCCAGGTCGCGCCGCGGCAAGCCGCGCGGCTGCAAGCACGAGGCCGCTCACGCATGCAGGGGGAGCTCACGCTACCCGTGATGTCATTTGCGATTCATCCTCCTGAGCGCGATCTTCTTCATCTATGCCGCCGAGAAAGAACGCAGGCTGAATCAACTCAAGAGCGAGCTCGATGGCCAACGTGTCTCACGAGCTCAAGACACCGCTTTCCGTCGTGCGCATGTTCGCAGACATGCTTCGCTCCGGCCGTGTGCCGAGTGACGCACGAAGGCTGGAATATCTCGACGTAATTTGTCGGGAGTCCGAACGCCTGACCTCTCTCATCGACAATGTGCTCGATTTCTCGGCGCTCGAAGGAGGCAAGGGGCCGTATCGGCTGAAACGCGGCAACCTCGGCGATGCGATCGGACGCGCTTTGGAAGCGTTTCGCTACAGAAGCGAGCAAGATGGTGTCGAGATTCAACTGAGCGCGTCGGACGACCTCCCGCAGGTTCTGATGGATCAGGAAGCGATCGCCCTCGCCGTGATTAACTCGCTCGATAACGCCGTGAAGTACGGAGAGCTGTCTCCGGTGGAGCTCAGCGTCACGGCGAAACGGCACGTGGTCGACGTCGCCGTGCGCGACCATGGACCTGGAATTCCGAGCGACTCGCTGCGTCGAGTTTTCGAACGGTTCTACCGGGGCCCGACTTCGACCCCGACCCGCGGCTCGGGCATCGGGCTGTCGCTGGTCAAGCACATCGCGCAAGCCCATGGTGGACGGGCTTGGGCGAAGAACGCCCAGGGGGGCGGCGCCGTGGTCGGCTTTTCCATACCGGTGGCGGCCGGGAAGACCTCCGGCTGAACGAAGCGTCTTTGCCGCTCGGCTGGACTACGGCTATCTTCGCCACGATGTCAGAAGACGGACGCGGAATCCTGCTGGTCGAAGATGATCCGGCGCTCGCACTCGGCCTCTCCGACAGCCTGCGCTTCGAAGGCTACCGAGTCGTTCACACGGCCAAAGGCGCAAGAGCGATCGAGCTCGCGGCATCCGAGCACGTCGACTGCGTGATCCTGGATCTGATGCTGCCCGACATGAACGGATACCAGGTCTGCGAGACGATCCGTCGTACCGATCCCATCCTGCCGATCCTCATGCTATCGGCGCGCGGACAGGAATCAGACAAGATCCGGGGTTTGGAAGCCGGCGCCGACGACTACGTCACCAAGCCATTTGCCATCGGGGAGCTGGTCGCCCGCATTCGGGCGCTCTTTCGGCGTGCCGGACGCTCGGTCCGTCCGTCACAGGCAGAGATCAAGATCGGCGACATCAACATCGAAACCGGATCACAAACGCTCACTCGCGGATCCGAGACGATGCATTTGTCTTTCTACGAGGTGGAGCTCTTGAAATTCCTCTGGGAACGGGAGGGCGAGCCCGTGTCTCGCGACGAAATCCTAGAGAAGATTTGGGGGCTCGAGGCCGGTCCGAACAATCGAACCGTCGATAACTTCATCGTGAAGCTTCGGCGCAAGATTGAACCGAAGCCAGACCGGCCCATTCACATCCTGACCGTGTACGGCGTCGGGTATAAGCTCGTCTGCTGACCCCATGGGGACCGGGGTCACGACGTTTCTCTGGTACGGCCTGTGCGGAGGTGTCGTTGCGTTGACCATCGTCGTGGCTGTAGGCCTTTTCGTCTGGGGAACGCATCGCGAGAAGCGGAAACGACGCAATCTGCCGCCGTCTTGACCGGGTCCGGGCGGCTCGTTACAACCAAGCCGCTTTCAAGAGAAGTACGGTGGACTAGGAAAGTCATTGCTGAAAAATGAACAACGAGGCGGGCTCGGCCGCCGGCTGGCGATCGGGATTTATGCGGTCGCCCTCTCCTACTTGGTCGTCATCGGCTTTGCTTCGGTAATTCCGGCTGTGTTCTGGCCGCCGGCCGACGATTCGTTCGATCTCGACTGCGCCGATGGGCTGAGGCTCCTTCGCAACGAGGTCGATGAGCTACGCCTTGCGTACCTCGCCACCAACGAAACCGATGCGACTCCTCTCGAACGGGCACTCGAATCCTGGGATCTGCGCCTCAATGCGCTGGCGAAGCGATGTGACGCAGACCAGGTACACCTTCTCAATCAATATCGATACCGCATCGAGCTCGGCTTACAGAGGTACATGCGTGAAGACGCACCTCTGGCGAATCGCGTGAGCGAAGCACTCGGCTCCGAAGCGGATCCCCCATCACCAGAACCACCGGAGCCCAGTCCATGACAGAGCCGCCCGAAGAGGAAGGCGTCCAGACTTTCGCAGATCTTGGCTTACACGAGGACGTGCTTGCAGCCATCGAGGAGATGGGCTGGGATATCCCGACGCCCGTGCAGCGCGACACCTACCCACTCGCTGTCGCCGGACACGACATCATCGTCCAATCCCGAACCGGCACCGGCAAGACGGGCGCCTTCGGGATTCCGCTCGTCGACCGTCTAATATCGAAAGATGGGCACGAGCAAGCGTTGGTCCTCGCACCCACTCGCGAGCTCGCTCTCCAAAGCGCGCGTGAGATCGCGAAGCTCGGGCAGCGAAGGGGAATCGATACGGTTGCGGTGTACGGTGGCGCGTCGATGGAACAGCAGATCCAGGCACTGAAGAAGGGCGCGCGGGTCATAAGCGGAACGCCGGGACGTGTCCTCGATCACCTCAAGCGAGGCACGATGGACGCGTCGCGGCTCCGGGTCTTGGTGCTCGACGAAGCCGACGAGATGCTCTCGATGGGCTTTGCCAAAGAGCTCCATGCGATCATCGAACGGCTGCCAAAGAAGCGTCAGACGTTGCTATTCTCGGCCACGGTGGACCGAGCGATCCAGCGTGTCGCTGAAAAGCACATGCACGACCCGCAGTTCCTCGGACTCTCCGGCGACCACGTAGGGGCGCTCGGGATAGAGCACTTCGTCTACATGGTGAGTGGTGTTGGAAGGGTCGCAAACCTCATCTCCATTCTAGAGATCGAAGATCCGGAGAGCGCACTCATCTTTTGCAACACCAAAGCCGAAACCGAGGAAGTCTCGGCAGCCTTGCAACGTGCGGGATTCAATGCCGAGTGGTTGAATGGCGATCGGCCTCAACGCGAGCGTGAGGAGGTGCTCGGGCGCGTTCGCCGCGACGAGTTACGCTTCCTGGTGGCCACCGACGTGGCTGCGCGCGGCATCGACGTGTCGCATCTGACACACGTCATCAACTTCTCGCTCCCAGCGAACGTCGAGCAGTACGTGCATCGCACCGGCAGAACCGGGCGTGCGGGTCGGACGGGCACGGCGATCACGTTGGTCGGTCCGACCGAGCTGGGGATCTTGTACTATCTCCGGCTCCAGTACCGTATCTTTCCGGTCGAGCGGACTCTGCCGAGCGAAGGCGAACAACGGACGCGGCAAGAGGCTGACCGCATTGCGATGATCGATGCGGCCTACCCCAACGCACCCACCGAACGCGAGCTCGCCTTGGTGCGACGCTTCATGACGCACGAGAACGCCGAGCGAATGCTCGCAGGCTTGCTGGCCGCTTTCTTTGGAACCGAATCGGAAGACCTGGACAAGGTCGCGGCGACGCGTAGACGCCGGGGCAAGCAGCACGTGGACGAGCACAGCAACGGCGGCAAGAAGGAAAAGCGCGCCGACGACGAGGAAGACGAAAGCCCCACGGCGACCTTGTGCGTCAACGTAGGCCGTCGCGACGAGCTGAAGGCCTCCGAGCTGGGCCGCCTCATGCGAGAGCGAACCGGGCTGAAGCGCAAGGAAATCGGACGCATACGGGTTCGCGACCGGCACTCGTTGGTCGACGTTCCCGAGGACCGGGTCGAGGACGTGATCGAGTCCATGGCCGGAGCGGTCCTACACGATCGGGAGCTCGAGCTCGAGCTGGACAAGCCGGACTGATACCCAAATTTGGGACGAGCTACCCGGGTCGTCTATCTTGATCTCCAAAGATGCCTGAGGGGATAGCGTCGACGAGGCCGGAGCCATCTGGGTTGCACCCGGGCGCCGTGGTCGGAGGTAGATTCGAGGTCATCGATCAGATCGACGAAGACCCGCAAGCGGTGATCTGGTCAGCCAAAGACCAGCAGACCAAGCGCGCGATCCTCGTTCATGTCATCCGGCCCGAGCTGGTTTCCACGGAGGCTGCGCCTGATTTCCGTGAAGCGTGTCGCAGCGCGGCGAACCTGTCCCACCGCAACATCGCCCGAGTCTTCGGTGTCGGGCGGACGCCCAGAGGCGAGCACTTCGTGGCTGGAGAATGGATCGACGGGACGCGCCTTTCCGAATTCATCAAGGAGCGCGACGAGAATGACGACCCGCTCTCGCTGAAGGGCGTCTACAACGTCATCGCGCATCTCTGTAGTGCGCTCACTTACGCGCACGGACATGGGCCTCACGGAACGCTCCGGCCGAGCATCGTATGGGTCACGCGCGGTGGCCGGGTGAAGATCCGCGATTTCGGCGTAGGTCAGGTGCTCCTCGGCTCTGCAGGTCCCAACGTATTCAAGAATGCCGATCACGCATGTTTGGCACCCGAGGTGAAACGCGGTGAGCCCGCGACGGCGCGCAGCGACGTCTTTGGAATCGGGGCGATCCTCTACGAGCTCCTGACGACCCGGTCTCCTGGGTCGGACTTCGTCGCGCCTTCCCACGTGCGGGACGACATACCAGCGGAGATCGACGGTATCTTGTTCCAGTGCCTGGCGCCCGATCCCAAGGACCGATTTGAATCACCCGAGGCGGTTCGCAATGCCCTGCTGCCTTTCGTCGCGGCCGCCAACTCCGTGCCCCCGGCCGCAGAGGCCGACTTGAATCTCGACATCGACCTCGGCTCGGTCCTGCCGCCCCCTGATCTCGAGATTCCGGGCATCACGATCCATGCGCAAGCTCCCCTCGCTCCGCCTCCGCCGCCCAGACGCGGTCTTCTCAGTCTGATCGGCGAGCTGTCAGCCGATCCGAAGCAGCGCTGGATGGTCGCTCGAGACAAGATGGACCACGGACCATTCAACGCTCGAGAGCTCATCGAACGCTTGAACATCGGAGGCTTCGCCGGCGAAGATCTCACGTTCAACATCGACACGGGCGAGCGGAAGCCGTTGCGCGAGTGGAAGGAGTTCCGAGAGCTAGTCTTGCAGCGCGAGCACCAGGACACGAGTGCTGCGGAACAAGCGGCTCGCATGAACGCGCGCAGAGCGGAAAAACGATCCTCGGCGATGAAGTGGCTGATAGCCACCTCCGTAATCGCCATCGCCATCATCTCGGTGGGCGGGTTCCTCTTGTCACGCTCGAGCGACATCCGGGAGGCCGCATCGACTGAGCTCGACGATCTCTTCAAGCTCGGAAAGATCAGCACTGGCGAAGCGGGCTTGCTGCCAGACCCACCGGTCCGAAAACGAAGACGCGACTCGACAGCTGCGGCTCCGACTACACGAAGCGGTGGCTTCTACAGCTACGAAGACGCGATGAGCCGAGCGATGGAGATCGGCGACGCCTCGAAGAGCGGCGGAGAGGGCCGATTGACTGGAAATCAGGTCGCCAGCGTGATGAATCAAAACCTGAACCGATTCTACAGCAAGTGCGTGATCCCTGAGCTGAAGAGCGGGGGCAAGCCCGGCAGCGTCAAGGTCGACCTTGCGATCGCGGGCAACGGCTCCGTGCTGGGCGCCACGATTCACGGTGGCAGCTCGGGCTTCCAAGGATGCATGGGCCAGCAGATCAAGTCCGTTCGGTTCCCGGGATTCGGAGCCCCGCGGATGGGCGCGCGCTATTCGTTCACCGTCAACTGAGCCCAGTCTTCAGCGCTGCCGCGACCAGCGGGAGCCTAGAGAAGCTGTCCTTGTCGAATGCCTTTTCGAGGGCGTCCTCCGGCCTCACCTTGCCGTCGGCTACCATGCGAGCGAGCACGGCGTCGATGCTCTGCATTCCAACGTTGCCGCCGCCCTGAATGAGGCTCTGGATCATCGAGGTCTTGGCCTCTCGAATTGCGGATGCAACACCAGGCGTTCCGATGAGAATCTCCTGAGCGGCGACACGGCCGCTCCCATCCGCGGTCCGCAGCAGTTGCTGAGCCACGATTCCAGCAAGCGAATCGGCGAGCATTCCGCGAATCTGCGGTTGCTGACTTGCCGGGAACGCGTTGACGAATCGGTCGATGGTGGCGGGCGCCGAATTGGTGTGAACGGTGGCGAAGATCAGGATTCCGAAGCTGGCGAGCTGGAGCGCCAGCTTCATCGTGTCTCTTCCGCGGAGCTCGCCGACGAGAATGACGTCGGCGTTCTCGCGCCCCGCGCTGCGAATCGCATCAGCGAAGCTCGGCGTGTGAATGCCGACCTCGCGATGCGTGATCTGGCATTTGCGGGGCCGGTGCACGAACTCGACCGGATCTTCGATCGTCAGAATGTGCCCTTCCCTGGTCCGATTGATGTGGTCGAGCATGGCAGCGAGTGTGGTGCTCTTCCCGCTTCCGGTTGGACCGGTCACCAGGACGAGGCCTGCCCTACGATTTGCGAGCTCGACGACGGCAGCGGGCAGACCGAGGTCCCGCGCGCTCAAGATCTCGCTCGGGATTGTTCGAAACACCGCACCCGGGCCTGTCGTCTTGTAGAGGTAGTTGGCTCGAAAGCGTGCCTTGTCCTCGTAACCGTAGGCGAAGTCGAGGTCGTGGTACGCGTGGAAGTGCTCCTGCTGATTCTGATCGAGGAGCTCGTCCATCAGATTCTCGATGGCGGGGCGATCGAGCGCCCGCTCGCCTATCGGGACGAGCTGGCCCTTGAGCCGGATGGTGGGCGGATAGCCCACCGAAAGATGAAGGTCGGACCCGCCCTTGCTCAAGAGCACGTCGAAGTACCGGTCGAGTGCAGGCATCGATTAACTATCCTTCTTCGCAAAAGGGTTGCGGACGTTTACCTTGCGTTTATGAGGCGCTGCTTCTGCGATGCCAGCGCCGCTCCCCTCCACGGGCCGTTGCTCGATCAGTCTCGCGTCATCCGCGAACGTCTTTGCCGTCTCTGCCGTGACGGCGCCCGAGGCGACCAACGCATTCAGCGAATCTTCGATTCGGATCATGCCAAAGGCGCGTCCCCTCTGAAGGAGGCTCGGAAGTTGAAAGAGCTTGTCGTCGCGAATCAAGCTCCAGAGCGCCATTCCACCGGTCAGGAGCTCCACGGCCGCGACTCGCCCTCGCCCATCTTTGCGCGGAACGAGCCGCTGACTCACCACGAACTTCAAGGCGCCTGCCAAGGTCGCACGGACTTGCGACTGGTCGTCCGGAGGAAACATGTCGATCAAACGGTCGATCGTGCTCGCACCCGACGGTGTGCTCATCGTGGCGAAGACCAAGTGACCCGTCTCTGCCGCCTCTAGCGCCTTCTCCACCGTCTCACGGTCCCTTAGCTCACCAATCGCGATGACATCGGGGTCTTCGCGCAGCGACGCCTTGAGCGCGGTGTGAAAGCCATGGGTGTGGGCGCCGACCTCGCGTTGCGTGACGATGGCTTTTTTCGTGGGATGCATGATCTCCACTGGGTCCTCGACCGTGATGATGTGGACCGCGCGTTCAGCGTTGAAAAGATCGACCAGCGCGGCAAGGGTCGTCGTCTTGCCCGCACCACTCGGTCCCGAAATCACGACGAGCCCCTGATGGTAGTCGAGCATTTGCCGGAGCTCGCTTGGCAAGCCCAGCGACTCCAGCGTGGGCGGCTCCGGCATGATCAGTCGAAAACACCCCTTGATTCCGGTGCGCTGCTTGCTGACATTGACGCGAAGTCGCCCCGCGCCTTCGACGTCGCAGGCGAAATCTGCGTAGCCGAGCTCGTTGAGCTGAGCGGCGCTGCGCTCGTCGAGTAAGGGCATCACCAGCGCGCTCACTTCCCGATCGCTCAGGGGCTCGCCCTCGGGAACGAGATATCCATTCGACCGAAACCGGGCGGGCTCCTCCGACATGAGGTGCAGATCGCTTGCAGCCTTGTTGCGCGCTGCGACCAAGAGCGCGCGGAGCTCCGATGAGGCTTGCAAAGGGATCCCCGCCGGAACGAAGGGAGCCACCGGAGACGCTTCCGGCAGCGGGCGGTACGACCGTCGCGCTTCCATCCGTGGTATCTCCGGCTTCGTTACTTCCGGTTTCGCTACTTCCCGCTTCGCTGCGTCCGGCCGCTGCACCTGCAACCGCGAGATCTCCGGCTGCTGATTCGCGACGCGCGCCGCCGCGATTTGGATCGCGCCGATGGGGACCTGCGGTGGAATCGTGTGCTTCCCTTCGCGACGGACTCGCAACATCAGCATCTCGCCGGAGCGAGCCATGGTCGCGATGTAGTCGATCCCGTCGATCCGGGTTGCCGTCGGCTTAGTCGCTCCGTCGCCCGCCGGCACGAGCTGCTGAAGAGGCGTGTTGCTCACCAACTTGAGAATGTGCCTGGCGCTCAGCGGTTCCCGCGTAACGGGCTTGAGCTTTCCCTCCTTCTTGGCAGCGGCAGCGGCGCCGCTCTGGAACACGATCTCGGTGACATCAGCCCGGTCGAGGTACTGAAGAAATTTTTGGAGCTCACCCACGATTCCAATATTATCGATAAATTCTATTGTGAATCAAATCACACGCGGCTAATTTCGAAACTATTCTCGGCTTGGGTTACGGTGACGCTGGAAATCCAAGGAAACCGTTGGTTTGACAGCCCTTGGGACGAGTTGCTAGCGTTTTCATATCTGAAAGGGCTCTGCAACCCTTGTCCGTAAGCAACGGAAAAGTGTAGTATAAGTATCATCATGTCCGAGGAAAAAGAGTCTTCCGTTCTCTTCAACCTTCGCGAGCTCATGGGCATCGAAGAAGATCGTGTTCGTGGCGAAGAAGAGGAGCGACTTCAACGAGAGGCCGCCGAGCGCGAGCGAATCGCAGCCGAGGCGCGCGCCCGGCAAGAACAGGAAGAGGCTAGATTGCGCGCCGAAGAGGACGCGCGGCGGACCAAGGAGCGGCTGGCGCGTGAAGAGGAAGAGCGGGCCCGGCGTGAGCGCGAAGAGGCTGAGCTTCGGGTTCGATTGGAGCAGGAAGCGCGCGAGAAGGCAGAGGCCCATGCGCGCATGCTCGATCACGAGCGCGAGCTCGCAGCGATTAGCGCACAGCAGCGCAAGGGTGTGCACCCAGGGCTCTTTGCGGCGGCGGCGGTTCTGGTTCTAGGCCTTGGCGCAGGATCGTATTTTGGGATCTACAAGCCCGCGGTCGAGCGCCGCGAGGCGACGGCGTTGGCCGCGAAAATGGAAGCGGAGCGCGCGGCACGCGAAGCCGAGGAAGCCCGTGCCGCAGCGGAGTTGGAAGCCCGGAAGCGTGCCGAAGCGGAGGCCGAGCAAGCTCGATTGGCGGAGATGGCTAGGCGCGAAGCTCAGGCCGCAGCGGCCGCGCGTAGAGCGGCAGCTCCGAGCGCTCCGAGTGCTCCGGCCAATCGGCGAGGCGATTCACGGCAGCGCAAGGCCGACACGGACGACCCCTTGGCTGGACTGGACAGCCTCTAGTCCGCACCGTAGCGTTGCTGCGGTGACTCATGAATGAGAACGACCCGAGGTCGCGTGTTGCCCTCGCCCTCGATGTTCCCAATCTCGACGCCGCGAAAGCGCTGATCGACCAGACACGAGAGCACCTCGAAACGTTCAAGGTGGGCCTCGAGCTATTCACCGCTGTAGGACCCGCCGCCATCGAGGCCATCCATGCGGCCGACGCACGGTGCTTCCTCGACCTGAAACTACACGACATACCCGCAACGATGGGACGTGCGGTTGCAAGCGCCGCATCGATGGGAGTCGCATACCTCACCGTGCACGGGGCGGCAGGGACCGAATCATTGAGGCGCGCGAACGAGAACGCGGGTGCGACCAGACTTCTTGCGGTCACGGTCCTGACGAGCCTCGACGCGGCAGCGCTCGCGGCCATTGGCTTGAACGGGACTCCAGAGTGCGCCGCAAATCGACTTGCGAAGCTAGCGTGGGATGCCGGGCTGCGGGGCTTCGTCGCCTCGGCTCAGGAGTCCGAAAGCCTTCGCCGCGCGCTCGGCGAAGAAGCGTTCTTGGTCACGCCTGGCATCCGCCCTGCGGGCGCCGACAGCGGTGACCAGAAACGGGTCATGACGCCCGCCGATGCGATCCAGGCAGGGGCCGATCTGCTGGTGGTGGGACGGCCCATTCGAGACGCACCCAATCCGAGTGCGGCGGCCGCCGAGATCGCGCGCCAGGTCGAGCTGGCACTTTCCATATGACTCGTGTGCTCGCAGGTCGGCGGTCGGTGCTAGAAGCCTTGCGCGGGAATGCGAGGGTTCTCCGAATATTCACCGAGCCGCAGCGCCCATTCCCGGAGGTCCAGGAAGCCGCGGACGCTCTCGGTATCCCGGTCGCCAATCGGGAGCGAGCAGAGCTCGATCGCCTGAGCGACGGCGTCCGACACCAGGGAGTCGTTGGGCTGGCGGACGACTACGAGTTCGTCGAAGTGGAAGAGATTCTCGCCGGGGCCGATGGGCCCCCTGCCCTGGTTGCACTCGACGAAGTCACCGATCCACAAAACCTCGGGGCGATCATACGGAGCGCCGTGACGCTCGGACTCGACGGCTTGATCATTCCAAAGCATCGTGCAGCCAGCATCACGACGGCCGTCGTCCGCGCTTCGGCGGGGGCGACCGAGCATGCTGCCATCGCCAGGGTGACCAACCTCCAACGGACTCTGCTCTCTCTGTCCGAATCCGGAATCGAGATCATCGGCCTCGACGCTGGCGCCGACATGGACCTTCGAGAGCTCGAGCCAAGCTCGACGGGACGTGTCCTGGTCGTGGGTTCCGAGGGTCAGGGCCTTCGCCGAATGGTTAGACAGCGCTGTGATATCGTGGTTCACATTCCACAAAAGGGCCCGATGGACTCGCTCAACGCATCGGTTGCAGCAGCCATCGCGATGTATGAGATGACTTGTAAACGACGGCAAATCTCCGATGGCGGATAACAACCTCGCCCGAGAGCGCGACGAAGAACAGATCCGCCGAGTCCTCGTGCTCAACGGAGGGGGCGATGCTCCGGATCTGAACGCGGTGCTCCGTGCATTTGTCAAGACCGCGACCGACCTCGGCCTCGAGGTATACGGGTCCGAAGACGGATTCGCCGGATTGATAGAAGAGCCGTGCCGGGTGGTGAAGCTCAGTCGGGCGGACGTGAGAGGCATTCTACCGAGGGGCGGCAGTATTCTCGGCTGCTCCAATCACAGTGACCCCTTCGCTTACGAGGTGCAGAGCGCCGATGGCACCAAGAGACGCGTCGACCTTTCCGACCGAGTCCTGAGCAAGCTCGAAGAGCTGCAGATCGACATTCTGGTGCTCGTGGGCGGAGGCGAAACGATGAACCTCGGCATTCGATTCGCCAAGCTCGGCGTTTCCGTCGTTGGAGTTCCGAAGGCGATCGGAAACGATCTCGCTGCCACCGACCTCACGTTCGGGCTCGACACCGCGGTCTCGACGGCGACCACGGCGATCGATGCGCTGCATGCGACGGGCAAGGCGCATGGTGGTGTGATGATCTTGGAGGTGATGGGGCGCAACGCCGGGTGGATCGCGCTCATGTCGGGGATTGCAGGCGGCGCCGACGTGATTCTGATCCCCGAGATCCACTACGACATCGACCGCGTGATCCGCAAGATCGATTCTCGTTCCTCGAGCGACGAGAATTTCGGCATCATCGTGATTGGCGAAGGCAGCAAACCCCTGGGCGGAACCATTTCCCGGATCGGAGCTGCTCAAGAGCCCGTGGCGGATCGGAGCGAGGGTGCCGGCTCTCAGCTCGCCCGACTCCTCGAAGGCCGAATCGATCACGAGGTTCGGGTGACGGCTCTCGGAAACCTACAACGTGGAAGCTCTCCCTCCGCCTTCGACCGAATTCTGGGCACGCGCTTCGGCGTTCATGCGGCGGAGCTTTGCTTTCACGACAACACCGGTCAGGTGGTCGCGCTGAGAGGCCAGGAAGTCACGTCGGTCCCCCTGGAAGCAGCGGTCGCGCATCCCAAGCGCGTGCGCCCGGATGGCGAGCTGGCTGGGGTGGCGCGCGCCGTGGGAATCGAGCTAGGGCAGGAGTGACATGACTCGAACTGCGGCCGCGCTGATCGTCGGAAACGAAATCCTCTCCGGAAAGATCATAGATACGAACACGACATTTCTCGCGCGAGGTCTCTTCGAGCTGGGAATCGAGTTGCGGCGTGTGGTGGTCTGCCCCGACGAAGTAGAGACGATCAGCGAGGAACTCACGACGCTTCGGACGAGTCACGACCTGGTCTTCACCAGTGGTGGGGTGGGACCCACCCACGACGACGTCACCATCGATGGCGTGGCGGCTTCGTTCGGTCGTCCGGTCGTGCGTTCCGAGGCCGTCGAGAACATGATTCGTCACTACTACGGCGATCGAGCCACCGAGGCGCACTATCGCATGGCCAACATGCCGGAAGGGGCAGAGATGATCCGGAGCTCGGATGCTCCTTGGCCAACGGTCGTCATCGAGAACGTGTTCGTCCTGCCGGGCGTTCCGGAGATTTTCGAGCTGAAGTTCACGGACCTCCGAAAGCGTCTCGACCGAGGCCAAGCATTTCACTCCGAAGCGGTCTACACGCTCAGCGGTGAAGGCGAGATCGCAAGCCTGCTCGAACGAATCGCCAAAGACTTTCCGGGTGTCATGGTCGGCAGCTACATCAAATGGAAGGCCGAGGATTACCGAACGAAGGTGACTTTCGATGGGAACGATCGCGACGCAGTCGCCAGAGCCGCGGACACGCTCATCGCGGCGCTGGATCCGGCACTGTTCGTTCGCAGAGGCTGAGCCCCAAGGAGGGCTCACCCCTTACCATTTGAGCTTCTGCTTCCCGGGATCGGTCAGCACGTTGGGGTCCGCGGGAGGGGGAGCATTCTCGTCTGCCTCGTTCGATTTCTTGGTGCCGGGTTTCGCCGGCGCTTTTGCTTGATCGGCAGGGTAGAGCTTCAACATCGTTCGCTCGTCGACTTGAACCAGCTCGGTACCGGTTTGGGTCTGAGTGCTGATGCGCATCTGCGCGGTGGCTTCCGCTTCGGAGCTCGGCGTGAACTTGTCGAGGCGCACGACTGCGGAACCGAGCATCGAGGCTTGATACGCTTCGAGCCGGCCGCTTCCCATCGCCTGCGTGGGGGCGCTTTGGCGAGCGCTGATCTGAAGGGTGAGCTGGTCGCGATCCATCTTCGCGATCTCGTAGGTCGCGACCTGGTCCACCCATACGCCCGAGAACTGAAGCTTGCGCTCGACCTCCCATCGCGCGCGTGGCCCGAGCGGCTCGTCCGGGAACGGTATGGTGAGAAGCGCGGCGCGGATGTTGCCCAGCATCGTGCGGAGTCTAGGCGATACATCTTCCATACCGCTGAACTCGCCTCGGCGAATTCGACCCTGGATGTCCATCTCGCTCCAGCCTTGCACCTCCAGGAGCGGTGCCAGCGTCTTCTCGAGCTGCTCGCGCTGAGCCGCGCTCATCTTCTCGGCCATGTCCGAGATTCGCACTTGGGTGATCTGGACCGGATGGCGCACGAGCCCTTGCGGGGTCGGCTCCGCAGGGCCCATCTTCACCTCGATTTGAATCGGAGGCATGCCAGCCTGCTCGGCATCGCCTTCTGCTCGGATGAGCTCGGCTCGAGCGATCTCGACATAAAGCAACTCGGTGTGGCCCGGGGGAACGCGATAACGAAGTGGCGCACGGGGAGTCATGCCGGGATCGATGACGCGAATGCCAGGAAGCACGCGTTGCGGAGGTCCGGGATCCGCGACGTGCACCGATTGTGGCTGATACTGCGGGCCACACGAGGCCATCGTCAACGAGAGCGCGGCGATCGTCAGGATTCGAACCATCAATTCTACCTTTCGCTCTTCGAGACTAGTCGCAGAACGGAGCGCCGTTCCGACATCAAGGGCTCCGTTTCCTCTGGCGAGACGAGCGCGATGTCGGCGGCCGAGTTGGATTCGAGGGATGCTTCGAGGGCGAGCGGAAGGCCGAGGTCGGCGAGCACGTGCCCACGGGCGTGCATCTCGTAGCCGCGAACGTGCATCTCGAGCTCTGGATTGAGGTCGGCAACCTGAGGCGCTGCCGTCTGATGCACGGACACGGCGACTCGGAACCGGTCGCCGGCACGATCGGTGAGCTCGTAGCGTGTGATCTGAGTCACCCGGGCGCTCCAAATGCGTAGCGGCCGTTGAACTTCCCAGATCGCCCCGATCCCCACGGGTTCTTTCGGCAGGGGAACGGTCGCAATGGCCGAGCGGATGTTTCCGATCATGATCGCAACGCGCGGGTGAATGCGTTCCTGCCCTTGGGACCAGGGAACGTCTGCATCGATCACGATCCCTTGCTCGTTGAGGTCAAATCGGCCGCGCATGCCTCGAAGCGCTTCAACGCCTTGGTCGACCTCTTCGGCCTGTCGGTCGGTCACGCCCTCGGGGAGCACCGGCTCCGCCCGGGCGATGCGCAAGACGTAGCGAGCGCCTTTGGGCTGCGTGACTGTCGGCCCGGCGTGAAGCCAGAGCTTGAACCCCGGCAACGTGCCGAACGCGCCCTGAGATTTCTCGGTGCTATCGCCGGTGACTTCGACATCGCTGATTTCGAGGAGCGACTGCACGACGGTGCCGGGCGCAATCGCGTAGCGCAGTGGCTCCAGCGGCGATTCTCCTGGACTGACGAGGGTCACCGCGAGCTCGGGAGGCGGAGGCGTCGTTTTGTTCTTCTTGCAACCCTGTGAAACGAGCGCGGCCAGAACACACGCTCCCAAGACGAGATTCTTCATTGGTTGCGGGGTGTGACTCATTGGTCCGCCTCTTCTAGAGAGGATTCGGCTCCAGGGCAAGCGCAGATCGCCGTCGATCGGGGGAACCCGGAGCCCCTGTGCGTGCGCTGGGCGACTAGTACCAGCCGCCAATGCCTGCGGAAAAGGCGCCATAGTCCCTGGCGATGTCGATAGCCGCCGTGACCTGCCAGCGATAGTCATCCGGCCAGAGCCCGAACACGTTCCACTTGAAGAGCTTGATGTCCAGGCCGAGCGTGCCGTGGATCCGAAACGTCGATTCTGCGAAGCGACTCGGCTCCAAGTACGATCCTCCTCGAAGCTTCATGCGCGTGGGCCAAACTTCGGTCTCGAATCCGATCCGGGGAGACACTGTCACGCGCTCGCCTGAACGCTGCACGGTTTGGAAGATGAACGATTCGACGCCGACGGCGTTGTCGACGCGACCGTCGAAGCGAAGGTCTGCGCTGAGCAAGTAGTATCGACGAGGCCATCCTTGGCGGTACTGAAGCCGCAGCATTTCCCAGGCAACCTTCTTGATCTGCTTACGGGACTTCTTGATCTCGGCGTACTTGCGCGCGTACCGTTGCTTGACGGCCTGAATGCAGATCTCGACGTCTGGTCCACCGTGCGCCCGAAGCCGATCGATTTCATCCCGCTCGTCCTGTTCTGCGGCGCGCTTCCGATGCTCGAGGCGCTCGAGATCGTGCGCAGCAAGCTTCTCCGCACTGATCCACGGCGGGTTGGAGGGCCTCAAACCAAACTGGTACGAGAATCCCACACTCCCGATGGTCGGGATCCGTGTCGAACGCGGAACGTAGAAATCGCCGACCACGATGTCGCCGTCGGAAGTCTGGCTGGCATCCTGCCGCTCACGGACACCCGTCGAAATCTGAGGAAAGAGCGACGCCCCGAGGCTCCAGCGCTTGTGGTGCGGCTTGAACATCACGCCAAGCTCCGCGCCGAGACCGAGCGTCTTATAGCTGTCTCCGTCACTGGGTAGTCTCGCGGAAAGATAGGTGCGCTGGCGCAAGATCCGCAGGCCGCCTCCGATGATCAGCTGACCGTCCAGAAAACCATAACCGGCCTGAAGGTGAAACACCGTGAATCGCAGCCGGAGCGTCTCCTGGTCCATCGTAACGGGATCGATCGCGCCTTCGATCTTGACGAACTGCGCATCGATCGTGAGACCGATCCCAAGATTCCACATCTGGAAATAAGCGCCGGGGATCAAGAAGAAGGTGCTGTCATCGGCGATCCGTCCCGAGTCTCCGACGACCCTTCCGCTGTTGTAGAAATCGCCTGCTTTGAACGGATAGGTTGTGCCGAGAGCTAGCCAGTAGTCGTACCAGTCCGGCCATTGAGGGCCACGATACGCCACCGCGGACGGGTTCTGTAGTCCACCCTCGACGCCCTCAGCCAGGGAAGTTGCTGCGCCGGACAGCCCGGTGACGCGAGAAGTGCCGATGACCACGCCGCGCGTGAGGTCAATCGCGTAGTCGGAGGTCGTGATGGGAGCTCCGTCGGGACCGAGTTGCGCGGCAGCAGCCGCGTGAACCCAGCCCGCTGCCATGAGCAGTAGGCAGGTCATGGCGCGCGCCGCGCCCTGGGTTCTCATGGCCATCCGCGCCGGAGGTTACACAGGGGCGGCACCAACTTCACGACCGAATTGTCGAGCCCGACGCCGACCGGGCCGCGTGCTAAGCTCCGGCCCTCGAGAAGGAACGACGATGAAGCAACGCCCATGTTCGACCCATGCCTTCGGCTTCTTTTTCACGCTTCTGCTGTTGTCGGGCTGTGGGCCTAGCGGCGGCCCGCCGGCGTACGCAACGACTGGCGCCCTCGGCGCCGAGCCGACCGAGGTCTTCTGGGGCGACACCCATCTGCATACGAGCTATTCGCCCGACGCCTATTTCTTCGGCAACACGACCGCCGACCCGGACACCGCCTACCGCTATGCCAAGGGGATTCCCGTGGTGCATCCGTACCATCGGGGCAAGATTCAAATCGGGACACCGCTCGATTTCCTCGTCGTGGCGGACCACGCAGAGATGATGGGCGTTCCGTTTCGACTCTTCCAAGGGGACCCGGAGCTCAGCAAGACGGCGAGCGGGAAGCGCTTCATTCAGATGGTCCGGGCTGGCCAGAACCAAGAAGTCTTCTTCGAGTTCATCTCCGCGATCAACAAGAACCAACCCTTCGAGGACTTGAACGGAGAGGATCTGCGACGCTCGGTTTGGAGTGACATGGTCGCCATCACGGAACGTCACAATGAGCCGGGCCGCTTCACTTCGTTCGTCGGCTGGGAGTGGACTTCGACCCCCGACGGCAAGAACCTCCACCGTGTCGTCTTCATGCCAGAGGGCGGCGAAACCGCGGCGAAATTCATTCCCTATAGCGCGTTCGACAGCGACAAACCGGAGGACCTTTGGGCCTGGCTCGAAGAGACCTCTGCGCGCACGGGCGCGCATTTCACCGCCATTCCGCACAACTCGAACATCAGCGGAGGGCTGATGTTCAACGACGTCGACAGTGAAGGCCGTCCCATTACGACGGAATACGCCCGAACCAGAATGAAATGGGAACGCGTGATCGAGGTGACGCAGATCAAGGGCGACTCGGAAACGGATCCGGTCCTTTCGCCCAACGATGAGTTCGCCGCATTCGAGCCGTTCAATCACATGATCGACACCGAGGCCATGCGCGAAGGCCAGGAAGGGCCGAAGCCTCAAGCGGGCGACTTTGCACGTGCCGCCCTCGGTCGCGGTCTAGAATTCGAAGCGAAGGTCGGGGTCAATCCCTTCAAATTCGGCATGATCGGCTCGACGGACTCGCACACCGGCATGTCGTCGGCGGAGGAAGACAACTTCCATGGCAAGACGGCGTTCGACTCGACGCCCGCAAACACCTTCGACACCTTTCTCGACATCAAGGCGTTCGGAGCCGACATGTCCGCCGCAGGTGTGGCCGGAGTCTGGGCCGAGGAAAACGGCCGCACTCCCCTCTTCGAGGCTTTCCAGCGCAAAGAAGTGTACGCGACGACCGGACCGCGCGTGCGGCTGCGCTTCTTCGGCGGCTGGGATTTCTCCGACAAGGACGCCGGCAAGAAGAAGCTCGCCGAGATCGGCTACGAGGGCGGAGTCCCCATGGGAGGCGATCTCACGAAGGCTCCCAAGGGCAAGGCACCGAGCTTTCTGATCTACGCGATCAAGGACCCCGTGGGGGCAAATCTGGATCGCATCCAGGTAGTGAAAGGCTGGTTGGACGAGAAGGGACTGCCGCAAGAGAAAGTCTACAACGTCGCCTGGTCGGATCATCGAACCATTGGGGAAGACGGCTCACTGCAACCCGTGGGCAACACGGTCGATCTTTCGACGGGCTTTTACGACAACACGATCGGCGACGCGCAGCTTTCGACCGTCTGGCAAGACCCCGACTTCGATTCCACGGTCCGTGCCTTCTACTATGTTCGGGTGCTTCAGATACCGACGCCTCGCCACACCCTTTATGACGCCATCGCGCTCGGCATGGATCCTCAGAAGACGGGACACCCGACGACCATTCAAGAGCGGGCTTACTCTTCGCCCATCTGGTATACGCCCTAGCACTGCATGAAGAGGCTTCTCAAGGAGCCCCTGGTCCACTTCCTCGCCGCGGGCCTCGGGCTGTTCGTAGTGTTCGGTCTGGTGAATCGCACCGAGCCAAACATGGACCCGAACGTCGTCGTCGTGGACCGGGATGCGCTCCTCACCTTCGTGCAATATCGGATCAAGGCCTTCAATCCCACGCTGGCCGAGAAGAAACTCAGCGCCCTCAGCGATGAAGAGCTCCAACTCCTGATCGACGACTACGTGCGCGAGGAGGTTCTCCACCGCGAGGCGATCCTGCTCGGACTCGACGAAGACGACTACGTGATCCGTCGACGGCTGGTACAGAAGCTCGAGTTCATCACCGAAGGTTTCGCCGAGTCGAGCGCCAACGTCGATGATGCCGCGTTGCGCAGGTATTTCGATGCCAACAAGGCCGACTACTACGTCGAACCCTACGTGACGTTCACGCACGTGTTCTTCGAGACCGAAGATCGACCGAGAGAGCAGGCCCGCGCCCTGGCCGAGGCGAAACTGGTCGAGCTGAACCGCGACGGCGTCGTCTTCAGCGACGCGCCCAAACACGGTGACAGATTTCTCTACCACGTGAACTACGTAGAACGAACGGCGGACTACGTGGCCAGCCACTTCGGTCCCGACATGACCGCGAGACTCTTCGAGCTGGAACCGAACGATTTGCTCTGGCGCGGGCCCTTCGACTCGGCGTACGGCGTCCACCTCGTGTTGCTGACCAGCAACGAACCGGGGCGCGAGCCCGAGCTCGCCGAGCTGGAAGGACGCGTACGTGAAGACGCGCGCCGGGCAGCCATCCAAGAGGAAACGGAAGCGGCGATCCGCGAGATCGTCGCGACCTACGACGTCCGACTGGAGTACGAACGCCCATCGGCCTCGGACTCGCAGAGCGAAGGAGCTGTGACGCGGCCATGAGTCGCGCTGCGATCTGGCTCATGCTGGGCCTCGCGACCACGGCGAGCTTCGCTTCTCGAGCGAATGCGCACGAGAGTCGTCCGCTCTATGTCGAAGTCACCGAGAAAGCACCGCTGGTGTTCTCGATTCGATGGAAGATTCCTCCGTCGATCGAGATCGCAAACGCACCCGAGGTGAGCATGACGGGAGGATGCACGTCGAGCACTCCGCCAAGTCCGGGCGGCACGCGGGCAAGCATTCAACAGCGCAGTTACCAGTGTGAGACCGACCCTGGCGGTTCCCTGCTTCACATTCACTACGCACTCTACAACCCGTCCGTTTCTGCACTCGTTCGTGTGACCAGGCTTTCGGGGGAGGAGTACTCCCTCATCGCCTCTCCAGAGGAAAACGAAGTCGTCCTTCCCCAGTCCGAGAGCTTCGGAGGCATCGCGCGAGACTACCTCGCACTCGGTGTTCGGCACATCCTCGAGGGCTACGATCATCTGTTGTTTCTCGTCTGTCTGATGTTGATCGCGGGAACGGGTCGGCGCATTTTGATCACGATAACGGGCTTCACCCTCGCCCATTCGGTCACGCTCGCGCTGAGCGCGCTGGGCCTAGTGCGCGTGCCTGTCGCCCCGGTGGAAGCCGCTATCGCGCTCAGCATCGTTTTCCTCGCGCTCGAGATCGTGCGCGGCAACCCGGAGAGCCTCACGTACCGCCATCCGATCGCGGTTTCTTGCTCATTTGGGCTCCTACATGGCTTTGGATTCGCCGCGGTGCTCGGCGAGACGGGGCTTCCGCAGACCGAGATCCCGGCTGCCTTGCTGTTTTTCAACCTGGGCGTCGAGGTAGGACAGCTCATCTTCGTCCTCAGCGTGATCCTCGTCTACCACCTCGCGCGATTCGGGGCGCGGACACTTGCTGGAACCGAGCTTTCCCTCGATCGACTGCGCCCATTCGAAACGCCAGCAGCCTATGCCGTCGGCATCCTCGCCTCTTTCTGGATGATCCAGCGCGTGGCGACCTTCTGGGTGAGCTGAGTCTGGAGGGTGCATCGCGCGCGAATCCCGCCCCCGGATGCGAATCTGGGGCCCCATCCTTGGCTGTGCTAGCCTCCGCGCCATGAAACGAACGGTTCTCGCAGCCCTGCTGCTGCTCTCGAGCGCTTGCGCGTCCTCGAAGTCTGCAACGAACGACGGGTCGACCATCGGCAAAGGCATCGACGTCGAAACGATGCGTCCGCCCGAAGCAGCCCAGGTCGTGAGGGAGTTCCAGGCGGCATACGGCATCCCGCCGCTGCCTCCTTCCAACGAGCCGGTCACCTCGATGGCGCAGGTGCTCGATATCGTCCGGCAGGATCGGCTCTCGGAGTTCGACGAGGCGAGGCGGTTCGCATCGAGTCGAATGGGCGCCGAAGCGCTGACCGTCCGTGGCTACCTCGAGCTCAGTTACGCAGATGCGCTGATGACCGCCGCATGGATTCTGGAACGAGAGCAGCGTCAAGATCAAACCGAGCTTCGGCAGCTCTCGATGGCGCGACCACTCGAAACCGGAAGGGAGGCTCAGGACGACGACGCCCGTGCCGCCAAGCTCAAGGCTAAAGTCTCCGACACGCGCAAGGTCGTCCGCGCACTCCGCGTCTTGTCGCAGGAGCCTCTCGATTCCGGGGCTGACCTCATCAAGCAGGCGATTGCGCAGGACCCGAAGTCACAGATGGCATATCTCGCCAATGCCAACTACTACCGCTTGCGCGGAAACTGGCTCGAGTACGACCGGATGATGCTCTACGCCGACGAGGGGCAAGCCGATCCTCCTGTTCGCACCTTTCTCCGCGCGATGGAAGCGTTTGAACGATACGTCGACCCGGACCGCTGCGTGAAGCTTCTGAAGGAAACGCTCGCCATGCGCCCGGACCTCGTCCGCGCCCAGGCGGACCTCGTCCTCGTGAGCGACAGCATTAATGCGCGGTACGCCGAGCTGCAAGCGCTCAAGAAGATCAGCCCCACCCACATCGTCGTCCGCCTGTCCGGCCCAATGATCGAAGAGGAGTACAAGACTTCCAAAGAGCTGCAGGGCGTGCTCTCCAAGTAGGTAGACGCCAGGTCCCGAAACTGACGACGAAATATCGGGGAGCGGGCGAACACGACGCGGGGTTCCGTCGAACGGCTCGGCTTGCAATTGTAGTCGGATGCACTTGGGGCGTCTGACCACGCAAGCCTCGCCTCGGCGCTCACGCCAATCGGAGGTGGCTGCTCGCTGACCGATTGTCATTCGCGACGTCGACTCCACCCCACATCGCGTTCGCCCGCGCCCCTCCGTACGTCGGTGTCAGGGACAGAAGCAGCGGCCCGTTCGCACCCAAACCGTGGCGCACATTGACGCTCCGGCGCACGTGGACCCCGATGGAGGAGGACGGCTCGGGATGGGCAGCACAGCGATTGGGTCGAGCCTAGCCGTAGGGCGTCTTTAGGAATTGGGGGCGAGTGGGTCCCAATCGCGAGCACGCCCGTCGCGTGCCGTCCTTCTCCGGTCACGCAGTCGTGCAACTGCGTTGTTGGCACTGGAGCTGAGAGCATCTAGGGAGGGATCGGGCGTAGCTCGATCGTGATCGTGCTCTCCCCTTTCGGTAGGTTGATCTCCATGTCGTGGGGGAAGTGGTCGTCGGCCTCCACGGTCATGAGGTGAGCCCCAGGCGCAAGGGCCTTCGGCGCTTGCGACAGGACGGTGCCGCGGCCGAAGTAGTGGCCATCGATGTAGACCGAGGCCGCCGCAGGATGGGTGACGACCCTGAGTCGCGCCGGCTCCGGGGCGACCACGTTGTTCTTTGCGCAGCCTAGCGCCAACAAAGCGAAAAGCGCGAGGGTGGGCCGCCTCACTCCCATTCGATCGTCGAGGGAGGTTTGGATGAGATATCGTAGCAGACGCGATTGCATCCCCGAACCTCGTTGATGATGCGTGTCGAGATTCGAGCGAGCACGTCGTGGGGAATGCGGGACCAGTCGGCAGTCATGCCGTCCCGCGAGTCGACCGCGCGCACCGCAATCACATAGTCGTATGTCCGCTCGTCGCCCATCACGCCCACGGTGCGAACAGGAAGAATGACGCAGAAGGCTTGCCAGATCTTGTCGTAGAGATCGGCCGCCCGAAGCTCCTCGTCGAAGATCGCATCGGCTTCTCGAAGAATGTCCAGCTTCTCCCTCTCGATCGCGCCCGGACAACGAACCGCGAGACCGGGTCCCGGGAACGGGTGCCGCCAAAGGACATCCCGGGGCATGCCCATCGCCTCGCCCACTTCGCGAACCTCGTCTTTGAAGAGCAGCCTCAGCGGCTCGATCAACTCCAGGTGCAAGGTGTCGGGCAAGCCGCCGACGTTGTGATGACTCTTGATGACCGCACTCGGCCCTTTGAAGGACAGGCTTTCGATCACGTCGGGATAGAGGGTCCCCTGCACGAGATATCCCACGTCGTCGAGCTTTTGCGCCTCACGCTGGAAGACATCGATGAAAACTCGACCGATGATCTTCCGCTTCTTTTCCGGGTCTGTCACTCCCGCGAGCTGATCGAGGAACTCGTCGGCGGCATCGACGTGAATGAGCTTGAGTCCGAAGTGATCGCGGTAGGTGTGAACCACGCTCTCCGCTTCGTCTTTGCGGAGCAGCCCATTGTCGACGAAGATGCAGGTGAGCCGGTCATCGATGGCCTTGGAGACCAGCATGGCGGCAACGGACGAATCTACTCCCCCGGATAGACCGCAGACAGCAGCACGTTTCCCCACCTGTCTGCGAATCGACTCGACGCTTTGCTCGACGAACGAGCCTGGCGTCCAGTTGGCCGCACAACCAGCGACTTCGAAGAGAAAGGCGCGCAGCATCTCGACGCCACGGGGCGTGTGGGCGACCTCGGGGTGAAACTGAACCCCGAAGATGTTGCGTTCGAGGTTCGCCACGGCAGCAAACGGGCTGTTGCTGGTCCGCGCGATCGTCTCGAAGCCGGGCGGAAGACTCTCGACCCGATCGCCGTGACTCATCCAGACGTCGACGTGACTGCCCGCGTGAAATCCATGAAGCAGGCCCTCCGGCTTGAGCACCTCCAGCCGCGCGGGCCCGTACTCGCGCTCGTCCGCGCGCTGGACTTTCCCCCCGAGCAAGTGGCTGGTGAGTTGCATCCCGTAGCAAATTCCGAGGACGGGAACGCCGAGATCGAAGACACCGGAATCGACCGTGGGCGACCCTTCGGCGAAAACACTTGCCGGCCCACCACTGAGAATGATCGCCCGCGGCGCGACGTTTTGGATCTCAGCCAGCGAGTAAGTGCAAGGCTGAATTTCGCAGTAAACGTGCTGCTCGCGAATTCGCCGAGCGATGAGCTGCGTATACTGCGACCCAAAATCGAGAATCAAGACCCCATCGACGATCATGCGGCCGGTCTAACATGCCCCCCCGAACGGGTCGAGCGACGGAACCCGCAGTGCCTGCGGCCCAGAACGCTGGCACTGGCACTGGCGATGTGAAGATCGGAGAGCGGCTCGCGACGGGCGTGCTCGCGATTGGGGCCCGCTCGGCCGTCTCTCTACGACTCCGTACGTCTAGCCTCCCGCCCAATCGCTCAGCTGCCCATCCCGAGCCGTCCTCCTTTGTACGCGTCGAAGCACGAGCACTGACGCTGGCACTGACGCTGGCACTGGCACTGGCACTGGACTGGGACTGGGACTGGGAGTGTATGGAGGGGCGTTGCGGAACGCGATGCGGGAGTTCGGCGGCGTGTGAGTGACAATCGGTCAGTGAGCAGCCCCCTCCGATTGGCGCGAGCACCGAGGGGCGCCTTGCGTGGCCCCTGCTCGCAGTCCTTCCGGCCACCTCTGCAAGGCGCCCCGTCCGTCGAACCCACGTGTCGCGTTCCGCAACGCCGTGATCAGCTCACGCGATAATTCGGCGCTTCCTTGGTAACCATCACGTCGTGCACGTGACTCTCCTGGAGCCCCGCGGCGCTGATGCGCACGAACTCGGCGTTCTTTTGTAGCTCGGCAATCGACGGGTTTCCTGTATAGCCCATGCCAGCGCGCAAACCTCCGACCAGTTGGTAAAGGACCGTCGATAGAGCACCGCGGTACGGCACGCGGCCCTCGATCCCCTCCGGAACCAGCTTGCCCACGTCGGACACGTCGGCCTGTGCGTAGCGATCCGAGGAACCTTCACGCATCGCACCGAGTGAACCCATGCCGCGATACGATTTGTACGTTCGTCCCTGGTAAAGCACGAGCTCACCAGGCGCCTCGTCTGTGCCCGCGAACAGCGAGCCGATCATCACGCTCTCTGCACCAGCGGCGATCGCTTTCACGGCGTCGCCAGAGTACTTCACACCGCCGTCTGCGATGATGGGAACGCCATGCTCGCGCCCCACCCGAGCGCAATCCATGACGGCCGTCACCTGAGGCACCCCAATGCCAGCCACGACACGCGTCGTGCAAATCGAGCCTGGCCCCATGCCCACCTTCACGGCGTCGGCGCCGGCGTCGATCAGTGCCTTCGTTCCAGCGGCGGTTGCGACGTTGCCCGCAACCACCTGGACGTCGGGGTAGGTCGACTTCGTGTCGCGCACAGCATCGATGACACCCTTGGTATGCCCGTGCGCGGTGTCGATGATCAGTACGTCCACCCCGGCGCGCACCAGAGCCTCGGTGCGGTTCTCTCGATCCGGACCTACGCCGAGGGCCGCGCCCACGCAGAGTCGGCCGAGGGAGTCCTTGATCGAATCTGGATAACGATCGGCCTGCAACAAGTCTTTGATGGTGATGAGGCCCACGAGATCCCCGTCGTCTCCGACCACGAGGAGCTTCTCGATACGATGCTTGTGCAGAAGCTCGCGCGCCTTGTCCTGCTCGACACCGGGAGGCACGGTGACCAGCTCTCTGGTCATGAGCTGAGCGACCTTCTGATTGAGATTCTGCTCGAAGCGGATGTCACGGCTGGTGAGAATGCCGACCGGCTTGGTTCCCTCGACGACCGGCAGCCCCGAGATCTCGTGGCGCCTCATCAGCTCGAGAGCATCGTGCAGTGACACCCCCGGGCCCACGGTGACCGGGTCCACGATCATCCCGGTTTCGGCTCGCTTGACCTTCGTGACCTCGAGCGCCTGGAGCTCCGGGCTCATGTTCTTGTGCAATATGCCAATGCCGCCTTCGCGGGCCATCGTCACCGCGGTGCGCCATTCGGTGACCGTGTCCATCGCGCTCGAAACGAACGGAATTCGCAGCTCGAGCCCGCGAGTAAATCGGGTCGACACGTCCGCGTTCGCGGGCAGAAAATCGGCGTACCCCGGAAGGAGCAACACGTCATCAAAGGTGAGTGCTTCCCGTAGGATGCTGTCAGTCACCGGAACCTCCCAAGGACCCTAAAAATTGGGGCCGAGTATAGCGCTCCGGTGACGGTACGCTAGTAGGCGCGCGGGAAGTCCTCTATATCGACCTGGTCGAGCGCGAAGCGGATGAGCGCACTGCGGCTGATCCGCCGATGGCCGCGTTTCTTGAGCTTGGCGACCATTTTGTCCAATTGGGCGAGGTCTTCGGTGTAAAGCGAGATACAAATCACGTCGTAGTGGTCCGGCTTCTTCGCCTTGGGCTTCAGCGCCTTGGCGCGCCCGCGCTGGCCGCCTTTGTCACCGTAGAAGGTGCTCCGCAAAACCGCGCTCACCTCGTCTTCTTCGAAGACGCTCTCAACCCCTGTTCCTTCACGTCGCTTCATGTGCCCCCCCTAAGATGCAACCGAGAGATGCGCCGGCGCTCGTCGGCCGGTCCCGGCAACGGCGGTCACGCGGTGCACCAAGCGCATATAGTCCTCCGCCCCATGGCTGGTCGGCGCGTACTCGAAAATGGTCTGCTTCGCGCTCGGAGCTTCGCGGAGCTTGGTGTTGATGCGAATCGGATCGTAGCACCGTCCTTCGAAATGCTGACGCAGCGTCAAGATCGCCTCCCGAGAGATTCGATTGCGCACGTCGAAGAAGGTCGGCAGCACTCCGAGCAATTGCACGTCGTGTTGAAGGAGCTCGCGCACGTTGCGAATCGTCCGCAACACCTGTTTCACGCCCACCAAGGACAGATAGTCACAGGCCACCGGAACGACGACGCTGTCGGCGTAGACCATTGCATTCTGATTCATCAACGAAAGAGCGGGCGCGCAATCGACGACCACGACGTCGTAGTCGCGACACGCATCGCCGAGACGCTCGCGCATGATGCGGTCCCGGTTCGGACGCTCCGCCAAGAATAGCTCGGCCGCGGCGAGCGACTCGTTGGAGGTCAAGACGTCGAGTCCGTCCCGAACCGGAATCGCGACGTCCGAGGCCTTCGCGCCATTCACCAGCACGTGGTAGAGCGTGCGCTGCCCTGCGATTCCGAGCGACGCGCCCACGTTGCCCTGCCCGTCCGCGTCGATCAGCAGCACACGGCGGCCCGACTCTGCCAATCCAGCCGCGAGGTTGATCGAGGTCGTGGTCTTCCCGGTGCCGCCCTTGTGGTTGAACACTGCGATTCGCTTAGGCGTCGGGCGCACGATTCCGACTTCGCTCAGTCGCTGCTGCCCGCGCTCACGGCATTCCGGCGTGCAGAAATACTGGCGCCGCCCATCGCTCACGCTCATTTGATACGGGAACTCGATCTCGAACGTAGCCCCGCAGGTATCGCAGGCGTGAACACCATCGGCACCGAGCAGCAGTCTCTGTTGGCACGCCGTCGAGCAGATGTAGATGTACTGGCCGTTCTCCTCGCGAACCTGATAGCGGAATCGCGCTTCGAAGCTCTTTTCGCACACATGACAAGTCGACTGCATCACCACTCCCCAGAAGTTATGGAAGTACTTCGTGAAGTGGTTTGACCAGAACGCAGGGCGTGGGTCAAAAAAATCGAACGAAGAGACTTCGGCTAAACGTCCAGCTCGATGGCGTCGGCCCGCGGCGCCTGCTCCATGATGAACTGATACCGAGCCGCAGGGTCCTTCCCCATGAGCTCGCTGAACACTCTGTCGGCCTCGAGCTCTCCATCGACCATGACCCGCAACGCCCGACGTCGGGTCTTGTCGAGCGTGGTCTCCCGGAGCTCGTCTGCGGTCATTTCACCGAGGCCCTTGAAGCGGCTGATCTCGACTTTCGCATTTGCTGGAGCCTCGGAAATGATCCGGTCTCGCTCTTGATCGTCGAGCGCCCAATGCACTTGTTTGCCGATGTCGAGACGATAGAGCGGAGGCTGTGCCAAGAAGACGTGCCCTGCCCTCACTAGACCAGGAAGCATGCGAAAGAAGAATGTGAGCAGGAGCGTGGCTATGTGGTGCCCGTCGCTGTCGGCGTCCATCAACAAGAACACACGACCGTAGCGGAGCTTGCTGATGTCGAAGTCTTTTCCGATGCCGCAACCGAGGGCGCTCACGATGTCTTGCAGCTCGCGGTTGCCGAGAATCTGCCCCTGCGACGCGCGCTCGGCGTTCAGGACCTTGCCACGCAGCGGTAGAATCGCCTGCGTCTTACGGTCGCGTCCCTGCTTCGCGTTTCCCCCTGCACTGTCGCCTTCCACCAAGAAGAGCTCGCTGTCGTCGGGATTGGTACTCGAACAGTCCGCGAGCTTCCCGGGCAGATTCAGGCGATGACTCACCGCGGTCTTGCGAGAAACCTGCTGACTGGCCGCACGACTGGCGGCACGAGCCCGGGACGAAATGATCACCCGCGCGACGATGGATTCGGCCGCGGTCTTGTTGTTCAGGAGCCACTGCTCGAACGCCGTGCGCACGGACGTCTCGATCTGCGCGGTCACCTCGGGGTTGTTGAGACGATCCTTGGTCTGACCCTGGAACTGTGGCTCTTCGACGTACACGCTCACGAGGGCCACGAGCCCTTCGCGTATGTCGTCGGACGTGATCTTCACGCCCTTTGGCGTGAGCTTGTGCGTGTCCATGTGGTTGCGAATGGCCTTCGCAATCCCTTGCTTGAAGCCGTTCTCGTGCGTCCCCCCCGAGGCCGTCGGAATGCCATTGGCATACGAACGAATCACCTCATCGGTCGCCTCGGTCCACCGCAAGGCCACTTCGAGCCGCGGCTTGCCATCGTTCTCCGCGGTGAACGGCTCGTTGTGCACCGACGGCTGACCGCGCTCGGCGACCAGCTTGTCGAGAAAGTCGACGATCCCTCCCGGATGCTCGAGCTCTTGCCGCTCGCCCGTCTTCTCGTCGACGAAGATGATTTTGAGGTCACGGTGAAGATATGTCTTCGCCTCCAGGCGCTCCACGACGCGCCTGGGGTCGAACTCGGCACGCTTTCCGAAGATCTCGGCGTCGGGCCGGAAATGAACCGAGGTTCCACGCTTGCTGGTCTTGGCGCCCGTCTTGAGCTTCGACGTCGCCTTTCCGCGCTTGAATGTTTGCGAATAGGTCTTGCCGCCGCGCCAGACGGTCGCGGTCAAATCCGAAGAGAGCGCGTTGACCACGGACGCACCCACCCCGTGCAGTCCTCCGGCAACCTGGTAGCTCTTACCTTCGAACTTGCCGCCAGCGTGGAGCGTCGTGAGAATCAGCTCCAAGGCCGATTTCTTGAACTTCGGATGCGTGTCGACCGGAATCCCCCGCCCATTGTCGGTAACGGTCGCGCCCTGGTGGTCCTCGTCCAGTGCGACCTCGATGCGCGAAGCATGCCCGTTGATCGCCTCGTCGACGGAGTTGTCCAGGATCTCCCAAAGCAAGTGATGGTAGCCGTGCGCATCGGTTCCCCCGATGTACATTGCGGGGCGCTTGCGAACGGGCTCCAAGCCCTCGAGAACATCGATGTCTTTGGCGGTATACGCCACTACTCCTCCGGGAAGATTGGAATTTCGGGTTCTTGGTAGACTTCGCCCTCGATGGCGCCACGCGTGAAGAGTTGAAAGCCCTTGCCGCCTCGCGACACGACCTCGTACTTGCGCAACGTGATGCGATACTCGCTTCCACCGTCTCGCTTGGCGATGAGAACGTCGTCTTCATACGAGAGCACGCGCGCGGCGAGGACCTCGTCGTCCTTCTGCAGCTTGATCAGCATGACCCCGCGCCCTGCCCCGGCAAGCAAGGATACCTCTTCGGCCGCGCAGATCAGGGCTCGTCGCTGCTTCGTCACGCAGGCAATGCAGTCCTCCTCGAAGACCGGCGCGACGTAAATCACCTCGTCGCCCTTCTTCGGCCTGGTGAACTTGCGACCGGAGCGGGTCGACGGCTCACGATGCGCCCGGAGGGAGAACCGGAGCGCCAGGCCGCCACGCGTGACCGCGACGGCGTACGGAGGCTCCCGCTCGGCAGATGCTTCGTCGAGGGGCGGCACATCGAGAAAACGCGGGTCGAAGCCCATGGCGCCTACGATGCGCTCACCGTCCGCCATCTTGAACATCGTCTGTAGCGGAATTCCGTGACCGGTGGTCGCCGCAATGTCGACGATTCGGCTCACGTAGCAGACCCCATGGCTGCTGAAGAAGGCCACCGTGCTCTTGGTCGAGCCCGCGAGCACGGCCAGCACTCGGTCACCCTTTCGAACTCGAGTGGAGCCCACGTCCTTCAAGTTCTGTTGACGCTTGACCCAGCCCTGCTCGGTGACGATGACCATCGCGTCTTCGTCGACGATGAAGGCCTCGGCATCGAACTCGGGCTCGTCCAGCTTGGCAGTGATTCGCGTACGGCGCGGGTCTGCGTACTGAGAGGCGAGCTCCTGAAGCTCCGCGCGGATCAGCTTCCAGCGCGCCGCCGCGCTCTTCAGCAGCTTCTGCACTCGCTGGGCTTCCTTGAGCTTCTGCTCGAGCTCGGACCGAATCTCGAGCATTTGTAGCTTTGCAAGGCGGTAGAGCTTGAGCTCGAGGATCGCGTCGACCTGGAGCTCGTCGAGCCCGAAGCGCTTCATCAGCTTGGCCGCCGCGTCCTGCTTTCCCTCGGACCGCCGGATGATCTGAATCGCTTCGTCGAGCGCATCGAAAATGATGACGAAGCCCTCGAGGATGTGGATTCGATTGAGGAGTTGTTCGAGCTCGAACTCGAGTCGCTTGGTGACCACTTCCATGCGGAAGTCGAGGAAGTGCCGAAGGATGGCCTTGAGGCCGATCCGCTGGGGCGCCGCGACTTCGGGATTGGAGGTCGGCACGAGGCAGGTGAGGTTGACTTGCACGTTGGTTTGAAGTGGCGTGTTCTTGTAGAGGTACGCCATGATGAGCTGAGGGTCGGCCTCCTTCTTCAGCTCGCAGACGATGCGGCAATCGTCCGTGCTCTCGTCGCGCACGTCGAGCAGGAGCGGGAGCTTCCTCGCGATGATGACCTCCGCGATCTTCTCGACGACGGTGCTGCGCTCGATCGAATAGGGGATCGAGTGAATCACGATCGCAGGATTTCCGTTGCGAGGCTTCTCGAGCTTCCACTCGCCTCGGAGCTTGAGCGAGCCCTGGCCATTCTCATAGGCCGAAGCCAGCTCGCCCTTGCTGCTGATCAGCTCGCCGCCCGTCGGGAAGTCGGGACCCTTCACGAACTTCATCAGCTGATGGGTCGTGAGGTCTCCATCGATCAACGCCACCGAGGCCTGGATCACCTCGGACAAATTGTGAGGTGGAATCGAGGTTGCCATTCCAACCGCAATGCCCTGCGAGCCATTCACGAGGAGGTTTGGAAACCGCGCGGGCAGCACGATCGGCTCGAATAGGCGCCCGTCGTAGTTCGGACGGAAGGCCACGGTCTTCTTGGCGAGCTCCACGAGAAGCTCGTCCGCGAGCTTCTGAAGGCGCGCTTCGGTGTACCGCATGGCGGCCGCCGAGTCGCCATCGGGCGAGCCGAAGTTGCCGCGACCGTCGACCAGCGGCTGACGCATGGTGAAGGACTGGGCCATGCGGACCAGCGCATCGTAGATCGCGGTGTCCCCGTGCGGATGGAACTTGCCCATCACGTCGCCGACGATGGCCGCCGATTTGCGATGCTTGACGTCACTCCGGAGCCGCAGCTCGTTGTACATCGTGTACAAAATGCGTCGCTGCACGGGCTTGAGCCCATCGCGGACGTCGGGCAGGGCGCGAGAGGTGATGACGCTCAGCGCGTAGTTCAGATATCTCCGCTGCGCCTCGACGACGAGCGATGCGTCCTCGATACTGTCCATGGGCAGCTCGATCTGCGGAACCCCCTTCTTCTTCCGACGCCGCGCCATCCGAAAACCTGCTGGCATGTAGCAGCCTCGCAAAAGACGGGGCAACTATTGCGCTCCCAAAACTTAGAATCCGGCTAAGGTTTCCCGTCGATAGGCCAGAGATGATTCACAGGCTGGGCGCCCTTGCCGATGGCGAAAGCGTGGATGAGCGCTGCGCCGAGCCAGGCCTTCGCGCCGCTCACCGCCGTAGGAATGTCGGCTCCGAGCGCAAGGCGTGCGGCAATCGCCGCGGAGAGGGCGCAGCCCGTTCCATGGAATCGGCCGGGCACGAGCCCACTCGCCCTCAGCTCGCAGACTTCCCCCTCGAACAAGAGGATGTCGGTGCCCCTAGCCTCGCCCTCGAGATGACCGCCCTTCACGAGAACGGCGGCCGCGCCGAGCCCGGCGATCCCTTCGGCTGCGGCGCGGGCGTCGTCGAGTGTCCGGACGGTGAGTCCCGTCAAGCGGCCTGCCTCGAAAGCATTGGGCGTGACCAAGGCGGCGTGGGGAATGACTGCTTTCTTGTAGGCCTCCACCACATCCCCCTCCGACAGCGCTTTGCCGCGGGATGGCAGCCAGACCGGATCGACCACCCAGGGGAAGCCGGTCTCTCGCATCACCGAGCCGAGAACGTGGGCAACCGCCGCGGAGCCGAGCGCGCCCGTCTTGGCGGCCGCCGGTTCGATGTCATCGAGGAGCCCGCTGAGTTGAGCGCGAACGAGGTCCGCCGAGAGAAGCTCGACATCCAGTACGCGCTCACTGCTCTGCACGGTGATCAGGGTCGGAATAGCCGCCCCGTATGCTCCGTGCTGGTGGATCGTCTTGAGATCCGCTTGAAGCCCGGCCCCGCCCGATGGGTCCGAGCCCGCGACGGTCAAGACGATGGGAGGTGCGCCAGTCATTGCTGCTCGAGCGCTCTGCGACAGTCGGCCAGGGCAAGGCGGGCCGCATCGTCGATCTGCGGGAACGACAGACCAAGGCTCTCCAGGGTCTGCTGAACGATGCGCGCCACCTCGAGGCGCATGAACGGCTTGTCGTCGGCGGGGACGGCGTACCAGGGTGCCCAGGGACGCGAGGTTTGGTTCAGGGCGTCCTCGAAGGCGGCCATGTATTCGGGCCAGCGCTTTCGCTCATCCACGTCTGCGGCGCTGAACTTCCAATTGCTGCTCGGCTTGTCGATACGCTCCAACAAACGATGTCTTTGCTCCTCCTTCGAGACGTTGAGGAAGAACTTCACGACGACTGTGCCGTTCACCGCGAGGTGTCTTTCGAACTCGCGAATCGACTTGAAACGCTCGGTCCAGAGGGTCTCGAGGTCCATGTATGGCAGCCTCTGTCGTTCGAGAAACTCGGGATGCACGCGAACGACCAGCACCTCCTCGTAGTGACTGCGATTGAATACACCGATTCGACCGCGCTCGGGCAAGCGCTGGGCGATGCGCCAAAGAAAGTCGTGGTCGAGCTCCTGTTCGGAAGGGGCTTTGAACGAGGATACCTGGAAACCCGCGGGATTGACCCCCGTGAAGACGCTTCGAATGGTGCCGTCCTTCCCGCCGGCATCCATCGCCTGAAAGACGAAGAGCGCCGAGTAGCGGTTGTCCGCGTAGAGCTTGCGTTGGAGCTCGTAGATTTCGGCTGTTCGTTCCTCGCGTGCTTTCTCGAACGCTGCCTTGTCGACCTTCGTCGGAGGCCCGGTCGGCGCGGCGTTCACGCGGAAGCTGCCGTCGAATGGCACCAGAAATTCGCTCTCGGGCGCCCTCCATTTGCGGCTCGCGCTCATCGGGCGAACTATACACCATGAGCACGATCTCCGCGGAAGACACCCATCCAAGAAAACGCGCCGCAGTCGAGGACAGCGAAATCTCCTATGTGGACACCAGCGGTTCAGGGCCGATCGCCGTGTTTCTCCATGGCAACCCCACCTCTTCGTACCTCTGGCGGAACGTGATCAAAGAGGTCTCGTCCGTCGCCCGCTGCCTGGCGCCCGACCTGATCGGCATGGGCGACTCGGGAGAGAGCTCGAGTGGATATCGCTTCGTCGACCATCGGCGCTACCTCGACGCGTGGTTCGACGCGGTCGTGGGTGACCAGCCCGTGTTCCTGGTGATTCACGACTGGGGCTCCGGACTCGGTTTCCACTGGGCGCACCGGCACGCGGAACAGATCGCGGGGATCGCGTACATGGAAGCGATCGTCCGCCCGCTCGAAAGCTGGGACGAGTGGGCCGAATCGGCGCGGAAGATCTTCCAGGCGATTCGCTCGCCCGCTGGCGAGGGCATCATTCTCGAGAAGAACGTGTTCATCGAACGCATCTTGCCGTCTTCGATCATCCGCAAGCTCAGCGACGAGGAAATGGAACGCTACCGTAGGCGCTTCGTCGAGCCTGGCGAGTCCCGCCGCCCCACGCTCACCTGGCCTCGACAAATCCCAATCGGAGGCGAGCCCAGAGACGTGCACGACATTGTCGCAGCCTATGCAGCATGGCTTCAAACCAGCGACTCGCCGCCCAAGCTCTTCATCGACGCGGATCCGGGCATCGTCTTGATCGGATCGCAGCGGGAGTTCGCGCGGAACTTGCCCAACCAGGAATCGATCACGGTGAAGGGACTTCACTTCATCCAAGAGGACTCGCCGGTCGAGATCGGCCAAGCGGTGGCGAGCTTCATTCGGAAGCACAGCTGAGCGCTACGGCAGGGCCTCGGGGTTCACCCATTCGTCGGGCGGCGGCACGCATCGCGGGTTCTTTCCGGCCGCGCGCGCCTTCTCGTACTCATTCATGGCCTTAGGCAGGTTGGCCTGGAGCCTCGCGATGCGGGTTTCGTCCGAGGGGTGCGTCGACTGCCACTGCGCAGGCCCCTGATCGCCCGCTTCCGCCATGCTCTGCCAGAGCGTGATCGCCTCCGCAGGATAGAAGCCGGCCTGAGCCATGAAGATCTGTCCGACCTCGTCCGCCTCGTTCTCGTGCTTCCGACTGAAGGGAAGGAGCACGCCAGAACTGGGCGCCGACGCCTAGCCCGCCGACGATCAGTTGCTGGTACTCGGGCGCTCCCATCCCTGCCGCGACCGACGCGGTATTCATGGCCGTGTCCGCGAGGATCGACTGCGACATGCGCTCGTTTCCGTGTCGCATCAGCACGTGCCCCACCTCGTGACCGAGCACCGCAGCAAGCTGATTCGGCGTCGTCGCGACCTCGAGCATGCCGGTGTGAACGCCGATCTTGCCGCCCGGAAGCGCAAAGGCGTTTGGCGTAGCGTCCTCGAAGACCAGCACCTCCCATCGCCCGTCCGAGGGTCCGAGCTCGCGTGGCACCACCTCGACGATGGCCGCAGCCACGCAGGCTACGTAGGCGTTGACCGCGGGATCCTGATTGAGCGTACCTTCCGCCTTCAAGCTCGCGAACGCGGAGATGCCGAGGGCGTCCATCTTGTCGTCATCGATGAGCGTGAGCTGCCTGCGCCCCGTCATCGTGGTCGAGCAGGCCGCTACCCCGAGCGCAGCCACAAGAATTGGAAAACCGATTCTCACGCGCAAAGCATAGCTGCATGCTAGGCTCCTCGCACCCATGGCTCAGAACGCTACGCCCGAGTTCCCAGGCACGAGGATGCGGCGGAATCGCCGCAGCGACTGGGTACGCCGACTCACCCGTGAATCCAAGTTGACGCCGGATGACTTGATCTGGCCCCTCTTCGTCCAGGAAGGCCAGGGCGAACGCACGGCGGTCGCCTCGATGCAGGCATCGAACGATTGAGCATCGACCTCCTCGTGAAATCCGTCGGTCAGGCCAAGGCCCTCGGCATTCCTGCCGTGGCGATCTTCCCGGTGACCCCTCCGGAGCTCAGACGCCCAGCGGCAAGGAAGCCACCAACCCAAAGAACCTCGTCTGCCGAGCCGTTCGCAGCATCAAAGATGCGCACGACGAGATCGGCGTGATCTGCGACGTCGCACTCGACCCGTATACCACCCACGGACAGGATGGCATCGTCCGGAACGGTGAGATCCTCAACGACGAAACGGTGCGGGTGCTGTGCGAGCAAGCCATCGTGCAGGCACATGCGGGCTGCGACGTCATCGCGCCGAGCGACATGATGGATGGCCGAATCGGCACGATCCGGAAGGCGCTCGATGCGGAGGCGCTCGAGCGTGTGGGCCTGCTCGCCTACTCGGCGAAGTACGCGTCCGCGTTTTATGGTCCGTTTCGTGATGCGGTGGGCTCCGCTCAGAACCTCGGTTCTGCCGACAGCGCAGCTATCGAAATGAACCTGGAACTCGGACGAAGCACTGCGTGAGATCGCGCTCGACGTGAGCAAAGGCGCCAACATGCTCATGGTCAAGCCAGGATGCCGTACCTCGACATCATTCGCAGGGGTGAAGGAAGCGTTTCGGGCTCCCCACGTTGGCGTACCAGGTCAGCGGGGAAGGTACGCGATACTGCGTGGCGCCGCTGAGCGGGGCTGGCTCGACTGGGACAAGGTCATCCTCGAGAGCATGCTCTGCTTCAAGCGGCCGCGCGGACGGAGTCTTGACGTACCGCGCCCGAAATCGCCAAGCTTTTGGCCGCCTCGGCGGCCCATCGGGTGCGGGCTTCGCTCAGCGCCGCTTGACTTGCCGAGCGCCCGCCCATGTGCCACACCGCCGGGTCCTAGAACGAGGAGCCCCTGAATGTACCGATGTAAGCTTTGCAATCGAGTGTCGCGCCCAGGAGAGCGAGCGACCAAGGTCGTGCTCGAGCGCCGTCCCGCAGTACCCGAGCCGCGGCAAAGCGCAGGAAGGGGCTCACCGCAGCGCCGCTCCAAGTTCCAGGACGATCCGGGCGGCGCAGGCTACGAAATCGCCAAGGAATGCATCGCGTGCGCGCCCTGCGCTGCGGCGCATCTGGCCAAGGAAGCCGCGCAAGAAGCCGAGTCGCTCAGCATCTAGCGACGCCAGAACCGTTCCGAGTGTGGTAAGCCCGCTCCATGGAGTGGCCGATTGCGATCGTCGTTGGATCCGTCGGGATGGGTCCGTGCTGGGGCTCATCGCCCCTGGACGAGGCAGGCTACTCGACGCCATCCGGACGTTCGCGATCGTCTCTGCGGTCGCCGTGGTCGTCGGCGCGCCTGATCCCGAGACGCGATCAGCGCGGCCGGTCCCATCGTCCTGATCGCCATGGCCATCGCATTCCTGGCTCCTTGGCTGATCGAGCGGGCCGCGCACGAAGATCCCGAGCACGATCACTCCTCGACCATGGGGCTCGAGCTCAGCTACTGGGGGTTGATACTCCACCAGGTCGGTGACGGGCTCGCATTGGGCTCGTTTACCGGCGACGCGCACATTGGCCATCACCACGGAGACGTGCTCACGGCCATCGCAGTTCACTCCGTTCCCGTCAGCGCGCTGATCGCCCTCGCCTTCACGTCCGCCCACGGTCGTCGAAGCGAAATCGCCGCGCAGTCGGCTTGGCGATTGCGGCCTCGTTCGGCGTCGTGCTCGCACAGCAGACCTCGCTCAGCGCCTGGGCGGGCGGCGAGCCGTGGATCGAAGCGGCGGTGGGTGGCCTCCTCTTGCATGTGGTGACGCACGACTGGGCGCACGAGCACGAGCGTCCCGCCTTGCCTGGATGGCCTCAAGTGATCGCGATTGCAGCGGGCGTAGGCGTCTTGCTTCTCGGGCGCTAGCGGCTGAGCAGCCCACGGCACGCGGGGACCGCCCCCGGCGAGCAGACGCAGCCTTGGCTCCCGGACGCTGCAGAAGCTCATTGTGAAGCCAGGGAGCGGAGATATTACAGATTGCCTGCGAGTCGCTCGATTTCCTCGGGCGCGTCGTGGTCGATCAGCTCTTCGATGTCTTCCTCGCGCAGACGGATCACACCGACGTTCTCAGGACGATGTCCCTTCTTGTCCGCGTAGAACGCGCGGATCTTGTCCATGTCCGCTTTGAAGTCGCCGGAGAGCTCGATCGAAGGTCCGATGCCGCCGACCTTCTTGCCGAAGTCGAGATAGGATAAGACGACCGGAACGTCCGCGGCGCGGGCGATGTGATAGAAACCGGACTTCCAATAGTCGACGTGCGAGCGAGTCCCTTCGGCCGGAACCATCAGGACCAGCGAATCGTTGTTCGCGAAGTGCTCGACCATCTGTCCGACGACGCCCCCGGGACGATCACGCACGATCGGAATGCCACCCAGGCTCTTGAAGAACGGACCAAACGGCGCCTTGAACAAGGTGTGCTTGCCCATCCATCGAACGGGAATGTCGTAGACGAACGCCATGGCCAGCATGAAGGGCATGTCCCAGTTCGAGGTGTGAGGCGCTGCGATGATGACGTAGCGATCTCGAGGCGGACGCTCACCCTCGGTCTTCCAACCCGCGATCCGAAGGAACGCCTCGCCTATCCATCGCTTGATCATTGCGCACGCCGCCCGATGAGTAACTGCTCGATCTATTGCAGACCGGGGCGCGGGATACGAGAAATGGCTGAATTGGTGACAGAACTTTTACAATCGGAGCGTCTGGGAACCACTCTGTAACGTTCCTCACTCGCTGCGGTAAGCTTCGCAGCTGGAGGAGGCCCTGCATGAAGCTCTATACGAACCTGTTTTCACCCAATGCCCGCAAGGTGCATGCCGTCGCTGCAGAGCTGGGCATCGAGCTCGAAACCGAGACCGTCGACCTACGCGCCGGCGAACAGCGCACGCCCAAGTACCTGGCGCTCAATCCGAACGGCAAGGTTCCGACTCTGGTCGATGGCGAAACGGTGCTCTGGGAGTCGAACGCGATCATCTGTTATCTGGCGGGTCGGAAAGACACGGAGCTCTGGCCGAAGTCCGAAAAGCGATACGACATTTTGCGTTGGATGTTCTGGGAGTCGAATCACCTCAGCAACGCCCTCAACCGAATTTTCGGCGAGAAATTTTTCCGGCGCGACAACCCCAACGTCGCAACCATAGAACGCGCGACGAAGGACTTCCGCAAGTACGCCCAGATCCTCGACGCGAATCTCGAAAACAGGAGCTACGTCACCGGCGACACCCTCACACTCGCCGACTTCGCCATAGGCGCAGGCTTTGGCTACATCGTGCCGCTGGACCTACCCGTGGACGGACTCGACAACATCCACCGCTGGTGGTCCGCCTTCTCGTCCACGCCATCAGGAAGATCCTCCTCCCCGGCTGACCCTGGCGCTGACCTAGTCGGCGGGTACGACCTCGACCCAGATGCCGTTCAACTTCGCCATTCCCGAGAAATACTCGAGCTCCGCGGGACCGTCGGCTGCGAGGAGATTCACGTTCGCGCCGCTGGTCGTGCTCGCCACGCTGAGCCCGTCGGCGGCCTGATGACCCCAGCCGTGCGGCAGCGCGACCGCGCCAGGCATCATGTCGTCGGTGAGCTGCACCGGGAGGCGTACCGAAGCGACGCTGCTGCGCACCTCGACCATGGCGCCCGACTTCACGCCGGTCTTCTCGCCGTCCACGGGGTTCATGTAGAGGTAGTTGGTCGAGCGCTTGCCTTCGATGAACTTCGGGTGATTGTGCATCCAGCTGTTGTGACTGAGCGGCTCTCTCTTGCTGATCAGCTTGAGCTTGTCGCGCTGTGCGCGCTCGATCTCAAAGGACTTCTGGAGCTCGCCCGCGGCGAGCACGAATTCTTCGGGCGCCAAATCGACCAGGCCATCGTCGGTGACGACGCGCTTGCCGAGAAAATCGCCTCCCTTGTTGGGTTCGAGGAGCCGTCCGTGCGGCTCCTTGCGAAGCTGTTTTAGAGAGCCGAGGCGGAACGCGCGCGCCATGAGGCCGAGAAAACGCTCCGGCGTGAGTCCCACCCGTCCGCCGACCCAGGGCAGCTTCTCGAGCCCCATCCAGCCTCTGAAGAATCCGTTCGCGACACGCGACCCGAAGAGCTTGGACCCGGACGCCCGGGCGAGCTGCAAGAGAATCAGCGTCTCGTCTCGTTGCTCGTATTCCGTCGGCACCAGAGCATCGGTGAACTGCGCGTAGGGAATCCCCTGTGCACCCATCAAGGACTGAAACACGAAGGGTAGGTCTGCTCGCTGAAAGGCGCTGGTGCCAGGCAGAATGTAGTGCGCGTGATTGGCGGTCTCGTTGCGGAAGATGTCGATGACGACGAGGAGCTCGAGCGCCTTCATGGCCTCTTCGAGCCGACCATTGGCGTTCGGCACCGTGAGCAGAGGATTTCCGGAGACGCAGAAGAGCGCGCGCACTTGTCCTTCGCCGGGCGTGAGGATTTCGTCGGCCATGAGCCCCGCTGGAAACGTGTCGGCGACCGAGGGAAGCTTTCCAATGCGCGAGAATTCCTTGCGCATCGTGTGCCCGCCCTTGCGCGCATGTCTTGGGAAGTCCTTGATGAAACCGTGCCCGACGAGCGTGCCTCCGAGTCGGTCGAGGTTGCCGGTGATCGCGTTGATCGCTTCCTGAATCCAGAATGCGAGGGTGCCCTGGCTCCCCTGGTTCACGCCGGTCGAGAGGAACAACGCCGCGCCGTCGGCCCCGAGATACGCCTCGACCATCTCGCGGAGCGTGGCGGCTGGGACGCCGGTGACCTCGGCGGTTCGTTCGGCTGACCAGGGTTCGGCGACGCGCCGGAGCGCGTTCAGCCCTCGCATGTATCGGCCGACGCGCTCATGGTCGATGCCATCGCGCTCGATCACCTCGTAGAGGAAGCTCAGAAGGAAGTACACGTCCGTGTCTGGGCGAATGAAGACCTGGGTTCCGAGCTGCTTGGCGGTCTCGGTACGCCTGGGATTGACCAGAAAAACTTTCCCCCGCGGCCTTCGATCGCGCGGAGCCGTCGAACGGGATCGGGGAGCTGCATGAAGCTCGAGCGGGAGACGGCCGGATTCGAGCCGATGATGATCAAGCACTGCGTGCGATCGACGTCGGCAAAGGGTTGAATGAAGGGAAACCCATAGACCCGCTGAGCGGCCGCGAACTTGTTGTTGCAGTCCTGCGATCCAGTCTGAAATAGATTGCGCGAACCGAGCCCTTGCAGGAACGCCGAGGTCAGAATCGGCGGCAGCAAGCTGAACGAAATCGGATTGCCGAGATACGCCGAGATCGAGTCTCCGCCATGCTCCGTCACGAGCTGCTGCACCTTCGCGCCGATCTCGTCGAGCGCCTGCTCCCAGCTGATCTCTTCGAAACCGTCCCGGGTTCGCTTGAGCGGCACGCGTAAACGGTCGGGCGAATGGTGAATTTCGTGATAGCGGAGCCCCTTGATGCAGGAGTACCCCTTGCTCACCACGTGGTCCGGATCGGGCTCGACCGCCGTCACTCGGTCGTCTTCGATCGTGGCTTTGAGACCGCAGGTGGCCTCGCAAATCCGGCAAAACGTAAACGCCGTTCGAGTCGACACCCGCCAAAGGTGCCAGGCGCGGCTCGCGCGGACAAGGCCGGGGAGACAGTTCGCGAACTGGCTGCTAAAAGGCGACCTCGGAGGCAGGATCCATGAAGAAGCTTTTCTTAATCTTGATGACCGTAACGATGGCGACTCTTGGTTGCGACAGCAGCAGCGCAGAGCTCGATTGGCGGGGGTGGTGGCGATGGCGGTACCGGCGGAGTCGCTGGTGCCGGCGGAATGGGTGGCGCAGGCGGCACGGCGCCCAAGTGCTTGACCCCGCAAGAGATGCTTCGCTGCGACAAGGTGCTCAACATCGCGCATCGCGGCGGCAGGCGCATTCGACCCGAGCACACCCTGCTCGCCTATGACCAGGCGCTCGAAGACGGCGCCGACATTCTCGAGCTCGACGTGCACGAAACGCTCGATGGCGTGCTCGTCGTGATGCACGACGACACGGTGGACCGCACGACGGACTGCACCGGCCTGATCAAGGAAAAGACCCTCGCCGAGCTTCGCGAGTGCGACGCCGGCTACAACTTCACCCGAGACGACGGAGCCACCTACCCATACCGCGGCACGGGCCTGGTGGTTCCGACCATGGAAGAGGTCTTCGACCGTTACCCGGACACCCCATTCGTGATCGAGGTCAAGCAATCCGACCCGCCGATCGTCGACCACTTCGTCGAGGTGATCCGTGAGCACGGTGTCGAAGACAAGATGACCGGCTCGGCGTTCTCCGATGCGGTCCTCGCTCAGTTGCGCGCCGCTGCGCCCGAGATCCCCACCAACACCGGCGTCAACGAGACCCTTCAGTTCTGGGGCTTCTCGTTTGACGAGCTCGACCCCGAATACGTCCCCCCGGCCGAGTTCCTCCAGGTGCCGACGCAGTACAACATCGGCGACCGCGTGGTCGACGTCCTGCACCCTGGCTTCGTTCCCCGCGCCCACGAGCTCGACATGTACGTGCACGTCTGGACCATCAACGACGAGGAAGAGATGCGCTTCCTGATCACGACCTACGGCATCGACGGCATCATGACCGACGACCCGCCCCTGCTGAGCCGCGTCATCGACGAGCTAGGCGTCGGCGACTGAGCGTCTCGCGTACGCGGTTCGAGTGCCCTGGCTCGTGCCGCTCTGAGATTTCGAACTCGCTAGGGGTGTGCTCTACCCTTGGCAGCCCGCTGGCGACACGTACACGTCGTGGCTGGCGCCCATGCCGTCCAAGCAACTGCACAGGAACTGTTCGCCCGTGGGCTCACACGAGACGACAGTGTTGGGTTCACCCGGGGGACCAACATCGGTGCCGACGCAATCAGCGCATGCTCCTGGGTTGATGGTGCCTCCGGTTCCTCCGGTGCCCGCGGAGCCGCCGCTACCACCTGTGCCTCCGGTGCCCTCGTCGCAGTCGCAGAGACCTCCCAATTGCTGATTGCAGAACAGCTCCTCCCCGCCGGGGCAGCTGTTCCCCTGGTCAATGCAATCCTGCGTGTCCTCGCATCCGAGAATCGGGTCCTCGCTGCTACACGCGACTCCAACGACCCCGAGCAGCAACCCAACCACAACCGCGTATGCCTTCATGCTCGCGACGCTAAGTCTGGTCTCGAGATTCCGTCAACCGTTTTCGACGGGCATCGCAAGCTCACACCCCAGCTGTACGATGGCACGTGCAGCGAATCACCCGAGAGCGTATCCCGCTCAGGCGCTCGCGAAGTTGTCGACCAGGAGCTTCAGGGCGTCGTGCGTCGTGAGAATGCCAACGATCTTGACGCCTTCGACGACGACGACGGAGCCGTACTTGTGCTCGAGCATCTCTTCGAGAACGGCGAAGAGCGGGGTGTCCTTGGACACCGTGTATGCCTCTTGGGTCATCGCCTCCTCGACGGTCGTGATGTCTGGATTGACCTCGTTGAGGCCGGCGACCATGCCGAGGTCGCGGTCGCTCACGATCCCATGGAGCTCGCCGCCGTGAAGCACGGGCAGGTGGCGGACGCCGTGCTTCTCCATGAGCTTCTGGGCAAAGGTGATCGTCTGCTCGCTGCCGACGGTATGTGGCATCGGGGTCATGAAGTCGGCGATCGGCGCGGTCTTGTCCATGGGCGCTCCTCTACCACAGTCAGGCGATTCCGCCACGCTCGGGGCCCACTTGGCGCCCATATCTGCGGCGGATCTGGCTGATCGCCCGCATGCTCTGGCCGACCAGGACCGGGGCCAAGCTCAGAGTGAGAACCAGCATCCAGCCCTCCCGCCCAGGTTCCTCAGTTCCGAGGACGTCCGAGAGGATTGGCACGTAGACCGCCGCGACGAGGAGGCCCAAGCAGAGAATCACCGCCCCCCAGATCCAGGCGTTGCGCGTGACTTCGTTGTAGATGAAGCCGGAGCTAGGGGAGACCATGTTGAAGACGTGCCCAAGCTGCGCCCCCATCAGAATCAGGAACGAGACGGTGACCGCGCGCTCCGTGCTCATGTGGAAGACCCGCATGGAGATGGCAAGCCCGGCCAGAACCGCCGCGCTCATCACCAGGCCGTACCCCGCGAGCCTCGCCCAATGCCGCGGCGCCAGAAGAGCTTCGGTCTTCGGTCGCGGTGGGTGTTCCATGATGTACGGTCCGCTGTCCCCTACCCCGAGCGCGAGCGCGGGGAAGACATCGGTCACGAGGTTCAAGAAGAGGATCTGCATCGGAAGGATTGGAAGTGGGGCGTTCACGGCCGACGCAAGGCCAACGGTGATGATCTCGCTCAGATTGCAAGACAAGAGATAGAAGACGAAGGTCCGGATGTTCCGGAAGATGATGCGCCCTTGCCGAATCGCGACGACGATCGTCGCGAAGTGGTCGTCTTGGAGAATCATGTCCGAGGCTTCGCGCGCGACCTGCGTTCCACGCTTCCCCATCGCAACGCCGATGTCGGACTGACGGAGCGCTGGCGCATCGTTGACCCCGTCGCCGATCATCGCCACGGTCTCACCTTCGCCTTGGAAGAACGACAGCAGCTTCATCTTCTGCTCCGGGTCGGTGCGTGCGTAGACGTGCGTCTTCCGAAGCTGCGCTGCGCCGTCTGCCCCTCTGTCGAGAAGGGCTTGAAGCTCTGGGCCGGTGACGGCGTGCCCTTTGTCTTCAGGTGGAATCAACCGAACGGCGACGGCGATGTGCTCGGCTGTCGGCGCCTGGTCGCCGGTCACCATCACGACGTCCACGCCCGCTCGATGGCACTCCTCGATGGCCTCGATGACATCCGAGCGCGGCGGATCCGAAAGCGCGACGAGGCCGAGCAGCGTCAGGCCCCGATAGGGATCGCCATCGTGAGACTGGTCGACGCGCTCGGCAATCGCGAGCATGCGCAGCCCATCCGACGCCACACGATGATTCTCCTTGCGCCAGACCTCGAGCGTCGAATCGTTGAGCGGCTCCGCGCCCTCGGTGGTGCGCACCGACACGCATCGGCTCATCACCGCTTCGGGCGCGCCTTTCACGATGACCCGCATGGCGTTGCCGCGGCGGTGGTACGTTGCCATCATCTTGATGTCGGGATCGAACGCTTCCTCGGAGATGCGCGGTTCGTCTCGAAGGACTTGTTCGTGGTCGAGACCGATCTCCCGCGACGCGAGAAGAAGCGCGATCTCCATGGGGTCGACCGACCCGGACCTCCCGTCCCGAGCCGTCCGTTCCTATGGATGCGTCACTGCAAAGCGCAGCCGCAACAATCAAGCGTCGGACGTCGTCATCCGTCTCGGCTGGTTCGTTTGCAAGTGGAATGCCGACGGTCGCAGGGTCCTCCGCGCTTCGCCGTGGAACGATGACATCGGTGACGGTCATCCGGTTTTCGGTGAGCGTGCCGGTCTTGTCGGTGAGGATCACACTGGTCGAGCCCAATGTTTCGACCGCGGAGAGCTGCTCGACGAGCGCATTGCGGCGCGCCATCCGGAGGATGCCACGGGCCAGCGCCAGAGTGGCGACGATTGGGCAGACCCTCGGGCACGGTTGCGACCGCGAGAGCGATCGCCGTTTTGACGACGTCGGTGAGCTCCTTGCCGCTCAAGAGGCCGAGAATTCCGATGACGGTGACCAGGGCAATGCAGAGCCACCCCATCACCTTGCCGAGGGAGTCGATTCGTTCTTCGAGCGGCGGTTTCTTGTCGGTTGTCTTCTGCACCAGAGCCGTGATCGACCTCGAGTCGGCTTGCATACCCGCTTGTCACGACCACGACGGCTTCGGCGTTTCCCTTGGGTGATGGCCGTCCCCTTGAACAACATGTTGTCGCGCTCCGCGAGCAGCGTCGTCCTCCGGCAGAACTTCGATTGTCTTTTCGACGGGAACGGACTCCCCGGTCAGGAGTGATTCGTCACTCTGCACCCTCGACGCAGCCAGCAGGCGCACATCGGCCGTCACGACGTCGCCCCCTTCGAAGAGGACGATGTCTCCCGGACCAAGTTCTCCGCAGACACGCGTTGCGCCACGCCGCCGCGTCGAACCGTCGTTTCGGTGCTTCCGAGCTGGCGGAGCGCCTCGGCTCCGATCGCACCGCGCGGAGGTCGGCGACGAATCCGATCAGGGTGTCGATCACGATGACCACCAGGATGGCAATGCCTTCGAGATGGTCGCCCAGGGGCAATCAGAGCCCCGAACCCGCAATCGGAACAGACCACGAAGTCTTCGAAGCTGCCTCCACAGGATCGAAACCAGGAAACCGCATGGAACTCGGCGAGAATGTTCGGACCAAAGTGCTCGAGGCGTTCCGCGACCTCGCGTGGACTGAGCCC